>JANQRT010000073.1 GCA_028284385.1 Opitutaceae bacterium | reverse complement strand
ATAGAAGGCGGATCGAGTCTGTCTTCCCAGGTCTCCAGCACTCAAACCCAGCGAGCGAGCGTTCTCCCTTAAGCGAACTTTCAGTTCGCGCTTACCTTCGGAATAATTATCTCGTATATTATACAAGCCATCGATTTCTTTGAGCTTGTCCTGAATTTCCAATGACGCGGCTTTCAGTTCGACGAAGTCGCGACCGGTAAGGCGAACGTCTACCGGCAAACCCACAGGACCAGCCGCGCTGTCCTGGAAATTTATCCTCCGGGCGCCCGGAATCGAGCCGACTTTCGTTCTCCAACGCTCGGAAACTTCGGTAGCATTCGAGTCTCGAATTTCGCTTTTGGCCAGCTCGAGGATAATCGAGCCGATATTGCTTCCCGAGTTGACTTCGGTGGGATTAGGTCCGCCTGAAATCACGCTATATCCGAGAAAAAGGCTTTTATTGGATACCGGGTCGCTTTTCCCGTTTTCCATGTCTTCCTGTCGAATGTCTTCTATGGCTTGGTCGATCCGCTCCATTGCCTTTTCGGTTTCGGCAATCGGCGTACCTTCCGCCATGGTCAGCTCGACGAAAATATAGTCGGAGGGAACATTGGGAAAGAACACGAATCGTATTGTTCCGCTAACTACAAGAGCGACTGCGAAAATAAGGGCTGCCATAAAGGAAGCCAACGTCATGTAGCGAAACTGGATGGCTTTCTTAAGGAAGGGAAGGTAGCGCTTTTTGATAAAGCCTTCCAATCCATCGGAAAACTTGCGCTGCAACCGCGAAAGCGGATTCAATTCGCTTCGATGGCTCTTGTCTCCAACGGTGCAGAGCGACAGATGGTAGGGAAGTACGAGCTTGCTTTGCACGAGTGAGAACAGCAGGGTGGGGATGACCGCCAGGGGAATGACCGCCATGAACTTTCCGATAGTCCCAGGCAGTAGAAAAACGGGGAAAAACGCCACGATAGTGGTAAGAATGGCAAAGGTCACGGGCATGGATACGCGATGGGTGCCCGAGATGGCGCTTTCGACTCCCGGACCTTTATTTTGAAACTCGGTGAATACGCTCTCTCCCACCACGATGGCGTCGTCAACTACGATTCCCAAAACGAGAATGAAGGCGAAAAGAGACAGAAGATTGACCGTGATGCCCACCAGAGGTCCTATGGCCAGAGTCGCCAAAAAGCTCACAGGAATGCCGATGGCTACAAAGAAGGCGAGGGTCGGTCTGAGAAAAATGGCCAGCGATATGAGGACCAGAACGAATCCAATGAGACCATTGTTCAACAGCATGTCGATACGCCCTTGCAGGTAGTAGGAAGAATCGCTCCAGGCTACCATCTCTATGCCGCTGGGCAGCCAAGTCGCCTTTGCTTGCTCGACGTATTCATAGACGTTTTCCGAGATATCAAGCGGGTTTTCGTCACCAACTTCTCGGACGAGGACCATACCGGCCGGCTTTCCATTAAACAAAGTATAGATGTCCTGCTCTTCGAACCCGTCGACGATGTTGGCAATGTCCCCTAGTCGAACTTCAGCTCCATCGGGACTGGTTAGCAAAACGATCGACTCGAAGTCCTCGCCCACATAGGCCTGCTCTTTGGTCCGAAGGGCGATCTCTCCTCCTTCAGCCTTGATCAGCCCGCCTGGCAGATCGATGGAGTTCGCTTTTACGATATTGACGACTTGATCGAAAGTGAGGTTGTATTCTCGTAGTGTATTTTCAGATACTTCAATCGATATCTCGTAGTCGCGCAGGCCTTCTACAACAGCTTGGCTGATGCCATCGATTTTAACCATGTCGTCGCGAACTCGCTCGGTTAGCTTCTTGATTTCCTTTTCGCTGGCGTTGCCGAAAATCGAGATGCGGATGACATCCTTGGGAATGAGAAGCTCTTCGATGATCGCTCGTTCCGTCCCATCGGGGAAAGTGCTAATGGCATCGACGCGAGTCTTTATCTCGTCCTTGACCTTAGTCACGTCATAGCCCTTGTCCACTACGGCGCTTACAGAACCATAGCCCTCAAGAGCTTTTGAATTCAATTCTTTGATACCGTCGATTCCTTCTAGGGCCTCCTCGATGCGAACAACAACTGCCTCTTCCACCTCTTCGGGCGAAGCTCCTAGGTAGGGGACTCTGACGATTACGATATCGAGCGAGAACGTTGGAAACAACTCGCGCTTGATATTGAAATACGCGCCGATACCTCCGCAAAGCAGAAGCAGCATGAGAAGATTTGCAGCGACTCCGTTTCGTGTGAACCAGGAAATCATTCTTCAGGTTAGTTTGGCTAATTCAACTCACTCGCGAGTTTCGCCTCGCTTGAAGTCAGCTTTGTCGTTGAGTCGGCGATGTCGACGGGCATGCCATCGACCGCGTACTCGAGAGGAGTCAGGCAGATTCGATCTCCATCCTTGATGCCTTCTGTGACGATTGCAATTTCAGTATTCGATTTTACTATACGAACTTCACGGATACGAACGCGATTCTCTCTGTCTATGATGTAGATCTGATTCCCTTCGCGTATCGCCTTTCTCGGTATGGTAAAGGCCTCTGGCAAGGTTTTCCCGCTTATTTTCGCCTTGGCGAAAAGGCCCACTTTTAATGGAGGCTTTTCATCGTCTCCCGTTTTTCTAGCATAGGGCTGGCGCACTTGAGCGACGACGTAGGCCAGTCGGGTGCGAGCGTCGATAGCCCCTTCAGATCTATCGATGGTAGCTTCCCAAGTATAGTCCTTGTCGCCATAGCTAACTTCGATTAACGCGGTCGGTTTATTTCCGCTGGTCTGTCCATCACTGTAGGTTTCGGGTAAATCGATGAACTGGGTCTCCGCTAGCGAAATGGGGAGCCGGATTTCAGCGATATCCACTGAATAAATATGAGCTAATACGCTTGAGCGAGCGTTCACGATCTGACCGATGTCTACCAATTTTTCGCGAGCCCGTCCGGAGTAAGGAGCTCTTACCGTTGTCCGTTCCAAGTCTCTCTCAGCTATTCTCAGAGTGGATTGGGCTGCTTCCATATTCGCTTTGGCTCGCTCGAGTTGAGGCTCCCTTAAAACCAGGGAGTTCGGATCTCCTCGACCGAGTTCCTCCCAATCCTGTCGAGCTTGATCGGCCGATGCCTTCTCTTGTTCCAGAGCTAGACGGGCTTCTGCCACTCGGCTTTTCGCGCTAGCGAGATTGGCGATGTAATCGGTTTTATCGATGGTTATCAGAACGTCTCCCTTTTCGAAAAAGCCGCCCGAAAACAAGGCTGGCGATATAGCTTCGATGCGTCCTGAAACTTCCGCTACAAGCGCGGTTTCCGTCCTGGCTTGAACGGTTCCTTGGCTTTCGATTTCGAGGGTAACGGGTTTGGATTTAGCTGTGACTACTTCGACATAGGGAAGCACAGCGATGGGATCCTTTTTAACCGATTCAGGCTTGAAAATATTCGCTAGCGTTACTGCGACGACTGCCAATAGCAATATGGCGATGGGCGGCATGACATATTTCAATAGCCACTCTCCAAATGAGATTTCCTTTTTTTCCGAAGTCATGGTTGCTTGATTTAAATTCCGGTTTTCGCTTTAGCTCTATCCGCCGTATCCGCCTCCTAGGGCTAGGTGCAGATCGACACGGTTTTGCAGTCGCTGGTTTCGTGTGGAAAGCAGCTGACTTTGAGCATCAAAGGCTCGTCCCTGAGTATCCAAAGCGGAGGTGATATCTATCAGGCCTTTTTCATATTGGTCCCAAGCTTGCGTCTCCGCCTTCGAGTTTTCCATAGCTGCCAAGGCGACCTCCTGTTCCAGGTCGGCCAGGTCCTGGTCAGCGCTTAGGGCGGTTTCCACTTCGCGAAAAGCGTTTAAGACGGCTGCCTGGTATTGGGCAATCTGCGCTTTAAGATTTGCGTTTGCCTGATCGCGCTCGCCCTTTAGTCGTCCGGCGGTAAAAAGACTTGTCGACAGGTCGCCGAAAATTGACCAAACGCTGAAATCTTCGTCTAGCAAATCCGAGAGTTGGTTGCTTGTGGTCCCGGAGCTTCCGGTAAGTACGAGTCTTGGAAGCCAATTTCGCTGAGTCGCCTCTTTCTGAGCAAGAGCCGAAGCTAGACGGCGTTCTTCGGACACAAGATCGGGTCGACGAGAGAGCAAGTCTGAAGGAAGTCCTGGAGGAATTGATTCTACGAGTTCGGGAAGACTGGCCTGCGGTTCGAGCTTTCCAGACGGATAGCGTCCTAGGAGATTCTCCAATAGACGAATCGAAGCATCGCGTTGAGATTTCCGGTTCTGGATCGCCGCTCGCGTTGTGGCGGTTTGGGCTCTAACCAACCTCAAATCGAATCCGGCGGTCAGTCCGCGTTGGTATCGCCGCTCGATGGAATCGAGTCTCGTGTTAAAGCTTTGAGCCGTTTCCCGAGCCAGATCATATTGCTGATCGGCTTCAATGGCGTTTAGCCAGGCCTTGGCTACTTGTCCAGCTAGAGATAGACGCAAGGCTTCAAGATCCTTCTGCAAGGCTTCGTATTGAGCGATTGAAGCCGCTTCATTTCTGCCTATTCTATTCCAGATATCGACTTCCCAGGAAGTTCCTAGCGATAGGGCATGGCTCTCGGAAGTCACTGCGTTGCTGCCGAGACCTGGAATGTCTAGCGTAATAAACCGGTTTTGCTGCTTCCCCGAATTGAGGCCTAGATTGAATTGCGGGAATCTAGAAGAAGCGACGATGCGCGAGGCTGCTTCTGCCGCATCGACTTGGTTGAGTAGCGATTCTAATCCGAAGTTATTTACCAATGCCTCGTTGATCAAGGATCCAAGCTCAGGCTCTTTGAATTCCTGTAGCCAATCGTCGGCTACTAGCTCGGTTGATGAAGAGGATAGCCAGGAATCCGGTGTCAGCGAGCTTGCGTAGTCCGCTTGAGATTCGATGGGTCGAGAAGCGCAACCCGATAGTATCAAAATTATAATTACACTAAAGCTCCAAGCAATCCCCGTTCTGCAGGCCGAAGTCGTTTTGGCAGTCACAATGCGTTTCCCTTGTCTAATCATCGCGTATCAGTTTTTGATGGCATATTCACCATCGCCTTTAGCCCTCCGGAAATGAATGCGACTAGTTGATCGACTAGCTCCTCGACGTTGCCAGTGTCTATTTTCCCCTGTCCCATATACTCCAATCTCGTGTGTTGCAGCATGGCTCCCAGCATGGCGCAAGCGAGAAAGTGCATTCCGTAGACCACTTTCGCAAACGAAGGTTTGCCAAGCGAAAAAGACAAGGCCTGGATGAATCTTCGGAGCACTTCCTGCATGCAGTCTTCAAATAAGTCTTTCATGAAGGACTGTTCTTCTCCCATGCCTTTTCCCATGGCTCGCAGAAAATGAACCCCCGCCTGATCTTCTGAAATAAGCTTGTTGAGGAGCGGGCGGACGATGATATCCACGATTTCTTCGAGAGGAACCGGCTTTGCCTTATTCGATTCCTCCGCCTGATCGAGTAGGGCCAGTCGCTCTTCGTTTATAGGATCGATTCGATAGCGTACCATTTCTTTGAAAAGATCCTCTTTGGACCCGAAATGGTAGTTGATGGCCGCGATGTTCACATCAGCCCTCCGAGTGATTTCCCGAATAGACGCTCCACCAAATCCGTGGTCGGCAAACTCGATTTCGGCCGCTTCGATGATCTTTTTCTGCGTGCTATTCATCCATTAAGATGTGAAACGTCGTTTAAATCAAACGATTGTTTGAATTTTTGCAAACCTTATTTCCGAAAATCGAAGCTACCTAGGTTATAGGAGGTGTCGTTCATGCTCCTCTGGCTCTGACGCCTAATCCTTTAGATGCCTTTTCTGCAAGGGGCTTTTGCGAGGTTGACTGTGTTGAAACTTATTCCTTTGGATGGAATTTGGCGAAACCAAGCGTGGGCTTTCCTTGTCGACGTTTTTTCCCAATTACAGTAATCCTCTTGAATATGCTATCCTCTAGATGAAGCGGCTTCGTCTTACTCTTTCCGTTTTCCTGCTTTTCTCCAGCCCTTGGCTTTGCGCCATGAAGCGTGTGGAGATCAATTTTTCCTATGTGGACGAAAAGGCCAAAGCGCTCTCGGAGCGAAAATACCGGAAGGCGGGAAGAAAGGCTCCTCAGGTCTTGCAGGATCTTGCCTACGACGAGTATCGGGAAATCACCTTCATCAATGATAAAACGCTCTGGTTTGACGAGGACCTGGCTTATCAAGTCCAATTTCTCCATCTTGGATATCTTTATGATCGTTCGGTTGGGATAAACGAATACACCGCTACCCATTCTCAACGCATTCCCTACGTAAGCTCTTTCTTCGAGTTCGATCGGAGCGGCTTGGACCGGACATTCGGATCTTCTCTAGGCTATGCCGGATTTCGTCTATTATATCCAATTTTTGGGGACAATTTACCTCATTCCGAATTTGCCACATTTCTTGGAGCCAGCTACTTTCGCTGTATTGGAAAAGGCATGCGCTATGGCTTGTCAGCCCGAGGCCTCGCCATAAATTCCGGATTGTCCACGCCCGAGGAATTCCCGAGGTTTATCGAGTTTTGGCTTGGGAAGCCGATATCCGGTTCTCGAGTTATGCAGGTATACGCGTTGCTCGACAGTCCCAGCGTATCTGGAGCTTATGAGTTCGAGTTTCATCCGGGCGATACTACGAAAGTGGATATCAAGAGCAGACTCTATTTTAGGGAGGATGTGGAAAGCCTAGGCGTTGCGCCTTTGACCAGCATGTACTGGTACGGAGAGAATTCCTCGTCGCGAAATTTCGACTACAGGCCGGAGGTCCATGACTCTGACGGACTTCTGATCGACCACGCGGATGGCGAAGTCATGTGGCGCCCATTAGATTTGGATGAAAAGACGCGGCTCTCTTTTTTCGATACGCGCGATTTGAAAGGTTTCGGACTTTTCCAGCGCGATAGCGCTTTCTCCAACTATCAAGACTTGGAGGCCAGGTACCATCTGCGACCTTCGGTTTGGGTGAAGCCGAAGAATGACTGGGATGACGGTCGGATCAAGCTGATCGAGTTGCCTACCAAAGACGAATTCGACGATAATATAATCGCTTTCTGGGAGCCGAAGTCTCTTCCTAAGCAAGGAGAGTCATTAGATTTCGAATACTCGCTCTTTTGGACGAGAGAGGTTTCCTTGGACCCTCGCTCAGTGCCTCGACCGGTTTCCACCAGGATCGGTAAACACACCTATGAACATGGAGTGGTCGTCTTTGTGGTCGATTTCCTCGAGCCCCTTGCAAGTAGAGCCAATGCCGAGAATCCTCCTGCAGTAAATGCCAGCGTGGCGAACGCCAATCTTAAAGACGTCCAACTAGAATGGAATCCTCACGCGGTTTCCTGGCGGGCGACTATGCTGGTTACGGACTACAGCGAACCGAATGCCGCCATTGAATTACGTTGCCAGCTCGATTTTCTCGATGGCGAGAGCTCTGAAGTCTGGAGCTATCAATGGACCCCTTGAGCTTCATCAAACCGCGGTCGGGCAACTATGTCGACTGGTCGGAAGCCTATGCCAGGGTGGAAAACTACTTTTGCTCTTTGCGTATCCAGAATAAACTTCTCCTTAGTCAGCTAGTGGCTAAGATTCTGACACGAGCAGCTCAGCGTCTCGAGCAGAGTCCAGGGATGTCTCCCCAGAAACTGGCCATGGAGGAAGCTCGTAAGGAAGTGCTCGAGTGGTTCGAGTCAGTGATGGCCGCTGCCAATGTGACAAGCGATGAAAGCGGGGCGAAGGGAAGGCTGGCTTTGTTTCTGGCGGACATGCCTGTTCGCTGGCAGAAGGAATTTCTCCATCCAGGACCCTGGCCTGACGATTTTCTTGATGCCTTCCGTATCACTTATCTGAAGACAGGGCCCGATTTTCAAAAAGGAGTGATGCGCCCTCGCGAGATTGACTTGGGTCCAGTGTCGGCCATTGCGGATGAAACCTGGAAGGCGATTGATCGCTGGCCTCTTCTCGGCACTACGCTGGTTTGGAGCATGTATTTGGGCCTGCTTGGCGTCTTTTTCTATCTCACTCGGTAATGCTGCTATGTCGTTTGTATCAAAATTGTGGGGTTCCGGACTAGCTAACGGATTCTTAAGGTCGCTATGAGCACGAGGGTTTTTCGTAGACCGTTTCTCACTTGGAAGCGGATGCTTTTCTTTTCCATCGCTCTGGTTTTGGCCAGCGTGCCCTCTGTGCTTTTCATCGATTTCCTTTGGCGGACTGGCTACACCGTTCCCAAGATCGCGCTGTCCGCAATTTTCGTTCTCTTGATCAGCAATATAGCTTGGGGGGCGACACACGCCTTTATTGGATTCTTCATACGACTTACCGGAGGTCGCTATCTTCATATAGAAGAGAACTGCATGGAAGAAGAGGATGATTCAGCTCTACCCAGTGTCGCTATTGTTCTGCCAGTTTACAACGAGGAGCCGACTCGCGTTTTCGCAGGCTTGAGAGCCATGTACTTGTCCCTTGCTAAAACGGGTCAGCTCGATGCTTTCGATTTTTTCATATTAAGCGATTCCAATAACAGTGAACGATGGGTGGAGGAAGAAGAGGCATGGACCGTTCTCTGTCGTGATTTAAACGCCTTCGGTCGAATCAATTATCGTCGCCGGAAGATAAATACGGATCGGAAGGCGGGAAATCTTTTGGAATTCTGCCAAGACTGGGGCAAGCGGTATCGTTACATGATCACATTGGATGCCGACAGCGTGATGACGGGCGATAGCATTGTCCACCTGACGCGTATTATGGAGAACTTTCCTCGTATTGGCATTTGCCAGACAGCGCCTCGCATCGTTTTCGGTTCTTCCTTTTGGGGACGTTTGCAGCAATTCGCCAACCGCTTCTACGGTCCTCTTTTCATGGAAGGGCTTAATTTCTGGCAGCAAGAGGATGGAAACTATTGGGGACACAACGCGATCATCCGCCTCGCTCCGTTTATGGAGCACTGCGCCTTGCCCAATCTTCCTGGTCGCGAGCCTTTTGGAGGTAAGATATTAAGTCATGACTTCGTTGAGGCCGCATTGATGCGTCGAGCTGGCTACGAGGTTTGGCTGGCAGGAGGCATCGAGGGAAGCTATGAGGAGGGACCCCAGGATGTGATCGAACACGCCAAGCGGGATCGGCGTTGGTGTCAGGGTAATCTGCAACACTTTTGGCTTCTTTGCTCGAGAGGGCTGTTGCCAGGCAGCAGGATTCATCTAGCCAACGGAATCATGGGGTACGCTTCGTCGCTGCTCTGGCTGGCGTTCCTTGTTCTAGGCGGCATCATTGCCTACAACCGGGCTCGTAGCCAGTTGAGCATCATCCCCTCGGTTGGCTTCGCCAATGTATACGATTTTTCCCTACAAGAGCATGCGGTCGTCATCACTTTCATAACTCTTTCCATGCTGTTCGTTCCGAAGCTCCTGGCAGTTGTCGACGCGCTGCTGCATTCCTCGCGCAGGAAGGCTTTCGGAGGCGGGAGGAAGCTGATTCTCAGTTCCCTGCTGGAAACGCTGGTTTCGATCTTCATTGCCCCGCTGTTCATGTTTTATCACAGTCGATTTGTGGTAGCTACGGCTCTGGGAAAGGGGGTTTCCTGGAAAACGCAGAATAGGGATGCGGGCGAGGGCCTCAATGTTTGGCAAACGCTATTGGCCCACTGGGAGCATGTGCTGTTGGGCCTTGTCTTCGCGATTCTCAGTTTTCACGTGTCGATACCCTTCTTCGCCTGGCTTGGTCCCGTATGGCTTGGTCTGGTCATCGCTCCTATAACCTCCAGTTTGCTAAGCAAGCCTCAGATCGGGAGTCGATTGAGGAATGCCGGATTGCTCCTCACTCCGGAGGAAACGCAATTGGACGAGGCTCTGGCATCGACCCAAGCGGCAGTTGCCGAAAAATCCCGACGTGATAGATTTCCCTTTCATAGCTTTTTAAAAGCCGTTGCCGATCCTTACGTAAACGCGATTCGCGTCGCTTTGGCTTCGAACGATGGAGAGGGATCCGGAAAAGCGAAAAAGATCTGGACGTTGCGAGCTCTTAAGTTGGGGCCCAATGCGCTTAGCAAAGGCGAGAGACAGGCGATTCTTAACGATCCATCCGCATTGTTGAATTTGCATCGTCGACTTTGGGCTATGGAGCCCGAAGAACTCCACGAGGACTGGCGACGGATCATCGCATCCTTTCGCATCCTCTAGACTCGTCTCTCGAAAATACGGAATCGTATCCAAATTTTGGATTACAGAATTAGAGATGCTCTTTTAGAAACGTGTCTATCTTGCTTATGCTTTCCTCGTCGTAAAAACGAGAACCGCCGTGAGCGCCGCCGTAGATGACTTCAAAACGGGAATCCAGGCCGTGCTCCTTGTATTTGCCATGCAATTCGTGCGATTGGTTGATGGGCATTTGAGGATCTTGATCCCCATGAATCAGCAGAAGTGGAGGGTCACTCGCGTCCACGTGGAAAACGGGACTCGCCATTTTCGCTGTTTCTTCAACCTCTTCAGGCTGGCCTCCAATAAAGAGGTCCAATGCGGGTTTGCGCACCCCTAGACCATGCGGAGTGGATTGTTTTAGGATTGTGGTGAGATTGCTGGCGCCATAAAGGCTTACAATCGCTTGGACCGAAGAGTTTTCTTCGAGATGGTTTCCAACAGAACCTTCCAGCCCCTGGACTTCATTGATAACCCCCGTCAAAGCTGCGAGATGACCGCCAGCCGATGCTCCCAGGATCCCGATGCGTTCGCTGTCATATCCATATTCCCTGGACTTCGCTCTTAAAAATCGAATAGCGGCTTTAATATCGTGAATTTGGGCGGGGAACTTTGCGATAGGAGAGAGCCGATAGTCTACGGATGCAATGGCCCATCCCTTGTCGACGAGCGATTTCACGGGTACGCCACTTCTCGAGCCTCTTCTCCAAGCTCCCCCGTGTATCCAGACTAGCAACGACGCGTTTTTCTGATCCGGCAAGTGGAGGTCTAGTTTAAGCGGCGTTCCGTCAACCCTGGCGAATTCTATATCTAGTAGTGATTCCGCGCTCGAGGCGCTTTGGATTAGAGAAAACATGAGGAACAGAGACAGGAAAACAGCTGGAGTGGAAAAACGAGGCATTTGAGTGGATAGTTATACTCTCAAGCATGGAGCAGCAAGTAAGTAAGTGAGCAATAATTTGGCTCCGGCCTATTTAAATGAACCAAAAGGCAATCACCTTTGCATGTTCGCCGTTTGAGTAGGATGAAGCTGGCCAGCTTACCTATCGCTAACCCTCAATCAGGAAGAAATGAAAATGAAAGTACTACTCTTTAGTATGCTGGCCGTATTGTCTGTGGCCGTAGTTCAAGCGGGCGAATCCTTTTCTGGAGCCTTTGAAAAGAAAAGCAAATCCGTATCCGGAAATTGGATCATCGAAAAAGATGACCAAGGCTGGTTTCTTAAGGTGGATAGTTCGTTTAAGGCCAAAAACGGTCCCGATCTTAAGTTTTTTCTTTCTCCCATCGCGTTTGCCAAGACCAACGGAAAGAATGCTGCGCAAGGCGGGCTTTTCATTGGCGACCTTAAGGCGACGAAGGGCGAGCAGGTCTATCGATTGCCCTCTGGAATCGATTTCGCGGCCTATCAATCAGTTCTCCTGCATTGCGAAAAATACTCGGTGCTCTGGGGCGGATCTCCTCTCGTATCTAAAAACTAGAGACGTTCTTCATTCCCTTGACGCGAAAAGGTGGCGTATTCTGTTGCCAACCTGTGATTTGCTCGTATTGGTTTTCTGCGGATATAACCACCATTTTCACCCTCAGCCTCACTCTATTGCATGAAAGCTTCCGACCTTTTGGTTAAAGCCCTCGAAAACGAAGGCGTTGAATACATCTTCGGCATCCCCGGAGAGGAGAATCTAGATTTTCTCAACTCGCTTAAAGACTCGACTCAAATCAAGCTCGTCCTCACCAGGCATGAGCAGGCGGCTGGATTTATGGCTGCCACTTATGGCCGACTCACGGGAAAAATGGGAGTTTGCCTTTCCACTCTTGGACCGGGAGCTACTAATTTCGTGACGGCAGCGGCCTACGCTCAATTGGGTGGCATGCCCATGCTGATGATCGCCGGACAAAAGCCCATCAAGAAAAGCAAACAGGGCCGCTTCCAGATTGTGGATGTGGTCGATTTGATGCGACCGCTCACCAAGATGTCCCGCCAGATCGTCAATGGGAATAACATCCCGAGCCTCGTTCGCGAAGCGTTTCGCTTTGGAGAAGAAGAGAAGCCGGGCGCCGTCTATCTCGAATTGCCGGAAGACATCGCTAGCGAAGAGGCGGATGCCACCGTCTTCACTCCTAGCAAGGTCAGGCGACCAGGCGCTGACAGCAAGATTATCGAAACCGCAGCCGAACGCATCCGCAATGCCAAGCGGCCCTTGTTGCTTCTAGCGGCTGCCGCCAATCGCAAACGCGTTGGCAAGGCCATCGAGGACTTTATTGAAAAAACAGGTATCTATTTTTTCGGTACGCAGATGGGTCTTGGCGTTATCGACGAGTGTCATGAACATTTCCTAGGCACCGCTGCTCTGTCTGATGGCGATTACGTTCATTGCGCGATCGAACGAGCTGATCTGATCATCAACATCGGGCATGATGTTGTCGAAAAGCCTCCTTTCTTCATGGAGGAGGGTGGCAAGGAAGTTATTCATATCAATTTCTCCAGCGCCCAGGTCGACGACGTTTATTTCCCGCAGGTCGAAGTGATTGGCGACATCGCCGATTCAATCCGGAAATTGACAGAAGCCGTCGGGACCGATCTCGGCTGTGACAACGACTATTTCAAGCGGGTCAAAGAAGACGTGGAGCGCAACTTGACCAACAAGGACGACGATCCTCGCTTCCCCATCGTTCCACAGCGCTTTGTAGCCGATACGCGTCGCGCTTTGCCGGAAGATGGTATTCTAACGCTTGATAACGGAATCTACAAGGTGTGGTACGCTCGCAACTACAAGGCTCGTCAGCCAAACACTCTTCTTCTTGACAATGCTTTGGCTACCATGGGAGCCGGACTAGCATCGGCCATTGCCTCGAAGATCGTCCATCCTGAGCGCAAGGTTATGACCGTTTGTGGTGACGGCGGCTTCATGATGAATTCGCAGGAGTTGGAGACGGCGGTTCGCTGGGGACTGGATTTGGTGGTGGTAGTGCTTCGCGATAACGCGTACGGCATGATTAAGTGGAAGCAGACCGGAATGGGATTCGACAACTTCGGTCTCGATTACGGCAACCCTGATTTCGTTAAATACGCGGAATCCTACGGAGCCAAAGGCGTAAGAGTGGAAAGTTGCGAGAGTCTTCTCCCCATTCTCAAAGCCGCTCTCGACGACAAGGGCGTTACTCTTATCGAATTGCCGGTCGACTACAGCGAAAACGAGAAGACGCTAATCGAGGAGCTTCGCGAAAAGACCTGTCTCTTGTGACGAAAATTTAAATACATCGATTTCTATGAGCGAGACACTTGAAATCCAATCGCCCTACGATCTTTCGGTAGTCGACACGCTAGAGCTTTCTTCGTCTGATGTTGTCGACTCGATGCTCAGTCAGGCGGAAGGGGTTAAAGCCAATCCGCTTAAAAAGTATGAACGTATCGAGATTTTGGAGAAGGTTATCGAGCTGGCCAAAGTCAGAGTCGACGAGTTCGCTCGGACTATTGCGCTGGAAGGGGGGAAGCCTCTCACCGACGCGATCGTCGAGGTCAGTCGCGGCATCCAAGGGATTGGCAATGCCATCGAGGTTCTTAAGACCCAAGCAGGCGAAGAGATACCAATGGGAATCACTCCGAGTTCGGAAAATCGCTGGGCTTTTACTACTGTAGAACCCATCGGGGTTGTCGTTGCGGTTAGCGCCTTCAATCATCCCTTTAATCTCATCGTCCACCAGGTCATTCCTGCGGTAGCCGTAGGTTGTCCAGTGATCGTCAAGCCCGCCCTTACAACTCCGCTCTCCTGTTTCAATCTGGTCAATCTGCTTTACGAAGCGGGTTTACCAAAGGAGTGGTGCCAAGTGGCGCTGGTTGATAACGAGGGGTCCGAGGCCTTGGTCACCGATCCGAGAGTGAGCTTTTTCTCGTTTATCGGTTCGGCCAAAGTCGGCTGGTTTCTGCGTTCGAAACTGGCTCCTGGAGTTCGTTGCGCCTTGGAGCATGGAGGAGCTGCTCCGGTTATCGTGGAGCCGGACGTTTCGCTCGATGAGATTGTAGACCCCTTGGTTAAGGGCGGCTTTTATCACGCTGGACAAGTATGTGTATCCGTTCAACGGATATTCGCGCATAATTCTTTGAAGAAGGATTTCGCCGAGCTTTTGGCTTCGAAGGCAAGCGCCCAGTCTGTAGGCGATCCTACTTTAGCGGAAACGGAAGTGGGTCCGCTCATCTTGCCTCGCGAAACGCAGCGAGTGAGCGACTGGGTTGACGAAGCGGTAAATGCCGGGGCTACGAACCTGACTGGCGGCAATAAGATTTCGGATACATGCTATGCTCCAACCGTTCTTTTAGATCCCCCATTGGAGGCCGCTGTTTCCAAGAGCGAAATTTTCGGACCGGTTGTTTGCGTTTATGGATACGACGATCTCGATGATGCAATCATTCGAGCAAACAGTCTTCCCTTTGCCTTCCAGGCTTCTGTTTTCGCCAAGGACATCGATCGCATTCTCTATGCCACGAAGCGGCTTGCGGCAGGTACGGTCATGGTCAATGACCACACTGCCTTTCGTGTGGACTGGATGCCTTTCGGCGGACATCGCTCGTCGGGTCTCGGTACCGGTGGCATTCCCTACACCATGGAAGATATGACTGAGGAAAAGCTTGTCGTGATTAAATCTCCAAGCTTGTGACTCCATTAGCTTAACTTCCTCTTGTGCGAAGACCTCTCGATTCTTAGGTGTTGAGAATGGCAGACGACATTCCACCGCTGATTAATGTAGAGGACGTTCCCGAGCAGAAAAACTTTTGGGGTGAAAACGAGCGATACAAGCGCTTGAGGAAGCACATTTCGGTCGCTTTAGGCTCCAATCGAGAAGAGGAGGGAGCCCTTCATCCTTTCGACGTGGAGCTCACCCGAATTCTTCCGCGGCATCACAATTGTCCGCAGCATGCCCATCCTGAAATGTCTGAATTTTTCATTATCGTTTCGGGTGAGGGTATCATGTACCGGAATGACGAAGAGTTTAAGATCAAAGCTGGGGACTGTTTTTATCAGCCAGCCGGAACGTATCACAGAATGTTCAATACGAGTGAAACGGATTATCTAACCTTCTACGTAATCGCCAACGAAGTGGCCGAGCCGAAGGTGGATATTTTAAGGTACTGAGTTATCAGGCTGCAGTGGGCAGTCGTCAGTTTGAACCTGTTTGAAAGCTCCGCCAACTGACTACTGACAACTTTCTACTATAATCTGCCTGTAACCTTGCTTCCCCCCAAAGCGTTGCTATTTAGAAGCATCTGAATTTTCTCATTCTTCGTTCTTCAAATCTTTCCCAACGCATGTCTACATGGCTGATCACCTTTCGGATGGTATGCGGATTGGCGTCTGCCTTTTGCCGTGCGTTCGTCTTTGAATAAGTTAGGGTGTCCCTTTCCGCCACGACTACTTCTCGGTCTTTATGAAACGTCTTTTTCTCGTGTTCCTGCCAATAATATTAGTCAGTTGCGTAAACGCGCCGAAGAGTCGCGTTTCGCTACTGCCGATTGAAGCTCCCGAGAATTGGAAGACTCCCATACCTAGTGGAGCATTCCAGTCGCAAAACTGGATACCGGATTTCAACGACCCGCAGCTCGAAGCCATTATCAATGAAGCGCTCGAGCATAATTATAATCTCCAAGCGGCCGAGGCTCGCTTAGCTGCCGCCACCGCTGGCTCGGTTGCGGCCGGTTCGAGCATCTGGCCTTCTATTAATCTGAGCGGCAACCAGAACAAGTCTCGAAGGAGCGCTGCTAGCGGTATTCAACAGACCCCGGTAAGCGAAACGTTCGGCGTGAACGCCCGTTTCAACTGGGAAGTCGATCTTTGGGGCAAGGTTCGAAACGGTTACAAGGGGGATCTGGCGGACATACAAGCGTCGCAATCCGACTATTATGCCTCCCGTTTGTCGATAGCCGCTCGAGTGGCCAAAGCCTGGTACGCGGCTATCGAAGCCAATCAGCAGCTTGACTTGGCCAGACGCACTCTCGAAGCCTTTGAACAAAGCAAGCAGATAGTGGAGGATAATTTCAAGCGCGGCATTGCTCGGGCTTTGGATGTCAGGCTCATTCGAGCCAACGTAGCCTCGAATCGAAGTTCCCTCGAACAGCGTTTGCGGCAGCGCGATGCGGCGATTCGCAATTTGGAGACCCTTCTCGGCCGGTATCCCTCCAACGAGCTGAACGTTGCCAAGGAGCTTCCTAACTTGAATGGCGAAATTCCCGCCGGGTTGCCATCCGAACTGCTTCTGAGAAGGCCTGATCTTCTGGCGGCCGAGCGTCGTCTCGCTGGAGCCGAGCAACGAAAAGCGGAGTCTGGCAAGGCTCGATTTCCCAGCTTTAGCATTACGGCCAATCGCGGTACCAGTACCCGTGAATTCGACGAAATCCTAGAGCTGTCCGATCGACGCGTTTGGTCCCAGGTTTTCAATCTTACACAGCCCTTTTTTCAGGGAAGGCGACTGCAAGCCAATTACAAGCGATCCATTGCTAATTACGAACTAGCCTTGGCCAACTACGGTAACCTCGCTTTGACCGCCTTTCGCGAAGTGGAAGACGCTCTGATGGAGCAATCGTCATTCGAATCCGACTACGAGTCCCAGAAAATCGCCACCGACGAATCGATTGCGGCCGAGGAATTGGCTTGGGAGGAGTACGGTCGAGGATTGGCTACGATCACCACTGTATTGGACTCGGTGAGACGATCGATAAGCGCTCAGCGTTCTCTTATACAAGTATCCAATCAGCGATTACAAAGCCGTATTGACCTTTATCTGGCTCTTGGCGGAGGGTTCGATTTCGAGAATAGTTCAACCGAAAATTGAATACGCTGGCACTTTTACCTAATTTATTATGAAACGACTGCTTCAGATTCTAATTCCCATTTTGGCGGTAGTCCTGGGAGGCGGGCTAATGTTTTTCTTCATTTATACGGCGCCGGAGCCGCGACAGCGTCCCAATTTTTCCAATACGCCAGATGTTGTAGTTCGCTCTCTTGAGCCGGAAAGCTATGCGGTGATGCTCGATTCTCAGGGAACGGTCCAGGCCAGGACGACGAGTACTTTGATTCCGGAGGTTCGCGGGCGCATAAATCGCATCAGCCCGAACTTTCGCGAAGGCGCCTTTTTCGAGGAGGGCGATGTTCTGCTCGAGATCGATCCTAGCGATTACAATACGGAGCTTGTCGTCGCCGAAGCCAATCTGGCTCAGGCTCAATTGCGTTTTGCGGAAGAGAAAGAGCGAGCGGATCAGGCTAAGCTCGATTGGGATCGATTGAATCCCGGACAGCAAGCAGGGTCTCTTACATTGAGGGAGCCTCAGCTAAAGCAGGCCGAAGCGAATCTGGCTTCGGCTCAAGCTCGCGTTAACGCCGCCAATCGCAACCTGGAGCGCACCCAGATCAAAGCCCCCTATGCGGGTCGCATTTTGTCTAAGAACGTCGACGTTGGGCAGTACGTTTCGCCTGGCAATCAACTAGCTCGGGTCTATGCCGTGGATTTCGCGGAGGTGCGCCTTCCATTGACTGCGACCCAGTTCGCCTACCTGGATCTCCCTTCGGTCTATCGTGGAGAGAATCCGACTTTTCGCGAAGGGCCGCTGGTGACGTTGAGCTCCCAAGTGGCCGGCCAATCTTACAGCTGGAGAGGTCGCATCGTTCGAGCGGAAGGATCGGTAGACACTCGCAGCCGCCAGATTTTCGTGGTTGCTCAAGTTCGCAATCCCTATGGTAGAGATCCGAATTTTCCAGATCGCCCGCCTTTGAAGGTTGGAGCGTACGTAGAGGCGGAAATCCAAGGCAAAACCTTGGAGGGGGTTTTTGTTGTGCCCAGAAAATTGTTACGCGAAAACGACTTTCTGTTAATGGTAGACAACGAAAACTATCTCGAGCGCAAGTCGGTGCAGCTGGCTTGGCAGACCGATGATGTAATCGTGGTTAACGGCGGCGTTTCGGCGGGCGAGCGGCTTTGTCTGACGGAGGTGCCATTTGCGTTGGAGGGCTGGCCGGTCAATCCATCCGATGAAGTTCCTATGTTGGCGGAGGCCGACACTCAGTCGACATCCGCTCCGGAAACGCCTCGCGCTCGGCCGCCACGAGCTGCAGGCGGGGGAGGAAGCGGCCCAGGAGCCTTCATCGCCCGTATTCTTGAAGCGGTTCCGGAAGACAAGCCATTGCCTTCGGAGCTGAAGACCAAAATCGATGAGGCTCTCGAAAGTGGAGACCGAACCGCGATTCGTCCTCTCATGGGGGAAGTGCGAGCCTGGTTTGATGAGAATGGTCTCGAGTTTCCAGGTCGCGGCGGCGGCCCTCGACCTCGCGGATAGCTTCTGTAACCACAATTTGAATTCAAAAACTTTAACCTGATACCGCTATGCATCGTCTCATTGAATGGTTCACTAAAAACGGAGTTGCAGCTAATTTGCTAATGGGAGCTCTTGTGGCTTCGGGAACTTACGCGGGTCTTTACCAAATCGTTCTGCAAGAATTTCCCGACTACCCGTCTCGTACCATCACGGTGCAGGTGCAGTACCGTGGTTCCACGCCAACGGAAGTCGAAGAAGCGATTGTTCTCCGTTTGGAAGAAGCCCTTTACGATGTAGAAGGTCTAGAGGAGATGAACGCTCGGGCGTCGGGTAGTTCCGGGCAGGTTTCGCTAACCATTTCCGATAACTACGATCTGGATCGCGCTTTAGACGAGGTGAAGAATCGCGTCGATACGATCCGCACCTTTCCTTTGGAGGCGGAGCGCCCGCGTATAACCCTTTTTGGTATCCAGGAACGTGTTATCACGTTAGTGATTTCTGGCGATTTGAGCGAAGGCGAGATGCGTCGACTGGGCGAGCGCATTCGTGATGAGGTCTCCGAATTGCCCAGCGTTACGCTTTCGGCTCTTAAAGCGGTCCGGCCTTACGAAATCGCCATCGAAGTATCCGAATCGACGCTCAAGGAATATGGCTTGAGTTTCGACCAAGTTGTCAGGGCGGTTCGGTCTCATTCGGTCGATCTGTCAGCAGGCAGTATCAAGACCGAGGGAGGGAACATCCTGCTTCGTACCTCCCAGCAGGCTTACACTCAGGCCGAGTTCGCCCAGGTCCCCCTCGTGACGCGAGCCGATGGTACGCGCATAACTTTGGCCGACGTGGCCTTGGTTCAGGACGGATTCGACGAAATGCCTATTGAAGCTCGCTACAATGGAGCCCGAGCGATCGCGGTCGACATTTTCCGAACGGGGGAGCAAAGCGCTATCGATGTAGGCGATCAGGTTAAGGATTATATTATCAGCAAGCAGCTCGAATTGCCGGAAGGCATTACGTTAGGCTACTGGCAAGATGACTCAGCTCGTATCAAAGCCCGACTCAATACCTTGAAGCAGAGCGCCGTTCTTGGATTTGTATTGGTGATTGTGATACTTTCCCTGTTTTTAAGACCATTGCTGGCTTTATGGGTGTCTCTTGGCATTCCTATCGCTTTTGCGGGAGCCTTCTTCCTGCTGCCGCAAATTGGCATTACGCTTAACCTGGTGACTCTTTTCGCCTTTATCCTAGTGCTGGGGATTGTGGTCGACGACGCCATTGTGACTGGCGAAAACGTGTACCAACATATGCAGCGAGGAGCCAATTCTTTGGACGCGTCCATCAAAGGAACCCAAGAAGTGGCGATACCGGTTATCTTCGGCGTGATTACGACTATGGTGGCGTTCTATCCGCTGACGGTAATGACGGGCTTTCGCGGGAATATCTTCAAACAGATTCCAATCGTCATCATCCCGGTGCTTTTCTTTTCTCTAGTAGAGTCGAAGCTCATTTTGCCCGCTCACCTGAAGCATTGCAAAAGCCTAACCAATAAGGCTAGTCTGAAAAACCCGCTCATCCGCTTTCAGCGGTTTTTTGCGGATGGGTTGGAGAGCATCATTCTAAAGTACTATAAACCCATTCTGAATCGGTGCTTGGATTTTAGATACGCTACCGCTGCCATTTTCATTGGGCTGCTAATGGTGTTTATTGGATACATTGTCGGCGATCGATTGCCGTACCAAGCCTTTCCTCGCTTGCCTCGAGACCGCGTTCAAGTAGGTCTAACCATGCCTGCCGGCACTACCTTCGAGGTTACCCAGAAACATATCCAGCGCATCGAGCAAGTCGCTTTAGAGCTTCGAAAGGAACTTAACGACGAGCATAAAACGGAGATCATAACCGATGTTTTCGCCACTTCTGGTGGTCGGCCCTTTGGCGGTGGCGGTCCGCGAGGCAGCAGAGGTCCTTCAGCTGGAGTTGCCGAGCAAGGTGAAGTCGTTGTCGAGATGCTGGGATTCGATGAAACCGGAATCGATGTCAGTAGTCGCGACATAACTTTGGCCTTGCGCGATAGGGTGGGTCCGATCCCTGAGGCAGAGCAGTTCGCGTTTTCGTTTTCCAGAGGCTCGGGTGGGGCCCTATCCGTTCAGATCGTTGGTCCTGACATTGAGGAGCTAAAGGAAGTCTCTAGAGAGATTCAGAACCAGTTGGCTACTTATGAAGGGCTTTACGATATTGAAGATAGTTTCGAGAGGGCTACTGAAGAACTGGAGCTAGAGCTTAAGCCGGCTGCTTCCCATTTAGGCGTAACCGCCCAGCAGCTAGCTCAACAAGTTCGTCAGGCTTTTTTCGGTACAGAGGCTCAAAAGATTCAGCGTGGACGGGATGAAGTGAATGTGATGGTGCGCTATCCTCGCGAAGAAAGACGTTCTCTAGCCTCACTGCAGACAATGATGATCCGCACCCAAAATGGTACGGAAGTCCCATTCGAGGAAGTGGCTAGGGTCGTACCAGGAAAAAGCATGCCTTCGATTCAGCGGATTGACCGCAAGCGGATTATTCGCGTATCCGCTGACGGGGATACAGAAGCGGTCGATGTGGATTCAATTCAAGCGGATCTTGTTGATAATTTTCTTCCTATCTTGTTGAGAGACTATCCTGGCGTTGCCTATTCGTTGGAAGGCAGAGCTCAGGAAACCCGAAATAATAATGCCGAATTTATAAAGGGTATCTATTTTGTTTTAATCGCCGTCTACGTGCTTCTGGCCATACCATTTCGCAGCTATAGCCAGCCATTCATTGTCATGTCGGCAATCCCCTTCGGAGTTATCGGCGCTTTGATGGGACATGTTATTATGGATTGGGTACTGCTTGACCTTCTAGGGCGCTCTTCGAGCGCGGCGTCAGCTGTCACCATGCTTTCATTACTTGGCATGCTGGCCTTGTCCGGCGTTGTGGTGAACGACAGCTTGGTCATGGTGGACTTCATCAATCGGCAGGTTAAAGCAGGAATGTCCCTCGGCGAGGCGGTTCGTCTAGCTGGCGTGCGTCGCTTCCGGCCGATACTACTGACTTCGATGACTACTTTCGCTGGCCTTTTGCCTTTGATGTTCGATGCCAGTCGACAATCGCAATTCCTCATTCCCATGGCTATTTCGCTGGGTTGGGGCATTATTTTCGCAACTTTTATAACACTCCTACTGGTGCCGACGATCACCATGATTTTCGAGGACATTCGTCTCTTCTTCTGCTGGCTCTACAATCGTCCAACGGAACGAAAACGAGTGCATGGTGAAAAAGAACCTCAGGAAGCTTTGGCTGGAGCTGCGGAATAGAAAAACGTAAATGTTGGCTCTTGGGGTGAACCTTCCGAGGTTTTCGCCCTTGGTCAGACAGGTTCTCAGTCCTTCATTCCCGTCAAGCTAACGCCTTTGATGATATGTTTCTGGAACATGAGGAAGGCGACAATCACCGGAAAAGTGGCGATCAAACTAGCTGCAAACGTTTTTCCGTATTGAGTATAGTATGACGTTTGGAATAAGGCTATGCCAACGGGAAGCGTGTATTGGGATAGCGAGTCGAGAAAGACCAGCGGGCTGATGAAATCGTTCCAGCTCCCAACGAAAGTGAAAATTCCAAGCGTTGCCAGAACCGGCTTGGAAAGCGGGAGAATGACGTGAACGTAAGTGCCCCATAGGCCGCATCCGTCAATGTGGGCCGCTTCTTCCAGGTCTTTGGGTATGCCTCTGAAGAACTGGCAGAGCAGGAAGGTGCCGAAGGCGTTTGCCCCAGCTGGAAAAATGAGCGCCATAGGGGTGTCGATCCAGCCAAGTTCATTGAGTATCAAATACATGGGCACGAGTAGAATCTGCCCAGGAACCATCATGGTGCCGATGATTATGGAGAACAGCACTCGATTTCCAGGAGGGGCAAGTCGGACTAGAGCATAGGCGGAGAGAGAGGAAACCAGCAGTACCAGCATCGTGATGCTTGAAGAGATAAAGAGACTATTTATGAACCAGCGCCAGATGGGTATCTCTTCCGCCGAACCAAGAATCTGGTCGAAATTGCTGGAGGTCCATTCCCTTGGCAGAATGTTGTCCAGATTGAGCACTTCTCCTTCGGATTTGAAAGCGGTGATGACGAGGAAAAAGATGGGGGTGAGGAATATCACGGCGACCGCCGCCATGAATGCTTCGTATTTCCAGGCTCCTTTATTTAGCATGATGGGAAGTGGTTTTGATAAGCTTTTATTAGCGGATCTTGATTAAGAGCTGCGCATAGCTCGAAATTGAATAATGGATACAATGGCTATAATGGCGAATAGAATCCAACTCATGGCCGAGGCGTAACCCATTCGATAGCTTTCAAAAGCGGTTTCATAGATGTATTGCACGATGACTCGCGTAGTCAGCTCTGGTCCGCCGGTCGGGGTGAGGATATAGGTTTGGCCAAATACTTGAAAAGACCGGATGATGTTCATGATGATCACGAACAGCAACACGGGTTTCAGTTGGGGAATGGTGATTTTCCAGAAACGATGCCAAGCGCCTGCTCCATCGATCGTAGCCGCCTCGTAATACTGAGTCGGTATTTGGAAAAGCCCGGCCATCAGAATGATCGCAGGGGCGCCGACATGCCACCAGAGATTCATTAGCACTACTGACGGCATGGCTGTATTCACACTGGTAAGCCAGGCCAGTGGCTCAAGTCCGAAAAATCCGGCCAGCGGGCTTTCCAGAAAATAGTTGAAGAGACCGAATTCGGTCGAGTAAAACCAACGCCAGATGATGCCCACAACGGCGACGTTAACCAGAGTGGGGAAGTATACAGCGGCTCGATACAAGCCGGCTCGTTTTTTTACTGACACCAGGCCTAAGGCGAGAGCCATAGCCACGACTATGGTAATGGGAAGCGACAGGATGGTGAAAATGAATGTAGCTTTCATTGCCCGCCAAAAATATTCGTCGTGCAGGAAAGCCGTGATATAATTCCCGATACCAATAAACTTAGGTGGGAGTGGCGACATGCTTTCCCATTGCAGAAAGCTCAATACGAAGCCGTAAACGAGCGGGGCGATCACGAAGGCGAGGAATAGGAGCATGTAAGGCGCGAGAAACGCGTATTTCGCCAGGGTGATGCTTAAGCGTTTGGAAGTCATGTATCTATCGATTGGTTACGAAAACGGTTTGCGTTAATTCAATTTGGCCCTGCCGTAAATTTCCTTATCGCGCTCGATCACCTCATTCATTTCCTTCTGGATTTTCACCAGGGCTTCTTTTGGAGTAATCGCTTTGATGGAAGCGCTCGAAGTGTGGTTGCGAAAAGAGCGTTCGAACTCGAGCGAATAGGGTAGCTTCGGGTAGTATTTGACGTAGGGGAGTTGTTGGGCAAAGGCGTACTGAATGGGCATATTCTTGAATTCCTCGGTGGCGAGAATCGATTTTCTTACCGGGACTTGGCCACCATCGGCCCATTCCAAGCTATTATCCGAGATGTATTTCAAGAATCTCCAGGCGGCGTTGACCTTTCCTTCATCGATAGTCGAAGAAATGCAGGCCACATGTGAATCCGCCCACATGGCGGGTTCGCTGCCCACCGTTGGGGTGAAGGCCGCTGCGTACTTGATTTGATTTTCCGGATCGTGCATTTCCACGGCTTTCAAATCGTTCAGCATGAAGATGCCGCCCAGAAACATGGCTACTTTGCCTTGCTTGAAGCCATCCCAGCCGGCGGTGTCGCGAGGCATCGGCGTGGGGATGAGCTTTTTCTCATGGACCAGATCCACCACAAGCTCCATGGCTTTGATGTTTTGCGGGTTGTCGATGAAACATTCGGTCAGGTCTTCGTCGAAATAGTCTCCTCCGCCAAACTGATGCATCCACGAATGGATGACATGCATGGGATAGAGCGTGAACATGAAACCCCACTGATCAACCCGCCCATCGCCATCCTTATCGCGTTTCAGCTTTTCCAGAGCCTCAACGAATTCCGCTAGATTCGTTGGAGGTTTAGCCTTCCCCTCATCGTCGACTATGCCGGCTTCCTCGAACAGGTCTGTGTTGTAGTAAAGACCGAGCGGATGGACATCGATCGGTAAGCCCACGTGCTTCCTGTTCACCTCTACCGCATCCCAAACGTTTTCATCTATATCATCAATGTCGATGCCGTTTTGGCCGCTGATCAGATCGTCAATCGGCCGCAGAAAATCGGCTCGCACGAAGCGGGGCAACGTTTTGGCATGCGATATGAAGATATCCGGTTCGCGCTGGGCCTGGCCGGCAACGAATAGCTTGTTGTAGTAGGTAGGCCATTGCATCCGTTGCACGGTAATGTGGATGTCTTCATTCTCCGCGTTAAAACGCTTCACCATAGCGGTCATGGTATCGCCATCGCGACCTGTAAAGCCGTTCCAGAAACGCAATTGGACAACATCTTCGTCGCCGATTACATCTCCTTTGATACTGAAGACATAGGAGCCACAGATGATTAAATAGAAGCCTATGAATACGATCCGGCCAACCGGCAGTTGCTTGATTTTTTCGAAGCGCATGGAGCAAACCGAGAATCTCGATTTTAGGGAAGGGAAGTCATTGAATCGGTAATGGCAGCGTGTATGGCAAGCTTTTATCAGCGAGGGTCGTCTACTCCTAAATCGATAGAAAAGAGCCCGTTTGATCGATTATCATTTCGCCGCTCGTTCTATTGATAAAAAATGAGCGACTTTTACCGAAGCCTGTGTGTAGTTAATAACATGGATGAGAGCGTAATTTCGTATCGAGATGCTAAAATGTGGGCGACTCTGTGCCACTTGGCGGGCCTGCTTTCGTTTATTGGCATCCCTTTTCTTGGCGTCATCGCTCAGCTGGTCATCTGGCTGGTTAAGCGAGAGGAGCATCCTTTGATCGACGAACATGGCCGAGAGGCTCTCAATTTTCAGATATCGCTCATTATCTATACAATTGTCGCGGGTCTGCTTTGCGCGACCGTCATCGGATTGGTTGTCGGTCTTCCGTTGATTTTTCTCCTTTTGATCGTCGAATTCATTTTGCTGGTGATCGCTGGGTATCAGACTAGTCAGGGCGAGGATTGGCGCTATCCGCTAACCATTCGGCTGCTTTAGCCACTTCCTCGATTGGACGAGCAGAATCTCATTTGGACTGACCGCTATAAGCGGTCGAATAGCGTTCTTAAAACGGCCTACGAACCCTGGCTGGAGAAGTGGCGGTCTCTTTTAATAACAAGAAAGGGAGAGGCGCTTGATGTTGGGTGCGGCTACGGCTTCGATTCCGAATGGCTTGCCAGTATTGGATTCCCGGTGACGGGAATCGATTTTGCGCCAAGCGCTATCGAACTCGCTCGTCACCGAATCGCTCGGGCTGCATTCGAAGTCGTCGATTTACGGAATGGCCTGCCTTTCAAGGATTCCCGCTTTTCAATGGCTGTAGCTAGTTTATCCCTACACTACTTCGGGAAGGATGAAACCCGTTTCATTTTCCAGGAGATTCGACGCTGTCTTGAAGCTCGGAGTCTTTTCCTTTTCCGATTGAATGCCGTTAGCGACCTGAATGCTGGGGCCAGTGGAACGGAAGACTCATGGGATCGCATCGAAGTGAAAGGCGTTTGGAAACAGTTTTTTACTGAAGAGAAAATCCGTTATCTTCTGCACGACATCTTCGAAATCGAATCTATCGAACTGATGGAAACCGATCGCTTCGGAAAGCCCAAAGCGCTTTACGAAGTTGCGGCAACAGCGATCTAGTGAGTGGTCCCGAAACCTTTGCGACTCAAGCTTCGAGCCATTGTTGAGTAAGCGTCTTGAAGCCCATGGGGAGCTCCGAGACATTCCATTTTCCCTCAACGCCAATGGCTCCTTTGTAGCCGGCTTCCTTCATGACCTTGAAGTAGGGCCGGAAGTCTTGTCCGTTTACCCCTGGCATACGACGTCCGTTTTCCTCGGCGATTTCTATATGCTGGATTAGTTCGGCGGCGCTTGCCAACTGTTCCGGGGTGTCGCCTCCTTTAGCCATGTGATATATATCGGCAATGCCTCGAATGTTGGGATGATCGACTTCGCGCACGATGCGTTCCACCTCAGCGATATGATTAATGAAATTAACCTCCTCCGCCCGTAGTTGCTCAACGCCTACGCTGACGCCATGGTCCTGAGCTACCGGCCCCATGACTTTGAGTAGAGCTATAAATTGCTCCATGCCCTTTTCGTATTCGAATCCCGGTGGCAGTCTGCGAGAGCCGGAGCTGCCGAAAGTAATCATCCCGACTCCTGCTCTCTGAGCTCGTTTGAAAGCTCGCGTGCAGTACTCCATTACCTCCTTGTGATTCGCGTCTGGACCCGTGCAATGAAGGTCCTTGCGGCGAATAAAGCTATTGCAAGTGATGACGGGAATGGGCGAGGCCTTGGCTGCTTCGAGCTTTACTAGAAATTCCTCTTCCGGTCCGTCGGGATCAAGCCAGCCAGCCACACTGAGACCGATGAAAGACCCGCCCGCATTCTTGATGGCCACTGCATTGTCCAAATTCGATTGGCAGCCAAGTGCGGGAACGAAAGGCTCGCTAGGCGTGTTCGAACAGCCTACTAGGCCGATGCCGGCGATCGTTCCAAAAAGCTTTCGATTGAATTCGCGGCGACTTAGATCATTGGATCCGGAGGGTGAATTTGGGGTCATGGCAGGTAGATTCGTTTGCGATTTTCGCTGATTCACTTCTATCCCAACAGGTGTTTGATTGCCTTGCGAGATATTTCTGGATCTTTAGGATAATTAGGGTAGGCGAACGTTGTAAGGGAACTCCAATCACATACGCTTCGAGTGCTAACTTGTGGCGCTAGTTGTTTTCTTTTGCGCTTGCCGGATTTGGTTTTCGGCATGAATGATGCCAGCGCTCAACGACGAGCTGACTATGTTCAAGTTCACGATTCTTGGGATTCCGGTAACCGTTCAGTGGTGGTTTTTTCTCCTGGCCGCCTTTCTTGGCGGCGGGCTTGGAGCGCAGACTTCCGAAGCGGTTCAGCGGGTATTGGTTTTTATGGCTGCGGCGTTTCTATCTATTCTCGTTCATGAGTTCGGTCACGCTTTAACGGGAAGATTTTTTGGAGCGCGGAAAGTGGAAATCGAACTTCATGGACTAGGAGGGGTGGCTCGATTTCCAGGAGCTTCTTTTTCCCGGGGCCAGAGTATTCTAGTGACGGCAGCGGGTCCCGGGGCTAGCATAGCGCTCGCCGTCCTTTTTTTCGTTATCGCGATGGTTGTTTATCGAGAAGGAGAAGCGACGAGCTTTGGCGCTTCCCCTCTTAACTATTTTCTGGGAACCATGATGACTATCAACATCTTCTGGTCGGTCTTCAATCTATGTCCTATTCTTCCGCTCGATGGCGGTCAGATTTTGCGCGACATACTGGGTCCTGCTCGCATAAAGCTAACCTGTATCATCGGTTTCATTACGCTTGGTCTTCTGGGAGTCGTTCTATGGACCATGACGCGATCTATTTACAACATGATTCTTTTGGCGTTCCTTGGCAGCTACACCTTGAGAGTTTTCCAAGCCGCTTCCAGATAGACGAAACTGGATTTCCGATCAGTCAACTGTTTCAAGCGTTCTTGCTTTCCGCGAAGCGTCTGTTGGCTCCAGATTTTCATCGATCGGTAGAAGATCGGATTGTCTTTTAGATTTTCGTCCAAGGACTAAAATGCCCAGCAGCGCGGAGAAAAAGGACCCGGTCAGGATGCCGACTCGATCATCGACTGCATAGTCGGGTCCGCTTCCACCTTCGAACGCAAGCGATCCAATAAATAGACTCATGGTGAAGCCGATGCCGCATAAAGCCGCAAGACCGTAGACTTCTCTCCATCCTACCTGATCGGGAAGCTTCGCAAGCCCGCTTTTCACCGCAAGCCAGCTGCCAGAGAAAATGCCAATCTGCTTCCCGACAAATAGACCTAGGGCGATTCCAAGGGGAACTGGTTCGAAAATCATCATCGGAGAAAGTCCCTTTAGGGTGACGCCCGCGTTGGCAAAGGCGAAGACGGGAAGGATTCCGAATGCAACCCATGGATGCAATCCATGCTCCATTCTATATGCCGCTGTTGAACTATGTGTATCTTTTCTTCCGGTAGGAATAAAGATAGCCAGAGCCACTCCTGCCAAAGTCGCGTGTACCCCTGATTTCAGTACAGCCACCCATAGTACGAGTCCGACGAGAACATAGGGCGCGATCGTCTTTACATGACAGCGGTTCAATGCGAATAGCCCCATTAGAGCCACGCCGGCGAATCCCAAGGAGAGAATCGACAGCTGATTCGTGTAGAAAATCGCGATGATAACGATAGCCGCCAGGTCGTCGAGGACGGCGATGGAGGTGAGCAGAATCTTCAGAGCCACCGGCACTCGACTGCCCAGCACGGCCAGAACCCCAAGAGCGAATGCGATATCTGTGGCCGCCGGGATGGCCCATCCATTCATGGCAATGGGATCGCCCCAATTGATTATGGCGTAGATTCCGGAAGGAACGACAATCCCTCCGATAGCCGCAAAAACAGGAAGAATCACTTTTTTGACGTCCGAAAGCTCTCCGAACAGGACCTCGCGTTTCAGTTCCAGCCCAACGAGGAGGAAGAAAACGGCCATCAGTCCATCATTAATCCATAACAGGAGCGGCTTACTGAGGGTCCAGGCTCCAATTCCAACGATGGCGTTCGTCTCCAGCATGGCTCCGTACCAGCTCACTCCTGAATTGGCTACAGTTAAAGCAGCGATAGTGGCTATCACCAGCAGTATGCCCGGCGCCGCTTCATGCTTAACCAATTTCTTCCAGTCTCCCAGGTCGGTAGTATTCATAAATGCAAACTATTCTTTCCAGCTATTATTGACGAAGTTTAATACGCGAAACAAACTTCATATAAAAATTCCCCTGGCAACGAAAATCGTTTAGAATTCTCGTTTTTCTCGTTAAACGAGTTTAATCGGCAGGCGTAGCGACAAGATCGTTGCCTTTCAACTACCCTGGATCGGATTTGTTGCTCAGGGAAGGGTTCTCGAATCGCTAGTGAACGAATTCGAGTAGATCGGCGATGCTGCGGTGCGCTTCGATCGGATGCCTGAGCTTGTAGGTCTTTTTGATAGTGTATCGATTGCGCCGACCGATTTTCTTTTTCTTTACCACTCCCGCCATTTCCAGTTCAGCCAGAATTCTTTGAACTGCTCTTTCCGTGATTCCGACTTCGACGGCCACCTCTCTGAGCAGACTCTCTGGATTGCGATGCAAGCACAGCAGGACATGGGTATGATTGGAAAGGAAAGTCCAGGAGTCACCTTTATTTGAGGCCATACGTAACGGGGATGCTTTGGGGGGAGTTAAATTGATCATCTGCTGTTAAAGCTGATGATTCATGCATTTCATGTCATGAATCAGTTTTCGTTAGTTGTCCAGTCCGGTATTGGCAAGCCCCAATTTGCGACACGACGCCGCCACCCCAAAATTCATTGAAGCGGCGACGTCTCTCCTCTCTTTTCTCCTTCTCAGGAAACTCCATGACGAAGTTTCATCTTATAACGGCGTGACCGTTTTCGAAGCTGGCGATCCGCGACCTCCAATGTGTGGGCAATAGCCGCAAAGAGATCGTTGCCACGTTTTTCGACGATGCGATCATGACCCGGCAAAATAAGCCGAGCTCTGGCCGTGTAATCGTTTGTAGTTCGACCAGTCGAGTCTCGTTTCACGTTCACCCTTAAACCCTCTAGGCGAGGATAACGTCGGAAGATTCCTTGAGTCTTGTCTTTTATGAAGGTTAGGATTTTCGACGTAGGGCGAACGCGAACGAGTTCGATAAAGGTATCAGCGTCTTGGTATCTTATTTTTTCCATAGAGCTCTCGAAGTTTGGTTACCGAGTGGAAAGCCACTGTGTTGTCCAGCTTAGGCCGTCAGGATCTTTTCGCTTGATCCTGTCTCCACTGCCCCAGATTCGCTTCACCAGCCGAAGCCGTGATTTGAGTCGTCTATGCCTGTCCGAGCCCCTCGTTGAGGTCGCGCTCGAGTTTCCATTCGTATTTTCGTTTAGTTTCATTGCTTTCCTCCTCTTAAGAAATTTAATTCACGAAAACAATTTCGTATAAAAAATCCTGAGTCAAGAGGAATCGAAGAAAAAATACGAAAATATTTTCGCGTAATTACTTTCGTAAATAATTTACTGGCCTGTTCCAGAAAAACAGAAGACTGAGCAGGGGCTTCGGCTTGCCTCTCGGAGCTATTTCAGCATGCGCATCCGGATTGTTCAGCTAGACGGCGGATCGTCTTTAATTGAAATGCTTTACGATGTAGGCCGCCTGCTTCGTGTGCACTCTCAAATGAAAGGCGAACATGCAATGCCAGCAGTGAGCATCGAATTTTCCAAAGATAGGGTGGGGCTTTTCTCGAGTCCTCTTTAGTACCGAAATTTTAGATACCTTGTCCAGATACTCGTTTACTGTCGATTGAAATATGGCAACCTGTTCTTCTCCTGGACTCTGGGAAGGCATTACGTCCTTCTTCGGATCAATAGCTCCATGTCCGCTCGGTTCTTCTCCTCTAGCAAGGTTTTCGACAATTGATGTGATGCTGCGATTCACTATCGAATTATGTTCGAGAAGCATGTAGAACGACCAGTCTCTCATATCTCTCTGAATGCCTGGCATGGGTGGAACTCGTACGGGCATTTTTCCCTGGTCTGGGGTTATCTGATCTGCCAGGTACAGGTATCTATCAAGCTCTGCAACGGCTTGCTTGCCGGCCTTTTCTCGATCCGTAAGCCTGAATCGCGTTCGAATGACGAACCCTAGCAATGCATTGCCGATCATAAGCTGCGATCCTTTAGGATTTTTCTCATAGAAGCATCGTAGTTAGTATTCCGTGACAGTTTAATCGACCTCTTTCTATTTCGCGGATCGTCTTTGGACAACACCGCTTTCTCTGGAGTCGAACCTACGGCGAGAATGCCTGTCCGTTTACGACCAAATCTAAACTTTTATGAAAATAGTGGCCCTCCTCCTATCGATTTTTGTAATGAATAAAGCATATGGATATGAGAAGGCTTTCAAGGCCACTGAGCCAGGCCAGGTAGAGCTAAAGACTTTGCCTGCTGGAAGACTTCTGGCAAGTCGTGGCAGCGACTCCTATTTTCAAAACTCCAATCAACTGTTTGGTCCGCTGTTTCGCTACATCAGCGATCGCGGGATAGCCATGACGACTCCTGTCGAAGCTCACATGGATCCGGGTACCATGTATTTTTGGGTGGCATCCGATCAGTTGGATCTTGCCGAGGATGATACGGATTCCGTTGTGGTTATCGATGTGCCTGAAAGACGAGTGGCGGCTGTCGGAGCTAGAGGTGCGTATTCAGAAGCTAACTTCAATCAAGCGAAAGACGTCTTGCTGGACTGGATTGAAGGTCAAGACTCCATTGCCATTACTGGCGAGCCTTACGCGGTGTATTGGAATGGTCCCTTCACCCCGTGGTTTATGAAAACCTTTGAGGTTCAAGTTGTCGTGACTCCTTTCAGCGAGCAGGATTCCAAGTAGAAAGAATCCGTCGGAGCCGACTTTTCTAGACTATTGTCGCAAGCCGATTCTTCACCACGGCGGCGACGGAAAAAGCGATGGTTCCGCCGTCACCCGTCAACACTGCAATATCCAACACGTTTTTTATGATCGGGCTGGCAAGTTTGTTAAGGTCGGGATGATGCGTTGAAAACCCGAGCGCGAATAGAGTCAGAATCACACTCGCCAGTTTCCCCCATGTTTTGACAGTGACGATATTGTGGACGGAAAACGTATACAGCAAAAAGAGCAGCGGCCACATAAGAAATGAATTATGGGCTGAAACCACCTGAGTAATCGATTCCGCGGTTATTTCCGGATAAAGGGTTTTCAGCAATATGTAATACGCTGTAAACGACGCGATAACCAAAGCGAAGGTGGTGGCTTCGGCGACGAACAGTTTAGGAAATCGGTTGGCGAGAAAGAGGCTGATCAGGAAAAGTACAGCCATGCCGCTCGTTAAATACTGGACCCAGTGATATTCCAGGAAAGTAGCCCCGAAGGCGAAGCTGAATGCATGAATTCCTGTGAGAATAAAGAAAAAGGGGTTATTTCCGATCTCCCTAATAGTGTCGTATTTTATGTATCTTTTGACGATGTAGGCGATTGACAGAAAGGCTAGCAAGGCCAGGTGGAACGGGAGAATGGACAAGAAGTCCGTCACGATGACGCCTCCGAATATGGACGCGTAGCAAAAATACAGAAACGTACATCCAAGAAACAAATACAGGAAGACGATAAAGGGAGAGTCGTCTTTTCTGTACAGACTGAAAGTGACGGCCGCTAAACCGACTATCCACGGTAGAATTTCAAACATACCAGGCCTTTCGAGTTTGGATTCATAAGGGGAGTTGGTTAAAGACTCTGACTTGGATCAAATATTCTTCAACTCCGCTTTTCAAGCCTGAAACTTTCATAGAGCGCCGCTGCCCATTTGACTTGAGCCTGCAATTGCCTGTGTGTCTGGAAGAGCTCTACCCCCCAGTCTTATCAGCCCCAACGACTTTGGCCTTTGGGTGAAAACTGCAATGTAATTAAAATACTACTACTGCCCTATATCGATCTTGATAGCTGGGGGCTCTGGGATTTCCGCTGAGAGATCAAGAGCGATGCTAGGAGCGATGATGAGGGCTACGACGGACAGCAATTTGAGCAGAATGTTAAGCGATGGTCCCGAAGTGTCTTTGAAGGGATCGCCCACCGTATCGCCGACCACGGCTGCCTTGTGAGCCTCGGAGCCTTTGCCGTATTGTTCGCCATTGATTTCGATCCCTTCCTCGATCATCTTCTTGGCATTGTCCCAGGCTCCTCCCGCATTGGCTTGGAAGATAGCCAGGAGCACGCCGGAAACCGTTACCCCGGCTAGTAGGCCGCCTAGCATTTCGGCCCCTCCGATGAAGCCGATGGCTACGGGCGCGGCTATGGCCAGCAGACCTGGCAGCACCATTTCCTTAATCGAGGCTTTGGTTGAAATGTCTACGCACTTGTCGTATTCGGGAACCCCATGGGCTGCATTGAATGTATCCAAATCCTCCTGACTCCAATTCTCCTGGTTCTCATTGCCGGGCTTGTTCATCACGTTGAGAGCCGCTTTGAGCTCGGGGAGATCGCGAAACTGACGGCGCACTTCCTCGATCATCGACATGGCTGCTCGACCCACCGCATTCATGCTGAGAGCTGAAAAGACGAAGGGCAGCATGCCTCCAAGGAATAGCCCTGCCATGACCGTCGGTGTGGAAATATCGATGGAGCCCACATTGGCTTGCTGCATGAATGCCGCAAACAGAGCCAGGGCGGTAAGAGCGGCTGAGCCAATGGCGAATCCCTTTCCGATGGCGGCCGTGGTATTGCCTACCGCGTCGAGCTTGTCAGTACGGCCACGCACTTCCTTGGGGAGTTCGGCCATTTCAGCGATGCCGCCCGCATTGTCCGAGATGGGCCCGTAGGCGTCGACAGCCAGTTGGATGCCTGTATTGGCCAGCATGCCAACGGCCGCGATGGCAATGCCATAGAGTCCAGCAAATTGGTGGGAAACCAGAATAGCTGCGGCAACCAGAATAATGGGCACTGCGGTGCTTAACATGCCGACCCCTAGGCCTGCTATAATATTAGTAGCCGAACCGGTCAGCGATTGACGCGCTATCGAGATGACTGGCTTCGTTCCAGTGCCAGTGTAGTATTCGGTGATCTTTCCAATTCCCAGTCCTGCAGCCAATCCTGCAATAGTGGCAAGAAACACGCCATTGGAAGTGTATTCATTTCCTCCAACGGTCCAGGACTCTGGCATGAGGGCGTCGATTATGAAATAGGACGCGATGAGCATGGCTCCCGCGGAGCCAAACTCTCCGATGTTGAGAGCGCCATGAGGACTGCCTCCATCTTTCACCTTTACGAAAAAGGTGCCGAGGATCGACATGATGATGCCGCAGGCGGCTAAGGCCAAGGGGAGGTAGATGGGTCCGAGTCCGTTGAAGCTTCCCTGGAATTCTGGCAATACCACCAATGCCGCTCCCAGAACCATGGTGGCCAGAATCGAACCAACGTACGACTCGAAGAGATCGGCTCCCATGCCAGCCACATCGCCGACGTTGTCGCCCACGTTATCGGCAATAGTCGCCGGATTAAGCGGGTGGTCTTCCGGAATGCCCGCTTCCACTTTTCCAACCAGGTCGGCCCCTACGTCAGCAGCCTTCGTGTAGATGCCTCCGCCGACGCGAGCGAATAAGGCGATGGACGAGGCTCCAAGCGAAAATCCTGCTAGCACGTTGAGTATTCGTTCGATGTTCCAATCGCCACTGCCGATCGAGCTGTAGAAAATGAAGAGGCTGCTCAAGCCAAGCACTCCTAAGCCTACCACGCCTAGCCCCATGACTGAGCCCCCGCTGAAGGCTACCTCCAGCGCTTTTCCCAAGGAATCTCTGGCCGCGTTGGTAGTCCGGACATTGGCTTTGGTAGCCACCCGCATCCCAATGAAACCTGCTAAACCGGAACAGAGCGCCCCAACCACAAACGAAAGAGCGACCAGGGCGTGTGAATTCGCCTCGCTGGATCCCTTAATCGCCAGGATCACCGCTACCGCCGCTACGAAAATGGAAAGCACTTTGTATTCAGCCTTTAGAAACGCCATCGCTCCAACCGCGATATTCTTCGCGATTCTTGCCATATTTTCTTCTCCCACGTCCTGTTTGGAGACCCACGAACTTTTCCAGGCCACAAACAAGAGCGCTACGATGCCGAACAAAGGAATGAAATAGATAATATTATCCATGATGATTTAGTCTGATTAAGCGTTAGAAAGCAGGGGATTGAGAGGACCTTGGGGTACTGAGAAAACGTGGAAATAAGTTGGTTACAACAGCAACCGCCTTTGGCGAATCAAAAAACATTACTGACACTAATAATCCTGAATAAACGGATCGATTCTCTAGATATACTGTAAACATCTTGCTGGCGAAGCCGCCTGACCTCGTTGAGGTAGAGTATCAGAGCTTTTGCTATTCCATGCGAGCCAAACAAGCGTTCCAGCCCTCTCTATTAGCGAAGGTTATTAGCTCCGAAAGCTGGGCTGTGCGCATCACTTTCCTATGATCTTCTCGGCATGAGGGGCGATGGTTTCCGTCCGGATTCGGTAGCCTTGGGTGAAGGAGCGCAAGCCGTCCGGCATTACGCTCCGAGGAATGAACTCCTGATCCTTAAGGAAATACAATTCTATATCCAAATAATGGATACGAATTCGTTTGTTGGAATTTTTAACGAAGCGTATGCTTCCTTAAGGAGTTTCAAATGTTCCTATGGTCGTTCCATAAAAGAACAAGTATGCCATTGAACTTAATGAGTGCAATTCTGCGGGACAAGCAGATACCAGAAAGCGGAGTTTTAAAAAACTCCGCTTCGAAAATCAGGTTTTACGAATTTCTTCTCCCGCCTCCTATCCGGCGTTGGTGTGGGGATAGAAGAAGGGTATGACTATGGTCGACTCGACAGGAAGTCCTCTCTTTTCGCCTGGTTTGAATTTCCATCCCATAGAGGCTTCGATGGTAGGCTTTTCGAGCTTCTCGTTGGTGCTTTCCATGACTCGGGCTTCAATGACGTTGCCCGCTCTGTCGATCCGCATGTGCATTAGCACGTATCCATTTAATTTGGCTAGCGACGACTTTAGCTTCGGCCTTGGAGAGCTTACGATTTCCGGGAGGGCGTCTAGCTCTTCTTTGTCGATGCTGCCCTTGCCATTAGTAAAGGTGAACGACTGGCGAGTCTTGCAAAGCGTTCCTCTGCCATTCTGTAGGCCTGGCTTGAATTTCCATTGGTAGAGCGACTGCAACACTCTTTCGCCCAATTCCGGGTGGGAAGCCTTTTCCACTTTGGCGTAGGCTACGTAGCCGAATTCGTCTACCACGATGGTGGTATCCACTTTTCCATTCTCGTTTTTGAACTTGGCCGGAGTTTCGGGAAGGGGCTGTGCGACAGCAAGCGGTTTGCTTTGAATCTGGTTCGCGTCGGCGTCTCTTATGGTTGCCAAATCGATTTTGCCGATGAGCGGACTCGAGAAGATGAAGGGGAGCACTGTAGCGCTTTCCTGAGGACGGCCTTCTTTGATGGCTGGCTTGAATCTCCATCGTTTTGCCGCGGCGAGGGCCGGTTCAACGAGTTCCTTATGAGAAAAATCTTCCGCTATCGCATTTTTCACGCGGCCTTCGTCGCTTATTTCAAAGCGTACGTTCACCTTGCCATTGATGTTACGTAGCTCGCTCGGAAGCGAGGGCTCTTCTCGTTTTGTAGCAATGGCCGGACTGTCAGGAATGACTACCGGTTCTGGTTTGGCTACAGGCTGGGGAGTCTTGGTTCGAGTGGACTTGCTTGATTTAGTCCGCTCCTTGCTCTTTGCGACTTGAGGAGATTTAACGGGTCTCGCTTTCGATTTCTCGCTGGTAACTTTTTTCGATGCCGTCTCTTTCGTTTCGTTGGCGGCTTCGGTCATCAGTTTCAAGAGCTTCTCGTCGAAAAGATTCTGGCCGTCATCAAAACGAAAAGTTTGGCGGTATAAACTGATCGTCGGGGCGCCATTGCTTGTGCCGGGAACGAACTCCCATGATTTGATGGCGTCGACAGAGGGGCCATTCAGCCTCTCGTCGGATGAGGAAATGATATCGACGCTAGCCGCTTTGCCGTCGGGGCCTACCGCTGCGATAAGGGAGACTTTTCCTGACGCGTTGCTGAGTTCGGGGGGAAGCTTCGGAAGTTCAATAGAACCGGCAAGAGGAATCGGATCAATCTTCTCATCCGCGGCTTGCAAATGGTAGGGGGATATTAATATGGCTGCGCAGCTCAGGAGGAAATGGGCTATTTTTTTCATGGAAAACGCGGTGTGAGTTGAACAAGGCAAATTTAGAGAGCAATCGTATTCGATATGTGGACACGAGTACGCGCGGCTTGAGCAATTCTCTTAAGTATGACTTGCGACATTATGAGTTGAATATCCAAATTTGACTTTCAAATGATAGAGCGAAAAACCGACGGGCAGTCGGTCAACTATCTTATATCGATTCTTTTTTCACAAAATTTAGCAAAATCTGGCGGGATTCGCTCTCTATCTAGAGGCTCTTTTGTCGAAAAGGCTCGATCATCGATTCCTTCCCTCTGCGCTGGTTTCGCTTTTCTCCGTTCTGAACCCGTTTTCCAGATCCTTTAATCATCCTAAAGGAGGACGCTTTAAACAGTCTTTTAACTAGGCTGAAATTGGAAAATAATTAGGGAGAAAGTCTTAAGGATCCGCCCAATTAGCCGATAAAAAACTTTAAAAATCATCATTTAATCGCAGCGCCTATCCGTGCGTATAGAAGAGTTCAATACAAGCTTGCTGTTCCAGAAATTCAAGCAGTCAGTCCCGCTGTTTGAATCTCCGCTTTCGCTTTGGTGAATCGGCGCGATAAATTTGAAAAGGTTATCATGGCTAACTCACGCAATCCCCAAAAAGATGTATCTTCATTTCCGACTCGCATCTCTGACGCTATGCAAGGCGACTCAGGCGGGCTTGATGTTTCAATGCTGGCATGGGAGTTTTCCCACGCGGTAGATCAAGCGAATATCGATCTCAAAAAATGCGCCGACCTTCTCGGTCGAGGATCTTCGGTCGACGCTTATGTCGAGATGATGCGGGACTCCAATCTCATGGAGCGCGTCCAGTCATTGAATTTTCCTGAACTAGACGCCTGGAAGGAATGTTGCGCCAGCTTTGGATGGAAACAACCTGAAGATTTGAATACGAATCTGATCGACTGCCTCAAGGGAGCTTTCGAAGAAGGGGAGAAGCTCAAAGGCTGGTTGATGGAAGCGTACCGCGAAAGGCGCTCATCGAAGAATCCAGAAAGCTCGCTCCCGATTATCGATGTGCTGGTCGATCAATTTTCGGGCGATCATAGCCTGCAGAAGGAACGTATCCAGATGCAGAAGAAGATGAAGCTCCAGGCGGAAGCCGATCTAATGGCGATTTCCGCTGGGTTGATGCCAGGAGAAACCGCTCAATCGATTATCGATCGTTATGAGGCTTGCGGTGTCGAGCTTCCCAAGTCCGATTCCGAGGTGAAGACGGTTGTCAAGGCTCGCAAAGATAAAGCTCGCGAGGAGGCGATAGCCAAAGTTGAAGGCGTGATTAACAATGCCCGTCAGCTCAACGAGAGCAACTGGAAGCAATTTGAAGACGAATATCTCGCTTGCCAATGGCACCTGGACAGCAAGGAAGTTCGCGAACTGGTAGAGCCCGCATCGCTTGAACAGGTCTCGAAGATCGGCGAACGGCTTGGTCAGTATCGAGGAGAGCATGACGCGAACTTGCAGCTCAAGGATGCTATCAAAGTTCGGGATAGCGGGAAGGGTCAGGAAGCGAAACTTGCCATCGAATCGATTTCGAAGATCAGGAATTTGATGGAAGAGAAGGGCTATAAAATTTCAGAACATCTCCAAAACCAACTAGATAAAAGAGGCTCCTCAAAAAAGATGAAAAAGGCGAAAGCCCCTAAGCCTAGCCCGAAAGCAAGAGGAGAGAAGAAATCGTCCAAAACCGGTTTGTTTGCAGGGATTGGCATTGCGGCTGTAGCTGGGGCGGCGGCCATTTGGTACCTGTATGGCGATAATGCTTCATCATCTCAGTCGAGCATAGCTAAGTCCAAGCCAATACCAGCCAAGACTTCGCCTGCTAAGGATGAGAAAGCCAAGTCGGTCGAGAAGAAACCTGCAAAAGACCCGAATGCTTCGACGTCGGTAGCGAAGCAGTCCGAGACAGCGACTCCGAATGCCGGAAGCGATGTCGCGCAGACGCAACCTGCTGCCGAAGCTCCCAGAAAAAAGCTTTCGGTTGAAGAGACCTTGAAGGAAGTTCAACGGAAGTTGGATGCTGAATACGCTGCGGTTGCGGACTTGCTAAAGGCGGCGGTCGAAAAAGGCTATACTCCTGCCATTGAAGAGGAGGTGGCTGCCATTCTTGAAATAATCGAGGAGAAAGCGACTGCCGCTAGCGACAACGATGAGACTAAAGCGATAGCAGCTCGAATCGAAGATCTGAAGAAGACTTTCGAGGAGATGAAGTCCGATCGTGGAGCCGAATTGGCGACCATCGCGGAATATTGGAAGTCTCAAGCGGAATCGAACGTGCGTTTGGTTGAAGCCGCAAAGGAGAGGAAGGATTTCGAGAAAACTTCTGCCAAAGCGGACGAAGTGCTGGCAGAGACTTGGAAGGCGATCGAACGCGCTCAGGCCATCGATCCCGAATACTCAAGCGGAGCCCTTCAGCTTGCGGAGGATAGATTACGCAAAACTCAGGAAAAATGGGCGTCGCTCATCGAGGTTCTCGATCTTCTGGCCAGCGCTAAAACCATGCAGGAATACATCGAGCCGCTTGAAAGTATCAAGGATTTGGATATAGCTTCTGCAATCGAAAAGGAGGGAGCTGCCCGTATTCTCGAATTGCAGCCCCAGTTTGCCGAAATGCTTCAGAAGCTGGTGTTGCCCGAAAGCCTAGAGGATTCCAGGGAATTCAGCATAGCGGGTTACCAGGACACGAAAATTACGCTTTCCTTTTCCGAACGAGCTCATTTGCAGAAGCTGATCCGCTCGGCTAGCGAGACCGCTAGCGTCTACAAGTCGAAAGTCCGCTTCTATCAAGGCTCGACTGAGCCGCAAAGCGTCAAAACGGTCTATCTCTCCAAGCCTATCGAAAAGATCGACAAGAAATTGGAAGACGGAATCAATCACACTTTCCCGGAATATGGTTTCGATGCAGAGGGTAGAGCTGCTGATACGCCTCGCGGCATGAATATCCTAAGCCGTCCTGGCGGTACTGCGTTCGGCTTCTATTACGAGGCTTCCACTCTATCTCCAGAATCTGAATACTTCGCTAATGTAATTCAGCCTGCGCTTAATCGGATTGGATCCGGGGCTAGAAGGTTTACCGCTATCGAGCTAATAGAATCGATTAACGCGGCGGACTCTATTTCTCCAGCGTTCAAAGCTTATTGGAAAGGCGAGATCCTCGGCTTGATATCCAAGGAGCCTTGGAAGTGGGGGCTCAAGCTTTCTCCAACGCTTCAGCAAGACGCTCTCGAACTGGCGTCCTACAAAAAGGCAGGCCTAGATAGGTATAGCTGGCTGAAGCAAAGCGAATTGGAGTCGCCCTCCAGCAATTATGCTCAGCACTTTGAAGGTAGCTCTGAATTAAAGCCGTCTGAAGAGGTCTCCGCTTTCATTTCACTGCTGGAAACGGCTACCAAAGGAGAGCTGGTTCCTGTAGGTTTCGCCGATCTTTCGGGTAGCGTTCACTATGCTTCGAAGATCAAACCGACCGAGCGTCTTTGGACCTTCAATGAAACGACGGGTCAAATCGAGCGTCTGGAAAAAGGCAAAAAACTGTCTGTCTACATGCCCGTAGTTACCTACCGGCTAAACGGCCAGGACGCAGGCCAGGTGCTGGCTGAGACCTCGAAATCAAGTGGCGTCGAATTGTCCAGCCCGTCATTTGGCTCGATCATGCCGCCGCTCTTTGCTGAGTAGAATCGCTTTTCAATAGAAGAGGTCTGCTCTTCCATTTGGGTGGGTTACTAACGATAGGGAGGTAATGCCATTTGGCATTACCAGTCTTGTTCTAAGCGTATCCTTACGTTTTTAGTCGGCAGGTTGAGTCGATTGATTTTTCCCGAATCAATATACCGGGAGTGGGGAATCTGGACTAAATGCTACGGCAATTCCAGCAATGCTCTCGTATCTCGGAAAAAGCGCGTAACCAGTTGCCCTTCCACTTCGTTTTCTCAAAGTCTCTTTGTCCACCTTCCTTTCCATTTATCAAACTACCCCAATGAGAAGTTCTCCCCTTTCTTTGCCGGTGTCCATCCGTTTGGCGATGTGCGTTTCCTTTCTTTCTATTCCTTTAGGATTTTCTCAAGACGAGGTTGAGCAGGAAGCTGAGAGCCACCGACCCGAGTCTAGACGGAATTTCGATGTTGAAGCTTGGAAACAAGAACAGGTTGAAAGGATCAATCAAAAGGTCTTCGACTTTCTCGATCAGATGGACTCCATTCCGGAAGACGATACCGAGCTGCGTGAGGAATTCGCCAATACCATTGCCCAGTTCTATGTCGACGAGCTGAAGCTGGTTTTCCAGGCTCAGAATTTGAGGCGTCAAGCGGGTCCAAGAGGCGAGCGCGGGTCGAGTGGGGCAAGACAGGGGAATCCCGAGCTGCGAAATCAGATGATGGCGCTTCGGACCGAGCGAGAAGGTATCCGATCGGAATTAAGAAAAGACGTGCGCAAGCAGCTCGATAAAGAGCAGTTCAAGCAATTTAGAAAGATATCCAATAAAATGATACCTGAGCTCCCCGAAATGCGCGGCCGTGGCGGCGGCGGTGGTCGTGGTGGCGGAGGGGGCGGCGGCCGTGGTTGAGGCGATGTTTAACGCCTAGAGCCGTCAACAAAATCGCTTGCAGCTGCATGCCAACCCGGCCTGAGCTCGCCTGCCCTGAGCCCGTCGAAGGCGTCGCAGATGCCGAAGGCGACATGCAGACCAAAAGAAAGCCGCTTGTAGCGGCGATCGGCCTGTGCCGGTGCAACCTGCCTTTGGCTCGTCACGGAGTAGCGATAGCAAAGACGGAAGCAAGATCCTCAACACGTTGAGGGCAGGATTTGAAAAGGGGAATCGTTCAGACTTAAATCCAAATCCCCTTTCGTGCATTCAGCGACTTTCGTTGTTTCAAACCAATGTAGCCTGCTTGTGCCGCCGTAGTAAAACGAAGGCGCGAGCCCTGGAGCGAAGCGTTGTTAACTCATTCATATTTAGCAGCATCCGCTAGCGGACAAAATCCTCTAGAGTTGCGGACAAGCAAACACGCCATAAATGGCGGTTTTCTGACTTCCGATGGCTGACCACTGGCTAATCGATGGTCGGAGACCATCGACTTATTCACAATCCTGATACAGTTATTCACAAAGTCCGGGTCATCACGTAGGACTCTTGTCAGGGTGATTGGGTATCCAAATGAAAAATCTAGGTAACACACCTCTAGCGAGTTGACAGTTTCCTGCGAATCGCTCTTCAGTAACTCGTTAGCTGTTAACCCAAATTCATTCCAACTTAACTATCGAGCAAAGTCATCACTCACCATTAATCCAGACGCCAATTTATAAGTAGCGCCGGGCTCTATTTCCCCTCTGAAATGAGATCCTTACGCCTCTCGGCGCCCAATACCCAGCACCTGATACCTAAAAATCTCCGATTTTTACCGTCATGAAAAAACAACTACTTTTCGCAACACTTATCCTCATCGCCTTGCCCTGTCTCGCCGTAGCTTCACGCGAAGGCGGACTTGTCACGCCGTACGTCCAAGGAGGCGGACCATCCTCCATTCTTCATGGTCTAAACGAATCCTCTCCTCTGCCAACTAACCTCGAGCTCCCTATCGTCCTCACCTCGGACATCGATGCCTCGCCCGCTCAGTTCGTACTACCCTCGGCCCTACAGCCGCTTAGGCTCACTCTGGAAACGACCTTCGCCGAAAACCCCATCGACGGCGTCCTCTTCTCGATCGGCGAAAAGCTCTACGGATTCCAAAAGGCTCAGGAATCCAGCCACTTGGTCCAACTCGACCTCGCCACCGGCGAGATCCTCTCCCGCGAACCTGTCGAGTATCCTGATAGCGACGGTGAGATAAGCTTGTATATTTCAAAAGACAAAAGCGGCGAGCTGACTCTAGGAACGGAACCCGTAAGGGGACTCGTCAAGCCGGAGCCTTGGCGAAGGCTGACCCAACGCGACTTAGTCGCGTTCCCTCCCGCCACCGGCTTCGCCACCATCACCGATCTGGCTTATCTAGACCCTTCGGAGCTGTTAAGGAATGATCTCATCAGCGAGATTCCCGACAGCCAGATCGCCCGGCAAGTGGAGCAACGTATTCAAACGCCCATAACGCTCCAGCTGATAGTCCGGCCTATTGTAGCCGCATCGGAAAACGAGATGCTGGGCAAACAATCCGACATGCGCAATCCGCCATCCGCAATCGACGTTTCCAGCGAAAGCGTCGCCCACCTCCGCACCCGTGAGCTAACGGTATTTAATGTATCACCCTAGAAAACGTAGCCGCAGATATGAATCTGCGGACCTCATATTAGCATAATCTCCCCTCTGTGAACTCCGTGCCCTCTGTGGTTTAAACCCAAAACTCAATTTCCCAAGTCATGAAATTCCAACTACTTCTCGCAACGTTCATAGTTTATCCAGTCAGTTTAGCTCCTGCCCAAGAGCAAGGCATTCAACATCACGTAACGCCGGAGTCCGACGAAGCGGGCAGGGGCGGATCGGAATTCACTATTCACAATTCGGACGAAGCCCGTCCATTATACCTCCAGCCCCTCGATCCCACCGCTGCCGACTTCGGCATAGAAGCGAAGATAAGTCGCAGCCGAAACGAAAAAGGCTCAGCCGCCAACCACTACGAGAAGGGCATGCTCTACAAGCGAGCCGGCAATCATCTGTATAACCAGTCCCGATACAAGCAGGCCTATCGCTTCTACGAGCAAGCCGAGACCGAATTGTCGAAGGCCGCGGAGAAGCATGACAAAGACTTGGAGACCAAGCAGAAGCGCGACGCTTATTATCATCTGGGGCTAGTCTGCGAGAAGATCCGCAACGACAAGTCCATCGCCGCCAATTGCTTTGCCAAAGCCCGCGAGCTCGACCCGAGCGCGAATCATCTAGCGATCAAGCTAGCCCGCACTAAGGAAGGAAGAGAGAGACTGGGAGTCACGAAGGCCAGGCAATTCAGTCAGCTGCAAAATGCCAGGGGCCAATCGGAATCTGCCAGAGGAAACGCACAACAGGGAGGAAACGGAAAATGATCTTTATAAAGACTCCCAAACGTATCCAAATCATTGTTTCAATCGCCCTCCTGGCTCTCCTCCCTCTCGCAACCTATGGAAGCTGGGAAGCCAAATTCAAGTATCTGGGCGTTGAAAACGGCTCCGGCCTCAGTATTGAGGGTGTCGGGAGCGGCAGCTCGTCGTATATGATTCGGCCAGGAAAAGAGTATATCATAAATCACTCAGGCAGTTGGACGCGCTTTTTCCCTCCCGAAGGCTATACACTCTATATTGAAGGAGAGAAGACCCGGAGAATATCAGGCAGCCTGAACGACGCGACGCTCATAATCGTAAAGAATGGTCCCTCCGCTTCGCGACATTTCGGCGATCTTCTGGAAGTGGATTCCTACCCGAAAAGCTGGCGTATCTCGTTGGGCAGCCTCGTGAACGGTCTGGGCGCAGGCTTTCTGGAGTTTCGCGAGATAGACAACGTGGACCCCATCGAAATGCTCAGCTGTCCTAGCTATAAGGCTGGAGTTGAAATTCTAAAAGATCAGCTAGTGCTTCGCCAGGTGAAAACCGATCAGATGCTTCTCGATATAGAGGAAAGAGACGAGGACGAGATTTACATCAGATTCTATCTTGACGAGAACGTTGGCTCGAAGTCCGGTGGATTCTATCGAATCAATGGCCCTCACCTCATAGAGTATGAGCTGTTATGGGATCACGATACGGAATACACCTTGCGACGGACCGAGGGAAGCCGTACTCAGGAGTGGGTCATTGGCGTAGGGGGCAGCTGGGGACACGACCTACTATATCCTGGCTCTCTGAAACTGTACGATCAAGACGGCAGCGATAGCGGTTCATATCGAGATTTCGACGTGCGGATAAAGAGAGGGACGGGAGAAGTCGACATGGAGTACCATGAGGTAAACAAGGTTAACGATTTCGGCAGCTTCCTGACGGAAGTGGAATTCGATCTCGGCGCTCAAGAATATACAAAGCAGATTAATTACTACGGAGAAGGGTACTATAAATCATCACAATACCACCTGGGGAGCGTAGGCAGACCTAGCGTAATATTCGATTTCTACGGGAGGAGAACTGATTATGAGTACTATGACGAGCACGACTCGAGAGGAGGTCGAATCAGGCAAATTGATTCCGAATTCGATAGCCAAGACAAAACAAGGAACGAGTATTTCGACTACCAAGACGACTGGAATGAATCTGGGGACTTGCTTTCAAGCTATACTTCTAGCTATCCGGTTTATAGTGAGGAGTCTAGTCGCTCGCATACCTATTCGGGCTACGCGAATGGGGAACCACTGAATCATATATCCAGAAGCGACTTCGGCGGGACCGACTACGAACAGCGCGACATTGAATACTATCGGGCCCACCTATGGGACACGGTCTATGTTGACTTGCCCTATTCGGCCAAGGGGCCCGATGGACGAAAAGCGTCCTATCTGTACCAGGTTGGCAACTACAACGATTCGACGAAAGTCTTTTATGAAGACTCGAATGGGGATTATTGGCGCGAAATAAGTTTCCACGGCTGGGAGAATGGTATTGGAACCCTTCCAAAAACCAGGTATGACGAGTATGACGATGAAGACGTCAGCCAGCTTTGGCTCGTGGAGAAGAAGTCCTTCAAGGAAGTCATTATTCGCAACAAGAAGGGACATCTCCTAAGGTCGGAGATGCATATCTATGTCGACGACTCCAACGACGTGCCCCTTTTCGAACTGGTATCCTGGACCGAGATTGACCGGGACGCCAAAGGAGATGTTACGCGCATCGAGAAATCGACCGGCGAGATTCTGGAATGGGAGTATACCGATGGGCTCATGACTGCGCACATTGATTCAACCGGCCAGCGAAGGGAGTTTCAGTACGACGCTTTGGAGCGCGTCACCAAGGAAACCGTCAAAGGCGCCCCGGCCTACGGAGCGTATCCAGCTCAGCCTGACATCGTTACCGACTATGCTTACAATGCGCTCGACCAGATCATTTCCAAGAGCGTCAGCTCTGGCGGACAGTCTCAAACCTGGAGCTGGACTTTCGACAAGATGGGCCGCATTGCGAGCGAAACCGCCCCAGGGAATCTGACAACTAGCTATTCGTACACAAACGAGGGTGGTCCAGGCGGATTCACTAAAACGGTCACTTATCCGAATGGTGGATCCGTCACAACGGAATACTATGAGGACCAAAGAGTGAAGGAAGTCACGGGCAATGCGACCGTTCCCCAGTATAAAAGCTACTTGAATGAAAGAGTGACCACCAATATCGGCACGCCCGGTTCGCCAAGAAACAACACTATCGGGTTCGACAGCCTCTACCGACCAGAGAACATGTGGGACACGGCTAGCATAGACTACGAGAACGTTTTCGACGAGTTCGGCAGGCTGACGGCCAAAAAAGCGGAAACTCCATCATTCAACACGCTGAAGTACGAGTACAACGCTTACGGAGAGCTGTTTCGCGAAGGAGAGCAGCGATGGCACGACTTCGAAGACCCTCTCGATGCAGCAGGAGATTACCACCTCACCGAATACGATCACCGTTTCGAGAAGATCAGCTCAGATTGGTGGCAAGTCAAGGAGACCAAGCTCTATGCGGAACAAAGTAGTTCATCCACCATTACAAGCTCCATTGTCAAGACCAAGCTGGGAGGCTGCTCCTGCGGACCGGAAGCCGAGGTCCGAGCGATAGATATCCACGGAAACACGACAACGACAACCATCACCTCCGACCGGACTAACAAGATTCGACGCAAGATCGTCGACAGTCCGGCTTCCTCTATCAATGCGGAGGAGATCTACCACAACGGAAAGCTGGTGGAGACCATCAGCCATGCCGGTCACTCGACCTATTTCGAGTACGACGGACTCGGTCGGCAAATCGAAGTCATTCATCCGCGCAAGGGCAGCTACAAAACCTTTTACGATTCCAGTGGCTTCGTCGATTACGAAGAGGACCCGCAGGGAAGGCAGACCAGCTATACTTATGACACGGCCGGACGCGTCAGCTCGGTAACCAATCCCGATGGAAAGGTGACCAATTACCAGTACAATGCGAGAAACCAAGTCACCCAAGTTTCCGGCGATACCATTAATACGAGAACGTATTCCTACAACACCTACGGAGAGCTGACAGGGATAACGGGAAGCTCCAATATCACTTGGCAGCGCAACGAGACCACCGGTCTGCTGGAAAGCAAGACCATCGACGGCAAGACGACCACCTTCACCTACAATTCGGCAAGGAAACTCAACTCGGAAACCGGCCCAAGAGGAATAACCACCAGCTATGAATATCACAACTCGAATACTCCCTTGCTGACCAGCCTGTCGTATTCCGACAGCACTCCGTCGGTCTCAATCGGTCGAGACCGGACTGGCAGAACGATTTCGGCAAGCGACAGTTCCGGATCGAGAGTGCTTTCCATCGATTCCTCCACGCGGCAGATCCTTTCGGAACCCATCCCCTATGTATCCAACTTGCAGATAACCCCCACTTACGCGACATCGGGGTCCGTGATTGGCCGTGGCACCGGTTTCGAGTTGGGCACTTCCAACAACACGGACTTGTATCATGAAACCGCCTACGGCTACGACGGTTTTGGCAGATTGGATGCCATCACTGGTTCCATTAACGGTTCAGGAAACCGAGCTTTCGACTACGGCTACCTGGCCAACTCCAATCTCGTCGACCGCCTCGACCAGCTTTCTTCGGGCTTCGCCCGCCTCCATTCCTACGAGCCTAATCGTGACTTGCTGGCCTCGGTCGACAATATGATCAGCTCTACCACCGTAGCCGGGTTTGACTATCGCTACGATTCGCTCGGGCGACGAACCGATGTGGTCAAGACGGGCACCCTCTACGACATCTATGGCGGCAGTGGACTAGTCGACAAGTACACTTACAGTTCAAAGAACGAATTGCTCTCCGCCAACACCTACGTAGGCAGCGACCCCGACGCCACCCTGCCTGCCTTGCCCGGAAGGTCGTTCTCCTTCAACTACGACACCTCGGACAACCTCAGCTCAAAGGTCGCCAATGGCGTGACTTCCACCTTCGGTCTCGTCTCCGGGAACTTCGTGAGCAGCGTCAGCAAGAGCAACTACAACGTGATCGACGTCTCAGGAGCCGACGATGCGGCAGCCACTGTCACCGCCAACGGCGTCAGCGCCTCTCGCCAGGACGAATACTTTTACGCAGCGGCGGACATTTCAGGAGAGAGCTCCAATCTGCCCTATCCGCAAATCACCGTATCCTCTACCCTAGGCGGCAGCACCACCAACGAGTCCTTCCGTGTATTCGAGAAGGGCTCTAGCTACGGTAGGAATCAGGACAACGACGGCAACCCCACCGACGACTACCGCTGGACCTACGTCTACGACGCTGAGAATCGCGTCATCGAGATGACTGAAAAGAGTTTCTCCGCTAATCCCGATCCCCGCAAGCGGCTGCACTACGACTATGACTATATGGGGCGTCGCTGGCAGAAGGAGGTCTACGAATACGTCAGTTCCACCTGGACCTTGGTTTCGCGCACCAAGTACGTCTACGCCACCAGCAGCTTTAACTTGATTGCCGAGCTGGACGGGCTTAACAATGACGCCGTGATCCGCACCTACACCTGGGGCAAGGACCTCTCCGGAACCCTCTCCGGGGCCGGAGGCGTCGGAGGCCTCCTCATGCTCTCCGAGGCCGGAACCGACTACCTCGCCTCCTACGATGGCAATGGAAATCTGGTGGCGTTGACCAACGCGACCGACGGCTCTCTGGCTGCAGCCTACGAATATAGTCCATACGGAAGACTACTGAGGGCAGAAGGTCCGATGGCGAAGAAGAACCCCTTTAGGTTCTCCACCAAATACACCGACGACGAAACCGGCCTGGTGTATTACGGATTCCGATACTACAACCCATCCCTGGGCCGTTTTATTAATAGAGATCCGGTAGAAGAACAAGGAGGGCTGAACCTCTACGCCGCCTTCGCCAACGATCCGATCAATCATATAGATGTGTTGGGGATGTATTGCTCGGATCCTGTCTATGGCCTCTGCGAAGAGCTATACGATGATGGCGTGGCTCAAACCCCCTATTGGAATTGGGGGGGTGTCTACGACAATGGATACAAACCTGGCGCTCCCATTCCACTAGATCCGAACGATCCGTATAGCAAGGTCTGGTGGCCCGACGACGATGGTGATGATGGCCCGCTTCCCATCATGAGTAACATAGACCAATACCTGCTCGGGCAGCTTGTGGACCAGACCACCCCGGATTATTCAAGTGGCGCTGATTCGTCAGGAAATGGAAGTGGTGGTTCAGATCCTACTCCAATGGTTGCAACTCCTGTATCCTCTCCATCAAACGGTGTCTCCGATTTCTCGATGGGAGGACCAACTTTACTGAGAAACAATAACCATAGAGTTGATAACTTAAATCGCTGGAACGGTTTAGGAAATTCGGACACACACTTTACTAGCCATTCTATAAAGATAAATTTGTCCACTGATACAGCTGATGAGGCGGCTCAAGAAGCTTATAGAGCTATAAGTGAGTTTAGATTCTTCAATGGAGAGGATCGATTAGCAAATGCTAGCGTAAGCCCTGATGGGAAATTCGTTTTCTTCAAACCAACTAATCCAGGTAAAGCTGCCGGCTTACCATTGTCCGGATTTGAAAAATCATCTCCTGTTGGAATCTCGAGAAATGATGACACGATGACAGTTACTGGCGAAACGCAAGAGGGTCATTTCCTCGTAGGTCGCCGTGGATGGAGAGTAGAAGTAAATTCACCCTCCCAGTTTACAATAACAACTCGAGGTTATGAGCAAATACTACCTCAGGCGACTGCTTTGGAATCTAGCTTCAAAATTGATCAAATGCAAATTTGGGAGGACTATCTCTATGATACAGTTGAAGGCTTAGGCCATTCATTTGGAATAGAGTTTCCTGGAGTTGATTCTCATCATGCAACAATCCTTCCTCCTTCGAATGTTCCATTTCCATTTGAGTAGATAAATGATAAATAAGTTAATACGCCTTTTTATAGCGATCTCATTGCAATGCATTTGTTCCTGCAAAGCACATACTGAATCAAATAACGATCTAAGCTTAAAGGAATTATCGAGCAGGGAATTAAGGCAACTCTATCACGAGACACAGAACTTTCAATATGTTCAAGAGCTACTTAAACGTCTTGAGTTATCCGATACAGTAAAGCTGCATGGTGCTTTACATGCCCTAAACCTTCTTGCACCCTATTTCAGAGATGAAATAGGTCCAGTAGCAATTGTTGCAGCAAAAGATCTGCTTCTCCATGCCGACGAAACGGTGCGTCACAGTGCTGGTTCGATGGTACTAAATTACGGCGAATATGCACTACCCTTGCTTGACAAATTGATACTGCTAATCGAGTCAAACCAGGGTAGTGACGCATTTTTTGCAGCACAAACTATTGGGAGAATTGGCCCTAAGGCTAATCGAGCCCAGAATGCACTCGTGTATACTTTGTTCACTGAGACCGAAACAAAACAACATGCCATAGAGTCGCTTGCCAATATTGGACTTCTCACCGAAGCGAACCTGGAAAAATTAAAAAGCCTCCTAAATAAATCAGAAGAAAGCCCATATTTTAGAATACACTTAGCAAAAGTACTTTTAACAAACCAGATAGACTCGAATCAAGTACGAGACATTTTATTAACGAATCTGGTGGATCCACTTGATAGAAGGCGATGGAATGCACTCAGAGCAATAGAGCATCTCCAATCCGGAGATATTCAATGGGCGATCCCAATTATCAAGGAGCTTTCAATAAATAGTCCAGATAGTATGTCGAGAAGTATAGCAAACAAGATCATCCAAGAGCAGCTTAAGACTAAATTAGACAAAGAGATCAATAATCAGTAGTCAATTCCTTTTCATACCCAAAATTCAACTACGCTTTAATTTGATTCTGGATGGAGCTTTGCAAGGGCGTCGGTGATTGATTTTATTCAGAATACTCCAACCAATAGCAGTGGCAATGCCAGGCTATTTACGGGAATAGACGCACGAGCCAGCTTCTTGGTCCGTTAAGCTCGTTTTGGCCGCCCTTTCCTATCTCCCCAGCTTGTCCCGCAGTAGCTTCATGCGTAGGCGGAACACGCCAACGAAAAGACCTCTCCACTACAATCCGCTGTCCCCTCCAACCTCGCATGCCTGACGGGGTTCGTCCCCGAAAGCTCTCTACCGAAAAGGGTTAAGGCGCGCGACCAACTCGGCTATGTCCCGACAACCCAAAGCAAACGCTCTTGCGAAGGCAACGCGAATCCGCCAGTTTCATTTCCCGACTCCATGGTAGCCTTTGTCGACAAGCCCTCTTCTCGAAAGCGCAGCTTTTCTCCCGCCGCGTATGACGAAGCTCCGCAGAGCGAAGATGGATCGTTTGTCGAAGACAACACGACCCGAAGGGCTGCAAAAGCCGGGCGCCCCAAGGGCGGGTTTTTCAGTCAATACTCCCCCTACGGAAGACTGCTCAGAGCCGAAGGCCCCATGGCCCAGAAGAACCCCTTTAGGTTCTCAACCAAATACACCGACGACGAGACTGGCCTCGTGTATTACGGCTTCCGATACTACAGTCCATCACTAGGCCGATTTATCAATCGCGATCCGATTGAAGAACAAGGTGGCTTGAATCTGTATGCTGCTTTTGCCAACGATCCGATCAATCATATCGACTATCTGGGGATGTACGACATGGGACCAGAGGATCTCTCGGCCATAGCGGACGCCGGCTTCCTCTTCGATCCCTTTCTGGGCAGGAATGATGATCCAGAGCGCGAGGAGCCAAAAAGGGAAGTTGTGCCAGGAGACCCGTGGGACAAGTGGCTGCCCGAGCTGGTCAATGGGCGATTCAATGGCTGGGTTCGCAATCCTGACTACGAGAAATGGCGAGAGGGGATAGAGTCAGGCAAGAGGGCTGCTGAGCATACGGTCAACAGACCAGGCGGATCCGATGGATATGTAGTGCCCATAGGACCTCAACCGAGAGTCGAGATGTCAGCTCCAGTAATTAAAAAGGTAGGGCATGACGATAGTATAGTAGGTTTCGATAGCTGGCACACAGATACTACTTTTAATAAGAGCGACATCGGATTGCTCTTAGTCTCTGCTTTACCTGTCAGTTATACATATCTTGCTTCAACAACAATAGGTAGGCTTGCAATGGATTTAATCGGGCTCAGTGCTTTAATTGCTGATCCAGATGATCCTCTCAATTGGACTGGCTTTGGCTCATTGGACGATGTTGCGAAATTTGCCGACGAAATAACAGCATTGAATAAAGCTACTGATGGCGGCGGGAAACTGATGGGGAATACTAGTCCATTGACTGCTTTGCAGAGTGCTTCTTACTACGATAATGCAGCAGAACAAGGTGCTGCAATATTCCAATCAATCTCGCATGGTCATATGTTTGTGAATGGAAATAAGAGAACAGCAGTAAACGCTTTTAAGTCTTTTGCCAAGAAAGCCGGACTAAACATAAACCACACCGATGATCAATTAATGGATATTGCTACAAGAGTTGCTACAGGCGAACTTAGTGATGTATCTGAAATTGCGAAAGCTTTACTTCCATAGGCAGATTCATGAAAGAAATTACCGACATTATAGAAAATGAATTAGTCGATTTAGCAGATCTGTTGCCCTGCATCGATTATGTTAAAAATCGTGGGGACGTATTCGTTTTGAAAGCCGACGGAGAACGAAAAACTAATGCCTATACTGTATTCATTAATCGCATTGGCAAGGAACCCGAAATGCTTCGTTCCGACGGAGATAACCTGCGAACTTCCATAATAGAAGTGCTAAGAAGATACGTAGAAGCAGAATTAATCGAATAGCTGTTATTGTGAAAGTTTTCCTTGACGATGCTAGGACACCTCCGACTGGTTGGATTCTTGTACACTGGCCTGAGGAAGTGATCGAATGGCTCAAGCAAGGAAATGTAGATGAGATAAGCTTAGATCATGATTTAGGAGATGACAGTCACGGAACTGGTTACGACGTCATTTTATGGATAGAGGAAGCAGTAGCTAATAGAAACTTCATCCCTCCTACGATCAGGATCCATTCAGCCAATGCATCTGCTAGGCAAAAGATGGAAGCAGGTGTTAAATCCATCCAAAAATTAATGGAAAAGAGGGAGTCGAATATTAATCAATCCAACATTTGAATACGCAACTCCGCGTTCAACCCGCAACAACTTCAGCCCCTGTCGGGGCCTCGGGTTGAAGCCTCCCGCAAGCACCTAGCTGTCAGGCCTGCGAGATCGGGCGATCCTCGAGACGCTGTGCTCGACTGGAATCAGGAGGGGCGAACTGGCTAGCCTTCGCGTCGAAGGCATTTCATAAGGGACAGGCTAATTATTGGATTGTGAACCTACGTTTAATTGCATGTATTTTTCTATCAATATTCTGTAGTGGTGATATCATTGCAGATCCAGATGAAATCGATAAAAGGACTCGCGACTTTGCCACCTTTATTGAGCTGATCGGAGTCGATCCCGACCTCGCCCCAAGGGGCTACGCAAGCTTTCGCTCCAACCTATCCAGCCTTTACCCCAAAGGTACCCCGAAGGATGAAATTGTTAAACGCCTGCTGGAAATAGTTACGAAGAATCCAGGGCCTTTCATTTTTTCATGGGACGACAGTCAACGCGTTCTCACTTTTGGCGCCAGCGTGAAATATGAAAATGGGGATAGCGAACTTTGGATAAATAACTACCTTGCGAGTTTCTATTTCGACGAGAAGAACACATTGACCCGTATGCATCCATCAGTTGTAGGGAAGAAGGATCTGCCGTTTAGAAATCAGGTAATCCAAACGATCGAAAGGGGGCAGTGAACAATAGGACTCTCCTCTATATCCAACGCTCAGCTACGCTTACACCCCGTCATGTCACGGCTTATAGCCGTACTTCGTTTCGAAGATTTGCTTTAGTTCGGCCTTGTCTTGCCTAGAAATACGGCGATGCTGCAGAACTTGGGTGGTTAGCTCCAGAGCTTTATCTTTCGAAAGTTCGCCAATCGCAAAACGAGCGTAAACCATCAGGGCGACGGGATGATTTGGTTCGGCCCTCAAGGCGTTTTCTAGCGATTGCCGACCTTCATCTAGAAGTCCGAGACGGAAATTAGCACCAGCGAGATCAATGTGGGCCGACACATTTTGCGGGGCTTGATCAATGGCCTTGAGTAGATAAGGTTTCGCAAGATGATGCTGGCCTAGGCTCATGTTTCGTCTAGCCATCATGAGATTCAAGGAAGGTGAATCAGGACAGAGCTTTGATCCCCTCTTCAACGAGTTCTCTGCAGCTTCTTTGTCCCCTCGAAATTGATGGAACTCGATAAGAGCCACCCATGAATCGGCATCGGTATTGTCTAAAGACACCGCTTTCTCAAGGTATTGCCGGGCATTGCTTTGGTTACGGATTTCCTGATACGCCTTTCCTAACTGCCGATAAACAAAAGCCTCGTTAGGTTGGAGCTCGGCTGCGCGCAGGAGAAAATCCAAAGCCCGGCTAAGATTGCCCGTTTCCAACTTAGTAGCTGCTAAGACAGAAAGCTGGTAGGTATCGAAATTTGAATACATCACTTCATCCAGCCAAGGGTCTTCGAAGCCTCTGAATTCCAAGTAACCTCTTTTCTCGGCATCCAAAGCACTAAAATCGTCACCTATGGCATTTAATAAGGGACAGGCTAATTATTAGATTGACAGTCTTCTTCCTGCAATTCATTTTCCATCTTCATTCATGAGGCAGCCACGTATCAAAATAGACCGTGCTCCCGCCGTCTACCACTGCATCTCTCGCATCGTAGGAGCCGCTTTCCTCCTAGAGGGAGAGCGAGAGAAGGAAGTTCTGAGAAATCAGATCTGGAAGGTGGCCGACTTCTGTGGGGTCGAGGTCCTAACATACTGCATCATGAGCAACCATGTTCACATTCTGGTCCGCACGCCGCATGAGGGCAACGCCAAGGCCCTGCCCGACAAGGAGCTGATCAGGCGCGTGAGACGCATCTATGGGAAGGACAAGGCGGAGGTTTTCGCCATAGGGCTGAAGGAACAGGATCCGGACGTTCGAAGTCGCTTTAGAGCGAATCTCCTGTCCCGCATGGGGGACGTCTCCCAGTTCATGAAGGAGCTCAAGCAGCGTTTCTCCATTTGGTACAACCGGTCGCATCGGCGAACGGGCACTCTCTGGGCGGAGAGATTCAAGAGCGTGCTAGTGCAGGACGACCCTTTCGCCCTGATGACCATGGCGGCCTACATTGATCTCAATCCAGTCCGAGCCGGAATCGTAGACGATCCCTCGAAGTACCGGTTCTGCGGATACGCCGAGGCAATGGGTGGGTTTAGACCAGCCAGACGAGGAATCGCCAGATTAATGAGCAAGAGAAGTTCCTGGGAGTCCTCCGTGTCTCGCTACCGGCAGATCGTCTTCGGAAAGGGCCAAAGCTACGATGCATCGAAGCCGGGACGGGAGATCGACGCGGTAAAAGCTAAGGAAATCATGAACACCGGCGGCAAGGTCAGCAGAGAGGAGGCTCTCAGATGTCGAGTACGCTATTTCACTGACGGAGCCGTGCTGGGCTCGAAAGAATACGTGCAGAACTTCTTCGAAGAAAATTTAGATCGCTTCGGAGCAAAAAGACGAGATGGTCCAAGACCCCTTCAGGGAAGCGACTGGGAAGATTTAGCCTGCATTAGAGATCTGAGAAAAGAAGTCTTCGGCTAGGCCTGCAGGCAATTGAATAGTTACTGGAAAAGAGATGGTTCATCCTTCATAATTCTATTCTCATACCCAAAATTCAACTACAATTACTGTCTGGATCAGACGTTTCCTTTTTAGATCTTCACTTGATGTCCACCCATAGCTTTAAGGGCTGTTTTCAGGTATGGAGTAGGGCCATTTGCAAAGCTAGAGACGTCTAAAGCAAACGCGAAGCATTGCTTGACATCTGATGCGGAAAGTATTGTCATCACTCATCAATGAGAACGACGATCGACATCGACAAGCCAGTGCTAGACGAGTTGAAACGATTGGGGCAGAAGCGGAAAAAGACGATAGGCAAGCTCGCTAGCGAGCTACTGGCCGCTTCGCTAAGCGATCTAAAACGTAGAGAAGCGAAATCCTCAAAGCGGAAGCTGCAATGGACCAGCCGGTCGATGGGAGCTCGAATCGATCTCGAAGACAAGGAGGCCTTGCATGCCGCCTTGGATGAATAGACATGAGCTATTCGCTAGATGCCAACATCCTGCTCTACGCTTCCAACGAACAATCTGAATTTCATAGGAAAGCCATCCGTTTTCTTTCAGATCGACTCGCGGATTCCGAACCGCTCTATCTTTGCTGGCCAACGGTTTTCGCCTATCTTCGAATCGCTACTCATGGTAGTATTTTCTCGACTCCGCTTTCTCCGAAGGAGGCCACCAGAAATATAGAGAATTTTATCGAAGCGCCCCAGGTTCGTTTCATTTCCGAAGGTGACATGTTCTGGGAAAACTACCTTTACGCTTGCGAAAGTTTCACAGTGAGAGGGAATCTGGTTCCTGACACCCACATTGCAGCCTTGCTGAGAGAGCATGGTATTCGCCGCCTCTATACGCGGGACAAGGACTTTCTGAAATTCGAATTTCTCGAAGTAGTGGATCCCTTCAAATGATCCTGTTTTGTGGGAAAACAGATAAAGATTTCCGGTCAAAATCAACGCGACGAAGTATGCAGAATCATTTTAGCTGAATCAGTTCAGCGAAAATAATTGTAGAGACTTTGAATAGAAGGTAAATGCGAGATGCTCTAATGGTATTAGGTCTTTTTCTAACGTTGTTCGTGGGTGCGGGATTAATAGTGAGCTGGAAAGAGACCGGGAGCCTTGATTGGGAAGTACTTCTCAAGGGCTCTTGTGTCGTCGCTTTGGTTTTTGCAGCAGCTTGGGTATATAAGAAACTATATAGTAGTACGGACCGGAGATAAGTCATATTTCATACCCAAAATCCAACTACGCTTCAACTTGATTCTGGATGGAGCTTTGCAAGGGCGTCCATGATTAATTTATTCAGGTTTCAATTCGAATATCATTTCTGGCGAATCGTCTTGTAGCGGTTTTCGGTCGAAGGTGCCGAAGACATTGATCACTTCGAATCTGGCCAGCTTGAATAGCGTCTGCATTTGTGGATACGTGAAAAACGACATGCTGAGCTCGTTGTCCTCCTCGGCAATGAGCTCGCCGTCACGGTAGGTCCTGTAGATCATCGCTCCCGAAAAGCGTTGACCCGTCATATCGAGGCTATTCTTTCGAAAGTATCTTTCGACTGTATGCCCGTCCTCGGTTTTCCATGACAGTTCAAGAATTTCTTTACCTATGCTTGCTGTCAGTTTCTCGAATTTCGGGTAGAACACGTCCAGAACGAGTCTGCCATCCTTTCGCAGATGCTTCTTGATAGAAGTCAAGGCTGCCAGCTGATCGTCCAGCGTGTGCATGTGCTGAAAGGGCCGAAAGGGAATGATGGCCAGAGAATAGGTCTCCGCCAGATCCAGTTTTCTCATGTCACCGACTTCCAGTCTCACATTGGCCTGAACGGAAGGCTCTTCATCTTTTAGTTTTGATCGCAGGACTGACAGCATGGACTCGGATTGGTCGACGCCAGTGATCCTGATGCCTTTGCGAGCGATGGGCAGAAGGACTCGTCCTGTGCCGCAGCCTATCTCAAGAATAGGTCCTCCGTCGTTTTCCGCCAGCGGAATGTAGAATGGCAAATCGACCAGATTGGTCTTCGCCGTGTATGAAGCATCGTAATACTTCGAAGTCGTTACGTACTCGTCTAACTTCGTCATTTTCCCTCCCTTTCGTTTTCGGGGGTCGGGTATGGGCGTTTTTCAGACATCGGCAAGCTCTTTGAGGGAGATTTCCCCAAATTGAGGACTAAATGCGGGAAAATCGTCATTTTTCCCTGTTGCAGGGAATAAATCGCCCGATTCTTCGCTCTAACCCCAAGACGATGTATTCGATCGCCCTCTCCAATCGTATTAGCTTAAACTGAAATATGCCGCAGTCTTTCCAAGAGGTAGTCGACGCTTTCTACCAAAATCTCTATCGCTTCGCCTTGAGTTTGTGTCGATGTAGCGACCAAGCCTGGGATCTTACCCAGGAGACCTATCTCATATGGGCTAAGAAGAGGTCGGGCATTCGGTCCCAGGCGGCTACCAAATCCTGGCTATACACTACGCTCTATCGCGAATTCCTGAAGACCGTTAAGCTCAGCTCGCGTTGCGATTCGCTAGACTGCGAAAACCAGATCGACTCTGATCACTCCATCGAGGCCGGGCAGATACGCAGCGCCGAAGCCCAGGATGTATTAAATGAGCTGATGCGATTGAAAGACGGCTATCGGCAAGTGGTTAGCCTCTATTTTCTGGAGTCGTACTCGTATAAAGAGATTTCGGAAATTCTTAATATCCCGATCGGGACTGTGATGTCGCGCCTGGCCAGAGGAAAGGAAATGCTAAAAGAAAATCTTTGCAGGCCTGCGAAGTCTGCTGATGTACTGGAGTTCACTCCAGAACGAAGGAGGAATTATGGATAAGGAAGAGGCCAAACTTATACTGGCGAACGGCACCCTCGAAAACGCTTCTCAAAGCGATCCTAAATTCGAGGAAGCCTTGCGTATGGCTGAACAGGATACGGAACTAAAGACCTGGTGGGAGTCTACTCGGTCCACGGATCTTTTTCTTCAGGAAAAGCTGAACCAGGCTCACGTTCCCTCGGACCTAAAGTCTTCGCTGTACGCGTCTCTCGAAGGAGCTCGAAACAAACGGAATTCGAGGAAGCGGCTCTATCGCTACTTTGCCTTGGCGGCTAGTCTCATTCTGGCGGTGCATGTATATTTTCAATACATTGTCGATTATAGCGATGACTACACCGGTCCGCTGGCTGATCGCTCGTTCAATTACTCTTTCGATGGTCCCCGGCTCAGCTATTTGAACAAGGACACTCGCATGCTAACGGAATGGCTGGAGGATCAGGATTTCGAGTTGCCAGCCAACTTGCCTCCCAAGCTTCTCGCTCTTAATGGTATCGGGTGTCGTCCATTGAATTGGTCGAAGGAGCGCGTCGCCTTGATGTGTTTCAAGGCTGATACGGTCTATCATCTCTTTATAGGATTCAAAGAGGACTTCGAAGACTTTAACGCGACACCGGAGGTCGCTTTCGAGCCCCGCAAGAAAGGGTGGACTGTTTCCAAGTGGACAGCCAACGATTACGTATTCGTTTTAACCGCGCAAGCTACCCAGGACGACATGGCCAGCATGCTCGCCGAATATAATCCCCAGGCTGGGAATGCGGTTTCTTCTAGAGGGTAAGCGAGAATTTCTCTGAATCCGATTAAGCTTTGCGGCAAAAATAGGTTCCTAGTACGCCGCCTTCGATCTGCTTGTTTTCGATACGAAAACCAGCTCTTTCAAAGAGACCGTCCATCACCCAATCGTAAGTCGAGTACTCATCGCGAAAATGCATTTCCGCGTCTTCTCTTAGGAAATCTCCACCCGCGGCGGCTTGGCTCTCGATCATCGCTCCAATATTTTCCAGGGCCTTGGTCTCCTCGAGAATAACGTCGTGCAAATACAATTGCCCGTGGGGCTTCAGCATTTTGTGAATACGCTTTAGGGCGATGCCCTTCCAAAAATCGGGCAGGTGATGAAACGCGAAAGTCGTTGTGACGGCGTCAGCGTGTTCTTCCGGGAATTCGAACGTCAGAAATCCTGCATGATGAAACTGGATGTTGGATACGCCAGCCTTGTCGGATTTCAGCTTGGCATTGGCAATCATAGCTTCCGAAACGTCAACCGCGTGAACATCCAGTCCACGTTTGGCCGCTTGAAGAGCAAAAGTCCCGGTTCCCGATCCGAAGTCGACTAGGGTAGCCCCGCTCTGGAGATCGAGCGTATCGAGAACGGTATTACTCTCCGCTTCGATGTCTCTGAAGTCCGAATGGCTTGAATCGTAGACCTCCACTTCGTCTACGGTTCCATAGTCCTTGCCGACCTGTTTGAATTCGTCGTACTGCCAAGTAAGTGATTTCATGATTTTTCAAAGTCTTTTCCGTTTTCCGATTATGGAGAGACAAGGGCAAACATTTTGCGAGCTTGTCAGCAAGTGTTAGTCTGTTCATTGATTTTTCGAACATGAAAGCGGCGAGACTTTACGGACCTGAGGATCTGCGAGTGGAGGAGGTTTCTGAACCAGGCTCGCCGGGAGTAGGGCAGGCGTTGATAAAACTGGGAGCCATCGGTGTCTGCGGTTCCGACATGCACATGTATGGAACGGGGGCAATTGGCGGCGAACGCATCGCCTCGCCTATGATAATGGGTCACGAGTTTATGGGCGAAGTGGTTTCTCTGGGGGATCAAGCCCTAGATGGGGAGAATCAGAATCTTCGGGTAGGTCAGCGAGTGGCAGTGGATCCTGCTTGTCCCTGCTATCGTTGTGAATGTTGCGAGCAGGGGCATCCAAACCTCTGCCCTTATCACACGTTTTACGGCGTGTATCCAACGGATGGAGCCATTTGCGAGAAAATGATCGTAGAGGCAAGGAACTGTTTCCCGATGCCGGACGAGATCTCGGATGCCGGTGGGGCTCTGCTTGAGACCCTAGGCGTGTCGATTCACTCCGTGGACTTGGGAAAATTGAAGGTGGCTCATAGCGTTGCCGTCGTTGGTTGCGGTCCTGTGGGCATCCTGATCATGAAACTGGCTTTACTGATGGGCTGTCGGGAAGTGTATGCTTTTGATAAATACGAATGGCGAGTGGATCTTGCCAGACGCTGGGGAGCGCATGAAGCCATCAAGGTAGAAGGTGACCAGGGAGTGGAGTTGTTGATGAAGTCTACCAATAATCGTGGTGTCGACGTGTGCTTTGAGGCCGCCTGGGCGGATGAATCCATCCAGCAAGCTGCTGAGATGACACGCTATGGAGGGCGTTTGGTGCTGGTCGGGATCCCGCCTGACGATCAGCTAGCCATGAGGCATGCCACCGCTCGCCGCAAGGGGCTGACCATCATGATGGCGCGCCGGATGAAGCATACTTATCCCAGGGCTATCAAACTCGCTTCTGGAGAGAATCCAGCCATTCGTTTGGACGAAATGGTCTCCGAGATTTTTCCGATCGATAAGGCAGCCGAAGCCTTTTGCAAAAACTATGCCTACCAGGAAGGCGTCCAGAAAATTGTGATACAGCCTTGAAGCTCGGTTTACGAAGGGCGCAAAAAACCTGAAGTTCTTTTAGAATGGGTTTAATATCTGCCGCTTGCGGCTTTTGGGGGTAGGGACGACCGGCTCGGTCGTCCTTTTAATCTGGAGGATGACTCGGCGAGTCATCCCTACCTTTGAATGCCCCATCGCTTGCGATAGGGATTTCTATTCGGTTCAAGTAAATAGGTCGAAGCGTAGCTCATCCATGAGTGAACAATGGTAGCGGCCATCGTCCCGATGGCCAAATATTGGTTAAGATGGCTGCCGAGACGGCAGCCGCTACCTTTCAAAAATCCATTGGCCTACTGCAAAGAACCGTCTTTGTCCTCCTTCGTGGGAAATCCTAGAAATCCCAGATCATTGGAATCAGAAAGATCGTAACGAGGAAACAGATGAAATTCAGGGGCAGGCCTACTTTCACGAAATCCGAAAACCGATAGCCCCCAGCTCCGTAAATGTAGGTATTCGTTTGATACCCAATGGGAGTTGCGAAACTGGCAGAGGCTGCGACCGCCACCGTGAAAAGTAATGGTCTCAAATTGACGCCGAGCGTTTCGGCAATACCGACAGCTAAAGTCGCCATAAGAACGGCGGCCGCATTGTTCGACAGGACCTCGGTCAGCAAATTCGTCAGCAAGTAGAGGCAGGCCAGCATGACGTAGGGCCTAATGTCTTCGGAGGCGAAAGCGTTTACTAGACCAATCATGTGATCTGCCAGCCAAGTGGAGGCACCGGTTCGTTGCATGGCTAGGCCCATGCTCAGCATGCCGAAAATAATGAAAAGAATATTCCACTGGATGGACCCGTAGCCATCCTTCGGGCGAATACAGTTGGTGACGAAAAGAAAGACGCAGGCAATGACCGCGGCCGCTTCGATCCTAAGCAAACCGGTGCTGGCGCAAAACACCACGCCAACAATGGATCCCAAGACGGTGAGCATGCGGGTAATCGAAGTCTTTGATCTTACGGCTCTTTGATCCATCAGCAGGATGTCCTCTCCGCCACTGATACGCTGGATAGCTTCGTCGGTTCCCAGAAGCAGAAGCGTATCCCCAAAATCAAGACGGAGCGTGCCCAATTGCTCGCGAAGGTTTCTTCCTTTTCGATGGATGGCCAAGACGACCATGCGAAAACGCTGACGGAAGTTTACTTCTTCCAAGGTTTTGCCGATCAGCTCCGAGTTAGGTCCAAGGATGCCCTCCACGATCATACCTTCGTGGGCGTTGATTTGAGCCAAGCCCAGTTTCTTCTCCTGCTCGAGGTCGAGACCCTGAAAACTGCGAGCCTTGGCGATGCCTGAAGCACGGCAAGCCAGAATGAGACGGTCGCCCGCTTGGAGATCCGCCTTGTTAAGTCTGATTTGCAGCGACACGCCGGAGCGAACGAGGTCGATGACGCGGATTCCCGGCAGCTTGGCGATCCCTGCCTCGATGATGGTCTTGCCAATGACTGAAGAGTCGGGCGAGACAAAGGCTTCGGTTATGTATTCGCGACGTTCCTCCGCCGACAGGATTGAAGTCAGCGTTTCCCGGATGGGCAGGATTCGATTTCCGATCGTCAGCATGTAGATCAATCCGATGACGAATAGCGGCACCCCCACCGCTGCCATTTCAAACATGCCGAAAGGGCGGTCGCCCGCCGTTTCGGCAACGCTGCTGACCAGGATGTTGGTGCTGGTGCCCAGTAGCGTACAGGTTCCGCCTAGGATGGAGGCGTAAGACAGCGGTATCAGGATTTTGGAGCCAGCAGAGCCGATTTTGTGAGAAATGCTCAGCACGATCGGCAGCATGACGACGACAACCGGCGTGTTGTTAATGAATGCTGAAACGCTTCCGGATATCAGCATTATCACTACAAGGAATGGAATGTAACTCAGTTTGGCCAGTCCCTCCAAAGCGTTGGCCATACGCTCGATTACGCCGCAACGGTCGAGGGCGGCGCTGATAATGAACATGGCGCCCACGGTGATGGGAGCTGGGTTGGAGAAGACGGAAAAGGCCTCTTGGGCGGGTAGAATGCCTGTCGCCATGAGGATGGCGAAGAGAGAAAGGGCGGTGACGTCGGGAGGCAGCTTTTCCCAGACGAAGCTCGCCAGAGCCAGTCCTAGAAGGATGAAGACGAATGCGATTTCCAGCGTCATTGAGGATCGAACCAGAGACTAACTTGATGCATTCGCTCTGGATCGACGATCAAATTATACGGGATTCGCTGGAAACCAGACATAAATGAAGAAGTAGACCAGAACGCCCGTCACGGAGACGTAAAGCCAAATGGGATAGGTCCATCGAGCCCATCGCTTGTGTTTTTCAAATTGCCGTGTAGCGGCCAGAAAGACGACGCGAAGAACGAGAGGGACGATAGCCATGGCCAGAATGATGTGGGTGATCAGCATCGTGTAATAGACCCAAGCCATGAGTCCGTCTCCGCCAAATGGAGTATGCACCCCTTTGACCGCCCACTTGTGGTAGACGTACCCGACCAGAAAAAGGGCGGACACCGCCACCGCGGAAATCATCAGAACCCGATGGGCTTTCTCCTTCCCGGTTTTGATAGCGACTAGACCCGAAATGATCAGGAGAGTCGATAGGGCGTTGAGGCCGGCGTTCAGGGCAGGGATGTCGGAAATATCCATAGGAAGTCGTCAGGAATCGGTCGGCGGTAGGCAGCAAACGACGGAGAGTGGTGTTAACAGCGAAGTCTGGCGTCTGACCACTGATAACTGTCTACTTTAAAGTAGTATCCATCTATCGATGACCAGTGTGAATAACACGGCTGGCAGATAGAAAATCGAGCAGAAAAAGAGCTTTCGAGCGGCGATTTCACGAGATGGTTTGGAAAGAAAATCAATAGCTCTCTTAAGAAACCAGAGGCCGAATATCGTAGCTACAACTCCGTAGATCCAACTCGTGTATCCGAAAATCGAGGGCAGAATGCTTACAACTATCAGAGCGACCGTATTTATTAGCGACCAGCGAGCCACTTTTCCTCCGTCCGGATCCTTTACGGACAGCATTGGAAATCCGGCCATGGCGTAGTCTTTGCGAAAGGACCAGGCGATCGCCATAAAGTGAGGGATTTGCCAAAAGGCGAGAATGCCAAATAATACCCAACCTAATCCGGAAATGTTGCCGGTAGCCGCCGTCCAGCCAATCAATGGTGGAAGGGCTCCGCTGATGGCTCCGACCTCGGTCGACCAACGGGTCAGCTTTTTCATCGGAGTGTAGATCGCGATATAGCTAAGAATGGTCGCCGCGCCGATGATACCTGCTAGCAAATTGGCTCCATAAACCAATTGGAGAGTGCCTACGAGTCCCAGGATCAAGCCGAATCCAAGAGCGGCCGAAGGCTGGATCTGGTTGGTCGGCAAGGGACGGTTTCGGGTTCGAGGCATGATGGCGTCTTCCTCGCGCTCCAGCCACTGGTTCAGGGCTGCAGCCGACGCTGCGCAAAGAGCTGTTCCGCAAATGAAATTGAAGAGTATTGAAAGATTTCGCTCTGGAAGAGCAGCCAGATAACCTACCAGCGCGGTGATCACAGAGAGCAAGCTGAGTCGCGGCTTGGTGAGTTCGTAGTAGGCGGCCCAGGCTAGCGTTTTGGTTTCCGCCTGCTCGATGATGTTTTCCGGAGCGGATATGCCTGAAGATTCTTTCACGTTCATGCTTTTACGGGCTCGCTGAGTTCGGTTGGCCGAGCTGGTTGGAGGCGTTCGCTCGTTTGGTTGACGGCATTTGTCGAGAATCGGTACCGCAGACATCGGAAGGTCATCATCCAGCAGACGGCGAGAATGAAGGCTCCGTTAAGCATGTGAAAGGTTGCGGAATGAGGATTTCGAACAGTCCATATTGTCAAAGCTCCAAGATATATTTGCGCGATCAGCAAAACGGCAAGCGTTGTTGCGGAAAAACCTAAGGCTTTTCTTGTTTCCCGTGACCTCCAGATGTTAACGCAGAAGGCGATCACGGCAATGGTGACGACCACTCCCCCGACGCGATGAGCGAAATGGATGGCCACGGCGAAGTTGAAGGCCGGTGGAATCAGCGTTCCATAGGGAGTGAGTGGAAAGGTGGGAATGGCTAGCCCTGCATAGCTGTGCCTCATGACCGCTCCGATGATCAACTGAAGCACAATCGTCAGGCAGGCGATTAGGCCGAGATTGGCGAGCAAACCCTTTGGCGGGGCTTGAAATCCAGCCGAGCGCTCGATCCAGGAGCGACTATTAATAACGGCGAAGGAGACGAGTAGGCAAAGGAAAATCTGCGCCATGGTTGCATGAGCCACCGCGAAGCTTTGGGCGTAGAGATTGTGGGAAATGTCAAGATTGAGCTGGTCCAGCTTGACGCGTAGGCCGCCCAGTAGTCCTTGGACAATTACGAGAGCAACGATGGCGATGCTCAATCTCTTGGCTCCTGGCGAAGCTTTGAGCAGATAGGCGGCCAGACAAAGACCGATTGAGAGCAGTCCCATGACGAAACCGAGAAGCCTGTGGCTGTGCTCGGCCATCATGTCTTCGTTTTCCAGCCAGCCTTCCGGATTGATCGATCCGTTGGAAAGCGGCCAGTCGAGAAAAGCCATGCCCGCTCGGATGCTGGTGGTGAATCCTCCCGCGTAGAGGAGGAAGATAATCCAAATCAGCGAAGCGAAACTGAACCAGAAAAGCAGAGGCTTGTAACCAGTTTCATTTGCAGATGTCTGTGGAGTTACTTGCGTCATTAACCAGTTGCTATAACTATAGCTCGATTATCGAAGATTGTCAGTGGCTTTAACAAGATTAGTAAAAATGAATCCTGTGCAAAAACGCGTTATCCAGTGGGCCCTCCTGTCCGTTTTGGCAGCTGGGCTATTGGGATGTAGTCAAAAAAACGAAAGTCAAGCAGATGCCAGCGGCGAAGGCTACCCAGTAGTTGGTCTTGTAATCGATATAAATTCGGAGGAGGGATCGGCCAAAATCAAACACGAGGAAATTCCGGGATTCATGCCGGCTATGACGATGGATTTTCGACTCGATTCGGCTGATCTCGAGAAGATAAAGGCGGAGGACAAGATCCATGGTAGACTGGTGCGAGACGAGGATGGCGGCTTTCGCTTGATCGAGGTTAAAGTGGGCGACCAGGTCGATTATCGCCCGCTCGAGAAGACCAACCGAAAGCTGGCGAAGAAGACCAAATCCCTTCCCAGTGGCAGGTACTTTGGCGAAGGAGACGAGACTCCCGAGTTCGCTCTTCTCAACCAGAATGGCGAAGTGGTTTCGGTAAAGAATCTCAGAGGCAAGGCCTTCATGATGAACTTCATTTTCACCCGTTGCACCGATGCGAAAATGTGCCCGCTGTCGACATCCAAAATGGCGACTATGCAGCGTCTAGCTCAGGAACAGCAGGTTGCTGACCTGGCTTTCGTCTCCGTGTCGCTAGATCCTGAATACGACACGCCGTCTGTGCTGAAGCGATATGCCGAGGCCTATGGAATCGAAGATGAAGGCTTTCATTTCGTGACCGGTCCGATGGAAGCCGTTGGCAACATGATCCGAAGTTTCGGAGTGACTTCCTTGCCGAGAGACGAGACCATCATGCACAGCTTGGCGACCATGCTCGTCAGTGAAAAAGGCGAGATTCTGATGCGATCGGAGAGAAGCGACTGGTCGCCCGAAGCCTTTCTAGCCCGTCTGCAAAAGAGCCGCCACGCGCCGTCAAATTCATAGAAGGCGGTTTTCGATTATAGATAGGAGCCGCTACCTCGTTATTCGGTAGTGTGTACTGATGTGACCCGGTTCATGGTAGGATTTGGCTACCAGTTTCAACTCCAGATTCTTGATGGCTTCCCAGTCGATAGCCTCTAGTATTTGCTTCTTGTCTTCGTCCGCTCCCATATCCTGCTGCAAGGCCAACTCGATCAGTTCGCTGAAAAACGAAGCCATCCTTCCCAAGTCGGACAAGCTGTAGGCGAAGCCGTCAGATGGAAGATTCGAAAGGGCATCGGTCACTTCCTCCAATCGATAGGCTCCCCCCTCGTCATTGCTCAAAAGCTCTAGAGTAGATCGGACCGCATTCAAAGAGCCAATGCCGATGATCAGTTTGTTGTCGGCGATCGCGTAGCCCATGGATGATCCCGGTCTGTTTGGGGGGCTGTCGATTGTCATGAGTTCGTAACTACCGACTGTTTCGGGTTTGAACCGCAATCCTTGCAATGTGAATGGAGCCAGAAGGCTCTGCAGGGTTTCGTTAAAAGCTTCGCCGTCCGCGAGCCCCACTACAAAGCATTGGGAAACGGGTTGCTCCCCTTCCAGACTAGCCAAGGATCCTCCGAGATCGTTAAAGGAGTAGAGGGAGTGAAATTCCTGGGTGAAAGTCTGGTCCAGAAACGTTTCGACATCCATCCCGAGCATTTGATCGATGTTCGCCTTCCCTTGGGCATACATCATGGTGGCCAAAGGAAAGGCTTCAAGAGCCACATCTTTAAGAAGTAGTATGAATTCCCCTACATCAAAGGCCATGCTTGTGGCGCTAAAGGCGTTGCTGGGGACGAATGCGGGAACGGCGAAAGATTCGTTTTGAGGAACCAGGCCCATCAATCCCGTTGGATTTTTATAAAGTATTCCCTGGGCCCCATCGTCTCTTCCCGAAAAAAGACCATGGACTGCATAGTAGGACTCGACTTCCAAAAGTCCTAAGCTCTTGAATACGCTTTCAATCGAGACTTGCGATGCGGCGGGATTTTGCGCTGCGGTCGACTGGGCAAGTTCCATGAATGGTTTCAGAACCTTTTGCGCGTCTAAAAAGAATATCGAGTCTTCAGCCATGGGAAGCGATCTGACTCGGCTGAATTTCGGATCGCCTGCCAAACTGTTTTCCACGGCCAGCGTTTCCGCCGCATTCAGATAGTCGATTAGAATTTCCGGGTTGATCGACGCGTAGAATCGGCTGTCGATCACGGCATAGGCCGGTTTGAATTCCGGGACCGCCATCTGGTCAGTTACCTGGCTTTCGAGTCTTTCAGGGAATGGAAATTCCAATACATTGAGTTGATGGTCGCCATGGCTTTGCGTTTTCCATTTCACGTGATCGCTTTCGGCGAGCTGTTGGTTCAGGGAATCGGTAAAGTTCTTCAACGACTGGTCGAAGTCCGCCGCATCCCCTTGGAAATGGGCGATGATGATGGGGGAAGGCAAGGTCGGGTATTCGTTTTTCGAGGGCAGAATGGCGCAGCTTACCTGTCGATTAAAACTGGCGGCGGCGATGGCCAGATGGCTCCAATCGGGTTCCGGAATAGCATATCCCTCCAACGAAAGATTGGTTGCCATAGCCCCTATGCCTCCGCCGAAGATCTTGGCCAGTTCTCCGTAAGCCTTTATGTTGGGGTTGGTAGCCATCTTGAGAGCCGCTTTTCTCACATGCGTCACATCGGCGTAGGCGATGGCTTCGTTTGGAACGAGTTCTTCCAAGGGGGTGGTGTCGCCCGCCTGAAAGGCGTAGTAGTAGATTCCGAATACAGAGGCGCCGACCACGACGGCGAGACCAAGCAATATTTTTATCAGTGTACTCATTGAGATTGGGTCTTTCTAGGGTTCAGATGATCGTTGGAATAGGATCAATTCGTTTTGGCCATTTTTTCGAGCAAGGCTACCGAGATTACGCCTGCCAACATTATGATAAAAGCCAGCCAAGTGGCGCCGGACGAAAGGTCGGGCAGACTCCATTGGTAGCCTTGCACGATTTTCTCGCCCTTTTTCAGGATCAATTCTCCGGTATCATCCGTTAGGTAACGTTCGGCCTTCCAAGGCCAAATCACGATGAGCGATCCCAGGATGAATCCGGTTAGCAGACTGAGCGTAGCGTCATGGAAATGTTTTAGAAGATAGGCGATCGCGTGGGAAAGCGCGATGAAGCCGATTCCGCCTCCAACCGCGAAGGGAATAAGAATACTCACGTTCAAATTCGGCACTGCCTGAAGCATGACCAGTTGATAGTTCCCCATGAGGATCAGCACGAAGGATCCTGACAGACCAGGAAGGATCATGCTGCACACGGACACGACGCCGCACAAGGCGATGTAAATGAATGAGTCGTTTTCTTCAGCGGGCTTGGCAAAAGCCAGAAATACGGCCGCCACAACTCCGATGACGAAGGCCACTATGGTCGAGCCTTTCCATTGTTTTATATTTTTGGATACGAAATAGACCGAAGCTAGGATGAGGCCAAAAAAGAAGCTCCAGATGAAAACCGGATAGTGAGTGAAAAGCCAGTCGAGCAGCTTGCCCAGGGTGAAAAGGCTTGCCGCGATGCCCAGAAAAAGAGCGCTCAGGAATTTCAGATTAACGTGCTCGCTCAACTCCTTGATTTTAAACCCGAGGCCGAGTTTCAGGGCTTTGGTGTCGAACGACTTTAGCGAATCGATCAGCTCCTCGTAGATGCCGGTTACGAAAGCGATGGTGCCTCCCGAAACGCCGGGGATGACATTGGCGGCTCCCATGGCGATGCCTTTCAGAAAGAGAGCGAAATTGAATATCATGAGGCGGCAGAATAGCGATTCGTATCCAGAAACTTACTCTTCGGCTGGAACTTCGCGATCTTGAGCGTTTCGCTCCTGCTCTCTTTCATAGAGAATGCGAACCGCTTCCACTAGCGAGGGAATAGCTTCTACCATGCTATCCCTAGCCGCTTCGTAATGCTCCAAGCTGAGACCGAAGGGGTCGGGAATCTGCAGATCCTCGTTGTTCTCAATGAACTGCCGCATCAGAAACGCGTTTTCCGGCGGAGGATCTAGCTGAAGATTGATCATCGCTATATGAGAATCAGTCATTCCAAAGTAAGCCAATGCCCTCTCTGCCAGGGGCTGGTCGATGGGCCGACTTTGATGATCGCCAAGGTCGATGCCGACCTTCCTCAAGGCTTCGATCGAGTTCGCGTTGGCTGGTTGGCCTGGATACGCCGAAATGCCGGCGGAAGAAACGGTCAAAGATTTAAGCGGTTCATCTTGAGCGTCCAAGGCATGCCTGAATAAAGCCGCGGCCATTGGGCTGCGGCAGGTGTTCGCCGTGCAGACGAATACGATTTCTTTTCTCGGCTCGGCCATCCGGATTTGCGTGGTTGGAGCGGACTATAGGTGCTCCGGCCATCCTGTAAATGTAAATGAAGGAATTTAAATACGAATGCTAGCGACTAGCGTCATCAAGCCGTGGCGATACTGGTTTTGTAGACGCGTGAAACGCGTTTGGTGATCGAGCACAGGATTTCCCAGGAAATGGTCTCCGCCCATTCGCTGAATTCCTCGAGTCGAATCTCGTCTCCATCCTGCGAGCCGATCAGGCAGGCTTCGTCGCCGTGCTTGGGACGTATTTCCAAATCGGTTACATCCACGATCGTTTGATCCATCGTCACTCTTCCGAGAATGGGGCAACGTTTTCCTTGAATGAGGGCGCAGCCGCGATTGCTGATGATGAGCGGCACTCCGTCCCCATAGCCTGCGCACAGGACGGCTACCACGCTGTCTCTATCGAGGGTTCGCGTTCGCCCATAGCTGATATCCGCGCCTTTGGGCAGTGTCTTGACTACGCCAATACGCGTTTTGAAGCTGAAGATCGGGCTGGTCGAAACGCGATTGAAAAGAGATTTCGGATACGGGGAAATCCCGAATTGGAGAAGCCCGATGCGTACCGCGTTGTAGAAACTGTCGGGCGCGAAGCTATCGATGCCGGCGCTGTTGTCGGCATGGATGAGCAGCTTCTCCTTCGGTAGCCAGTCTATGGATTCAAGCGTTTTGGAAAAACGCTCCCTCTGCAGGTCCGTGAATTCCCGATCGCGTTCCGCAACCGAAAAATGAGTGAACACGCCGTCGAGAACGAGCCATTCGGCTTTACGGACTGCCTCGAAAAGCTCGATCGCGTTTTCATGCCAGACTCCAAGTCGACCCATGCCGGTATCGATTTTTACGTGGACCTTCAGCTTCTTTCGCAGCTTGGCTCCTCGCGTATCCAATCGCTGGACTTCGTCAATCGTGGAAATGGTCTGAATCAGATCGTATTCAAAAAGATAGGGCTCCTCTTCTTCCAGCGACGCGCTGAGCACGAGGATGGGCCAGCCCGTTCCGATTTCGCGAATAGTTGCCGCTTCCGAAATATTGGCCACCGCGAACATATCGATACCGGCGTGCATCAAACGAGCCACGGTTTGCTGCATGCCATGGCCATAGGCGTCGGCCTTCACCACGGCGATGTAGCGGATGGGCTTGGGCAGAGCGGCTTGGATGGCGTTTAGATTGCGTTCTAGAGCTGCCAAATCGATTTCGGCCCAGCAGCGAAGCGGCATTTGCGGATGATGCGTCATGATTTCGCTGGGGCGGCAGAATGGTTTGAACCGGACCATTTCGCATAGACCGATTCTCGCAACATCAGGGGATCGAAGCTATCCACTTGCTTGAGAATGTCGAAGCCAGCTTCGTTGTCGAATACCGACTCTGGACGATAGGCGCATTCCTCGAAACTGACTTTCGTTTTGGTCCAAATGGGGAAATCGGAAAGAGTGAACACTTTTCCTGATGCGGCTTCGAGCGCCTCGTTTTCCAGAATTTTTAGTGAGCGAGGGAAGCCATCGCCATCCATCGCCAGTGCGTTCCAGGAATGTCTTCGAGCGTCGGTGACGATGAGAGAGGCTTCGTCGTTTGGATTCTCATTGGCCAGAAGTTTAGCTCCCACATTCAGGCAATCGTAGACGTAGTAGTCGCAGTCATTCAATAGGCCAACTGCTTCCCAGGCTCGGGCTCCCATGATCGAGGTGCGTATGCCAAGCATCGATCCCGGTCCATAGCATACGATTAGGCTCTTTAGTTTCGCCACCGATGCATTATTCTCCTTCAGCAGCGAGCTGATCATTCGGAAGAGCGACAGGGACGCGTCCTTCTGACTTGATTGGCTATCCAGGTGATCAGCCGAAAGCTTGAGCCCGGCCCAAGTCCTCTTCGAGGCGGCGTCGATGAACAAGGCTGGGTAGCGGATTTCGGGCATTGCGCTAAACTGAGAACAGCGAATCGGTCCCTTCTCAAGCGAGAAAACGGAGTCTGGCTCAAAGCTAAATAATTTGACCGTAGCGAAATAACTTATCTACTGTCCGCGTTTTTTATCTCACAATTCTAACTATTCAGAGCCATTTAGCGCGTGAAAATCGATCTTCAAGACGTAACCGAAACCCGTAAGACCCTTGCCGTAACCCTCGAGGCCAACGAAATTGATGCGGAGGAGAAGAGCCTCCTCGACCAGTTTACCAACATGGCCAAAATTCCAGGGTTTCGTCCTGGCAAGGCTCCTAAGCAGGTGGTGCGCAAGCGTTTCGCCAAGCAGATGACGGGCGAGCTGCAGCAGAGAGTCCTCTCCAAGGCCTACCAGGAGGGCTCCAAGGAAGCGAAGGTCAATTTGATCAACGTAGTCGATGTCGACCAAGGCTCCATCCAAGCCGGGCAGGAGGCCAAGATCACCTTTACGGTCGATGTGCGGCCGGAGTTTGAAATTTCCGAATACAAGGGCTTGGAGCTGGAAGGGCTTTCCGAAGAAGTCAACGAGGAGGAAATCCAGACCGCTATCGATGGCATTCGCCGAGAGAAGGCCGAGTTTCAGCCAGTTGAAAGAGAGGCCGAGAAGGGAGACTACGTTAAGTTTTCGCACGAGGGCTCGATGGATGGAAAACCGTTGAGCGAGATCGTGACGGATAAGCCCGTGTACGCGAAGATGCCTCAGACTTGGGAGGAAGTGGGCACTGAGCAGGGATTGATCCCTGGCCTTTCCGACCATTTGGAAGGCATGAAGCCGGGCGACAAGAAGGATGCCGAGGTCGAGTTTCCCGCCAATTTCAATGTCGAGGCCCTTTCTGGCAAGAAGGCGACCTACAGCGTGGAAGTTCTGGAGGTGCGCGAGCGGAAGCTTCCGGAAATGGACGAGGCTTTCTTCGAATCTCAGCAGGTTAAGGATCTGGACGAGCTAAACGAGCGTATCCAAGGCTTCCTTAAGCAGCAGAAGGGCCAGCAGCGTCATGCCGATTTGCGCCGCCAAGTGACCGAAAAACTGCTAGACAAGGTCGATTTTTCTCTGCCGCAGAGCCTGTTGGATTCGGAAACTGAAACCGCCATGCGTCAGGTTGTCATGGACAATACCCGCCGCGGTGTATCGCAGGAGGAGCTGGAAAAGAATAAGGACGATATCCACGCTGGAGCCGCCCGTACCGCTCATGGTCGGGTGAAAATGCAGCTTATTTTGGCTCAAATCGCGGAAAAAGAGAAAATCGAGCTGAAGGATGACGATCTCAGTCGTTATATTCTTAGCCAAGCCTATCAGAGTGGCCAGAAACCGGATGATTTGGTCAAGGAATTGAAAAAGGATCAAAATCGGCTTCAATCCACTCAGCAGGCCTTGCTTTTAGATAAGACACTTGAATTCCTTATAGACGAAGCTAAGGTTTCGGACGTTGCTGCGGAAGCGGCAGGGGACAGCGAAGAAGAAAAAGCGGAATAGAAAATTTAAATCGTGAGTTACTACGTACCAGTCGTTTTAGAGAATACCGGACGCGGCGAGCGAAGCATGGACATCTACAGTCGGCTTCTCAAAGACCGTATCGTTTTTATTGGGACGCCGATTGACGACAATGTCGCCAATCTGATCATCGCCCAGATGCTTTTCCTCCAGATGGAGGATCCAAAGAAGGACATCAGTCTTTATATCAATTCTCCGGGAGGCAGCGTTACAGGCGGTATGGCCATTTATGATACGCTCAACTACCTTTCCTGCGATGTATCCACCTGCTGTGTGGGCATGGCGGCTAGCATGGGTACCGTACTCCTGGCAGGCGGGACCAAGGGCAAGCGTTTCGCCTTGCCGAATAGCCGCGTCATGATTCACCAGCCGTCTGGTGGGGCAACGGGTCAGGCATCCGATATTTCAATACAAGCCAAGGAAATCATTCGCTGGCGGGAGACTTTGAATCGCGTTCTTTCGGAGCGTACCGGTAAATCGGAAGATCAGATCAAGAAGGATTCCGATCGCGATTACTGGATGACTTCTCAGGAAGCGATGGACTACGGCATCGTGGACAAGGTCTATGGCGAAGATTCCGAGGAAGACGAAAAAAAGGACGAAAACTAGAAGATTATGGCAAAATCATCGCGCATGACCCTTTGTTCGTTCTGCGGCAAATCGCAGTCAGAAGTCCGCAAAATGATTGCGGGCCCTGGGGTCTATATTTGCGATGCTTGCGTTTCGGTCTGCAAGACCATCATCGATCGCGAGCTGGGTGGCGACGAGCCGAGCAAGGAAGAGCGTCCGGCATTCAACCTGATTCGCCCGGTGGAAATCAAGGCAGTGCTCGACGATTTTGTAATCGGTCAGGATCACGCCAAGAAAGTTCTTTCCGTAGCGGTTTACAATCACTACAAGCGTCTGCGTTTCGATGACGACGAGATCGAGGAAAAGCTGGCGTCTCCAGATACTGAATTCGGCGATGTCGAAGTCGAGAAGAGCAATATCTTGCTTGTCGGACCAACCGGATCGGGCAAAACGCTTCTGGCTCGCTCATTGGCTCGCATTCTCGACGTTCCGTTCGCCATTGCCGACGCTACTACACTTACCGAAGCGGGCTACGTGGGTGACGATGTGGAGAACATCGTACTTCGCCTGCTCCAATCGGCGAACTACGACGTCAAGAAGGCCGAGTGCGGCATCATCTATGTGGACGAGATCGATAAGATCGGCCGCAAGACGGAGAATGTTTCCATCACTCGCGATGTATCCGGCGAAGGGGTACAGCAAGCTTTGTTGAAGATTCTGGAGGGAACGGTTTGCAACGTTCCGCCACAGGGAGGTCGCAAGCATCCAAATCAGGAATACATTCAGGTCGATACTTCCAAAATCCTTTTCATCTGCGGTGGGGCTTTCGTAGGCTTGGACAATATCATTAAGAGTCGTAAGGGTGGGGCCTCCCTTGGCTTCGGCTCCGAAACGACTCAGGAAATGAAGGGCGAGGAGCTGATGAAAAGCGTGGAGCCCGAAGATCTAGTCAAGTTTGGCATGATTCCCGAGTTTATCGGACGCCTTCCTGTGGTTTCGGTTCTCGATCAGCTGAGCGTCGAAGACCTGGAAAAGATACTTTTGGATACCAAGAACTCCATCGTGAAGCAGTACTCTAAGCTGTTCGCTATCGATGGGGTGAAACTCAAGATTACCAAGGACGCGATTGTCGCGATTGCCGAAAAGGCTATCGAGCTGAAGACCGGGGCTCGAGCCTTACGCTCCATCATGGAGAATATCACTTTGGAAATCATGTATGACGTTCCGACTCGCGACGACGTGAAGGAAGTCGTCATCGATCGCGGCGTGGTCATGGGCGAAAAGAAGCCCCAGTTTAAAAAGGTATCCAAAACCGCCAAGGTCGCCAAGACCGAGAAGAAGGACGCGGCCTAAGCGTTTGCGGTAGCGGCTTATTTTCCCGGATAGCTGTGGTATTTTCTACCACGGAGGGCACAGGGTTCACGGAGATTTTTTTAAAACCACGGATAACACGGATTTTCACGGATGTAGATAATCGATTTTCGTGTCATTCGTGTGTTTTGTTGTTTCTAAAAAATCTATCAGCCAACATTCGAATGGTGAAGAATTTGAACCGCTACCGAGCGAAGCGACATGACCGCAAGAGCCTAATAAATGCTAACCGATGCGAATGATCCCTTGTTGAATACGATTTGCGTTTATTGGCGTTCATTAGCGGTTCCTTTCTACAAATTTTTTGGTAAGTTTGAGCTAAGAGATTCATTATTATGATCAAAGCTGTAATATTCGATCTTGATCAGACTTTGCTGGATCGAGATGCGACCTTCGCTAACTATCTAAGTTCTCAATACGATCACTTCCAGCTTTCATCAAGTCGTGTAACGAAATCCGAATACATCGATTTCATCCTCAGCATCGATGACCACGGCTATACCAAAAAGGGCGAAGTCTTCCAAAGAGCTTGCCGGGAGATTCTGAGCAGCACCGTTTCGAGCAAGACGTTGCTTGCTCACTACCAAGAGGAATATGGTAAGGAGCCCGTTCTCTACGAGGGCGTTAAAGGAGCTCTTGAACGCTTAAAGAAAATATATCAAATCGGCCTAATTACCAACGGACGCGTCCAGTCTCAAATGGCCAAGATTGAGATTTCCGGTATCAAGGATTATTTCGACTCAATCCAGATTTCCGAAGCAGTCGGCGTTGAAAAACCTGATCCTCTCATTTTCCAAATCGGTATCCAATCATTGGATAGAAAACCCGAGGAATGCGTCTACATCGGCGATCACCCGAAAAACGACGTGGAAGGAGCTAAGGCCTGCGGAATGAAAGGAATCTGGCTGAGAAAAGCCTACTACGATCCGCCGATCCAAATGGATGGCGAGATTGAATCGATTGTTGAGTTACAGAATTGGCTGGAAACGTTAAATGACGCGCCTCGCTAGATCCTATTTATCTGCTGTGAATATATTTTTGGGCATATGCATGGTTACCAGCATGTGCGGCCGGTCGACTACCTCTGCTATCTTTAGGTCTCCGGCCAATGAGCAGAGCATGTAGGCCTCCACAAACGACATGTCTTTTGTCTTCATCAGATGCTGGACCATGTATCGAGTCGCCTTGATAGCGGCTTCGTCAATGGTCGTGGCGAAGCCTGTTGTGGCGTAGTGGGTTGCTGTCTCGTATTGAGGCTCTTCGATTATCCGATTTTTCAATACAGTCAGTCGAAACAGGGCTTGCATGGGCACCTCGAGGGCGGTTCCGCACACTTCTCCGTGTCCTTGAACAGCGTGAGGATCGCCAATGGAAAACAGGGCTCCTTTCGCGAACACGGGAAAGTACACGGTGGTACCCGCAACCATGTTTGGGTCGTCCATATTGCCGCCATTCGCCCGTGGAGGAAAAGTGACCAGCATTTCATCCGTGTCCGGTGCAACTCCCATTGTTCCTGGGAAAGGACTCAATGGAATGCTGATCGTGTCGGAAAAATGAACCCGATTGTTTTCTTTATCCAGCTTATAGGTTTTAAGAGCCAGCTCTTCATTCTCTTTGCCTAAAAACCCGAAGGGACCTGTTCCGATCCATCCCCAGTCTCCGGGTTCTAGACTGAGAAGCTCGACTGCTAGAACGTCTCCGACCTCGGCTCCCTCAACGTAGATCGGTCCGGTCAAGGTGTGAACTCGATCCATGTCGACGTTTTTGAAATCTTCCGTGGTCGAATCGATCGTCAATTGACCGCCCGTCGCCTCATGTATGTCCGCTTCAATTACGCTTCCCGATGGAACCTTGATAACCGGAGGAATGGCTCTGCTAAACTTGCTATGATTCTGGTCCTTTGACAGGACAAAGTCAGGTTTGGGAAGCGAAGAACTTGCAGTGACTGCTTGAATAAAAGGAACAGACGCCAAGAGTGCGAGAAGCAGTCGGAGGTAGAGCAGCTTTGTATTCATATCTTTTGCCTAACGTCAAAGTGAAGCCTGAGCGGGAGCACTTAGGAGCATTGAGTCCTCGCGACGAGGAAATAATTTCCTCAATCCGTCGTATCGACTGACTGGGTACTGGCTTTGCGCATGCGCCATTCGTTGACAATGGAGTAGGCCAGGAAAATGACGGCGATGATGGTGAAAGTCAGCGAAATGGGTCGGGTTAGGATGGGCATGAAGGAGCCGTCGGAAGATTGGAGACCGGAGCGTAGCTCGGCTTCCATGATGCCAGCCAAGACATAGCCGATGACGAAGGGACCAAGTGGATACTTGGCTCGATCCAGGAAGAAGCCCACCACACCAAAGGCGATGACCACCCAGACATCGAAGATGCGATTGCTCAAGGCGTAGGCCCCGATCACGCAGAAAATAAAGATGATAGGAATGAGATAGGCTCGGTTGATCTTGACGATGCGAGCCAAGTGTTTGGCCGAGGCCACCATGATGCCGAACATGAGAATGTTGGCGATCACATATCCGCCCATCAATGCCCAGACCAGATCGCCATTTGTCGTGAAAAGCAGGGGACCAGGTTGGATACGGTGCATGATCATGGCCCCCAGCAGGATGGCGTCGACCGGGGCGCCGGGGATGCCCATGGTGATGAGTGGGATGAGGGCTCCGCCCGCGTTGGCGTTATTGGCCGCTTCGGCGGAGACGATCCCCTCGTCGTGACCAGTGCCGAATTTTTCGGGAGTTTTACTAAAGGTCTTTGCCGTTCCGTAGGAAACCATGGATGAAATGTTGGCTCCCACGCCTGGCAGGATGCCCACCCAGGTGCCGATGCAAGACGAGCGTAGGATGTTTACAATGTGTCGCTTCCATTCCCTGAAGCGCGGAAAGACGGACTCCTTGGCGATCTGGATAGCAGTGCCCTTTTTATTAATATTGAGGGCGTCCTTGATCAACTGACTCATGACGAAGATGCCCAGTAAAACGGGAAGCAAATTGAATCCGTCGTCCAACTCCTCGAAGCCGAAGGTTAGACGCAGGTTGCCGTCCGAATCGTTCAGACCAGGCAGAGCCGCCACCACGCCGAGGATGCAAGAGGTCAGTCCTTTGAGCATTGAACCTTGGCTGATGGAGGCTATCAAAACCAGGGCCATCAGAACCATGGTGAAATATTCCCAGGGACCGAACTTCAGAGCCCAAATGGAAAGCGGCGGAGCCAAGAGAATGAGAAAGATGCCGGCAACGACCCCTCCCAGCAGCGAAGCTCCGATTCCAAGGCTCAAGGCTAGGCCCGGTTTGCCTTTAGCTGCCATTGGGTATCCATCGAATGTAGACATCATCGACGAAGGGGTGCCAGGCATCTTGAGTAGCATGGCGCTGATCAGTCCACCGCTTACCGAGCCCACGTGCATTCCCATCAAGAGCAGCACCGCGTGGGTGCTATCCATGGAAAAGGTCAGCGGAACGGTGAGGGCCATGAGCATGCCGCCCCCCAGGCCAGGGATGGCCCCCACGAAAATGCCGCTAGCTACGCCGAGCAAAAGCCAGAGGAAGGGTCCAGGGGTGAAGATGTACTGAAAGGCGTTGAGAAGTTCCATGCTTGGGAGCTGAGCTGGGTGAGGAGAGGATTATTTTTTAACCACAGAGTTCACAGAAGTCACAAAAATTTAGATACGCGGATTGTGATCTATTCTTTTGTTGAACTTGAAACGCTCCATAAGTCTTGCTGTGGAGAGTGAACCGTTTGAGCTGAGCGATTTTTCATCTGTGGGTTTTGTGAACTCTATGGATAATTAAAAATCTGAATTCGTATTCGGTTTGTGGATTGTGATTGAGATGAAGAAGTAGAAGAGGAAGAAGATGAAGGTTTGTTATTTAGGGAGATCGATGTAGAAGAACTCGGTGAAGATGTATTGGCCGCCGAGGCCGAAGAGCAGGGCTAGTCCGCCGCTGACTATCATCGTTGTTTTGTCGAAGCGGCTTAGGACGGCTCCAAGGCTGAAGATGAAGAGCACGGTACCTGATCGAAAGCCTAGCCAGCCGAGATTCATCGAAAGGGTGTAGAGCGAAGCGAGTAGGACCACAGCAACGGCCAGCCATGGCTCGGGTTTGAAGTCGTCGTCCGATGATGCCACCTTTGTTTCGGACTTCAGACGAAGAAAAGCCCTGGCGGCGATGACTAGGCTAAACGCGATGATGAGATAGGCGCAGACTTTAGGTAGGGCGGCCGATCCTAGCGGGTCGAAGAAAGGCGGTGGAATATCCTTGGCTCCCCAAAGAATAAGCCCACCCAGAGCGAAGAGGGCGGCGCAGATGGAGAAATCGATTTGCGAAAATTTCGAGCGAGCTGTATCCATATTTCGAATTTCGTTTATCGATTCTTTCTCATTTTGGATACGAGAGGAGTGATGCGCTGGGTAACGTCGTCGAGAAACACTTCCAACTCTTCCGGCGTACCGAACTCCGGCGTCAGTCCCAAAGAAATAAACTCCTCCTTCACATCATCCGATTCCAAGGTTGTTTTGATGGCGTTGGAAATCAGTTCAAGTCGGTCCGATGGCGTTCCTTTGGGAGCCAGCCAGATGCGCGTGTCTGTAATTTCCAGATCCACGCCTATTTCCTTGGCTGTCGGAATGTCGGGGAAGAGATCATGACGTTCTCCCGATAGAATAACCAGCGGTCGGAGTCCGGACTTCTTGAACTGCTTGAAGGCCAGCAGAGAAAACATGGCCATGTCGTTGTGATTTCCAAGAATGGAAGCGAGGCGAATCGAGCCACCGCCTGATTGGACGAACTTCAGTTCAATGCCTGCCTCTTCGGCAAACAGGAAGGGGAAAAAGTGAACAGGAAGACCGATGTTGGTGGCTACTTTGATGGAATTGGGAGCGGCTTTGGCGGCTCCTATGAATTCATCGATCGTCTGGTAGGAGGAATCGTCCTTCACTCCAAATCCGATCTCGGAGTAGCCAGTGGTGCCCAGCACCTCGAAGTCCTTGTGATCGTAGTTGACAATGCCCATGGCCTTGGAAGTGACGATGCCAGGAGCCCAGAGGCCGATGGTGTAGCCGTCTGGTTTTGCTTCCTTGAGCCTTCGAGTGCCGACGGTGCCTCCTGCTCCAGGCAGATTGACCACCACTGTCTTAACCGGAATGAGGTCCTTTTCTTGAAAAGCTCGTTGGAAAATACGAGCCATGGCGTCGATCTCTCCGCCCGCATTGGTCGGAACGATTATTTTGATCGGCTTGTCTGGGTAGGCAGCAAATCCTTTAGCAACAAGGAATAAGCAAAAAAATAGCAGAGCGGGGAATTTGCAGTTCATGAAAATTCGATCTCGATGGAAGCATTTGCTAGCGCCAAAGAAGCGCTTCGGGCAAGCGTTTAGCAAAGAGAATCACCATACGCCCGTGTCCGTTTTCTTAACATTCCGAGCAAATGCTACAAGTAACCTAATGCAGGCCTCGATGTCTTCCAGATCGACCATTTCGCCGGGGGTGTGCATGTAGCGAAGGGGAATGGAAATGAGACCGGTAGCCACTCCCGCTCTAGCCATTTGGATAGCTCTGGCGTCGGTGGTAGTCGGCCGAGGATCGCCCTCCAGCTGATAGGAGACTTTACTTTCCTCTGCTGCTTGTATCAGCTTTTTGTACACGATGGGATTGATATTGGGACCTCGGGTAATGATGGGTCCGTCGCCCAGTTTGAAGGATCCGAACTTGCGCTTGTCGCAGTCCGGATGGTCGGTGGCGTGTCCCACGTCTACCGCCACGGCGAAGTCCGGATTGACGCCATAACTGGAAGTAGTGGCTCCTCGCACGCCTATTTCTTCCTGTGAGGTTCCCACGGATACGACCTTAGCTTCGAGCGTGGCGGCTTCGGATTTCAACCGTCGCAAGGTTTCCCCTACGATGTAGGCGCCTCCTTTGTTGTCGAATGCTCGGGCGGCGGCTACGGATTCATGGATCAATTCGAATTCGTGGTCGTAGGTCGCCACGTCGCCAACCTCCACGCGGTTTTCCGCGTCCTCCTTGTTCTTGGCGGCGATATCGATCCACATCTCGTGGATCTTTGGCACCTTGTCGCGATCTTTTACATCCATTAAGTGGACTGCTCGTTTTCCGGTGACTCCCTTGACGATTCCCTTATCAGTCTGGATCAGCACTCGACGTCCCGGAATGATAATGCGATCATGGCCGCCAATGGTTTTGAAATAGAGAAAGCCCTTGTCGTCGATGTAAGTGATGATAAATCCCAGCTCATCGAGATGTCCGGCGAACATCACGGTCGGCGAGCCCTCAGGATTCAAGGTGGCGATTCGGTTGCCTGTAGTGTCTTTTTCATACAAGTCCGCTTCCGATTCTACGTATTTATCGAAGACGGCTTGAGCTTGGCCTTCGGCTCCGGAGGGACTCTTGGCCTCGAGGAGTTCGAGAAGAAAAGGTGGAGGTGATTGGCTCATGATTTTAAAAACTTGGATCTAGTTGGCTTGGAATTCCGCTTCGACATAGGTCTTTCCACTTTCTAGAGAGTCGTAGTCGTCAATGGCGTTTGCTATGCGTCCGGCAATGACGCTAGGATCCACGACTTTGCCTTCCTCTTTCATTTGGATAAAACGATCGACTCCGGGGAAGGAGGATTTGGGCGTGGAGCGGATGAGCTGCTGCATGGCAGTCTCCATGACGCCTGGATTGAGGTTGATGACTTTGGCCGGATGTGGAACGTGTGACTGTTCGGTGGCTACGGTGCGAATCAGCTGTTCCTGGCCGGCTTTGGCAGCGCAGTAAAGCGACCAGCCCGGTTTTACTCGTTCAGGAAGAGCTACGCCAGATGAGATTTGGATGAATAGTTTGGGCTTATCCAAATCTCCTGTGTATTTAATAAAGCGCGACAAGGCGATTGAGCTACCGACGAGATTGGAGGTAAGATTTTCGTGTATGTCGGCAATGTCCAAACGATCGATGAAATCCAGCGGACTAAGTTGGCCGGCATTGCTGATGAAGGTAATCGAGTCCGCGTTCTTCAAGTCCGCTTCCTGAAAAGCCTGATCGAGGGTGCTCGCGGCGAGTTCCGGCTTGCTGAAATCGCAGGAATGGAAAACGCCTTCGAACTCTCCCTTGCTCCGCGAGAAGCCGATGATTTGGGTTTCGTCGTTGTCGAGTATTCTAGTGAGAGCCGCTCCAAGGCCTCGCGAGACGCCTGTGATGAAAATGATACGCATGATAGGATTTATGTTTTTGGAACCACGGATGGAAGCGGATTAACGCGGATATTTCTCAATGTATTTGAAAATAAATTACAAATAACTAGCCATCTCTTTTCAAAACGTTCTTTGTCACAATTCTTCTCGAATAATTTTAGGCTCTTCAATCCGTGTCCATCTGCGTTCATCCGTGGTTCCTTGTTTTTCAGTCCTCTAGTTCGTCTACGATATCTTCGAGGGGGTAGCTGATGATTTCGGAGAGGGTGGGGTGGTACCAATGGGTTTGCAGCAGGGAGGCTGCGGTGGCGTTGTGGGAGATGGCCACGGAGAGAGCGTGGATCAATTCTCCTGCATCTTTGGATACGATTTCGGCGCCTAGGATACGTCCGCCAGGCTTTTCACCAAAAACGCGTACGAAGCCGCGCTTGGCTTCCATCAGAATCGACTTTCCATGATCATCGAACGGGTAGTCTGCCGCGATGAAATCGATACCGCGTTCGCGAAGGACTTTTTCAGTCAAGCCGACTCGAGCGACTTGCGGGTCGGTGAAAACGATGTCGAGCATGTGGTCGTAATTGAGGGACGGCTTTTGCTTATCGAAGGCATGGTGGGCTGCGAATTCGCCCTGTAGCACTGCTGTGTGAACGATTTCGAAAGGTCCTGCGCAGTCGCCAGCGGCATAGACGTTCAAATTCGTAGTGCGTTGTCGACTATCTGTGATGATCTGCCGATTCGGCTTAAGGTCGATGCCTGCTTTGTGGAGATCTAACGTATCCGTGGCCGGGACACGGCCAAGAGCGTTAACCAGGTGAGTCGCTTCGCAAACCGTTGGCTGGCCTTGATGTTCAAAGCTGATTTTGAATCCCGCATCCGTTTTTTCGATACTTTTTAGAGATGTATTGGTGAGTAGATTGATTCCCTCGTCACGAAAAGCCTGTTCTACAACTTCGGATATGTCGGAAGCTTGGTCCTTGAGAATATGAGGGCTACGCTGGATTTGGGTGACCTTCGAGCCCACTCGATTAAGAAATTGGGCTAGTTCGCATGCGACCACTCCGCCGCCTAGCACGATGACCGATTCCGGAAGAAAATTCAATTCGAGAACATCGTCGCTGGTCCATATATCCGAATTATCAATACCGGGTACTGGAGGTTTGGAAATATATGAACCGGTGGCAATTATGAATTTCCCGCCTCTGAGCAAGGTTCCATCGTCTAGCTCGATGGTATTTTCATCGACGAACTTCGCGTAGTTGCGATACAGGTCATACTTCCCGCTGGTCATGGCCTCGACCCGGTAGTCGGCAAACTCCTTGATGGTGGCTAGCTTGCGAGCGTGAAGCGCTGGCATGTCGACTTTGGCCTCGGGAATATCTAGTCCGAAAAGAGATCCGTGTTGAGCGAGATGGAGAACTTCAGCCGAATAAATCAGCGTTTTCGAGGGCATGCAGCCACGGAGGATACAAAGTCCTCCCAAGATCTCCGCTCCGTCGACGATGGCTACTTTATCGGAGTACTGACGCGCTACTCTCGCGGCGTTGAAGCCGCCGCTGCCTCCGCCTATGGCGATGAAATCGTATTCTTTGAGCAAGGTATTCGGTTTTAGGTTTTGGGTTCTCCGCCTCCGCTAAAAGCCACGGTGTGATTTTCGATAGGTTATAAGGCCTTAAATGTTAAGCATGGATTGAGGCTGCAACCTCAGCGGTTTGATCTTTACCGGCCAATACTTCCGCTAATTTTAAGCCGAATGCCAAAGCGGTTCCGGCTCCTTGCGAGGTTATGATCACTCCATCCTGCACAACCTTTTCATCGCTGGCTTGGGGGAGACGGTCGCGGACGGATGCGTGGGAGGTGGCTGTTTTGCCATCGAGGGCCCCAGCTGCCGCGAAAACGGCCGGAGCGGCGCAAATAGCGGAGCAGAGCTGGCTGGCTTTTAGGCGATCTCTAATGTAATCGTGAAGATTCGTGTCGTCCACGAGTTCCAGGACGCCTGGGCCACCGGGAAGAATGAACAAATCATGGCTCTCTGTTCTGGTTTCTTCGAAGGATTTATCGGCTAGGAACGATATCCCGTTTCGGCCATGAACCGTTTTATTCTCTCGGAGACTAGCAATAGTGACAGCTACCCCCGCTCGTCTCAAAATATCGACGGGGGCCAGAGCTTCCACTTCTTCGACGCCATCGAAAACGAGAATAAGGGCGGATTTTTCAGCTTCAGACACGAGCATTTCTTTCTGGCAATTATAGGAATCAGGCAAACTTTAATTATTCGAGAATGATGAAGACGGCTCTTATACTCGGCTGCGGCTATGTAGGCTCGGCCTTTGCGAAGCAGGCTTTGCAGCAAGGGTACTCGGTAAAGGCAATAACGCGACGTGAAGAGTCGGTCGTCGCCTTAAGAGAAGAAGGGATTGAGGCGGAAGCTTTTCAGGTTCACGAAGACGATTGGCATGAATTTGCGGATACAGACGTCGATCTGTTCTTGAATTGCGTGGGTTCCACTGGGAATGGGATTGAGGGGTATCGCTTGTCGTATGTTGAGGGAAATCGATCTGTCTCTCGCTGGGCGAATAAGCGAGAAATTCGCCAAGCAGCGATCTATACCAGTAGTGTAGGCGTGTATCCAGATGCCGATGGCACTTGGCTTGAAGAAGGAGACGCGATGGCTTCTCATGATCGGAGCAAAATGCTTTTGCAGGCCGAGAAGACGTTTTTGCAGGGGCTCGCGTCGTTCAACGCGGTCGTTCTTCGCTTGGGTGGCATCTATGGTCCCGGACGCCACCGCTTGCTGGATTCGCTCCTGCGGGAGCCGGTGGAGGATGGAAGCGATTCGGACTATTTTTTGAATTTAATTCGCTTGGAGGACATTTGCTCTGCCATTTGGAGTATTGAAAGACTGGATTCCCTCAAGCCGGGAAAGATCTTCAATGTCGTCGATGATTGCCCTAGTCGAAAAAGCGAGATGTCGCAATGGCTGAAGAATTTGGATACTTTCGACAGAATTGAGCGAGAGGCGTTCCTGGCAAAGAAAAGCCATCGAAGTCTCGATACAGGTCGAAAGCCACCTAATCGACGGATATCAAATAAAGCCTTAAGGAACGAGACTTCCTGGCAGCCTCTCTACCCGAGTTATAGAGAAGGTTTTAAGGAATTTTTGGACCAGCTGTGACTCTATTCGTTACTTTCATCCGTCGCTATAGACTGGATACGATAAAAAGCGCTGGCCCCGCCCGGGCTCGGATCAGTGAGGGTGGTGCGTAGCTCGTCATTGGATTCGACGGCGGCCTCCACCAAAACCCACTCGCCAGAGGAAAGAGAGGGGCGTTTCCATAGCGAATAGCTAAGCCCATCCACTCGGTAGCAACTCACGGAAAAGGTATCCACGCCTTGGATTGGCTTGTAGGCAGTGATGGAGAGATCGGCAGCGTCCACTTCTGCCTCTGCTAATGCTTGGCCAAAGCTCATGCCGACGAAGTCCTGCATGCCGTTGAAGGTCTCAGCTTCTTTCCTCAAATCCTCTAGAAAAGCGGGGCTAGCCTGCAACTCGAGTATCGACCTCACGTTATTGAGAGCATCCGCCATTTCCTGAGTGATGATCACTTCATCCCCTTTGCCTGATAGAATAGCGGTGATTCCAGGTTTTATCGCATCCAGGAACACTTGAGTGGTTTCCGCTAGGCCGGGCGAGGAGAAGAGCATCTGGGTAGCCTCGGTAGAATGCGTGTTATAAAGGTCTGTCAGTCTCCTGCCTTCTTCGCTTGTATTCAAAAGATCCCTTACGGAAAAGAGACCCGGTAAGGGATTGGGTTCTGGCGCTTCGTTTGGCGTTTGGAGAAGCTCACCAAAGCCGAAAAGGATTGTTTGCAATAATTGCACAAAGCATTCCTCCAAAGTACTGGGTGGATCTTGGCAGCCGGTTATGCAGACAGTGCAGTTGGAGGTATCAGTCAGGCTCCCGAGTTCTGCGGTCAAGAGGAGATCTGCTGTGCTTTCTTGATCCTCTCCTGGATTTACCAACTCCACGGTCCAGATGTCAGCTAGTCCATCGCTTGAAAATTGGTGCGTCAAGATCGCCGAGCTTAAGGTTGATGCAGACCAGCTTACGATATCGGGGCGAATATCGAACATTCCCATGTCAGAAGTCGTGCAACTGGCTCTAATGTTGAAATCGCCGGTTGCCACTAGATGAACCCCATCAGCTGGTATGACAATGTCTAAAGCGGCGAAGGCGGCAGGTTCTTGGGGCTTGATTTGGCACTCGAAGCTGTCGTCGGCGAGTGCCCCGCCGCCATTAAAGGTAATCTGGACGCTTAGGTTTCGATTGGGATCGATGACGCTGCCGTCGAAGATGTAGTGAAGCCTGCCAAGGATGTCGCGAATGTCGCGATTGCTTGCCGAAGTATCGATTGGGATGTTCAGGACTTGATTTCCGCTGGTCTCGGTACCAGAGGTTCGCTCGAGTAGTATGCGATCATCGCTAGTCGCGTCTCCAGTCAGCTGTATCGACATGCTGGATGCGCTGAAATCGGCGGGGTATTCCGTGACCAGGGGAACGTCGGGAAAAAGTCGGGCGACTCGAAGCGCGATTCCAGCGCCAAAACTGATGGTTCCATCCCATATCGGGGCTCCGTTGAGCACGGGGAGGATGATTTCGCATGGCTGGGGCAATTCGATTCCTATGAAAGTGGTTTGATCGGAAAACCGGTATCTAAAGTCGCGCTCCTGGGCGCTGGTCGGATGGAGCGTGAAGGTACGCTCGGATCCGATCTGGTCGATGGATTCGAGCGCGTTTGATATATCGATCAATCGGATGGTGTATTCGGTGTCGTCTACTAGAGAGCCTGATCGGGGAAAGGAATAATTGCCTTCGCTATCCGTGACGCTGTTGGAAACGACGGTCTGACCTTGTAGCAATATAACGGTGATATTAGACAGGACCTGGTCCGAGGCTTCCTCGATACCGTTGTCGTCAACGTCTATCCAGACATGCCCGCTAACGGCAATTTCAGATGGATCTACGTTTTGCCTGAAGGCATTGACGAAAGATTTGCCATCTTCGCAGGTTATGTTTGTGGCAGTTGGTCCCCAAGTCCACTCTTCGCCAGGCTGGTCGATGGTGTCGCTCATCGTGTTCGCGTTGAGAATTTCAAGCTGGATGGTCCGATTGGTTGTCCCGCCTTCATCGGTGAATGAAGCCGAGAATGAAAAGGTGGAGCCTGATACCGTTCCATCTACTATGACCTGAGAATCCCCCATGATGCCCGAGACGGTAACTTCTCCCGTCTGCGTGTTGTGGATGAGCCCGATCACTTCGGTCGCTATAGGATCATTTTCCTCTCCGGCGCACTCTCCGTTGGCCTCGATCACGTCGTATTCGAACGTCCAGGTGCCCGTCAAGTCCTGGGCTTGGAGTGCGGTTGTTGTGAAGATGGCTAAGCTTAGCCAAAGACCCAGAGCTAGCTTTTTCATGAGGAGGAAGGGGGATGCTTGAGCGGTTGCGTATGGACTAAGGTTCCCGAGCACTTTCGACTTAATTCTAATTCCTCTCTAGCGGCAATCTAAAAGCACGCATGCGGTATTCAAAATCTTGATTATTCGCCGCCGCCCTAGAGTAGATGACCAGCTTCAACCTGCTAGGTCGCTAAGCGGTCTCTCGAGTCTCTTTTTGGATGTTGACGAATGGAGGCGGGAAGCAATTAGTCTGTCTTGGTCCTAAAGAACTTTAAAATCGAATTCTATCATGGCAGGCGTAGGAAAGTTGCTCAAGCAAGCTCAGAAGATGCAGAAGAAAATGGAGAGCGTGCAAAACGAGCTCGCCGAAAGAGAGTTGGAGATTTCCAGTGGTGGAGGAGCGGTGACTATCGTCATCACGGGTCAGAGCGAGTTTCGCTCGATTAAGATCGATCCCGAACTCCTGCAGGAAGAAGCCAATCTGGTTGAAGAGACGATTCTGGAGGCGGTTAAGGAGGCCAGCGCCAAGGCCAAGGAAGTGAACGAGGAAGAGATGGGAAAGGTTTCCGAGGGACTGAGTCTGCCGGGGTTGATGTAGGGTAGATTTTGTCGACGGGATTTTGGTTTTAGGTATTGGGTGTTAGGATTTGAATTTGCATGGATGCTAGCTCTGAAACCGATAACCTAAGACTCAAAACCTCACGCCCAATCCAATGACCCCTGCTTTCGAAGCATTACAAAAGCAACTTAAGCGAATTCCAGGTGTTGGGTACCGCTCGGCGGAACGGATGGCAGTCCATCTATTGCTGGAGAAACCGGACTCGGGTGATGATTTGATTCAAGCGCTTTCCTACGCTAAAGATCATGTTAAGGCTTGTATTCAGTGCGGCAATATTTGCGAAGAGGAGCTGTGTTCCATTTGCCAGGATGAGCGCAGATCGGGATCTGGCCAGGTTTGCGTTGTGGAACATGTAAGCGATTTGCTGGCGATGGAAAAATCGGGAGCCTATCGGGGCTTGTATCACGTTTTGCATGGAAAACTGTCTCCCATTCATGGCGTAGGGCCTGAAGATTTGAATCTCGTTTCGTTAGAGAAACGATTGGTTTCCGGCGATATTAAGGAGCTGATTCTAGCCTTGCCCAACGATATCGAAGGAGAGGCGACGTGTCACTATATTCAGGACCAAGTGAAACGCTTTGGGTCCGTATCCGTTTCTCGTATCGGCTTTGGATTGCCCAGTGGTGGATCTGTTCTTTACGCCGACGCTGTTACCCTGAAAAGCGCTTTGGAAGGCCGCCAGGAATTTTAGTCTGGGCGGCTAATCAGAGTTCCGTTTGACCATCATCTAATAGCGAAGCGATTTCCTGAGTGTATTGCTCGAATTCCGATTCGACGGTATCTGCGAGTCCTTTCAACTCCGCTAAAAGCTCTTCATCTGAATACTCGAGGGTCGTTTTCGCCAGGATATGGATTCGATTCGCTCCCATTACTGCCGACGAGCCTTTCAGTTGATGAATGGTTTCCCTGGCCGGACCGGAAACATTCTTTTCCACAGAATCTCTCAGATCCGCGACCAGACCTGGCGTTTCGTCTACATAAATTGAATACAGCTTGTCGAAGAGAGTCTGACCTTCGCTTTGGCGACTCTTTAGTTCGAAGACGGCCTGCTTGTTGATGATGGGCTGGCCTCGAAGGTCGGGAAGCGGCATGGCGTATCCGCGAAAATCAATCTTGGCTTACTAGCTTCAATTTGACTGCCAGACGCGTCATATCGGTGGCGCCTCGCAGATTCAGCTTGCGCATGATGTTGCTGCGATGGGCGTCAATGGTGCGAACGCTCAGGTTGAAGGACTGGGCGATTTCCTTGGAGCTGTAGCCTTCGCCGACCATTTGCAGAACGTCGGTTTCCCGAGGAGTAAGTTTCTTGAGATTATTGGTGTAGTCCTTATCAACCGGCTGACGCAGCAAAGCGTAGGCTTCGGGGGCGTAGTAGACGGCGCCTTTCAGGATTTGGCCAATGGCGTCTTTCAAACTTTCGAAGGTGCTGTCTTTGGTGACGAGACCATTTACTCCGCGCTCGACGGCGCTTTTAACGATTTCAGGGGTGAAGTGGGCAGAGACGAGTACGATTTTCAGGTCGGGCACTCGATCTTTAAGACGATTGAAGACGCTCAGGCCTCCCAGCTTCTTAATTTTGAGATCGAGGACAACCAGGTCAGGCTTCTGTTCGAGGCAGGCTTGCATGCCCGATTCGCCATCATCGTATTCTCCGACAACATTCAACCCGAAATCGTTGCGAAGAACGGAAACCATGAGTTCTCGAAAGAGAATCTGGTCCTCAATGATGATTACATTCATAGAAAAGTTGGTCCTTAGGCTTTATCGTCTTCAACGGGTGAATACTTAAACAGGCTCTCAGGGAATTCCCGTAATAAGCGAGTCGAATTCTTATCCATCTCCATTATGAGGAGTAATTTGCAAGCCTATAGTTTAAAGATACAGAAAAAGACGCGAATGCAACGCTTCTTAAGGCATTTATGCCTCGAATCCAGCAGGATGGCTTTGGTGCCATCCCCAGGCGGTCGCAACGATAGACTTGATGTCGGGATATTGAATCTGCCAATTCAGCTCTCTGATAGCCTTGGCCGGATTAGCATAGGCCGCCGGGACATCTCCCTCTCTCCTTTCAGCTAATTCGTGTGGCACTTCAAGTCCGGTGACCTCTTCGACTACTTTGATCACTTCCATTACGCTAGCCGGCGTACCGGTTCCCAAATTGTAATTCAGCTCCACTCCTGGCTCCTCGAGTTTCTCGAAAGAAGAGATATGGGCTCTGCTTAAGTCGTCCACGTGCACATAGTCGCGCATGCAAGTGCCGTCGGGCGTCGGATAATCCGTCCCGAAAACTTTCAGTTTATCTCTCTTCCCCATCGCGGCTAGCATGGCGAGCGGGATAAGATGGGTTTCCGGACTGTGATCTTCGCCTATCGAGCCATCTTCGGCGGCTCCCGAAGCGTTAAAGTAGCGGAAGCAGGCATAGGATAGACCGTAGGCATTGGCGCAGTATTTCAGAAGGACTTCGATGTCCTGTTTAGTCTGGCCGTAGGCGCTAAAGGACTGCATGGGCAAGTCTTCAGTCAGCGGCATTTCCGCTGCTTCGCCGAAAATAGTGCACGAGGAGCTGAAGATGAATTTGGTCACATTGGCATCCCGCATGGCCTGGAGAAGCCGAATGGTCTTTCCGACATTGTTTTCGTAGTAGGTCAGCGGATCCTTCATCGAGTCGCCCACGTTGATGAAGGCGGCGAAGTGCATCACAATATCGATCGATTCCTTGACCAGAATGGCGGCTACCGCCTCTCTATTTCCAAGATCCTCTTCATATAGCGGGACGCCTTGGGGAACCGCTTGCCGATGTCCGTAGGAGAAGTTGTCGAGGACCAATGGTTCATGGCCTGCATTTATCAATTGTCTTACGCAATGGCTGCCGATGTAGCCTGCGCCTCCAACTACGAGTACTTTCATCAAGGGATTTGTGTTGAACAGGATATCTTTTTAGCTACGCAAAGAGCAATCCTCGTGGGATAGCAAAGTTTTTCTTGGGGGTCATTTTATAAATTGAAAAACACTTAATGGAGCTGAGTAGAATCGTAATCACCGGCGTTGGCTTAACGGCCCCGAACGGCACAAACCTCTCCGAATTCCGAAACAATCTCCTCAAGGGCGTTGCCGGGATAAGTCGGATTGAAATGCGCTACATGGGAGAAGCTCTGGCTGGCGTGTGCGATTTCGATCCCCTCAAGTATCAGCGACGCAAGGAGCTGCGAGTGGGAACGCGTGCTGGCAGCATTTCCATTTACTGCTCAAGGGAGGCTGTTGAAGATTCGGGTATAGCTTTCGAGGCTCTGGACAAGGACCGGGTCGGGATCTACGTCGGCATCACCGAGCATGGGAACGTCGAGACTGAAAACGAGATCTACAATATCTCCCAGTTTGATTACGACACCAAGTTCTGGACCCACCATCATAATCCACGGACGGTTGCCAATAATCCGGCCGGCGAAGCTTCGCTTAATCTAAAAGTTACCGGACCCGCTTACACGATCGGAGCGGCTTGTGCGGCTGGTAATCTGGGACTCGTCCACGCCTTGCAAATGCTGCAGTTGGGAGAGGTCGATTTCGCCATCGCTGGAGGAGTCTCGGAGAGCATTCATACTTTCGGCATATTTGCGGGATTCAAGAGTCAGGGAGCCTTGGCTGAACATGAAGACCCCAACAAGGCCTCACGACCATTCGACCTCGCTCGAAATGGCATCGTCGTTAGCGAGGGCGGCGCCTTGTACACCCTCGAGCGTCTGGAAGACGCCCAGGCCAGGGGAGCGAAAGTCTACGGAGAGATCGTCGGCTATCATGTGAATTCCGATGCGACCGACTACGTTTTGCCGAATCCCGAACGCCAGGCTCAATGTATGCGAGCTGCCCTTAAAAAGGCGAATCTCGAGCCGAAAGACATTCATATTGTGAACACCCATGCGACCGCCACGCCGATGGGCGACATACAGGAATGCGACGCGATTAAGCAGGTTTTCGCTGACTGTCCGGAGACCTACGTGAACAACACCAAAGGCTTCATTGGACATGCGATGGGCGCTGCCGGAGCTCTAGAGCTGGCGGGGAATTTGCCTTCTTTCGAAGACAATGTTGTTCACCCAACGATTAATATCGACGAACTCGATCCCAAGTGCCAAATACCCAACCTTGTCGTCAACGAACCGATTGAAGCAAAACGAGTTGACGCCATACTTAATAACTCCTTTGGTATGCTGGGTATCAATTCAGCGCTCATTGTGAAGCGTTTTTCCGACTAAATTACAGACACTCTATGACCAACGACGAATGCAAAAAAGTGGTTCTCGAAATCATCGCCGAGATCGCTCCAGACGAAGATCTGAGCGACGTGAATCCCGATGTGGCTCTCCGAGAACAACTCGATCTGGATTCGATGGATTTCCTCGATATTGTTATGGAGCTTCGCAAGAAGCATGGCATTGAAGTGCCGGAAGCCGACTACGGAGAGCTGGCCAGCCTGGGCAGTTGCGCGGCGTATTTGACGCCGAAATTCAATGCATTGGTCTAGAAAAGGGCAGAAAGTTTCGCATTTCCGGTCCGGCGCAAGTCGGGCCTTTTTTGTATTTGCATTTTTGGGACACTCTCTTTTCTGGATTGGCTGAATAGCGATGGAACGTTACGAAGTCGCTATTATCGGAGCTGGGATGTCAGGCTTGGCGGCGGGCATTCGACTCGCTCATTTCGGTAAGAAGGTCTGCATTTTCGAGCGCCACTATGCTCCGGGAGGGCTGAACAGTTTCTACAGCAAAGAGGGGCGTAAGTACGATGTTGGGCTTCATGCCATGACTAATTTCGTGAAACCTGGGGTCAAAGGAACGCCATTGGGCAAGATACTTCGCCAGCTGCGCATTTCGCGGGAGGAGCTCGATCTCAGCGAACAAGTGGGTTCCCGTATTGCGTTTACGGATGCGGATCTTCGCTTCTCCAATGATTTCGAGCTTCTGGAGAGCGAAGTGGAGCGAGTCTTCCCTCGGGAAATCGACGGATTTAGAGGGCTGGCTGCGGAAATTCGAAGCTATCCCGACGCCAAGCTGGACGCTCCTTACTTGTCGGCTCGCTCTGTCGTTAGAAACTGGATAAATGACTCACTGCTCGAGGATATGCTTTTCTGCCCATTGATGTACTATGGGAGTTCTACCGAGGACGATATGGACTTCAGCCAGTTCGTGGTGATGTTTCGATCGATCTTTCTGGAAGGGTTTGCTCGGCCTTTGGATGGCATTCGCAAGATGATACGGCTTCTTCTCGATCGCTATCGCAAGGCGGGCGGTATCCGAAGAATGAACACAGGCATATCTAAATTGGAGACGAGCGACGGTCGGATATCTCGTTTGATACTTGATGATGGGAAAGAGGTGGAAGCTGAGATCGTTATTTCCTCAGCCGGGCTTCCCGAAACCTATCGGTTGATCGAGGGCTTCGAAAACGAATCTGCGGAAGATCTTGAAGGAAAGCTTTCGTTCACCGAGACGATATCCATTTTTGAACGACAGCCTGCGGATTTCGGCTGGGGTGACGATACGATCGTGTTCTTCAATCAGGGATCTGAGTTCGAGTATCGCAATTCGCGCGAGACGGTTGATCTTCGAAGTGGCGTCATTTGCATTCCCAATAATTTTGAATACGGAGAGCGATCATTGGATGAGGGAATCGTCAGAGTCACTTGCCTAGCCAACTATGATCAATGGATTGGGTATGAAGAAGACGAATACTTGAATGAAAAAGTTCGCTGGAATGAAAGAATTTGGCAATCCGCTAGCCAGTTCATGCCGCCAAGCAGTCTAGAATACGAAAAGGAGCGCATCGCTTGGGATATGTTCACCCCCAAGACTGTGGAGCGTTACACCTGGCATGCTCGGGGAGCGATTTACGGTTCGCCTTCGAAGATGAAGGACGGAACGACTGAATTCGACAATCTATTTGTCTGCGGCACCGATCAAGGCTACCTTGGGATCGTCGGCAGCATGCTTAGCGGCATAGCCATGGCCAATCAACATGTCCTGCGGGCTTAGGCTTTTCTTATTGTATTGAAATACGAAATACGTATTTGATTTTCTCTATTCGTAGAAATAGTAGATGAGGCCCAGGATGCCTCCTAAGACAACGGTCCCGATTATCATAATCAGCAGGCAGCTATTTCGGGCGCTTTGAGCGGAATTCGTTACGTCTGGCCCCAGTTCGTTGTAGATGTCGGTTGCGGTTTGCTCGGTCGATAGCTGCTCTGGATCCGCGACTGGTTCAGGTTGAACTGGAATGCTTGGCGTTTCGGGTTCGGTTTTTTCAAGCGGAGTTTCCAGTCTTGAGGCAGGTACCGACGTAGGCGGCTTCCCTTGTTCCTTTGCAATTTCCTGTTCAAGCCAGTCCATATGCTCCTGGAGCAATTCCTTTTGCTTGGTGAGCTGTTTCAAACGATCACTGGACATGATGGAGAAGAGGAGGAAAGAAAACGATAGTTACAAAAAAACCCTCCGTTTCGGGAGGGCCAGAAAATTTTTCTTCAACAGCTTTTAGGCTTCTACGGCGACGCTTCGATGTTCCTTGTCGAAACTCACAACTCCATCGGTAAGGGCGAATAGCGTGTGATCCCTGCCGATGCCGACGTTTTGGCCTGGATGAAAGCGAGTGCCGCGTTGGCGAACGATAATGTTGCCGGCGATTACCTTCTGGCCACCGAATTTTTTGATGCCAAGACGCTTCGAGTTACTGTCGCGTCCATTCTTACTAGTGCCTTGTCCTTTTTTATGGGCCATGGTGAAAAATCCTAATTTGCGGTTTAACCTTCGATCGAATCGATCTTAATGACGGAAAGTTCTTGGCGATGGCCGCGACGACGCTCGTAGCCCTTGCGCTTCTTCTTCTTGAAGACGACCACCTTGCGACCGCGTCTGTTTTCCAAAACAGTGGCGCTGACTTTAGCTCCATCAACGAAAGGCTTTCCCAGTTTGAAGGCTTTTCCTTCTCCTACGGTCAGGACTTCACTGATTTCCAGCTTAGAACCCGCTTCCGTTTCGGGGTAGCGATTCAATATCAGCACGTCGCCTTCTTGCACGGTGTACTGCTTGCCCTGTGTTTGGATGGTTGCTTTCATCTGAAATAAAACGGCGTAATAAGGGAGGTTCTTCCCTTCAAATCAATCTTTTTTGTGAAAATTTTCGATCAAAAATCGTCGGTGGAGAAAATCGGCGTCGACGAGGTCAAGGGTTATTTCAATGACCCAATGGCGGTGCTTCATTACTTGAAGGCCGTTGCGAACGTCGGGCTTTGGGATTCGGAAGAGCAGCTTTTTCTTAAATACTTCAAGAAATCCGATTCGCTTTTGGATTTAGGATGCGGGGCCGGTCGTGTGGCATTTGGTCTTTGGAAACTGGGTTTTCGCAGAATCCTAGGCCTCGATTTAGCGGAGGGCATGATTCAAGCGGCCAAGGAAATCGCCTTGTCCTTGCAGGCCGAGATCGCTTTCGAAACGGGTGATGCCAGACGACTGCCCTTTGAAGCGAAATCGTTCGACGGAGTGGTTTTCGGCTTCAATGGATTGATGCAAATTCCGCTCCGAGAAAATCGTCGCGAGGCATTGCTTGAGGTTCGTCGTATTTTAAAGCCAGGAGGCAGGTTCATATTCACCACCTTGGATCGGGGTTCTCCATTGTATACTCGAATCTTTTCCGATGGAGAGAATCCAGAGCACGATCCGGATTCCAATTCAGGAGTAATCGAAATGGGAGATCGTCATTTCAAAACCGACCATGGGACCACGTTTATGCATGTGCCCGATCGCAACGAAGTGTTGGAAGATCTCGCCTTCGCGGGACTATCACTCGTCGAAGATGGTATGAGAAGCGGGATTTCGGAGGAAACTGAACGTGTTCGATCGTTTTCCGAGGATTGTCGCTTCTGGGTGGTCGAGCGATAGGTTTAGAATCCTCGTATTGATGTCCGATAATTCTCAATACTCCATCTCCGTTGTTATCCCGACATACAACCGGCGAGATTTTCTGGCGGGGTGTCTGGAATCCGTGTTTCGTCAAACGGCTCTTCCCGACGAAATTATTGTTGTGGACGATGGCTCAACGGACGGCACCAGCGAATGGATCGCTCAGACGTATCCAGATATTCATTTAATCTCCCAGCCTAATGCCGGTGTGAGCGCTGCCCGAAATGCGGGCATCCGTTTGGCCAAGTCGAATTGGATTGCTCTTCTTGATTCCGATGATGTTTGGCTTCCCGAAAAAATAGGTCTGCAGGTCGCTGCTTTGAAAGCGGAACCTTCCTACAAGATATGCCATACCGAGGAGAAATGGATATTTGACGGAATGGAGCGACCAGTTGCGCCTGCCTATCGAAAACGAGGAGGAAGGATATTCGAAGCCTGTCTTCCGGTTTGCGCCATCTCTCCATCGACTGTTTTGATTCACAGAAGTCTTTTTGACGAGATTGGGCTTTTCGACGAATCGTTTCCCGTTTGCGAGGACTACGATTTATGGCTTCGCATTGCTGCTCGTCATCCGGTTTTGCTCATCGACGCGCCGCTTATCGAAAAGCGAGGCGGTCATGGAGACCAGCTTTCCAGTCAAAGAGGTCTGGATCGATATCGAATCAAGGCTCTCTCGAAAATCCTGGATCAAGAATCCTTAAACTCTGAATACAGGAAAGCGGCCATTGAGATGTTGAAATCCAAGTGCTCGATTTTCGCTCAGGGAGCCGAGAAAAGAGGTCGAATGGACGAGGCGGATCATTATCGATCTTTACCATCCCGGTTCGCCAATTAAATAATTTGTAAACAGATTTGCAACACGTTGATCCGGTTGTGGTTGCAAGTCAGCTTTTACATTTTCAGTATCACCCCAAGCGTTAAGCCTAGCCGGAGGATAAGGGTTTGACTGATTAATGCGTCATTTTCGTGAAAACGGTCAAATTTCATTGCGATTCGGTCGTTAAGTAAGTGGGAGATAACTACTTTTTGTTACTTCCCTTTTTAAAACCTGCACACCTATTCCACTGATGGTAAATCACATGCGCATGCGGATCGCTGGACTCCTCACTTCGATCTGCTTTCTGTTTCCCCCAGCTTTCTTGGCGACTGAAGGTCGCGATCTGGTTCTCCATGTTTCGAATGTCGAAGAATTATGGGAAGCGGAAAACGTCATTAACAGCGAAAGCTCTCAGGCTTACGATGGCGTTATCGTAAACGTTAAAGCCAATTACTACCATCTAAACGAATCTTTCAACATCGAGCGATCGGGTGTGGATCTTGTTGGGGAGCCAGGCGTGTTCTTTTTCCTGAACGACTCGGTGGATATGCCGGTAATAGCGGTCGGTAGCCAGAAGTCTTATTTAACTGAGGACGACCTGATCGAGAATATAACCATATCCGGAATTCAAATCGACGGTAATCGTGATGGACAGAATTCGGAAACGATGGCCAGCATGCCGTGGATACGAAACAACGGGATCGATGTTCGAGCGGTCAAGGAATTGGATATCACATCTGTAACGGCCAACAACAATCGCTCAGGGGGCCTTGTGGTGAGCTGGAAGTCGTCGGATATTCGCGTCAGCCACTCGCGCTTCGAAAACAATTACTTCGATGGGGTTGCTTATTACGATTGTATCCGTGTATATACGACAAACTGCGCCATGAGCGATAATCAATTTGCGGGCATCAGTCTCGACAATTCGGTGAAAGAAAGCTCATTCGAGGACTGCACCATCGATCGAAATGGAGCGGTTGGCATCTTTGCCAGACATTCCAACCACTTGCAATTCAAGAATTGCCTAGTCTCCAAATCTAGCGACTGGGCTGTTTTTCTGGCCCATGACGAAAAGAATTTGGGCGTCCATAATATCACTTTCGATCGATGCTACCTCAAGGAAAACAACGGAGGCTTGTTTATGGCATCCACCAACGAGAAGCAGTCTAGTCGCATCTACGTGGTGGAGTCGTTTTTCGAAGGAAATCAGGATTCCGGCCGAATGGATATCCAGACTTCCGGTTCTCGCATCTACACCGCCTTGCCAGAGGTTGCGCAAGTTTCAGAAGAAAACTGAATCTTGTAAGCGCGACTTCATTACATCAGAAACACGCCTTTGCCCATCTTCTGCTGATCGAAAAGTCGATAGGCTTCGTCCGCCTGGTCTAGTGAAAAGCGATGCGTAAACAGCTTGTCTACCTGTATTCCATTCTCGGCTACAAATTGCGCGCATTCCGCCTGGCCGCCTTTGCTGAAAGTCCAAGAGCCGATGATCGTTAGCTGCTTGCGTAGGAGATCGGGGCTTACCTGAAGGGTTACATCCTTTCCCTCTCCGACGAAGCACACCGTTCCCCAGGTGCAAGTAGACCTTACGGCAGCTATTCTAGCTTCGGGCGAACCAGAGCAGTCGAGCGCCAGTCGACAGCCCTCGCCGTCAGTTAGCCCTTTTATCGCCTGTATGGGATCTTGCGATTTAGGATCCAGCGTTTCGGAGGCGCCAAAGCCTTTCGACAACAACCGTCTTTCTGACGAAACATCCACGGCAATTACTCTTGCTCCCATAGCCGTCGCTAGTTGTGTTGCACTGAGCCCAACAGGTCCCTGACCGAAAATGGCTATCGTATCCTTTTCGCCAGTACCCATTCTCTTCAATGCGGCATAGGCTGTGCCGGTTCCACAGGAGATGGCAGCTCCCGTTTCAAAGGACAGCTCATCGGGCAGAGTCACTAGCGTGCTGGCGGGTACTTTCATGAAAGGCGCATGCGCGCCGTGCCCGGTTACTCCATACACGATAATCCCTTCGTCGCACAATTGAGACCAACCCGATTGGCAATGTTTACAGGTTCCGCATCCCTTGTAGTGGTGATCCATTACGCGTCGTCCGATTCGAGCCTCCCTTTCTGTGACACCAGAGCCAATTGCTACGACGATTCCACTCGGTTCGTGACCTGCTATGACCGGACTTCCGTCTCCCCCTAGACCCAAGGCCGAGATATCCTTGGCTCGATAGGCGTTAAGATCGCTCCCGCACATGCCTGAAGCTTTGATTTCGATGACCACTTCTCCCGGCCCTGGCGTGGGATCCGGAAATTCCTGCAGCTCGAGTTTTCGATCACCTTGAAAAACGACACCTTTCATATACTAGCTAAGCTATAAAATTTAACCGCGGAGGGTACTGGGTTCATGGAGATAGGGTGAGGATGCCTTAGTTCATAAATGCTTTAAAGAATTCAAAAAGCCATATTGTGTGTTATGCCAATAAGCTCTGCGGCCTCAGTACCCTCCGTGGTTAAATTCCTTCTTTTCAATTTCCAGAAGTTCATTTTCAATCTCTTCAGTATGCTCTCCTAGTTTTGGAGCCGGCGTATGCAATTTTCCGGGCGTTCTGCTTAGTCGCGGCATGGGAGTGTGAGATGGGATGCTTCCCAAATCAGGGTCCTGAAATTCAGTAAGTATTTCGCGATCTTTTGCGTATTCATGTTTCATGACAGCATCGACAGCGAGCACTGGGCCAACTGTCACTCCAGCCTTCTCGAAAAATGCCAGATTTTCGTTTTGAGATCGCTGTGAAATGAATTCACCGATCACGGCGTCGATGGCATCACGATTCTTGACGCGACTTTCGTTGTCTTTGAATCTTGGGTCGTCGATAAGTTCGGTTCGGTTGATAGCCTTCAAAAGCCGTTCACACATGCTTTGTACAGCTGCGGATAGAGCGATGTATTTTCCGTCGCTAGTTGGATAGACGTTACGAGGGGCCGTATTGATGGCTTGGTTACCGAGGCGCTCGCTCACTTTTCCTGAAACGCGATGCTTGATCGGTTCCGAGGCTATAAAGGAAAAGATGCTTTCAAAGAGAGCCACATCGATTACCTGACCTTCGCCGCCATTGAACTCGATGTTTCGTAACGCGATCATGATGGCGTAGGCTCCATAAAGCCCTGCGATCATGTCGGCTGTTGCCAATGGGGGCAGGGCAGGGGGCTTATCCGGAAAACCGTTAAGGTGAGCGTAGCCTGACATCGCCTCCACCAGCGTCCCGAAACCAGGCCGCTCGTGGTAGAGGCCGGTCTGACCCCAACCTGAAACCCGAACGATTATCAGCTTTGGATTTGCATTGAGAAGGATTTCTGGTCCAAGACCCATTTCTTCAAGTTTCCCGGGCACGAAGTTTTCGATTAAAACATGAGCTGTCGCTGCCAGCTCGAGCAGCTTGCTTTTGCCTGATTCGCTTTTCAGATTCCAGCAAACGCTTCGCTTATTACGCGAATAGGCTTTCCAGAAAATCTCGACGCCATCCTCTTTCCAATTGCGAAGATCGTCACCCGATCCCGGCTTCTCGATCTTGATCACGTCCGCTCCGAAATCTGCCAACACGTGTGAAACCATGTTTCCTGCTACCAGTCGTGAAAGATCGACGACGCGAATGTCGCTCAGTGGATTGGGTTGATTTTCCGTCATGTGGAGATTGGGGTGATTTATCTTGGAAAACAGCTTAGCTCCTCGCTAACGTTGGGTTTTTGATGGTTTATCGTAAGTCCGCTATCAACGAAATAGTTTATGGAATCTCGCTCCTATCGCTCGCTGCTCTACGTTCCCGCTGACAAGCCGCCGTTCATCGAAAAGGCCGCCCAGCTGGACTGCGATATCGTAATCTTCGATTGGGAAGATGCTATTGCTCCCGATGCTAAGGAGGAGGCAAGAGAGAATTTAATCAATACCGTCTCTGCCGGTTACGCCCGTCCATATTTATTGCGTATCAATGCGGTCGATACCGAATTCTTTAAGCAAGATCTTCTCGGTTTGGCGAAGCTTAATCCTTTGGCGGTCATTTTGCCCAAGGCTGATGAGGAATCGATTCGATACTTTTCCTCAGAATTGGATCGCTTGGAGCGGGAATCTACCGATTCCAAAGAGCCATGCAAAGTCATACCATTAGTGGAAAGCGCCAAAGCGATTGAGACGATGATCTCGCTGTTGGGAGCCTCTTCTCGTGTGATAGGAGCCCAGCTTGGAGCCGAAGACCTGACTGCCGATCTGGGAATCGAGCGAACGTCGGCTGGCAAGGAAATCGAATACGCTCGGCATCGGGTGGTTTACGGTTGTCGCGCTTGTGGTCTACCGGCTTACGATACGCCGTTTTTGGATTATACGGATTCCAAGGCTCTGGAAGCTGATTGTGTGGCTGCCAAAAGCATCGGCTTTAGTGGTAAGACCTGTATCCATCCTTCGCAGACAGCGACAGTAAACGCCGCCTTCTCTCCGAGCGATTCTGAAATAGAGGAAGCTCGCCGCATTCTGGTGATGGCCAACGAGGCTAAGATGACCAAGGGAGGAGTGTTTTCCATTGATGGCAAGATGGTTGACGGACCGGTCTTGCAAAGGGCCAGGAGCATTTTGCGGAGAGCTGGCGAGCTTTAGGCTTCCTTTCGCCTGTTGATCCTTGCCTCTGGATCTCTACTGTTGTTAGGACTTTTAATTCAATCAACCACGGTATGCCCACGGATCAATCAACTACTATGAAATATCGAAGGTTTGGAAGGACTGAGCTTCAGATGCCTGTCATTACTTGCGGGGGCATGCGTTTCCAGCATCAGTGGCAAGATATACCCATGAGCGACGTTCCTGATGATGGTCAGGCCAATTTGGAGGCGGCTATTCGCAAGGCTTTGGAAATGGGCATTAATCATATCGAAACGGCTCGCGGCTATGGGAGTTCCGAAATGCAGCTCGGCCAAGTTTTGCCCAATCTGCCTCGCGACCAGATGCTTATTCAAACAAAGGTGCCGCCTACTCCTGATCCTAAGGACTTTATTGAAAAGTTCGAGCAATCAATGGAGTATCTAAAATTGGAATACGTCGATCTTTTCTCCATGCATGGCGTAAACAATGAGGAAGTGCTGAACGACGCTTTGCGAAAAGGAGGCTGTATGGAGATTGCTCGCAAGTGGCAAGCGGAAGGTCGGATTCGTCACATTGGTTTTTCCACCCATGGTTCCTGCGATCTTATCTGCAAGGCGATCGGGTCTGGTGAATTCGAATACGTCAATCTCCATTGGTATTTCGTCAATGACTTGAACTGGCCAGCTGTTGTCGCCGCTCGTCAGCATGACATGGGGGTCTTCATTATCAGCCCAAACGATAAGGGCGGGAAGCTTTACGAACCGAGCGAAAAACTCCTTGAGCTGTGCAGTCCTTTGCACCCAATGGAATTCAACGATCTATACTGCTGGAATCGGGAAGAAGTGCACACTTTAAGTATGGGTGTGTCTTGTCCTGAAGACTTTGATACTCACTTATCCGCTTTGGATCGGATTGACGAAGCAGGCGAACTCGTGGCTCCGATCGAGAAACGATTGCGTCAAGAAGTGGATGCCGTTTGCGGCGAGGGATGGGGAGCTCGCTGGAGCGAAGGAATTCCGGAATGGGAAGCCTTTGAAGGCGGCATGAATGTAAAGGAGATCGTTCGCTTGTGGACCTGGGCCAAAGCCCTGGACATGGTCGCCTTTGGGAAGATGCGCTACAATTTGCTCGGCAATGCGAATCATTGGTTTCCTGGGGAAAAAGTGGTAGATTTCGACGAACCCCGTTTATTGGATACGCTTTCCGGAAATCCGTTTGCCGATCGCATTCCCGACATCCTTCGTGAAGCCCACTCGCTGCTTCTGGATCGAGAGGTTAAGCGAGCAAGCGAAAGTTGATTCTTCAAACCAAATTCGCTCAATTTTTCTGTCATGTCTCAAAATCTTTCTAGACGTAATTTTCTAAGGAATACAACTTTGAGCGCTCTGGGCGCGTCGGTCTTGCCTCGTTTTTCTATAGGCAAGGCAGGTCCCTCGGCTAATTCGAAGGTCAACGTCGCCTGCGTCGGTATTGGCCATATGGGAAACGCCGCGGTTGAATCGGCTTTGGGAGAAAATCTAGTGGCGATTTGCGATGTTGATTGGCGGGCGGACGCGACTATTTGGGGAGAACGCATGCCTATCCTACGCGCGGCTGAGAACCCAAAGGCGGGCAAGTTTACCGATTTCCGTAGAATGCTGGATAAAATGGGCAACGAGATTGATGCGGTGCTGGTTTCGACGCCTGATCACACTCATTTCCCGATCGGCATGGCCGCCATGGAGGCGGGTAAACATGTGTTTATTCAGAAGCCGCTGGCTCATAATATCTGGCAGGTCCGCACGCTACGCAAAGCTATGCATCGCTATGGCGTAAAGACTGTCATGGGAAATCAAGGACATACGATTGAAGGCATTCGTCGCATCAAGGAGTGGGTCGATGCTGGTGTTCTTGGTGAAGTCCGCGAAGTGCATTGCTGGACGGATCGGCCGATTGAACCTTGGTTTGTTAAACCGGACCGCATTCCGGTTGAAGGTCAAAGGGCTCCCAAGGGGCTCGACTGGGATTTATGGCAAGGTCCGGTTTCCAGGCGCCGATTCAGCGATGCCTATGTGACGCAACGTTGGCGAGGCTGGTGGGATTACGGCGTAGGGGCTTTGGGAGACATTGGCTGCCATTGTCTGGACGCGCCTTTCTGGGCTTTGAAGCTTGGTTTGCCATCGGCTGTCGATGTTGAACTGGATGAGCCGGCAAATGATCAGTACACGCCGTTTGGAGCTCATGTTACCTACCATTTTCCAGCTCGAGGAGAGATGCCGCCGGTCACGCTGCATTGGTGGGAAGGTCGTCCGCGGCCGCCAATGCTCGATGGGATGAAGGAATTGCCTTCCAACGGCATGTACATGCTCGGCTCCAAGGAGATTCTCTACCACGAGGATATGCGGCCTTACAGTCCCATGCTTTGGCCGCGTGAACGAATGCAAGACTATCGTTCGATTTTGAAGGATAAGACGATTCCGCGCGTCCAAGGAGGGCCTTTTGCCGAGCTATTTCGAGACATCAAAGGCGAGGGACCTCAATGCGGCTCCAATTTCGACTATGCGGCTCCTCTGACTGAAGTCATTCTCCTGGGTTCCTTGGCGATCCGCGCCGGCCATCGTATTGAATGGGACGCTAAAACGATGACCGTTTCGAATCGTCCGGAGCTAAGCAACTGGATAAAGGAACCGGTTCGCAAAGGCTGGAACTACGGCGAAGGCTTGTGGAGCTGAGTTCGGTATTGGGCAACGCTCGCTGCTCTCGCATTGACCAATTCGTCTGTCTTATCCGTTTTCGACCACTGCCTGGAATCGGACCTTTTCTTTATCCGACTTTTCAAAGCGTATTCGGTTTTTGAATAAGGCAAGATGTTCATCTTCTCGATGGCTGACGAAAAGCAGAGTCGTTTGCTCAAGCTTAGCAAGCTTTTCGATGAACGAGAGGATCAGGTGGCGATTGAGATCGTCAAGGCCCTGGGTTGGCTCGTCTAAAATCAGCAGAGGCGGCTGTTTGATGAGACCTCTAGCAATCAGGACGAGTCGCTGTTGGCCGTAGGAGAGTTTGCGGAAAATGGTATTGGCCTCGTCTCGCAGTCCCATGATTTTCAGCCATTGCAGGGCTAAGCTTCGCTCTTTAGCGGATGCTTGCTCGTAAAGACCAATGCTGTCATAAAATCCGGATACAACCGTTGTCAGCACATTGCCAGGCGCTCGATAGTCGCGATGAAGAGCGGCGGAAACGATTCCTATATTTCTTTTTATGTCCCATATGCTTTCTCCGGTTCCTCTTTGATAGTCGAAGACTTTGATATCGTTGCTATAGCATTGAGGATGATCGCCAGAGATGAGCTGGAGAAGGGTGGATTTTCCAGCTCCATTGGGGCCAGTGATCAAAGTATGCTGTCCTGGTTTCAGTCTCCAATCGAAGTTCTCGAACTGTTTTTCATCTCCATATTGAACTCGGCACCGGGAAAAATGAACAAGCGGATCGGATTTTCTGTAGTCTCTTTCGATAGGTTGCGGCAGTTCTGGAAAGGCTCCCGAATCTAGCTCCATCAGATTACGAATCTCGGGCGTATCCAAAATCTCGTCTCTCAGACCTTTTTCGATGATGTTTCCGTTTCTCAAGAGGGCTAAATGGGTTGTCCATTCGGCAACATCGGCGAGTCGATTTACTAAGAGCAGAATCTTCTGACCGGTATTGACGAGTTGACGACAAATCTCCGACAGTTCGTTTCTCGACTTGGCGTCCAATCCCTCGAAAGGCTCCTCAAGTATCAGAAGGTCGGGTTTTTCCAGAATTTCCTTGAGAAGCAAAATCCTACGCGCCTCGCCGCTGGAGAGGAGTCGATAGCCACGTTCAAGAATGTATCCAAGATGAAAGGATTCAGCCATGGCTCGAGCTTCTTCTTCCTTCGCTCCCGATTCCTCCAGTATTTCAAGTCCGGTCGAACCGTAATCGATGCGGTCAATGAAATCGGTATCCTGATTACGGATCTCCTCCTCGTAAGTCTCCTGCTGACTTTCGAATGACGCCCAACCAACTTTTGAGGGAGGATTGATGAGCTTGCCCTCTGAAGGCTTTATATCTCCCGTCAGTATGCTGGCCAGCAGGCTTTTTCCCGAGGCATTGCCTCCCAACAGACACCACGTTTCGCCTGGCTTGATTTCCCAGTTCTCGATGTTCAATCCTTCGTAGCGTATGTTCTTCAGCTGCACCGTTGTTACTAGTCGCTAAGGAAATCCGGCTCGAGGTACAGCCTTTCCTTTGCGACTTAATGCTAGGCCCTGCAGAAGCGGAAAATTCCTCTTTACGAAGACGTTGGCAGTCGCATAGGTTCTCCGCCTTTGATTTTCAAGGGACCTCCTAATGAGCAGAAAAAACTACTTCAACACTCTGACCTTAGCTCAGAAATTGGAACAACTCGGTCGCTGCCGATTCATGGACCGCTCCGAATTCAACGGCGTGGAGGCCCTCAAGGGCAGGAAGATCGTGATTGTTGGATGTGGCGCTCAGGGACTGAATCAAGGTTTGAACCTCAGGGATTCCGGCTTGGATGTGAGCTACACGCTGCGCCAGTCCGCTATCGACGAGAAACGTCAGTCTTGGAAGAACGCGACTGAAAATGGGTTTACAGTTGGGACTTATGAGGAGCTGTTGCCCACGGCCGACCTGGTTTTGAACCTCACCCCCGACAAGCAGCACGCCTCGGTGGTGGCTGCCGTACAACCGCTCATGAAAGAAGGGGCCTGTCTTTCCTACAGCCATGGTTTTAACATCGTAGAGGAGGGCACCGAGATTCGAAAAGACCTCACGGTGATCATGGTCGCTCCCAAGAGCCCTGGCACAGAGGTGCGTGAGGAATACAAACGTGGTTTTGGCGTTCCGACCCTTCTGGCTGTTCATACCGAAAACGATCCGAAAGGCGAAGGCTGGGATCTGGCCAAGGCCTACGCTGCCGGCACCGGAGGCGATAGAGCTGGCTGCTTGGAATCGAGTTTCATTGCCGAAGTGAAGTCGGATTTGCTGGGCGAACAAACGATTCTTTGTGGCATGCTGCAGACTGGGTCCCTTCTCTGTTTCGACAAGATGGTCGAAAAAGGCATCGATCCTGGTTGGGCCAGCAAGTTCATTCAGCACGCGTTCGACACCATTGCCGAAGGCCTTAAACACGGCGGTATCACCAACATGATGGATCGCCTCAGCAATCCAGCTAAAATTAGAGCCTTCGAGCTATCCGAGCAGCTTAAGGACCTTATGCGGGATCTCTACGACAAGCATCAAGAGGATATCATGTCCGGATACTTTTCTTCCACTATGATGGAGGATTGGGACAATGATGACAAAGACTTGCTAGCCTGGCGTGAGGCTACCAACGAGACCGCTTTCGAAAAGACCCCTGCCGCTGACGTCGAGATCGGCGAGCAGGAGTACTACGACAAGGGCGTCTTGATGGTCGCCATGGTTCGAGCTGGGGTGGAACTGGCTTTCGAAGCCATGACCAAGGCCGGCATCAAAGAGGAGTCCGCCTACTACGAATCCCTTCACGAAGTGCCGCTCATTGCCAACCTTATCGGTCGCAAGAAACTTTACGAAATGAACGTGGTTATTTCCGATACCGCCGAGTACGGCTGCTATCTTTTTTCCAACGCCGCTATTCCGCTGTTAGCCGATTTTATGGAGACTGTTGACGTCGACGTGATCGGCAAGGGGCTCGATACGGATGACGATCAAGTTGATAATCAACGTCTCATAGAAGTGAATACAGCGATTCGCAGCCACGGCGTGGAGGAAATCGGGGCGGAATTAAGAGGTCATATGACCGCTATGAAGCAGATAGCGGTTGGCTAAAGGCTAGTTCCTTAGCTACTCCTTTTTGCATTCCAGGACTATTCAACTGGAAGAATGCTTGTTGCTTTGCCTTTGCATTGAGCCATTATTGGCTTACGCTAAGCAAAATTAAATCAACGCGTTTACCATGACTCCAAAGAATTCAATTGATAGAAGAACATTCGTTAAAACGGGAGCTGCCGCCGCAAGTTTCATGATTCTGCCAAGTTGGGCGGCCGGAAAATCTCCTTCGCCCAACGGAAAGGTGAATATGGCGGTGATCGGGGTGGGAGGCCGTGGCTTTCATCACGTTAAAGGGTATGAAAACGAGGCGCTTGTCGCTTTCTGCGATGTCGACGATAGCCGAGCTGCCAAGACTTATGAAGCCTATCCGAATGTCCCACGTTTCAAGGACTATCGAAAAATGTTCGATAAGATGGGCGACAAGATCGATGCGGTCTCGATAGCCGTTCCCGATCATATGCATTATCCGATCGCTCTTTGGGCCTTGTCTCAAGGCAAGCATGTCTATTGCGAGAAGCCTTTGGTACGCACGGTTTGGGAAGCTAGGCAGTTGAAGGAGGCGGCTGCGAAAGCAGGCGTTGTCACTCAGATGGGTAACCAAGGCCACACTTACGAAGGCTTGCGATTCATCAAGGAATGGACTCAGGCCGAAGTGATTGGCGAGATAGAGGAAGTTCTTCACTGGACTAATCGCCCGATCTGGCCGCAGGGAGCTATTGTTCGAAAAGACGAACCTATCCCATCAACCATCGACTATGACCTTTGGCTCGGAATTGCGCCGAAAAAAGCCTTTGACTCGCGAATCACTCCTTTTGGCTGGCGTGGCTGGAAGGACTACGGATGTGGAGCTATCGGCGACATGGCCTGCCACATCATGGACGCCTCTTTTTCCGGTCTTGATCTTGGAATGCCTACCGCGGTGAGTGCCGAGGCTTCCGGTTCGCATAACGAGACCTTTCCTACAGCCTCCACTGTAAGTTTCACTTTTCCTGCTAAAAACGGTAAAGCGGCTCCGAAGGTCACCTGGCAGGATGGAGGAAGGCTTCCCGATCTATCGAGGTTGGAGGGGGTTCCTAGCGATTTCTTTGCCGAGTTCGTAGATGGCAATGGCAGAAAGCGGATCAATAATTCGAGTGGCACCTTCATTATCGGAAGCAAAGGTATTATTTGGTCGGATACGTACAGTTCAAGTGTACGCATTTTTCCGGACGCGTTTTTCACGGAACTGAGGAAAAGCCGAGCCCTTCCGCCAAAGACTCTAGAAAGGGTTAGAGGTGGTCCTTTCAAGGAATTCGCGGCTTCCATAAAGGCTGGAAAGCAAGCGGGGTCTCCGTTCAGCTATGCTGCCGATTTTACCGAAATGGCTTTGCTTGGTTTAGTGGCTATGGAGATTGGCAAGCCAATTAAGTATGACGCCAAAAAGATGCGCATTACGAATCGCAGAAATGCCAATAAGTATCTACACAGTCAATACGACTATAAGGAGGAGTTTCTGCCCAGCTAGCGGCGTAGGTTTCTAAATAGATCCTACTCGGGTCTCTACGCTGAAACCTATTCGGCGTAGGGTTCTAATAGCGGAATCACTACTTCGTTGCCAAACTCCATGGCATGATCGAGCGCCGTTTTCCCGTTGTTCGACTTTATTCTTGGATCGATGCCGCTCTCTAAAAGCAGCTGCACTATTTCAACGCCGGCGCTGGGAGCCGCTTCATGGAGAGGCGTTCCTCCTGCTGTACTTAAAATCCGGAGATTGGCGCCGCTTCGAATGAGATTCCTGGCTATATCGACTTGGTCTTTCGCCGCCGCAAGATGGAGCGGAGTCCAGCCATTTTTATCTTGGGCATTCAATTCCGAGCCCTTTGCCATGAGCAAGGAGCTGACTTCCGGCATCTTGCGATCGATAGCCAAGTGGAGAGCGGTTTGGCCGTTTCTCGTTGGCACATTCGGGTTTGCTCCCAGCTCCAACAAAAGGGCTGCGACCTCGGCTTTCTTACGAAGAATGGCTTGATGCAACGGAGTCATTTTCGATTTGCCGAGATCGTTAATCAGTTTCGGGTCTCGCTCTAGATGACTCTTAATGTCCTCCAAATCTCCTACCGCGATCGAATGATTGATCGTCTTGTATTTGATTATCCCTCTAGTTTTAGAATTGATGCCACCTTCCGGGATCGAAATACCGGCAGACCAAGCGATTCCATTCAGCACGAGTTTGCGAAACGAATCGTTTTTCCAATTGTGGAGAAAGTGACCTCCTGTCGTGGCGAAACCCCTACGTTTTTCGAGGTCCTCGTAGGTCCAGCTCAGAATCTGGGGAGTTCTTTTTTCAAGTTTTTCTCGAATGATCGGATTACCTGATCGCGGACCGTCCTCGCCCAACGAAGACAGGGGAGGGACCGCTTCAAGAAGGGGTATTATGCCCGTTGGATCTTCTCTAAATCTAATGTGGTAATACCACTCGTCCTCCATTTTGAATACCTCTACTGCGGAGGTGGCCTTATGATTTAGGATGGACGAATCCGTCATATTCCAGATTGGGTTTACGGACCAGTTTACTTCGAAATAGCCACCGATCGAATCGAGGAGGAAGTCCGCCATTTCGTCACTCGCTGGCTCTAGAGCGTAATGCAGGACGCAAATCCCTACGCCCTTTCTGTGTAGCGATCTCAGTTGCTCGCTTTTCCCTTTAGCCACATGCTTTTCCTCGCCGTCGCTGTAGAGAACGATACTTGCTGCTCGTCGGAGCAGAGATTCATCTTCCGGCCAGCCAAGTGAAACTTCCGAGTCGACGTTCAAGCCGCTCTCATTCAAGCAGTTGGAGAGAATTCTACTCGCCTCGGGGAACTCGTGAGCGTTCCAGCCGTGACTGGGTTCCCCTGCAATGAAAAGAATGAAAGCTTCTTCTTCCGCTTGGGTAACTGTCCCGAGAGCGACCATGCTTGCTAGCAAAGAGAAGGTTCTAAAATAGTGTCGTTTCACTCTAGTCTGGTTTTAAACAAGGCTTTCCAGGATGCAATGAATCAAATTTCCAAATCGGATTATCCTAAGGGTGGAATTTACGAGGATTTGAAGACTCGCTTAGGAACCGATGGCGCTTTACGGTTTTCAAAGGACATTTCCTCACTTTTCTGCTTTCTTGCTCACACTTTCAAAGCTTCATGCCTCTAGCACTTAAAAGAGCGTGTCTTTCTGTTCTCCTGCCAAGTTTCGCCTACCTTGCCTTGGCGAAGGAGCCGAACGAGGGTCCCCCCGTCTTTTTTGCCAGCGATGTGCTCGCTCCGGAGCTACGCAAAGGCGAGCACTTTGAGGTAAGCCCAATCGTTCATGTGGTAAATTTTGGCTATCAGATCAAACTAGAGAGCGATTATGGGACTTATGATGTTTGGGGACCTGAACTTCTGAAAAAGCGTATCAAGGAAATCGAAGCGATAGCCAAGCTTGAGGAGATCGGTCAGACTGAAGCGTTCACGCGCTCGTTTTCCGAGGCCTTGAAGCATCCGCTGGTCAATACCTGGCAAGTCGCCAGGAGGCCTATTTCAACGGTCGCTGGAATTCCTAGTGGCATCGGTCGCTATCTGCAGGGGAAATTCTATCAAGTTAAACGCGGTTCCGAAAAAGCGATTTCCCGAGTCAGGAAGAAGAACCGCTACAAGGCGGAGGAAGAGAAGGAAACCGATGCCACAATGCGAAAAAAGGTGACTCAAACCACTAGCAAGCTAAGTCGACGTCATTTGGGTTTCAATACGGCAAAGCGTGCCTGGGCTCGCAGGTTGAAAGTGGATCCGTATTCGAAAAACCAGGAACTTCAAACGGCGCTTGAACGTATTGCCTGGGCCTCTTCCGTGGGTTCGTTTGCTGGAGACTACGCCATTCCCAGTTCAGCGGCCCTGGGTTACGTGGGAAGAGCTCAGGAAATAGTTTGGGCCAAGTCGCCATCGCAGATCGAGCGACGTATCCATGTTTCCCTTAGGAAAATGGGGGTCGATAAGGAGACGATAAACTATTTTCAAGAAATGGATTTCTATTCCCTGTCGGAAAAGATTAGCATCATCCTGGCTTTAGACGAGATGGAGGACGTGGAGGGCAAGCTGGAATTCCTCACTCTTGTTCTTGGAGTTGAGGGTAGTGAAGAGGCCTTTCTGATTGTGAAGATGACTGCGATTCTGGAAGAATACCATCGCCTCGTCATGCCCTTGAGCGAGCTCTCTGTTAAAAAAGGTCTGGCGGTGGGCTACACGGAAGAGGGTATCATGATTCTCCCTCTGGCATTGGATTACCTGCATTGGGCTCCGCTTATCGTTGACGCCTTGATCAGCGAAGAACTGGCCGAACAAAGTAGGGAGCTATGGATAACGGGTAGAGCCTCGTCCATTGCCGCCCACCGACTGGAGAAGCACGGATGGTTTCTGCAAGAGAATTGCTTCGAGCTCTTCCTGTCTAAAGAAATGGATACAAAAAATCTGGCTCGCAGATAGCGAGAGTTGGCTATAACGACTTCGTTCTTTTCTTGAAGGAGAAAATATCTCTTTCAGTCCGGTTTACAGGAAAATGGGTAACCAGCGTCGCAATCTTATTTTATATTAGAATGCAGCGAACCTGCAAGGTTCGCTGCATGGCAAAACTAGAGATTACCAGCTGACGCCAGCATAGGCATATGCCGCTCCATAAGCCTCGACCTCCAAGTCATAGGTTCCTGCACCACCTGTCGCGGAATCGTCATCGTAATAGTACGTGCTGTAAGCACTTATGCTGGTTGGTCCGGAAATGGAAGCTGACGCTTCACTATATGAGGAACATCCACCACAGGTGTCAGCTTCGACATAGAGATCGGCTGTGGACCCGGAAGGGACGGTCGCGGTCGCGCTATCAGATTCGGAAGTACCGACGCTACTAGTTGCATCGATTTCGACGCTCCCTCCTAAGACCAGAGCTGTTATTGCTGAGAACAATACTGTCGCTAATATATATTTCTTCATTTTTTTTAAACTTTAATTTGAGTATTTGGATTCTATAAAAGAGAAATAATATTTCTGTTTAGAGATAACTCCGCACAGTATATATTTCTCTGAGTTCTTCGAGCCGTCGTCTATTATGGCTGGCTAGGTGTTTTTGAGCCGAGCTTCGCCTGACTTCTGGAAGAATTGCATGGAGATCAGGAACAAAGGTTCCTCGCTCTCCAATTTTAAGAAGGATTTCGAATTCCTCAATTTCGTTCTTGCCGTTTAGTATAATTTTTCCAACCGGCGCTTTTAAGATACCCTTCTCAATCAAATTCGAAACGCTCTGATTGTTTACTAGCAGCGTTTTCTTCTCTAGCCTGATATTTTCTCCCGAGAATTGTCGAAACATGCTTTCTTCGATTTCGCTTTCATTACCAAGCCTTTTCCTGATTTTATTGGCGGCCATTCTGACTTTATGGCGTTCTCGGCCGGTAATCGATATTACTTGAATTTCCTTCGATTGCTGGAAGCGAAGCGCATTTCTATTAAAATAATCCTCTAAATCGCCATTCGAAGCATCTATTGATTCATTCAACAAATCCGAATTATATATATTATATATGGTATTGTTTACAAAATTTTCTTTTTCCTGCCTGAATGCTGTGTTCTCCGAGAGTTTTAGTGTTTCGGCCTTCTGTATCCGGTAGAGGTCGACTACCATATTGTCGATCTCCTTCTCTAGCCCTGATAGAGTATCAAGTCTATTACTGATCACCCTCTCGTTGTGATGATCGATGAATTGAAAAATCGATACCGAGCGCGTCTCCGAATGATTCGCATATTCGAATAGCGTTCTTTCGCCTAGACCAGCGTCCTCGATTATCAAAGGCTTTTCAAGGCTATCTAGCTTTGATAATTGTGATAAAAGTCGATCCAGAGAAATCTCGTTGGCTCTAATATTTGAATCGGTAAGAATTTGTTTCGTTTCCTTCGCGTACAGCTCTTGTATAATTTTTATCCTCTCATGGGGAAGTGCTGATCTATCACGTTCAAGGGTCTCTCGATCAACTAAATATCGAGCATAGGGTCCTTCGAGATTGCTTATCAGCATGTGTTTCGACAGGACCTTGGTAGCGTATAACACATCTTCATGGCGAGCATATCCCATTTTACGCGCTTCGCATACGAATAGCAATTTATCGATCCATTTCGCTCTCCAGAGCTCTTCGTTGAAAGGGGCACTTGCGTCTGATTCGTTTCTATTATAATTACGCTGCTGGCGTTCTCGTTCTCGCTTATAGATATATTCCGATATCTTGATATCACCCACTCTTAAAATAATTTGATCTTCTCCATTTAAAGAGTCTCCATTAGAGAATTCGCAGAGAATAAACAAAGCCAGAATAAGCGATGAACCATAAATAAATAAATTCATCGTTCTTAGCTTTAAAGGACTTCCATGGGTGCGAGGAAGCCGTCCATAACAAGGACATTCAGCAGAGTGGTTGGATTCCATTCTCAACTAAATTTTTTATTATTCCTTACATAACATACAAGACAATTCAGTTTACGCCAGAGGAGAGAACCTCCTGTTTTCTGCGCAATTCGTAACGAAGAAAACTGCCTACTTTTATAATGCCCGGCGATTACTTACTAAGAGATTCCAAGATTAGGTTCTCAGAGAAGCGTCTTTCTTTGCAATTATATCATCCCAGCCAAGGAAGTTATCGAGATAGCTTCTCGGGAACTCTTTTCCCGCTGCCTTATCTGCTTTGTAAGGACATTGCCTTCAGTAAAACCAAGGACAATACGGCTTAAGACTTTAAGTCTAATTCGCTGAAATCAAATGGACTTTGTTGATATCCGGATTTTTGATACGTTTTTTTGAACCATCGATCCATGTGACTTCGATCGAATCGATTTGCTCGATCTTCCCCAGTCCGAAATGGCGGGTATTCGAATGTTGGGTTTCGAAGGAGTCGCCATTGGCAAGTGAGGCGGTATGCTTTCGCCCGCCGCCCGTCACCACGACCTTAGCTCCTTCCACAAAGGGCTGACCAGGACCGTAGTCCACGGTTACCGCAATCCAATTATGAGAGCTAGGAAACGTATTTGCGTATACGGTAAGCTCGGTCGGATCTCTTAAGGCGTCCCAATTAGGCGCATTGGAGTCGACGATGAGGTCGAGCTTGCCATCTCCGTTGACATCGTCGGCGATGACCAAACGACTGTCTCTTTCGATGGCGACATCGCCAAGCCATGAAATATTGCGGATCTCGCCGTCATCCATAGGCGTAAAGAGGAAGCAGTGCTCGAAGCCATTGTAGGAGATGCCTTTGTCGGCTTTTTCCTCAATTTTCTGCGTGAAATAGTCTTTGAGGATCGGGTTGTCGTTCGAGGTGCCTCGGTAGATATCGTCGGTCCAGAAGCTCGTGCAGTAGTCGCGACAGGTTTCACGGCTGTCGTGGCCATTGGCCACGTAGAATTCCAGATCTCCATCATTGTCGAAGTCCACGGTCACGACGCCCCAGGACCAGCCTGTCCGCGCGACAACGTCGCTTGCCTTGGGTTGGTAGAAAGTCCCATCTCCCCTGCCGTAGTATAGGCGATTGCCGTAGGTCATCGGGACTCTCTTGTCGGTCAGTTCTTTGAAATCCTCTCTGGTCGCCCCCATGTACTCCAGGCGACTGGCAGTTGTCGAGGACATGCCGATGGTATAGAAATCCAAGATGCCGTCGTAGTTGAAATCCGCAATGGAGTGGCCCATGCCAAAGAGGAAACGGTTTTCGAAAGACTCGTCAGTTACGTCTTCGAAATTTCCGTCACCATCATTTCGATACAGGTCGACGCCCGCGAAATCGCTCACCACGATCAAATCCAAGTCGAGATCGTCATCGTAATCGACAAAGGAAGTGGAAAAGACGCGGCGATGCCGTTTGTCTGTTATGCCGCGCGCTTCCGTTTCTTCCGAGAATGAGAGACCACTTCCGTCATTGAGAAGCAAATACATGGGATAGCCATCCCTCGAATCGTAGAAAGGGGTCGGAAAGTGCCCCTCCAGATAGGGTTCCTTGTACTGTCCAATCAGCAGGTCCAGATCGCCGTCTCCATCGATGTCGCCCGAGGTCATAGTCGTCTCTCCCGGGGTGAAGAGCGGGGAGGAAATTTCGACTTGCATCGGTTTGTCGGAAATGGCTCCGCTTGAATCGCCTTTGAAGAGAAAAACGCCTTTGGTAGACGGTCCAAATTCTGAGAGATGGACGTAGCCCTCAATCATGAGATCCACGTAGCCGTCTCGGTCGAAATCTCCCAGAAGGGCGGCCTTGGCTCCTTTGATGGGACCCTTGCCCATGTCCTGCATATCGAATCCCTTGCCGGTATGCCATGCAATCTTGTTGGCGCTGGGCAAGACGATTTCCGAATGCCCATCCTTGTTCAAGTCGTAGAAGAGGGCAGGTCCCCTGTCTCCCGGCGGAATGTCGAATGTGCCCATTCTCGTGAAGAGCGACTGGCCCACTCGGCTTTGCACGTCTAGCTTGATAACTTCGATTCTGTTAGGCTCGTGGTAGCCGCGTTCGCCTTTCTCTCCTTCCCAGTAGACTCTCAGGAGTCCGTCCAGGGCGTATCGAGCATTGTTTGACTTGCCGACCACGTGGAGGGCGAAGGAAACCGTAGACTCCTTGCTCCCATCTTCGTTGACGTCGAAACGCTTGTGGTGCCATCCGCTTTGTTCCAGGACGATGCCCGCTTTCTCAAGCTCGGTAAGCCAGGCTACCCATTGCTCATGAGTAACGAGTTTATCCAAGCCCTGCATTTTGCCGATATGGATGCCGTGTTCCAGCGTCTTCCGGTCGACAATTTCCCCCCAGCGAATGGTCTTGAAGGGAAAGTCTTTTAAAATGAGGTAGGCGTTTTCCGCCGGACGCAGACTATCCCAGAGCCTGATGAAGGCTTCTTCATGCTCTTGGGCTTGGATTTCCTGTTTCCAGACCGTCTGATTCAGTTCGGATCGCTCTTGAAACAGATTTTCGATATCGGCGAGGGAATGGAGCGACAGAATGGTCGAAGTGATGGCAATGACGACAATCTTTCGTATCATGATCAGCTTGTGTGGTTTCTTTGAAATGGGGGCGTATTCGCTCGATATGACTCGCATCTGCGGATGTAGGTTCGAGTCATTTTGTAAATCGAACTTGTCGAATATCTGCTTATGGCAATCAAATCAACCTTTCAGCAACTGTCGGTTAAGGCAAATCGTCACACAAGCCTGCTTGCATGGAAGAGAAACTGGGACCTTGGAGGTCCATTTTGCAATTCTGCCAGGTCCCTTTAGAAGCCTCCCCTGATGCAAGAATTGGGTGAACGTTAAAGTCAGGAGGATGACTGGCGTCCCTATCCTCTCAAAGATCTGTGCCAGGATGCCGGATTTAGTCGCCGTATTCGACTGGCGTGGCGAAAATGTTTCTTGTCTGCAAGTCTTGTCTCTTCAGATTAGCTATGCAAACCCCTCAGCCGTTAGCTGTATTTCTTCAAATAGAAAGCCCCTTCTGTTTCTCTTTTGTAGTTATGATGAAAGGACATTTAAGTCGTCCCTTGTTCGTAAGCGTTTTGGGTAGGGCTTCCTCAATCAGTTGTTCTGGCCTATGTTTAATAGCGTCTCTCGTCTTTCTTGATCCTTTGGTCGGACAAAATGAAAATCATCCTGGATTCGAGGTCTACAAACAGAACTGCGTGGTGTGTCATGGCAAGTATCTGGAAGGCCGTACGGCTGGTCCTCTGGTTAAAGATATTTGGCTGCAAGGCAATGACGAATCGAGTATTCGGTCGACGGTTACAAATGGAATTCCAGGTACGCTGATGCCTGCTTGGGAGTCGATGCTTAGCGAAGAGGATCTGAGAAATGTTGCAGCCTACGTTTTTAGAAAACAGCAAGAGCCCGCCTTTAAGCGGGATCCTATTCCCGAGTTGGTGGAAACGGAATTGGCCACCCTCCAGTTGGAATCCGTTGTTGATAGTGGTTTGATTACTCCCTGGGCTATCGAGTTTATCGATGCGGAAACCGCCATTATTACTGAACGCCCTGGCCGCCTAAGATGGCTGAAAAACGGCAAGCTCGATCCGAAGCCAATCGAATGGCTTCACCCTACTTACGAGTTTGGCGATGGAGGCTTGATGGATGTGGCTCTAGATCCGAAGTACGACGAAAATGGGTGGGTTTATTTGGCTTACAGCGAGCCTTTAGGAAATCCTCTGGATCCATTAACTCCATCTATGACCAAGGTAATCCGTGGGAAAATCGACGGCTACCAATGGACGAACGAGGAAACGCTTTTTCAGGTGCCTCATGAGGACTTTGTCAGCACGATATTCCGCTTTGGCCTTCGCTTCGCCTTCGATGAGCATGGCATATTGTATTTCTCTGTTGGAGACAGAGGCTTGCCGCCTCATGCTCAAGATTTGTCCCTCACCAGTGGTAAGATCTATCGGATGCATGCCAATGGGAGTGTTCCTCCTGATAATCCATTCGTAGGCAAAAAGGGAATACATCCCGCGACCTACGCCTATGGAAGTCGTAATGCTCAGGGCTTAGCGTTCAACCCCAAAACCGGCGACTTATGGGCATCTGAGCATGGAGCGAGGGGAGGGGACGAGTTGAATATCATCCAGCCAGGCGCCAACTACGGTTGGCCGGAGGTGACCCATGGGGTCAACTACGATGGAACCATCATTTCGGAATTTAGCGAAAAGCCAGGAATGGAGTCTCCCATCTTGCATTGGACGCCATCTATAGCCGTTTGTCCCATCGAGTTCGTGACCAGTCCTCGCTTTTCGATTTGGGAAAACGATCTATTGGTAGGGGCCTTAAAATTCGAGGAGATTCGCAGGCTGGTCTTGGACGGCCGGAAAGTGGTATCCGAGGAAATACTTGTCAAAGGTTTGGGGCGCGTACGCGATCTTAAACAGAATCCCGATGGTTCGCTTTACGCCGTGCTGAATGATCCTGACATTATTTTAAGAATCACGCCCCATGCTTTCACGAGCGATCAAGTCTCTTTATTCGATGGAACGACCTTCGACGGCTGGGAGGGACCATTGGAATCCTTTCGAATCGAAGATGGAGCCATTGTGGGCGGTACGCTTGAGAAGCCTATTCCAAAAAACCAGTTTCTGAGTACTAAAAAACGGTATTCGGATTTTCAGCTCAAAGCGAAATTCAAGTTGGTGGGGGAGCACGTCAATGCCGGCATCCAGTTTCGGACGGAGCGTATACCGGACCATCACGAAGTCATTGGCTATCAAGCCGACATGGGCGGTCGGAGAAATCAGTTCTGGGGAGCTCTTTACGACGAGTCTCGACGACGGAAAGTGCTCCAGGGCCCGAAGTCGGAGGATATCCTTCCCTTTATTAAACTGCGTGACTGGAACGACTATACGATTCAAGCTGAGGGAAACCGTATTCGGTTGTGGATAAATGGATACAAAACGGTGGACTATTTAGAGGAAGACGATTCCATTGAAGAATCAGGCATCATCGCCCTTCAGATTCATAGCGGTGGCCCTAGTGAAGCCTGGTACAGGGATATCGTCATCCAAGAGCTTTAGGCATCGAGTTTCGCTCAGTTCAATTTCTCTCCACGCTATCTTGAACTTCCGTTCCACTTTGATTCGCTCGTGGAATCGAAATGAGAAAAACCGAGCCGACGCCAACTACGCTATTCACCGAGAGCTCCCCACCTGCATTTGTCACGATTTCCTTGCAAACCGAGAGTCCTACGCCGCTGCCTTGGATATTCGCGTGGTCCTCTAGTCGGGTATCTTGTTCGAAAATCCAATGAAGCTTGTCTTGGGGTATCCCATCGCCCGTATCCATTATTTCAACATCAATTCTGGATTCGTTTTTACGAATATTTATTCTAACTCCACCTTCGTGAGTGTACTTGATCGAATTCCCTATGATATTGAAAAGCAGTCGAGAGGCCTTGTCTTCCTCTATTCTGGCCCAGCATTCGACGTCGGGGCTCTCAACCTCTATCGAAAGCCGTTTTCGTTTGGCGGCTATTCTCTCGATGCTCACCACGTCATTCACAACCTGCTTAAGATCAGTGAAAATCCTCTCTTGTTTCTGGTCGATTTTCTCGCTCAAGGTCAGCTGGTTCGTTATCACGGTTAGTCGGTCTATCGAACGTAGAGAGGCTTCCAGGAAATTCTTGGTGGAGTTATCGTGTTTGCTCGAAATGCCGTCTTCGACCAGCTCCAAGCCAAGACGTAGCGTTGATAATGGGTTTCTCAAGTCATGGGCGACCTCCTTGGCGGCCTTCTCATACAATTCGATCTGCCTCTGAGCATTTTCGAATGAAGAGAGCTCGTTTGCTGACTTATCGATTTGTCGCGTTTCCTCATCATACTTGGCGATGGCCTCGAAGACGATTTCGCGAATCGCTTCCGAATTATAGGGTTTGGAAATGTATTTATAGATTTGAGACGAATTGATAGCGGCCTCCATTGACTCCATGTCCGCATGTCCGGTGATCAGAATCCGAGTCGCTCGTGGATTTTTTTGGCGAAATTCGTTTAAAAGTTCTATCCCAGACATACAGGGCATGCGGTTGTCGCTGACAATCACTTTAATTTTCCTGTCGGCGAATTCCAATGCTTTCAGCGGCGAGTCGAAACAGGAAATCTGGATTCGATCCATATAGAAAATCCTCGAAATCGCTTTCAAGGTGTTCGGATCGTCATCGACCAGGACTAGGTCGATTGTCTGTTCTGGGGCGGATGTCTGCTTGATCATCATGAAATTTGCGAAGGTATGCGGACTTGGCATTTTACGAATCCGCTCGTTTCGATGGCGATTTCGCCGGACATTTCTTCAATCAGTTTTCGCGCCGTCTCGAAGTCCTTTTCCTCGTCTTTTCCTATTTTCCCGTCGGCCTCATACCCTTCTGAGGTTATTGTCAAAATGGTATCCGAATTTTCAGTGCATGCGTCTATTTCCAATCGACCTTTCTTTCCTGAAATTGTGAATACGTGAAGAATGGTGATCGCCAAGGAGAAGGCTAGTCGGGCTTCGTTCGCCTCAATGGCAATGGACTCGTCGCAGCTTAAAATCACTTCGCCCGTATATTTCAGCTCGTTTCGCAGGACATTCAGTACGAGTGAAACGAATGGCTCAAGTTTGAAGACTCTGGTAGTTTCAGAATCCTTCTTTCCGAATTCCTGCAAACTGTTGACCAGATTCTTAAGTCGATCCATCCCTTCGAGAGATTCTGAAGTCAGGTCTTCAAGGTCTTCGATCAAGTCGCCAATCGCCAAAGAGTCCTGAAGCTGATCGATGCTTTTCAAGACCGATTCAACTGCCGCTTGGTCTCCCTCTCGACGCGATTTCTGCAGGTCCTCGATTTTCTTAAGCGTTTCTTTAAGGTCGTCCACGTAGTCCTCTAGCGACTGAAGGTTGCTAGATACGAATCCGATCGGGTTGTTCAGTTCGTGCGCAATTCCAAGCGTTAGTCTCCCGATTGAAGCCTCCCGAGCTCTGGAAAAATCAAGCGCGTGTTCCTCTTTACTCATTCAGTCTCTCTCCTTTTACCCTCTTATCTAATTCGCCAACACCCGATCGATGGTAGTGAGAATGGTTTGGCGACTTGTCGATTTAGCCATCCCCACGTACTTCTTGCCATCGACATCGATTTTCATCTCTCCTGCATCAGCATTTCCATTGCCGATCAGAGAAGACAGGAATATAATAAATGTATCCCTAAAACCATTACTTTTTACTATTTCTCTTACAGCTTCGCTTCCATGCATGTCGGGAAGTACGATATCGGAAATGATGAGCTTGGGTTGCACTGCAGCAGCCTGCTCTATGGCAAGTCTCCCTTCGGCCGCCTCGCTCACCTCGAATCCCTCATTTTCCAAGAGCTGGCGCAAAACGCCTCGGTATTCGTCTTGATCTTCAATGATGAGCACTTTGGTTTTCCGATCTTTCTCCATGGGCATGAGGATTTGATGCTGTTAGCTATACAGCCTGGGCTTTTTCGGGCTGAAGCACGGGTAAATCGATTGGCAATCGTTTCGCTTTCCTGAACATGCGAAGCTTTTGCAGTATGGGCTGGCTTACTTTGAGTCCGGTTGGGGCCAGCATCAGACCATCTGTCGTGAAAATGTCGTCACCGAATATCATTCCTTCTTCGATTTGATCGATGGGGATACGGACAAGAATGAGATGGTCTTCGGGCAGGTCTACTTCAGCTAGGGCAATGACGGCCTGGCCTTCCAGTTGACCTTCGACGTTCGCTAGCTCGGCCAATGCTTCTTCTTTCAAGGTTCCGGACTTGCGGAGCAGGCTGTAATGGTTCGCCATCTTGATTGCGGCCGCCCCTTGGAGAACCATCGGATCCTCTTTGCGATTATCGAGACTAGGCTCGCTTGCCAGCTCGATGATTCGAGCGACTTTCTCCATTCTGGGGATGCGGCTAATGATCTGAGCCGATATCTTCCATGCGTTGTCTAGACGTTCACGGGCTTCTGGAGAAAGCTCCTCTCTTTGATTTCGGTTTTGCCAGAGCTCGTCAGGCAAAGTGACGTAGCCAATCGGGGCCAGCATTGCGGCCAATTCAAGTAGCCACGGCGGATCGAATGATTGGATACGGCCTAGCTGGCTGCTGATTTCCTTGAGCCTTCCTGATATGCGAAAGGCGCCCGGGTTCGCCATCGAGAGGATATCTACCAAAGCTTGAACGCTTCCATGGACCGTGCGCTGAAGCAGGTCCTTTTCCGCCATGGTCAAACGGTATTGTCGGATTCCCGCTTCGACGGCGTTTTGCAAGTCGTGGTTATCGAAGGGCTTTTTCAGAAACCGGAAGATGTCGCCTTTATTCAAAGCGCCTATCGCGGTCGATTGGTCCGAATCGCCTGTAAGCATAATTCGGGTACAATCTGGAGAAATCTCTTTCGATTTGGCTAGAAAGTCGATACCGTTCATGCCTGGCATGAGCATGTCCGAAATGACGATGGCAAAGGGACCTGAATTTCGGAGGTATTCCATGGCTTGCTCACCGCTGTCGGCGAATTCGATTTCACAGAGGCCTCTGAGAGCTCGCTTGATGCTGTTCAAAACGCTTTGCTCGTCGTCGACGCAGAGTATTTTCTCTCTATATTTGGTATTCATTTGCAGGGCTAGCGAGTGGGTTCCTTTGGGGGTGGGGTCAGGGCGGTGAGCCCTCTCTGGACTAATCGACGCAACTGGGTTGGCTCTGAAAGAGTTAGGGGATTTATAGTGGCAAGCGCGGTGATTGCTCAAGGGATGCGCTAGAGAATTTAGCCCCGAATAAGGATATCAGGCTATATACTTTTCATTATCCTCGGCCGATTATTACTTAGGACCCTATAATCGTATCCCTAAGCGAAGCTGACCTATGAAAAGCATACTTTTTGTCGATGATGAGCCCTTTGTTCTCAATAGCATAAAGCGAATTCTTCGTAAGGATCGCCACCGTTGGGAGACCCACTTCGCAGAGGGAGGGCAGGCGGCCTTGAACCTGCTTGAGCGAAGGTCGTTCGACCTATTGATTACCGACATGAAGATGCCAAGCGTCGATGGCTTTGAGGTGCTTAGCGCGGCTGAGCTTCTTCATCCCGACATGCCCAGAATGGCGTTGTCCGGATACTCCGAGAAAGAGACTCATACCAAGGTTACTAATCTGGCTCAGCGATTCCTAGACAAGCCTTGTGATTCGGAAGAGCTCAGGATCGCCATTCAGGAAGCTCTTGAAGGCCCCGACGACTTGGAGGCCAACTGATTTTTCTTCATTCCACATTCCCGAAAATTGAAGTCTGCGAACTCAGAATCTCAAGACAACGGCAAGCTCCTCAATGTCGAAACCAACGATAGGAGTCTACACTCTCTTATGCTCCAAAACGAGGAACTGCGAGAGACCTTGGGGAAAATGGACCTCGTGCTATCTCAGATCGTGGAGTCCATCGTCTGGACGGATGGAGAAGGAAAGGTCAAATGGTGCAATGGCTCGTTCGATGAATTGACCGGAAAGCTACGTCTGTTTATTCTAGGTCATCCTCTCACTGAATTACTGCCTCTGAACTGCGGAGACGAATGCGGCGCAATCCATCCCTGCGAAAAGATTCTTCAGAATGGCGAAGCGATGGACTCGGAATGTCGATACATTAGAAATGGGAACGTATTCGATCTTGAAATACAAGGAAGAACCTTTAGGAGTCGGGATGGAGAAAAAAGCGCGGTATTCGTCATTCGCGATGTGACGCGAAGAAGACTCCTGGAAGCTCAGCTTCGCCAGGCTCAGAAACTTGAATCCATCGGCAGCATGGCGGCTGGGATTGCCCACGAGATAAACACGCCCGTCCACTATGTAGGGGAGAATTTGAGATTCATTCAGGAGTCCATTTCGGAAATGGAGACGCTTTTCCATCAATTGCTGAAAGGCGACGATAAACCAGAACCGGATTCCGGTTTGGCTAAGATTCATGCCATTGTCGAAAATCTCGATCTTGAGTTCGTTCAGGAGGAAATAGCCAACGCAGTTGGGGAATCGCTTAAAGGGATTGCTCAGGTCTCGCGTATCGTAAAGTCGGTTAAGGAATTCGCTCATCCTGGAGAGCCGGCCATGGAGCCGACCGATTTGAACAAGATCATCAAGTCGACGATTCTGCTTGCCGCTAACGAATGCAAGTATGTTGCTGAAGTCGTCCCTGAACTTAGTCCTGATTTACCGACTATACCTTGCATAGCGGGAAAGATAAATCAGGTGCTCTTGAACCTGATCGTCAATGCGGCTCACGCTATTGGGGACCATCTTCAAGAAAGGAAGAGTGAGGAGCTTGGCAAAATAGAAATACGCTCCAGAGTTGAAGGCGCTCACGTGGAAATCGAAATTTCGGATACAGGTCCTGGCATTCCTGAAGAAATTCGCTCAAAGCTGTTCGAGCCTTTCTTCACTACCAAGGAAGCAGGACGGGGAACTGGCCAGGGGCTCGCGATTGCCCAGAAGATCGTCGAAAAAGATCATCATGGCGAGCTGCTCTTCGAGACCGAGGTTGGCGAAGGAACGAGGTTTATAATTCGTCTTCCTATTTTGCAGGAATAGTTTTAAATTCCTGAAGGGTTTCTACAGCGGAATAACGGTTGCCCCTACTGCCCATTTGTCATCCTTTTTCTCGGCAATGATGTAGTGCTCCGCATCGAATTCGGTTCCTGATTTATCGATTGCCTTAAGATTAAGGGCTGTATTCAGGATTTTGGGTTCCTCAGATGCGAGAAAACGGGAAAATCCCATGTGGTGAGCTTCCCTTAGATTTTCAGGGATGATGATGACAAGGCCTTCTCCAATCGCTTCTTCTCGGGTCCATCCGAAAGTGTTGCAAAAGGAATCGTTGACGAAGGTGATGAATCCTTGATCGTCGACAACCATTGCCGGTTCCGTTTCGATCGTCTTTAATTCTTCGATTGAGCTGGGTCTAGCATTCATGGCTGTCTGAATCGATAGCGCGGAATGCGAATTTTTCAAACTGCTCCGAAAGAAAACGCCTAGTTCGTTGGCAAATCCACTCTGAAGGTGGCCCCTTCGCCAAGTTCGCTTGAAAAACTGAGCTTTCCGTAGTGATTGCCTTCCACGATTGTCCGGCAGAGAGCCAACCCTTGTCCGGCTCCGAGACCGTTTTTTCGGCTGCTGAACGATGCTTGGAAAATGAGCTCATGCTGGTCATCCGCTATGCCAACCCCCGTATCCGCAATTTCGATCACCACGTGGGAATCCGTCGATCGCGTTCTGATCTGAATCATGGCTTCCGCGTCAGAATCTTCCTCAGATCGCTTAACGACCGACCGAATGGCGTTTACGAGCAAATTAAGAATTACCTGGTTGATCTGATCGATATGGCAATCGACTTGCGGCAAGTCTGTTTGCAAGTCTGTTTTCAAATCGATTTTCTGTATCCAGTCTTGGCGACAAATGAGAATAATCGCCTCCACCATGCTGTTGATGTCACCAGCCGTTTTACCTTTCTTGTCCGACAATGCGAATGTCTTTAGGGCGGCTACAATCTTGGTAACATTCTCGACGTTTTGCCGGGACTGCTCAAAGGTTTCTCGCGTGTCTTCCACCAGCTCCTCCAAGGCCTGGATCGTATTGACAGACGCGTTTTCGTCCGACGTTTTTTCCTTATCTGGCAATTCCTTTCCCCAAAAGGAATAAAGCGTCGTCGCCATTTGCTCTGTCGAGGACTGCATGAACTCCAGATCGTATAGCAGGCACTGCATCGGCGTATTGAATTCGTGGGCGATACTGGCCGTCAATCGTCCAACCGTCTCCATTTTTCGGGCCAGATTAAGCTGAAGTTCTATCTGCTTCCGCTCCTCTTCCGCAGCTTTGCTGGCTGTCAAATCGCGGCAGATTATCGTGAGAATCTTTTCCTCCGTATCATCAAAGTTGGATACATTTACCAAAGCCATGGCTGGAAAGGTTTCGCCTTGGAAAGGTTGTATGCAAATTTCTCCTCTCCAGTCGCCACCTGGCATCAGGTTGCAGAAAGCCATCTCTATTTCCACTCGGCTTTCCGTTGGAAGAAACGTATTCCAGGCGGTGTCGATCAATGCCTCCTCGGCTTCCAGGCCAAGCATTCGCTTTGCTGCCGGGTTGAGATAAAGGATTCGGTAGCTTGGATAGGAGACGATCGCGATGTGGTTGCGGAAGTATTCCGGAAGGCTCTCGATCGCTTTGGCAATATGCCGCTGATCCTCTTGGTTGCCTATCTCTTTAATTGGGTCGCCCATTTCGATATTCGAAAAATCCTCTCTTATTATCGACCTTTTCAGCCAGATTCTAAGAGAGTGAGGGCAGGCGGTTGAGGAAATGGGATACTTTTCCCATTTATGGTAAAAATGGATTTAAAACCTACCTCACGTAGGGAATGGTCATCGGCCCCTCAGGGAGGATAGCGATGGGAGTGTCGTCGCCTAGCGTTTTCAATTCAGCTTCAATCGCCTCCCGAATATTTCGAATGGGCTCGATATGTCCTCTTCGCACTGCCTCGTCCGGCAATTCGCTGAATAGCTGTATCCGATTTTTCAGGAGAACTTGCACTAGCTTTTGCGTTTGCCACATATCGATTTCCTTGAACTCAGGATCTTTGATGGCTGCGATTGTCTCCTCCGCTGAGGCGAAGCGATAAAGCTGATCCTTGAAGGCCCCGTGTTCCGGAATGCCGTCGTTGCAGCACCCGGCAGCTACAATCAGCCCTCCTGGCTTGGCTATTTGGTGGGCGGCCGCTATTCCCTTGACCGTTTGATAGAGATTCAAGTCTAGCGGATAGCCGCTGTTGGTGGTCACCACAATGGGAAAGGCTTCTTCGACTCCCACCATGGCCGTATCCTTGGAAAAACGACAGCCGGCTTCATGAGCTTCGGTCACGTCTCCACAGAAAAAGGACGTTATTTCGTAATTAACGTTTAGAGTGATGTTGATGAGAAAATCGACCGACAGGAGGGATCCGGCTGCTCGGATGTGAGCCTGGGTCGGATTGTCCTCCAGCATGCCCCAAGCGCTGTTGGGATGGGCGATATTTTCGTAGCCGTGATACTCCATGATCGCGTCAAGATTCGCAACCCCCGGAAAAACCGCTTTGTGCCCGCCGGAGAAGCCGGCCATGAAATGGGGCTCGATGAATCCCATCAGGATGCGCCTGTCCGCTTCAACGTAGTGCCGATTGAAGTACACGTCGTATCCGAAGGGAGAGGTTCCCGCTTTCGCCATGGTCTCGTAGTCTTGGGAGTCGTGATTGACGATGCGATAGTTGGCCACGACGTTTTCGCCAACCATTCGTTCCAGTTCCTCCTTCGTATTGCCGCGATGGGTACCAGTACCGACGATGATGGTGAAATTTTTCGCTGGCACATGCTTCAGCTCCTGGAAGATCCAGGGCAGCAGGCGATCGCTGGGCAGGGCTCGAGTGATGTCGGGTATGACAATCGCCACGGTTTCGTCTGCTGAAATCGCATCCTTCAGCGGCTTCGCTCCGCGGGGCTGCCGAACCGCTTCCTGAAAAGAGGCTGCTTCGTCAGGCAGCCCTTCGATAAAACGAGGGCGTAGAACGGTGGTATTCAGGCCTTGGATATCAAGTTCAAGACCCGTTTCGCCATACTCCAATTTCAGAGTAGCCCCGCTCATAAGATCCGTTTAGATAACTTCGACTACATCGCCCTGCTCGTACCTCACTTTTGGCAAACTGGCGTACTTGTCAGACTCGTCACGATAGCCTAAGGCGCAACCGAGGACCGAGTGATAGCCTTTCTCCTCGAGTCCCAGGATGTTGTCATAGTCGTCTGGAGAGATGCCCTCCATAGGGCATGCGTCGATCCCGAGCAGAGCTGCCGAGGTCATTAGTTGGCCGATGGCGATGTAGACTTGGTGGGTCGCCCAGGTGTCTACCCAGCCTTCGTTGTTGGCTTTGTCCACGAATCCTCCGGCGAAATCGCGATAGCCGCTCAGCGATTCGGTTGTCACGCCCCGCACGTCTGCCATGCGATCGATGAATCGATCGACCCCAGGTCCCGCAAAGCCCTTCTCGATGGCCAACACCACCATGTGCGAGCAATCCTTGGGTTGCGTTTGCCCCCAGGAAACCTCGGGCAGTTTGTCCTTTGTCGCCTGGTCGGCAATCACGAAGAATTTCCAAGGCTGGAGGCCGAAAGAGGACGGGGTCAATACCAGCGATTCGATCAGCGTGTTGATCTGGTCTTCGGGAATCTTCTTGCTGGCGTCGAATACCTTGGTGGCGTAGCGCCAATTCAGGCTCTCGATGAGTTGTTCATTGCTTAGGCTCGTCATGTTCGAAAGAATTTTAATGGATGATTGGCGTATTGTTCTCAAGTACGAGATAGGCTACCGGGAGCGCGAAGCAATGCCATATTTGCAACGATTTCGCGAGTTAAGCCGTAGCGGCGCGTTTAGAACGCGCCGACCTCGAAATGGAATCCGTCATAAATGCGTATCCAGATAATGAAACAAAGGTAGGGACGACTCGCCAAGTCGTCCTCGATTTGGACTAGGACGACTCAGCGAGTCGTCCCTACCTTCTTAAACTTGCTCCTTCTGGAGAAATCCCGACGCTTCGCAAAAGGGCTTCCTGCTGTTCGGCCTCAAGCGGCAACAACGGAGGCAAGGTATTCCTCCAGCTGGGATTGTCGTGCAGTTCTCCCAACAGGAATTTCACCGCGGGAACCAACGGGTAGGCTGCGATGGCTTGGCGAATGGCCAGCGCTTCTCGCTGTCGTTCTGGAGCCGCGGGATCTTCGGGATCGCTCCAAACCGAGCCCGACAAGGAACTGGTTAGATTAACAGTGGCCGATATGCATCCGGCAAATCCATGGCTCCGTCCTTCGAGTAGCATTCCTTCGCTGCTGGGAAAGACCGCAAACCCGGGACATCGCGAAGCGACGGATTTCGCGTAATCCAAATCCCCGGAGCTGTCTTTCAGTCCAATCACCGTGTCCGGGAACCTCGAATACAGTTTTTCCACCAGCGTGATAGAAAAAGGGATACCGGTCAGTTGAGGAAAATTGTAGAGGTAGATCTTTAGTTTCTCATCGGCCAAGGTTTCGATGATTCGCGAGAAGAAGGCGAAAAGGCCGTTGTCGCTAACTGGCTTGTAGTAGAAGGGAGGCAGAATCAGCTGTCCGGCAAAGCCCAGCTCCATCGCGTGACGCGTAAGGTCAATGGTATCCTCCAGCGAACAGCCGCCCGTTCCCACCATTAGGCGATCCATTGGCAAGTCGTTAGACGCGACTGCCTCCATAAGTCCTTTGCGTTTCGTTTGAGAAATCGAATTGGCTTCTCCCGTAGTACCCAAGACATTGATACCATCACACCCGTGAGCCAGCAGCCAACGACAGTGCTCGATGTAGGCTGAGGAAAGAATAGAATCTTCCAAATCAATGGGTGTCGCAGCGGCTGCGATGACGCCGGAAAGTGTAGCAGATGGCATGCAATCCAGCCTCAACCCTACATCTCCCAAGGCAAGACATTCTCTATCTCTCCAAGCTAATTATTCAGCGGCTCACCTGTAGTTATATGAACCATTAGACCATCTCGTGTTTTTGGAGACGAGTTTCGATCTTACTCAAGAAACGTTTGGCTTTGAAACTATCGGGGTCGGTCTTCTAAGATTGTAGAGTTTCGGTTTTAGTTGCTTCACGAAAGTCGCGACAGCCTATTGAAAAGACGACTTTCGCTTGAGTTGAGCGAGCGCGGTACTAAGGTTTATCATTCAAAACGATGGGATTGGATTTTCGCAGCGCGTTTCTGGTGGTTTCCTTGGGCATGACCTCTTGGTCTTTCGGTTCTCAAGACCACTGGGCTTATCAGCCGTTGGGCACCGTCGACGTGCCTGAGGTCTCTTCTACCGAATGGCAGTCGAACCCTATCGACGCTTTCATTTACCGGAAATTGGAAGCGAATGGCTTAGAGCCGAACCCGCAAGCTTCCAAGCTGGCCCTGATTCGTCGAGCCTACTACGACCTGATCGGCTTGCCGCCTTCACCACAGCAGGTGAAAGCCTTTCTGACCGACGACGCTCCAGACGCTTACGAGCGACTGATTGAAGAGTTGCTGGCCTCTCCGCACTATGGCGAAAAATGGGGGAGGCACTGGCTGGACTTGGTCCGCTGGGCGGAATCTAACGGCTACGAGCGTGATTCGACCAAGCCGCTAGCCTGGAAATATCGTGACTATGTGATCGACGCTTTCAATCAGGACAAGCCCTTCAATCAATTCATCCTGGAGCAGCTGGCGGGAGACGTGATTGAGAATCCAACTACTGAAAGCCTGGTGGCAACGGGTATTTATCGGCTTGGCCTGTGGGACGACGAACCGGCTGACAAGGAGCTTTCCGAATACGAGTATTATGATGATATCGTGAATACGTTCTCGCGAACATTTCTGGCGAGCAGTATGAGCTGCGCTCGCTGTCACGATCACAAAGTCGATCCCTTCACCGCCAAAGATTACTACTCCATGGTAGCCTTTGTGCGGGACATTCGCATCCCTTATCGAAGGGAGGAGGCTCGCGATTTTCTTATCCAGGATATTACTTCGAAAAAGCAGGACCTGCTGGACGTGGACTTGTATGAATTGAGGAAGGACGTCATCAAACTTCGACTACAGCAATGGGAGAAGAGTCTCGATATGGCTGTGGACGAGGCCGAAACGGCTTCTTCTATCAGCGAGATCAAGTACGGATTTGATGCCTATTTCTGGGACTATGACACCTTTGACGAATTTGTGGAGCGCTATTTCGATGTGGTAGGAAATCTCGAAGCAGGCCCCATCACTCTGCCCAGCCAGATAGCGAACATTTCTCGTTCAGCCGGTGAGGAAGCCTTCGCCTTTGAGTTTCAGTGGAACGTTCCGGAGTCTGGCCAGTACCAGTTCGACATCGCTTTCCAAGGAGCCGGGGCCATTTATGTCGATGAAAACCTGATCTTTTCCAAGAACGGTATCAACCGGATTACCGGTAGCCCTTCTCTCGAGCTTGAAGCGGGTCTCCATCCGATTCGTCTTCTGGTTAGTCACACCAAGGAGGTTGAACTCCGCTTCGATTTTACGGGTCCTACTTCGAAAGGAACGCTAGTCGATTCCCAATCCTGGCGAAAGCAAAGTAGGCGTATCCATAAATGGGTAACGGAATCGGATCCTGACACGTTGGATGGCGATTCGCTCGCCGCCTATCAAGAAGCTCGAGAGAAAGAAGTTTCAGAACAGAAAAAGTACGATGAAGTCAGTTTGCGTTATCGCGAAGAGATGATTTTGGGCGTTTCCGACGAAAAGGAAAAGAAGTCCAACTACATCCTCGAGCGAGGTAGTCCTCATCTTAAAGGCGATCCTGTGGAGCGAGCGTTTCCTGCCGTTTTGCTCAGTTCGGAAGAAACGTATTTGGATGCCCAGGACGATCATCCTAGGCTCGCTCTGGCAAAGTGGATCGCCAGCGAGCAAAACCCGCTCACCGCTCGGGTGGCGGCGAATCGCATTTGGCAGCATCATTTCGGCCGAGGACTGGCTCGCAGCGGCGATGAATTTGGCGGTCTCGGAACCGAGCCAACCCATCCAGAGCTACTGGACTGGCTTGCTGGGGAGTTCATTCGTCAAGGCTGGAAGCGAAAGCCCCTTCATCGATTGATAATGACTTCTAAAGCCTACCGCATGTCGTCGCGAGCCAATGAATACGCATTACAAAAAGATCCTCTGAACGATGCTTTCTGGCGATTCGATATGCGACGCCTGACGGCTGAGGAGATTCGCGATTCCGTCTTGGCGGTCACCGATTCCCTGGATCTAGTCGTTGGGGGCGAGAGCGTTTTTCCTAGACTGTCCGATGAAGTTCTGGCGACCGCGTCGCGCCCACGCAGCCGCTGGGATCTGGATGCCGGCCCCGAGCACCAGAATCGTCGCAGTCTCTACACCTTTACACGTCGCTCTTTGCTGGACCCGAATCTTTCGCTTTTCGACATGGCGGACACCGATTCCACCTGTGCTGCTCGCTTCAATACAACGGTTCCGTCACAAGCTCTCGCTATGATGAACAGCGAATTCATCGAGGAGCGGGCTCGGGACTTCGCTCGCATTATCAGTCAGGGAAAAGGGGACTCGCTGGAAAGCGTGATCGAGGACGCCTTTTCCCGAGTCACCGGTCGCCAACCGGACTTAGAGGAGCTGACAGTTGGGCTGGACTTAATAGCCTCCCTGCAGCAGGATATCGGGCATTCCCGCGACAAGGCCGTCGAGAGATTCGCGCTAATGATACTCAACTTGAATGAATTTATATATCTCGATTAGCTTTTGGAACCGCGAATGAATGCGAATGAACGCTAATCATAATTCAATTTATTAATTCCTCACCTGCCATTTAAACCGATCCTCAACGTTACCACGCTATCTCCAGGTCATAGAAATATTAGTATTTATTCGCATTCATTCGCGGTTCTAAACTCCAAATTAAAATGAATTCCGATCCCCAAAGCTCTCTCGAGCCTAAGAGTCCTCAAGGCGATTTTTGCGGCAACGTTTCGCGTCGCGAATTTATTAATACAGTAGGAGGCGGATTCACTTCGTTGGCCTTGACGGGCATGTTGGGTTTAGATGGCTTTTTCCGTTCCTCTCAGGCCGCTTCGAATATTTCGAATCCGCTATCGCCCGTGAGCCCTCATTTCGCTCCCAAGGCTAAGAGCGTGATCTTTCTTTTCATGTATGGCGGTCCCAGTCATGTGGATACCTTCGATTATAAGCCTGAGCTTTTCAAATACGATGGTCAAACCGTGAAGGTAAACACTTTCGGACGCGGCGGGAAAAAGAACGAGGGTCGCATCGTCGGGCCCAAGTGGTCCTTCAATCGCTATGGCCAGTCCGGCAAACGCGTTTCGGAACTCTTTCCACACCTGGCCACTTGCGTGGACGATATCGCCTTCGTAAAGTCCATGCAGGCCGATTCGCCTATCCATGGCTCTGCCATGTTGATGATGAATTCCGGCAGCATCATCAGCGGCAGTCCTTCCTTGGGATCTTGGGTGAACTATGGATTGGGCACCCTCAATGAGAATCTGCCTGGCTACGTGGTGATGCTCGATCAGTCGGGAGGCCCCATTAGCGGAGCTAAGAATTGGAGTAGTGGATACATGCCCGCCACTTATCAGGGAACGGTCTTCAAAGCCGAAGGCAGTCCCGTACTCAATTTGAAAAGCGCTCAGGGCATGTCGCTGGCCGAGCAGCGACGGATCATTGACAGCCTGAATCACTTGAATCAAGGCCATCTCAAAGAACGTTTCGATAATACCAATCTAGCTGCCCGCATCGCCAGCTACGAGTTGGCTTACAAGATGCAGGTAAGCGCTCCGGAAGCGGTCGAGCTTGAGAAGGAGCCTGAAGAAACGAAAAGCCTTTACGGTATTGATCAGGAGCGTACACGCGATTTTGGCAGCAAGTGCTTGCTGGCCAGAAGGCTGGTCGAGCGGGGAGTGCGCTTCATCCAGATCTACTCTGGCGGAGCGCACAACGACTACAATTGGGACGCTCATGGCGACCTGGTAAAAAACCACAGTCTCCACGCTGGCAATACAGACAAACCGGTTGCGGGTTTGCTTAAGGATCTCAAACGTCGTGGTATGCTGGACGAGACCCTGGTGATCTGGGGCGGCGAGTTTGGGCGGCAACCAACGGCTGAATACGCCAAGGGCACTGGGCGCGACCACAATTCGGCTGGCTTTACCATGTGGCTAGCAGGAGGCGGTATCAAGCCGGGCATTTCTCTCGGTCAGACTGATGAGCTGGGCAATGAAGCGGTTGAGAAGCCATTTCATGTGAGGCGTCTGCATGCCACGATCCTGCAATTGTTGGGCCTCGACCCGAATCATCTCACTTTCATGCACGGCGGGCTCGACAAGAAACTGGTGGGGCCAGCCGGAGCCGATCCGATTGAGGAGCTGATGGCTTAGAGAGTCTCTTAAAGCATGCCTAGCGCCGTAAAAGCTTTGGGAGAAATCGCTTTGCGGGTCGAAGATCTCGAGGCGATGACAACCTTCTACGAAGATGTCGTCGGACTGGAATTGATGAAGCGCTTCGATCACTCAAGTTTTTTTCGTATTGCCGAAGGCTATGGAGGGCATACCCAGATTCTGGCTCTCTTTGATCGGTCTGAAGAAACTGGATACAAAGGTCTAGATGCTGAGCGAACGACTTCGGATCATTTCGCCTTCGCGATAGCTCTCGAAGATTTCGAACGCGAAAAAGAAAGACTTGAAGCTCTTGGAGTTAGCCTTGAATTTTCGAACCACGCCTGGGTTCATTGGCGTAGTCTTTATTTCAAGGATCCCGAGGGTCATAGCGTCGAGTTCGTCTGCTACGATAGCAGTGTTTGAATTTCAGATTGCGATCAACAATCTGAAACTGCTAATCTTTTCACTGCGTAGTATTTTTCAAGTGGGCGTGTCGTGATCCGTTTTATCCAAGCAGGTTGTCTCTTGTTGGTCTTCTATCTATCTGGCTGCGCCAGTAAGCCTAAGCCATTCTTCACCTTTGAAAAGCGATTGGAGTCGATTGCTCCCTATCAGGATCGAACGTTCACTTATAAGTCTTCCTACCCGCATTCCGAGAAAGGTTTTCTCGAGGTGGAATCGGACTTAGCCGACTATCTAGGCACTCACGCTTGCCTCATAATGAGTATCAAGGATGTGGATAAAGCGGAGGTACTGAATTCTTTAAAAGTGGAGATAGACGTTGAAAAGGGAGAAGAGGACGCGGATGGCATCGCAACCGAGGAGCAAGTGCTCTTGATGGATTTTACAGCAATCGGCGACGATTTGACTTCGACCTCTGGGCATGGGGTTTTGTATACAGAAGATGGATATATGTTGACGGCAGCTCATGCTGTTGAGAACGAGAATTCGATTCTGGTTTTCAGGGAGTATGACATTCAGGAGGAAACCCAAAGGATTCGACTCCTTCCTTTCCGGAAAGTCTACCTTAACGATGAAATCGACTTCGCCATTATCAAAGCGGAAGTCCGAATGCCATTCTTCTTGAAAATGAGAGCTGAGGCCCCTGCCTTTAAAGACATCGTTTTTGGTGGAGGCTGGCTGCATGAAACGCCAGCTGCTGGGCAGTTGATGTGGACGGGGAAGATTGAAGCGAAAACAGGATTGGAGTCCGCTGGAGCGACAAAACTAGTTTCAGATGTTCCCGTTTTGAAAGGCGATAGCGGATCCGCCCTAATCGACGAGGAAGGTTGGCTTTGCGGTATCCAGACGGGTACAGCGGTCTACAAAAAGAATCGCCGTGAGTGGAGATTCAGTCACGCGATCTACCTCAAGCCCGAGTTTATCGATGCCATTATCGACAAGGATCGCTCGGAGTTTGAGGGCTCAGAGAACTGATCTTCTTCTCGCTCATTCAAGCGCGTGAAAAACGAGCCTAGCTTCCAGGCTTGCTTAATGCGATCAGGCGAATTCATGCTGGTTCTGTTTTTTATCAACGATGACCGCCCCAAATTCTCAAAACCGTGATACGCGCCGCTCGTTCCTCAAAAAGGGGACCTTGGCGGCAACTTCTCTCATCGCGTTCCCGTCCGTTCTCAGCGCGGCGACCCTAGGTCGTGGCCAGCCGGGACCCAATAGCCGAATCAATGTGGCTCTGATCGGTCAGGGCCTTATCATGCGAGGCCATCGGCTCTACTATCGTACGCGAGAGCACACTGAAGTGGTTGCGGTCTGCGATGTTGATCGAACGCGAATGGAAAAGGCCCTCCAAGAGTGTCAGCGTGAAAATAACGCGTGTTCGGGTTATCTCGATTTTGAAGAAGTGATGGCTCGAAAGGATGTTGATGCGGTGGTGATCGGGACGCCTGATCACTGGCATGCCGCTCTTTCGATCGCAGCCATGCGTTCGGGAAAGGATGTTTATGTTGAAAAGCCGATGACCCTGACCATCGAGGAAGGTAAAGCCATGGTAGCCGCAGAGAAACGCTATGGCCGAGTGCTCCAGGTAGGATCTCAGCAGCGTTCCAACACCGCTTTTCGCAAAGCGGCTGAGATTGTGCGCAATGGCTGGATCGGACGAATCAAAGAAGTATACTGCGGCCTTGGCCAGTTTCCTCCCCCTTCCGACTATCCGGAGCAGCCTATTCCTGATGGATTTAATTACGACAAATGGCTGGGGCCTGCCCCTTGGGAGCCTTACAATGAAGCCCGAGTGGAGGGAGACTATGGGGGCGGCTGGCGATCTTTTTGGCAGTATGGTTCGCGTAAGAACGGCGATTGGGGCGCTCATCATTACGATATCACTCAGTGGGCTTTGGGTATGGACAATACCGGCCCTGTCTATTTCGAGCCTGAAATGGAGGGCAAACCTTATCAGCATTATGAATACGCCAACGGAATCAAAGTCATTCGCGACTATGGGGATCGCAAAGGGCATATGATTCGCTTTGTGGGCGAAGAGGGTGAAGTCTTGGTGAGCCGTGGTGATAGAATCGATACGAATCCGGTTCACTTGGCCGGAAAACCGCTTGGACCAGGAGACGAGCGACTTTACAAAAGCGACGATCATCGCGGCAATTGGGTGGAGTGCATTTACACGCGGAAACAACCAATTTGCGATGCCACCGTGGGTCACCGGACGGCCACGATTTGCCAGTTGGCGGGCATTGCCGAACGTTTGAAGCGACCCATCCGTTGGGATCCGGACGCGGAACGCATCGTTGGCGATTCAAGGGCTGCTCGCTGGCAGGATCGGCCGCGACGCAACGGCTATGGTCTGTCTGTGTAACTGAAATTCTGATAAATGAAAGTCCATCACTCTTTTTTCCTTAAGCTAGGATTTGTCCTTCTTGCCAATGTATGTTGGCAAACTGGATACAGCCAAATTCCAGGCGACAAACTGTCTGCCATCATAGCCTCTCTCGAAGGAGACGACTATCAGGATCGCTACGAAGCGAGAATGGCTTTGCAGGACAGCGTTTCCGATGCCACCGCTCCGGGAAACAGGTCTCAAAGAATCGCTCTGGAAAACCAGCTTATCTTGCTTCTCGACAGTCAGCTTTTGCTCACGACGCGACTCTGGATTATCAGACAACTGGATACGATCGGGTCTGATGCTTCTGTGGAAGCGCTTGCTGGTTTGCTGAACGACTCGAATGCGAATGTCGCTGACGCTGCCCATATGGCTCTTGTAGCAAATCCCTCGTCAAGGTCGACCAGGGCGCTCATTGGCGGACTTGAGAATGCCACAGACTCCAAAGCTTTAGGGTTTATCTCCGCTCTGGGAGATCGCAAAAGCCGAAGAGCAGTCAAAGCAATTGCTCCTTTTCTGCGTAGTGAGAATTTGGATGTCGTTCAAGAAGCGATCATAGCTTTAGGAAAAATCGGAGGGCGTTCCTCTCGAGACGCTCTGAAGGATCTTTACCCTTCTGCTCATTCTCGCGTGAAGGGTTCCATTGAACTGGCCTTGCTGGATACCAGCAATGACTTGGATTTGTGCATTCGCTTGATTTCCGAAGGCTCAGACCGCTCCGTTCAAGCCGCGGCTCTCCAACGCGGAGCGTCTCTCAACGCGAATCGATCCGTTCAAGCTCTGCGAGGCGCTTTGGAGGCAGGAACTGCTTTGGACAACGCTTCTCTCATTCGTGTAGCGATGCTCTCTTCGAGTTCAGCCGTACGAGACGTCGCCTTGTCTTCGATGGAGGAGCTTTCTTCGGCTGATCAAGCCGTGATTGTGGGGGCTCTTGCGAATAGAGAACCAGGTTCAAATGAGGATGTAATTGCTTCTCTCGCTCAATCGGAAAGCGATCCGCTGAAGATTCAGGCCGTCGAATCGCTTGGAAGGGTTGGCACTGTCACCAGTCTGCCAATACTTCTTGATGCCTTGGATTCTCGTTCCCGAGACTTGAGGGAAACAGCTGCCTATGCCCTAGCTTCGCTTCCGGATGAGCGAGTCGATCGTGAATTGACGGCCACGGCCGAGAATGGTTCTGTCGAGGAGAGGGCCAATGCTCTGGCTGCTCTTAGTTTTCGAAATAGCGACGGGGCGGCCTTGCTGGTGAACGAATTGGTTCAGAACGATGGCGATGATGCTATTCGCGAAGCGGCTCTGGAGGCGATGGAGCGTATTGGCGATGCTGCTAGTTTTGAGGTTCTGGTCGATTTGATTGTCACTGATGCCAGCGGCTTGCGTCGTGATGCGCAAAGGACTTTGAAAAGAATGTCCTTACGTATTGGCGATCCTGAGACAGCATGGGAAGCTTTCAACGTCGGTTTTCAAAACGCTTCTAGCGATCCGGAAGCGAAAAGCGCTCTGTTGGCGGTAATCGATTCCGCGCCTACCAAAGCGGCGATCGAATTTCTGAAGAAAACCTGGATCAAAGAGGATGAAGCCAGCCGGAAAATCATTCTCAGGACTCTGCCAGTCTGGCGAAACTGGGATGGCGGATTCCTGTTGCTGGATATCGCGAATCTGCAGGATTCGACCGAGGCGATTAAGGACAGCTGCTACGACGGGGTTGGCCGACTGATTTTAAGCAATCCTCCGTCGCTGAGTCGAAAGTTTCAACTAGCCGGAAAGGCTATGCAGAACGCGGAAACGGACAAGCGTCGCGAGGCCATCTTAAAGAGCTTTCGAAATTCAGGAGGATCTGAGCGGCGGTATGTAAATAATAATGACGTCGATCCCGCTATAAAAGAGGTGGTCTTGGCAACTGCCAATTAGTGATATGAAGCATCGTTTTTGGCGATCTTTCTTCACTGTCTTTGCTTTACTCGTTTGGGTAGTCTTCCTTGGGAGTGCCAGCGCTCAAAGGAAGCCGAACATCGTTCTCGTCGTAGCTGACGACCTCGGTTGGCGAGAGGTCGGTTTCATGGGTAGCCGTTTTTATGAGACGCCTCGCCTCGATCGGCTGGCTGAAAATGGGCTCGTATTCACAAATGCCTACGCTCCGAGCGCGAATTGCGCTCCCAGTCGAGCCTGCCTGCTAACTGGTTTGAACACTCCGCAGCATGGGATGTATACGGTCAACAATTCCGATCGTGGCGAGGACACGCAGCGAAAGCTGATTCCAACCGAAAACGTTCGGGTCCTGCCGGAGGATATCACTACCGTAGCGGATGTGCTGAAAGCGGAGGGCTATGCGACGGCGGCTATTGGCAAATGGCATGTAAGCAGCCATCCGAAAGAGCATGGTTTCGATGTGAGTTTCGCCGGCAATCAGTGGGGACATCCTAAAACCTATTGGGCTCCCTTTCAAGTGGTGGATGTGGAAGCGGATGAAGGGGAGTATCTCACCGATCTTGTCACGAATAAAGCGATACAATTCATCGAGGATTCAAAAGAAGAACCTTTCTTTCTCTATCTGCCTTTTTTCGCCGTGCATGATCCTTTGCATGGGAAGCCAGATCTTGTCGAAAAATATAAGAATAAGTCGAGAGTCGACGACCAGGGAAGGTATCCGGACTATGCTGCGATGATCGAGAATATGGATACCAGCATAGGTCGTGTCGTTGACGCTTTGGAAAAACAGGGGGTAGCTGAGGACACGATCGTGATCTTCACTTCTGATAACGGAGGCGCCGAATGGATATCGGATCAAGCGCCTCTCCGAGCCGGGAAGGGAGCTTATTACGAAGGAGGAATTCGAGTTCCGCTATTGATTTATAACGAGCGACTGATTTCCAAACCCGCTACAACGGACGTTCCGGTGACCGGCCTTGATATTTTCCCTACCTTATTGGAATGGGCGAGGGCTCCTGTTCCTGCCGATCGCACTCTCGATGGCAGGAGTCTTATGCAAATTGTTAGACGGCCGACAGCATCCTGGGGTCCGCGCCGTCTTTTTTGGCATTTTCCTATCTACCTGCATGCTCATTTCCACGTTGGCGATGGGGCGAGAGATCCTTATTTCCGAACACGACCGGGAACGGTGATGCGTTTGGGGGCCTGGAAACTGCATGAGTATTTCGAAGGCGGGGAGCTTGAGCTATACAATTTGCAAAACGATCCTGGGGAGATGAACAATTTGGCGCCGATGCTTCCTGCTAGGACCAGAGCCCTCCATGCTATGATGCAGGAATGGAGGAAGAATGCCAATGCTCCCATTCCCGAAGAACCCAATCCACTTTACGATCCTTCGGTAGTGCCTCCAGGATACGAATACGACCCCGAAGCGGTTTCCAAGTACGTCAGCGACCAAAGCCCCGAGTAGCTTTTCTTGTTTGCGGATAGCATTTGTAGCATCCTGATAACGTTTTTGCATTAAATCGCGTCTTGTGGTTAATCCAAAAATGCGGATTATTGGTTCCATTTCCCGGTTATGCGGTTTAAAAGCCAATTCTTTGGATTCCTTGCCGTCTCTTTGATTTTGCCCTTCTGCTCGTTTGGGCAACGCGATGACGCTTATTCCATCGCCATCATACGTGATGGAGATTCGGCCTATTTCGACGGTTTTGTAAACCGCTTTAACGCGGAGCTTGAAGGAATGGATCACAGCTACTCCATCAAGCTGATCGACGATTACAATGCCGGGTACGATCCGGCCTTGGTTATGGAATACTTGTCGGCCGCTCTGGCTGATCCGCAAATTGATATTATCTATGCGGCAGGCGTTATCGCTACTGAAATGGCTGCCCGAATGGCTGAGGAGGATCGTTCCAAGCCTATCATTGGCGGAGCCCTGCAATTCAGCAATGCGAATCAGAAGATCATCTCCGCCGATGGATCGTCATTGCTTCGCAACTACACCTTTATTACTAGCCCGCGTCGGGTTTCTGCCGATCTAGGTTTGCTTTCCTTGCTTTCAGGAACTACTCGGCTGTTCGCTTTAGTGGACGAGCTTTATGTGCCTCAGCTACGACAAATCGACGAGGTACGAAGCGTGATCGAATCGGACTTGGGAGTCGAGATCGAGATTCTTCCGGCTGCTGGAACAGCTAGGGAAACCATCGCTCGCTTGCCAGGGAATCTTGAGGGACTTTACGTATCGCTTTTGCCTCGAATGCCCGACGAAGAGAGGCGGCTTCTCTATAAGGAGCTCGCGGACCGGAATATCCTGACCGTATCGATGGCAGGCCTAGCCGATGTTCAACTTGGAGCCTTGGCTGGTCTGGCAACGGATGAAAGTCAGGCGGTCGCTCGTCGTACGGCCTTGAACATCCACCAGCTTGTCCAGGGAGTGGGTACCGCTTCTCTGCCCGTTTACTTGCCCGTATTCGATCGACTGCTGATCAACGCGGCCACGGCTCAAGCCATTGATTGGTCTCCAACCTACGACATTTCCTTGGCGGCGGAATTTGTAAACGAAAGCATTCGCTTGGATGGAGAAGCCATCTCTTTGGAAGAAGCGATGGAACGAGCTGCAAGCGACAATATCGACGTTACGATCAGCAGGGAAGACCAGATTGCCACTGAGATCGATGTCGATATCGCCCGAACCCAATTGAGACCTACCTTAAGCGGTAAGGGGAGTTATGTGGCTCTAGAGAACTGGGACCGTATCAATCCAACAACTACACCGGAATCAAGTCACCAGGAAAGTCTTGGCTTGGAAATACAATCGATTCTCTTCAGTGATGAAGCCTGGAGTGGGGTGCGAGCCCAGAGGAAGATCGCCGAAGCTTCGCGCTATCTGACGCTCTCTAGCGAGTTGGATGCCATTGATGCCGCCTCATCGGCCTATTTCGATTATCTGACCGCAGAGAATCTCTATCGAATTGAACGCGAAAATCTACGTCTGACCGAAAACAACTTTCAGCTAGCCAAGCTGCGAATCGAAATCGGAGCCGCCGAGCCTTCCGAATCGTTTCGCTGGGAGCAAAGTAGCGCTCGAAATCGGGCTACCCTTATTCAGCGGGAAAGCGTCCGGTCGAATGCTTTGGTCGAGTTTAATCGACAGATTGGCGCCCCGCGCGAGAAAATTTGGAGCATCCGGGATGTTGTTATCGGCGCCGAAGAGATCTACTTTCTAGACGAACAACTTCAGCCGCTTATCAACAATGCGAGGGATTTCAATGAATTCGGACGCTTTATTCAGGCCTTTGCAGTGGAGAATTCGCCTGAATTGCTTGCCTTCGATCTTCAGTTGGCGGGCCAGGGAATTCTGCTGAAGCAAAAACGACGACGCTTCATGCCGGAAGTTCTGGGCTCTCTGGAATACGCTCGAGTTTTTCAAGGTAGTGATTTCTTCGTTACGGATAGCGAGAATCAAGCGACGCTCGGAGTCCAGTTTTCGATTCCCATTTTCGAGAACGGCCAACGCAAAGCGGACATCCTGAAGACCCAGGCTGTGATTCGAGGTTTGGCTGCTCAAAGGGAAAAAGCGGCCCAACAGATCGAGCAGCGGGCTTTGGCGGCTTTCTACAACGTCAGCGCCGCTCATCCGAATATGCGTTTAAGTCGCGTGTCTCTCGAGGCGGCGGAAAAGAACTACGAATCCATTCAGGAAAAGTATTCCCAAGGAGCGGCTTCCATTCTGGATTTGCTAGACGCCCAGTCGTCGCTCCTCTCCCAACGCCAGCAAGCTGCGGTGGCAGGATACGACTACCTTAAGATTGTACACCAACTACAACGCTCCATCGCCTGGTACGAGTATTCGAAAACGCGCGACGAACGAAATGCCTTGATCCGACTCTTTCAACGCTTTCTGGCAGAGGGTCCCCAAGTGTTGGAAAACGTCTCGCCCATAGCGGAGACGGACGTTGAAACGCTTCGTTCCGATGCCGTTGATTCCATTGATTCGAGCCAGCCAGCCAACAACGCCAACTGATCGCTACCAAATCCATTCGTATGAAAGCCACGACCTTCCATTTTATTTCAACAATCCTCCTTCTCGTGTTTCTGTCCGGTTGTGGAGGAGACAAGCAGGTGGTGGAACTGCCGCCACGTCCTGTTTACACCATTGCCGTTCCGGAACTTTCCAGTACCTCGATTCGGACATTCTCGGGTCAACTTCAAGCCGCTGAAGGCGTGAACCTCGCCTTTGAAGTCGGAGGGCGGGTGATCGAAGTGATTGCCAAGCAAGGTCAATTCTATCCGGCGAACGCGCTGCTAGCTCGCTTGGACGACAGCGATTATCAGAATAGTTTGGATAACGCGCGGGCTAGTCTTACCCAGGCTGATCAAGAGCTTCGTCGAGCTCAGCGTCTTTTCGAAAGCGGCAATGCCAGCCAGAGCCAGCTTGACGGCGCCATAGCCCAGGAGAAATCGGCCCAGGCCAATTACAACTCAGCCTTGAAACGCCTCAATGACACGTCATTGAAAATGCCCTACGAGGGCGTGATCGCATCCGTGAACATCGATGCCCAGCAAGTGGTTTCGACAGGTCAATCGGCTATGTCGATTCAAGGCGAGGGACCGATGGAATTCGCATTCGGGGCGCCTACCGATGTAGTGGGCCTTCTTTCGACTGGCCAGGCCTTAACGATTCGCTTGGGCGATATCGCTAGCAGGACTTTTGATGCCGCGATCACTGAAATTTCTCCAAGCAGCTTGAATAACACAACCTACGCAGTGACGGCTGCCTTGGCGTCGAGCGACGATTCCTTTCGAGTAGGAATGGATGGCGAGGCCACGGTGGAGCTTGCCAGGGAGAATGGCGATGCGATGCTGATTCCACTGGTTTGCGTCGTGTCGGCAGCGGGCGGCAAGCAATTCGTTTGGGTTGCCGTTGCTCAAGAGGATGGCTTGGCGAAAATCGAGAGGCGTGAAGTTTCCGTCGAATCTTTAGAGATGGAGGGTCAGGTATCCATATTATCGGGACTTAATCCAGGCGAGCGTGTCGTCAGTCGTGGAGTCAATAAAGTGGAAGACGGTATGATCGTTCGCTTGAAGGAGGGAGAATGAATCCGGCTCGATTCGCCCTTAAAAACAATCGCACCTCTCTCATCATCTATTTCCTGTTGATGATGATGGGAATTTCGACCTATTTTGAAATAGGACGACTGGAGTATCCGGAATTTACTATACGAAGCGCTCGTATTACCACATTATATCCTGGTCGTTCTGCAGTGGAAGTGGAACAGGAGGTGAGCGACGTTATCGAACGAGCTGTTCGCCAGATGTCCGAAGTCGATAAGATCACTTCTACCTCCAAAGCGAACAGGTCGATCATCTCAGTGGAGCTAGGAGAGGAGTATTTCGACCTCGATCCTATCTGGCAGGATCTCAGAAACAAGGTGGCGGCGGTTCAGTTGCCCGACGGCGCTAGCGAGCCAGAGGTAAACGATGAGGTAGGAGACGTCTTCCCGTACGTTTACGCTTTGATAGGAGACGGATTTTCGTATCGGGAAATGTATGACTACGCCGATGATATTCGCGACGAGTTGCTGGCTATGGACGGAGTGGCTAAAGTGGAGTTTTATGGATCGGTGGATGAACGCGTCTACTTGGAATTTTCGAGTAGCGAATTGGCTGCCTACGGGTTCACTCCCACTCAACTTTCCAATCAGCTTGCGCAGCAAAACGCCGCTTCCTCAAGCGGCAGAGCTCTGGCGGGAAGGGAGCGCTTGGACCTGGTGACTTTGGGTGAATTCGAAAGCCTGGAGGAGCTCGCCGATTTTCGACTCTCCGTTACCGGCAGCGCGACAACACTGAGGGTTTCCGACGCGGTAGATGTTCGTAGAGACTACATTGATCCGCCAACTTCATTAGCCCACTTTAATGGGGAACGGGCTATTTGCATCGCGGTATCCATGGTGGAGGGCGAAGCCGTAACCGAAGTAGGAGCGCGTATTCAGAAAAAAATACAAGAGCTTCAAGCAGTTTTGCCTATCGGTCTGGATATCGAGACCATGTTTTTCCAACCGGTTTATGTCAGCAAATCCATCAATGATTTCGTGGTGAATTTAGGACAAGCCTTCTTTTTCGTGGTGGTTGTCATGTTTCTCTTTGCCGGTCTACGCATGGCCTTGATCGTGGGCGTTTTGGTGCCGTCAGCGATTCTAGTGGCTTTTGTTTTCATGCCGTCGCTTGATGTCCAGCTCGAGATGATGTCTATCGCCGCGTTGATCATCGCCTTGGGCTTGCTAGTCGATAATGCTGTTGTAGTGACGGAACAGATACTCGTTCGACAAAGCCAGGGCATGGAACGAAAGCAGTCGGTCATTGAATCGGTGCGAAATCTAATCGTTCCCTTGCTTGCCGCCAGCGGCACCACCATTGCGGCTTTCTCGACCATCGCCTTAGCTCCTGGATCTGTGAGCGAGTTTACCTTCAGCCTTTTCGCTGTCATAACGCTCACTTTGCTGGCCAGTTGGGGTCTTTCGGTATCCATTATCCCTCTGTTGTGCTACTATTTTTTAAAGCCGCTCAAGAAGGACACGTTTGTCGGGCGCATGTTGAGCGCGTGTTACTCGCCCTACGAGAAACTCCTGCGTTCCGTCATCAGATTGCGATGGCTCTATCCCATATCCATTCTTATCCTGACCTTTGTCGCGGCCTGGAGTTTTCGCTTCGTTCCCTCCATCTTTTTCCCTCCGAATGAGAGGGGCCAATTTATCGTCAACTACGAATTGCCGCTTGGTATCGATATATTGGAGACCGAGCGAAGCGTGAGCGAATTCGAGCGGTGGCTTCTGGAGGAGAATGCGGAAGACATCAAAAGCGTTTCGACTTGGATTGGCAATGGGGGTCCTAGGTGGTACCTGTCGCTTTCTCCTGAGCCCGCCAAGCCAAGCTACGCCCTCCTTTCTGTCCTGACATACTCGGAAGATCCCAAAGTGGTGGAGGGTTTGATAGACCGGGTTCGCGACTACGGAAACAACGAAGCGGCTGATGCTCGAGTCACGCCCCAGGCCCTTGAGAACGGACCCCCGGTAGGAGATCCTATTCAAATACGGCTGTATGGCAGCGATATGGATACGCTCTATGGCTTGCGAGACCTGATGGCTAGGGAATTAAGAGAGGTCGAGGGACTGCATGACATACGTGACGATTGGGGGGCTTGGACCAAACAGGTGACCATTGACCCTGATCCCATTCGAGCTGCTCGCCTGGGTCTCAATACCGAAACGATCGCTCAGGCCCTTGCTATCCAATTTTCGGGGATGACGAGCACTTACTATCGAGAAGAGAACAAATCGATACCTATTGTCATTCGCTCTGCCGACGACTTTCGCGAGCGACCGGAGCGTCTTGTCGATATGCCGGTATTCGGTAGTTTGTCTGGAGTTGTGCCGCTAGGCCAAGTGGCGGATGTGAGCATCGATTTCCAGCCTGGATCGATTTTGCGTGAGAATACCCAACGTGTTATGACCATAAAAGCCAAGGTAGCTGGGAGGTTCGCCAGCGAGGCTCTGGCCGAAATCCAACCTCGGATCGCAAATCTCATGGAGTCAGACGAGTGGGTTGATGGATACACCATCGAGTACGGGGGCGAGCAGGCGGATAGCGCCGAAGCTCAGCAGAATCTGGCCTCTGCCATGCCTATTTCGCTTTCGATTCTAGCTCTGATTCTCATAGCTCAATTTAACAGCTTAAGGCGCTTCCTTATCATTTGCCTTACCCTTCCTCCAATGCTGATCGGGGTAACGCCTGGGCTGTTGATGACCGGCTCGTCTTTCGGTTTCATGACCTTGCTGGGGCTGATCGCTCTCTTAGGCATCATCGTTAATAACGCCATTCTGCTTATCGATGAAATCAATCTCCAACTCCAGAAGGAACAGGATCTGACGGAGGCGATTGTCTCGGCGTGCAAATCGCGGCTGAGGCCTATCGTTCTGACCACGTGCACGACTATCATCGGCTTGATGCCTCTGGCTATCAGCGGAGGAGGCATGTGGAGCTCGATGGCCTATGCCATGATGTTCGGTCTCGCTTTTGCAACGGCGTTGACTCTCCTGTTATGTCCATCGCTTTTCTATTTGCTCTTTCGTCGGGATTATTCGAAATCTCCTGACACTCCTTCGGTAGAGGCGAAGTCTGGCGAAGAAGAGTGAGATGGATTTCTTGCGGACGCATCGCAGCCTTTTTCTTTTCGTCGCTATTCTGTTTGCGATGCTGACCTCTCCTGTTCTACGCGTCGACGGTCCAACTCTACCGATGCTCGGCTTGGGATTATTGTGGGCCCTGTTGATCGGAATTGGAGGGTACTTGATCTCTTCTAGCAAAGGCTGGCTTAGCGTTTATTCTCTAGCGATGTCTACTGTCTTCGCCTCGGTTCTAGTAGAAATGGTTTTCGGACACTACGTGGCGAATGAAGCGATCAGGCATTCGCTTACTCTACTGATTCATTCCAGCGCCTTGTATGTGTCGCTCCGATACGCCATTGGCCGATCTGAAGGTAACGCCCTTGATCGTACGGTCGGTGGAGTGTGTGGCTATTTTCTTTTGGGTTTCGCTTGGTCTAGATTATTCGCTTTGCTGCACCTTTTCGATCCCGGGACTTTCTCGAATGGCGAGATGGTCCTGCGATTGAACGAAAGCGATCTGCTTTATTTCAGTTTCGTGAATCTTACCACCCTTGGCTACGGAGACATCGTTCCGGTGAGCGGCCTTGCCCGTATTCTCTCAGCTTTGGAAGCCGTGTTTGGGACACTTTATTTGGCGGTTATGATTGCTAGTCTGGTAGGAGAGCTAAGGATGAAGTCGCCAAGCAGCGCCTGAAGGCCTTTCAAGTCCTTTAGGTCCTTGAACTTTTTCGCTCGATTGGTTGCTTGTTGGGGAAGAAATAGTCAGCTCCCGTAGAAATGAACTCCATTCTGCAGATAGATTCCGAGGACAATGTTGCCGTAGCCCTGCAAACGCTTGAGCCAGGAGCAAAGGTCTTAAACGGCTTATCCGCGCAAGCTGCGATTCCAGCCAAGCATAAAGTTTCGCTCGGGCGAATCAACACTGGCGAGCGGGTTGTCATGTACGGGGTGACGGTCGGATTGGCTACCAAGCCGATCGAAGCTGGGGCTCTGCTTTCGACTGAGAACGTGGCTCATGAAAGCGACTCGTTTTCGTCCGATAGTAGAATGCCGTATGCTGATTGGCTGAAGCCTGACGTGTCAAAATGGAATAAGCGAACGTTTGATGGCTATTATCGTTCTAACGGAAGAGTAGGGACGGCGAATCATTGGATTGTAGTTCCCTTAGTCTTTTGCGAGAACCGAAATGCCCAGATGATGCGGGAGGCGCTGGAAGAAAATCTTGGATACAAAAAGGGAAGCCACTATTCCGATCTTGTCAGCCGCATGGTTCGATTGCGGGCTAGTGGAAAGCGTCGCGATGAAATAATGGATGAGACTTTAAGCAACGGCTCGTCAGTCGCTTCGCGCGTCTTTCCGAATGTGGACGGCGTCAAGTTTCTAACCCACGGTTTGGGTTGCGGTGGAACGCGGGACGACGCTGACGCTCTCTGCGCCTTGATGGCTGGATACATTACCCACCCCAACGTGGCGGGAGCGACCATTTTAAGTCTCGGTTGCCAGAATTCTACTGTCGAGCGACTGGAAGAGGAAATTGCGCGTCGAGATTCTGGATACGATCGTCCACTTCACATCCATGTTCAGCAGAAGGCAGATTCCGAGCAGGCCATGCTGAGCCGGGCATTGAAGGAAATCTTTTTGGGGCTCGATGAAATTGATGGGCTTCAGAGAGAGCCGGCTACGCTTTCCCAATTGACGGTTGGAATGGAGTGCGGCGGCTCAGACGGGTTTTCCGGAATTTCGGCCAATCCCGTTCTTGGCCGTGTTTCCGATTTGATTGTTTCATTGGGCGGGAGCGCTATTCTAGCCGAGTTTCCTGAGCTGTGCGGAGTTGAACAGGAGCTTCTCAATCGTTGTGTGGATGCTGCGACCGCTTCTCGGCTTGAGTCATTGATCCGTCGATACGCTGCTCATGCAGCTACGGTAGGAGCTGGGTTTCATATGAATCCTTCGCCTGGCAATATTGCCGATGGACTGCTTACCGATGCCATGAAGTCGGCTGGAGCGGCCAAGAAAGGGGGAGCTTCACCTATTGTCGCAGCCTTAGACTATACGGAACCTGTCACAAAGTCTGGCCTAAACTTGCTATGCACCCCAGGAGGCGATGTGGAGTCGACTTCGGCTATGGCTGCTTCGGGAGCGAACGTAATGATCTTCTCTACCGGGCTTGGCACACCCACTGGCAACGTAATCTGTCCGACCCTCAAAGTTTCCAGCAATACGGAGCTAGCTCAACGGATGAGCGATATCATAGATTTCAATACAGGTGATATTATCACGGGTGAAGCGAGCATTCAAGGACTCGGCGACCAACTGTTCAACCAAGTTATAGCTACCGCTTGTGGAGAGTACACCCCCAAGGCGGTGGCACTAGGCCAAGACGATTTCCTCCCGTGGAAAAGAGGTGTATCTCTTTAGAGTCCATCCCCAAAAAACCTCGAAACTAGCTGCTGAGAATTCTTGTGGAAAAGGATATTCGAATCGGCGTTCATTCGGGAGGCGGTAGCGTTCGCATTAGAGAGTAAAGAAATTGCCTATACGAATTTTTGGTTGGCAATGTTTTCGCTTCAGACGAAAGTTTCTACTAGTATTTCCGGCGAAGGGCGATTGATCCGAATTGGGAGCCTTTAGGCTGTTCTTTGAATCGCTTGCTTCTGAATGTGTGGACATAGCTCAATTCCCATTTATAGAGCCGAATGGCGGCTCCGAGATAGGCTTCGCCTACAAAGTCTTCCTTTTCTACCCCGGTTTCGAATGTCCGGAAAAGCGGACCATCCAGGCTGATGTCATGGAGGATTGCGGATCCTCTTGCTCCAAAGATTCCGAATGCCGACCAGGGTTTTGTATCCGTTTTCTTGTCGTAAAATATCTCGTGCGAATAGGAGGTTGGGCCGATTCGCGGATCAGAGAAATAGACTGGGAGATGAAAGCCTGCTCGCATCACTAAGCCCAGGTCGACGCTGCTTTTGAAGTTTCCGACTGCAAGTTCCCATTCGCCAAAACTATCGATATCGAACAGCACATCTTTGCTCTTGTTGCCGGTAAGTCTCCTTTTCTGGGTGAAGAAGAGGTTTAACGTCGCTTCGCTTGGCATCTGGCTATCCCAGCCATTGAATTTTTCGATGTTTCGCAAATCGTGGATGAAGTCCTGAGTCGCTTCGGCAAAAGCGTTCCGCCCGGTTAGCCCCAGCGAGATTTCCAGCGAATTGATGGCTTTTTCGGTTTTAGCGTGAAGGGAGTACCCGATCGCCAGCCAGCCCACGTATGGATGTTCCCCCGGAGGTTGACTGGATGACTCGAAGTCGTTGGGCGTGAACATCAGTTGGGTGACCGAGTAGCCAATTCTGTATTCCGGCTTCTTTTCTTTATCGAATCCAGTTATCGAGTCGGGTACGCGGCTTTGCACGCTCTCCAGCCATGCCGCTACGTCTTTGAAATTTGGAGACACTCGTTTGTTGGTGATGAAGGAAACGCGAGCCCCATTGGTGTAGTCCTTGTCAGTGTTTGCGAAAAGATCGTTGTCCAGAATGAATGAAAGCGACCTATCCTGAGAAGGCCTATTCTGGCAGACTCCCTGGGCGAAACCAAGCGACGCCATTATGAGAATGTAAAGAGTACGCATTCCGATACAGCGCAATTTAGAACTCGCCGCTTGAGGCGCAAACTTGAAAACGAGTCGGGGCTAATATTACCTCATGAATTTCGCTTAAACAGGCTATTCTTTAAGTCTTTAGGCCCTTTTTTCCGAATGAGAATGCCAGGTTGGCTATCGGGCTTCAGCTTTAAAAACTGTATCCAGTTTTTCAATTACTTGGTCGAGAGTGATTAGGTCCATGGCTCCCGGGTAGACAAGCTTCTTGCCCCATTTGATTTCCGATGCCGGTTTCCCCAAATACTTTCGAGACGCTTGATCGTACACGTCTACACAGTGGTCGATACTGCGATAGGGTCCTGTCCGCCCAGGATTGCTTGTAGCGTAAAGGCCAATCACTGGCGTGTCTGCACAAGTGGCCATGTGAGCTGGTCCCGAATCCGGACTTATGAGAAGATTGGCGCGTTTCAGGACAGCCAAATTTTCTTTGAGGGTGGTTTTGCCGATCAAGTTTAGCGGCCTGCTCTTCATCGCGTCTTCAATATCCTTTCCCATGGCGACTTCAGCTTCGCTGGGCCCTCCACATAGGATGATAGCTTGTCCTAGATTATCCATTACATAATCAGCTATCTTCGCGTAGCGTTTCGCATCCCAATCTCTCAGAGGGTTGCTTGAACAAGGGCTAATGGCTACGAAGCCATTCAACGAGCCGACATTTGCGTCCGCGAAGTCTTCCGCGCTATCTTTAACAGGAAGCGACCAGTCGTAAACTCGATCGTCTAGTCCAATGGTTTCGAGAAAGCTGAAGAACGAATCTATCACATGCTGTCCGCTTTCTTGAGGAATACGTTCTTGGATGAACCAGTCATGTCCGTCTTTTGAGCGGGCTTTATCGTATCCGATTTTTCGTTTCGCTTTAACGAGCGGGTAGAGCAAGTTGGCTCGAAAGGCCACTTGGATCCCAAGCAGGATATCAAAGCTTCGATGACGCAGCGATTTCCATAGCTTCAGATAGGAGCCGAACGTCTTTCCTTTGTCGAATATCATGAATTCGACATTTGGCAGGTCGCCTACGAGTTGATATTCCAGGCGTCCTATTATCCAGGTCAGCCGCGTTTGCGGCCAATGCTTCTGTAGCGTGTGGATGATTGGCAGGACGTGCGTTACGTCGCCGATGGCGGAGAGGCGAAGGATGCAGATAGACTCAGGCGGCTTCATAGCCAGCCATCAACGCTCGCCAATCCTCGTCGCGGTAGTGAAAGGCTTGATACTTGAATCTCGATTTTTCCAAGGCGCCTTTGAGTCGGCCAAGCATTCGCGATTTCCACCATTCTCCTTTGCAGACGCGAGCCCTATCGAAGTCGATGAGGTAAATCTGGTCCTGGTTGACGAGAATGTTGTTCGCGTTCAAGTCCTGATGGAAGATTCCATGATCGTGATAATTCCTGATCACGCTTCCCACTTTTTCCCAAACGTCGGTTTCCATAAGACCATTTCGCAAGAGTTTTCCAAAGGACTCGGCTCCTTCGATCTCGGTTGTCACAATATCGGATCGGCAAACCAGTCCTTTTCTTTGGATTCGTATGGCGACAGTCCTAGGAGCTGGCAATCCAAGTTCTCGAATTTTTTCCAGGATCTTCCACTCCCGGTAGGCTCGGGATCGCTTCAAGCCGAGCCAGAGATAGCCGTCCTTGGATAGTTTCCTTACAAACCCGCCTCTCCAATAATGCCGTAGGACGCAGTTCTTTCCCGCGAACTTGAAGAAATAGGTAGAACCCCTTCCCTTGAGTTCTCTTGTAATGCGTTTCTGGTTTCTCAATCGATCGGGATCAAAAAGAGTCCTAGTCGCGTTTTGGCGCTGTTTCTCGAAATAGGGGTCGATGAAAAAGTACTGTCGGGTATCTACCATGAAGGGTAAGTTTCGCAGGGCGATAAGAGCTTCAGAAGGGGATTGCTTTCCTTTCGGATGTTCTGAAATGCCTCGCAAGTCGCTTGGCTTTGGGGGGATGAGCGTTTCGAAGCGAGTTGAGGAAAATCAGTTTCGAAGGCGTTAATCTATTGTTAAGCTTTCCAAAAGCCAAGCAGATTTAGCCCCTCTCCCAAAAGTCATTGCCAATCTCGTTTTGAATGCCTGCTTTCACGGCAGGTCCTCGAATGCCTAGCTTGACGCATGATGTTATTTACGAGAGAAACGTTGTCTTAACGCTCAATCCAGCACGCCGATGATTCGCTTTCGCGCTATTCTGATTCGCTATTTCGCCGCTTCGATCCTGGTGGCTTTGGCCGCCGTCGCTTTTCTATCCCTACCGGCATTTGAAGGAGCTCGCGCTTCCCTGACTGTTCCTTTCAATTTGAATGACAACCACTTGACGGGATTCATAGGAGCGGTGCTGGTTCTGATCTATGCGGGAATCTATTTTCGGCTTTCCCAGATCATGGTGGATCCGTTGGAAACTCTGGTTCGCCAAGCCGAGACGAATCGCCTCAAAGAGACTTATGCTCGGGAATCGTCCATTATCGAGTTCGTTCGGCTACGCTTCGTTTTGGAAAGCCAGTCTCAGAATATTCGCGACATGGAGAGCAACCTCGAGGATATGGAGCACAAATGGGAATGGGCTGAAGATGGACTCGAGAAATCCAAAGAGCGCCATGAGGCTAAGGACAAGGAAGTCGCTCATCTGAACTTGCTTCTTGATGACCTGCGATCCGCATTGAAGAAGCTTGAAGCGAAGAACGCTGAGCTCGCCGATCAGCTGGAAGAGGAGTCGAAGCGAAGCGTGGAGGAGGAAGTCGACAAACGCAGCGAGGAAATCTATGACCAGATGCGCAAGGCGGTGCAGGATAGCGCGTTCAAGACTTTGTGGCTACCCCGTTTCATTCAAGAACTGACGGCAGGCGCCAAAGGTATCCAACGCATCGCGGACCAATTGAAGTCCACTTGGACTGATGCTTCTCTTTCTCGTATGTATGAAGACATTACGGAAATCAGTCGCCAAAGCGCGGAGCAAGTCGCTCTTCTGAAACGGTATGAAAACGGCGACCAGTCAGAGGTTAAGCAATTGGAGTCTGGCGAATCGATGAACGAAATGCTCAAGCGCCTGTCAGAGAGTGTGGAGGGAAAATTTCCGGCTCTGACTTTCGATGCCGACGCTTCCGAGTCGATTCCCGCTATCGCCCATCCCGAACGTCTGGAGAAGCTTTTGGAGGCTCTCATCGAGAAGACCGCGTTGTCTTTGAGAGAAGGAATGGTGTCAGTGAAAGCGACTCTTTCCGAGGGCGGCGATCTCAGTATCCGCGTATCAAGCAAAGGGATACTTGAAAGCGATCAGAAAATCGATCTGCAAGAAGCTCAGAATATGGCCCACAGCCTTAATGGGGCTATTTACGTGGCTACCGATGCCGAGGGAGCCGAATCCGTGGTGATCAGCTACCCGATAGGTGACAAGCCAGTCGATTCAGCCGAGCAGGAAGAGGAAAAGGATTTCGAGGAACTCGCTCGACAGCGTCTCTCCAGCAGCCCCAGCGAAGCGGAAGTCTAGCTCTGAGTCGAGTCGCCCTTTTTAGCAGGCTCCATCGTCCAGCCCGTGAATCCATAAATCAGGGAGAGGATCGGGTTAATGATATTGAGGAAGGCGAACGGCAGATAGGCTAGGGGATTTACCAACAACGTTCCCAAAATGAATATCCCGCATGTGTTCCAGGGAACCAGCGGAGAAGTGAGTGTACCCGCGTCTTCGAGACAACGCGAAAGATTCTTGGCATGAAGATTAGCTTTGCTGAAGGCTTCCTTGTACATCCTTCCAGGGACAATGATGGACAGGTATTGATCGGGAGCCATGATGTTCATACTCATGCAGGTCGTCACCGTTGCGGCGACCAGGCTTCCGGCGCTTTTCGCCACTGCAAGGATCGAGCGAGCGATGGACGCCAGCATTCCGGATCGCTCCATTAGTCCGCCAAATGCCATGGCGCAGAGAATCAAGGAGATGGTGAAGAACATGCTTTCAAGGCCGCCTCGCGATAGCAGCTCGTCGACGCGAGGATTGCCGGTTTCGCTAAGGTAGCCGACTTGCATGGCGTTCAATATTTCGCCGATAGACATATCTTGTATCCATATACCTGATAATCCTCCTAGAAAAGCTCCGGCGAGCATGGTTGGTAGAGCGGGGATTCTCAGGACAATCAGAGCGATAACTGCCAAGGGCGAGGCGAGCAGCCAAGGGCTGAGGTTAAACTGGTCGGTTAACACGCTCATTAACGTATCCACGCTACTGGTGTCATGGGAATTGGATGAAATCCGGGATCCCAGCAATCCGTACAGAACCAGGGCGATGAGGAGACTGGGTAACGTCGTGTAAAGCATATGGCGGATGTGTTCGAAAAGGTTCGACCCCGCCACTGCTGGAGCTAGATTGGTAGTGTCCGAGAGCGGCGACAGCTTGTCGCCGAAATAGGCGCCCGAAACGATAGCCCCCGCTACCATTGGCAAAGGAATGTCCAGCCCTTGGCCGACTCCGATCAGCGCTACGCCCACCGTTCCGATGGTTGACCAGGAACTGCCCGTCGCGAATGAGACCACCGAGCAGATCAGGCAGGCGGCTACTAGGAAAATGCCAGGCGACAAAAGCTTGAGGCCGTAATAGACCATCAGAGGTACAATCCCGCTAGCTACCCAAGCCCCGATCAGAATTCCAATGGCCATGAGAATTAGAATGGCTGGCATGGCCATGCTGATGCCGTTCACCACGGCGTCCTGCATAGATTTCCAATTCATTCCCAGTCCCACACTGGCTAGCGCGGCAACGATTGCTGCTAGGATTAGTGGTATGTGTGGGGCTATCTCTAGAAATCGAATTCCGATAAACAGAAAAGCGACGAGCGAAACGACTGGGATGAGGGCGATGAAAAGCCGGGGTCTTGGAGTGTCTTCTAGCCGCTGTTCATCCGCCATGGGTCCAAAGGTGGTTTGGCGTCTCTCTTATTTCAAGTTCTCCTCGCTTCGTTTGTTAAAGAATACAGAGCCAGACTTATAGGATTGGGAGCGATTTTTGAGAGCAACAGACTCGAAACGGATTCAAACCACTATATTGTTTTGCGATTATCGGTATGCGGCTGCTTGCTAGTTGGGAGGATTTGATAACAGCAAGAATATGAATCGAAGAGCTTTTCTAAAGTCGACTTTCGCGACCTTGGCGTTGCCAGCTTTGGAGTCTCTATCGGCCAAGGCATCATCGATCGGCCTAAGCCTGGCCCCTGCCAAGTCGCCCATGAGAATGGTTTGCATCGGCAATTCCTTTGGCATGTATCCAGAGTCTTTTTTCCCGAAGCAGGCCGGGGCGAACTACCAAATGACCCATCTGCTTGCTCCGCTCGAGGCCCATCGTCAGGACTTTTCGGTTTTCTCTCACCTCGACCATGATATAAAGGGAGGGCACTTTTCGGTACACTCGTTTCTAAGTGGCGTCAAAATGTCGGATGCCAAGGGCATGCCCGAAGGAAATATTTCCGTTGATCAGCGGGCGGCTGAGCATGTGGGGGCGGAGACTCGATTTCCGTCTTTGACGATAGGGTCTGAAGACGGCCTGCATGGCGGCTGCCAAATGTGCTGGACGCGCTCGGGGGTGCGCGTTCCGCCGATACAAGGTCCCCGCGAGCTTTTCAGGAAATTGTTTATCAACGATGACGCCAGAGCCCGGCAAGCGGCGGCTGACAACTTTGAATTGAATCGTTCCATCCTGGATTCCGTCTTGGACACGGCTAAGAGTCTCGAGCGCCGGTTAGGTCAAAACGATAGGGAAAAGCTCGACGAGTATTTCACGTCCGTCCGCGATGTGGAGATCAGCTTGGAACTAGATAAACGCTGGCGAAGCGTCTCGAAGCCCGAAGCTCCTTTTCAGCAGCCTGAGGATCGCAGTCTCGTTGAGGACATTCCCATTCTGTACGATTTGATGGCGATCGCTTTGCAAACGGATTCCACTCGCGTCGCTTCCTTTGAAATGGCGGGAGCCGGTTTCGATACTTCCTTTTTCGGACTGAATTCAGGCTATCATCGTCTGTCGCATCATGGCCAATTGCCAGAGCGTATTGAAGCTCTGACTACGATTGAGCATTACCAAATGGTGCAGCTTTCCCGTTTTCTCGACAAGCTGAAGTCGATCAAGGAGGCGGGCTCCGAGGAGAGTCTTTTCGATAGCACTATGGTGCTCTTCGGTAGTGGCATGGGGAATGCGAATTCGCATGTGAATAGCGACCTTCCCATCATTCTCGCCGGTGGCGGCTTTAAGCTGGGCGAGCACAAAGTGTATCCATCCGAGAAGGGTAAGCGCGTTCCGCTCTGCAACTTGTACCTTTCCATGTTGCAGCGTTTTGGGGTGGAAACGGAAACGTTTGGAACCAGCACCGGCACGTTGAGGGATCTGGACTTCGCGTGATCGGGAGACTTTTATTGCTCAAGGCGTTCATGGCCTCGTTATTAGGTAGGGACGACTCGTCGAGTCGTCCATATTCAAATGCGGACGATCGAACTGGTCGTCTCTACCTAAATCCATCATTTAAATGTTTGATTCGGAATTTGCTCATCACGACAGGCGTTTTCGGTGGCTTTGCCGTTTCTGGTTTTTCTATTGGTGAATTGGACCATGCTTCCTATAAAGAATCGGTCCGGCCCTTTCTGGATACCTATTGCATTCGTTGCCATGGTCCGGAAAAGCAGAAGGGCGAACGCCGCTTCGACGAGCTTTCGTATCCGATTTCCGATGATGATGCCCTGATCGATTTTCAGGATATGCTGGATCTTCTGAATCTGGGGGATATGCCCCCTGAGGATGAAAAGCAGCCTACCGACGCCGAAAGGCAGGGTGTAATCAACTGGCTTACCCAAGCGGTTGACCACGCTTATGCTTCGCGTACCGAAGAACCGGGGGAAACGATTTTGAGGCGCCTCAGCCATAGGGAATATTTGAATACGGTTCATGACTTGTTCCAGATGGACATGAGCATGTTCGATCCCACTGAATCGTTTCCAGGCGATCGAATGGTAGAGCATTTGGATAATGTTGGCGAAACGCTTGTCACTTCCGGGTATCTGCTCAGGAAATACATGACAGCAGCTGACGCCATTGTCGAAAAAGCGCTTCCTCGACAGGAGAGGCCTGAAGCTCAGACCTGGCGATTTAATGGCGATTTCGAGCAGCAGTCTGAATTGAATAGGCGCCACCAAAGAGCTCACGGCCAACGATATCTGAATGTCTATGAAGCGCCGAACACCGTGCGCCACTTTGGTTCCTATGGACCGCTCTTGGCTTTTTCCGATGGGGTTCCCTACGGAGGGATCTACGAGATACGGGTTTTGGCTGAAGCGGTAAACCGCTTTCACGACTTCAACCGAAGAAGGATTCCGAACGACCCGGCAAAGCCCATGCTCATGCGTATAGTGCCCGGCCATCGTCGCTTTGGAGCTTTGCACTTGCCGCAGCCCTACGAGCCTGACCTTGGCACTTTCGAACTCTCCGATGATGGTCCTGAATGGTACACGGTTCGTACTTGGCTCGACGAAGGATTCGCTCCCCGATTCACCTATCTGAATGGCTCCATGAATATTCGTCCCGGTTTCCGAGAGGCCTCCAATGTGGCTAAGAAGCGGATGGGCGAGAAAATGTCCGAGGAGGATCGGAACGCGGATTACATGGTCATTGCCATTAAACATGGAGTCATTCCCCACATTCGTATTCATGAAGTGGAGATTTCGGGACCATTCTATGATCAATGGCCCACCTCAAGCTGGCAGGCTGTTATTGGCGAAGAGCGTTTCAATCCGAAGAAGACGAAACGGATTCTGAAGCGATTCGCGGACAAGGCCTATCGCCGACCGGCCAGCAAGGACGAGTTGGCCAGCCTTATGAAAGTGGTTTCGTCTCGTTCGGAATCAGGACACGAACCGTTCGAGGCTCTCAAGGACGGTCTAAAAGCGGCTTTATGTTCGCCGGCCTTTTTGTATCTAGACGAACCTGCCGACCAAAAGAACACGTATCGTTTGAGCGACTACGCGTTGGCTTCTCGGCTTTCCTATTTTCTCTGGGGGTCCATGCCTGACGACGAGCTCTTCACATTGGCTAGAAAAGGAAAGTTGAGTGATATTGATGTATTGAATGAACAAATACTTCGCATGCTCGAGAGTGATCGTTCTAATCGTTTTGTAAACGGATTTCTCGATAGCTGGCTCACGTTGCGAAGTTTGGGCGACACTCCGCCTGACCGGGGAAAATTCGAACACTACTATGCTGCCAATCTGGAGTCTGCCATGCGTCGAGAAACCGAGCTATTCACGCGTCATGCTCTCGATGAAAATCAAAGCGTCTTGGATTTTCTCGATGCGGACTACACGTTTATCAACGAGTCCTTGGCCGATCTTTATGGAATCGAAGATGTCGAGGGCGGCGTTTTTCGCAAAGTCTCTCTATCGGATCGAAGAAGAGGGGGATTGTTGGGTCAGGCCAGCGTGCTAACGGTGACTGCTAATGGAGTGGACACCTCGCCGGTCCTGCGTGGCGTTTGGCTTTTGGAAAATCTGCTTGGAACGCCACCTTCACCACCACCTCCGGATGTAGAGCCTCTCGATCCTGACATCAGAGGCGCCAAGACTATTCGAGATCAGCTACAAAAACACAGAACTGTCACGTCTTGCAACGAGTGTCATCGCAAGATCGATCCCCTTGGTTTCGCCTTAGAGAACTTCGATGCGATTGGACAATGGAGAAATTCGTATGAAGAAGGTGGAGACATTGACGCCTCTGGATCGCTGCCCAATGGATCCAGCTTTCACGACATTGTTGATTTTAAAAAGGCCCTTTTGGAAAGAGAAGGCGAGTTCGTTCATGCTTTGACCGAAAAGATGCTGGCGTACGCTCTAGGTCGGCGTATTGAAATATTGGATCGTCCAGCCATCGACGATATTGTAGAATCGCTAGAAGAGCAGGGCGGCGGTTTTAAGGATCTGGTGACGCTTATTGCCATGAGCGATACCTTCGCTCAGCCATAGGATTCGGTTTTCGATCTCCAGGTGCTTTGGGCTTGCCGGGCGCCTTCCAAAGATTGAAAGTTATGGTCCAATGAGAGTTGGCCACCGTTTTGCTTTAATGAGTTGCCAGCTCTTTCTTTTTCGAGGGCTGTTCGTTTTCCTGTTTCTAGCAGGGTTGCGCAATGAAATGGCTAATGCCCAAGGCAATCCGGAACCGGATGGTTTCGAGATTATTGCAGTGGAGGACGAGCCGGCTCCGGGCTTTGCCGAGGAAGATCCTCAATTCCGGAACTTTAAGGGATTCGCCAGTCCCGTTATTTCCTCTTCTGGTACAGTTGGTTTCCGCGCCAGTGTGGGCATTGGAGCAGCGAGCTTTGCGGATGATGGAATCTGGACTTCGGATAACGGCGGGAGCCTCATGCTGCGGATTCGAAGGAGCGACAAATTCCAAATCGATTTTCCGTCTGTCCCGGATCCGGTCGAGAGAACCATCGGTGGGATCGGTAGGTTTGCATTCGATCCTCAAGGCTACGTGTATGCCGTTTGCCCAACACTTAGCGTTGGGAGCGAATGTCTCGTATTGCAGTCCAAAGCCGGTCGCGGAGCGACTGTCTTCTTCAACGATGACAATTCTTTTGGCAACTCCTTCGATTTCACGCCTGATGGGGTAGCCTTTGGCAGTCAGCCGAAGATGCTGGCGCGTTCCACCGGCGAGCGTTTCTTTTCCGTTTCGGATAGCGGCGACCCTACGACCATATTCAATATCGGAGACGACGAGACACCGGGTGGTGGATCCTCGACCTTTGCTCTGTTTTCTCGCCCTGTGTTGTCGAGTTTGGGAGATGGCGCTTTCCAAGCCTTTTTCTCGGATACGGGACAAGCCATCTACAACCTGGAGACGAGCGGCGCTACTACTAAGATCGCCTGTACTGGAGAGATGGTTCCAGATCTCGATGGAGCTTCTCAGGTGGTCTTAAACGGCTTGTTGCGGGAATCGGGTTCGCCCTTCCGTCCGGTAGCTCCCGCCTTGGACGGTCTGGGCCGGGTGTCGTTTCTCGGTTTCGTCGGAGCGAGTTTCGAGTCGGCGATCTTTCAGGAGTCTTCGGAATTCGGTCTAGTCATGGTGGTGCGCCAGGGGATTCCGGTAACCACATTCACTGATGGTATCCAAGGGCAAACTACGTTTTCCAGTGTCGAGCATCCCGTTGCTACTGTTCAAGGCGATCTCTTTTTTCGAGGACTTAACCAGAACTTCGATCAGGAGATTTGGAGGTACAGCGAGCGACGACTGGAGCTCGTGATCGCGGCAAACACGGTTGCTCCTGGCCTGTCTGGCAAACGTATCACCGGTTTCATCCACTTCGTAGTGAATCGAGACGGCCGCGTCGCTTTCCTTGCAGGGACGGACGATGGCAATTTCGGGTCTCCGAGTCGAGGCCTGTGGGTTCAAAATGGCGATGGCGACTTCGTCCTGATTGCCCAGGAAGGCTCTTCCTTGGATCAAAGCACGGCTCCCGTTGAGCTTTTTGGTCTGATTATTGACGAAATCGATATTGCCTATATCGACGAGGTAGCGGTTGCGAGTAGCGATGGTCGTAGTCATGCTTTTGGGGATACAGGCGATTTTGTATTCAAAGCTATTTTCGATGACGGGAAGGAGCGGATCATTAGAGCCATTGTCGATCAAGTTGAGCCCGAGGCCCAGGGAACTGCTTACACATGGAAAGGAGCGGCTGGGACCGATAATTGGCATACAATAGCCAACGAAAAATCGAACTGGGTCGATGCTTCCGAAATCGTTTGGAAGAAAGCTCCCGGAATACTTGGCAGCGAGGAGGTTACCATTGAAGACGCTGTCGTCGTTCTGGATGCCGAGTCAGCCAATGTGGCCAGCGTGACGGTGGGCGACGGGATTACTGAGACCGGCAAGCTAATCGTCTCGGCAGCTCTCACCCTTGAGGAGGCATCTCATTTCGAACAACTGGACATGCGAGGAGACATCACCGCGAAGAAAGAGATCACCTTAGAGGATGGCGTGTGGCGTTCGGGAAGCTTTCTGGGTTCTGGTCCGATACGTATTATTGAATCGGATACTTTTGAACGATTTACGATCCAGTCTCTTGCGCCGCACGTCATCCAGCCGCAGTTGATCATCGACAAGAAGGCGACTCTTACGGTCGATGGTCTTTTGCAGCCAACAGAGAATCAAATCGAAAATAACGGTACGATCGTCCAGGAGAAAGGCAGTTCGATCGATCTCGAGCAATCGGGTGGCTATGTAATTCTTGAAGGCGAGCATCGCTTCGAAGGAGCGGCGAGTGTGACTGGGGTAACCAGTCAAGTTGTCAGCGACTTCGATATGGAAAACCTTGGTGGGATAGTCGAGGTAGAGACAATGGATGGGGAGCGGGTAACGATTAGCTCTCGATTGAATCTAGCCTCTCGCAATGGAAAGAAGTCACAGCTTAATGTCTTCCGCGGGATTGCCGCATTCGAGCAGTCCGTCGAGGCGACCGACACAGATGTTTTTGTGGCGAAAGGGGCGGGCTTGGAATTCAATCGAGAAGCTCCATTCACCATTCGCGATGGGGTTCAGAATTTCGATTTCACGATGCAGGTGAATGGTAATGCCCAAATAGATACGCTTAGACTGAAGGAGCAAGAAACGGTGAAAGCTGTTGCTGAAATAGGGGCGAATGGAGAGCTGGTTCTTGATCGCCTGTTTAGGGGTTCAGAACAGCTTTTTGAAGTCTTCAACAACGGATCCCTCAAGCTGCAAGGCGTAGCCGATAGTTCGCTTCCGATATCGGATGTCTCGCTTATCGTAAATAGAGGAACGCTAAGCAAGCAAGGCACTCGATCTTGGAAGGTGGAACTCATTCGCAATTTCAGCTCAATCGAAGTCAACGGAGGCAAGCTGAGCGTGGACGACGAATTGGTGAATACCGGGCTCATAGAAATCGAAAGTGGAACGCTAGAGGTTGTCGGTTTTGATCCTGATTCGACGAGCTCGGTGAAGGTGCGACAAGCGGGAATCTTCGAAACGCTCAGAGATGATAATGCAATTTTAATCAGTGGCTCAATGCAAATCGATCCCGGTGGAGAATGGAGCATCTTCGGAGTGGATGGCGCCTTCCTGGATGCGCAAAGCTTTGTGCAGAACAATGGCGTCATTAATGGAGATGTTAGGATTATAGGTGGTGTCGAAAGCCTGGGAACGCTTTCCGGGAATGGAGTCGTTAACGGGAATATCATCAATCAGGGTCGAGTCGTTCCGGGACAAACTTCTGAGCAATCGCAACCAGTAGTCAATGTATCCAATCAGAATGGACAAAGTATTCTAGGGTTCGAAAATGACCGTGATCGTTTTCGGATACTTGCTGCCACGCCCCCACTTGCCAATCCTTCCGCTGGAGGACCCAGTATTTCAAGCGATCCCGCTTCCTCTGGTAGCCTCACCATCAACGGCGACTATACGCAATTGGAAGGCGGTTTTCTGGAGCTTGGCCTAGGTGGCTCGAATCCTGATGACTACGATCAGCTGATCGTAAACGGAACGGCGAATCTGGACGGTGTCCTCAAAATAGATTTCTTGGAAGGTATGGCTCCAATTGACGGAGCTCTCTATAATCCTCTTGTGGCGAATTCATTCTCGGGTGCCTTCGACAAGGTTATCGCCGATGTATCTTCCAGTCGAATACAATTCGATGTTGTAGTCGACAATGGAGGGGTGAAAGCGACTGCCAGCGTCCAGGAATTCGCGACGTTCGTTGCTTGGCAAAGCGCCGTCTTCACGGCGGATCAATTGGCCGACGATTCGATTAGCGGTCCCCAAGCCGACCCGGATCAGGATAGCATGATGAATCTATTGGAATACGCATTGGATGGCAACCCCTTGCTGGCCGATATTGATGGATTGGTTAGCGTGGAATTCGAACATGAAGCTGATGGCGATTTCTTAATTGCCGAATTCCCCTGGGCCAATGGCATGATAGATATTGGATACAGGCTGCAGACTTCTAGCGACCTGGCGAATTGGTCCGATACGCCTAGCGAGGAAATCGCTTCGCAGGACTTGGGTGTCGTCAAAAACGTTACGCTAAAAGCGAATCTGCCCGCCGGCGATGCGCAATTCGCGCGCCTGGTTGTGTCCGCCAATTAATCTGAAGATCGAATGCTAGCGGATCTCTATTCGAAATAGCGAGGCAAGGCAGCAAGCCCTCCATCGACGAGAAGATCGTGCCCAGTGACGAATGAAGCGGCGTCTGAAGCGAGGAAGAGAGCTGCCTGGGCAATTTCCTCTGGTTCTCCAAAGCGTCGCATAGCATGTAGATTAGTGGTCGCTGTCACAAAGGCCTCTCCCTCTTCCTGAGCTCTTCGCTTGTTGAGGGGCGTATTGATGCCTCCAGGGGAAATGGTGTTGAAACGTACGTTTCGATTGCCAAATTGGCCGGCCAGCTGTCGCGTCATGGATTGCAGTCCGCCTTTGGTTGCGGCATAAGCGGTCCAATCGTCGAAGCTGCGAAGACCTTGGACGGATCCAATGTTGATGACGCTCCCGGAGCCTTGTTCTAGCATGGTTGGCAGGACTTTACGAATGGTTCGGAAGATGGAGGTCAGGTTTACATTAAAAAGGTGGTTCCATTCATCGTCTGTCATTTCGCGAATGTCTTTACCAAGACCAATGCCAGCGTTGTTGACTAGGATGTCGATCCTTGGCTGGCGGTTCAGGCAGGCATCGATCCAAGTGTTTACGGAATCCGTATCTGATACATCGCAGCGTGAAGCAAAGACTTTGTATCCATTTTTTTCGAACGCGTTTTGGGATTCATCCAAAAGGGGTTCGTTAATGTCTCCCATCTCCACGGTGGCTCCAGCTTGCGCAAGGGCGGTAGCGATGGCATGGCCGATTCCCTCAGCTGCTCCGGTTACTAAGGCTGTTTTTCCATCGAGATCGTTAGGATTCTTCATAACTGCTTTTGGCGATTTGATTTTGAAATGTTCAGGTAACTCGTTTCGCAGAGAAATCGAATCTGCGGTCTCGGTTTTATCATCTTGTCGCGAAAATGTAATCCGAATGGCTTCAATAGATCAACATCTCCCTTGCATGAACTGAAGTAGGGTCGATTCATTCATTTGCCGCGCAGCGAAGGCTTGCGATCGTAAAATGAAGTTGATTGCTTTGCCTCCATGAATCGACTGAAAGACAAAGTCGCTCTCATAACGGGCGGAGGTTCAGGTATTGGCAAGGCCATGGCTCAGCGTTTTGCCAACGAAGGAGCTTGGGTGCATGTTCTGGACTTGGATACGGATGCCGGCCGGAAAGTAGCTGATGAAATCGGTGAATCTGGTGGCCGGGGGGAGTTTGCCCAGGTTGATGTAGCTTCACCGGAAAGCGTCCAAGCGGCCATCGATTCAATCGAGCGTATTGATATTCTGGTGAATAACGCGGCGGTTTCTTCAATTGGCAATGTGGAGGCGATTACTTCAGAGGAGATGGATCGCGTTTATCGAATCAACGTGAAAGGGGTCTATTATTGTCTTCACGCTATCGTTCCTAGAATGAAAGAGCAGGGGAGAGGCGTGATTCTAAACATGGCTTCCATTGTCAGCAAATTAGGGATACATGATCGATTCGCCTATTCGATGAGCAAGGGGGCTGTTTTATCGATGACCCTTTCCGTCGCTCGCGATTACGTGCGGCATGGCATTCGCTGCAATTGCATTTGCCCGGCCAGGATTCGAACGCCTCTCTTAGAGGGCTTTGTGGATGAGCACTACTCGGACAGAAGAGAGGAATATTTGTCAGAACTTTCCGAATACCAGCCGATCGGAAGAATGGGCGAGCCTAAAGAAATCGCGGCGCTTGCCGCTTTTCTCTGCAGCGACGACGCTTCTTTTATCACGGGTTCGGCTTACGATATCGATGGTGGAGTAACTCTCCTAAGATAGCTGCTGTACTGCTAAAACAAATCGACGTTGTTCCCGAGTTCTGCCGTCCTCGCTTTGCTCGAGTCTTCAGTTTTATCTTCCCAATCGCCGTCTATTCGCGAATTCTCCAAAGTGTCGGTTGGTGGAGAGAATTCGGTTATCCCGCTGAGTTCGGATTCCGATTCCGACTGGAAGCTTTCAATACCCAGACTCCGCAGGTGAATGGCCTTTTCGGACTGCATCGTATATCGGTCTAGGAGAGAATCCATAACTTCGGGTATATTTACTTGAGTGTTGATGAGATCCGCTTGACGTTTGGCCTCGTTGGAAAGGAGGACGAGATTATTATCCAACCTCTCGAGATCCTCTATCATCAGTCGCTTTAAATCCAAGTCGCTCTGAGTAAGATTTATAGAAGTATTCAATTCTTCAATATGGTCCTTAATCGCTTGTTCTGCTGCTTGGTACTGGCTTTCAAATATTTTCAAATTCTCTTTTTGGCTGGGGCATTCAACATCTAGTCTCGCTCGGTCCTTTTTAGCTTCCTGCAGAAGCGTCTCGAATTCGTTCACATTGTGGTTAAGGCTTTTCACGAGAACATCCAGTTCGGACGACACGTTTCGGCAAAGCGATTTCGTTTCGATGGAAACGCGACTGGTATTGGCTGAAAGGGTTTTAAGCCCGTAGCAGCCATTCATTTGCCCTGCATGCATTTCGGCATTTAATCCAATCAAATGGAGTTGGGAAGACAGGCCAAAAATGATGCTGGTAACGTCGGAAGCCATCCCTCGAACGGGTTGGATCTCTGAAAATCCGTTTTCGACTATCCGCTCGGTCTGGCTGGCAATCGACACCGCGTCATCAAGAGCTTTAGCCAATTCGTGGCGCTTGTCCCTATCCGCGGGCTGGTCGCTTGTCGATTGGCTTGCGTTGGAAATGGATAGGATTGCAGTGGTAATATAGCTCAGATTTTCGCCGATGCTACGCTCTGCTCCTGCCAGTTCCTTTTTGATAGCTCGTATTTGGTTTATAATGATAATTGAAGCGTATTCTATGAATCTCAGTTCCTCGCATCGCTTCGCTTTGGAAGAAGCTTCGGGCAAAAGGCTGCAGCGATCTTTTACATCCTGGGAAATTTCGAATATGTGCTCCAGTTTTTGGTTGATGATGTCCTGGGACTGAAGCGCGACAATAGCCTGGCCTATAGCGTCTCCAATTTTTCGAAACTGGGCGTTGAGTTGGGCATTCGAGTTTAGACTTTGCTTAAGATTGCGCTTTTGCGAATCGAGAGCGTCCTTCAGTTTTCTACGCTTTTCTCTGGCCTTTGCCATGAGATCGGCTGATTGAATGTCTAGTTTCTCGATTAATTGTGTAACCGTTTTCTGGTGACCCGCTAGTTGTTCGAATTTTTCGGTAAAAATCTTCGCCACATCCTGTTGGAGACTGTAGATTTCCTCTATGAGCGCGTTGAACATGGTCTGCGAATTCGGATCTAGGGGGGCCGACTCTACTCGGAAAAGCGTTCGAAGGTAGTTGAGTTCGCTAAAGGTCTGATCGAGTTTATTTCTGAAGGACAATGTTTGCCCGATTTTCTGTTTATCGTTGGCCAATTCGGATACCATGGATTCCAGACGCTCGCTTGAACCGTCAATAAACTCAAGAGAAGGCTTCAGGCAACGGTTCACGCTTAGAGCTGGATTTTCTTCGCTTTCAGTTAAGGAAAGCAATGTTTCGCTCTGCTTAATGAGTTTAGAGCTTATTTCCTCCAAGTTTTCCAGAGACTGCAAAATAGCCATGAATCTTCTTTCGAATTCGGTCGTCGTATTCGAGAGGTCATTCTTATTCTTTGATACCGTTTCGATGATAGTCCCAATGGAATGGTTACGATCCATTCCGGTTTTTAATGAAACGACTGACTGGCATCTATCAGCAAGCGCGCTCCGCCATCGATTTCCTATGGCGACAAGACGCTTCGCAAATGTCGCGAAGTATCCAGATATTCGTTTCATTTAAGGTGAATCTAGTTTGATTTTCGATATAGATGGCATTGCAGGCGCGGTCTCCGCCAACCTTTCAATAGCCATTACGTTCGGTCGTGCTCTCAGTCGCCCCCTCAATAAGCTGTCCGTCTGGCAGGAGACTTGTTGCGCCTGATTCAGTTGAGGCCATGTATTTTCAAAATATCTTCGACTTGTTTTTTCGATATCGGCTTGTTCAAAATATCATCAACGCCAATGCTCATTACCTTTGCTATGTCTTCGGTCATGTTGCAGGCCGTGACCATGATAAGCTTGACGTGAGTAAAGCGACCGTCCGCTTTCACGCGTTCGATAAATTCGTATCCAGACATCTTTGGCATGCGCCAGTCAATGAAAGCGCAATCCAGACCCTCGTTGCTTTCGAGCACTTTCAAAGCTTGTTGACCGTTACTGGCTTCCAAAGTGGAAATATCGTTTGCCTGGAGAATGAATCGCAAGATTCCACGGGCGATAGGTGAGTCGTCGATGATAAGAGCTTTCATGGAAGTAGCGGTTTAATACTACATATTTGGATGTTGAATACGCGTTGCGATTACGAAGGCATTGTCCTGGATGCTTTCGACAACCAAGCCGTAGTTGGATTCGCCGTTTGAATACACGGCAGTTTGCAGTGTCTCGTCAGGATTCGGCTCGGTTGTCGAAAAGGATGTCGCCATATGCTGCTCAACTCGATTGAGTGACAGAATATTGTCTCGGTTTTGGACGACGTCCTGGCATCCGGTTCCTTCTATCCGGGGTTGATAGAAATTCTCTGGGCGAGCGGCTTCCGAAAATGGAATGGCCAGCTTGCGTTGGAGTTGGTTCTTGGAAAAAGGGTCAGTCATTGCCTAGTTAGGTAGTACTTTGGATACAATTGAGAGGAGCTGATCCTGGTTGAACGGCTTTACGATCCATCCCGTGGCTCCAGCCGCTCTTCCTTGGTTCTTCTTTCCCGGATCGGATTCCGTGGTCAGAAGAATGATTGGAGTCTTTTGATAGTTGGGAAGCGTTCTGATTTGGCGGGTGAGCTCAATCCCGTCCATATTGGGCATGTTTACATCGGTAATGACCAGATCGACCTGCTGCTGTTTGATTGTCGAAAGCGCTTGAACGCCATCTGCTGCTTCAAGTACTTCATGCCCCGTACTTTTTAAGGTGAAGCCTACCATTTTTCGCATGGTCGCCGCGTCGTCTACGGTGATAATCCTTTTGCTCATAGGAGTGAGTTTTTATTAGGGTTTTTGACCATAGCTAATGGGTAAGTGTATATACCTCTGCTTGTCGCAGGTACGTGAAGCTACGGAGCAAATCCTACTGAATTAAGAAAAACGAAGTGTATACACTGAATGCTAATAAGAGTATACCCTCTCTTATTAGGGTTATTAGAAATGAGGTATTTTGCGGAAAATACTCCAATTCATTTTCCCAAATCCTGCATAGGCGCCCTTAAAATCTGGAAAAGCACCCAGAAATGAGCCGTGCTTGATGTCTATGAGGTCAATCTTTCATAGCTTGCCGGAAAGAATATTCCCAATGGAAGCCATTGAACTACAAAGATTAACCGACTAGAAAAGCTGTACCGTCTTTCAGCTAAGAGGATTTCTAATGGCTTTGCTGTATGAGAATTAAACGCCTTTAAGAAGCGGCTCTGCTTCGAGAGGTCACTTCGGACAGACTTCTTTTACATATGTGGCAGCGAAATTGGCGGCGAGTCCGGCTTCGCTAATCTCACATTTCCAAATTCGAAACGATCCGGTAGGCTCTCTCCTATCTTAATCGTGTGATCGCCTTTTGAATACACCGGCGCGTTAAAACGCTTTCCGCGGATTCGTTTGGTGTACAGAATCTCCCCTGATTCCTCTTCAATTACCTGGATCACCGGATCCTTCAGCTTCGCAAATTTGACTTCAGGCAGATATCCAATGGGCTCTCTGCCGTCGCTGTCTTCCATGCTCACTGTGACCGGCCATCCAGGATATTGTCCCTCGTCTCCTTTATTCAAATCGACGACTCTAGGCCAGCATTCGAAGGTGATGGCTTGATTTCGTTTATCGAATCGAATCAAGCCATAACCGTCGGCCTTATTGACGATGGCTCCGTCAGGCTTTCTTCCACGGACCAGATTTTCATCGGGATTGGCGTAGGCCATCATAGTTATCTTATTGCCCAGTCCATCCTCGTAGTCCCCTGTCCATGGCAGGGGGGAATTGGCTATGGGATTTGGACCTGGCTTCTCGTCCTCTGGCCACCACCATCTTCCATAGACTTCATTGACAATGGCCGGATTAACAAAGCTGTATGGTCCATCTCGATACGCGTCGATACCATGTTTGACTACAACTGCCAGGTGTTGATCGCCTGCCAAATGCACTGCGCTCGCTCGGCGGATCTCCTTCAAGGCCCGATTCCTGCCTGACTGAGGCCAGCCATTGCAATCCAGATCGGCCAACAGACGACCCTCCATTCGTCCGTGCAAATGAACCGCTCCACAGAAATTGGTCTGGGAAAGAACCGCTTTCATGGAGGCGTCGGTCCAATTCTGACCCCATTCGCGTAGAAAGGAGAGTTGTCGATCCCCTAGAAGCTTCAGACCCGGGAGATCTACTGCTGATCGGTCGTAGACCGGATCATTAATATGGTCGGGACGAGGTCCCATCTGTGGAATCTTGCCGTAGGGTCCGCTTTTGAATTTACGATCCTCTATAATGGCGAAATCCACGCCTCCTATGTTCAGAGAGGTGTAGTAGACGGTTATGTCTCTTTCGATCAAGGTAGGATCGTAGGCGTCTGGAAGGTGCCAGGTTTGGCATCTCTGTACCATGTTAACGTAGGAAGCCGGGTAGTAGTAGCCGCCATCATGTCCCCTGGGGTTCGGGGCCTTGATGCCGCCTTCTCCCCACAAGTTCCCTTGTCCAATATCATGGTCGTCGGGAATCGTAACGACAGGCCGATCCTTGATGATGTCCTTGAATTGCTTGCCCCAGAGCAGCCAGGCAGCCGTGTGCTGGGCATGGTCGTAGCTTTGATCGCCAGCGAAAAAGAGCAGATCCGGATCCTGTCTTTTTATATTGTCCACGATGCTCTCGCGATCGCCTCGATCATGTCTGGCGTTGCAGGACAGCGATGCCACCACGATTTCCTTTTTCCGGCTAGGATCTTTTCGTATTAATCCTTCGAATACAGCGTTTTCTCCATGGCGAACTCGGTAGCGTACGTTTTTGCTGGCATCCCATTCTTCAACGCGAAAATGAGCGGACCAGCCTGGATAGAGGATGCCCTCATTCGCGATCTCTTCCCACTTGCCCTTGCGATTCACCTCGAGGCGTGCCTGCCTTTGTTCTTCCGGCATGAGCGGATAGAATTGGGCGGAGAGTTTGAGAATCCCGTTTTGATGGGTATAGAGGGCAAAGGCCACCACCTCGTCTCGGGGGACATTTAGAAACTCGGTCCAATCCAAGTTGGTAGGCAATTCCTTTTCCCACCAATTACTTGTCGCTGCAGAATCGAGATCTTTCCATTCCCGTCCGAACGGATGGTCCGTGGCTTGCGAGTTTTGCAGTAGGAGTAAGGTGAATATTGCCAGAGTGGTCGCGCATTTCATGTTACGATCTTCGCTTTGCTACGAAACTTTGCAAAGAATTTTTGGGCTCAATCGCTTGGTGAATTTCCAATCTGGTTTCGTTCCTAGAGTAGATTTTTTATTCGCAAGGAAACGAGCGGCTTTCGATTATCTTGCCCTCTGCTTAGTCTAATTTTATGAATGCCGTGTCTTAGTAATATTAGCGTAACGCTTAGCTAGACGATGCCTCCCGATAATGCAGAACAAAGTGCCTGGTTTGTTGAGAATCTCCAACCGCATGAAGCCATGCTGCGTTCGTGGCTGACGAGCCGGTTTCCCTCTGGAATCGATATAGACGATATTATCCAAGACGCTTGCGTGCGTGTGATGCGAGCTCGGGAAAAAGGTCCAGTAAACGCTCCTAAAGCCTTCTTTTTCGCTACCGCGCGAAATCTTGCCTTGAATGCGATTCGTTCCTCGAAAGCGCGTCGCGAAAAAGATACAGTGCCAATCGATACCTGCGAGTTTCTAGACGAGGCCTCAGACGTGCATGAAACCGTAGCCCGAAATCAGGAGCTGGAAATTCTTACCAAGGCAATTCAAGCGCTGCCTGATCGCTGTCGCCAGATTTTCACCCTACGGAAAGTCTATGGAATGCCGCAAAGAGAGATCGCTAAGAAGCTCGGCATCTCCGCTCGTACCGTAAACGCTCAAATCTCCATCGGAGTCAACAAATGCGCGGAATTCGTGGAATCGTATTGCCAGGGAGGTATTCAATGAAAAAGGACGAAAAGGAATCGAGTTCGGCAAGGATAGTTCGCATCAAACAGGAGGCGTCGGAATGGATTTCCCTTCAGGATCGAGGATTTTCACCGAAAGAGCAGGACGAATTCTTCAACTGGCTGGCCAAGGATCCCATGCATGGCGAATTCTATCGGTCTCGTCTGTCGGTCTGGAAGAATCTCGATGTATTAACGGAATGGAGACCGGAGCACAGTCTCGAGCCCAATCCGGACTTGCTGGCTTTACCCAATCGTTCTATTGGGAGAACCTGGATTTCCGGCATTTTGGCCATCGCGGCTTTAATCGCATTCGGGTTTTTAGCGACCTACATTCGGGAGAGTGTAGCGCCGCGGCAAGGCGTACTGTTGGCCGTTGGCGACAGAGCCCAGTCATATGAGTATCATGCTCTGGATGACGGCTCGATCGTGGAGTTGAATAGAGGAGCGCAGGTGTCGGTTCTATACGACGAAAGTCAACGTTTGATAAATCTGCTTTCGGGCGAGGCGCATTTCACGGTGGCCAAGGACCCCCGCCGCCCTTTCGTCGTTAAAGCGAGGGGAACCGTAGTCGAGGCGGTTGGAACCATGTTCAACGTTATGCTCAGCTCAGAGGAAATAGAAGTCATGGTCACGGAAGGCCGAGTCGTAATGAATTCAGGACCAATGGAAGCTCAATCGTCTGACGACGCTAGCGTGGGTGAGCCCGCCGTTCGCGAACTCGTGGCTGGACAGCGTTCGGTCGTGGATTTGGACGCTTCTGAAAACGCTTTGCGTATCGAACAAGTGACTTCGGAGGAAATCGCTAAGCGTCTGGCTTGGAAGAGCGAATTTCTCGATTTCACAGATGCCTCTCTTTCCGATGTCATCCTGGAATTCAATCGCCGCAATCATACTCAAATCGTGATTGCCGATCCGGAAATAGGCTCTCTAAAGATTACTGCGAGCCTTCGTCCCAACAATCTGGATGGCTTTATCGAGCTTCTGCAACTGACTTTGAATGTGGACGCCCAACTCGAAAATGAATCCAAAATTTCATTACATCTTAGCAATTAAGCTGACATTACCCTAACCTTAATTATTTTGTATAATTTTTTGCAATACCATTAGTTAAATCAATCAGCCGAAGTGTCTTTAAGGGCGTATCAACGCTCTTATGTTTCCTCTTCAGGCCCCAATCCCCTTATTAGTAAATGCTTCTCGTCTTTCGCCGAAGCTGCGTGAAGCTAACCCTTGTAGCGTTGTCGTTTACGTGGGCTGGGATAGTTTGGGCCGACCCGGAAAAACGCAGTCTCGATATCGAGGCGGGCAGGGCGGTGGACACTCTGAAAATCGCCGCTTTTCAATTGAACATAGAGATTCTATTCGCGACGGGCATTCCGTCGGCGACGTCGACCAAGGCTATCAAAGGCCGCTTCACAAGCAAAGAAGCATTGGACAGGATGTTGGAGGGCACCCGGCTCGTGGCCGTCCCGGTTAGCAATGGCCAAGCCTACGGGATAATTCGCCGAGCAAAAGGATCCCCAGGAGGGCGGGATCGCTCGCAAAGCCAAATGCAAAACAGCCAACAAGACGAAACTCAAACTGCTATGAATTTAAAGAAAAAACGACGTGGTATTAGAAATTTACTTACAGGACTGCTAGCTCTGGGAGCTGGCAGCGCTTCGGATTTGCAAGCGCAAGACGCCTCTGTGGACGGAGACGATCTCTACGAGCTTTCTCCCTTTACCGTGACGGGGGAATCTGTCGAAGGCTATCGAGCTATTAACACGATTAGCGCTTCGCGTATCAATATTCCGCTGAAAAACGTGCCCATCAACATCCCGGTTCTGACCGGCGAGTTGATCGAGGATACGGCCTCCTTGGGTCATCGAGAGGCTCTCCGTTGGTCTCCAGCGGTCAATGACAAGAATGTTCGTGGATTCAGTACCGACGAATTTGTGAGAAACGGCTTCCTTCACTTGAGCGATTTTAGCCAATACGACATCGATCGTATGGAGATTGTCCGCGGACCGTCGGCCGTTCTTCAGGGAACGACGACTCCGGGCGGATTGATAAACGTTATTCCCAAGCTCGCCACGCCGGGCACGACTTTCAACGAAGTCAAGCTGGTGACGGGATCCCGTCCCTATTTTCACGCTGCAGTCGATTTGAACGCGGGCGAGTTGGGCCAGGAAGCGGAGCACGGACATACACTCGCTTTCCGATTCGTTGGAGCCTACGAGTTTGCCGAGGGGCTGACGCGCTTCGGCGATCGCCGCCTGAATCTCCTTGTTCCTTCTTTGCAATGGCGTCCTACGGATCGCACTACGCTCACAGTCGACTTCAAACGGTATTTGGTCGACAATGACAGGCAGGACGAAGAGCATGGGCGTTTGCTCACCGTCGAAGGCGACGATAGCTTTGCTACGGGCAAGATTCCGCTTTCCGTTTCGCACGGGATCCCGATGGAAGCGAACTACATTGGACCTGACTACGACGCTCCCGAAAAGGCTGAAGACTTGACCATTCGCTGGGAGCAGAAAATCACGGACGAGATTTCCATCGAAGCGGCATTCAATCGACACGATCGCGAGCTGCGATTCAATCAGCGAATCGATGTTGGAACCGCGATTCGGGAAAATCCATCGGTAGCGAATCCGACGCCTCAGGCTAATCCCGAGGATTTTGTGGTTACGCGTAAGATCTTCCGTCGCTTCTCGCCGGATACCGTCGACCAGTATCGACTCACGGCCCTGGGTAACTTCACGTTTGGCGAGACGAGCCACCGTTTCGTGCTGGGAGCTCAAGGCTTCGAGTTCACCCGAGACCGGATGACTTGGCGGCCTTTCCACGCTGACGATCCGTCCCGGTCCTACCTGGATATTTTGGAGATTGGGGATTGGAACAATACGGAGGCTCTCCGTATTCCCTGGGAAAACTTCGTGTTGAAGGCCGACTCGCGCTCGCTTGACGTGAAGGACAGGCAGTCGTTCATGTTCAATCACCAGGGCGAGTGGTTGGAAGGTCGACTCTACACGCTTTGGGGACTAACCGATGCGACTGTCGAGATCGATGAAAAGGAGGATTCCTTTGACGGAAGTGGACTTGTGCAGGGTGATGTCGATAAGCTCTCTACAACCCTGCCTCAATTCGGAGCGGTCTACTTCTTCGACGATGAAAAGACCTTCGGCTTGTTCGGGAACTACTCCGAATCTTCCAATCCCGCTCTTGCTGCTCGCGATCCGCAAGGCAATCCATTTCCACCCGCAACTGCTGAAATCGTCGAGATTGGAGCGAAATTCGAGCTGGCCGACAAGAAGGTGCAAGGCACCATCAGCGTCTACGAAATCGTCGATTCCAATCGTATTGTTACAGACCCTACGGTATTGGATTCGGATGGAAATCTGGGAGCCGAGGTTCAAAGAGGAGAAGTTACATCCGAAGGTCTCGACTTGGATTTCTTCATCTATCCTAACGAGAATTGGAGCATCATCGGAGGCTATTCCTACAACGATACGTTTGTGTCGGACGGGGTAGCGAATCCGGATAGCCCTGAGGAAGCGATCGGCGCTTTGATCGAGGAAACCTATAAGCACAAAGTGGCATTGTGGAACAAATACACGATCACCGAAGGAGCGATGAAAGGCTGGTTTTTCGGCGGCGGATTCACCTGGAAGAGCAAGGAGGTCATTCAACCGGATCGGAATGGCAGCCCTGCCTTTTTCGAACCTGTGACGCGTGTCGATCTGTTGGCCGGCTTTTCTGGCAAGATGGGCGAGACGCCCTACACCATATCGCTCAACATCAAGAATCTGACCGGCGAAGACAATTTGAATAACAATCTCAACGAGATTGGAACGGGCTCGAAGCGCGAGCTGCAAGGCGGTTTCAAACCTGGCTCTAACAATACCTTCACTTTCTTCGGCGACCAAGATCCGGAGTTCGTGCTTTCAGCTACTTTCAGGTTATAAGAAGCTATCTAGCGAGCTACCGGATTCTTTGGTCAGGTTCGTCTGCAATGAGAGTCTGGTAGCTGGCAAAAAGCTTCTTGGTTTTACTAGCATTTTGTATCATTAAAAACGTTACGGATTTGTTTTATGATGCTGACCGATTCGCGGGTTCGTTTTCCGCGAATCGGCTCATCCGTTTACAACGATGCCCAATTGGTTCGCCCGTGTTGTTTCATTTTCCAGGTTTAGCTTGTCCTGTCGCTCTTTATTGAATAGCCGTTTTATTTCCCAATTGAACTAAATATGAATCGAAATTCTCTCAAGTTGTCTCTGCTCCCTATCGCGCTTCTGCTTTTCTTTGCGGGCTCGATTTCCTGTTCTGTATCCAATGATTCAGGTCGTTTCCTGGAATCGGATGGACTTCTAGTTCTAGAAGCCGAAGACATCGGTCTTGGTGATGGATGGGCGGTCAAAACGGCTGTGCCCGGATTCACCGGTAAAGGCTATCTGGAGTGGGTAGCTGAGGATACGCGTGAACATCACCAAGGTACGATTTCCTATCCAATAACCATTTCCGAGAGCGGGATTTATCAGATTAACGTTCGCTGCCACCAGGGCGGGGCGATCTGGGACGCAGCGAATGACATGTTTATTCAGATCGAAACCGCCGGCGTTGTTGACGGTTATCCTGACATTTCCAAGCCGGAGAAGGCATACGTAGGTAGCGAATTCGACTACAAGCTAGATAAAGAACAGCGAATGGCTGCCCGTATGGGCCTTACCAATACATGGCGCTGGTGGATCTGGGGCGAGGAAGTAAGATCCGCTTTCCGCGTTTCCCTTGATAAGGGAAATCATAGCCTTAAGATTTCAGGAAGATCGAAAGGTTTTATTATTGATCGTATTGCCCTTTTCAGAGTCGAGGACGACTCGTTTGAGCAGCAGCCGCCTTCGGATTTTCTAGGAAAACTGGTTTCTTCTGATCCCATTTCTCTTCGTTAGCCTCTCCATTCTCCATAAAAAGGAGCGCCTTCTGGCCATCCTCTTCGTCCGCGAGTCGTTAACCGGGAGTGAGCAGAAACTAGATTTAGCAGCGTCTAACACTAGTTGTTTTGGGCGAACAATTCGGCTCCGTCTCTTTCGGTATCCGAGAAGGAGAAGGTATCAGTCTGAGTCAGCGTTGAGGTCGTAGGGCTGGCCGTATCGCGTTGGACAGGGGTCTGGTCTATGGATTGGCTGCCGACCAGAGAAGCGAGGGAGTCGATAATCAGATTCAGATCTTGAGCCTGCTTATTCAGTTCAATCGCTGCGCCTGAGGTTTCTTCGGAAATCGCTGCCGACCGCTGCACCGCTTGATCCATTTGGCTGATACTGCTGTTGATTTGCTCGATGCCTTGGGTCTGTTCTTGGGTTGCTTTGTTGATTTCCTGAATAAGGTTATGAGCTTGTTCCGTTTTCGAAGTAAGGCTGGAAACGTCGTTGTTCGAGTTTTCCATTACACGCTTTCCATCTTCAATCTTGCTAAGGGTGCTGTCGATTTTGGTGGCCGTTTCGCTCGCCGCATGTGTCGCTCTTAAGGCAAGACCACGTACTTCATCAGCAACTACAGAAAAACCCGCACCCGCCTCGCCGGCTCGAGCTGCTTCGACTGCGGCATTAAGAGCCAGAATATTCGTTTGAAAGGCGATTTCGTCGATCGTATTGACGATATCCTTGGTTTCCTCGCTAGCCTTGCTGATCTCGTCCATCGATTGTACAAGTTCCCGCATAGAAGCATCCGCTTCATGAGAACAGTCGAATGTCTCTTTCATCAAGGATTCCGCTTCCTTCGAGCTCGAGGCGTTGCTTTTCGTCATCGATGTTATCTCTTCCATGGTTGCCGAGGTTTCTTCGAGAGAACTTGCGTGAGTGGCCGAGGAGTCGGCTAGATCCTTGCTTGCCTCCGAAGATTGCTCTGAAGCAAGGGTAATGCGGCTAGAGCCTTCGGCCAGACCCTCGATGGTAGCTTTCAGGTAGCGTACTAGTTGTCGAATCGATATCGTGCTAAAGATGATTGCGGCTAACGTAAAGATGCCTGCTATGGCTCCAATTTGAAGTACCCTATTTTTCAATGTCCTCGCGGCAACCGAGTTGTTCAAGACCTCGGCTTCATCTATTTCCGCCATAATGGCCCATTTCGTTCCTGCGATTGAAATAGGAGCATAGGAAGACAGGACAGGGTTGCCATTGTAGTCGATCACGATCTTTCTACCCACTTCGTCATTAAAGGCGGCCCTGGTAGCATCCGTATCTACTTTTCCCATACTTGGATTGGCGAACGAGGCTGCTACCGTGTGGTTTGTAGGATCAAGATAGGAGTCGGATCTCATTAGATTGTCAGGTCCTACCAGATAGGTTTCGCCGGTCTGGCCCATTCCAGTTCGCTCCTGCATGATTTCGTTTATGGAGCCTATCGGGAGTTGTAGAGCGACAACCGTTTCGATCTTTCCGTTGGAAGTGGTAGGCTGGGCGATAAAGGCTGCAGGTTCGTTATTGGATGGGGCGTAGGATTCGAAGTCTGCGAAGGCGAACGACTGGGTTCGAATGGCTTGGCTAACGACCTTTCCCAGGTTGGAGCTAGAATATTCGCCTGTCAGCAGATTAGTCTGATAATCGGCCTCGCGAGCCACTGTGAAATAGCAATATCCGTCAGGGTTGAAGAGAAACAGATCGTAGTAGCCGTAGGCCTCCACGTATTTCTCGAAAAAATACCCCCCGGCAGCGTTCTTTGGAGCGAAGGCTTCGGCCACATCGATTTCGGCTAGCAAGGCCCAGGTGATTCCGTGGATCTCCAAAGGGGAAAACGAAGATAGGACAGGATTGCCGTTGTAATCGATCACCACTTGCTCTCCTCGTTCTCCGGCCAAGGCTTTTCGTGAGGCCTCTGTATCCACTTTCCCATTCTCGGGATGTTTGAACGAAGTTACCACATTATGATTAATCGGATCCAAATATGAATTCGAACGCATCAGAAGGTCAGGTCCGACCAAATAGGTTTCGCCTGTTTCTCCAAGGCCGGTTCGCTCTTCCATGATAGTGTTGAGCCGATCGATAGGCATTTGGAAAATCGCCACGCCTACCAGTTCTTCGCCGTCCATGATAGGCGAGGAAATGAAACTGGCTGGAGCTTCATAGGATGGACCATATTTCTCATAGTCGACCCAGGCTATGTCATTCGCGTTTTTAGCTTCCTTCGCCTGATCGAACGCTCGGGCGAAATTCGTATTCGAGTAGGGTCCATCGATAAGGGATGTACTGTAATCGAGTTCCTTGAAAACCGAATACACAATATCTCCAGATTCGGGATCGACTAGAAAGATATCGTAGTAGTCGAAGGATAGTAGATAGTTGCGGATGATGGGGTGGATGCGATTATGAATTCGCGAGTAGTTCGACTTGTCGTTTGGAGCGTCGAGCAAATGCTTGTCGCCTAGAGGGTGCAGGTTGTCACTAATGTAGTGATACTGAAGGGCAAGCGAATCGTCGTCCAAGCCTCCCATCAAGGCTCTGACATTAGGAAGGTCGCCGTCGTTCTCTTCGGCATAGCGATTACTGAAGTCATTTGCGTAGTACGAGCGCAAATCGCTCTCCATTTCGGTCAAGCTATCCGACTCGATATTGTTTTCGCTTCGGAAGTCTCGAAAGGCTTTCCTGAAGTCGCGCATGGCGTCGACTACCATCTGATCCTCGGAAAAGGTCACAATTTGTTTGCTGATGTTGAAGAAGTATCTTTCCACCGCCGCTCGTTTTGTCTCTCTAACTGCCGACAGTTTCTTCATCGCCTCAAGACGGAGTACGCCCACGGTTTCCACCAGTACGCTCATGTCGCCTTTTCGCTCGTGAAAGTATTTCTCTACCTGGTGTTTTTTGATTTCGCGTACCGAATCGAGCTGGGCAAACCTTTCCTCGACGAACGAATTTCTTGCCGTATTGACGGAAATGATACCGACTGCCACGAAAGGCACTATGCAGGCGAGGGAAAGTACCAGCGTGTTGATGCCTAGTTTTTTGCCTATGGACCAATTCATTTTCTCTATGGGAGCATTTTGGTGAACGATTTAGGCTCTATGGAAACTGAATTGCGCAGGGAGCGGAAGGGTCTCGTTTCTTGAAACCTATATCTGGTCGATCTGCTCATAATTCAGGTGGGAACTGCCTAATCTGATTGTTATGGGTAGACAATCTGGTCTAGATTATCTGCTGCTTGAGGTGCATCGACTTACCCTGCTAGCGATTGAGCTTGGTCCTCTATAATCTGAGCAGTTATACGACGTTTAATAAGAAATTGAATAATCCCTTTATAGTTAATTCGAAACAGGTAACAAAGCGTTTACCCTTATTGTTAAGGTTCCTTTTTGAATAAGAGTAACTTATGATATTCCATCAGATTTAACCCTGTCGTGTCGTTTCAAACATGGTCCGAAGTGTCTGCTTTCAGAAGCCAGGATGAATCTCTTTTCAGGGTCGCAGAGTTATGCGCAAAGGACAGATTCCCTCGGTCTAGCGGACTTTTGTTTGATCCCTAGCTTTGCTGGAAAGGCGTCTAGCGTCTCACCAGATTTGGTAGGTTGGGGAAGACCTGTCGCCAGATGTCATGCCTTGGTTTATGACCCGTTCCGTCTCCTACCAAAATGAAATTCCGATTGATAACTTGGAATCCGGGGATCATTTGATAGCTGGCTTTGCCCACCATATCAGGCGTTCCTGCTAGTACATAAGTGTTAGGTCTGCTGGCGATGCGATAGTGTTGCGCCCATTCACGAATGGATTCTACGGATGGGGCGTTCATATCGGTGTCGTAAAGTATCAGCTGAATGTATACAATGTTAGGATCAGTCAGCTTAATGCCACCCGAATATTTCGGAAGCAGTTCCTCGATCGAGTCGATATTCTTTTGGGGTGAAACGCCTTTGAAGGATCCGTACTTATGGCCGCCTGCAAAGGCTTGGCAAGCTTGGCAGGTCATTCCAATGGGTTCTAGGATCACCACTCGCCCTCTAGCGATTTTCGAAAGGGTAACGACATTCCCGTGATGATTGTATAGGGTAAGATCTGGATACACTTGATTGACTCGAGGAGGCCAAAATTCTGGTCCTAATTTCAAGTTCGTTTTGGAAGGCCCTGTTTTTCGTCTTTCGTTCGAAGAATCGTCTCGAGCCGTTTTGCGGATCGAGTCGATCTTGTCCCGAGCAATAAATTCGGTTCTCCCCTCCCGTTTCACTGCGATTTTGCTCGAGGTCTCCATGATGATAACGCCCTCGACTCGAGAACCATCCTTTAGAATAATTTCATCTGCCGAAACGGCTGCCAGGCTTGCGGTGGCCATAATGGCTATTGCTTGAAGGAATCGCATTTCTCTCAGATCCGTCTGTAAATCATCGGATCTATTCGAGCCTTCTTAACCCTTGGACCATTCGTGAAGCCTTCCGTTCAGTTACGCGTTTCTTTCCGCCCGCTTCATAGCGAGCGAATCCATAAGCCCAAAAAGGTTCTGGTGGGGAATGATCTTTACTCGATTATGTCTTCGAGAAGGGGAGGTAGATTTACCGAGCTTCCATGGCCAATCTCCACGCGACTGCCCTTCATGTAGTAAAGGTGGCTAAAGAAGCCGTCGTCCCAAGTTTCTTCAATAGATAGCCTGCCGTAGACCCGAATCGGAATGTTTTCCAGCATGCCCGCTCCGCTCGGCATCTTGACGAAGATGAACTCGTTGTATCCCGGCATCATGCCGTAGCAGCAGGCCATGGTGTTGGGCAGTAGTAGAAATTCCCTTACCTTGTCACCCGTGATGGAGAGCGGCATCATGTAGCCCGCTATTTCAACGCTTTTACCATTCAGGCCCAGCACGTTTTCCGGGATTACCGATTTCAGGTATTCCTTGTCGCCTTTCTTAACCTTGCCATTCTCCTCAGGAGGATCAGGCAGATACTCGAACGATGCTAGATCTCTAAACGTAACCGTATTGAGATTGACTGGCTTAGCGAACGCGATGAAGGCGAGTAGGCTGACCAGAATTATCGCTACCTTTTTCATCTGTTCTCTAATTTACAGACTATTAATGTGAGCCTTCGGGAAATGGAAAATGAATGTTCTCGAAGCGTTGTCCTCTAATTTCAATAACCTCAAAGACCGCTTCGAACTTGGGATGTTCTGCTAACCATGGAGTGTTAGCCGTAAAATGCGATGTATTTCCTACCGTTTCTCCCGTGGCTTCATCCGATTTGGCAGCAAAGATTAACGGAAATTCTTCTCCATCAGCCTGGACAGCGGCTGAGAGTGTCGGAGCGATGATGCGAATGAAATTCTCGGCCTCGCCATCCAATATGAAGAGTTCGAGTTCGCTGGACTCCTCATGGGCCACCATTTCCAGCTGGTAAAGATGATCGCCCAGCATGACTAGAGACCCCCCGTGGGGAGCATGATGGGCGTGGCCACCAGAGTGACCATGGTCGTCGTGATCTGAAGAGCTGCAAGCGGCGATGAAGAGCAGGTAGGCTCCAAGAATCATGAGCTTCCAGACAGTAGATTTTTGATGAGATAAAGATTTCATATCAGATTTTTGGTTACATCCGTTCTGTAGGCTTTTAAAGCTGGAGCCAGCCCAGCGATTAAACCGATAGCCAACAAGCCAATGGGAGTCCACCAAAAGGCGGCATTCATGGCGAAAATGTCCATGGCTACGCCTGCTTCGTTTCGAATGAAGCGGGCGATGCCGCTTCCAGCCATTCCGTAAAGAAGGAAACTGCCGACCATGCCGCTCATTGTAATGCCTAGCGATTCAAGAAGGGCGATTGAAAAGACGGTTCGACGACGAGCTCCCAAAGCTCGCCATACGGCTATGTCGCGTTGCCGTTCGTTCATGGCGTTGTAAAGCACCGCGGTTATTCCTGCTCCGGCTATGATAGCCACCATGCCTGCGATGGCTTGCAGCACCTGATCGAACCAGCCCAGCTTTTCAAAGAATTGCAGAATGGATCGGCTAGCTGGCCAGGCGAAGGTGAGGCGGTCGCCGCGTTTATTGTAGAGCATGTCTAGCTGGAAGCCTGCCATATTGGCTCCGGGTCTTAGTTTGACCAGGACCGCGCTGACGTCGGTCGCCGCATTCGGATCGTGGCCACTCATGGTTTGAATCCCCTCTACCGGTATCCAAATGACTTTGTCGGCTGGGGTTCCGGTTGGCTCGAGGATTCCAGTGACGGTATAGATTTCTTCGTGGCGGGCATCGGCATTGTATTGCAATCCGTGGTACGGATGAAATGTATCCCCAACTCCAAGCCCAAGCTGGCGAGCTGCCTGACTTCCGGCGACGGCTTCAAGCGCTTTTTGTTGAAAAAGCGCTCCTCCCGCTTCGACTTTGAATTGGCGTCCTTCACGATATTCGTGATTTTCGAGATACTCTCTTGCTGTCCCAACAAGACGGATACCGAGATAATTGTCTCCTACGGCGATGGGGTAGGCCGCGACCACCGCGCGATTGCCCTTGATGCGTTCGTAGTCGTTCCAGCGAATCAGGCCTGGCGACTCGTCCAGGTGATAGAGCGCGTTGAGCACGATTTGCAGTTTGGATCCTCGTGGTCCCAAAACCGCGTCGAATCCGCCATCGGCTGCGGCGAAGGTTCGTTCAGCTTCGCTTTTCAAGGCCCAGACCAACATCAAGAGGCAGCCGGAGAGGGCGACTGAGCTAGCGGCAATGGAGCTGGAGACAAGCCGCTGTTTCAATCCTTTTGCCGCCATGCCGATCGGGCTCATTGGGCAAGTCCCCCCGCATTGGCCGCGCTGGCCTTGTTTAAGGCAGCGAAATCCACTTGCCTTTCAAAGCTCTCGACAATCCTTTGGTCATGAGTCGCCAGTATGAGAGCGGCTCCATTTTCCTGGCAAAGCTCGCGTATCAAGGAAAGCGCGACACGCGCGTTCTCTTCGTCTAGACTGCCTGTGGGCTCGTCCGCTAAGACAAGTTTCGGTCGATTGGCCAGCGCTCTGGCCAAGGCCACTCGCTGCTGCTGTCCCACGGAAAGAGCCGAGGCCCTGTAATCCAATCGATGCTCCAGTCCTACCCGTTCCAGAAGGCTTCTGGCGAACTTTTGATCTGCGCCGGGTCCAAACGACATGCCTAGCTCCACGTTTTCCAGACACGTATAGTCTCTCATCAAGTGAAAGCTTTGAAAAACGTAGCCAATATTTTTCGCCCGGAAACGATCGCGGCCTGCTTCGCTAAGCTGACTCAGGTCTGTGTCCGCTACCTGGATACTGCCTTCATCGACCGCTAGAATGCCGGATATCAAATGAAGGAAGGTCGTCTTGCCACAGCCGCTTGGTCCTTTGAGAGCCACCTGCTCTCCCTCTTCAAGACCGAAGGAGTCGATATCGATGACTGGATGCGATTGACCCGCTTCGTCTTTGAACCGTTTCACCGAATGGGATATTTCTAGTAGTGGCATCGAGTGTTTATTCGAAGTTGCCTAAGAAAATAGATTCGGTCTTGCAAACCATCTTGGGCCGTAGTGACCACAAGAAAGGGCGGCTCGTTCTTTTACGCCTGCCAAAGGCGAGCGAACGTCTGGGTTTTCGAACCGGTCAAGGTTTACCGTCGGGTGATCAATAGCCTGGACGCGCAGTCTAATTAATCGATCCGATTAGACCCGTGAATAGAAGTTTCTCCAACCCTGTATCCAGTTGACGATCTAATTATATAACTTCATTGAATTAGAAATATTAATGACAACCTAGCTAAAATGAAGAAATCAATATCTCTAGTTCTCATAACTGTTCTTTTCATGTGCCCGATGTCCACGGTCGATGGAGCCAAGCCAAAGTCTTGGGAAATAAAGATCAGGGCTGCTTATCTTGAGACGGCTGATAAATCGGATGCCTTTTCCGCTTTGGGAATCGATTTCAGCGAAGATGCGGTCTCTGTAGAAGATAAGTGGATACCTGAAGTCGATATCACTTACGCTTTTACCGAGAATGTCCTTGCAGAGCTCGTTTTAACGATTCCTCAAAAGCACGACGTTTATCTGCAAGGTGTCGGAAAGCTTGGCTCTCTCGAGCACTTGCCGCCCACTTTAAGCCTTGTTTACGAATTCAATAATGAAAGCGCTTTCACGCCCTATCTTTCGGGTGGACTCAATTTTACCTGGATCACCAACAAGAAGCTGAATGTCGCCGGCGTCGATTTAGACTTGGAAGACTACAGTCTCGGTTTGGCCTTGGGCGCAGGACTTCGCTACGATCTCGGAGAAAAATGGGATATCGATGCCAGCCTGAAGTGGATCGATTTGGAGTCTGACGTTACTGCTGGCGGAGCCAAGCTAACCAACACTCAACTCGATCCTTTGCTGTTCAGTTTTGGAGCCTCCTATCGCTTTTAGTTTTCGATTCTCCCGTCTCGGCTAAAGCTTTGCCGCTTTTACTTTCTCGTCTTCGGGACCGATATGGTTTTGGTCCCGGGGACGTAATGCTAAATGTGCGCGAGCGTATCGATGGCGCAGGCTTTGCTTCGCTAAAATTCTGCCCACTGTTACCTAAAAGAAAACTGACTATGATGATTGATAACATTGCCGGGGCGGAATTTTTTAACCGCGACAACAGCTCGCCGAGCTCAACCAAGAACGTTTCTCCTCAGGGAGAATTTTCTTTCACTGATGTTCTAAACGGAGAATTCGGAACCAGTAAGTTGGCGGGAGAAGAGTCCTCTGACTTTATTCTGGATGGCCTAGATTCGTTAGACGACTTGAAGCTCCTGATTTCCGCAAACCACTCAAAAGAACCCATAGGTAGCCGGAACGCCGAAATGCTGACCAATTTTCTAGACCACGTCGGGTTTCTCGACCAAGTGGTGGACAGCGTTGTTTCATTAAGCGGCAAGTCTCAATGGTTCAACGATGGGATGCGTTTCGATCTAAAGATTAAGATGAAGGAAAAGTTGAACGAAGTCTTCGCTAAGATGAGTTGGTCAGAAGCCCTTCAATTTATCATGGAGCTAAAGATGAAGGTTAAGCAAGAAACGCTAGGACCATTTCCCTTCGAGCCTGGAGAAGAGGATGGCAAATCGGTCTACGATAAGGCCGAACGCAGTCTCCTGAAGCATTTGGAGGAACTTGCTGAGACGGTTAGGGAGCTTCCCAAAGAGAATATGTATTCAAAAAGCCTGACATCAATCCTTAGCGACTAGCCGCCAGCGTTTTTGGGCAAGGCTCCGCCAGCTCGATGAAAGCGTTGGCAGATTGGCCAGCGTTTCTAGGGCCTCGGCCTCTTTCTCCTTTCCCAATAGAAGGTTGATAACCCTCGCTACCGACCAATTTTCGTGAGGGCGTTCCAGCAGCTCAATGTTATCGCCCGCCGAAACTTCGCCTGGCTGCAAAACGCGATAGTACCAGCCGCAACGTCTCGTTTCGACAACTGTTTTCACCATCTTCGCGTCGCCAAAGCGATGTCCAAGCTTCCAGCAGGGCTGACGGCCTTGGCTAATCTCGACCACAGCCGTACCTAGAGATAGTTGATCGCCAATACAAAGATTGTCCTCGGTAAATCCATCGCTTGAAATGTTTTCACCAAAGGCTCCGGGTTCGCTCAGGAATTCATTGAGATCCGGTTTTTCAATACGCCATTTAGCATAGTGATCATAGGCGTAATGCAGAATCGCTTTTTCTCGACCGCCGTGATTTCTCCGATCCGCCTGCTCGTCATTCTCGATTCCCATCTCGCCAATTTTCACGGAGTCAGATACCACACGCTTGCGAAAGGCGCTCGGCTCGCCTTTGGGTCCAAAGGCTTCCACCTTTCCGACCATCACATTATTAACCTGCGTTTTCATGAGATTTAGGTGGCAATATTGCCCAGCTCAGGACCGTATTCAAGACTTCAATATAGCCGAAAAGGCGGACGGTTGCTTCGCGCAACCGCCCCGATCAGTTCTTAGAATCAATTCAGGGCTGAGAGATCCGCTCCGAAATTAATGTGATAGGGCTGTCCATCCAGAACCAATGCAGGGACCGATTTTACGCCCGCCGCTTCGGCCTTTGGAAGGCTTGCTCTGTCTTGGCCGAGATGAACGATTTCCACATCGTAGCGATTTGGGTCCAGAGCGTTGGCTACATTTTGTTCAGCTTCCTGGCAGACAGGGCAGCCGGCATGATAGAAGATTGCTTTTGATTTCATAGTAATGTTATCGTTTCGTTTTTAATATCTAGGCCAATCAAGGCCGGACAGTACTCTTCTACCAGTTTTTGAATACAGCGACAAGTAGGTGCAAAATGGTAAGATACTTACCTTTTGGTGCAAATTGATGACTATGAGCGAAAAGAAAAATCCAACTTTTTTTCAAAAGCCTCCCGTTTCGGAAATGGTGGAGAGCATCGTGGGCTGCAAATGGTCGCTACGGGTACTTCAGCTCATTCGCAATGGCGTGAAACGGCCTGGAGAAATGCAGCGCCAGACTCCTGGACTATCCGCCAAAGTGCTCAACGAGCGACTCTCCAAGTTGCAGCGTTTCGGCATAGCTGAAAAGGAGATATTCCCCGTCACGCCTCCGCATGTTGAATACAGATTCACCTCTTTTGGAGAGAAGTTCCTGGGAATCGTGGATTCCATCCAGGATCTTCAGCGCGAGCTGCTTGAACGCGAAGAATAGACTAAGTTTTCCAGCAGGAGTTTCTATCCATTAGATCGACCCGGCTAGCCTACTTAGACCGCGATCTTCGTTGTCGAATTAGGTAAAGGCGTAGTTTTTGATGGTGTGTGACTTGAAGAATGTGCCGTGTCGCTCATTTGTATCCAAGATGAGCTTATTGGATTTCAATTATCGAGGTAGCTATTGAGCATCCAAATGTTTTTTTCATGCACCTGAATCCGCGCTATCATGAGGTCCTCAGTTTCGTCGTCGCCGGACTCGCTGGCCAGGTTTCGAGCGTTCTTAAGGTCTTCCACTAGCTTGGTGTTCAGCTGCGCCAGATGAGCGACCATCGTCTCGGCAGCGGCATCTTCGTCGATCTGTTCGAAATTAGCCATTTCGGCCAGTCTGGCGATGCCTCCTGGCGCCATACTGCGCAAGGCTCGAATACGCTCTGCTACTTCGTCGATCGCTTGAAAGAGTTCCGTGTATTGCTGCTCGAATGCAGTGTGGAGGGCGAAAAAGCCGGGACCGCGGACATTCCAGTGGCACAGGTGCGTATCGCCAAGCAGAGCATAAGAGTCTGCCACTACGAGGCGGAGGGCTTCGATGAGGTTTCCGTTTTGTTGAGCATTTGCCATAGTCTATACAGGGACTGATAATTGATGGATTGGTTCGTTTTCTAGGGTTCTATTTTCGCCGAAAGTTCACTCGAGAGTCGTTTAATTCAGTCACTCCATCTCCTGAAGCTTTCTGTTTGTTCTTTCAATGGAAATCGAGAGTGGAGCCAGCTATGGTTGTCCAATCATGCTTGAGGGAACGACCCATTGGTCGAATTGCTCTTCCGTAAGTAGTCCGAGCTCGAGAGCCGCCTCTTTGAGCGTGGTGTTTTCCGCATGAGCCTTTTTGGCGATCCTGGCCGCGTTTTCGTATCCGATATGCGGATTCAGAGCCGTAACGAGCATAAGGGAATTGTTTAAATGCTGTTTGATGCGAGGTATGTTGGGCTCGATGCCGACGACGCAGTTTTCTCTAAAAGCGCGGCAAGCATCGCCCAAGAGGTTGGCCGATTGGAGAAAGGCGTTTATCATGGCCGGCTTGTAGACGTTCAGCTCGAAATGGCCATTAGCTCCAGCGAAGGTAATGGTGGTGTCGTTTCCGATGACTTGGGCGCAGACCATAGTGATAGCTTCAACTTGAGTTGGGTTCACTTTGCCTGGCATTATGGAGGATCCAGGCTCGTTGGCGGGAATGGTGATTTCGCCAATGCCCGAACGAGGGCCGGAAGCTAGCATACGGATATCGCTCGCGATTTTGGTCAGGCTGACGGCAATTTGTTTAAGGGCTCCGTGCGACTCGACGATGGCATCGTGGGCTGCCAGGGATTCGAACTTGTTGGGAGCTGAGATAAAGGGTTGTTTGGCGAGAGCGGCAATGGTCGTAGCCACTTTTTCGGCGTAGTCGGGAGGCGTGTTAAGTCCCGTACCAACAGCGGTACCTCCAAGGGCCAACTCGGAAAGATGGGGCAGGGTGTTCTCGAGCGCCTTGAGACCGTGCTCCAGCTGGGAAACGTATCCAGAAAATTCCTGACCGAGCGTGAGTGGCGTCGCATCCATCCAGTGGGTACGTCCAATTTTTACGATCTCTCGCATCGCTTCGGATTTTGATGCCAACTCGTCTTTCAGCGCCTCGATTTCAGGAATCGTATGCTCAACCAGCTTTTGGTAGGCCGCGATGTGCATGGCTGTCGGGAATGTGTCGTTAGACGATTGCGATTTGTTTACGTCATCATTCGGATGTATCAGTCTTTGGCCTACACCTAATTCATTGCCCTTCAGGACATGGCAGCGATTGGCAATGACCTCGTTGCAATTCATGTTGGATTGAGTGCCTGATCCGGTCTGCCATACCACCAGTGGAAAATGCTCGTCCAATTCGCCCGCTACGATCTCGTCGCACGCTTGAGCAATTAGCTCGGCTTTTTCGTCAGCGAGGACACCCAAATCGCGATTCGTCATAGCTGCCGCTTTTTTGAGAATGCCAAAGGCTTTGATGACTTCCAAGGGCATTGAGGCCGGTGGACCAATGGGAAAGTTGAGAATGGATCGCTGGGTCTGAGCTCCCCAATATTTGTCCTTCGGGACGTTTACTTCGCCCATTGTATCTGTTTCAGTGCGATATTCCATTTTAAGAAAGTAAGGTGAAACTTGTCAGAGAAAAAGTGAACACGCTATCGGCATTTATTCAATATCGAGCTTGTTTTCATAGCCGACTCTAAACTCGCTCTGATTGGCTTCGCTTCAGTTCCGTTTCTTTAAACGTCTCGGGTCGGGTACTGTAGCCGGCTGTCCTGGCAGCTTGAGATTTCCTAAAGACGTATCCAGAAAACCGTGTGCCGATTGGCAAATGGGTCTTCCTGAAATCGCTACTTTGCGAACTGGCTGAGCAGCTCGCTTCTCACTTGCTCGCACTCGGCTTTAGCGAAGCGTTCGAATTTCGCGAAGTCGAAGCTCAAGAACACGTTTTGACGCAATACTTCCCAAGCGACTACGCTTTCTAGCGGTTTGGCGTCCTCGTGGAGCTTTTCGCCGCAAAAACCGAGACGATTGTATCGGCAAATATCTCGAGCTAGAGCTACAATGGCGACCAGCTCCTGGTCTTCGGTTGCTAGCTTAGGATTTTCGCGCCATAGCATTACATTGACGAAACGCTGTGGAAGCCCCTGTGTTTGACCGAAGTGAGCCCCCATCTCGTTGGTGGTTGTCTCAAGATAAAGAACTTCCGCTTCAGCTAGCGGGATTTTCGTTTTCCAGGCGTGTTTCTGAATCGCTTGCAAAGCGTGAGGATGAAGGTAAAGGAGGAGAAGCCTGCCGATGTCGCTGATCAGCCCTGCCGTGTAGGCAGCCGTTTCAAGATCGACCATCTCCAGATAGCGAGCGACGAATTGGGCGAGTCTTGCCGTACCAAGCTGAAAGAGGCGGAAGCGTGGCCAGCTTGCATTGGGCTCGGCCTTCATCAAGCGCTCCTGAACGGTGATCAGATTTTCTCCAAGCGACGCCAATCTACGCTCTCCCATTAGATTGACGGCAATCCGCGTCTCCTCGATGTCTGCCGTGTTTTCTTCGTCGTCTTTCTTCTTAATGCGATTGCTTTGTATCAGAAGATCCGTGGTCAGGCTTGGGTCCTGCCGGATAAGGTCGCGTAGTGGGCTGAGCGAGGTGGGGTGGCCGTTAGCCGACATTTGAAAGGCCGCGCCTATCGAGTCTATGACGGGACAATTTGAGAGACCTTCCAGTTGGCGTTGGAGAGTTTTCCATTCCACCATAGGGCAGCGGTCATCCTTGGGCGCGTCTATCCATTCTTGTCTAGCCTGGGCTTCGCTTTCCTCGGCCTTTTCTTCCGGACTCAGGAAGCCTTCCGGCACTCGAGCGGATTCGTCCAGATTGGCTCTAATCAGATTGGCTGCGAAGTCGATTGCCTCTAGGTTCTCGGTAAAGTCGCTCCACTTCGCTTCCATTGCCATGTCGTAGAGTTTCTTCAAGTTCTTGAGTACCCCAATCGCGCCCACATCTGCCGCCAATTGCGAAATGCTCTTCATTATGTCTATGATTGGCTTAGACGACTGCTTTTGAGATGATTCCTTGAGTTTGGGGCGCATCTTGCTGAGGGCCGCTCCAAGATTTTCTAGCAGTTCTCGCCTTTGAGCGGGCGTGATATCTTTCTTACGGCAAATGACGCTTTCCTTGGCGAACGGGCTTTCACGCCAAGAAGTCTTCAGTCCCTTCTTTATTTCGTCGCAGACAGCGGCCTCTTGGTAGGGCTTCAAAAGGAAGTTCTGAACATTCAGTTCGAGAACGCTCTTCACCGCGTTACGATCTCCCTCTTTGGCATAGACGATGATCGGCAGCTCGCGTAGATAGGTATCGCTTTTCAATTGGCGAATCAGCCTAACGCTGCTTTCCTCTCCCAGATTCAGCTCGGTGATCAGCAGATCGACCACCACATTTTGCTGAATGAAACTCCAGGCGTCGTTTACGGAATCGACCGTAGCGCAGCGATGGTCGTTGCGAGTGATGATGCCGATCATCGCTCTCTGAGCTACTTCGTCCGTATCAACTAGGAGTATATTAGCCATCTCTGGGGAATGCGCATGGCTTTTCACCAAAATCGGCGCATATAAGATTCATTTGCCGATCATTGTATTTGTAGCAAGCCAGTACTAATTCACAGGTGAATTATTTTATTCCTAATCTAGGCAAATGGAGAGCCGCTAATGTACGGCTTAAAATCAAACTAGTCGAATATATAACGAAATAAAACGAATTTGTATTATAAAATAAGATACAAATAAGCGAGTTCCAGCTTATTGTACCAGGAGCGCTGACCAGGGAGATTCTCCGAGGATGGGCCATTTGGAAACGAAAATCGCTACCGGCGGATCGTAGAAACTCCGACTGTCCTAGGACGTTCTTCGTTGAGAACGTCGAAACGGCGCCCGGCAGAATGCCGGACGCCACGACCTTGTTCCGAAAAACTATAAAATTGATTGGTCGCAAAGAGAAACGGGAGCGGTTCATCCAATATGAATCCTTAACCTAGAACCGCTCCCTTCTCTATGATAAAAAATGTATCAGAAAAATGAATAACAAGAGAACAAGCAGAGGGCCGAAAAGACAAAGGGCGAATCGCGCCCTTTCTGCGGTGACTGTTCTGATCGTTCGCGCTACCATGCCGATGCGGCTTGCGGTTCCGGTGAACTTGAGAGCTTTTCGACAACGGGATTTATCCATTGCTCATAAGTATCGTCATAATCGATGTCAGCCTCTACGCGGTCGTGAAACGTCTTGGCGCTACGGGTTTGCAGTTCCTTATCCAGATTGCGAGCGAAGGCGTTAAAGTCGGGATAGCTTTGATCGCCGAGACCCATGACCGAATATTTAAGCTCGGCTAGATTTTCGTCCGAGTCCTGCAGCTCATCGAAAAAATCGGCTGCGTCGTCTGGCGGTTCTCCGTCGCCCCAGGTGCTCACGATGAAAAGAGCATATTTGGTCTGCTTCAGCGATTCGGGAGTCATGTCAGCCAGATTATGAAGCATTGGAGTGAGTCCCGCCTCTCGACATCGACTGCAGGCGTCGCCTGCAAGTTCTTCAGCGTTTCCGGTTACGGTGGCAAAGTAGATGGCGATTGGATCAGTCATTTCGTATCGAAAAAAATGGTTATTTTGAATCTGGTAGAAATGGGGAAACGACTTCGATATAGGCTTCTCGATCTTCTTCCTTCTCGGGAGGCTCTATGGCTAGAAGCTGAACGTTATCGGGGCCGGCTATGAAAAAGCGCGGCGAGTCATGAATGTTGGATACAAAAATTGACCTCACGGCTGCTAAGCCAAGTTGCAGCGTGACTTCTCTGTCCGTCGCGTGGAGAACATTCTCGTTCCAGTCCACATAAATCGGTTTTATTTCCTGGCGATGGATGACGCCTGTGGAAACTAGAGTAGCTATAAAACTCGCTTCGTTTTTAACGATCCAATCGAGCAGGGTGGTTACGGCGCTAGCTTCCGTATCCAGTGGTTGGGCGTTTCCGGGAATAATAGGAATTCGCTCTTTCCGCTTTACCGGCGGGAATTTGGGACTGGTCGAGGAACACTTGGCAATAAATTTTCCCCATTGGATCGCCTTCACATCGGCTGGACAGCAGATCTGCATCATGTCGAGGCCGTGTTCATTGGTGAAATCAATACTCCCGGGAGAGCCACAGCACTCGCAGTGGGCTACGCGACCAGACACGCTGTATTGGGCCTTTGGGTATAGCAGCAGCTCTCCTTCTTTATCTGCAGCGAGAACACCTTCTTCCAGCCAATCTACCTTGCAAAACGGCTTTTTAACGATAAGGCGCCCATAGGCATGACGCGTTTGCAAATAATAACTACCTATTTGTCCTAGAAAGTTGAATATGCTTGGCCAATCCGCTGCTATGGGGATGCGACCATGGGGGTCTGTTAAAAGGTTTAGGCATTCGTCGCATTCGCTGCTAGATTGCGTTTTCGGTTTTGGCGCGATCGCCAGTGAGGAGATTCGTTTCATTTCAAATGCTTTCTAGGAAACAGGCTGCCAGTCGTGTTCGGGATTACGGACTCTCGATCTGGGTGGTAATGCGAGCTTGGGGGCAGAAACAGGCTATGCGGCAGGCGAGATTCCATATGGAGTCGTGGGCCAGAGCGAATTTGGCAGGGATGCTGAGTGTGATTTTCGCTTCGGATTCCGGTTCGGTTGCGCGGCGCGTTCGTTCGCTCATCTCCATTGGGAGCGACAGCTTCAAGTCAATGGCGCAGGTCTTGGCGATGCGAACCAGAGCGTCTCGCAACTTTTCATCTTCTGAAACGATCTCGCAGCGGATCGAAGAGCTATGGTCAATCATACTCGTAGTGTAGCGATGGATGCGCCGCCTTTCTACCCCGAGACGGATAAAAGGCGCTCCATGCGGGATTAATTGCATGGCTTCGCCGTGTAGGTGGAATAGGTTTTAGGAGGTAGGAATGTTGGTTGACGGTATAGCGGAAGACTCCTGTCTTTTGCGGTTCCCTCCCATTGGATTCGCTGAAAAGGTTTGCGTTGGGGTAGCGCGTTCCGATTCCTTAACATGCCTAATCTCTAGACTCATTTATTGTGAAAAAAATCCTTGTCGCCAACCGCAGCGAAATTGCGGTTCGTATTTTCCGTTCCGCTACCGAGCTCGGTCTTCGCACCGTAGCTATTTACTCCCAAGAGGACCGATTTGGCGTCCACCGCTTTAAAGCCGACGAGGCCTATCAAGTCGGAAAGGGCAAAGGGCCGGTGGCGGCATACCTCGATATCGAGTCTATCATCGAAGTAGCCAAGGATGCCGGGGTCGATGCTATCCATCCAGGGTACGGTTTCCTTTCTGAAAATCCCGACTTTTCCAAAGCCTGCCGCGAGGCCGGGATCACCTTTATCGGTCCCGATGCTGAGTTGATTGAGAAAATGGGCGACAAGGTGGCGGCTCGGCGAGCCGCAGAGAAGGCTAAGGTCCCCACATTGCCTGGGACGGAGGATGCCGTTTCCGATCCAGCCCAAGCCGTCAAGCTGGCCAAGAAAATCGGATTTCCGCTCATCATCAAAGCGGCTTTCGGCGGTGGCGGTCGCGGGATGCGGGTAGTGAAAAAGGAAAAGGATTTGGCCCCTTTGTTGGAGGAAGCTCAAAACGAGGCCCAGATAGCCTTCGGAAACAATGCCGTCTTCTTGGAGCGTTATATCGAGCGGGCGAAGCACATCGAGGTTCAGATATTGGGAGACCGGCATGGCAATGTTGTCCACTTGCATGAGCGAGACTGTTCCGTCCAGAGGCGTCACCAAAAGGTGGTCGAGATCGCGCCTTCCGTAGGTCTCAAGGATGAGATGCGTGTCGCTCTCTGCGAGTCGGCCGTTCGGCTCGCCAGGGAGATCGGCTACAACAACGCCGGTACCGTGGAGTATTTGTACGATTGCGATACGGACGAATGGTTCTTTATCGAAATGAATCCTCGTATCCAAGTCGAGCATACCGTTACCGAGCTGATTACGAGTATCGACATTGTCCGCTCGCAAATCCTAGTGGCCCAGGGCAAAAAGCTGCACGGAAAGGAAATTGGCATTCCTGTCCAGGAGGAGGTGCCGCGCCATGGCTATGCGATCCAGAGCCGTATCACGACTGAAGATCCAGCCAACGGCTTTACGCCTGACTACGGTCGTATTGTGAACTACCGCTCGGCAGCCGGCTTTGGCGTGCGTTTGGATGGGGCGATGGGAGATACGGGGGCGGTGATCACTCCTTACTTCGATTCCCTTTTGGTGAAGGTGACTACCTTCGGTTCGAATTTTCAGATCGCGATACTGCGTATGGATCGAGCGTTGCGGGAGTTTCGTATCCGAGGGGTCAAGACAAACATTCCCTTCATCGAGAATGTGATCCATCATCCCGTTTTTCAAAGAGGCGATGCTACGACGACCATGATCGACACGTCGCCTGAACTTTTCGTTTTCAGCGAGAAACTCGACCGAGCCAATAAGCTACTGTCCTACCTGGGCGAAACCATCGTCAACGGAAACGAGCAAGTGAAAGGTCGAGCTGTTCCGAACATGCAGCTGCCGGTCTTGATTCCCGAATACCAACACGGGAAAAAGGTTCCTGCCGGGGTGCGTGATCGCTTATTGAAGCATGGCGCGGACGCGTTCTCTAAATGGATGCGCAAAGAGAAGCGTCTTTTGGTCACGGATACGACGTTTCGAGATGCTCATCAGTCTCTATTTGCGGCGCGGATGCGTAGCTACGACATGTTGACCTGCGCGGAGGCGATAGCGCAACGGTTGCCGAACCTGTTTTCCCTGGAGATGTGGGGAGGGGCGACCTACGACACCGCGATGCGTTTTCTGAAGGAGTGCCCCTACGAGCGTCTCCGAGCTTTTCGGGAAAAGACTCCCAACGTACTTTTTCAGATGCTTCTGCGCGGCGCGAATGCCGTCGGGTATTCGAATTACCCAGACAACGTGGTTTCGGGCTTCGTCAAGCATGCGGCGGAAGCGGGGATGGATCTCTTTCGCGTCTTCGATTCGCTGAACTACCTTCCTAATCTCAAAGTGGCGATGGAAGCCGTCCGCCGAACCCATGCCTTATGCGAAGGCGCTATTTGCTACACGGGAGACATAAACGACCCCAAAAGAGATAAGTATTCGCTAAAATACTACGTGGAGCTTGCCAAAGAGATCGAGTGCATGGGAGCCCACATTCTTGCGATCAAGGACATGGCGGGTCTTTGCAAGCCTTTCGCGGTTACCAAATTGATCAAGGCGTTGCGGTCGGAGATCGACATTCCAATCCACTTTCACACGCACGACTCCTCCGGGATTGCTTCGGCTTCAGTCATTAAGGCAGCGGAAGCAGGGGTGGACGTTGTTGACCTAGCGGTGTCCTCGATGTCGGGTCTGACCTCGCAGCCGAACTTGAATTCAATTGTGGCGGCTCTGCGAGATTCGCCGCGCGATACGAAACTCGACCTCAAAGCCCTGAATGAGCTTTCCATCTACTGGGAAGCGATTCGCCAGTACTACGAACCCTTTGATACGGGGCCGAAGTTCGGTTCGGCGGAAGTCTACGAACATGAAATGCCAGGGGGCCAGTACACGAACTTGCGGGAGCAGGCGTTCTCGCTCGGATTGGGTAGTCATTGGCCAGAGGTGGTGCAGACTTACGAGGAGGTAAACCAGCTTCTCGGTGATATCGTAAAGGTGACCCCATCGTCAAAGTGCGTGGGAGACCTCGCGATATTTTTGGTAACGCGCGGTATCAAGCCAGCGGATATCTTTAATCTTGAACCAGGCTCCTCCTTTCCCGCTTCGGTCGTCGACATGCTTTCCGGAGGGCTTGGTCAACCTAAGGGAGGTTGGCCGAAAAAGCTGCAGAAGATTGTTTTGGGGGAAATTAAACCGAAACGTGGTCGCCCAGGATCGTATGCCGACAAAATCGATCTTTTACAGGAGAAAAAGGCCCTTTCCAAGAAATTGAAGTATAAAGCTACGGACGACGATCTCTTCCGTCATTTGATGTACCCTGATGTATTCAAACAATACCTATCGTTTAGGGATCAATACGGTGACGTATCCGTTCTTCCGACACCTGCGTTTTTCTACGGCTTGAAACCGAATGAAGAGGTGGCGGTGCAGATCGAGAAAGGCAAGGTTCTCTACATTAAGCTCATCAATGTGGGCGATCCGAACGACGATGGCTATCGTCATATCACCTTCGAACTCAATGGTAGAGCTCGCGATATTTCGATTTTGGATAAGTCGATTCAGGCGGATACAACGCCGCGCGAGCTTGCCGAGGCCGGAAACGACATGCAGGTTGGAGCTCCGATTCCGGGGATGGTTTGCGGTATCGCTACTTCGGTGGGAACGAAGGTGAAGAAAGGCGATAAACTGCTCATAATCGAAGCAATGAAGATGCAGACGACTGTCTACGCCGCCGCAGATGGAACCATCGACCGTATCCCGGTAAAAGTAGGCGACAGCGTCGACGTAAAAGATCTGCTGGTGGTTCAGCGTTAGGCCGTGTTGGTCTATTAATACGCCACTTCGGCCGGATCTTCTGTAAGATATTTTTCTATCGTTTCCTTGGCGAACTTAGCCCCGGCTGCGGGATCATACTCTTCCCCTCCATCCAGTTTTCCTGCGTATTCGAAATGATGTTCAAACTGGCTACGACCATCGACTTTGCTCTTGAGTGAGAATTGGTCGTTTTCGGAGTAGATTTCGTTCCAGGCTTGACGAACGGCTGCCCAGTAGGGGCCGGTCTTGTCCCAGTATTCATCTGCCTTGGACAGGTCAGGAGAATTGATGAGCTCGTAGCGATCGATACCGAGCTCGTGGCCTCGATAGTCTGGTGTGTCCGACGCATCGCCTTCGACCCGCTTCCAATTATTCTGTTCATGCACCCAGCCTGTAGGGGTGATGATGATACGATGAAAGCCTTCCATGACGCTGTAATCGTTGCGCACGCTGTACTCGCGACGCGGTAAAGGCCGCCAGGAATTTTCGCCAGTCCAAGCGGAGCGATTGCCGTCGTGGGTCCAGCGACCGATGGCCTCGTAACGAGGGGAGTCATCCACTTGCCAAACGGATTGCGACCAAGCGCCTTGAACCGATTCAGGCGAGCGGGTATCGCGTTCCCAAGTCCCGGCTCCGCGAAAGGTATGCAGGTCGGTGTCCTGATAAGTCCAGTCTTGTCTCCAATGCTTCATGACCATTGGGCCCATTACGGATCCGTCTTTCTGTTTGAAATACATGGCCAGGGTGTGCTGCAAGCTGATGAAATCGCCTCGATCTTCCAGAATGCGAACTTGCTCGGTGCTCCAGGAATGGTAAGGGCGAATGGGTTCGTGCTCCCGAAAAAGGCCCATGGTTTCCAGAAAATGGAAACTAGCCTTGTAGTCGCCTGCCAATGACAGGATAGCCGCTCGATCCTTCTCGAAGGGGTTGTCGGTCGCGGCGATGGAAGCAAGGGGAAGTTGACGCGGTTCCGCGAATTCGACAGGAGTGCCACGAGTGGTGCCGCCTCTTGGCCTGGCAAGTTCTGCAGGAAGGTTGCCCCAGCCGAAAACGTAGGTTTCGACCGGTTCTTCAACAGTAACTGGATCGGATGAAACAGGGGAGGGGGCTTCGCCCTCAGTCTTGTTTGAAGTTGTCGTTTGGCACCCTATCAAAGCCAAGCAGCCCAGGCTAAGCGTGATGGGGAGAACCAATTTCATGAAGACAAAGGGAGGAGCGAAATCATAACCATTGGGACTCCTCCCCTCTAGGTCAGATTGCTCGTCTACTCGACGATCAGCTTGCCTTTCATGATCGCGTAGTGTCCAGGGAAGGTGCAAATGTAGTCGTAGGTCCCCGCTGCAGGCGCCGTGAAGCTGATGGAGGTGCTTTCGCCTCCGCCGATGAGGGCGGTGTGCGCGATGATGGCGTCGCTTTCCGGGATGTACTCAGTAGCTGCGGCTGCGATCGCTTGCATGGCGAAAGCGGCCACATCCGTCCCCGCCTTGAGAAGCACGAAATTATGGCCCATGGCTGCCTTTGGCAGTTTGCCCGTATGATTGAGGGTAAGGTTGACGGTCGATCCGGCAGGTACGCGTAATTCAGCTTTATCGAATTGCATCATGTCGTTCCCGCCTAGCTCGAGTTTAATTTCACCGGCGTTTAATAGAGTTACTCCAAAAACGAGTGTGGCAATGGCTGTCAGATTTCTTACAAGCGTGCTTTTCATAGATTCCTTAGGATCAACTAACTTCGGAATTTGTTCAAGATTGGTTTGGCCGGAGAACGGTTATCATAGGCGAAACTACGATCCATTAGTGTTGCTGATCGGTTTGCGGGTCCACAAAACTCCATCTTTCCAGAAAGGAGATTGGAAAGTCAGGGCTGGATCAGGTGATTTGGAAAGTCGTGCACCCGTTCGCAGGCTACCTGCTCCATGACTTGCTTGAGCTGTCGCATGAGCATGAGGGCGACGTGATCCCCGCCGGTTTTACCGAGGGCGCCGACGCCATACATGAAGGAGCGGCCGAGAAAAGTGAATTTCGCGCCACAGGCCAGGGCAGTGGCTACGTCCGAGCCGGAGCGTAGCCCACTATCGATCATGATCGTGGTTTTGTCCCCAAATTTCTTCGACAATTCGATAAGCGGGTCGATGGTTGACTGCCCAGAGTCAAGCTGGCGTCCTCCATGGTTGGATACGATGAATCCATCGGTTCCAAGATCGATGACTTTCTGGGCGTCTTCCTCGTTGACGATTCCCTTGACCATCAGTTTGCCCTTCCAGCGATCGCGGATGGACTTGATGCGGTCGACGGTCAGTCGGCCTGAAAAGGTCTTGTTCATGAAGAGGCTCAGATGCTTTAGGTTGAGCCCTTTGGGAATGTAAGGCTTGATGGTCTTGAATTCGGGGGCTCCGGCCGCGAGCTGCGAAAAGGACCAGGTTGGGTGGGTAAACATCTGAATGATGTTTCGCATGTTCATTTGAGGCGGGATCGATAGGCCGTTGCGAATCTCTTTAGGCCGATAGGCGAAGCTCGGGGTGTCGGCTAGGATGACCAGGCACTGACAGCCTGCGGCTTCCGCGCGATCGAGGATCTTGTCGCGCAGCTCCGTTTCAGCTGGGTGATAAAGCTGAAACCAGAAGTTGCCTTCGGTGATTTCGGCAACGGTTTCAATGCTCGCCGTAGAGACAGTGCTGAGGGTGAAGAGCAGATTATTGTCGAAAGCGGCCTTAGCTAAGATTTCAGCCGCTCGGGGCCACATCAGACCCTGTAAGCCGACGGGCGGCACACCAATCGGAGCGGCATAAGTCTTGCCAAAGATCTCGGTCTCCAGATTCGCTCCAGAATAGTCGCGCAAATAGAAGGGGCGAAGCTTGATATCCCGAATCTCGTCCGTGTTGCGCTTCAGGTTCACTTCCGAAAAGCAGCCGCCTTCCAAGTATTCGAAGGCGAAGCGGGGCATGCGTTTGCGAGCTTTTTCGCGGAGATGTTCGGTTGAAGGATATTCGGAGTTAAATGCGTCGGCCATATGCGATTGCCTACATGCCATAAAAACGACCGATAGTCTGGGTCAACGTATTTAAGCTTCTAGCACAATAGGGCCAGTAGTTTAGGCCTTTACGTCGATGAAGCGAAGTGAGTAGGGAGGGCTCTTACGGTCGGACTTCCTTCATTCACTATTTTTAAGCTACGGAAGTTTTACGAAAGCCCAGTCTCTGCGACTGGCTTCTTAAACTTTCCAGTTAGCCAGCTCGTAACCCCGATCAGTATTAGCGTGATGCCTACGGTTGGCAGGAAAATGGCGAGAAAGACTGTAAGCCAGGCGATCCAATGAGGGACGGTCTTTTTAGGCGGCTTTTTAGGAGAACCTATTTTTCCAGGCGGGCGGCGTCTCCACCACATCCATACGCCTGTGATCGACATGACGATAATGAGAAGGCAGCTAATGACAGCCAGGATTTTAGTGGCGGTTCCAAAGATGCTCCCCACGTGTATGGGATAGGCGAGCAGACTGATTTTAGCACCAAGGGGAAAGTTGGCAAAGGTATCGGCATAGAGGACATCGCCATTGTATTGATCGATGAATACGATGCTGGGCTTGCGAAGCGGCATGGCGAAGTTGGTGGTCAGTTTGAAGGGTTCTTCGGTGCCAGGAGGTGGAATCTCCAGGCTGAAGTACCCGTGGCTGAGATCGATAGCCGATGCCGCGGCGGCGTGGACTTGTTCCAGCGAGATGGATTCCTGAGGGGCGACGTTGGGGTCAGGCAGCTTAGACTTTGGCGGATCGAGATAATAGCTTGGAATTCCGCCAGAGAACAGGTTGACGGCTTGGAATGCCTTTCCCCAGTATTGGGTGAAGAAAAGGCCGCTTAGCAGTATGAACAAAACGAAGATGGACAGATACATGGCAGGAACGGAGTGCCAGTCACGCAGGAGAACGCGTGCGCTGCCGCGAAACCGAGGTATCCAGACTCCCCATACTTTTTCTTTCTTTCTCGGCCACCAGAGGTAAAGTCCAGCCAGTATGGAGATGATGGCCCAACAGGTAGCGACTTCAGTGAGCGTGCGTCCCCAACTGCCAGCGAGTAGAGTCCGGTGGATATTCAAGACGATCTCGAAGAAGCCTTCATCATTGCTGCGGTGACCGAGAACCTGCTTTGCGTACGGGTCGTAGAAGATCCAGCGAAATTCACGTCCGCCTGATGGATCGCGTTTTTGAGCGGCAAGAAACCAGGAATGGTCGCGTTTAACAGGAAGGCTGAGGAAAAAGTGATCGAAATCGGGGAGAGCAGCTCTGGCTGCATCTCGAGCTTCGTCGAACGTTGCTACATCGCTATTGGGGTTTACGTGATAAAGATCTGGATACAATAATGGCTCGAGTTCCTGTTTAAAAACATAGATCGCGCCGGTCAGCGACAGGGCAATGAGAAACGGGGCGGTAACCAGCCCAGCCCAAAAATGCCATCGCCAGACAGCTAAGTAGATCTTGGATGCGGTTGATTTACCCATTTAGTAGAAGCAAAAAGGCCACCCTCTCTCTCATCAATGGAGGGCGGCTTTTATTGTAGCGATTTGTAGAATTTAGAATCGAAAGGTGGTTCTCAAGCCGTAAGAAGCGCTTTTGCCGAGTGTCGCTAGCTGAAAGCCAGGAGTGTCGAAGTGGTAAAGAAAATAATCTTTGTCGGTAACGTTGTCCGCGTAGATGATGACGTCCCAATTGCCCGAGCTCCAACCGGCTCTGAGATTTACGAGCGTGTAGGAGGACATTTCGTTAACGAGTCCACCCTCGAGGAGCGAACGAGACAGAGCGCTGTCAGTATAGTTAATGTCGCCCCCGACGAAAAACCCTTCATTGAAGTTGTAGTCGACGGCGATCGAAGCATTGAAATCAGGAGCTTGAGGGAAGGAAAAGCCGGCCAGGTCGAGTAGATCGCCGAACTGAACGAATGCGAATTCTCGGAACTCTGTTTTCGCGTAACCTAAACTGCCCCGAATGTTCAGACCTTCCATAGGACGGGCGCCCATTTCCAATTCAAATCCGGAAACGCGTGAGCTACCCGCATTGAGAATGATGTCGCTCGTGAAGTCGCCTGGAATCTGTGGTACATTGATTTGCTGGTCTTCCCAGTCCATCAAGAAGGCGTTGGCCGCGTAGTAGAATCCGTTTTCTCCAGAATGGCCCTTCCAGGAAATCTCATAGTTCCAGGCGCTCTCAGGATCGTATTCATACGATTCTCCGGTCAGGTTATTAAGGGCGCTTCCTCCAGCCCGATGGGCTTTTTGGACAATAAAGCTGAGCGTACTGTCGTCTGATATGGAATAGATCGCTCCCGCTTTGGGAAGGAATTCGTCGAAGCTCGAGTCTGTCACGCCTATGTTCACATTCGAAATGACGCCGTCTTCAAGATTCTGAGACGAGCTGTCGAAGTCGGTATCCTCGGAATCGAAACGCCCGCCCAATACGATCTTCCACTGGTCGGCGACATCCCAACGCGTTTCCCCGAAAACCGAGAAATTCGTTGTATCCGTATTACTGCGACTTTGACGCAAACGGGTTTCCCAAGGACGTTGCTGGTCGCGCCAGCCGTTAGCGTCGCTGTCCAGGAAGAAGGCGCCTAAGGTTGTTTCCGCGTTGTCGCTGGTTTGCGTAACGAGGAGTTCCTGGGAGATCTCGAATGATTCGAGTTCTCCGACGGATGCTAGATCGACAGATGGGCGCTCGGTAACAGTGTGGGTAAGGCCGGTGATGCTTTGCAGCGTCCAGCCGCCTTCGAGAGGTTTGGTGATATCGAGTCCGAACTGGTCGATTTCCGTCGAGCGGGCTTCGACAAAAACAGGTACCGATTGAAGACCCCAGATGCGATCCTCGTAGGCCACGCCTGCGCTGGGCCCGTCTACATCGCTGTAGGCTGGCGAGTTGTATGAATGCGAAAAGGTCGCTACAGCCCGAATGCCGTCTTCATCAGGAGACTGGTAGAGCAGTTTGCCGCGAAACTGTTCGTAGTCGGACTCTGCGCGTTCATCGAGTCTCGGCATGCCACCATAGTCTGGATACGAAACGTCTCCTTCTTCATTGGCGTATTCGCCGGTAATGCGAAATGCCCAGTTGTCGGCAATGGGGGCAGTGTACATGAAGGCGGCTTCCTTGCCGCTATTGCTGCCGACCCCGAGCCGAACAGCTCCGTTGCTAACGAACTCGGGATCCTTGGTCTCGATGCGGATGGCTCCCGCGAGCGCGTTGCGTCCACTTAAGACGGACTGAGGTCCACGCAAGACTTCTATATGTGAGATGTCCCAAGTGGAAGAGGCTCCTCGCCGTATTCCGTTCTGCGATTGGGGTACGCCGTCGAGATAGAGTGTTGCCATTGGGCTGCCCGATGGGCCGCCGATCCCTTCCGAGTTGATGCCTCGGATCAGGATGCCACCGTCGAGAAAATCGGCATCCCGTACGTTTGGCATTAGACGAAAGGAGGTCTCCATATCTCCAATCCCATCGCGATTCAGGTTATCTCCCCCGATTAGACTGATCGAGGTCAAAGTGTCCTCCCAGTCGCGAGCGAATTTTTCGCCGGTGACTTGGAACGGATCGAATTCGAAGGCAGAGTCGGATAATGCGTCGTCTTGCCCGTAAACGGTGAGGGCGATCGCTACTGAGAGCACGGAGTTAGCGGAATTTCGGATTAGATTCATGATAATCTGTAGGATGAACGATCATGTTAGGATACCTGGCCATTTACCTCTACCCCCAGACGGATTAATGGCGCTCCGAGAGGGATTCTTTCGGATCGAAGAGGCTGGATGGGACCAACGTTAGTTTGCGGTGACGAGCGTCTCCGCTTCCTTTTCCGGCTCGGCTTGGGTTTTCGCTTTCGGCTTGTTTCCGAAGAAGCGTCGCCAGCTAAGAGCGAAGCCAGTGTAGACAAGCATGAGTCCGGCGGCGCAGCCGAGGAAAGCGATGATCTTACCCGGCAGCAAACCTGCTTCACCGGTGTGTATCCCTCGAATGGATGCGCGAATTTTTTGCGTGAAAGTCCATTCCTTCGGATTACTGGAAGCCAATATCTCGCCGTTGCGGGGGTTCATGAGGATTCGCGCAGGAGAGAGAGGAAACCATTCTCCTTCTTCTTTTATGGAGATCGTTCCCGAATTGCCACGGCCGCCTCCTCGGCTGCCTCCACCTTGTCCTCCTCCGCCATGGTTGTGACTATGACCGTGACTTCCTCGGTTTCCTCCGGCTACCGTGCCCTGGTCGCTGGCTCCGTGATTATGACTGCCATGCTGGTGTCCTCTCTGAACAGCCTGCTCGCCTTGATTGCCTGACTGACCTCCGGTATTGGCTGTTCCCTGACCGCCCCGTCGACCGCGCCCCGATCCAAGTGGAAGAGTGATGGAGCTCCAATCGTTTGACCAGTTTTGAACGGAGGCGTAGCGATCCTCCAGACTAAGCGGCCGTCCGCGACGGGAAACTTCCTGATCGGTTTGAAGAGGCGCTCGAGAAAGGCTGGGCCCTAGCAGTTTGTTGGCTAGATCTCGCGACCAGCCATAGGAGAAAACGCTACCGGTGATGGCCATGATCAGAATCGGGATAAGCGCCCAAAAACCGAATACGTTGTGCCAGTTGAAGTCTCGATTTTTTCCCTTCGCGTTCTTGCTGAACAGAAGGCCATTCTTAAATAGCCGCCAAACGAAAGCTCGCGGGAACCAGAGATAGAGACCCGTAACACCCAAAAGGATGAAAATGAGATTCGCCGCTCCGGTGATGTGCTTTCCGATAGCGCGGCTGTCTCCGCTTTGAACCAGCCAACGATGAAGCCTCAGGTTGAAGGAAAAGAAAGGCTTCCACGATTTGGAGGCAGGTTCTTCAATCTCGCCCGAGTAGGGATCTATATAACGAAAGTCGCCGCGACCCACGACTAGCTTCCAGGCCGATGTCGGATCGGCCTGCGTTTCGATGGAAGAAAAGGTCGTGTCTGGCTCGGCTGACCGTGCTGCGGCGTAAAGCTTGTCTATGGAAAGACGCGTCGCTTCAGATGAAACATCGACTTTGAGCTGATCCCGATCGACCCAGGCCAGAATCTCCTTCTCGAAGGCGAGTATAGCTCCAGTGCCGCAAAGAATGGCGATAATAATGCCCGACAAGATACCGCATACTAGGTGTAGCCAGAAGAGAGATTTTCGAAACATTGGGTTGGGAGATCTCAGGAAGTAGGGCGGTTTCGCCCTAGTTCAACTAAAATTTCAGCGTAGCTGTAATCTTCGCATTCCGGCCCATTGCGTAGTCGAGTGTCTGATACGCCTGATAAAGTTTGTCAGCGGCATTATCGATGCGGGCGTTGAGGAGGAAATTCTCGTTAACGCGAAATTGAGCGTAGATGTTGAATACATCGAAGGATGGACGGAAGAGTCGCTCGATCACGGTGGGATTGGTTTGATTGGTCTGCTCGAAGGCGGAGACATGGCGGTGCTCGGCTCCTAAAGTGAGCCGATTTTCCATCAGATTGTATCCCAAAGTCGTGAATACGCTCCAAGGCTGATTTTGGATGGGATCGCCGGGAAGGCCGCTGCCAATCAGCTCGCGCACACTGCGGTCGTAGGTAAAGCCCAGGAAGTACGCGCCTGCATCGTAGCGAGCTTCGAATTCCATTCCGTACATAGCGTCATCGCCTACGTTGTCTAGCGTGTTGAAGTCCGGATCGTCGGTTGCGACAGTTCCAATTACGTCGACTAGGTCCTTCTCATAATAAGCGGCTCTGAATCTGAGCTGATCGCCTTCTTGAAACACATTTTGCTTAAGTCTCAAGATGCCTGCTTCCCAGGTTTTCGAACGTTCGGGCTCGAGGTTTGGATTGGGCAGGGTGCCTGCACGGAAACCGCGACGACCTGACGAGGGCTGGCTGGAAATGAAGGCCTCGCGAAGCGTTGGCGTGCGAAAGCCAGTGCCGTAGCTAGCGAAAAGCGTCAGGTCGTTCAGTTTCTCGCTATTGGCGAAGGGATGGAATTCGGTACCAAGACGACCGGAAAAATTGTCTCCGCTCAAGCTAACGCCTTGCAGGTCCTCCATCTCGAAATCGTCGTAGCGTAGGCCTTCGAAGATAGTAACGTAGCGATTGAGCTGGTGGTTCCCGTTAATGAAAAGACCGTACTGCGAACGCTGGCCGCCGGGATCGCTAGTGGTCGGATTGACGCCATCGCTAAGCGAAACCAAGTCATCCTCGAAAAAGTCCAGGCCGTAGCTGATGCGGCTGTAGACAGACTCCGTATTCAAAATAGCGCTATTGGTGATGTTGAAGCCCTTGGTCTCGATGTCATGCAGATCGACGTCGTCGGAATCCAGATCCTCTTCAAGACGCTCGGTTTTGGTGAGATACAGATTCGCCTGAAGATCGAGCCAATCCTTTCCTTTGGCGAGATTGGCGTACTGGACTGAAAACGTATCCGAGTCGACTTGCTCGGCGGCTACGTTGGCGCTACGAAGCTGACCTCGCGCGAAGGCTCCGCTTCCATCGTAATCGTAACGATTTCCTTGATACGAGAAACGAAGCGTCTGGTTTTCGTCCGCTTGGTAGACTGCTTTGAAAAGCCCGGTTTCGGATTTCTTGCCGCTAGCGATGACTTCATTGCCGTCCGCATCCTCATAGTCGCCAAACGAGCGGTAACTTAAAGCTCCCAGAAAGGACCACTGCTCGTTCGCCTGGCGTCCGAGGGCTACGGTCGACGTGAAGCCGTCGCCATTTTCTTCCCCGCCAATGGAGAAGAAGCCGCCGCTAGCGTTGCCGCGGGTCAGGTCCACCGGATCGATGGTATTGAAGGAAACGCTACCGGCCAGGGCGCCGCCTCCCTTTTTGTTGGACGCTGGGCCTCGCACTACGTCTACGCTTTTGAGTAGATTGGTATCGAGCATGACGCGATTGGTGGCAAAGCCGTGGTTGTGATCGGTGAGATTCTGCTGGGCCCCGTCGATATCGATCGCGACGCGACCTGAGCCCTCGAGTCCACGAATGTTGATGCGAAAGCTTTGACGCCCGCCTTCATTGATGCCCGTGACGCCAGCGGTGTAGTTGAAAATGTTGACCGCGGTGCTGCCTTGCTGATTTTGCAGCAGTTCCCGGTCGAGCACGGTCAAGGCATCGGAATCGCTGAGTCCTGAAAGAATGGATCCCACAACTTGAAAGGGAGCCAGTTCATAGGCTTCATTGCTGTTTTCGTCTTCGGCATTTATTCCAGTAGCGACAGCAAGAAAAGCGATCGAAGTGTAGATTTTAAGTTTCATAATGATCTGTATTCAGAAACATCTACATTACGAAACCGTTTCCATCTGATCTACCCCGAGACGGATTAATGGCGCTCCGAGACGGATTTTTTGGATTGGAGGTCGGACTTTAGTACGACGAATTAGGAGGTTCCCTGATTACTTTGGTCGGACTCAAGCCCAACCTCCGAGTTAAAACCTCCCAATAACAGATATACGGGCGTTAAGGGGAGCTCCTACGGTTGCTTGATGTGTGCTGTGGGAGTTGGGGAAGTAGAGCTTATCGGTCAGGTTTTCGACGTTAAGCTGAACGCGCAGATCTTCAGACACGTCATAGTAAGCTGCCGCATCAATGCGAGTATAGCTCGGCAGGATGGCACTATTCCCATTGTTAATGAAGCTTTCGTCTTGATAAGTTAGACCCAGACCAAAACCAAACTGCTCTGTCGCTCGAAAATTATTCCAGACCGAGAAAGTGTTTTCAGGCAACTCGCGCGGACGCAGGCCGGTTGGACCTGATCGGTTGACTTGCTCGCCATCTAGATTGCTGTAACCGGCTGATACATACCATTGTTCCGTTAGTTGACCGTTGAGCTGCAATTCGAAGCCGGTGATTTCCGAGTCGATGACATCTAGAGTTGACGAATCGTTATCGGCGACTTGAGGCGAACTTTGCTCAATTTCGAAGATGGATGCTGTCAGACTCAGTCCTTGGTCAAAGTCCCATTTAAGGCCTGCCTCAAGGTTGGAGAACGTGTTCGGATCCAGTTGATTGTTGTTGCCATTGATGTTGGCAAACTGCTCGCCACTGCGTGGCAAGAAGGATTCGCTGTAGCTCGCGTAGATCGATATGTTTTCCTCAGGCTTGAAGAGAAGACCGAGACGCGGCGAAACTTCCTCGTCCTTTCGGTTTCGTGTTTCATTCGCTGGAACGTTGAAGACTTCGATGTCGAAGCTATCAAAACGGGCGCCGATGATCACATCCCACTGATCCGAAAGCTCTATCTCGTCCTGGATATAGGCGGAAAAGACGTCGATGCTGACTCGCGTATCGTCATTGAGATCCGCGGTAAAGCTGTTTGACGTGGTTTCACCAGACGAGTTGACACCTGCGCCTCCTTGTAGATTGAGAGGACGAGCGATGGTGAAAATCTCGTTGTCGTCTGACGTCGTGTTCCAGAACGTATTGTAGCGATCCTGATCCGATGATGTATCGATGATTTCAGCGCCAATGATTACGGTGTGACTGATATCATCGGTGATAAACTCACCGATCAAGTTTCCCGACAGGATCAGGTTTTCACGCTGGGTTGTATCGACGTATCCATCGAGTGTCACCGAGTCAGGCGTGGTGGCCTGGCTGTAGCTCGATGCATAGAGATTCTGATACAGCTTATCGTAATCTCCATAGAAGAGGCTGAAGTTCCCCTTCAACGTATTCGAAAAATCCTGTTGCAGTGCTGCGCGTAGCAAGTGGGCTTCAAGCTCTGTCTTATTAAGCTCCGGATCGCCAAAAACAATGTCTTCGAAGGTTTCGACTGGGCGTCCATTTGTGCCTGTTGGAATGCCGCGATCAATAAAGCGCTCGTGATCAATATACTCGTAGGAAAGATCGAGCGTCGAGTCATCGCTTAGTTGGAATTTGGCGGTCGGATTAATGCCAATCCGATCGCCGTCGTAAAAATCCCGGTGATTTTCCAGGCTCTCTACGAAGGCGTTGATCCGAAAAGCCATGGTTTCATCGACAGCGAAATTATGGTCGATCTGAACGCCGAATTCGCCAAAGGAATCAATGCTCGCTTGGTACCCTGTGAAATTCTCGCCGATCACGCCTTTCTTTGTAACGCGATTCAGGATACCGCCTGTGCCGCCACGTCCGAAAAGAAGAGCGTTTGGTCCGCGCAGAATTTCCACCTGTTCCAGGTTGTAAAGCGGACGGTAGTACTGAACATCGTCACGGACTCCGTCGATGAAGAAATCAGCTGTCGAGCGAACGCCCCGAAACACGATTGCGTCGCGGTGACCCTCGCCTTGGGAAGTGTTCACCCCAGGCGTGTAATTGATAATATCGCCGATACTCGTGAAGCCTTGCAGCGTAATCTGGTCGGCAGTCACAATCGAAAGGCTTTGCGGCACATCGATGATGGGCGTCGGCGTCTCAAGGGCGTTGACCTGGTTCGTATAAAGATACCTTCCCACGACTTCGACAGAATCTAGCTCTACGACTTCGGAGGTCTGAGCTAAGACTCCCGGAGCGGCAAATGTCATTGAAAGCGTAGCGGCGCCGAGCAAATGGGAAGGTGAGATGAAGAGACTTCGTATTTTCATTTCGGTAGTGAGTCTGAGGTGTAGCAGGCTTATAATCCCAGAACTTCGTTTGATATTCTACCCCAAGACGGATTAAAGGCGCTCCGAGAGGGATTCTTTTGGGTCGGAGGTTGGACTTTAGTCCGACGGATATGATTTTTCCTCGTTGCTTGAGGTCGGACTAAAGTCCGACCTCCGGGGATGGAATCCGGATTCTTTAATCCCTACGCTCCTATTAGCATCCATGAGCGTAAATTACCTCATTGGCAGCAAAACGGCGCGTTGTACTTCATTACATGGCGGCTTGCGGATTCGATTCCAGAATCGCTAATGAAGGATTGGACGATGGATAGGCAAAGATGGCTAGCGGCTAATCCCCCTCCTTTATCAGCCGAGCTTGAGATTGAGTATCGGGAACGATTTCCAAAGCGAATCGAAACGTATCTGGATCAGGGATATGGTAATTGCCTGTTGCGGAATCCTGAGTCGAGAGTTTGTTTATTAAACGCTTTAAATGAATCCGATTTTGGAGGGGAGCTTGGTTCATTTGTTATCATGCCCAATCACGTTCATCTCGTGGTGAAACTGCGTGGGAGCGTTGAGCTTCCCTTGTGGGTGAAGTCAGTGAAGGGACGATCGGCGAGAGAGACTAATCGGGGATTGGGCGCTACAGGCCAATTGTGGCAGGCGGGATATTGGGATCGTATCGTGAGAAATGAGCCCCATTTGTACCGATGTCGCCGATACATTGAACGTAATCCCAAAAAAGCCAGACTTGGAGATGGGGAGTATGAGCTATTTTTGCCTAAGCAGATCGGACTTTAGTCCGGCCTTTGGAGTTTTTGATCAAGGTTATGTAGGGTCGGACTAAAGTCCAACCTCCGTTATCCTCTGGCTAGTTTCTTGGCCTTGCAGAGGAAGCAACGATCATTGGCTACCCGAGCGCACTTGCCGCAGACGAACTTGGGTTCGGCGACGATGCGCTGGATCTCATCGAAGTGGTCCTTCAGTACGTTTCGCTTAATGCCGCAGAGGCTTTTCGCTTTAAGGCTCACTGCAAGGAGAGAAAGTCTTTGGGATTAATGCCGAAGCTCTCGCGAAAGGCTCGCGTGAAATGGCTTGGGTTTGCGTAGCCGACCGCGTTGGCCGCCTCTAGCACTGTACACTCGCTTTCGCTCAAGAGCTCTCGAGCTCGCTCCATTCGCTTTTGTCTCAAGTATCCGAATACGGTCGTGTTAAACCGTTCCTTAAAGCCTTTCTTGAGTTTGAATTCGTTGAGCTTAGCCTGTCGACTGATGGTCGCGAGAGAGTGTTCGGCCGCGAGATTCTGCTCCAAGTAGGCGGCGGCTTGAGCGAGGGCGTCATCCGTTTCGTCTCGTTCGCAAGGTTCGGGCTTAGGTTGCGATCCGAACAAGTTGGAGTCCGTCACCAAGGCCATTAGCTCGAGCGTTTTGGCGTCGATGAGAAGGCGTTCGGTGGCATTGGCGCCTTCCAAATTGGCGATTCCTTTGGTCAATTCCCACAAGCGATGATTTAGGTTCCCTTTCAGGAACACGGCTTCCATTCGCTGGTGGCAGCCGAAACAGGCCTTCTTGGTGTGCAGCATCGCATCGAGATCGGTTGCCAGCCCTCGCCATATGGACTGAGAGCATTCGATGACAATGAGCTCCACGTTTCCGTTGAACTCGCAAATCGATTCCCAGCCATTAAGGGAGAGGGCAAACCATTCGTTGGCGCCAGCGCTTTTCCAGCCTACATCAGGGAGCGAAAGTCGAACGTTTCCGCGAAGAACGAAAACAATCTGGGAAAAGGATTTGAAGGGCCAGTTTATGGCTTCGCCAGATTGAAGCCCTTCGAATTGGAATTTCGATACGGAAAGGCCTTCTCTTTGCTCGAAGCGGCTGCTTTCAATAAGCTGGTCGCCGAAAGGCGTCAGGCAAGTGATCGGTTCTTGGAAAGGACAGGAGACCATGGATCTTGATACTAAATCTCAATATCACAGTTAATGAGATTCAGTATCAAAAATCCGTCAAGTCTGTTTTGCAATTTTTCCTGATAAATTGGAAACGAAAGCTACCAGGCTTTTTGCCAGCCAATGGTGGTGGTGTAATCCGTTTCGAGCTGAAAGCCGTTCACGTCTTGCCAAATCGGGATGGTGAATTCCACGGCGAAGCGATGCCCGGCAAGGACCCCCTCTTTGGGGTACAGGTTGATGCCGGCTCCTAGTTCGAATTTCTGTCCTCCATAGTTTTCCGAGAATGCGGTGGTCACGGTGCGTCGCGACGGGGCGAAGGGTGGATTGAAGCTGAGATCGCTTTGCGTTCCGCTTATCTCGCCGGTGTATTGGTAATTGGCTCGAAGGGATAGGCTGGTCGCATCGTTAGGCGTAGTAGCGACCCAGCTTGTAGCGGAAAACTGGTGACCAAGCCGGTAGTCGTGATGATTTTCGCCGGTTCGAATGCGGGCGCTGGCTTGAGCTCCATAGGACCATTTTTCCTCTTGGCCGAGGAAGGTGATCGAGGGCAGTAAATCGATGGTTCCGCTGCCGAGCTGCATGGGGGCGGGCATCTGGCGAGGGATGCGTCCGCCTGGACCGGGAATCAGGTCTTGTTCGCCAATGGAGCCTGTGGGCAGGCTTAGTCCAATACCATAGTGAGCCCTTTGTTTTTCCGATTGCCAGAAGGGTAGGAGCGCCGAGACTTTCACATCTCCCCATCCGCTGCTCTTCGTAGTGAATTCTTGGTTACCGCCATTCAGATTGATGAGAGGAGCGGCATTGCCGAATATGAGATGGTCCATTTCCGTTTCGATATAGGGCGCCATGATCATGAAGGTGACCTTTTCGGAAGGGGCATGCATGAGGCCTAGCATGGTCATATCCATGGTCATACGGGTCGGAGAGACCGTATAGTTGGCGGCGAAAACCTCGTCCGGCGCGACCGAATCGGTTCCCGATCGCATGCCGTCCATTTCCATACGCATTTGTCGAACGGACATCATCCATTCTCCTTTTCCGTGCGCATGGTCGCCCATTACCATAATGGGAGCGTGACTATCGGGTCGCGAAGTCGCGTAATGGTCAGCGAGGCTGATTGAAGTAGGTATTGAGCTGGCTAAAGCCAGCATAGAAAGTTTCTTGAAATTCATTTGAGTTGTTTTGCTAAATTCCGGCTTCGTTTAGGATGAAGCCAATGGATTGTGGCTTTAAATGGTTAGCGGCAAAGCGGGACTCGTTGTATTTCAAGTCCACCGGCTAACACCTTAATCAATGGACCGCTTTGCGCGTTCCATTGGCGCGAATTCGCTAGGCCAAAACAACTCTTGGAGGCGGAGAAGCGTGTTCTAGGACGGTTCCACTGAGACGCTTTCCTTCTTCTGCGACAGGCGTCCAACTCCCTTCAGGTCGCTTGCTGAACGGAGCCACCACTACCATGATCAAAAGCAGGTTCGATACGATTTGCCAGTAGCTGATTCCATTCTCATCCGAGGTCGCCTTCTGATTCGCCACGTAGACGCAGATGCCGCAGACCTCGGTGGTTTCCATGGCGTTCTGCAGGGCGGTTGTGAATTTTGGCGATTCTCGATCATCCAAAGCCATTTTCGCCCAAGCGAATCCCTGAACGATTGGAAGGTGCAGGCCATTGGCCAAGACTACCATTACCAAGGCGATTAGACTCCAGGCTTTGCGATGTTTTACCATGAGTTTGACGCTTTCTGGAAAGACGCTTCCGAGAACTATTGTCAAATGCTTTGTGACGTCAAGCAGCGGTCCTAAGTCTGACTAATGGCTGCTAGAAGCAGGACAGTTTCACGGCTAGGTTTCTCAGGGATGAAGATAGGGTTGCGCTCGAATCATGCTTTGCTTTGGTCTAGCTGTCGCCATTTCTCTCCTGAGAATCTTTTTGTACTTTCATTTCTAATACGTTTCTTTCATTAGAATCTCTTCGGTTCGAGATTGTGGAATAGGTTCCAGCAACCTTAACTTGCATTTAGCATTCGCCTGTGTTTTTCTCAGGTTTCCGACTGAATGCTTGTCCTTGTTTTCTTGCTTTTCGGTCACTGTCTTCTGAGCTATCTCCGAAATCTACAATCATGCCTAAATTTAATGTTACTCGCTCCGTTTCCATTAGTTCTCCCGTAGACGCCATTTACGATAAGGTTAGGGAGTTCAAAACGTGGCCTATCTGGTCGCCTTGGCTGCTTTCGGAGCCCGATTGTCCGGTGAGCTACTCTGACGATGGGAAAAGCTATTCCTGGAATGGCAAGATCGTGGGCAGTGGAGAAATGCTGGTGACCAACGAGGAGAAAAATCGATCCATCGAGTATCAGCTCACATTTTTTACTCCCTGGAAATCCGTATCCAAAGTCTCATTCTCCTTTTCAGAGGCCGGAGGCGAAACGGAGGTTACTTGGACCATGGACGGGTCGCTTCCCTTTTTCATGTTCTGGATGAAGCCCATGATGTCGGCTTGGATAGGCATGGACTACGAGCGTGGTCTGAATATGCTTAAGGACTTGATGGAGTCCGGCAGTGTGCCTTCGAAATTAACCTTCGAGGGGGAGCGGACTTTTCCTGGCTGCAAATATATCGGGGTCAGAACGCAGTGTTCCCTCAAGGAAATCGGACCGCGCATGGAAAAGGATTTCGGCGACCTATTTGCGTGGGTGGGCGAGCATGATCAGCAGCCTTCGGGCGCGTGCTTTTCCATCTATCATAGATTCGATATGGTGAAGGGGATTACTGAATACACAGCTGGGATTCCGCTTGAGAATATCCCTCAGAATCTGCCTTCGAATTTCGTTTCCGGAGAACTGGAAGGCTGTAAGACATATGTCGTGTCACACACCGGCTCCTATCGTCATTTGGGTAACGCCTGGTCGGCTGGCATGATGCGAGCAAGAGCTAAAGTCTTCAAGCAGAGTAAAGCCATGCCTCCTTTCGAGACTTACGAGAATGATCCGAGTGAAACGCCGGAGGGCGAACTGCTAACAAACGTCTGCTTCCCCATGAAGTAGAGCAGTTTGCTTTAAGAAAAGCCTTAACAGATGGCTTGACTCGCAATTGGCGATCCCTAGTTCTGGATCTACTTCTATGAGGAGGTCTACAATGGCGTATTCAAATAGTTAAGTATGGACTCTGTTTGTCAGCCGGAATGGGTATAAATTCCGGCTAACAACGTTTCCTCGCAGCTGGATTCCGGTTAATAGTCTTTCCCGATAGAAGGATTTCATTGTCGGTACGACTTGCCTGTCTTTCTCCGCATTGACGCCTCTTTACGGATTGAGTCAATCTTTGCTCAATTAACTTAGCCTGAGCAATCCTGCTGCTTCCCATTCCGTGTAATGGAATTTCAATGCCGGCTTTCGTAGCTAGCTGAATCAATTGCTTATAAACTTTTGAATACACGATGCTGATCACAGTCAACTGACTGGCTTGTTGGAGGTACTAGGCTTCGAAATAAATGCCGTTCGAGTTGTTTGAGGATCAGCGTCCACCTAATGCAACGATAAATGATAACAAGATTTCTAAATTCGCGAACTAGAAAATTTCTGTCTTACTACAGACCTTACAAACGACTTCTTGCTGCAGATCTAGCCTGCGCCCTAGTAGCTGCCGCAATTGCCTTAATTCTGCCTCTGTGCGCCAGGTTTATCACCAAAGATCTACTCGCAATGGATGGTCCCGGCGCGACAAGCCAAATCTATTGGATGGGCTTGATAATGCTTGGGCTGGTTTTCGTTCAGATGCTTTGCGACATGTTCATTTCCTATCACGGCCACATGATGGGTACGTTTATGGAGCGTGACATGCGGACCGAGCTTTTCGATCACTACCAAAAGCTGTCGTTTCGCTTCTACGATGATCGAAAGGTAGGTCAATTGATGACGCGCATTTCTCACGACACCTATTCGCTGGGTGAGCTGTATCACCATGGACCGGAAGATATCGTCATAACATCGATAAAGTTTTTCGGCACCTTTGCCATCCTAATGGCAATCGATGCTCCGCTCACGCTCATCGTTTTCGGATTTCTGCCAATCATGGCCATCTACGCCTTCCATTATAACCGAAAAATGAATACGGCTATGAGGGCGAGTAGAGACAGGATAGGTGATATCAATGCTCAAGTCGAAGATACTTTATCTGGAATCAAGGTGGTCAATTCATTTACCAACGAAGGTGTGGAGAGAGGAAAGTTCGCTTTCTTGAATGAGCGTTTCGTGGAAAGCAGAAAAGCGGGATACGGAAACGAGACTCTTTTCTATCAAGGAGTGGTTGCCTTTACCCATCTTTTCACTATCGCCATTATCGTTTTCGGAGGGGCGCGTATCGCTGGCGGTTCGCTTGATCTGGCGGACCTAGTGACCTATCTGCTTTACCTAGGCTTGCTTCTTGAACCCATTCGCACGTCCCTGAATTTCGCCAGACTCTATCAAGAGGGAATTACAGGATTCGAGCGATTTATGGAAATGCTTGAGGTCGAGCCGGATATAAAGGATTCCGAAAATGCCTCGGACCTTCGCGAAGCCGTAGGACACATCGAGTTTCAAAACGTGACGTTCAAGTACAGGAAAGATCAAAAATCTGTATTCGAAAATCTATCACTCGAAATTCGAGCAGGAGAATTCGTGGCCCTTGTAGGAGTCTCGGGCGTGGGGAAGACTACTTTATGTTCTCTGATTCCTCGTTTTTATGAGGTCAACAAAGGGGGCGTTTTTCTCGACGGGCAGGATATCAGAAAATTCAGTCTGCGATCTTTAAGGCAGAACATTGGTATCGTTCAGCAGGATACGTATTTATTCGCAGGCACCGTTGCCGAAAATATTCGCTATGGAAAGCGGAATGCCACGGATGAAGAAGTTGTTGAAGCGGCTAAACAGGCCAGTGCCCATGAATTCATACTATCCTTGCCGAATGGATACGACACTGACATCGGCCAACGCGGCGTGAAACTTTCTGGAGGTCAAAAGCAAAGATTGAGCATTGCTCGTGTCTTGCTAAAAAATCCTCCTGTCATCATTTTCGACGAAGCGACCAGCGCCCTTGATAACGAAAGCGAGAACGCTATCCAAGCTTCTCTCGAAAAACTTAAAGGCAATCGAACGACTCTCGTCATCGCCCATCGTCTCTCAACGGTAAGAAACGCTCAGAGAATCGTCGTTCTAACGAAAGACGGTATCAGCGAAGAGGGTACGCATGAGGAATTGATAAAGGCCAACGGAGATTATGCCTATCTCTATAATATGCAGTCATCAATATAGGATTATTGAAAACATATCATAAGGCATAATTCTTTTGCGTGGGTGGAGAGGTTGCATTAGGAAGTGTATTCATCAACTACCTAGGCTTGGAGGATGTAAAAGGCTTTATATATCATGCGGCGGATAAGTTTCTGGCGTTCTATTGGAGCAGCCTCATGATTCTCCAGAAGCTGGTTTCAAAGAAAGAGCGTCTTACAAATCGTCGATAACGTATCTAAAATATGGATATTTAGCGTAATTCTTTTTGCGGGAACGAGTTATTGCGGTTCCACAGTATTACCATCCTGCCAAACTCCGTGGACAAGAGTTAGTTTCGCGTAGTCGGGCTCGCCCTGCTCGTTGCGATTTATCTGGTCGATGACGAGATCGACAGTCGCTGCTCCCACGTGCTTGCCATCAAGATAGACTCCGGCCATCTCATCGTCTGGATGCATGTGTATCAGATCCACATAACCGACCTCTTTAGGAATCGATACTTTCATACGTCTCAGGAATTTCGGTACGAATTCATGATAGCTTAGCACGACGTCTGGCTTGTATTTCTCGAACCAGATTCTGAATTCGCTGTAGGCCGCTTTAAGGCCTTCGTCTGAATGGAAAAAGGAGGAGAGGAGAATGGGAATTTGGTTCTTTTTTGGAATCCCTTGTTGGTAGGTGAGGAGTCCAGCAGACCAGTGACATTCATTGAGATGCTCGATGTGGGAGGGTATCGCCAAACCAATACGATTGTAACCTAGATCGGTCAGCTTGTTGATCGCAATGGTTATATCCTTGGTATAATCACGAGCAGCCCGATGCATTTGCGGGCTTTTGACCGAATAGCCCATGGTGGCGCAAGCGAATCTGGAGATGTCCATGTCCATTCGCGCGTTCATCTCGAATTGGGGAAGGACTATTAGGGCAATGATGCCGCGGGTGCGCAGAATCGTGTTGAGACGCTTGGGCGTTAGATCCGGCTGACCGAGCCAAAAATAGTCGAGCTTGTAGTTGAAGCCTTCTGCTCGTTCGCGACAGCCCTGGACGAAAGGAGGCAGTGACTTCCATTTTTTCCATCCATTCTTTTCAGGAAAGAGATCGATCATACCGATTGTCCCAGTGGTCTGCGTTTTGCGTGTTCGCTTTAGTTGCGACATCAGGGCGGAAACCATAGGGCTGGGACGGTATCCAATTTCTTGGGCCACTTTTTGCACGTGTTTGCAGGTGTCTCGACTCTGCATCGGATCGTTCCTAAGCGCTCGGCTAACGGTACTGCGAGATAGTCCCGTAAGGTCTGCGATCGTCTGAAGCGTCGGTTGCATATCCGTTTTCATGGGATTCGCAATATCACGGTTGCGACGTTTTTGCAACGAATTGTGAAAGATCCCTGTGGACTGCGGCGATTGGGAGACGCTTTGATGATCGCGTCCCACATCGCTAATTGAAGTTAGGCGAACAGTTTGTTCCAAACGTTTCAATTCCAACTTTATATTATGAAGCAAACCGATAATTACAGAGGTATATTTACGATTCCTTCGACGCCTTTTCACGAAGACGGGCAAATCGATGTGGAGGGATTTCGTCGACTCGTTGACTTTTGCATCGACTGTGGCGCCCACGGGCTTGTCTACCCGGTGAATGCGAGCGAATGGATTCATCTCACAGACGATGAGCGCAAGGAGCTAACGGAAGTTCTGGTAGAGCAGAATGCGGGACGGTTGCCCGTAGTCGTGAGCGTGACATCCAATAGCAAGGAGGGAGCAGCGAAATTCGCATCCCATGCGGCGGATGTCGGCGCTGACACGCTAATCGCAATGCCGCCAGTCGTTCGGATGAGGGACCATTCAGAAGAAGTTATCTACGAATATTTTAAAGAGATCTCCGATGTAGCGAAACTGCCTATTTTTATACAGAATTGGACGGGACCGATTGGGACGGTCATGTCGTCGAATTTCCTATTGCGGCTCTGTCGAGAGATCGAGCATGTTAGCTATATCAAGGAAGAGACGATTCCGAGTACGACGCGGTTAACGGAAATCGTTGAAGGGAACGATGGATCGGTGAAAGGATTTTTCGGCGGCTCGGGCGGTAGGTATTTGATCGAGGAATACCTAAGAAAAACGGACGGCAATATGCCTGGCTGTCATGTGACTGATGTCGTAGTGGCTTTTTGGAACGCCCTGGAAAAAGGTGACGATGTCCGCGCTCGACATATCCATAAGGAGATGGCGCCGCTCTTCTTTTTTGAATCGCAACTTTCTGGTTGCTACAAGGAGGTCTTGAAGCGTCGCGGGGTTATCGATTGCGCGAAGAAGAGAAACGGGGATATGCCCTTGGATTCGATTGCGTCAAAGTATCTTGACCAGATTCTTAAGGAGCTAGAGCCGCTTATGACCTGGGGAAAACCGACTGGAACGCGATCCCAAGGAGATCAGGAAATAGCGGAGGTTGCAGTCTAGGCTGTATATACCGGGCGAAAAGCTAAGATCAGATTAGGATGCTGATAAACAGCAGCGCTCGAAGCGTATCAGATCATTAATATATTAGCCACGTAAGCGTAGTTATAGATCTATTACATATTGTATAATTAGTAGGAGCAACAGTTTTTCACAACGAATTGTGAAACATGTTTATCGCTCAAAGCATTCGAGTGAATATCAATTTAGCCAGCCCCGATTTTACTCCCCCTCACGATTTATAGGCTTCTTCACTTCAAAACCGAGAGAGCGGTGAAATGGGGTTTGGACTACAAACACAAAACCCACTATATCTGATGAAAACTGAATTAATACGCGAGTATTTGCCGGAATGGAATGCTATAAGGTTGCCCATTTCGATCTTGGCTGGATTTAGCTTATTTGCAGCTAGTCTAAACGGTCAAGACGATGCTGATGATGAGGAGGTCTATGAACTCTCTCCATTTACTGTCGATGCAAGCGAGGATGTAGGCTATCGTGCAGCCACTACGCTTGCTGGAACCCGCCTTAAGAGCCAACTACGAGACCTAGGCTCGGCCATCTCGGTTGTGACGGACGAGATGTTTGAGGACACTGGCGCAGTAGACGCCTCGACCATCTTGAGTTATACGCTAGGAACGGAAGTTGGCGGCGAACAAGGTAATTATTCCGACGGCTTGGGGCGCAATCACAATGGTCGTGCCACTCAGGATAGCCAACGCTTGGATTCCGAAAATTCTCAGCGGGTGCGCGGCTTAGCCAGAGCATCGCTGACCAGGGATTTCTTCCTGACGGACATTCCCTTCGACACTTATAATACCAACCGCGTCGATATTAGCCGTGGAGCGAACTCGCTTCTATTCGGCATAGGGGAACCTGGAGGCGTTTTAAACAACAGCACCCACCGGGCAAATGCCACAGGGGAGGATTTTGGAGAATTTAGTATTCGTCTTGGCGAGCGCAGTAGTACCCGCGCTACCTTCGACATCCACAAGGTAGTGATTGATGATCGGCTTGCACTGCGTTTTTCAGCGTTGCACGAAGATTTCAATTACCAGCAGGAGCCAGCGTATGAAGAGGACAAGCGCGCCTACCTTGCTATAGAAGGAATATTATTCAAGAATGAGAATAACGAAAAGATGGGGCCAACTAAATTACGCGCTTCAGCTGAAATAGGCGAGATCCGGGGCACCCCTCCAAACATTATTCCTCCTGGGGACAGCATAAGTTCCTGGTGGGCGCTCCCAGATGCCACGGAATTGGCCCAAGTTCCAGGGGTTGTCATTCCTTTCTATCACCCTCAGGCAGGTTCTATCGATCCGAGCAAGGTCGAAAGCATTCCGAACCCTGATGACATCTTCAGCTACAGCCGCTACCACAACAACCTAATCGACCCCGAAACAGGGGGTCAGCTTGTGATCGACAGTTGGATGCCGAAGATGGTTATCGATTCTCGTCTGGGCCTAAATCCCTTTGGCAACATTCCTTTCGTGGGGGATACTATAGGCAACCACGATGTTGGTATTCGTTTTCTGGATCCTAACGACCCGTCGAATACTGTTGTTCATGCCATTGGTTCCCGTAATGGAGATCCGACTACGCAGCTTGATGGGCGTAGGCGGGATCTGGTCAGCCAAAGCTTCTATGCGAGTCAGCGGAACGGGCAGAGAGTTCCCAACTTCACGGTTCCCGTCATTATGAACCGGAACATCTGGGACAACCCTAACGAGCTGATCACGGGAAACAGCAATTTCGTTTCCAAGGACTTCGAAGCCTACAACGCGGTCCTCGAGCAGACTTTCCTGAACGGCGATCTCGGAATCGAGCTGGCTTTCGATAAGCAGCGCTACCAACGCTACGGCTTCCTGCCCTACAACACCGAAGAAGTCAATGGCGATACCGGCATGTACGATGTCTACCTCGATTTGTCGACGCACTATGCCAACGGCGAGCCCAATCCGAATCTCGGCCGTCCCATGATGGTCAATCGCGACGTCAATGCTGCCGACCAGAATGTGACCCGGACCACGCAAAGGGAAGCTTACCGGGCGACGACGTTCTACCGCTTTGACTTCGATGACCATGCCGAGAATCTCGGCCGCTGGCTGGGCGATCACACCTTCACGGCGTTCTTCAACAGGCAGACCGTCAACGTCCACAACTCCGACTACTCCCACTACTGGGCGACCGGCGGCGATCCGGATATCGCCAATCGCAACGCCAACGCTTGGGACCGCCGCGTGCGGCAGCGCGTCTATCTCGGTGACTCGGTTCTAGGTCTGAGCGGTCCGGAGCAGGTCGAGCTCCACCGCATAAACGTCCCCGTCGTCAACGAACCGGGAATCACCTACGAGGCCAATGTGTGGAGCAACACGATCGACGGCGGTTCGGCCCAGCAATACAGGTACACGACGACCCGGCTGTGGGATAGGGTGAGCCGCAACAAAGAGGAGATCGACACCGAGGTCTTTAGCTGGCAGGGCAAGCTGCTCCAGGATCATCTCGTCATCCTTTACGGCCACCGCACGGACGATCCGACGCGGTTCGAAAACGTCACTCGCTCTCAGCTCCGGGCGATCGGCTTGGACGACCGCTTCCCTGGCGGCGGCCGCGATCCGGCGTCCGCCATTCTGCAGAGCGATCCGGTCCCCGGCTTGGAAAGCCGCGACACCAAGACCAAAAGCGCCGTCTTGCACGTTCCCAACAAGTACATGCCCGAGGGGATCGGTCTGAGCTTCCATTGGGGCGAATCCGAGAATTTCAATCTATCGTCGACCCGCCGGAACATGTATGGCGAAGTCCTTTCCCCTCCGCTTGGCGAGACTCAGGAGCATGGATTCACCGTTTCCCTCTTCGACAACAGCCTGGTAGCTCGTCTCAATTGGTATGAAACCGCCAGCACGGCCGTGACGCACACCATTAGTCGGGACGCCAATGCCTACAATGCCGGCGCCGGCGGCATCCGCTGGTGGCTGGGGCGCTGGGTCAATGCCGCGGAGACTACGGACTTTGCGGATGCAGTCGCGGAAGTGACGCCCGATGGAATGACCTTCCCATTCTCTTCATACGAGCAGGTGTGGAACGAGATCATCTCTTGGGTTCCGCCACGAGTACAAGCAGTACGAAACCTGCGTGTCGATGCCTCGGATCCCGCCAACATCGAAATTCTTAGTGAGCCTAATCCAGGCGAATCGGCGGTCCGGGACACCGAATCAGAGGGCTTTGAGGTCGATCTCACCTGGAATATCAAGTCCAATTGGCGCCTGGCTTTGAACGTGGCCAGGCAGGAAGCGATGCAGTCCAACACGGCTCCGGTCTTCAAGGAAGTGTTCGACGATGTGGCTTCGGCTTTGAACAGCTCGCCTCTCGTTGATTTCCTCGATAGCCCGGATCTCGGCGGCGAGGTTTCCTTCCGTACCCGTTTCGATGGAATTAATGTGCCTGCAATCCAGGCTGCTCTGGCTTTCGATAACGCCAAGGTGCAGGAACTGCGTGAATGGCGCTATAATCTGGTCACCAACTATCAGTTTGCTGAAGGCGCATTCAGAGGCGTCGGCCTCGGTGGGGCATGGCGCTGGCAGGATGAGTCCGCTATTGGCTATCCGAATATAATGACCAATGAAGGCGCGGTCGTTCCGGACGTGGACAACCCGTTCAACGGTCCATCGGAATCCAATATCGACCTTTGGGCGAGCTACGAGCGTCCCATAAACGACAGGATCGATTGGAAAATTCAGCTCAATATCCGCAATGCGATTGGCGACGAAGATTATATACCCGTTGTGATTAATCCAGACGGCAATGTTGCTGTCGTTCGGAATCCGAATCCTAAGGAATTCTTTATTACAAATACGTTTTCTTTCTAGAGTGTCTGCACTTTAATATCATAATGAACATCAGTCCCTGTCGGGTTGCGGGGGCTGATTCATTTTTATAAGCCGTATCGAGAATTTCGTGATGAATCAGGGGTTGGAGGACGAGCTACGGGGAGCGGGGGATTCACGCACGACCAACGATCCGGGAGCGTTCGAGCGTCGGCACATGCTTATCAAAGCCCGCTGCTCGGATGATAATTGGGAAGAGTACATGAGGAATCGCTAGCGGAGGGAATCATGAGAATGCATTCCTTCACGATCTCCCCTCTTTGCTCGAATAGCGGCTTTCGATTATTCGCAACAAGATGTGAAGGAGGCCATTAGATCCCTCTCGGGTCGCTACTGAAACCCCAAATTATGAATACGTCTCCAGCATGCTCCCCATCGAGTTTCTGTCGAGGATTGAGGTTGAATCCAATGACTAGCTGGATTCAGCGCGCGAGGGTTTACAATCTGTGGTGTTTTCTATTTTTTCCTAGGAGGCATTATGGCTTGGATCAAGTTCGCTTAAGTTGGATAAACGATGAAATGTAATCATGGAACAGATCTTTGCTTTCGAATGATTGGGCATCGCGAAACTTTTTATCGCAATCATTGCGCTTGCAGCTTTTTGATAACCTTGAAGACGCTTCCCAAATCAATCAGCCCTTTTCAAGGAAGCCTGGACGTTACGCGTCACGTCATCGCAGGGCATCAAAATTCCTAGTCACTTAATTCTATCATGTCTATGTCGACTGCAATTCGATCCTTTCTCCTATTCGTTGTTACGACCCTAGGCGTTTCGTCGAGCTTGCTGGCCGAGTCGGAAAGGCCGAACATTCTCTTCGTTCTGACCGATGACCAGGGGTGGCCGACACTGGGTTCATACGGCGGTAAACGCGTTCCAACACCTCATCTCGACAGGCTGGCTAGCGAGGGGGCGCTTTTTAGCGATTTCTATGTGACTTCCCAGTGTTCGCCGACGCGGGCGAGTTTTATGACAGGTCAATACACGGCGCGTCATCGGCTCTGGCATGTTTTGCCATGGTATGGCTATCCTTGGGCTCGGGTCGCTGAAGCGCCTTTTGCCGAAAACTTTCCTCGCGAAAAGTTCACCATTGCCAAAGGGCTTCAGGAGGCTGGATACGCGACAGCGATCGTGGGGAAGTGGCATTTGACGGCGAACGAAGACGGAACTTACCTGGGCTTGGAGCCGGAAGCCTCTCATTATTATGGATTCGACTACGCTCCGCCTCTTCTGCCTCCATCGGAATTCAAAGAGGGAAATGATCGTGGGGTTGACGAACTTACCGATCAAGCAATCGCCTTTATATCCAAAAACCGGGACCGGCCCTGGTTCTGTTTTCTTTCACATCACATGATTCACGGCAAAGTGTATGCTCCGTCAGCATTGACGGATCGTTATCGAGGAATGGGATATGGCGACGAAGGTCCCAACCGAGCCGTCTATCTCGCTGGGCTGGAGCACATAGATCATTCCATCGGGCGCTTGATGCAAGCGCTGCAAAGTATGGGAGAGGCTGATGATACGATCGTTATCTTCACCAGCGACAATGGGGGCGTCGATGAGAAGTTCGATTTCAACACCGCGACTAGCGAGGCTGGAACCCTGCCCAAACTCTCAATATCGACAAGAGAGTATGACAACGCTCCCTTGAGAATGGGGAAGGGTAGCGTATACGAAGGTGGTATTCGGGTGCCTTTCATCATTCGCTGGCCTGGTCGGATCACGCCTGGTCAACGTATTGAAGCTCCGGCCCACATTGTCGACATGGCTCCTACATTCTTTGCTGTTGCCGGCGCGAAGCCCCCCGAAGGGCATGTCCTGGATGGAGAGAATTTATGGGAGCTGCTTGATGGCGATTCCAAGGGAAGGTTTGCTACGCGCCCAATATTTCAATACTACCCGTTCTACGATTTGCGATGGGGGCTGACGCCTTCTGCCAGTATCCGTGCTGGTGAATACAAATTGATCGAGTTTTTCGGCGACCGTGTAGACGACGGTGGCCAGTTGCATGAAGACTCGCTCTTGGAGCTTTACAATCTAAGAACTGACATTGGAGAAACAGATAACCTGGCTTTGGCGAACCCCGAATTGGCCTCTCGATTAAGAAAACGGCTTCACGATTGGATAGCTGCTGTGGGATGTGAGGTTCCTCAAACTAACCTTCATTTTTCTCCTGAACGTCGTTTGGAAGAGACTAGGGAGAAGCCTAGCTGGCTCATGAGAAACTAGAACCTATCCCAAAACCTAGAGACTTCCTGTCTTTTGTTTTTCTCAATACGCAAGTGGCATTACAACGAGTTGTAATGAATTTGCCTCCTCGATAATTCACGTTTCCATAAGTTGTAGGCGTAGGTACGCTGCCGATCAGTCTGTGTTTACTCTAGAGCAAACCAGATTGCTGTCTTTATCCAAAGATCGGATGGGCTCGCGAGGTCGATGCAGCCGCTGAAAAATATGAAAAAGGAGATACGACATGAATCGAAAAGACTTCATCACCAAAGCGGCCTTAGGCAGTGCTAGCATTGCCGTGCTAAATCAGCCGTTTCGGTCGTTCGGCGCTCATCATGAACAGCCAAGGGGAGAGCTGGGCAACTTTGAACCTATAGAGAATGTCCGCATCGGCGTTGTCGGCGTAGGAAATCGAGGTAGTTCCTTACTGAAACAATTGTTGCGGCTCGAGAACTGTCAGGTGACCGGCGTGTGCGACTTGATTGAGGCTCGTGTTGAGCGTGGGCAGCGTTGGGTTATGGAAGCAGGTCAGGATAAGCCCAAGGGGTATTCACGTGGCGAATACGATTATCGTCGGATGTACGAGGATGGCAATTGTGACCTAGTTCTTGTAATGACTCCGTGGGAATGGCATGGACCTATGTGTGTTGATTCCATGAAGGCCGGCATCCACGTTACGACTGAAGTTCCAGGTGTTCAGACCATAGACGAATGCTGGGAACTGGTCGAACTCTCCGAGAAAACCGGCAAGCACTGCATGTGCATGGAGAACTACTGTTACTCCCGCGAGATCATGACTGTCTACAATTTGATCCAGCAAGGGCTATTCGGCGATCCCTTGCATATTTATGCTGGTTATCAGAAGGAAGCTCTTTACTACAACTTCAATGCGGATGGCACTCTTAGTTTTGCAGGTAAGGGTGTCGTGGATCATTGGGGCAACGTGTACGCGAGTCACTTTGCCGGACCCGCGGCGCAATGGCTGGGCGTTAATCGCGGTGATGCGTTTGACTATCTTGTCTCCATGGGGGTGTGGGGAAAGTCCTATCAACTCTATGCTAAACGCTTTTTCGGAGACGAGCATCCCTTTGCCAAAAACCCGCCTATGATGGCAGATGTGAGCAATACCATGATTGCCACCAAAAAAGGAAAATCCCTTTCGCTGATACACGATACTCGTCTTCCCAGGCCCTACCGCCACTATTTCCGTCTGCAAGCTGGTAACGGTATTTACGAACATACCGAGCGGCGAGTACATATTGGCGGTCACAGTCCAGGCGACTGGTCAGTGCCGCGCGGATTGGTGGATCGGAAAACAGGTGAACGAACACGCGTTCGCAGTCCTCGACGCGAGTGGGAACCCCTTTCGAACTACTTTGAGAAATACCAGCACGTCGACTGGAAGGAAAAAGGGGAATTGGCTAAAACGAGTGGCCATGGAGGTGGCGACTACGTTATGCTCTATCGTCTGGTGAAGTCTATGAACCGCGGCGACTACCCTGACATCGACGTGTATGATCTGGGGGCCTGGAGCTGTATTTTGGAGGCTTCAGAGGAGTCTGCCCGTAATCGGAGCAAAGCGGTCGATGTGCCGGACTTTACTCGTGGCAAGTGGGAACATCGCCAGCCACTGGTAACCTATCTCACCTGACTTGTAATTTCCGTTTCCGATTCGACGCGCTACATGCAATTCAATGGTAAGTTGGTCCTTCGATTTTTAGCTGGATTGATCTGCGTTTCGATATTGGCAGGTTGTGTCAGCAGCACCCAAACGGCGCCTGATTCTAGCGGCCCTAGTGAAGTTCGATTCTATCTCTACCTAAATCGCGACCAGTACATCATGACCAATTGGGCCGAACCACCGCAGTTTGCCATTTGGTTGGAGAATGATCTGACCGGCGAGATACGTACTGCGTGGGTCACTCAGGATACTGGAACGGATACCTGGGAAGGGCGAGTCGGTTGTCCAGTGGCATTACCGTATTGGGTAAGTCGGTACGGTATTGAGCAGGGAGACGGGATCGGGCCTACCCACCGAAATCCGGTGCCTGATGCTATAACCGGACCGACTCCCATGCAAGCGCATGACTGTGCCGTTCGAATAGAGGGTGGGGAACAGTGGAGCTATTATGTGGAAGTGAACGTTTCGGGTGATTTTAACGAGGCGTTTCCGCAGTATTTCGGATTTCAAGAAGATCGCTTTGGCAACGGGCAGCCTTCCATCGTTTACCGTGGAGAAATCGACTTCAGCGCTGAAGTAGTTACCGAAGCAAAGCTCATAGGACGTACCGAGCAGGAATGGTTCGTGAGTGAGTTGAATTCCGATCTGAGCGGCATCTCATCTGCACGCAATCTGATAACTCGCATTCAGGTAGCCTTATGATCCTTACGATCACAGCTAAGTTTACTAATATTTCTGTAGCCTGTTTCACTTGTATAGGCAGCAAGCATACATCCCGAAGTGGCACCGTCTCTAAAATGCGCCTGACTTTAAAATCTGAGCGGCCCTGGCCGTAAGCTTTTCTCGCCGCAACCTCCGCATATGAAAAGCGAAAAAATAGCGTTAATCACTGGAGCCAGCAAAGGCATTGGAGCAGCAACTGCTCGATTGCTTGGCAAAGAATACGAGATAATCATCAATTACAATTCTTCGCAAAAAGATGTGGAAGCGGTTGCCGATTCAATCGTATCAGGAGGCGGAAATGCTAGGCTTATTCAAGCCGATCTGTCTACGGAAGCGGGTTGTCGCAAGCTCCACGAGTTCGCATCCGAGAACTGCGACCATCTGGATGTTCTGGTGAATAATGCCGGAGCAATGGTGGCCCAGAAAACCGTCGAGGATCTTGATTGGCCTTACATGGAAAAAGTCTTCGAGCTCAATGTGTATTCTGTGATGATGATGTCGCGCTTATGTTTACCGCTTTTGCGTAAAGGAATTAAGCCCTGTATCATCAATTTGAGTTCGATCGCAATGCGACACGGAGCTCCACGATCGCCTGCTTATGGGGCGGCCAAATCTGCCGTCGATTCCTTTTCCCGCGGGCTTGCGGGGCACCTTGGTCCCGATATTCGCGTTAATGCGGTTGCTCCGGGGGTGATTGACACGCCGTTTCATGACGAGTTGACACCACCGGAAGTGAAGAAAACCATGATTGAAAAGACCCCCCTAAAATGCCTTGGCAAGGCGGAAGACGTAGCATCGGCAATCGAGTTTCTCATCAAGAACGAGTTTATTACCGGCGAAACCATAGACGTTAACGGAGGGCTTTACGTTCGATGATCGGGAGGTCGACCGACATCCTTTGGGGTATCCATAAATGAGTGACGCTCTGAAAAGCAAGGTAGCTGTTGTCACTGGATCGACAGGCGAGCTGGGGGAAGTCATCGCCCGCAAACTCGCGGCTGCTGGCGCGTCCGTTGTTGTATCGGGTCGGAATCACTCGCCAGGAGATAAGATTGTCGAAGAAATTGGCAACGCAGGCGGAGTCGCCCACTATTTACCTGCCGATGTGTCAATCGAGAACCAGTGCGTGTCTCTGATCGAGCAGACGGTCGATCATTTCGGGGGTATCGATATTCTGGTGAACAACGCGGCTCATCTGGGTTCGTTCCTTTTCGAGGATTTGCAAGCCGATGATTGGGATTCTGTATTCGCCACGAACATACGAGGTCCCGCTCTTCTGTGCAAGACTGCGATTCCCCATATGAAGGCGAGGGGAGGAGGATCGATCATCAATATTGGAACGACCATGATTTACCGTAACGGACCTGAGAGCCTAGACCGCCTCGCCTACATGGCCTCTAAAGGAGCCCTGCTTACCCTAACCAAAGCGTTGGCCAGGGCCTTGGCTCCGCATCAAATTCGCTCCAACTGGATTACGGTGGGCTGGATTGCGACTCGCGGGGAGCTGAATTACAGGGGGGAGACTGAAGACCGGCTGCTTGAGCAGGCCCGAGGCAAACTTCCGATGGGACGCTTGGAAAAACCGGAGGAGGTGGCGGGTAGCGTTCTCTACCTGACGTCGAACCATGCAAGCCATGTTACGGGCTGCGAACTTAATATATCCGGGGGCTTGCACGTGTGACGGCGGCCTGGCGGATCAGCCTTATCTATGAAACTCCTTACCTGTAATGATAGAAGGACTACAATCATTTGAGCTCCATTGGTTCGATTATGCCCTGTTCGCTCTCTACTTTTTAGCGCTTTGCGGCATCGGATTGTGGGTGGGTCGAAAGGAGAAATCGGATTCGGGAGACTACTTTCTCGCGGGACGCGAGCTGCCTTGGTATGCGGTCGGCGGATCGTTCATAGCCTCCAACATCAGCGCCGAGCACTTCATTGGCATGGTAGGCGCGGCCTTTGTTTACGGCATCTGCGTTGCCAAGTCGGAGTGGGGGAACATCTGGGCCTTCTCCTTTCTCATCTGGATCTTCATCCCTTTCCTCATGGCGTCGAAGGTCTTCACGATTCCTGAATTTCTGGAGAAGCGCTTCAGTTTCACCATACGCCAAATATTTGCCGTAGTGACCATCATTTCCAACGTGGTAGCCTTTCTGGCGGCGGTCTTATATGGTGGAGGTATTGCTTTGCAGACCTTGATGGGCTGGTCACTGGAATTGTGCATTTTGGGCATAGGCGTAGTGGCTGGGATCTGGGCGATCTACGGCGGTCTTCGATCAGTGGTTTGGACGGATCTCTTCACTTTGATCGTCATGCTTCTGGGGGGCTTTTTAGTTAGCATGATTGGCCTATATACCTTGTCTGGCGACAGTGGTTCGATTTTCGAGGGAATGCGGGTCTTGGTGGAGAGAAACCAGGGCGGGGGAGGCGAAGCTTGGTCTAGTGCCTTGGAAAAAGTCGGTCAGAATATTTTGGGTGCAAACGAGTACAACCGCATGTCGATCATCCAGCCGCTCAACCATCCGTTTGCGCCCTGGATCACCATGTTCGTCGGATTCATCACGATGGGGATTTGGTACAATGTGTTGAATCAGTTCATGATCCAGCGAGTGTTGGCGGCAAAAAATAGCTGGCATGCGCGGATGGGCATCGTGATGTCCGGCTACCTGAAGATTTTGCTTCCCACGCTGGTCGTAATGCCCGGGCTTATTTACTTCGCTCTGCGGCCGGACATTGTGAACGAGAACGAGTGGAGCGTGGCCAAAGAGATGTCGAACCAAGCCTACGTGGATATGGTGCGGACACTGATCCCGATTGGCCTGCGCGGACTGATTCTCGCCGCCTTGTTCGGAGCGATACAATCAACCGTCAACTCGGTCCTCAATTCCACCTCCACGGTATTCACGCTGGACATCTACAAGCGCTGGATGCGGCCCGATGCCACGGAAAAATCGCTTGTTCGCGTAGGTATGATATCCACGACATTGATACTCGTCGTATCGATAGTGATGGCGTTCTTCGTGAAATCCTTCGAGGGCAGTCTGTTTATCTATATCCAGTTGCTTTACGCGTTTTTCGCCGCCCCGTTTTCGGCAATTTTTATTCTGGGCGTATTGTCGCGCCGAGTGAACGGTTTTGGCGCTTTCTGGGCAGTCGTTGCTGGTTTTGGGATTGGCGTGTATCTGAAAATTTACTACAATGCCAATGATGTCGGAGAGGTTTCCGGCTTTATGGAATTGTTTCGCCCCTTTATCATGCAAGCGACCTTCGTTTGGGTGTGTTCGGTAGCGGTTTGCGCCTTTGCTAGTCGCATGCGGCCAGCTCCTTCTGGAGAGCAAGTTAGCGATCAACTGACCTTGAATTTCTCCAAGTTGAATATCTTCAACGATCTTGGGGATCGCTGGTACCGCAACGTGGTATTCTGGTGGGCGGTGTTCGCGTTGATCATACTCGGACTGATGGCCTACTTCAGCGTCTGGTTCTTCTGACCAGCGGGGCTAATACCAAATGGAAAAAGGTTCGATGATGTGGTGGAAGACAGTGGGATTTATGCTTGCGTTATTTAGCAGATTGTAGGAGCGGCTTTACGTCGCGATTCGATATTAATATTCGCGGCGTAAAGCCGCTCCTAAGTCGAGGTTGCTAGCAGCTGCGCTCCGCGAAATTGCAATCGATGCAAGCGCCTGTATCCGCCTGGCCAACACGGTTGGCATAGAGCGTGCGCCAGGCGCCTTCTGGATCTGGATGACGGGGTTTCCAGTATTCTTTGCGTTTGGCTAGTTCCTCGTCCGAAACGTGCAGAGTGAGTCGACGTTTATCCACGTTCAACTCGACCTCATCTCCATCCTGAACCAAGGCGAGCGGTCCACCAACGGCGGCTTCCGGGGAGATGTGGAGGATGACCGTTCCAAAGTGGGTGCCGCTCATGCGCGCGTCCGAGATGCGGACCATGTCGCGCACGCCTTTTTTCAGCAAACGGTCGGGGATAGGCAGCATACCCCATTCCGGTAGGCCGCGTCCGACCGGGCCGCAGTTGCGCAAAATCAGGACGCTGTTTTCGTCGATATCCAGCTCTTCCGAATTCAAGCGGGCAAAGGCGTCTTCTCGGTCTTCGAAGACGAAGGCTTTTCCACGGTGCCGTAACAAGTGTTCGCTAGCCGCGGACACCTTAATGACGCAACCGTCAGGAGCCAGGTTGCCCCTCAACACAAGGATGCCGCCGTGCTGGGAGACGGGGTTGCCGATGGGCCGAATAACGTCCTCGTTGAAGTTTTCGGCGTCCTTGAGACTGTCTCCTAGCGACTTCCCGTTTACCGTTAGGGAATTCAGATCCAACTTGTCTGCGATCTGACTCATGAGAGCGGGTAGTCCACCCGCGTCGAAAAAGTCTTCCATCAGATAATCTCCGGTCGGCTTGATGTTGGCCAGGACCGGCACAGCATCGGCAAGTTCGTCAAAGTCCTCGAGCTTCAAGGGAATGCCCGCCCGCTTGGCCATGGCGATCAAGTGAATCGGGCCGTTGGTCGAACCCCCAAGAGCGAGGAGCGTCAGTATGGCATTGCGGAACGATGCGGCCGTAATAAAATCGGAGGGTTTGAAGTCGTCCCAGATCAGGTCTACGATGCGGCGGCCGCAGTCACTAGCCATATGGCGGTGACGTGAGTCGGGGGCTGGAATGGATGCAGCGCCGGGAAGGGTGAATCCCATCGCTTCTGCCAAGGAGGTCATGGTGGAGGCTGTTCCCATAGTCTGGCAGTGTCCAGCTGAGCGCGCGCCGGCGGTCTCCATCTGCTTGAATTGTTCCTCGGTGATATTTCCGGCCTTAAGTTCGTCGTGCCATTTGCTGGCGTCGGTGCCGCTTCCTAGGGTGTGGCCTCGCCACTTGCCGGTGAGCATGGGACCGGAAGGGATGAAGATGGTTGGCAAGTCCATCGCAAGCGCCCCCATTAGCATCGCGGGGGTGGTCTTGTCGCATCCGCCCATCAATACGACTCCGTCCAACGGGTGCGCTCTCAAGTTTTCTTCCACCTCCATGGCCAGCAGATCGCGATAGAGCATTGTGGTCGGCTTCATGTAGGGTTCGCCGAGCGACATGCAGGGGACTTCGAGCGGGAATCCGCCAGCCGCCCAAATCCCGCGTTTCACATCTTCGGCCCGCTCGCGAAAGTGGATGTGGCAAGGGTTCAGTTCCGACCAGGTTGAAAACACGCCGACGGCTGGGCGACCTTCGTAGTCTTCGCGACTGTAGCCGGCTTGGGCAATGCGTTCGCGGTGGATGAATCCCGCCTTTCCCGTGTCGGCGAACCATCGGGAGCTGCGGAGATCTTTATAGGTTTTTCTGGGCATGATTCAAAAGACGTAAGGATCGTTTAACGGGACTGACGTGAACTGCGAGTTAACAAACCAAGATTGTCCTGCAATCGGTATCAATCTGAGCAGATAATCCTGTAACTCGTTGTGACTTAAATCGTGTTTAAAGATGTTCTTGGAGTCTCGAGAGTACCAATTCCGGTCCAGGCGCTTGACCGGCATCTTTCGCAATTCGTTGCAATTTGTTGAGTAGGGGGCTTCTTTAGACCCATCCTGGAGTGAAGTTGGTTATCCGAAGTTATGAGTGCGCCGTTTCCCTGCTGCATGCAATATTTGTGCCGAACAATCAATGCGCGGCGCGCTCTTCTGAGCTTCGGTAAACGAGGGATTGCCCTGTCGGTGGTCATGTTGTGCCTGGTTGCGCAAGGCTACGGTCAAAGGCTGGATAGGTACGGAGGAACTGTGGCCATCAAAGGGAAAGAAACCGGGGAGTGGCATGTCGATAAAGTCGATGGCCGGTTTTGGTTTATCACGCCGGAGGGCAACGCTTTTTACGCCTTGGGGATCAACCATCTGCCGGGAGCGGATACGGAGAAATCCAGGCGGAAGGTAGCCGGTGACCTAGAAAATTGGGGGTTCAACACGGCAGGCCATAATCCTCCGTATTGGCTGGAACAACGGATGCCGAGCTTTGCCGGGGTTTCCTTGCACGATGCGAGGCACTGGATGCCTGCGGGGGATTTCAAATTTACCGATGTGTTCAGCGATGCTTACACGGATCGAGTCGAAAAGGCGGTGCAAGAAGTAGCTGAGCGCTGCCGGGATAATCCGCTGGTGATTGGTTATTCCCTTACAGACACGCCCAGGTACCATCTAGACATTACCCGTAATCGCAGAGGCAGTGATTGGGTAAGCTTCACCCGAGAATTGGATGCTTCCGCCAAAGGGAAACAGCGTTATGTGGCATTCCTGAGAGAGCGGTACGACAACGACCTCAATACCTTTCGGTCCGCCTATCGTCTCCCGCACGTGGGTTCGTTCGAAGCGCTTTTAGCCTACGACTTTTTCGGAATTGAATTGGCTCGTCCGCTCATTCGCGCGGATGACGAGGCTTTCCTTTTGGAAATCGTCCGAAGGATCTATCAGCTGACTCGCGGAGCCTTCGATCGGCACGATCCGGACAAGCTGGTCCTGAGCGAAAGGTTTAAGATGCACGATCATAACGACGAGATCATCAGGATCGCTGGCGAATATACCGATGTCATTTCTGTGCAGCCAGGCCCGACAAAGGGACCGGATGTAGGACAAGGCCCTGACGAATCGGAGTTCAATCAATCGTATTGGAAGCGTCTTTACGAACTGACTGGAAAGCCGGCGTTTATCTGCGACCATGCCTGCACGTTTCCCACACCCGGTTATCCGAGAACGCTCTGGCATCAGTTCGAAACGGAAGAAAAGGCAGGCGAGCATTATAGAGAGTATTTGGAGCAGACTGCAGCGGAGCCCTATATTGTCGGATATCAGCGTTGCCAGTACAAGAGCCGCTACGACCCCTTGAGAACGCTGTTAAAGCAGGGCCTCCTCGACCGTGAAGGAAAACCTTACGAGAAGCTGGTTGAATTCGTTGAGGAAACCAATCGCCGTCTGCTAGGAGAGCTCTACAGGTCCAGAAATTGAGTAGGTTTCTGCATGAGTCTCAAAGGAATCTTTTGTGTCGCGATATACCGTCCCACCATTCTGGGTTGCTTCCAAACCCGCGTGACTTTCCCGTTCTCATCGTTACGAATCATGTTTTCTTTGAAGACTATGACCTTCGTCTTTCATTTGCTGTCGAGGACCCATTTCTCGCTTGCCAGGGTGGTCATGAAGGTCCGCATTTCTTCCCAAGGATCAGCGGGCTACTTTAATCAGCCGTAGCCGGTCGTCGTTTACTGCGGCGAGAATTCCCAGACTTCCGTCCGTGAGCCGGATTTCTTGTAAGGCCTTAACATCGCCATCGATCAGAAGTCCGCTTTCATTAGCAGGTACGGGCTCGAACTGCATCCCCCCTGAGCCGACGAGTAACAGGCCGTAGGAGGCATCGGCGCGCACTGTTTCTACCTCCGACGTGTGTAGGTTTCCTGCCACTACAAGATCGTCAAGGCCGTCTTTATTGAAGTCGCCAATAACGATCCCGTTGAGCGTCGAGATCTGCGACAGTATCGGCAAATCATGAAAACGAAAACTTCCTTGCCCGAGATTCTCGACCAGGGCGTGCGAAAACCGGGTGGATTTGTAGCTGGCCGAATTATCTAACTCGTCTTGGCCGTAGATATCGACCAGATTCGCCAGTCCGAATTCATGGAAGGTTTGAAATTTCTGCTCTATGAAGGGCATCTGGACGGAGGAGCACTCGCGGCCTCGCAGCGGCCACTCGGTCCCCTGTTTGGTATAACTGAGGACAATATCGAGCGAGCCGGTCCCATCGAAGTCGTCGGCGTGTACCCAGAAGGGGGCTTCTGGCGAGGCCTTGTATTTGTAGTTCAATCCCAGATTGCCGGCAATGAAATCCATGTCGCCATCCCGGTCGAAATCGCGCGCCGCTAGGCTGAACCACCATCCGGTGGCTGTTTCGAGAGTGGGTGTATCCATTTTTTCGAGGCGCTCACCCGTGTTGCGGAAAATGGTTAGAGGCATCCATTCGCCGGTGACCACAAGGTCTTTGCGCCCATCCATATCCATGTCCGCCCACGTGGCCGCGGTAACCAGTCCGAGTTTGTTGAATCCTCTTGCGTCCGTGGACGAGACATCGCGGAAGGCGCCGCCCTCGTTTTTCAGAAGATAGCTCTTGGCAGGCAGCGGATACTGCTGCGGGAGGACTCGGCCTCCGACAAACAAGTCGGTGTCGCCGTCTCCATCGTAGTCGAATGGAGCCACTACGCTATTGCTGCCGTTGCTCGCGAGTACATGGCCTTGAGCGAAAGAGAAACGGCCCTGTCCATCGTTCAGGTAAAGCCGGTCCTCGAGATATTTATTTCCCGGCGGAAATTCGTTGCCGCCACTGGCCACATAGAGGTCCTGATCGCCGTCATTGTCTGTGTCGAGAAAGGCGGCTCCGACATCCTCATGCCCGATATGGGCGGCGAAAGCATCTCTTGGACCGCGGATAAAGCCTCCGTTTTCCTCCTGCAGAAACAGGGCGCCGGACTGTCCGGAGGCGCCCCCGACATAGAAATCCTCGAGGCCATCCCCGTTAACGTCCGCCACGGCAAGAGCGGGACCAAAGCGAGACATCATGTGGGGCAGTAGGGTCTCCCTGACAAAATCGTTGCTGGGATTTTCCCGGTGCCGAAAATCGATTCCGCGAGCGTCCGTCACATCATTGAAGAGGTAGGCTGGCTGCTCTTTTCTGGGAGCTCCTGCCGATTCGCTTTCGTCGTAGCGAATGGTCAGCGCTTGACCAGGCTTTACGGTTGCCATCGATTGGTGACGTCCATCGGGCCAGACCACCTCCAGCGAAACCGGCTGTTCGGAGGGCATTCCGAAATGGAGCTCGGGCGGAACAGAAGATTGGTAGCCGCGGGTGGGATAGTTTTCCTGAACCTGGAGAAAATCCCCGTTCCGCAGCGTGACCTTGGCCCCGATGCCAAATGGATTTGCTTCCGGCCCCTTGAAGTTGACTCGCAGGAAACGCCCCGGGCGTCTTTCGCTGGCAAGATTTTTCAGGAGGAAAGCCGGCTGATCGATATTGTTAACCACCAGGTCGAGATCCCCGTCGCGATCCAGGTCGGCATAAGCCGCCCCGTTGGAAAACGAGTCGATCGCGAGACCCCATTTTTCGCCCATTTTGGCAAAGGTCAGATCCTTCTGATTCTGGAACATGTAGTTCGGCAATTTCCCCTCGACCATGCGCTGCAGCGCTTCCTCCATTAGCTTGGCGGCACGTTTCAGGTTTCCGGCCTTTTGGGCGGCCAGGATTTCCTTTTCCTGCGATTCGTACCAGATAGAGAAATCGTTATTGGCATGCTCCCGGCGGAAACCATTACTCACGTAGAGGTCTTTCCAGCCGTCATTGTCGAAATCCGCTAAAAGCAATGCCCAGCTCCAGTCGGTCTTGGCGATCCCCGCCAGCTGGGCAACCTCGCTGAAGCGCTCCTTGCCGCGATTCAATTGCAAGGTGTTCAGCATGTACTGGTGATGGAGCCCCATGCGGACGTTGTGGTAGAAATTCGCGGAAGACATGCTAGCCATGTTGGTCTTCGCCCGGTAGTGATCCTCCGCCATCATATCGCCCACCACAATGTCCGGAAGCCCATCATTGTTGTAGTCGGCAATATCCACGCCCATGCCGAAATTGGAGATATGGTTGGTCGCCTGGAGATTGACCTCGCGAAAGGTTCCGTCCTGATTATTCAAATACAAATAGTCTGGCTCGGCGTAGTCGTTGGCGACATACAGATCCGGCCAGCTATCCCCATTTAAATCCCCGGCCGCGACCCCCAGACCGAATCCCAGGGCGTTGCGTAGGATGCCAGCCTGGCCGGAAATATCGGTGAAAGAGCCGCCATTGTTGCGGAAGAGCTGGTCCCCGGCCCGCGGATCTACGACCTGCCTGATTTCGGGCAAACCTTCGAGAGTCAGCCACTCCACATTGTGGTTCAGCAGGAACATATCGAGGTCGTTGTCCCGATCCATATCGAAAAACAAGGCCTGGGTGGAATAAGCTGCCGAATCCAGACCGTATTCCGCAGCGCTTTTGGTGAAGGTTCCGTCCCGGTTATTTAGAAAGAGCAGGTTTCGCCGTGCCTCCTCGTCCAATGGTCCAGACTGGCATACATAAATATCCAGCCAGCCGTCCGCATTGACATCGGCCATCGTTGTTCCCGTGGTCCAGTTGCGTCCGCCGCCTGTTTCCGAAGTTTCCGTGATGTCCTCGAAATACAGGTTTCCCAGGTTGCGGAAGAGACGGTTGGATTCAATGTTGGCGGTTAGATAGATGTCTGGAAGCCCGTCATTGTCTATATCCCCCACAGCAACTCCGCCTCCGTTATAATAATACTCGTAGTTCATGATATTCAGGACCACGTTCACTGGGAGGTCGTTGGAGAAAACAAGCCTAGTCTGATTAGGGTCCTGCAATTCAAACAAGGGTGTGTTCTTCGCTCCATCGGGTTTTCGTGCGGCTTGGGCGAAAACGGAAAGCAGGTTGATTATGGCGATCGAGATTGTGAAAGTCTGTCGAAACAATGGTTTTCTTTCTCTAAGATTTTGGGAACACATAACTGATAAAGACTTATACTCCTCTTGAGTCTCTGTTCGCTTCTCGCATGAGATACTGCAACTATGGTAGTCGGACGACTTGATCCCCAGACCATGGCGAACTCAGCTACCGTAAGCCTTGCTCTGGTTGCGATTTCCGACACTGCTACGCCTACTGCAACTCCGTGCATAGGAACCTTTTGCCTGGCTGGAAACGTTTGAAGGCAATCTTCAATTTCTACCCCCATTTTCAATTCTCTTGGGGCGACAATAACATCGTCACGAGCGTCTATCCGAAACGCGTTTCTCACACTCGTATGGGATGAGCGTTTAGGCTGCAAGCACAAGCGCTTGCTCAGCGCAACCGTTGTGAGTTCGCTACCCTCCGAGTTCTTTCCCGCAATCGAAACGATAGCTACAAGAGATCCCTTATTTTGATGCGATCATTATGCGCATTAGCAGCCATAAATCTCGCTAGCTGCTTGGGTTCCTTTGATTAGTCCGGAGAAATCGATATAAGTCTGTGCGACAGCGTAGATCCGTTTATGAATACGCGAGAGGGCGATCGTTTGCCGATTTTAATTGCAGTTCGTTGCGTATGGATCGATTTTCACACCTGCCCCCATCTTTTCGATGAGAAACGAACTGCCCCGTAAGGATAATCGATTGAGCATTTCTAACGCTGGCGTTTGGTTTAACGAGGTTATCAAGCCGCTGGAGCCTTCTCTCCGGTTATGGCTCGAGCGACAATTTCCACTAGGGGCGGGTCTGGATGACGTTTTGCAGGAATCGTACATGCGGATACTAAAGGCTCACGAGAAACGACTAATAACGTATCCAAAATCTTACTTGTATCAGACTGCTCGTAACATCGCGTGCGACTTTCTGCGCGATTCCCACATCCGTTTAGCGGATCCGCTGAACGAGAGTGAAGAGGACCTTGCCTTAAACGAGGACCAAGCTCCCAACGAGATTGCGGAACGTAACCAGGAGATGGAGCTATTGAAGGAGGCGATTCGTTCGTTGCCTAAACGTTGCCGCGAGATTTTTATACTTAGAAAAGTGGAGGACCTTTCCTATAAGGAGATCGCCGCGCGCCTGAACATATCCGAACGCACGATATCGGCTCAGATGAATATAGGACTCAGGAAATGCGCGGAATATATTGAACGGAAATCGGATAAAATACGCCCAATCAAGTAGTCGATGAAGTTTCCGAACCGAAAGACAGAAAGGAAAAAGGAGATCGCGGCAGACTGGGTTTTGAGAGGCGATCAAGGGATGACTGCAGACGAGGAAGCCCGTTTTATCGATTGGAAAGAGGGGGATCCTGAAGGTAAAGCGTTAGCTCAACAGTATCAGGATACTTGGGACAGGCTCGATGCTCTGAAGGGGTTGCAAAACGATTTAGCCATGGAGCTCGATCCCCTTTCATCAACTTCCCCATCGAAAATGGCGAGCCTGTCCAAGCGTCTGGCCTGGGTCGGCGCTGCTGCTGTTCTCGCGATCGGCTTTTTCTTTGCGCTGTCGACATTCAGGAATGCGGCTCCCGCGATCGCAGTTGAGTCTCGAATAGTGGACTCTTCGATCTCTGATTACTACGAGTTACCGGATGGATCTATCATGGAGTTGAATGAAGATACGGAAGTAGAATACCGCTACACTCCCACGAGCCGGGATTTCTGGGTGAACCGCGGGGAGATCTATTTTACTGTCGCCAAGGATGCGGTTCGTCCGTTCAATGTCGTCGCCCAGGGTAGCCAGATTCAGGCCGTGGGTACACAGTTTAATGTTAAGCTGTTTCCCGATTCGGTGGAGGTGCTTGTTACTGAGGGGCTGGTTCAGGTCGGACTACAGGATGTGGCGCTTTCAGATGCTCGCTCCTTAGCCGGCGGCGTTCAGGAATCCTTTCAGGAGGTGTCTGTTAATCAAAAGGCGACGATACAATCGGATGCCAAAATAATGGATACGCGCGTTTTCTCTATTTCGGTGGAAGATGTGGACCAGGCGCTTGCTTGGAAGCCAGTCACGCTCAGATTCTCAAACACGCCTTTACGAGAGGTCGTCGAAGCGTTTAACGCTCACAATGATACCCAATTAGCAATCATTGATGGCGACCTTGAAGACCTGAGAATCGATGTGACTTTCCGATCCAATAAGCTAGAGGGGTTCGTGCGTCTGATCGAGGCGACGAACGACGTCGTTTCCCGAAAAGAGAACGGCTTTATTTATCTCAGTAAAAGGCCATAGAAAGCTCTTTTCTTCCATCTTGGTTTCCCCTCTCTTAGGCCATGTTAATAGCCGATCGGGTTGCGCGATCCAGGGTCTGTCATTAGCCTGATTCGCTTTGGGCAGGGCTGAAAATTACGCCTTGGTAAAATTCTTTTTAGAGGTATTCTAGAAATACGCAGTCTGTTCTTATGAAGGAACTATTATGTCGCAATCTCAACGCTGTCGCCCCGACTTTTCCAGCGATTCTCGGATCGCTTGCACGCGGGTTGCGCATTGGATTGCTACTGGTAGCTGCCATGTGGATCGGACTGTTTGCCGAAGCTCGTACGCAAGTGCGCTTCAATGTGCCAGGGGGCGATGCGAAGCGGACTCTCAAACTCGCGGCCGAACAAGGTGAAATCGATCTCTTGTACAGTTCAAGTATTGTCGAAGGCGTGAGAACGAAGCGCATCAAAGGTAGATTCTCAGTATGGGAGGCATTTGACAGAATGTTGGAGCATACGGGTCTATCGCTCTACGAGGATCCTCTCAGCAATACTTACGCCATAGTGGCATCCAAGGATAGTTCCGCTCTTGAGCCCTCTGGCTCAGAGCAATCTGAACAGAACGATACTATCGAAACAAACTATCCCAAAATGCAGGACAAGATACGAAATCAAACGGTTTTTAAAAAAATAGCTCAAGGGGCTATAGGAACCCTGTTGTTAGGCAACGCTATCGCAGTCAACGCTCAGCAGGACGATGATGAAGATGATCAGATTTACTCTTTAAGCCCGTTTGTCGTCGATGCTTCTGGAGATGTCGGCTACACGGCGGTAGCCAGTTTAGCTGGTGGCCGTTTGGCAACTCGCCTCGAAGATACTCCCTCCTCATTGCAGGCTTTGACTGCTGAATTTCTCGAAGACGTTGCGGCCGACGACTTTGTTCAAGCGACACAATTCGCTCTTAACGCCACCCACGAGCACGCCACCAACGGTGTTTCGATATTCAACGACTTCGCGGTTAATTTCCGCGGATTGGGAAACGTTTTCCAGGCTCGAAACTATTTCCAATGGTACATCAATTCCGACAACTATTCTTCGGAGCGGCTTGAATATGCCCGAGGGCCCAATTCGATTGTTTTCGGCGACTCTGGGGTAGGCGGTATTTCGAACATCAATACGAAGCGTGCCCATAGCAATCCGGCTTCCGAAGTGACGATCCAGCTCAACAGTTGGGGAGGGGTGAGATCGACTGTCGATTTCAACCGCCCGGTTGGGGATAAGCTTTATGTCCGTGTTGCCGGTATGTTGAATCACTCCGACAACTGGCGTAATCAATCGTCTTTCGATCGAGAAGGTATCTTTTTTACCACGACCTGGCGTCCTTTCGAAAAGACCGAAATGCGCTTCGAATACGAGACTGGCAGCAATGAGCAGTTTTATGGATCTGTCTTGCTTGATCGCGTATCGGAATGGGATGGCGTCACGACGATTTCGGAGCCAATGTCGAGCGGTACGGCTGGAGGCGGAGCAGTACGCCGCCAAAACAACGACTATCTGGTGTGGACGCCAAGCGAGCCGGAAGTGGGTATCCAAAATCTCAGGAATTGGGGTTTCACGCGCGCCGCGGGCAACCAGCCGACCAGCTTCACCGAAGACAGCCCGTTCCAAAGCTCTCGCTATCCGGTGCTCCCCGATCAGCGCTTCAATTTCCAAGCGCCGAATCGTAGCGTGGATATGGACTTCGACACCTATACCTTATTCATCGATCACCAATTAGGTGACAATTTTTTTGTTGAGGCAGCCTTTAATCATACGATCAACGAGCGAGATATCGACCGTGTTTTTTGGGATAACTACCAGATCGACGTGAACGAGTTTATGCCGGATGGCGTCACGCCGAATCCTCATTTCCTCGAACACTATGCCGATGCCAATCCATTTGAGGATATCCAGACCAACACTCACGACCACTACCGTTTGTCGGCCGCTTATATCCTGCGCCGCGAGAACATGACGCACCGCTTCCTCGCATCCTGGCAACTACGCGAGGCTGACTTTGAGGGTAGAGAGTTTCGTCATTCGCGTACTAATGGTTCGATCGCCCGCCTAGACAACTCCAGAAATCGGATACGTATTCGCCGGTACGAGAGCCAATTGGGAGACGACTTTTCCTTCGGCACCTCGGATTCGATTAGCGGCATCGATGTAAAGCGCTGGATGCGCCGCCATTTCGGCAACGAAAAGGACCTTGAAACCTATCAATTTGCAATAAGCAGTTCTTGGTTCAACAACGAGCGCCTTACGACGATTCTTGGCATGCGGAAAGACGATCTTACGATTGACGGATATACCGAGGAACGCAACCCGGTTACTCGCGAGGTGACCGGTTTAACTCCGTCGACGCGGGATAACGATTCCGAACAGACGACCTACACCGCTGGAGGCGTTTATGATGTTAACGACTGGTTCAGCCTTGTCGCCAATTACGGCGAGTCCTTCCAGCCCAAGAGCGGCAATCGAATCGATATTAATGGTGATCGTATCGACGTGTTGCTAAGCGAAGGCACCGACTTTGGCGTGCGTTTCAAGCTTTTCGATGGAAAGCTGTTCGCCTCGATTAGCCACTACGACAACACGCAGTTCAATCAAGACACCGGCGGCGCATCTGGCGATATAAACGGAATCTGGAATATCATTGAAGAGAATCTCGGTCAAAACACAGATTCGCTTCGCGTTCCAGACGGCTACAGAGGTACTTTTATCCAGGAAGGCGACGGCTGGGAATTCGAGACGGCTGGCAACATCAACGAAAACTGGCGTATGTTGTTCAATTACTCAATACCCGATACGGCTCAGAGAGATGCCTTTATCGCAACGAGAGCTTACTTGGAGGCAAATCGCGCCTCTTGGAATGCTTCTGCAAGCGAATTGGATGGCTTGGGTCTAGTTGATGAGGCTACTAATATCCGAGATAACATCGGCGACATAGAAAGCAGGCTGCTCGGATTTGCAGAAGGCCGACCGCTAAATGGCGATCACAAGTACTTGGCGAATTTCTACACGCAATACAACTGGACCGAAGGCGGCCTCAAAGGCTTCTATGCGGGCACAGGCGTGAACTTCCGCGGCAAACGTCTCGCGGCGAACATGCCTGGCGACGCTTTTGATTTCGTATATAGCCCGTCATATCACCTGCATAACTTGACTCTTGGATTCAAGGGCAAGCTGTTCGAGAAGAATGTTACCCTTCAGCTAAACGTCGACAATCTCCTTGGCGAAGATCAGGTGCACGTTAAGAACAATGCGCGAATGCGGACCGTGACGGTCGAGGGTGAGACACTGGTTCTCCCTCAACAGGTTTTCTTCACGGCCGAGCGTCGATTTAGACTCACCGCCAGATTCCAGTTTTAGACTGATTTAGAGCTTATCCACTCCCCGCTTGCTTCACCTCGGGAGTTAGCGAATCTAGCCTTTCGACTAGAGATTGTCTCGAGTCTGCTTATAGACGATTGCCGTGTTTTTTCGCTTTCGGATGAAGGGGTCTGATCACGGACTGGCTATGAGCGATTGGCCGCCACTAGGCAGGTAATCTTAGTTAGAAAGGAAAGGTTGGTTGATGCGGATTTTTTTAGCCCATTCTCCTCTCTCGAGTGTTGCTTATTAGAATAATGGTATCACTTCGCGTTTTCTAGACATGGACCAGCGTGGATCCTCCAGCGATTTGTGGTTTGTCGAGGAGGTTTTGCCCCACGAGCAAGACCTGCGCGGATGGCTGACCGTTCGATTCTCGGTGATCCGCGATGTGGATGACCTCGTCCAGGAAACATTTTCAAGGACAATCAAGGCATACCAAACGGGTCCGATTGTGAACCCCCGAGCCTTTCTTTTTGTTACCGCTCGAAATCTGGCCTTGAATCAATTGCGCCACCAGCAATACGAGCTCCCACCTGGGGAGGAAGCATCGAGTGCTCTTAGTATCGTGGATGAAGTGAACTGCCCAATGGAATCAGTGGCGAGAAAGGAAGAGCTCCATCAATTGAAAGCTGCCATTCGGTCGCTGCCTGAACGATGCAGGGAGATTATAACAATGAGGAAAATCTATGGCATGTCCCAAAAGGAGATCGCGAACGAACTGGGGATTTCCGTGGCAACAGTGAAAGCGCAAATCGCGATTGGCATGCGGAAGTGTTTACAGCACTTCCGTCAGACAGGCTTCATGAAACACTACGAATCATGAGTTTCGAAGAAAACAGAGCACCGGACGAGGAGCGTATCGAATTGGAGGCCGCAGAATGGCTGGCCCGGTTGGATTTCGGTATGAGTGGAGAAGAACAGGACGACTATATCGAGTGGATGTCCCGGGATAAGCGGCATCGCCAGGCGGTTAAGAGGGTTCAATGGGGCTGGCAGGAGCTGGATCGCTTGGCGGGTTTGCAAACTACGCTAGAAGCCCCGGTAAATCGCGATCTGCTAGGCAGCGATGATGGGTCCACTGAAGCACTCAGATGGTACAGACGGTACTGGAAATCCGTCGTTTCGGCTGGAGTTGTCGCAGCGCTGGTTCTTGGCGTGCTGAGTCTGAACCTGTTCGATGGCGATTCGGAGAGGGTGTACGCGTTCGAACCGGCTTATGAGTTAATGAAGCGTCTTGAGCAACAGGAACTAGCGGATAGGACTAAGGTGGAACTCAATCGAGGGGCGGTGATCAAGACCCAATTTACTAAGAATAAGCGACTCGTTCACCTGGATGGGGGTGAAGCGAATTTCATAGTAGCCAAAGATCCGGAACGCCCATTCATTGTATCGGCGGGAGGAGTCGAGGTGAAAGCCATAGGGACTGTTTTCAACGTTCTGTACGTCGGCAACACTGTAGATGTGATTGTTTCCGAGGGTAAGGTCCAGCTAGAACCAGTTTCAACGGGCAACGCTCTGAAAGAACCTTTTGGAGGGTCGCCTTTCCTCACGGCTGGACAGAAGGCCACTGTGCAATTAAGCGAAAGTCAGACGGTTCTTACGGTCGAAACGCTTGGTCAGCAAGACCTGGCTAAAGCTTTGAAATGGCAGCCTCGCATGTTGCGGTTTAGAGGGGCGTCACTTTCGGAGATAATCCAAGGATTCAATCAGCACAATCAAATTCAGGTGGAGCTTGGCGATCCCGAGCTGGAATCGCTCGTCCTGACTAGCGCCTTCTGGTCGGATAATGTAGAAGGATTTATTAGGCTAATGGAAAGTAACTATGGTATTCGAGCATCGTGGGTAGATAGGCACGTGATCCGTCTGGATCCTGAGCCATGAAGGTCGCGGCGCTTTGCGATATTCTGGAACTTTGGGAAATCTTACGGTGAAGTTCAGACCTTTCCTAGTATTTGCGTATTCGCTTGTACCGATTTCGTTGATACTCGTTTCTTGCTCCAGTAGAACAGTAGTGTTTTTCGATATCCCTGAAGGGGCAGCTGAGCAAACTCTGGTCGAATTCGCGTCGCAATCTTCGATCGAAATCATCTATGATATGGAGGATGTCGCGAATGTCAGGACCAGTCGGATATATGGGAGGTATACTCGTGAAGACGCGCTTCAGTATATGCTGACTGATACTTTATTGCAAATCACAGTCGACGAAAAGTCGGGAGCGATTGCGGTGAATAAGAAATCTCGTTCTTTTTTGAAAAGCCTTTAGCCCTTTTTTCGATCTCGCGGTTTGTTTGCATGAACAAATCATTCTTAAACATACCCTTTTCAGAAACCTCTGTATGAAATGTTTAGATACATTTCCTTTTGGAGGTCCTACGCCCGCACGTGTTTCGAGGGTGGGCACCCTTTGCATTTCCATGCTTGCAGCTAGTACAGTCAGCCTTTTCGCGGAATCCAAATACCGGATAGATATCGATTCTGGTGATGCGGGGGAAATGCTATTGGAGCTCTCGCTGCAAACTGAGCGAAGCATTGTTTTTAATCCTCAGGAAGTGGAGGAGATCACAACGGCGGCTGTTAAAGGCGATATGCTTCCGAGCCAAGCTTTAGCCCACATGCTCGACGGCACAGGTCTCACTTTCGATGAAGATGTTGAAACGGGCGCGTTTGCTGTCGTCCGTCTCGAAACTAATCTCACGGAACTCTCGGGCGGCAACCCGACTGTTCCAACAAACGCTGACCCGAATCAACGAGGAAAGAACAAAGTGAAAAAGAAAAATCCCAGACTCAATTCCTTTTTTAAAGGATTGCTTTCGCTTGCCGTCGCAAGCGCCCCCCAGGTCGCAGCTCAGGATGATGAAAATGAAGAAGAGGATCAGATTTACTCTTTAAGCCCGTTTGTCGTCGATGCTTCTGGAGATACTGGCTATGTAGCCACGCATACTTTAGCTGGCAGCCGTTTGAATACGCGACTCGCAGACACCCCGGCATCCATCTCTGTATTTACGCGAGAACTCATCGATGATCTCGCCATTACGGATACCTTCGATGCTGTCGAGTACGCCCTTAATACCGCGAACGATTTCGAAGAAACTACCGATGTTCAAACCGGTAATTTTTTGGCCGGCGACGACATTCGCGTTCGAATTCGCGGCCTGCCTAACAGCATAAAGGCTCGCAACTTCTTCCGTTGGAACATTCGTAGCGATTCTTACAATACAGAACGCATCGATTTCTCTCGCGGACCGAACTCGGTGCTTTTCGGACGAAGCAAAGCGGCTGGTATCATTAATACAAGTACTAAGCGGGCTCAATTTCGTGATTTCAACACGGTGACGGCGCGCTTCGATGATCAGGAACAGGTGAGGCTGGCTCTAGATCTCAATCGCGTGTTGATTGAAGACAAGCTAGCCGTTCGTCTCAACTTGCTGAGCGATGATCGCGAAACGTGGCAGGATCCTTCGAGCTTCGAGTCTAAGCGTGGACACATCGCAAGCACTTGGAAGATTCTCGAGTCGGAAAATGCCGCGACGACCCTTCGAGCCGAGTTTGAGATATCGGAAACCGATCAGATCCGCGTACGACCTTGGGGAGTCTTCGACGGCTTCAGCGTTTGGGAGGAGAATGGCAGCGTCCTTGATGGCGAAGCCCGGGGTTCGCGGCCTGCCGGAACGGGAACCGTTTGGAATAACGCGGTGCTCCTATATACCCAGAACGGTCCCACGGCGGGATCGCTTGTCGATTGGGAAGACATGGCGCGAAGCAATGGGTCGACGTCGCTTAGCAACGGTACCGGAATAGGTGGCAAGGCGAGTTTCGATTTCGACCAGTTTCCCGAAGACAAAGCGGTTTGGGGACCTGGATCCCTTATGGATCAAGACTATGAAACCTTCTCCGCATATCTCGAGCAACGTTTCGGCAAGCTGAATCTCGAGCTGGCTTATATTTCGATCACTCGGGATAATTTCAACACGCGCCCGATCAATTGGAACTCGCCGATTCGCGTCGATGTGAACGAGCAGTTGCCGGACGGATCTCCGAATCCGAATGCGGGCAAATTCTATGTGGAGGATCAGGCACGCTATAACGATAGCCACGACTTTCGCGAAGGCTTTCGCGCGACTGCCGCCTACGAACTCGATTTCAGCGAATCGGAAGCCAGTTGGTTGGGCAGGCATCATTTTGCGGTGATGTTTCAAAACGAACAACAGGAAGGTAAAAACATCGCTTTTCGCGAAGTGAACCTGACGCCGATCAATACGAGCCTGCGAAACCGTCGCAACTGGATCACGCGGCGGACCTATCTAGACTTCGACACTCCTGGTGGAGACACCTTCCATCTCGATTACAGGGATAATCCGGTTCCGACGCAGTCCATAACGTTGTACAACAATGGCAACGCTCCTGTCGAGGGGACCGTCACTCCAGGCATGTACCAACATAACTATAGCCGCAGCCGGAGCGAGTTCGATACGCTTCTCTTCGGACTGCAAAGCTCGTTCTGGGAGAATCGCGTTATCGTCACCTATGGGCTGCGCAATGATGAAGTGGATACATGGGGCCAGACTAGGCTCATAGCACCGAGTGGCGAACGTGTAGGATCGCAGTTGAGCGATGGTCCGACCAGTTTTCAGGAAGGCGACACGTCATCCTATGGAGCCGTGTTCCACGCTACCCCTTCGGTGTCGTTCTTCTTCAATCATTCGGATACCTTCGATATTCAGAGCGGACGCGATTTAGGGGACAACTTGATACCGAATATGGATGCGGAAACCGACGATTTTGGAATTCGCATGAGTTTGTTGGATGGCAAGTTGGTGTTTACCGCCACTGCCTTCGATACGATCGGCAACGACCAGATCAACCTCAACAAGGGCAATGTTCGAAGTCTGATTCGCAATTTGCTGGAGTCGGACGCGTTAATCGACGATCCCGCCGCGCAGGCGGTCGACATGTCGATTACCGATGAGAACGTTCGCGATACCGTCGATTCCGCATCGGACGGCTACGAGTTCGAGTTGGTCGGCAATCTCACTGATCAGTGGCGGATTTCTGCCAATTATAGCATTACGGATTCGGTCACCACTGATCGAGCTCCGCGTACGGTAGCATTTGTGAGGGAAAACGAAAGCGTTTGGTTGGCGGTTCCCGGCGATACGCCTACTACCGATTCCGATAAGAACTTTGCGGAAAAGATCCAGGAGATCGAGGATGCGCTTTTATTCGAAACGAATCAGAATGGCTTCCGCCAATTTGGCGATAGCAAGTACCGCGCGAATATCACTACCAATTACGACTTCGCGAGCGACTCCACTTTAAAAGGCTTTTCGGTCGGAGGCAGCTTGCGTTGGCGGAGTGGACCGGATATTTCGCGTTTCCTTGGCGATGATGGTACAGTGAGCTCCACTTACTCGAGAGGCGACGATACTTCAGTCGATCTGCGCCTAGCTTATCGGACCAAGATCAGGAATGATACTATGGGTTGGCGGATCCAGTTGAATATACAAAACGCTTTGGATGACGACGATATCCTCATCACACGCACCGATGTAGATGGAACTCCCGTCCGTTACCGTTTCAAGGACCCTCGCAAATTTATACTAACCAACACCCTCGAATTCTAGAACGCCTTATCCACTTTGGACGAGTCTGAGGAATCGTCATTCCCGCCTCCTTCTGTCAAGCTTCCCGTCAACGCAATGTCTTCGTTTTTTTAGTATCGAGACATTGACTACATGCAGGCTTTGCGGTTTTCGATTGTCGCTTTTCGCTATTAAATCGAAAAGCGACATCTGGGTAAATAGACTGAAGGGGACGGGAAGCAAAGACCGGAATCTAGCCCCGATCCTCGGGTTCTTGATAAGGAAAGACCAGTCCTCCCTCCGGATTGGGAATTCCGTTGGTCTTATACGGCCAACCCTCCACAGCAATTTGCTGGAAGTAGCGGTTCGCTCGGTCTGCATCTTTACGCCAATTCCACTGCCCTGCAGGTACATGCCCTGGGTAATTGGCGATTAAAGGCGCGACTATGCGGATTTCGTCGAGACCCTTTTGGGTCATTGTCATTACGAAATCACTACGATATGGGCTATCCTTGCACCAGAGGCGAAAGCCTAAGTAGGCTGCGGCGACTGCTCGGTGAAGGCGGCTGGTTAAAAGGGTTCGGTTAAATAGGGAGTACAGCTCTTGATAGTCCTGCGGATTCAAGTGAGGCTTTGCCCGCTGGATGTCAGCCAGGGATTTTCCAGCCTGATTTATGGCGAAATCCTTTTCGGTGAGGACGAATCGCAAGTATTGCTCGGTGAGCTGATCTCCTGGACGAATCCAGCCGGATTTCCGGACGTTCGGCACTTCTTCCCAAAGCGGGTTTTGCAGGTCCTTTACGTAAGCCGGCGCTAGGTGGTCCACCACGTCTCGCCAGTAGTGAAACTCCCGATTGAGTCCGTGACCCAGGTAAACGATGGGTGGATCGATCCATTTGCCTGAAACATGCCGTACATAGCTTGAGGTATGGGTATCGTAATTGAGGCGAGAGTGACGGTTTCCTTTGTCTGTGCCGAGAGTGTAGAGAGACGCATAGACGATATCCATCGCCCTGCGAAAGGCTGCCTTCACATCGGGAACGGCTGCTGAGCCATAACGTTTTTCGATGAATTCTTCATAGATCTGCTCAGCTGTAGTATTTGGATCTTCGGCTCCTCGGCTGATAGCCAACAGATTGATTTCTCCTGCCCGGCCGACGATTTGGGTATCGCCGTATCGGTCTGTCCGAGCGACGTAGCCAATAGCTTGCGGTTGCGTTCCTAGTAATCGCCAGCGGCGAAGGAAGAGTTCCGGCATGGTGGTAGCGATGATCGACTGTCCGAAGTATTCCCCTGCCGCGTCGAATTCGATCAAAGTTGGGCGGTCGATGGTTCCGATAGATGGATTGGGCGGGTGTGGAATGAAAAAGTCATGCGGCGTTTCCTTCATCATCAACCGCACCTCGGGTCGTTCGAAAAGAGACACTGCGGATAGGACGTTTGCGAACTCCGTCTTGGTGTAGGAAAAGGTCCTGGCGTAGAGCGTCAAACCGCGCTCACCGATGACAACATCGGCCACGGCGTTCACCACCGCAGCTAGGCGGTCTGCCTCGATTTGCAGTTTTTCCGAATGCTGTTCTTCGACTCGGGCGCCCGTTTCGATAAAGGTCAGCACCAGTCCGTCGGCTCGTGGAACCTTATTCAGCATTCGGCGGTAATCGTCTTTGAGCCATTCCCAGAAGTCCGGATTATCCAAATCAATGGTTTGATCCGGTCCCGTGCGAAAGCGGTCTGGGTAGTAGTCGAGTGAATACAGGGCATGGTCCCATAACACGACTTCCTCAATACCGGCTCCATGTGCGGCATCAATCAGCCGATTGACTAGGTCTCGGGTTTCCGGCTCGTCCACTTCACGTAGATCATGGACGATTTTATGCGATAGCTGAAGGTGATTGATCTGGTAGTCGGCTGCCGCCTCAATCGCCTTCATAGCTTTGGGTTCGTCGTCCGAAAGCAGAGTCCATCCCCGGACCGGAGCGCTCGGAGGAAGGGGAGCAGCCCAAGCCGTTGCGGCGAATAGCTTTATTAGCATCCCCAATGACACTAGATTGAGCGGAAATGGGATTCGGAGAGCGCCACGCTTTTCTTTCGAGGAGCTGAGAGATTTAGAAGGCGTGATCATTGATTATTCGATGGACCGCTTACTAGGAATGGGCTGCTGCAAACGATTCGTATTGCAAATTATTTGACAGCTCTCGGATGAATTGTGGTTCACTTTGTTCGTCGTCCTGATTTGGGGCGATAAGCCCTGTTTGCAACCGTTTCAAAGATCAAGAGCGCGTTCCCGGTTGTCAGCAGTCTATTCACCCTAAATTTGCCGCATTCGAAGCAAGCTATCTTTGTATTCGAAAATATGTGACAAGCTATAGAGTTTTCAGAGATTCTCCTGTAGATCGTAGAGCTCTTCTGAGGAATTGCCTTGCTCCGGAATTTTTAAACTGCTCGGCAATAAAGCGGATGTTCTCCGGAAACTGCACCTCATGCGCTTCGCGCCTGCTGTGACGGTTACTATCGCGTTTGAGCGCTTAAGGCCAGGTAGGCTTCCGCGTAGCGGCGACCGAATTCTCTGAGTGACTTGGAATCGAAATGAATGTTGTCTGGCTTTGCCGTTAGGCCATTCGAACTTACAAAACGCACCCCTGCTATTTCCTCTGCTACTGAGAGATGGGCTTTGTTTACCTCCTTTTTGTATTCATTCCATGGATTCGCTTCAAATTTTCCGAGCTGACCGAGAATGAAGGGAAGGTCCGCCTGTCCCAAGTCTTTCCTGAAACGCTGGATCAATTCCATCAGTCGTTCTTGGTAAGCGAACGCTCGTTCTGGTCTGCTATCGGCTTCTCCCTGATGCCAAAGGATTCCTTTGAGAACTCCATCCGCCATCGCTTTGCGGGTTCGCTGCATAGCATCGTCAAAAGGATGGCTCTTCGTTTGCTCATGGTATCCGCCGGGCGTCCAAGTCGAGATCGGCGAGCCGCCGCATGCGGCCGGGATCAAGCCGATCGCGATGTCATCATTCGATTCCGCGAGAACCAGGGCGAAGCTTTTACCAAGACCGACGCCCGCGCTTTTCTTGTCGTAGTGAATGGGGTCGACGGCAGGCAGCCATTGCCCGTCTTTCGATAAGGCGAAGATGCGTGGATGAATGGTTTTATCCTCTGGACCGACTTCCCCTCGACCTGCCATGTTGGATTGGCCTGCCAGCAAAATCAGATGGACCTTTTCTTTGGGGTAAGCTTCAAGTCTCTGCGATTCGTCGGGGGTCTCTGCCCGGACAAGAGCGGCTAACATTAAAGCCAGAATTGGGTGGAAAAGACGGCGCATATTCAGAAGATAGTAAGCGGTTCCCGAGAAGGTATCGCAACTTTATTAAACTGTTCCAAAACCGGTTGGTTCCCTGGCGAGGCTGGGGCGAAAATATTCAGCCAATAACCATAATGCCACATGCGAATCGTCTTATTATATTTTCTTTTGTGCCTTGCTCTACGCGGGGCGGAAACCACTCGACCCAATTTCCTTTTCGCCATCTCCGATGATCAGTCCTATCCCCACGCGTCTGCTTATGGGGCAAAGGGGATCCAGACACCGGCCTTCGACAAGGTGGCGGCGATGGGCGTTTTGTTTCACAATGCATTCGTGGCGGCTCCTCAGTGTAGCCCGAATCGAGCGGCTATTCTCACGGGTCAGGAAATCTGGCGTTTGGAAGAGGCGGGGACCCATGGGAGCTCTTTTCCTAGCAAGTTTCCGGTTTTTACCCGGCGCCTTGAAGCCGCGGGCTACCACGTTGGGTACACCGGAAAACCTTGGAGTCCTGGAAATTGGCGTGATGCGGGATGGGATCGCAATCCCGTCGGAACCGAGTACAGCCAGCATCGGCTTGAACCCCCTACCTCCGGGATAAAGCCCAACGATTATGCGGCGAATTTTAAAGACTTCCTGAAAGCAAGAAAGGGAGACGAGCCCTTTTTCTTCTGGTATGGGGCGAGCGAGCCGCACCTGGCCTATGAATATGGATCGGGTCAGCGGGCAGGGAAGTCGCTAGCGGATGCCTCGCTTGCTCCCTTTATTCCCGATTCGGAAAAAACGCGAATGGACTATCTGGATTACGCCCTCGAAATCGAGTGGTTCGACCAGCACCTAGGTCTTATGCTCGATGCCTTGGAATCGATAGGGGAGCTGGACAATACGGTCGTCATAGTGACCTCCGACAATGGAATGCCCTTTCCCTATGCGAAAGCGAACCTTCAGGAATACGGGATTCATGTTCCGCTAGCTATCTCAGGTCCAGGTTTATTCCCAGGAGGTAGAGTGAGCGATAATATCGTCAGTCACGTGGATTTCGCGCCTAGCATCCTTGAACTGGCCGGCGCGGCTCCGTTGCCCGACGCGACGGGGATCAGTATGGTTTCGTATTTGAAAAATGGGGACTCTCACCGCGCCTACGCTTTGGCAGGTAGAGAACGGCATACTCACGCCCGTCCTGACAACTTAGGCTATCCCGCGCGCGCGATCCGTACGAAGGAATATCTTTATATTTGGAACATGAAGCCTGAGCTTTGGCCAGCGGGAGACCCAGTACCGGAAGGATTGACGACCGCTCAACTGGAGGGCTCTTTTTCACCAGACTACAAAGGGTTTACTGGAGGATTCGAGGACATCGATGGATCCGCGACCAAGGATTATCTCCTGCAGTCTCGCGATCAACATCCGGACCTCATTTATCTAGCGACGGGTAGGCGGCCAGAGCAGCAACTCTACAAAATAACCGAGGATCCCTGGTGTCTGAACGATTTATCCCGCAACCCGAACTATGCTGGAATTTTGGTGGAGTTGAGCGAAATGCTAAGGAGCGAACTCAAGGCGAAAAATGATCCGCGAATGGCAGGGGATGGCGATGTTTTCGATTCGTATCCTCGATTCAGTCAGATGCGCCCATTCCCGGGATTCAGCAAGCGAGCGGAGTACAATCCCGAATACATCGAGCAATGAGTAATAAAAAGAAGGCCCCCGCGAATGCGGAGGCCTGAAAAAGTGGTAAGGATCGGTCTACCTAGAATTTGTAGCCGACGCTCACGTTGACTTGCATACTTTCAAGAGTGAGCTGTTCGAGGCGGTCGAACACATCATAATAGATGTAGTCGCTCTCTTCGGTCACGTTGATCAGGTCGACAGCGACCTTGAAACCGCTTTCCCAACGATAACGGATTCCGATATCCAGGCGGCCGTTTCCTTCAGTGAATTCATTGTTAGAGCCATCGGCAGCCGATGATGGAACGATCAGGTAATCATCGCGGAAGTTGTAGGCGAAGCGTGTCGAGAATCCGCCCCGCTCGTAGAAGAGCACGATGTTGTAGGTGTTATCGGACGTACCGGGGAAAGGATTCGAGTTGCCAAACTCGTCGATGAATTCGGAGTCGATGTAAGTGTAGTTGATCATTCCACCGAAGTCGTTAAACGGCGCCGGCAGGAAAGTGAACGGGGTTTGAAACGACATTTCCACACCCTGGATGTCAGCGGTCCCGCCATTCTTCCAAGTGTCGACCTGGAAGTCCTGGGTCGGAATGCCCACGCTCTGGAATCCCACGCTTTCGGTGAAGGTGGTTGGCACGATGAAATTCTCCACGTCCTTGATGAAGCCGGTAATTGCGAACATGCCCTCATCGTTGGCGCCAAAGTAGGTCTCGATGCCGAGGTCGTATTGCCATGCCGTAAACGGATCGAGCTCGGGGTTACCGCGTTCGATTTCGCCGTCTGGCTCGCTGACAACAACCCTCGGTCCCATTTCATTGATCGTTGGCCGGGTCAGGGCTTGCGAGATCGCGCCGCGTATCTGGAAGTTTGCTTGGGGGTCATCCGGCGACAGGATGATGTTAAAGGAAGGCAAGACCTCGGTGTAGTCCTGATCCAGCGTGGTCGGTTCGTTCAAGAGCTCGACGTCGCCTGCGACTGTTTCCGCCGTGACTTTACCGATACCACCCGCCTTCGTATTGACATAGCGGAGACCAATATTGCCGCGAGCGCGAGCCGAACCCATGGCCCCGTCGAAGTTGGCTTGGACGTAGAGCGCTGTGGTTTCCTCTTCGACTGTGTAAACCTCGCTGTCTCCCGTGACTTCAAGCGGACCCTCAAGCGGGTATTGATCAATTAGCCCGCGAGAATCAACCACTACCCAAGTGTTGGGGAATCCCGCAGGTCCTTCGCCGAAGCCAAAGTCATTGTGAGCTGAAACCCCATAGTCGGTGTTGCCGTCGGCTGCAGTAATCGTGTCCAGATCCGCCGTGGAATCGACAGAGTTTCCTTGCTTGCGATCAAACTCGTTCTCGGTGAGCCGAATACCAGTTTCGATTGAAGAAAAGAATCCGCCATCGTACATTCGATGTTCGAAGTCTAGCCGCCCGACGGTTTCTTCGTAGCTGATGGTCCGCTGACGCTGGTCAAGCCCTCGGAACTCGATTTCGTCGGGCGTGCGCAGAATTGCTGGAGTGGTCATGGCGGGTAAGCGGAAATCGTCGCGCATATCGTAGGTTGCGACGCCATCACGATTGACACGACTTGCCGCATTGGTCTGTACCCAGTCTTCCTCGCCGTCAGAGAAACTAACTTCTGCTGAAACGGAGTTGCGATCTCCGTCCCACTTGAAGCCAGCCGTGATCCCTGAAGATTCTACATCGGCCTCGCGGAACAATGAATCCTGGTCCGTGCGGTGACGATCAATCGTCGCTTGGACCAGCGTGTTGGTTTCGGGATCAACCACGCCGCTAATGAGGTCGCCACGGCTCCACTGCATTTGAATGCGAGAGCGTGTTTCATTGCGCTCTTCTCGAGAGATCAGGGTGTCTATGTAGAACTCAGTGTCATCGTTAGGGCGAAACTGGAAGGTGCTAGTAAGGTTCAAACGAGGATTGTCGCCGGCCTTCGAAAAGTAGCGAGTGCGACCCGGATAGGCGGAACCTACCAAGGCCAAGGCGTTTGGGTCCGTATCGTCCTTGAGAAAGCCCTCATCGACTATGAGAAAGTTCTGATTGCTTTCAACTCGGTCGATGCGACGATCGCGTTCCTCATAGGTGCCTTGAATCAGGAAACCGGCTTTTCCTTCGGCGAAAACGTTAGAGTAAAATCCGCCAAAACCAGGTTCATCCGAGTCTTTGAAGTCATTCATGTTGTAGCTGAAGTCAGCTCCGTAGGATAATTTGCCCACTTCGAGCGGTCTAAAGGTATGTAGTTTGACGGTACCGCCCACGCCACCTTCGACGTCGCGGGCTGAGGGCGATTTGATGACCTCGATGGAATTATAGAGGTCGGAATTGAATACCGACAACTGAGCGTCTCGCTCGGGACTGGAGTCGTCTACCGTCACCATCGAGGAACGGCCATTGATTTCAACGCGGGTGAAGTTTGGATTGAGACCGCGCACGGAAACTTTTTCACCTTCGCCGTTGTTTCGGGTCATCGATACGCCAGTGATGCGTTGGATGGCCTCGGCTAGATTGGTATCCGGGAACTGGCCGATTTCCTCTGCCATGATCGAGTCTGTTACCTGGTTTGAATCTCGCTTGGCACGGAGGGATTCCGCTAAGGCAGAGCGGTAGCCTTTAACCGTAATAGCCTCGAGTTCATAAACCTTATCTTCCTCTTCTTCTTGAGCGACTGCTGTCGTTACGCTTAAGCAGGCGGCGGTGAGCGTTGCGAGTCGGTATGATTGTTTTTTCAATACGCCATTCCAAAAGGGTTTTTGGCTTTTCTCTGTGATGGACGCTTCGCATTCCGGCGAAACAGTCCGCTTAATCTCAAGGGTTTGCTTATCGTAGTTCATCCTAGTCTAGTCGTTTTGTTGTGCAGTTTTGTTTGTCGTAGTTCCTTGCTCCTGCTGGAAACGGATTCCGGTAGGGTCCGAAATATCGTTGGCTATTTGTAAAATCCACGTCATCCCCGAAACGGTTCAGCCGACCGTCAGTTTTCGCGCTTTATCGAAAGATTTGATGCCTGCATGGCTTGAACCTTATCGATGTCGCGTTTCCTCCGGTCTGCTTCGCTCTGTTTGGGGCGGAAAACATCTTATGACTGTAATGATCGTGACGATCTCTTCCATACGTGCAGAATGGAACAGTTGCGAAAGCGTCGGTCGCGTGTGTTCACTTGATTTCGATTGAAGAACAGCAGGCTAGGTTGGAAAGCCTCAATCAATCATGCTAAGAATCGATGGCTTGAAGTGAATATTTGGATACAGATGATCGGTCTTTATTCCGAGACTCAGAGCAGTGATCGAACGTTGTGAGCGCGTTGAAGAGAAAAGAAATAGACCACCGAATCAGTCCTAGGTTTTTAGAGCGGATTTCCTGGCGCTTCGCTGGTCGAAGCTATTTGCCTATCGGGCGGCCGATTCGACGAAATCGCTGGGCGGTCGCACCGAGGTCCCTTCTCTCCATTCTCCCTCGATGAGGATCCAAAGCGGGTCTGGCGGGATGCCATGCTCGTTTCGCGTGAGCTGGTCGACGACTAGATCTACCGCTACCTTGCCGGCGCTGCTCCACTTTGGATTCATCCCTGCGATATCCTTGTAGGAAGAGTGCCAGCCGAGATGAACGTAGCTGATTTTTTCGGGCTGCCGGTAGCCGAGCCGGTCTAGTTGTTTGGGGAGGTCTTTGCCCACGCCAAGCAAGCAATCTGGTTGATAGCGCTTTAGCCAATCTTCAAGCTTGTCGAGATCTCGTTTGTCGTCAGTGGTCTCTCTTAAGAAGATTGGAATGAGGTCCTCTTTTGCGATGTTTAGGTCTTCCGAATGAAGAGCTGCGCTGCGCTTGAAGTCGGATGAACGTTCGAAAATTTTCGGGATGACGACTCCAAAGCGACGATAGTCGCGAGCTTGGAGCCTTTTGATAACCTTTATCAGATTTCCGTAGTGGTTCACCTCGATTCGGTGCAATTTCGGATGCAGGAGCGCCCCGCCGATAGAGGCCATGGAAAGTCCGCTTAGATCGAGCCCTTCCAAGCTGACTTCGCGTTCCATGAAATGCTCGAAGATGACCGCTCGGATTCCGCGGGCTCGAATGATTTCGAGCAGTCGTCTCGGATTCATTTCGGGTTCGTACCAGCTGAATTCCTCGACTCTCAAACCGAGTGTTTCCGCTTGCTGATGGATGCTGCGGCGGAGGGACTCCGGATTTCCCTCGCGGTCGTAGTCCCAAGGCTGGCAATGCACTTCGGCAATGACAGGTGAAATGGTAGAGGGGTGTTTGAACCTAATGCTCGACATCACCGCCGAGACGATTGGATGAGCCTCGTAGCCAAGTTCCTTGGCGGCATTTATGATTCGGTCGCGGGTGGCCGGCTTATGGCCTGGAAGGCCGCGAAGAGCCCGGCTGACAGTGGATTTGGATACGCCAACCTTGTCAGCAATCTCCTGAATCGTTGGGGGCCGATGTTTGGGCATGCGAAAAAGGTTATGAGAGCTAGCCAGTAAGAAATCTACATTACGGTTTGGTTCAAATCAAATTGGTCCAGAGTCAAAGCCACGCAACGGTTACAATGCGGCATCGCTGACTCCTAGCGCTTGCTTCGACATGTTCGAATAGGAATCAGGAGATTCGTCCCGCCGATCCCGGTCGGGAATCCTTAGCGGCCAATCCAAAACTATCTCAAGCTTCAATAGCAATTGGCTCCATGATAGAAAAACTGAATACACGTTCTAGTGAATCGCTTGGCAGTCTCGACGAATGGGAAGGTCCGATAGTGATCGACTCGACCATATGAATTAGCTGTCCGCATAACGCTTTTAATTTCGAATCGATTTTTATCGAGCAATGATGTCCCCGGAATCGCCAAACATTATCGTATTTCTAACCGACCAACAGCGTTACGACACGACTGGGGCGCACGGCAGCAAGCTTGGTCTGACGCCGAATTTCGATAGGGTGGCGCGGCAAGGCACACACTTGGCTCGCAGCTTTACCTGTCAGCCAGTCTGCGCCCCGGCTCGGGCCTGTTTTCAGACGGGTCTTTACGCTAGTCAAAATGGCGTATGGCGTAATGGCTACCAACCGCATCCGCACTTGTTTACTTTGGCTGACTACTTCAACGAAGCCGGCTATCACACGGGATACATTGGCAAGTGGCATCTTGCTGACGATGTCTACCATGGTTACGTTCCGCGTGACTTGCAGGGAGGCTACGAAAGTTGGTTAGGAGCGAACATCCTCGAATTCGTATCCGATGCCTTCACTACTCGACTCTGGGATGAAGCAGGGAATGAGCATCGCTTGCCAGGGTACCGTGTCGACGCGGTAACGGATGCCGCCATTCGCCACATCCATGCTCGAAGCGAAGAGGCGAAACCCTTCTTTCTTTTTGTATCCCTACTCGAGCCGCATCACCAGAACTCGAGCGACTCGTATCCGGCTCCCAATGGTTATGAGCATCGTTATGCCACTGCCGAATTGCCGCCGGACTTGCGCGTCTCCAATGGTACAGCCGTACAACATTGGCCGGGCTATTGCGGTATGATCAAGCGTATCGACGAAGCCTTCGGGCGCCTGCTTGAGGCTTTGGAGAGCTTGCGTCTCAAAGAAAACACAGTCGTGCTCTATACCTCTGACCACGGCAATCATTTCAAGACGCGAAATGCGGAATACAAACGGTCTTGCCATGACGCCTCGATTCGCGTTCCGACCGCTATTTGCGGTCCTGGATTCGATAGCGGAGGAGAGGTCGGCAAGCTGGTAAGCTTGATTGATTTGCCGCCGACCTTACTCGATGCGGCGGGTTTGGAAGTGCCGGAAGAAATGCAAGGAAGGTCGCTACTTCCATTGATTCGGGAGCCAAGGCTTGAATGGCCTGAGGAAGTATTCATTCAGATAAGCGAAAGCCAGACCGGCCGCGCGGTTCGTACCGAGCGTTGGAAGTATTCGGTAAGGGCCCCTGATACGGATGAAGACGGCAATCCGGTGTCTCGACCAGCGTCGAATGTCTATGTCGATGATTGCCTCTATGACTTGGAGGCGGATCCGTGGGAGCTGACGAATCTAGTTGGATATACTTCGCATGCTGAAGTGGTTGCGGTGATGCGGGAGCGTTTGGCCAGGCGGATGCGAGATGCAGGCGAAGAAGAGCCGGAATTTATCGATGCGCCGTCCACCGAGCCCTATGAGCACGTGGTTTCTCCAGAGGAAACTCGTCTGTAGTTGATGAATGCTTACTTGCCACCTGATTTAGGTGGTCGAGTACGGCTCCTCTTTGTAGTCGAAGGGCTGAGCGTTGAAGCGGAGTGCTGGGACGATTTTCCGTAATCCTTGTTGTCGTTCTAGAAGATGATGTAGAGGCTGACGAAAACCGTTAAGTAAAGCGCCCACCAGAATCCGAATTTCCGATAGAAGGGTTTCGGGGTCTTGCTTTCGGTTTCAGGAGTGTTGAAACGGATGAAATCGGTTTTCTCCTTCGCGGGAGCAGGGAAGGCGAGACTTACAACGACAAATATGGTAGCGAGGAAAATGGCGAAGAGAGGTAATAGATGGTAGTAGTGAAGATTGGCGATAAAGCCGGGAAGGAGATATTCGTATCCATTTATTGTAGACGTGAAGTTATAGTAGAGACCGAAAACGGCTCCACAAGCCAGGGTGGTCACGCAGCCCTGGTGATTACCTCGATTCCAAAACCTTCCTAGCAAGTAGCAGAGACCGTTCGGCATCATGAGAAAACCGCCGAATTTCAGCATCAGATCGAAGAGTCCTTCTTCCACGGTAAGGAATAGCGGGGCGGCTGCGACTCCCCAAATAATATTCGAGACCGCGAGCATCTTGCCGACGAATACGCCTTCTCGCTCGCTTGCCTTCTTGCGAATCACGGGATAGATATCGAGAGAGACGATGCTGGCCATGGCGTTGATGCCGGAATCTTGGGAAGACATCATGGCGGCGATCATGCCTGCTAGCACGAGTCCGGAAAGGCCTACGGGCAGCAACTCTCTTACTAGAGTAGTGTAGGCGGTATCCGGCATGATATTTGGATACAGCTGCGAAGCGATTAGTCCGGGAACGATGAAGAAGAGCAGGCCCAACATCTTCAACCCCGCCCCTAGAAGCATACCTTTTTGAGCGTGCTCGAGATTTTTCGCTCCGAGCACGCGCTGAAGCATGGAGATATTGGAAAAGGCCCATAAACAAGAGGCGAGCAGCTGTCCCGTTACCATGGCTGACCACGGAAATTCCGGGTCGTTATGCGGTCGCAGCAACTCCAGCTGGTCTGCTCTGGTGTTGCTTAGCAATTCGCCAATACCTCCTACGGAATAGACGCCGATAAAAAGAACCAGGGCCGCTCCCACTAGCATGATGATTACCTGTATCATATCGGTAATGACAACTGCAGTAAGACCTCCGACTACGGCGTATAGGCCAACCGTACAGGCTACGGCCGCGCTAACGATGTAGATATTGGTAGGAGTGATTTCGAAATTGAAGAGCGACAGTACCGCTAAAGACGCCGTGTACATGCTGAGGGGGCTAGTGATGACGGCCAAGGCCACGAATACGCCTCCGTAGAAAAGCTTAGCCCACGAATTGAAACGCTTTTCCAGGAATTGAGGGAGGGTAGTGATGCTTGTGCGCAGATAGAGTGGAATGAAAATAATGGCGGAAATGCTCAGCCCCAAGCCTCCTAGCAGTTCCGGAGTGAGGGCGGCGATTCCGATCTTGTACGCTTTCCCTGTACCTCCCACGAAGAACTGCATCGCGACGTTGGTCGCAAAGAGCGAAAAGCCAATCATTACCCAATTGAACTGTCGATCTCCTAGAAAATAGCCTTCCGTGGTTTTGGCGCGCTTTTTTCCTATCCAGATTCCAATTACAGTAATCGCCAAAATGTAGACGGCTACCACGCTGAGATCTATAAGCTGAGATGCGTTCATAGGATTTTTAGAGAAATGGTTTGGAAGCTAGATCTGGATTCGCTGGTTTACGTCTATTCTGCTCGCTCGAGGAGAAGAGAGACGATTTCGTAGGGGTTGAAAGAAATGTCGCAGGGTTCGGATAGCTGGGTGTTGGTTGACTCGGATAGGTCCGTTTTGAATACGCGGAATGTAGGAGGGAGAGTAATTCGCGATCTTCCTGCGATTCCTCTGGTTTCATGCAGTCGAAGTATCCATCCGTTGCCGTTCTCCGCTGGCTTGATCCATTCAGGAATGAGCGTATCTCCACCCACGAGTTCGATTTCCGGGACGATGATGGAGGGATCGAGACTCTTTATAAAAAGCGGCGGAGTAAAGAGGGTTTGAGCGAGGGTGGCGGGCTGGTTTTCGCGTTTGGCCGACAGACCTCCCCAAGCGAGGGCGAGCTCGAAGGAGTGACTTCCAAGATCTGAATACGGTTGTTTATATTGGAGATCGCGAAGTTCGGGATTCATCTCGCTTTCCGTGATGCGAGCGCTGCGAACCAGGCTTACGTGTAGATTCCCTTCTTGACAGCCGAAACCGTAACGATCCTTGCTTATAATCGTTAGACCGTCCTGTTCCAGATCGTCTCCCACCAATGCCCATCGACTGGCCGGCGTTTCGAATTGGGCGTCAGCAGCGAGCGTTCCGTCGTCTTGAGGACGCTGGACACTTCCAAAGGGAGCTCCGAATCGGGCGTTTTTACCGTAGTAGCGCGTTGGGAAGCAGGTTTTGAGAAGCATATTACTGTCCTGCCAATCGATCGAATAGGATATGCGAAGCGCGGCATCGTATCGGCTGATAGAATACGTGATCTCTGCCGAACTTTTTGCTGTCAATTCCAGACTGAAAGTGGCGGATGCCTCGTACTCATTGGCCGTGCAACAATCGAATTTCGCTTTCCCTCGTGGAGCAAGGTGATGCTGGAAATCCGTGCGATCGATTTCCCAGGCGTCGTAACGCGCCGGGTTGTCATGAAAAAGGGCGAATTGATTGAGGGGTTCGTCGATAGCGATTTCATGCCCGCCGAAATTCAAACTTAAGATACCTCCTGTATCGGGACATAGCTGGGCCCGTACGAATTCATTGGAAAGCGTTTGCTCGTCGGCTTGAGGATCTTGAAATGGCAGTTTCGATTGTCGCTTAAAATTGGATACGACTCCAAAAGGCGCGAATTCTATCGGGATCGGCTCATCGCCTGGCCTAACGGTTTCCCATCGGGAAAGAGGAAGAGGATTGAAATAGGCGGGCTTGCTGCCGGGAGAGCTCAGATTTTCTTCCGCTTCCTTCAGGGCGTTTTCAGCAAGTTCCTGTAGTTCGGGAATGCCTTCTTCATACACCTCCATGATGCTACTGCCTGGTATGTAGTCATGAAACTGAGAGAAGACCATACGTTCCCAATAGCGACGGTGAATAGGCCCTTTCGAACTAAGACAAGCGGTGGCCTCCAGGATTTGTAATGAGCGCTCGGCCTCTCGAAAGGCTTGTTTGAGGGCGACATGGGTCGTTTGCACCCCTCGATGATATTCCAAGTAGATTTCGCCTTTCCAATGAGGCAGGTCGTCTTTCACTTTCTGGAGCCTATCGAAAAAGGCGTCGATCCGCCCCCATTTGGTAGCGGGCATGCCGCTCAGATCGGAAAGGCGTCTTGCTCGCTCGCACATTTCCGCTGTGGGACCGCCGCCTCCATCGCCATAACCAGCTGGAAGCAAAGCCTCGGGGAATTGCGAAGCTTGCTGTTGGCAGTAAGCCGCATCCAGAATTTCATGACAAGCTACTCCCGTATTGTAGCAATTCTCGGAAAGGTTGTTCAGCACGTATGCTGTGACTTCCGATCCATCAGCTCCTCGCCAGCGAAAACAGCTGTGAGGAAATCGAGTCGCAGAGCTCCAGGCTTGCTTGGTAGTAAAGAAGTAGCGGGCTCCGGTCTGCCGCATGATGGAAGGCAAGCAAGAGGTGTATCCAAAAACATCTGGTAGCCAAACTACCGAGCTTGGAGATCCCGTATTTTCGATAAACCATTTTTGTCCGAGAATGAAGCCTCGGGCGAGAGCCTCGCCGCAAGGTAGTTGGGTGTCGCTCTCCACGTAGAGCGTTCCGGTGGCTTCCCATCTTCCATTGAGCATTCGCCCTTGGACCGATTGCCAAAGCTCAGGCGATCGTCGGGCTACGGCTTCATAACTGGCAGGTTGCGAATAGCCGAACATGAATTCTGGATACATGTCCATGAGGCGATTCGCTGTGGCGAAAGTATGAATCGCTTTGGCCTGCCCGATTCGTTCCGGCCAGAGCCAGACGAGATCTATATGGGCGTGTCCCGTCAATGTGATGTCGATGCTTTTATCCGCTCCGCGAAACCGCTCGTAGGTCTCGGCGAGTTCCTTGCGAGCGGCAGTAATTCCCTGTTCATTGAACTGGTCGACGACGCGATCGAGGGCTTGAATTAGCTGCCGGACGGCTGGATGGACACGTTCCAAAGGTCGCCTGAAGCGCTCGTGGCGGAAAAAATCTTCAACATCAAATCCATCGCGTTTGGCCAATTCTCCAAGCGTTTCGAGCAGTATTACGAAATCGTGGTAAGCATGCCAGGCCTCGTCGTCGCGTTGAGCAAGGTAAGCCCCAAGCAGCTTGCTTCCCGACTGGGAAATACCAGTGCGAGTGGGATGCCAGATGGCGCCTTGGGCACAGATCGATTCGATGTATAAGTTTTCGAATACATCGGGTAATGGAGCGTAGGGATGCGCGACGTCGATGCCAACCCAAGGCAGACTATCCGAATAAAGCGTGGCTTCGCCTTCATCTTGCCACGAGAGATAAGATCCTTCGGGGATCTGCTCCGGGGTGACCTCGAGGCGGAACCAGCGTTGATCGAAGAGACGCCCCCAATGCTGAGGATAGTGGTCGACAGGTTCAAAGGCATTTCCATCGATATTGGCAATCGACTGGTGTTTTCTGCGTGGGGGAAGAGCGGAAATCCGCAACGCTTTCGTATCCGTTTTCCAGATAGCGGCTTGCAAACGTTCGGCCGTCTTCATGAGCCGAGCTGGCGTGAATTGCTGGAAAGGGCTGTGTGGGAATCGCATGGTTTTGATAGCGAAAACTTATTGCAGAGCCCGCGCGAGGCTGGCTGGGTCCTGCGTTTCGCTATCGAACGTGGCTAAGGTGAAACGGGATTGATGCTTGCCTTGGGTAATTTTATAGGAATCGAGTGTATCCGGACCACAACTATAAGTGCCTAGCCCGCGTTGGGCTAAATCTATGTTGAAAACAGTCTCAGGGCGAGGTGTTAGGTCCGTTGTGTGTCGAGCGGCGAAGAGGTCGGCAGCGGTAAAATGGCTCGCGGAAAAGGAGAATATCGGTTTTCCGACAGCGAGAAGTCCGAGACCGGAACCGTCTTCCAGAGCAGCCCATCTCACGTCGGCTTTGTTGCCGTGTTCCTGCGGCATGATGTAGGGAACGTATTGTTCCCTAACGGTAGATTGGTAGCGTCCGACTTGGGCTGAAGCCTTGCGGTCGGCGTAGTTTTCCCAGGGCCCTCGGCCAAACCACTGCAAGTTCTCAAATCCCTCCTTGAGCATAATTGAAAATCCGATACGGGGTAGGTCGTTTAGCTTTTGCGGCACCGTGATGGAGCTGAGAATATCGATATTTCCTTCTTGCCCGATGCTATAGACGGTTTTGCAATTGATTGTGGCTGCTCGATTCCTGCCAGCCGCTCGATGTCGTGTAGAAATGGTGACGTTGCCTTTGGAGTCGAATTTCGCCATGATTGACAGGCACTTGATTCGTATTTGATCCAGTCCGAGCTTTAACCAGCGATAGAGTGGCTTTGGATCCTCCCAAAGGTCTTTAATGCCATCGTTATCGGTAGGCGCTCGCCAAAAATTGAGTCGAGGGCCGCTTTCGATGAGGTCTCTTCCGCGGACTTGCCAGCGACAGAGCTCGCCCGACTTCCGATCAAAGACGATTTCGGTCGATTCGTTTTGAATGATGATCGACGACTTAGATTCGAGTAGGTCTAGCGCGAATACAGGCTGTTTTGGCTGGAAACGTTTCGCGTTAGCTTTCCATGGCAGTTTTATCTGATCCTGTGCCAAGACATGACCAGCTGAAACGAGTCGAGTCGAGTGGCGTGTGGACCACTCGATATTGAGAAAAGCTTCTTGGCCTCTCGCGAGTGTCCTTTTCTTAAGGGGAATGGGCACTCGTTCGGATTTGCCTGGCTTGGTTTTAAGTAGAGGAAGGGCCTTACTTTCTATTTCAACTCCGTCTATGACCAGGGTCCAACGGCCTCGATAAGCGGAGAGGTCCGAGAAGTCGAAGCGGTTTTCGACGAGTATCGCATTAGATCGCGGATTGTATGAAGCGACACGAATGTTTTGAGCGAGATGTTTGAATTCATGGAGAGCGGGATGAGGAGTTCGGTCAGGCCAAACGAGCCCATCGGCGCAGTAATTGCGATCATGGATGGATTCGCCGAAGTCGCCTCCATAAGCCCAATACGAGCGTCCGTCTGGTGTCGTTTTCTTTAAACCGTGATCGACCCATTCCCAAATGAAGCCTCCTTGAAGACAGCGATGCTTTTCGAATAATTCGAAGTACTCCTTAAGACAGCCATTACTATTTCCCATAGAGTGGGAGTATTCGCACATGATGACTGGGCGAGGGTCGGGAGCGTTTTGGGCCCACTCTTCAAGATCTTGATGTTTTGGATACATCGGGCAGATCACATCCGTGATGTGGCCATTGTCCGTCCAATCTAGGCCAAGGCTTTGATCTCTGGTGATCGCGCCTTCGTAGTGGATGAGACGGGAGGGATCGGTCTCACGTATCCACGCGGCCATGGCAGCATGATTGGGACCGAAGCCGCTCTCGTTGCCTAGCGACCACATGATTACGCTAGGGTGATTCTTGTCTCGTTCGACCAGTTTGATGGCTCGATCGAGGAAAGCGTTGGCATAGCGTTTATCGCGGCAGATCTGATGAATGAAATCATGCGACTCCAGATCCGTTTCATCGACAAGGTAGATGCCATGTTCGTCGCATAGGTCGTACCATTGCGGGTCATTAGGATAGTGCGAAGTCCTGACGGCGTTGAAGTTGAATTGCTTGAGCAGAGCGAGATCCTTAAGCATGAGTTCTCGACTGATGCTCTTGCCGGTTGTATCATCATGATCATGACGATTGACGCCACGGATGAGAACGGCTTTGCCATTGATCAAGAGTTGCTGATTGCGCGTCTCGATGCGTCGAAATCCGATCCGGCAAGATGTGTGCTCGACCGTTCTGCCTTTGGGATCGCGCAAGGAGGCGACCACCGTGTAGAGATTCGGATGTTCAGACGACCAGAGATGGGGACGCTTAACAGATTGCTGAAAATGAGCTTCGAGACGTGGCCACACGTGTCCTTCGTTTCCCGTTTCGATGGACTGTGTCCAGGCCTTGCGGTTAGCCTGCTTCCCTTTTTGATCGAATAGATTAATGGATACAGACCAACCAGGTTCGAGGCATGGGCCGGGAAAACCGATTTTGACGACGGCCTTAAAGTTTGCGTTGGCGAGACATTCATCTAAATCGCCACGAGCGAAAACGTCTTCGATGTAGGTATGGTTTGTTGAATACAAGTAGACGTCGCGAAAGATACCGGCCATCCACCATTGGTCTTGGTCCTCAATGAAGCTAGAGTCTGACCAACGGACAACGACGATTACGAGAGTGTTTTCTCCGTTCTGAAGAAAAGGGCCTAGATCGAATTCGGATGGGAGACGGGACGTTTTTCCGATGCCGACTTCCTTGCCGTTCAAGTAGACATGGTAGACGCTCTCCGCTCCTCCAATATGAAGGATGACTCGGCGCTTTTTCCATTTCGGTGGCAGCGCAAAAGAGCGCCTATAAACCCCGGTCGGATTTTCATCGGGAACCTCGGGAGGCTCATGAGAGAATGGCATGACGACATTCGTGTATTTAGGTTTGTCGTCAATTTTCGGATGCAGTGTCCAATTGCTAGGAACCGGCATCTGAATCCATGTGCCGCATCGTTTTGGAAGCTTTTGGGCGATGCACCAAGAAGGAACGGCCAAAGGCGACGGAAAGAGTCTGAAGTCCCAAGCGCCGTTAAGGCTTCGATACCACGGACTTTTTTCTCGATTGTAGCTAAGGGCGCTCTTTTCTGTCGAATAGGGGTAGAGGGTAGCTCGCGGGGGGAGGCGATTTAGTCCGACCAGTTCGGGCATTCGCCACGAGCGCATGGCTTGATTAGAGAAAAGCTGCATGTAGTTGAAAACGGGTTCTAGCGAAATGCTATGCGCCTGCGATACGAGGCATAGGCGTGGGCTCTTTACGCAGTTCGGCGTGGAAGAACTCCATCATAAGCCCGGCTTTGAGGGTGGCGTTTTGCGAATCGTTCCAAAGGTTGTTGACTTCGTCGGGATCGGATTCGAGATCGAAGACTTCACCGTATTCGTTTCCTTGATACGTAGTGATTTTGTATCTCTGGTTTACGTAAGTCTTAGGGTAAAGGGTGGTGGGCTGGTGGCGGTTCTCGACGATGGCGTGATCACGAGCGGGGGGCGCAGCTCCTCTCCAGGAAGCGCTCTGATCGATTCCTGTCATGGAAGCTGGGATACGGGCTTCAGCAGCCCCGATAAAAGTGGGGGCCAGGTCGACGAGGGATTGAATAGCTTCGCTTTCGCTACCAGCTTCTATCTTGCCAGGCCAGCTAGCGATGAAAGGAACCTTAATCAAGTCTTCGTAGTGAAAAGGCCCCTTGGCATTCAGTCCATGCTGGCCGAAAAAGTGGCCATGATCGGAAGTGAAGACTATCAATGTGTTTTCGGCAAGATTCAGCTCGTCGAGCTTGTCCAGTATTTTGCCGATGTATTTGTCCATGCAACTGATCATGCCGAAATACACGGCAATCTCTTTCGCGAGCGATTCGCGACTTTGAAGGTGCGAGCCGCAGCCATGCATGGTCGCTCCGCCGGGCTCTTCCCAATCCGAAAAATCGGGATCTGGCTGCTGTGTTTTGCTGAAGTGCTCGGGATTCTTGTCGTGTTCGCCCGGAGTGATTTGCGGTACCGAAATCTCGTCTGGATCGTACATCTTGTCCCAGGGTTCCGGGACTAGGTAAGGGGGGTGGGGATCAAAAAAGCTAGCCCAAAGAAAAAACGGTTTCCCCTCTTTGACATAGTCTTCCATCAAGGCATTGGATCGTTCGGCGATCCAGGCATTAGTATGAAACTCCTCGGGAAGATCCCAAGTGAGATATTGTGGCTCGGAAGCGGACTCGCCGAAGGAGAACTCTGCCCAGGTATTTTGAAAGTGTTTCTCCCAATCGGTCAGGCCGTTTTCCTCCATCCAAATCGCGTAATGCTGCCCGACGTGCGTTTCATCGGCGTGGTTGCGGGCTAGCTCAGCCCGTTCGAAACCGTAAAAGCTTTGATCGAATTTTCTCCAAAAATCCAAGTCTCTAAGAATCGGATACGACTCAAAAGATGGAAACTCGTCTGTGCTTCGAAGAGGCTGGAAATGGGCTTTCCCAACAAGAGCTGTTTGGTAGCCGGCATTCGTCAGGACCTCTCCAACCGAAGTGTGGTTTTCCATCAATTTCGTTCCGAGCGAATAAGCGCCATGCTGGCTTGGATACATGCCCGTTATAATGGAAGCTCGGGTCGGCGTGCAGGTGGGATTAGGACAGTAAGCTCGCTTGAAGAGGCATCCTCGTTCGGCGAGTCTATCCAGATTTGGAGTGTAGATCTCGGGGTTCTTCAATCCAATAGTATTCCAATGCTGCTGATCGCTTGTTATGAGAAGAATGTTGGGGCGGGAGGTTTTATCCATACCGTGTTCTTGTTAAGCGGATTTGTAGTTTTTAAGAGATACAAAAATAGAGAACTGCTAACAGTTCGTTCCTTCAGCCGCAGGACTCATTTCCGCTCGTAGGGAAGTTCTCTTTCGCTCAATGCGTCGATGATGGCCGTTGTCCAGATATCGTAGCCATTCCGGTTCATGTGAAGAAGATCGTCGACAAAGACGTCTAGTGTGGGCAGCCCCTCGTCGTCCAGCATTGGCGGGGCTATATCGACAAAACGGATCCTTTCGTCCTGGTCGACAAGCTGCTGGAGAAGCTGGTTTGTTTCCTGCATCTTATCACGAAGATACCAACGTCTTGGACTCGGCTTAAGAGAGATGATATAGAGACGACATTGGGGTAGGGCCGTGTGAATCTTGGAAATCAGGTGACGATAGGTGTCCGCTACGCGAGAGGGTTCGATATCTCGAAATAGATCGTTGGAACCTTCGTAGATGATCACTGCTCGGGGGGCATAGGGAATAATGATTCGATCCGCATAGTGGAGAGCGTCGTTGGTATTGCTGCCACCGAAGCCGCGGCGAATGATGGTAAAGGGAGCGAGGTCTTCCTCCATGCTATCCCATCTACGGAACGTCGAGCTGCCAACAGCGACGATGGCTCCTTCGGGCGGAAAGCGCTCTTTGTCCTTTTCTTCAAAGGCTAAGATCGCGTTTTCGAATCTTTGTGGATCGAGATAAGGCTCTGGCCGGTCGAGGATTTTATTGGCGGAGGGCTCGTAATCCATCTCGTGGATCAAGAGGGTCGGTTTGATTTTACCACGCCAGATTCGGTAGCCAGATGAGTTCATGTGAACCATATCTTCGATGAAGATTTCGAGATTCGGTTTGCCATGCTCATCGAGCATTCCCGATGCCACGTCGATGTAGGTCAACAGCTCATTTTGCCGGCAAAACTCTGCTATCAATTCGTTAGCCCGTTCTTCGATGGGTCGCATGTGCCAGCGTTTGGCGGAGACTTTAATCGACAGAATGTAAATCCTGCATCCTGGTAGGGCGGCGGTCGTTTTCTCGACGAAGGCGGCCATCGCATCGACGACCCTTGTGGGATTGATGTTTTGGTTGATATCGTTTCCTCCACTGTAGACAACGATAGCCCTGGGCCGATACGGGATGATGATGCGGTCGGCATAATGCAGCAGGTCATTGAAGTTGCTCCCGCCGATGCCCCTATTGATCGTGGTTAGAGGAGCCATGTCTTCGGCCAGGGAATCCCAGCGGCGAATGCTCGAGCTGCCGATGAATAGGATGCCTCCTTGAGGCGGCGGCGATTGGCGGTCTTGATTCTCGAATTCTTTAACGGCCGCCTCGAAACGCGCGGGATCCCGATACTCCGCCGTTCCATGCCAATCACCCGTCTGGGCGAAGCTGCTGCTCACAAGGATGAAGAGAATGGAAGACGATTTAAAGAGACTTTGGCGTTGTATCGATGGCGAAAATACACATCTAGCGATTCTGTTCAATCTAGGGCAAGAAAGGCGTATTGTCGGCATACAGGTCGAGACGACTGTGGACTCCCAATCCGTTATCGAAAGGTTGTAATCCGGAGTCGGTTTAAAACGTTTCGCTTGTAGTCAAATACGCCAACCGCTATTGCAGGCCTCTTCAAGTAAGGATACTATTCTTGACTTAGAGCATTTTAAAAATGTAATACTCGTTAGACATGTGGCACCCAAAACTCAGCCAATCAGAATGGTTCGAGGCAGAAGTCAAACCCCATGAACCCGCTCTTCGCGGCTTTTTGCGCAACCAGTTTGTCGACCTCTCGGATATCGACGATATCCTGCAGGAAACCTATAAACGTATCCTGAGGCTGAGAGAAAAGCAGAATATCAATTCAACCAAAAGCCTGCTTTTCACCATCGCTAAAAACCAGTCGATCGATCTTTTTCGAAAAAAACGACGCTCCAAGATAATTCCGATGGCGGAATTTGAATCGATCGACGTCGTAGACGATACAGATGTTAGCGAGGAAGTCAGTCGAGTCGATGAAGCGGCGATCATGGCGGAGGCCATCAAATCGCTTCCCGAGCGTTGCCAAATCATCTTCAAGCTTCGGAAATTCGATCAGCTTTCCCACAAGGAAATCGCCGAAAGGCTGAACATAAAGATCCACACGGTAGAATCACAATTGACTAAGGGGCTGAAGCGATGCCGAGCGTATTTTAAGAAAAGAGGTTTGTTGGAATGAGCCAGAACCATCCAGAAGACATTTCCGACCCATCCGCTTGGATCATAAAGAAAGATCGCGGTTTGTCCGATTCCGAAGCAGCTGCCTATCGTAAGGCCCTCGAGGAAAATCCGGATCTGGCCGAGGAGGAAGCGGAACTCGAGAAGACCTGGAAAATTCTGGACCGCTTTCCTGCCGAGCTGGCGGATGAAATCGATGGCTACGACCTCGTGCAGCCGTTTTGGCGACGTTACGTCTGGCAAGCTGCCGGCATAGCCGCGACTCTTGTAATCGGAGTTTTCCTTTTCTCTCTACTTGTCTTCGGCGGTTCCTCCCCCGAGGAGATCTTCGCTCAAGAGGCTCCTAAAACGCATCGGCTGGCTGACAATTCAGTGATTCGCCTTAACGCGAATTCATCCATCAAGGCGGAGTACTCCAAGGAGGCGAGACACATTCATTTGCTAAGTGGCGAAGCTCATTTCACTGTGGTGAAAGACGTGAATCGACCCTTCATCGTATTCGCCGATCAGCTTAAAGTTACCGCGGTAGGAACCGCCTTCAATGTAAGGCTCCAGTCTGAATCCGTGGAAGTCTTGGTAACGGAAGGAATTATCGAACTCGATTCGCCTTCCGAGCTGTCGGAGGTGGTGGAAATCGACGCGACGAACAGCCTCTCTCCCTCTCAGCCCTGGCCCAAACAGCAAGTTTTCGCCGGCCAATTGGCCTTCGCCGCGAAGGGCTCTGACAAGGGATATTCGAGAGTCGCGGTTTCGGAGCTGGCTAACGAAACCATCGAAACAGTCCTTTCGTGGCAAAGCGAATTGCTGACGCTCGGAGGAGAGACGCTCGATTCGATTTCGAAAGGCTTCGAGCAAAAGACTGGACGGCGGCTTACCATAGCGGATTCGAGCATCAGCGAGATTAGAATTGGCGGCAGATTCCCCAGCGATAATCCGATGGCCTTTTTGCAAGTACTGGAGAACAATTACGGAATCCCATGGCGGGAATTGTCGAATGGCGACTTCGTGGTTGGGCGTTCCGAGTAGATTGTTCGTCTACGCGTAGGATGGCAGGCGGGACGGCTCTAGGCCTATCGGGAGCTCCCTCTCAATAACGATGCGCGCTTGCAGCGTAATGGTTATCAGAGTAAAAATAATGCATCTTTCGATAACGGGTCATCGATGTCACAGCGTCCCAGCAGTACTGAGCCTAGTTCATGTACTGTCACGCCAACAATCCCACCCCGGCAGAACGAATCACCCCGCTCCGCTCTCTCGCTATCTCGCTGGAAGGGCAATGGCTCGGTGATTCCTATTCCGAAATGAAGTTTAGCGATGCATTCATAGTGGTCACGCTTCTCTCGAAGCTCGCTTGGCTTCCATTGGAGGCGCAGCAAGATCAACAAGTAGGATCTGATAATGAAAGTCGTTTTCATTTCGAGATCCCTTCTGCTCCGGCTGAGATCGCTCTGGAGCGGTACTCCGATATCGTCAAGCGACCGATCATCTATCTTTTGGAGGACATTAAAGGAATCCAATTGAACGAGGTCGTTGGCTCGATGAGTCCGGAGGAAGCCATCCGACAGCTGGTCGACAATACGGAACTCATATTGGTTGAAGATACCGTTCTCGATACCTGGGTTGTGAAACTCAGGGGTTCGGGAACGCTGGATTCCAATGGTAAAGGCTCAGGCAACCGGCGCTCCGGCGATTCCGCTGGAGACAAGCTCTCTCTTTCTCGAGGAGGAAAGGGCTTGGCCGCAAATGAAAACCAAGAAGCCAGAACCAATATGAAAAACTCGCGAACCAGTAGGAAAAAAGTTTTTACCGGATTCATGAAGGGATTGACCTCCCTCATATTTATCGGGGGCGCGGCCGAGGCCGTAGCCCAGGACAACAGCGATACCGACGAAGACGACGTTTTCGAATTATCGCCTTTCGTAGTAGACGGATCTCAGGATGTTGGATACACAGCTCAAAGCACCTTGGCTGGTACGCGTATCGCGACGCAGGTGCGCGAGTTGGGAGCCTCGATTTCCATTATAACGGAGCAGTTTCTCGAAGATACCGGAAGCACGGACGCCCAATCGCTTTTGACCTATACGGCCAACACCGAGGTTGGCGGAGCCCTTGGCAACTATTCCGCGGGCGATGAAGGAGCGGGCATTTTCAACGCCGCCGAAGCTCGTCGAAATCCTCAGAACGCTCAGCGCGTTCGCGGCCTCTCGCGAGCGGAACTCACGCGCGACTTCTACTCTACATCGATCCCCTTTGATGGATATAACACTTCCCGCGTCACGATCAACCGCGGACCGAATTCGGTTCTTTTCGGGATCGGCTCTCCCGGCGGCGTGATCGACCATTCTCTAAAGACGCCTATCATGAATGGCGATAGCAACCAGATCAAACTTCGCTTCGATCACCGCGGCAGCTATCGCGGCAGTTTCGATGTCAATCGTACCTTGATAGAGGATCGCTTGGCGATTCGCGTCGCTGGCGTGCACGATAAACGAGAATACAAGCAGAAGCCCGCAGAGGAAGAGGACTCTCGCATTTACTTGGCCTGGGATGGTGTGCTCTTCAAAAACGAAGGCAGCGAATTCCTAGGCAAGACCAACCTGCGTGGCCATGTGGAGTTTGGCGACATATACCGCAATCCTCCCGATCCCATTCCGCCGATCGATGCGTCGCGGTTTTGGTTTAATGGATACACGGATGTCGATTCGCTGCTCGCCGTTCCTGGTGTCGAGCTTTCCGATCTCAACCGCAACTTGCTCACTACCGATCAGGCTGCCAACGGCCGCTTCATTCCCAAAGTCGCGTACGATAACATAAACGATGTAGGCGATAACAACACCAAGACGCGAACCGCGTCCTTCATCAATATTCCGCTATTCTACGAAAGTGGCGATCAACAAGCTCCAGGATGGAGCGATCCCGCTCTGGCCGGGCTTTCTGGCGGCATGAGCCGTATCCGTTGGCCGGGCAGCTCAGGTCGCCGTAGGCAAGACTTCGTATTCGCAGGCAACGCTATTCGCGACCTGGTCGGATTCTCTGGATATTCGCTGCAGGACACCTCGCAATTCGACTATAGAAATCGACTCTTTCAGGGAACGATGAATAGCGTCGAATCTTATTTCCATGTGCAGCAAGTAGCCCTCGAGCAAAGCTTTTGGGACGGGATGGTCGGTGTGGAGATTGGCTACAATCACCAAACCTTCGAGCAAACCGAAGGCCTGCCATTGTCGAGCGGATTGGATAAAGAGCTCTACATAGATATTTCTCAATTCCTCTCTAACGATGTTCCCAATCCGAATTTCGGAAGACCAGTAGTGCGTATCAATAATTTTACTACTAATAAGAGAAAGCGGGTTCAAGACACGTTGCGGGCGACCGCCTACGTGGACGTCGACATCAAAGACTATAACGAGAGCCTAGGAAAATGGCTTGGGCGCCACACGCTGACTGGCCTTTTCGAGCAGCGCGATAATGATCAGGTGAATACGCAGGATCGGTTCGTTTGGGAAAGCGATACCATCGCCGTCGCGACCGACGAGGCTTTCGGGCAAACCGCAAATACGGGGCGTCGCAGCGTCTCCACACTCGTGTACGTTGGTCCTTCTGCCGCTAACGCGTCGACTTTTGGCGACGTTTCCATCACCGACCAAGTCAATGTTCCCTGGCCTGTCGAAGGTCAGCGGCATACGGCCTGGTACTGGGATCATATCGCGAAAGAACGAAGGGTGGGAGAGTTCTACCCGACCGAAGTTCGGCTCGGAGCGGATCTAGGTCGAACCGAGTTGACCTCCGAGGCGGTTTCGCTGAAAAGCAACTTTCTCGATAATCACGTGGTAACGGTTCTAGCCTGGCGTCAGGATCGCGAGAAGGCCTTTGAAAGACTCATTTCTACCGGAACCTTCACCGGCGACTTGCCTTTGCGCAATCCGGATGGAACAGCCAACGCGAACCTCTTTCGTTTGCAGGACAATCCTAGTTCCGACTTCGAGGACGAAACCATCACCAAAAGCATCGTAGGATTCTTTCCCGAAGAGCATTGGTTCGAGTTGCCTTTCGGTATGGACTTCAGCGCTCATTACTATGAGGGCGAGAGTTTTCAACCGGCCGGATTCAACCAGAACATTATTGGCGAAATCATTTCAGCGCCGGTTGGCGAAACTGAAGAGTACGGTTTCACTTTGGAGTTTCTCAAGCGTCGCCTTTCTTTGAAGGTGAATTTCTTCGAGACCAGCAACACCAATAACCGGACTAATGTTAACGGCACTCTTAATAATGCCACGGGACGTATTGGCGACTGGCTGCGCAATTTCCGAGGTGCCGAAGAGCAGGACATCCCCTTCGCGGATCTCGGAGTAGGTTCGGCTGCCAGCTCATATTCTGAGTTGTATACGGCGATCATCAATCTAGTACCGGAACCCACTCGAGGTCTTCTCAATTATCAGGTCGATCCTGTAGATGGGCGAGTGACTTCCGATAGTATCCAGAATCTCACTTCTACGTTCGATTTCGTATCGGAAGGTATGGAGGTCGAACTCATCGGAGCCATCAAACCGAACTGGAGCGTTTCTTTGAACGTGGCGGAACAGGAAACCGTCCGGTCTAATACTGCTCCTGCATTCAGTAGTGTCGTCCTCGATATCGAAAGAAACATCACCGAAAGCGGACTGGCCAATGTGCGTGACAATCCTACCTTAGACGTAGACATCACTATCCTTGAACGTTACCAGAATGTAGTGTCTTTCCCAGTACGAGCCGAATTGGCCAACGACGGAAGAAAATCCCTCGAGCAACGCCAATGGCGCGTCAATCTTGTCTCGAGCTACGATTTTCTCGAAGGCAAGGCTAAGGGCTTCGGAATTGGAGGAGCGCTGAGATGGCAGGATCGCTCGGCCATCGGCTATCCACTACTGGTGGACGAAGGAGGAAATCAAATACCTGATCTCGACAATGCCTTCTTTGGCGACGACGAGCTCAACGGCGACATTTGGTTCTCCTACAAGAAAAGATTGCGGGATAAAATCAACTGGCGCATACAGTTGAACGTTCGTAACGCTATTCGTTCGGATACGGACATACCGGTTGTCATCAATCCCAATGGGGAATTGGCAGTCGTGCGCATGCCTCCGGAACAGCAGGTCTTCGTAACGAATACATTCCGATTTTAGGGGGAATTGATATTGCTCGGAGCTTGAACTCGTCTCAAGGGCGGGTTCAAGCTCTCTTGTATAGCTGTTTTCCATTTTCGGGATTCGTATTCATTATTCCACTATAGAATGAGTGATTCGTTGGCGAAAGAGTGCCAGGTCGCCTTAATCACTGGGGCGAGTGGAGGCATTGGCCAAGCGATCGCTTCGGAACTCGCTGGCGTGGGCTTTCATTTAATGCTGGCAGGCCGGTCACAGGAAAAGCTGGACGATTGCCGCGTCTTTTTGAGCGGCTCGGACATCCGTGTAGAAGCTGTCGTGGTGGATTTCGAAGAGGATGGGGCTCCCAAGCGTCTTGTTGAGAAGACGATCAAGGCTTTCGGCAGATTGGATGTTCTCATCAACAATGCAGGCATGTTCCATTTGGCTGAGATCGAGCATACTGAAGAAGAGGCTTTGAAACGTGTGATGCAGGTCAATGCGATCGCCCCTTTCCTGCTTTGCAAATACGCCATTCCTCACTTGCGGAAATCCGAGAGAGCTTCGATCATCAATATCTGCTCTTCGGCAGCTCGGAAGGGCCACAAGAATGAGGGGGCGTACGTAGCCAGTAAGCACGCCCTCCATGGTCTCACCAAGACGCTGACTAGCGAACTAGCCAAAGACAAGATTCGCGTACATTCCTTGCTGCCCGGCGGCGTCGATACCGAAATGGCTCTCACTGCTGGCGCTCGCCTTGATCGAAGCACGTTCATTTCTCCGCAAGAAGTAGCTGAAGCAACCGCTTTTCTGATACGATTCGGCAAGAAAGGCCTGATTGACGAAATTGATTTGAGACGTTCTGGGTTTGGCTGAGGCAGGCCTTTTCTTTGGCCGCTGAAGGTCGCCGTATTTGCCTGTAATTGTATTTAAAAATAAAATACAATTAAATTATATTATCTGGTACGTACACGAAGCCGTCCATTATTTTCCTTGCCGTGCGAATCGCCCCTGCTCGGATGATGTTCCATTTTCCGTGCTGACATTCGATATCCAAAGTAATGTCGATCCAGCCGGATGGGTGTTCGATTCGGATTTCGTTTGCCTTCTCCTCGCTCGGGTTCGCTATCTCCGAGGCCACGGTTCCGGGTATTTTCAAAGCGGTGGCGATGGCTATGGCTCCGGATACGGCGTGGGTGGGATGCAAGGCGTGGGGCGTCAGGTATTGCGAGCGAATGTTTCCACCTGCAATCGACGGTGATAGCAGAGCGACTTTTGGCAATACTTGGTCTCGGACGTCGCCTAAACCCATGCGTTGACCTGCTTCGATACGCAGGATTTCGATCGTATCCATAAGTCTACTATGAGGTGTGAATCTGGTCGCGTCTTCTCTTCCGCTTAAACCAAGAGCTTTTGCGGAGAGCAAAAGCATGGCCGTTCCAGCATCTATTAGAGTTACGGGATAACGATCGATGGTCTCCTGTTTCTTGGAAGTCGGAAAAAGAGAGCCCGTTTTCAGCCCTGTTTGGTTATAAAGATTCATGACGATGGGGGCGCCGCGTCCAGGCACACCGCTTATTTGGGTATCGCCTTCGTATTCGACTATGCCGTTAGGGGTTTGCACAATGGCCTCGACCGTCGACTTTGTGTTCAGATTGAAAATGGTGACCATGGTCTCGTCTTTAAGGACGGGTACCATGCCACGTTCGATGGCGAAGGGGCCCACCCCTGCCATCATATTACCACAGGGCGGAGATGTATCCACAATGGGATTACTGATTCCAATTTGAGCGAATAGGTAATCGACGTCGACCCCAGGTAGAGTCGATGGACGGACCATAGCCACTTTGCTGGTGACCGTATCAGCCCCGCCTAGACCATCGATTTGCCTCAGATCGGGAGACCCCATGACGCGAAGCAGCGCTTGATCGCGAAGGCCGCTGTCCGAGGGCAAGTCGCGCAAGTCGAAGTAGGGGCCTCGCGAAGAGCCGCCTCGCATGAGCATGCATGGAATTTTTCGTTGCGGCATGAGGCTATTCAAGAAGAGGTTCCAGGAGGATGCCCATTGGGTAGTCCAGATTGAGAAAATGAGCGAAGACGAGAAGGAAGCCTAAGCCCGATGCTGTTAGAGTTGCGTTTTTCAGGCGGGAAACGCGGGCTTTGATGGCGAGAATGGAGATGAAGAAAAGGGCGGTAGCCGGGAGAAATCCGATTAGAGAAGAAGCGGTAAACAATCCTGCGATCCATAGGGCTCCTTCGAAAACCGATGATTGGTTTGGCAATGATCCGATCCTCGCTTCCGCGTCGAATACGATTGGGTTCTTCCGCTCGTCGCGCCAGAGATTCCAAAGTATCCAAAATCCTGATGGGAGTATGGCAAAGGCGATAGCCAACGGAAAGACTCCCCCAAGAAACGATTGGCGGAAGGCTTCGAAAATCGAGATCCCGGCGACGGAAACCAAAAACAGGGCGAACCATTTCTGAGCCCGAATGCTCGCTTCGTTTGGCTGCCATTCACTAGTCTGCTCGGCGTGTTCATCCACCACGCCTTTTCGGCTTAGATATAGCGAGAGGGTGGAGACAATGATGATGGCGATGACGCCAGGGCGCAGAAACATTTCCCATCCATAGAACTGGACCGCCATGTTGAGGTATGATTCGGCTTGTTGCGACAACACGAATCCGATCAGGAAGGAAGGGCGCGACCAGCCGAATCGTCGCATCAACATTCCCAAGATTCCGCAGAGCAGGAGCATCCAAAGATCCATCATGTCTCGAGTTGCTTGATACGCCGCAAAACTGATCACCATAATCATGAAGGGGGCGAGAAGGCTGAAGCGAATAGAGGTGAGCTTGGCCATTGGGCGGGCTAGGAATAGGGCCATTCCGGCTCCCAGCAGATTCGCTATGGCTAGGGACCATATGACGATGTAAGTCAGATTGAGTTCTGTCGTCACCATTGAGGGTCCGGCTTCGATGCCGATCAGCACCATGCCTCCAAGAAATATGGCCATCGAGCCTGAGCCAGGAATCCCGAACAGAAGCGTAGGGACTAAGGCTCCCCCTTCCTTGGCATTGTTGGCCGATTCCGGAGCGATCACTCCCCGAATGTCGCCCTTGCCGAATTTCGATTTGTCTCGGGTGGATTGGACGCCGTGTCCGTAAGCGATCCAGTCAACCACGCTTCCGCCCATTCCGGGAATCGCTCCGATAAGCGTGCCGAGTCCGGAACACCGTAGGGCGAGCCATCGATGTTTCATCACATCCCGAAATCCTTGCTGCAATCCAGTCCCTAGGTCGCTTTTCTGGGAGATGGAGCCGTCTTTTCTCAGGAGATCAGCGATTTCAGGAAGAGCGAAAATGCCTAAGGCGACGACCACCAGAGGAATGCCATCGTAGAGGTAGTCGATGCCGAATATCAGCCGAAATTCCCCTGTGGCAGGCGCGCTGCCGATTGCGCCAATCAGCATTCCTAGCCCGCAGGAGAAGATCCCTTTGGCCAAGCTGCGTCCCGAAAGCGACCCCACCATGGTCAGGCCGAAAATGGCTAGCATGAAGAGTTCGGCCGATCCGAAAACAAGAATTACCGGTCGCGCGATCTGAACGAAGAAGGTAAGAATGAGAGCTCCGAACAATCCCCCGAACAAGGATGACATGAACGCTGCCCCCAGGGCTCGGGAGGCTTGGCCTTTCTTGGCAAGTGGAAAGCCATCAAGGACGGTCGCTTGGCTGGAGCTCGACCCGGGAATGCCCATCAGGATCGAGGTGAAGGTAGCGGAAGTAGGGATTACTGCGACCAAGCCGATCAGCGTGGCCAGAGCCGAGGCGGTATCCATTCCATAAAGGAATGGCAAGAGCATGGAAAGCCCCGCGATGCCACCGAGGCCTGGAAAAATTCCGATGACCAATCCCAGTAGGACTCCCATGACCAGGTGCGCCACGTGGTTTAAGGTCAGCAGGTCGTTCAACGACTGTAGGATCGCGTCTAGCATTCGTTTTATGGATACAGCAGGTGAACGGCTGCCGCTGGCATCCGTTTCAGAATCTTATTGGATGTTAAGATCATATCGATCGCGCAGCCAGGCTTTTACCCAGCGCTTCTCGTCAGCCGAGATGCGGGTAGCCAATTTGAATATGCTTTCCGCCTTGGTCCCGACTTCCTGCTTGTACCGGCCAATGGCCTTTTCTTTTCGTTCTATGTATTCAGGATCCTCGCGCATGGCCAGGAAAGCGTCGCGATAGGCCTGCAGAATCGGTTCTGGCGTTTCGATTGGCGTTACCAGCAATTTCATGCCGCCAAAGCCGGCTGCCATGAGGGCTAGCCAGGATTCCCAGGCGATCCCTTGAGTCTCCTTGCCGAGGAGGGATTGGTAGACTTCACCGAAGTGGGGCAAGTCGGGGAAGCTCGGATCGCGAGTCAAGGTTCCGGCAGCATCTAGGACTCCCCAGCTCCACAAGGGAATGGCCGAGCCCTCTCTTACTAAAGGAACCACGTTTTTGAGATAGCCAGCCGAGGTTTGGTAGTCGATGGGGACCTCGCCCCGCTCGAAAGCCAATCGCCCCGCGCTACGTCCTCGAAAACCGAATACCGTTTTAACATCCAAGCCGAGTAGATCGAAGGCCAGCATGGGCACTATGTCCAGCGAGGTGGGGCCTTGACTTGCGAATATCAGTCGTTTCGGCAGTTCCTTTTTCAGATCCTCTATTTTGGATACGCCAAGCGAGGGCGAGCAATACACGACGCCTCCTGTTGGATAGGCGGCGATCACTTGCCAATCGGCGTAGTCGTACCTGACCCTCGGGTCGTCCAGCAGATACGGCATTTGGGTGGAACCCGATGTTCCGAGGATCATTAGCCCATTCGGCTTAGCTCGTTGGGCGTATAGATTCGCGCCCTTTATGGAGCCGCCGCCTGGTATGTTGCGAACCACTACAACGGGATTGCCGGGAAGGTGGCGCGAGAGAAAGGCGGCATTGAAACGGGCCCAAGTATCACTCCCGCCACCCTCTTTATAAGGAATTACGAATTCGATGGTCTCTCCCGCGAAGAGTTTATTGGCGGGCGGTTTTTTGCTGTCGGAAGTCGGGCTTTGAGAGCAGGCCGAGAGAAACGCTGCGATGGTGTATAGCGAAACCTGAATCGCAATGGACAGACGCCTGGTTGGCTGAATTGATCCTCTTGATCGAGAAATTAAGGGCTCCATGTGCCAAGCGGATCGAAGATCGGGGGCAGCATTTGGGATTTCCATGCTTCTAGTTCATCTAGCAGCTCCTTTTTGACTGAAGCGGCATGGTTAAGCGGGTGAGCTTCGCCTATGTCATCAGAAAGTTCATACAACTCGGGAGGACTTCCATCATCGGGTATAACGAGCTTCAATGATCCTTTTCGCAGGCCGCTGCGGTTGCGATCGTACATGTGCCAGAATAGGACTTCATGAGGAGGTCCTTTCTTTTCGCCAGTCAAGTAAGGCATCAGGTTGACTCCATCCAGTGGCCGGTCTGGGGAGATGGGGACTTCGGTAAGCTCGGCGATTGTGCCGAGAATATCCATGGAGCTGATTGGTTGGTTGTAATCGACGCCAGCTGGAATCCTTCCAGGCCAACGGGCGGCGAAGGGTACGCGAACTCCGCCTTCGTACAGTTGCCCTTTATGCCCGCGCAAAGGGGTGTTATCGGCAGCGTGAAAGGTGGCGCCTCCGTTATCGGATAGGAAAAAGACGAGCGTGTTCTCCGCCAGCTTCAGTTCATCGAGCTTGGTCAGAAGCCGACCGACGCCGTCGTCAACGGCGCTGATCATAGCGGCGTAAATGCGACGTCTTTCATCCTCAATATGAGAGAAGCGAGCGAGATACTCGGGCGTTGCTTCCAAGGGGGTGTGAGGAGCGTTGTAGGAGAGGAAAAGGAAGAATGGCTGATGGCGATTCCGTGTGACGAATGCGACCGCTTCATCCGAAAGCTCGTCAGTCAAATAATCGTCCATTTCGACTCGAGTCTCATTGCGCAGAAGTTTGGTTCGATACCAGCCATTGGTTCCTGTGACGGATTCGATATCGGTGAAAATGATGTCTTCGGGAAAATAATGATGACCTCCTGAGAGGAATCCAAAGAACTCATGGAAGCCGTGCTGGTTGGGGCGCAGTCGCTTATGAGTGCCAAGGTGCCACTTGCCGATAATGCCGGAACGGTATCCAACTTGGCTGAGTATTTCCGCTATGGTGTCTTCCTCGAGAGGCAGGCCAGCCATTGGGTCGGCTGGATTTAGGGTGGGGTTGCGGCGAAAGCCGAAGTGTCCTTGGTAGCGACCCGTCAACATGCCTGCCCTGCTAGGACTGCAAACCGGGTAGGTGACGTAGGCGTCCGTAAACCTCATCCCTTCGTGGGCTATGCGATCGATGTGTGGAGTAGGGATTTCGGTTGAGCCATTGAAGCCAACGTCGGCGTAGCCCTGATCGTCGGTTAGGATGATGATGAGATTAGGCGTTTCGGCTAGGCCTTTCCATGGCATCGCTGTTATGGCGATAAGTATTGAAAAATTGGATACTATTCGCCTAAGGAGGCAGGGTATCGATTTGCGGCAAGATTTATCCATGAATGGCATAAAGGTTTGCAGTTAAGGCGATTGGGGAGGGATGATATTTCCTTGGAGGATAAGCGATTCGCGTTTCGCTCCCTTGGACAGAGCGAAAATCCGGTCTACAAATAGAAGATCATTGCCTTGTAGTACGATTTTTTCGCTGTCTTTTCCTTCAATGGAGAGTAGCGTATCGATAGATTCGATACTCTGATAATCGGAAAGCCTTATGTTGGTCGATTCGGTTAAGCGGAAGAGCGGTTGTCCATCAGTAGGCGGATCGGCCTGGATATTGCGCAGGGAAGAGTCATGGACGTTTTCGAAAACGATGGCCGGGCGAGCGTCAGGATTTCGCAGTTTAAGACGCAGGTTTTCCAAATGAATGCCTTTGGCATGGCGGACGTAAAATCCGTGGGCAGGCAAGCTATCCCCGTACATGCGGTTTTCCGGATAGCCGCCATCTTTTTCCGGCACTGGCTTCCTGGCATGCTCGAGTGTGGCGGTGCCTTTGCTCTGGAAGATGACATCTTTAATCAACACGTTTTCCACGAAAGCGTCTTTTATGCCCGTAATGGAGCTAGTGATACGGCTCTCGTTGGTAGCGATGATGTTGCTAATAATGACATTGCTTAGGCTGCCGATGCCTTCCCGATTTCCCAGACGAATGAAAATAGGCGTTTGTACGCCCTGCATGGATACGTTTGTGATAGTGACCTGATCCATGAAACCGCCGTCCACCACTTCCAAAGCCAAGCCGGAGATTACGGTAGGCTGACGGGTGATGCCTTCCATACGTTCGTACCACTTGGGAGTGCGAACATTGTCCTCGGCAGCGGAGGTGATCACGCAATTGGAAATCGATATGTTGCGAAAGCCGACTGCGCTCCAGGTGCCGAATTTGATGGCGTTGCAATTGCTAGCGATGCGGCAATTGCTAATCGATACGTTTTCTACGATGAATCCAGGAGTGTAGCTCTTAAAGCAAATGGCGTCGTCGTCGCAATCGATAATCGAGTTGGAGATGACTACATTGCTAGCGTCGATGTCGATGCCGTCGTTGTTGGTATTGCTGTGGGAATAGATATTGATGTTGTCGATCGTGATCCATTCGGACTTTTTGAGTCGGATGATCCATCGAGCGGCATCGCGCAGTTTGATGCCGGTGATTTTAATATGCTTCGATTCCCGAACGAAGATCATTTCGGGACGGCTCACTTTGATTTCGCGGCCTCGATTGTTGAAGTTCTGATGCCAGCCTTGTCCGTTGATTGTACCGTCCCCGCTGATGGTCACATTAGTGACTTTATCAAGCAGGAGGAGCGCATCCGTGTAGCGGGCGGGGTTGTCCGTAGTGCCAAGAATGGTGGAACCCGGCTGCAAATGGAAATCTACGTTATCTCGAAGCCAGAGCGTTCCAGTCAGGAATTTTCCAGGAGGAATAACCACTCTTCCCCCGCCATTTTCGGCACAGGCGTCGATGGCCTTTTGCAATGCAGTGGTGCTGAGAGTGGTTCCATCGGGATTGGCGCCGTAGTCCGTTACGACGAAGTCCGCTCCGGAGCAAAGCCAGGGAATCAGCAAGCCGATCAGGCCAAAGATTCGAGAGGCGACCAGGCCACGACCTGAACGCCGGTTGGATCTGCTACAAGAAGGTCTGTCTTTTTTCGAAAACACAGGCTTTGGCCTTATTTTGAATCGAGACGAAGCGAGTTTCTAAGCTGGTCAGCGGGCAAACTGCCTTCGTAATTTAAAAGCTTCGAGTGATAGCCAGGTAGATGAACGATGGCGTTTCCTTCGGGCAAATAAAGGGTCTCGCTACTCGCTTGATCGATGAGGCGAGTTCCTTCTCCGAGTCCTTTTAATTCAAGTGTGACCGGATTAGCGTCCCAATTGAAAACTCCCACCACGCTGGAACCGTCATCCGAGCGAGCAAGGTAAAGCCTTGGAGCGTCGGTAGGCGTTTTGAAGCTTTGCCAGAAATCAATAGGGATGCAACTGGTGTAGAAAGGACTATCGAAGGCGCGTCGCAGCATTTTCACTTTCGGCTTCGTGAGAATAGGAAGCTTGTCGCTGTTGATGCGTAGTCCTCCAGCAATGACAACGAAGTTGTTCCAGAGCTCGGTTTGATGATAATTCAGAGAGGAGTGTTTGCCGGGCGATTTGGAAATGGTGTGGTCTTCGTCTTCCGGAGAGCGAATGATGTGGTAGTCGACGTCGTTTTTGAAAAGCCGGTCATGCATAAACCAGGCGCTAGCGTTTTGGGTGACGTTCCGGAGCGTCTCAGGATACTGCGGCTTGATATCCTTGGAGGTGCGGCAGGCCTCCACATAGCCGAGCACGCTCCCGAAAAGCGCGTTGCAAGCCAGAAAGTAGGTATCGCCCATGGCTTCTCGCATGGTTGCGAGGCCCATATTGAATCGTTCTAGGCGCGTGACGGGAAGGTGGGTTTCTCCCTCCGGGAGCATGCCCTGGGTCATGAAGTCGACTTTAAAATATTCGGCGCCCCAATTCTCTCTGGCGTTGGTGATCACATCGCTAATGTAGGCTCGGGCTCCTGGGTGAGAGTAGTCGAAGAAGACGATTCCTTGCTGCGCGTTTTGGGCGCGATCGACGAAATACTCTGGATGCTCGGCGACGATCTTAGCCTTGGCCGAGGCTCGAAATCCATCGAAGTGAAGGCCTGCGACGAATCCCGAGTCGCGGATATAGTCCATGACCTGGCCCATGTCGGGAAAGCGTTCGTTGGTTTCGTAATAGTCCCCGCGTTCGACCCACCAGCTACCGTCTACCTGAATGAGTTCGATCTTGTTTTTCAGGGTCTTGTTTAGCTCCTTGGCGCCTTGAACATTATCAATGATATCCTGAAGGGAGAAATATCGGGTGTAGTAATCCCACGTACCCCAGCCGATCCAATCCTTGTCGGAGACTCTTAGATCGTATTTTTCGGCAAGCAGATCCGCGTATTGAAGAAGCAAGTCCTGCCAGTTCTCGCTCTGAAGGTAGACTAGGCTTTCGAAGGGCATGCTTTCGCCTGACTGTAGAGGTCGTTTTTCGCCATCCGCTTTAACCTGGAACTGCCCATTCTGGATCGACAACTCGCAGATGAAGGCGTCCCAGCTCAGCAGCCCAACCAAGCGGTAATCGTTCTGGTCGACCGCCACGAGGAGATACATAAGGCTACCCGCTTTTCCAGAGTTCTCTCCGACTTCGTATCTCTGCATGAAAAGAGGATCTACGACCTCCGATGCCATAATATGGCTGCCTGTCATATAGCGAGTGCCGGATCGTAATGGTGTCTCGAAAGCCAGAGTGGCCTGGATGGACTCGAGCTTCTTTATGTCTGAAGACGCGTTAGTAAGCTGCGTGTCCCAGATGATGGATCCATTTTGTATCCGCTTTTCGGATTTCGTTTTGATCGTATTGATCGTTCCGTCCGCAATGATTTTCAGCTCCAAAGACGCATCCTCTCCCGATCTCCCTATGGATGGAATGGAGAGTAAAACGAAAAGAGGCAGAAGTCTGAGCGTTGGAAGCAGTTTCATTGCGAGATAGGGAATGGGCATCGATATTTCCCGAGAATTGACAGATTTTGAGTCGAAAACGAATGACCAGGCCCTGCATTGCTGTGACGCCTCCCAGTCGCGGACCCGCTACTGAAAGTTGGAAAAAGTTCCTGCTCCAATGAGTCAAAGCATTCAAATCAGGCGCGTCGCAAAGGATTGGCCGCTAGCTTCAGAACACTCGCTATCAAGCTCTAGCGTTGGGGAAAACGTACCAGAGGGAGACGCGCATTTGAGCCCCAATTCCGATGTGTCCGGTCAAGAGAAAGAACGGATTCGTTGGGATCTTTCTCGTCATCCGTATCCGTCACGAGGAGGTTGATCGTTAAGCCGCTTTCCAAGTCCCTTCGCGTCCAACCGAGGGCAGCGAGTTCTACGCTGACACGGTAGTCGACAATATCGCCATTGCGATGGATTTGAACGTTTGGACCATCACCTCTTTCGAGAGTATCGCTGCCCGAAGTCTGGACAGTCGCCGCTCGGTCGAAATCCGGATGGGCGGCAATCAGGATACGCTTCGCTCTCGATTCGCCCCGCCTTGCAAGGAGCCACTCAATGCGGTCGGTCTTATCCTGGGCAAGCTCGGTTTCATCCACCATCCAATGGTCATCGCGTACTTGGGCGCGTAATTCGAGCCGCTCTTCATCGATTTGATAGATCCATACTTGGGCGCTCAAGTCTTTGGCGTCTTTCCAGACCAGATGCTCCGAGCTAGGCGCGGCCCCGAAGCGGTTGTTGATATCCTGTTCGGTATCCGCCGTGAAAAGCGGTTTGGAGGCGTCCCATTGGTAGGCGCCGATAGCTGCAACGGTCACGGGGATTTCAATCGTTCCCTTCGGACCTTTTTCGACGCTGTAAGCGAGGAGTGGGCGCCACGCCTCGCCGGATGGTAGAGCGAGCTCTTCTGGTATTTGGAGTTTGGTGACAATTTCTATTGGAGCGGTCTCTGCGGATTCGACAATCTCTTTGGGACCTAAGCTTTCGCCATTCTCATCCAACCAGCCGATCCGAATGGCTCGACCAGCGAGTTCGCCTTCCGGCAGATCGAGCTGGACAGAGGAAATTAACATCTCTCCTCGACTGCCTTCGAGCGGTCCCGTTACGCTTATTGGCGAGTCGAGTCGCTTGGGAGGCTCTTGCGCGTTGGCGATTTCGAACATGACGGGTTCCGATCCGAAATCCAGCCATACAATGCTATTGTGAATGGCAACCGCTTGTTCGTTGCCCATCAGATCGATCCTCTTTACGCTCGCTCCAGGAGCGACGCGATAGGCGAGGTTGCTGCGGGCTCCGACAGGCCGCTGGTGCCAAGCCGCAATCACATGTCGGTTTTCGCCTTCGAAGCGGAAAGCGAAATCGCCCTCTTGGACGGGCAGAGATTCGGCGAACCGCATGTTGCGGAGCTGCCTGACCGTGGTGTTGTAAGCGACATAAATCGCCTTGGGATAGAAGTCGTGTGTAATCCAGCCCCAACGACGGGCTTTTCCGCGCGGCGGCGGATTCGTCTTGTCGCGATTGACCCATGCTCGAACATTGAACCAGTAGAAAGACGAAGCCCCGCGCGACCAGGCGTAGGTCAGTTTCTTGAAGAAAGTATCAGCTTGAAAGCTCTCTCCTAGATGTCGGTTTTGAAAGCCGGTCTCGTTAAAGGAAAGCGGCTTGGGGGGATCCATCAGAGCCATCACATCCATAAGCGGACCGCCTACCGCCTTCTCGAAGTCATTGAAGAAACCATGTTGGTGGAAAGCGAGGACATCGAAGTAATCGGCCGCATTGAGGACGGTGTAAGCCATGATGTCGGGATAGCGGCGTTGGCCGTGAGGCGAAAGCGTAGCAAAACCGCCTGTCATGACCAGAGCGTCGGGATCAGCGTCTTTGATTATTGGATACGAAAGCTTCAGCAGGTCGATGTATTCATCGGGAGTTCCTGTCCAGAAGTGGAGTGACATGTCCGGTTCATTCCAGACTTCCCAGTAGCGCGTATAGTCGCGATACCGTTCAACTGTACGCCTTACGTATTCGGCCCAGGGTTTTGGCTGGGGCGGAGCTTGCCGCCATTTTTTCGGATCCTCGGAAGTAGTCGACCATGGAGTCGAGTAGGCCAGCAAGCCTTGCACCTCTACGTTGACATCGGCGAGTCCCTTTGCCCAACGGTCGAACTTTTCCCATTGCCATTCTCCCTCGCGAGGCTGGATATCAACCCAGCGAAAATCGCCTCTCGCCGCTTTGGCGCCGGCCAGGGAAATAGCGATCGCTTCAAGGCGGTCTTCTTCCGCGGTTCGGTTTACCGTTGCTCCCGAGATGCCGAAAAGAAAGCCTTCAGAACGACCAGGAGTAGGACCGGCGGGAACCATCCAGGCAAAGGAAAACTGGCTCGATCTTTCTTTGGAGCCTGAACTGAGGCTGTAGTCCAGATGCCAAATGCCCCTCGGGTCGCTCAAATCGAGTTTAAGCGGAACACGTCGCTTTTTGCCGGCTTTCAAATTGAACTCTCCCAGCCAGGAGCGCTGGATGCCCGATGGATGCTGGCCGGAGATTTCTATGGAAACCGGGACGGAAGAGCGTCCTTTGTTTTCAACTACAACGGCGAGTTTTTCTTCTTCGCCTACTTTCAGAACGTGTACTGGACTGCCGGTTTTGAGCGAAACCTGTATCGAATCGACATTGGCCATGCCTATGGCAGTCGGAATCAAGAGCGAGATGAGAGTGATCAGCCCTCGCGAAATGAATGTATTCATGATTTGGAACATGGGTTTAGCGGTCCCGATACCGCTCGCGCTAAGCATTGGAGCGCTTTGACATGGCGATGCCTACGCAGTCTCCTGTCTTGCTGTGACGCCCTTGGACGGAGAACCCGTTATTTGATATCTGGATTATTTCCCGGTAGCCCTTTTCGTGAATTCCGTAGGCGCTTAAGATGGAAAAACTATCGCGAAGCGCTCGTGAATAGCTGAAGCGATCTAGTCTGGTTCGCCTGACACTAGAATTTTCCTATTTCTCCCGATCTTTGATGCAAGCCGTAGGTAGCGTGCTGGTTCCAGCCACTTTTTCTGCAATGTAGTTTAGACAAGTAGCCCGCCGCCATCAACATTGAGAATATGGCCTGTAACGAAAGGGGAGGTCATGAGGAAAATCGCTGCCTGCGCCATGTCGTCAGGGAGTCCTACTGAACGGGTAGGAAGTTTCTCCTTGAAGGCCTCAAACATTGCATTTCTCGCCTCTTCATCCATCCCTTTGTATGCTTCCGTCCCAGCGGTCATGCCAGGCGATACGACGTTAACTCGAATAGGCGAAAGCTCAGCGGCGAGACCTTTTGCCATGCACTCGACTGCGGCATTGATTGCTCCGAGCAAAGAAGAGGTTCCGGGGCGCTGGGCCAGAATTCCCGAGAAAAATACGATTGAGCCATCTTGCGCGAGCCTCGCATGCTTTGCGCATAGGGCCTGCCCGATAAATTTATTACTGATTGAGTACTGCAGGTCTTCAACGGATGTATTCTTAAACGAATCGGTCCTGACGGAGCTTCCGGGAGTAGCGAGATGGTCAATATCTCCGCAACTTTCGAAAAATTCCTTAACGGACTTTTCATCGCTTGTGTCTATCGGAACGCCTGAAGAATTTTCGCCAATCTCAGCAAGCGCCGCGTTTAGCTTTTCCGGGTTGCGACCACCAATAATAATCTTCGCTCCCAGTTTGGCTGCAGACTTCGCCAGACCTAATCCCATGCCTGAGGATCCACCTATGATTGCGATTTTTTTCTTTGCTAGTGTATTCATAAATTCTGGGGCTGCCTTAAGCTGGCTGCTGGGCTGTCTATTCTTGTAATCAATATTCAGTGACAAAGCTAAGCGCGTTGACGACTTTAATGGTACGGCTGGTTATGCCATAGTCGAGGGATCCCAAAAACCTTCAAGGCTAGTTATCAGGCCTTCTTGGCTGAAATGAAAGACATTGATACCCTCAAAATTTATGGTCTTTCCATCCTGGTCGATAGCTCTTCCTTCCCATTTCGCCACAGCCGTTTGGTTATGACAATGAACGTAAGTCTCATGTAGACCAACCTCTTTGAAAGCATTAACGAAGCCTTTTCCGCGTTCCAGTATCTGCGCTTTTCCTATTGCTTTCTCCGTGCCAACTGGATCGTGAAAGATCGCATCTTCTGCAAATCGAGAGGCCCATTTTTCCGCATTCATACTCCGTGTGCCTTCGAAGTAGTCCGCAACCCAATCTGCTATCTTATCTTTGGTGTCACTCATATTTCACTTTAGTTTTCGCGTAATCCTTAAACGCTTGGATGACTGAAATCCGTTATAAGGTGCATCTGGTTTTAACGAGGCAGCTTTATAATCCCATTCCCCTCGTTGATGTAACCATTGACTGACACCACTCTTAATTCACCCGAAGCATCCTTATATTTGCCAGATCCTCCAACAAATCTTCCTTTCACTACAATCGTGACTTTGGTGCCATCTATTTTAAAGGATTCAGCTTCATATGAAAGGAAAAGCAAATCCGATTCAGCGGGGGAGCCCTCCATCTCAAACATATTTATTTTCATCATGCCAAACAACTCAGGACCCTCCGTTGTTATCCTGTTTGCCGTTGCGCCGTTGATATGGGTCGCTCCCGTAGTTCCATCCTCGAACTCCCATAAAAAGGAACCAGTCAACTGACCAGCCTGCGCATAGACAAAAGGCGAGTCACTTACGATTTTAAACGAATCCGCAAACTGATATCCTCCCTTGAGTTGGAATTTCAATTCTTTCGCCTGAACTTCAGCGACACCTAAAATTGCGTAGGCAATCACTATCATTCGAATTATGGATAGTTTCATTAGTTTTTCGAATTATAATAAATAAGTGGAATAATCTTTTAATTTGGATCAGTGATTAATAGCGAATAGACAATGAATCGAGAAGAGATATTTATATATTATATCTAGATCTGCTTTGTTAATTGCATTATTATCTTTGGTGTGCGTCCCAGAAGATTCTAGTCGAGATCTATAATAACCCCAACTGCCATTACCGCTTCGTATGCAAATCTGAATTGATCGCTCCATTCAAAAACGAGATGACACTCGTCGTGCAGTCTTTACTCGCCTATCTGTTCTTCTTCCCTGAAAAGAACTTCCCAATTTTTAAATGGCTTTAAGGGATAGTAGGTCGCCGTGATTAAGCCGGATTTGAGTAAAGGGAGGTTGGCAAATCGCTCGCGGGCGGCTTCGACGCTATCGGCTTCTAGAATCGAAATCGCAGGCGTCGGAAAGTCGCTGGAATAATGTTCACGGAGTGTGTCGTCGCAGTAGGAACGCCATGCAAAGCGCTCTTCTTCTAGGAGCAAGGGTTGCACCTCTTCTAGCGTAGTCGTTTCTTTGACAGTCCAAAGAGCTAAGATTTTCATGATGATTTCGGAAGTCGGGTTGTTGGCGACCGATTAGCAAGATTGCGGATATCTCGGGAGTTTTAGCGTTGATTTATCCGTGATTGTATTCCGTCGGTATTGAACCAGATTGCTGCAAGCGCGGTAGCTCCGGCACCGCAATATTGTTCAAGGCAGGCGTGATATCCTTATGACAATTCCTTTTAGAGGTATTCTAGAAATACGCAGTCTGTTCTTATGATGTAACTAGGTTGATGCTTTGACGTCGTTCTGCGGCGTCATGCCAGACCGTAAATCTGTAAGCAATTATCACGTGAAACATACTGCCAAGTCAGTCTTTCTGGCCCTATTCCTTTTCGCTAATCTCGTATCCGCCAAGCCTGAGGTGGAAGAGTTGATTCATCGTCCACCCGGAGCGTTCTACGAGAGCGTGGCGATGGATTCGAAAGGCGCGCTCTACCTTAATGAAAGGCAAACTCACACAGTATTCCGAGTGAGGGCCTATGGATTGATCGAGGACTGGGCGCATGCCCCCGTAGGCGGAGCGTTCGCGGGATTGGCGATTGACGCTCGTGATCGCGTGTTTGCAACGGGAATTACGGATCAAGGCGTCCAAGCGATCTTCCTGTTTGATCCGGAAGGGGAGGCGAGCATCCTGGCGGAAATCCCCCAAGCGCGATTTCTCAATGGGGCAACCTTTCTTCCCGATGGCAGACTCCTTGCCGTGGACTCGAAACTCGGCGCGATCGATGGAACGGAAACAGGCGAGATCTACGCCATCGATCCCGAAACGGCGGAGGTCGAGCTGTATTTCAAGGACCCCCTGCTGGGCAAAGCCAATCGTGAAAATCGCGCCTATCCGGCGGTGAATGGCATCAAGTATTTCGAGCACCGCCTGTTTCTCACCAACTCAGAGCGTGCCCAAGTGACTTCGTTGGCGCTTAACGAGGATCTGAGTCCCAAGGAGCTAACCGTTATTGCCAATGGTGTCGTAGGGGACGACTTCGCTGTCGCGGAGGATGGTTCTCTTTATATCACTACGCATCCCGTCAATAGCCTGGTGCGTCTGTCTCCAGACGGCAAAGTTGTGACCGTAGCCGATAAAACCGACGGGATGGTGGGAGCGACGGCGGCGATTTTTGGTCGTACGCTGGGGGATGAATCGAGTCTCTATGTCGTGACCAATGGTGGAAGTTATATCCCCCCGGAATCGGGCGTTGAAACTGCCAAGGTCCTTCGAGTGAGGGTGCAAGAGCGCGGCTACCAGGCATTCCCAGGACCGTTGCCGACACGCCCTTCTTGGCAGCTCTTTGTCGTGACTGCCGACACGGTAGCGGATAAGGCCCACCTTCGGAGAGAGCTCGGCCCAAAGTATGCCCATTATCTCGAAAAGCATTACCGTGCGATCATGATTGCGGGTCAGGTCTTTGAACATGTCGGAGGCGAGCCAACGACGCGGCTTTATCTGCTTGAAGCGCCAAACGCCGAAGCGGCAGTCTCTTTTCTCGAAGCATCTCCGTATGGCGAAGCGGGGATGTATGAGAATATCTCCGCGCGACCGTTTCGCTCAATGATCGGTCGATGGATGCAGGGTGTCGCCTGGTGAATTCGTGGAGACGAAATCAACCGTGAGGGCGACCATCTTAGTTCTTCGTTGCAGCTTACTCATTGTCGGAGCTGCCACGGTCTCTGCCTCTGCCGAGCTTGATCTCGGTGGGCGATTGTCGGCTCTGGAAGCGAAAATCTCCGCGACCCAAGCCGAACTCGAAAGCTTGCAGACGGAATTTCATGAGCTGCGAGCGGCATTGGTCCTGGAAACCTCTAAAGCCCAGAGCAACGCGTCGCCCGAAATCAAAGTCCGTGAGGTAGTGGTTCCGGTTGTGGCAGTGCAGTCCCCAGCTTCTGAAGAGAATCCTTTTATTGGGCGGTTTCCCGACGACACGGTGGTCACCGCTGGAGATTGGCCGCATTCGATTACGATCCCCGGTACGGAGCTTTCTATGAGGATTGGAGGCTTTGCCCAGGTAGATCTCATTGCGGATGGTGGCGATCTCGCGACTCCCGATCTTTTCCTCGTACGCGCCATCGATACGCAAACTGCCCGCGACGAGTTCTTGGCCACTTCCCGCGCCACGCGAATCAACATCGATGTTCGGAGTGAGGCAGACGGTGTGCCTTTCCGGGTTTTCGCAGAGGCCGACTTTCGTGGAGCGACTGGAAACGAACTGGTGAGCAACTCGACCAGCTTACGACTGCGCCATGCCTTCGGCCAATTTGGAGACTTTTACGCTGGGCAGTGGTGGTCGGCTTTCACCAACGTGCAGGCGTTTCCGGAAACGGTGGATGTCATCTCTCCGCTCGGCAAGCCGGTGACGCGTCAAGCGGGTGTGCGCTACGCCCCTTGGTTAAATGAAAACTGGCGAGTAGGCGTTTCCCTCGAGAATCCTGAGGCGGATGTCTTTCGCCTTCCTGATGATCCCCAAGACAGTCTGGACTCGGGTCCGGATCTCGTTGTCTTTGCCCGTTTTCAGCATGACGGCGGTCATCTCCGCGCCGCTTTGCTAGGCCGCAAATTGGGATGGACTGATGGCGAACGAGAAGAGGAAGCTTTCGGTTATGGCTTTGGGTTCACTTTGCGGCAGCAACTCCCCTGGATCGAGTCTCGCGACAACATCGTTTTCGGTCTGTATGGGGGCGAGGGAATCGGACGATACTTTGTTAATCTTGCTGGTGGAGGCTTTGATGCTTTGCCCTCTGCGGACGACCTGGAAACGCTCTGGGTGTTGGGGAGCTACGGAGGGTTTCAGCATTGGTGGTCGGAGCAATGGCGTTCGACTTTCACGTTGGGAACGCTCGCGGTCGAATCCCAACTGGGGCCGGCCGACTCGCAGTTGGAGCGGGTCTCATCCGCATCTGCAAACCTTTTTTGGAATCCCCATCCGCGGGTAACGTTTGGCGGGGAACTGCTCTTCGGACTTCGGGAGGATCGCGATGGGGAAGAGGAATCCGCTCTGCGTGCCCACTTTCTCTCCCGCTTCAACTTTTAGCCCTCCTTCTGATACTGTTCCGCTGAGAAAGCAAACAGCCACCAAGACGCTACCGTGTAATCGTTTTAGAGTATGAATGAGAATCTCCTTCTAGATAAAACCGTTGCGATTATTGGCGGAACCAGCGGCATCGGTCGAGGAGCAGCCGAAGCGGCTGCCGCCGCTGGCGCTCGCGTTTCCATCGCTGGGCGCGATCAAGCAAAAGCGGAACGCGTCGCGCGGGAAATCGGCTCGAACGTTGTCGGCTATGCCGTAGACGTCATCGAGACCCATTCAATTGCAGCTTTTATATCAAAGCACGAACGGGTGGATCATCTGTTTTTCACCGCAGCGGGCGGCAAATTCGGGGCCTTCGCGAATCAGACGATTTCCGAAGCAAAAAGCGACTTCGAAGGGCATTTTTGGGGTTCCTATGCGGCCGCTCAGGCGGCGCTTCCACTAATGCCAGAACAGGGATCGATCACATTCCTAAGCGGAGGGTACACGGTTCGTCCCCAACCTGGGAGGACCATGGTTGCTGTGGCGCAGTCAGCAGTCGAAGGGCTAATGCGGGCGTTGGCCGTCGAATTAGCGCCTATCCGCGTCAACGTTATCTCACCCGGTTTGATCGATACCCCGCTATGGGGTGGAATGGACGATGCTTCTCGTAACGAATTTTTCAATACAGAAGCGCAGCGATTGCCGGCCAGACGCATCGGCCAGCCTTCCGATGTCGGAGAGGCCTTTCTTTATTTGGCCACTCAAGGCTATACCACCGGGACGGTTCTGTCCCTCAATGGCGGCTGGACTCTGGTCTAGCGTCAACTCGCCGGAAACGCATCGCTTTCGTTAAAATCAGACTCTTATCCAAGACGATCTATTTATGCAGACCATAACGCAGACAGCTTAAACCATGAATTTCATACGAATTTATCCCGTCCTCAAAGTTCTTCTTGCTAGTAGTTCAATTGTCTACGGATTCATCCAGCGAAAGTGTCTTTGGCTATTGCAAGTATCGATAATTCTTCAGGGTTATGCGTTTGCGACTAGTGAGGAATTACCGATCGTTCATCGCTTCTCGCGCCCTGGAATCGGTTCCGTCAATAGCTTCATCCTTGAAGGCAGAGAGGGGCTCGTCGTAATAGACACCCAGCGCTCATTATCGCTGGGGCGGGCCTTGGCAGAAGAAACGCGAGAAAGAGATAAGCCTCTCCTGGCGATCCTCTTAACGCATCCGCACCCGGACCATTTTGGAGGACTGCATGCGGTGCTCGAGGAATTTCCAGAAACGCCCGTTTATGCCTCCGAGCTAACGCGAGATGAAATGCGTACTGATGGGAATGGATTCATGGCGGCTACTCGTCGGGCCCTTCCGGACGACACTCCCGATGTTTTCCCGTTGCCCGACAATACCTTTGAGGACGGCGAAGTTCTCGTCTTCGGCGATTTGACTTTAAATGTCCATGAGATCGGACCTGGCGAATCCAAATCCATGAGCATGTTTTATCTCCCCGAGATTGAGACGCTGTTCACGGGCGACCTGATATCCTATCGCATGACTGGCTTCCTTTTGGAGGGCCGTCTGGATGCTTGGCTACACCAACTAGCCGAACTAAGAATCGAGTACTCCCGAACGTCGCCTCGGATCATGCCTGGACATGGCGAACCGGGTGAATTCGACACGCTGCTCAATTGGCAAACTGCTTACCTCTCCACCTTGTCGATGCTGATCGTCGAGGCAAAGGGCGATCAAGTCATGGACGAAATGGAAATCGAGCGGATAAAGGAAATCATGGATACCGCCTTTCCCGGACTTCTTCCTGTCGCAGCCATCCCTGGCCTTATGGAAATGAACTTACGAACCTTCTCGAAATAAGTTTACTCCATGAAAAACAATCACAGCTAAGGCGCGATCGGTCCTTGTAATATGTAATTGTTGGCATCCGCTTTGCGGTAGTCGTAGCTCACGGTCAGCAGTTTCGTCTTCGGTGGAGTTTCTGTCGATCTGCCCCTTTTGTTTTACTACGATCGGCAGAGGGCGAAATACTGTCCCGGGGTTAATCGATAGAAAGTCTTAAACGTTCGAGTGAAGTGGGCTTGGTCGGCGAAACCAGCGGCATAGGCGGCATCGATAAAACTGTGTCCTTTCTCCAGCAGTTTTTTGCCGTGGTTAGCGCGGAGGCGGCGGAGATAAGCGTGTGGTGTGAGTCCAGTGCTTTCCTTGAACGCTCGCAATAAGTGATATTTACTTAAGCCAGCGATATCGGCAACGTCCTTAAGACTAAGCGGATCGAGAAATTGACTATGGAGATATTCAATTACCCGTTTAAGGCGATCCTTATCAAGAGGATGTTTGGCACGATCTTGATCGGACTCGCCCAAGGCGCTCAGCCGCCAAAGCCTATGAATTAACATGGTGATCAGGGAGTCCTTGTGCAGTGTTTCGGAGTGGCGTGCATTCCAGAGTTGAGTGGCTAACACTTCAACATAAGAGTCCTTTCGCATGCCCTCGTGAACGCGACCCAAGTGGGATACATCACGCCCTGTCTCCTGGTTAATGTCGTTCGCTAAACGCTGCCAAGGGAACGAAAGGGTGAGGAGAGCAAATTCTCCAGTACCCCAAACGTTAAGTGGGGCCCCGGACGGCCGAGCCGCCCAACTACCTCGTCCAAACTTTCCAGAGTCGCGCCCAAAACCGCAATCAAGATGATCGAGATTAACGTGGCCCCCTGTAAGAAGCTGAAGGTCAAACTCGTCATTCGGAGGATCTGGAAAAGCTTCATTGAGCCTAGACTTCGTCTGAGTCACCTTTAATTTGGTATCGTATTCGATTTCGTAGTCTGAATATCGCCACAAATTCTTCGCCGTCCATTCTCGTTGACGATAGTACCTCGTATAGAGATTTTCCATTCTGTTTGTAGTTGATTTCCTGATCGTTGAACGCTTGGAAAGCCGTTTCGAGACGCGTGTGGTTTGCAAATATGATTGATGGGGTAGTTTTATAATCCCATTCCTTTCGTTAATGTATCCATTTTTCGGGTTCCGATCTAATCGAGAGATCTTCGAATTTTGAAACAGCTTGAACCGCGAAAGCGGGGCCTTCAGGCGTCGAGCCTAGCGACTTTGAAGAAAGCAGGATCGGGATGAGAATAATCGGCCTTGGCGAAATGAATGGATTCATGATTTAAAGCGTGTAGATCGGCAGTCCTAATGCTACTTGCTCGGAGCGTTTTCGAGACGGCAACGCCTAGAGGATGCGTTGCTTGTTGTGACGCCTCTGGAAGAGGAACCCGCTACCGAAATCTGGGATATTTTCTCGGCGATCCTGCCGGAAGATGGCGGCCAAAAACCGCGCATTGCGCCAGCTAAGTTACGGCAAGCGTTGTTGAACCAGTTTTGAACTGAACATCATTGAATTCTAACGCTTAGAATGCGTTTCAATCGAAAGGCCTAGGCGGTCCCGTATAGTCGTTTTTCAAATCGAAAAGGCCTATTTTGATTTTCCCAATAATCTCTACACACTGAGCTAATCTGACACAAACTTAAGACAACTTGCCCTTATGAAGACCTTTGCCAAAAGACCTTTATTAAACAAGGCATTGGGCGCCATCAGCGCTCTCTATTTATTCTCATGCCCGGTTGGGTATTCCCAGTCTGAAAGCGACGATGATTCTGGAATTTTTGAACTCGAAGGCTTTGTCGTTACTGGCGGTATTCGAAACTCCCTCGAGATTGCGCGTGAAATGAAACGCAACTCGTCTGGGATTCAGGATTCCATCGTCGCTGAAGATATCGCGAAATTCCCGGATTTGAACCTCGCGGAATCTCTTCAACGCCTTCCCGGAGTTGCCATAAATCGCGAGGCAGGGGAAGGGCGCCGCGTTTCTCTGCGTGGTCTTGGCCCTGATTTTACTCGCGTTCAATTGAATGGAATGGAAGTGCTCGGGAATGTGGATTCGCCCATGGATAGTCGGGGTCAGAGAACGCGTGACCGCGCTTTCGATTTCAACATTTTCGCGTCCGAGTTGTTTAATCGCCTAGATCTCTACAAGAGCTTCTCCGCTGATCAGGATGAAGGCGGCTTGGCGGGTGTTGTTGGCCTTTATACGGCTAGACCTTTCGATTATGGCCAAGGCACCACGGCCTCTATTTCGACTCAATTAGGAACCAACACGGCAACTGACGACCTTCAGCCTCGTGTTGCGGCTCAGTTCTCGCAGAACTGGGGAGACTTTGGAGCTCTGGTATCGATCGCCCATTCCTCGCGCGACACTCAGGAGCAAGGTTACAACACGTACCGTTGGCGTTTGAAGAACGCGAGTGGGGCGGATATCTCCAATTTGTCGCAGGCGGATCAGGATGCCGTGAATTCCGGCGACCTTCGTTGGGCTCGTGGAAATCGGCTGTCGGTGTGGGAAAGCCATCAGGACCGATTAGGGATCACGAGCGCATTCCAGTGGAGGGCTTCTGAAAAGCTCACGCTCACCTTGGACGTGCTGCTTGGGGAGTTTGAAGGAGATCGTGAGGAAATCCATCTCGCGACTCGCGGTTCCAGCTCCACTGTGCTGCATGGCGGGACCACAGTGGATGGAGTTTCCATCCCTGGCTCGGTGGTAAACGAGATACAGTATAATAGTGAAAACGAGGTGATTTACGCTGACATAGGTGGAGCCAACTTCGCATCTGAAACGCGTCGTCAGACGACGAAAAACGATTTCTTCCAAACGGTCCTCTCGGCGGATTTTCAAGCCTCGGACAAGTTGTCTATCGAGGCTTTGATTGGAACTGAAAGTTCCGAATATGATGTGCCGATCAGCGACAAGTTTTACCTTGAAGGGTTTGGCGATGTGATAACGGATTACACTTCAGGAGGGGACTACGGAAGAAATATATTTGGTTGGGATACTGCCGATGCTTCTAATTGGAACGCTCATGAAATAGATATGTATTCCTCGTTTCAGAAGTCCGAGATTGATAATATAAAGATCGACGCGACTTACGAGATCAACCGGGAAGCCTCTATCAAGGCGGGAACTTCGTTCCGAACGTTTTCCAACTTCGGACAGGAAAATCGCACTAATAATTTTCTTCGTTCCGATTTCCAATCTGGAGCGGTTGACGACAACCCTGCAGGATACACCAGAGTATTCGATTCCCATGACGACCAAGACTGGACGATCGTGGATTGGGATGCCGCCTTTAGTCAGCTGGGCATTAGTCGCGTCATTGGGCCGGACTCTAGTGTATTCAGGGTGGAAGAAGATACGTGGGCCTCTTACATTCAGTACGATTGGGATTCCTATGTCGGTGAGACGCGACTAAGAGGTTCGGTTGGTCTCCGTCACTTCGAGTCCGATCTTACCTCCTCTGGCGTCGCCAATGTCGGCCCGATCACGGCTACCGATAAATATAGCGACATCCTGCCGACCTTGAACCTTGCGGTCAGTTTCACTCCGGATCTGACTCTGCGTTTAGCGGCTTCCGAAAATATCAATCGCCCTTCTCTTGGGGCATTGGCGATCAATGGAAGCATTTCCGAAAACGACGGGGAGTATACGGTGAGAACCGGAAATCCTGCCCTAGAACCCTACGAATCCACTAACTTCGATCTTTCCCTCGAACGCTATTTCGGAGAAATCGGATACATTGGAGTGGGCTACTTCTACAAGGACATATCCGGCTTCATTGGTACGGAAACGGCTACTAACATTCCCTTCGGAACAACAGGTCTTCCTCTCGGACTTCTTCCCGGTCTTACCGAAGACACCATCGTCGCCGAATTCCGTCGCCCAGTCAATTATCAGGAGACTGACTTGAGCGGTTTCGAGATTACCTTCCAGACCGACTTGGAATTCCTGCCGGTTGAAGGTTTCGGTGTCGTTGCCAATATGACATTTGTGGATTCAGATCTTCAATACGCGACACCTGATCAACTGGCTGACGGTCAGTCGATTATCCTGCCCATGAATGGTCTTTCGGATACCGTTCTCAACACCACTTTATACTATGAAAATGAAAAGTGGGGAGCGAGAGTTTCCGCGAATTATCGAAGCGACTATATTAGCGATGGGCCGACCGGATCGGATGAGGACAGTCGTGGATTTGAATCAACGACCTATGTCGACTTCTCGGCATTCTATCAAATTTCCGACAATCTGAAGTGGACTTTAGATGCTGTGAATCTGACGGATGAAAAGGAAGTTCAGTACTCTGATAGTTCACGTCGTTTGTATAACACTACGACATCGGGTACCACGGTGTTCTCAGGAATCAGCTATAAATTCTAGTTTTTGTTTAAGTGAAGAGCAGCCAATTTGGCTGAACGGCCCTCGAAGCGTGAATTGCGCTTCGGGGGTTTGTTTTGTATTCAATGATAATCGCCTGATTTTTGATGTTCCGCGCTTTATTCACGTAATTGTATCCATTAAAAAATACATTTTGTGATTTGCCGATTGTCTATGCTTGTTGTTGTAGACAACCGTGAATGGCAGACTTTTCGAAAACCCGCTCATTGCGACAACTAGATTTTCACTGCTTGGCGGGTTGGGGGATTAGCGTTGGCCCGTCTACCCAGGTCGCTTCGATCGTCGTTGTCTTGACATATTCCGGGACGCCCTTTTCGAGCCGGTGAATTTGTCCGACCAATGTTTCCACCGCCGCTACACCTAAGCGCTGTGGATTGAGGTTGAGGCCGGCGCAGGGCGCAGTGCGTTCGGTGTGGTTGAGTCTGAAGAACCCAACATCCTCGGGAACCCTGTATCCTTCTTGCTTTAACCACTCGATGATGATTTGCTTGTCGGAAATGATTACCTCGCACCTGGTTTTTTCAAACCAATCCAAGAAGGACTTCTCGTCGAAAGTTTCGCGAACATAGGGCTCGTTGTTTTCGTATGAAGCGTAGTGCTGCATGAAGGACTGAAAGGCGGCGCTCCACTTGTTTTTGATACGGCGATCGCGGCGACCGCCTACGTAAAGGCCGATTCGTTGGTAGTTGAACCGCTTCAGGTTTTCCAATGTGTGGACCATGGAAATGTAATGATCAGGCAGGATCGTGTTGATTTGCGGCTCGATCAAGCAGTGGTCCATTTGCACTGCGGAGAAGTTGGAAAAATCGAATTCGCTCATGTCTTGAGCTATGTCCAGAGGCAGGATGAGTATGCCATTGATTCCTCGCGCTTCGAGCACTCCTTGCAGTCGAGGCAGGCGGAGAGCTTTCTCTCCGGCTCCAATCCAGAAGATTTCAATATTGAACCCCAGCTCCGCAGCCCTTTTTTCCGCTCCCTTTAAAATCTCGCGATGAAATAGCATGGGTTGCGTGTCGTCCGCTTCGGAAAGTTCGATTGCCGCAATGGTGCCTTGAAAGCTTTCTGCTCGGGCGGTTCTTATTGCCGACAGGGCTGATGAAAGCAGGGGATTGGTTTTGTAACCCATTTCCTTCGCTTTTTCTTCAACGAGCTTTCTTGTTTTCTCCGCGACCTTGGGGCTTCCGTTTAGCGCTGCGGAAACGGTAAAGGTCGAGAGTCCAAGCTCGTCTGCTATCTGGCGTATGGAGACTTTTTTTCGCGGCATGAATCTAACGCTTAGATTTATTGCGAGATTATGCGTTTGAGCAAGCTGAATGATTATTTTTCAGTGCCTGAAATGGTATATGGAGCTTAGAGGTTGTCCCCAGACCTATCATGGCGCTGCAGAGATCGCTTTCGGCTTAAAACAAGACGTAACCGAAAAACAAATACAAAAATATTTGTTTTCAATTGGAATGATATGCAGGCCAAATATTATGTATCAAAATAGAAAATACGTAGGAAGTCGAAATTGCGATTGGGTATTAGGATGTTTGGCCTGTCTCACGGGCAAATGGAGACGCTCTCGAGCCTCGTGTAAATCCAGTTGAAGTCTGATTGTATGGAAACAGCTAGGAAACAGTATAACGTTATTGACTATGGCGCGGTTGGCGACGGTGTCCGTGATGATGCTTCAAGTTTCGCATCGGCAATCCGCGCCTGCAGCGAAAATGGAGGCGGGCAGGTATTCATCCCGGGAGGACACGTTTTTTTGTGTAGTCCGTTCGACTTGCGCAGCAACATTGATTTCCATTTAGAGGGGGGCGCGACCATCTTGGCCCATCCGGATGAATCTCTCTACACGACCAGCGCGTTTAGAGAAAACCGGACGGAGGGAAGCATTTGGATAGGGGGAACGAATCTGGATAATATCACTTTTTCCGGAGCCGGAGTTATCGACGGCAATGGTCAGGCTTTTATGGGACGGGAAATGTCTCACGCCTATGAATTGAAGCCTTTTACTGACATCGACCCGCGTCCTCACTTGATGCTGCTGGAGAACTGTCGGAATATTCAAATGTCGGGTCTTCAGTTCAAGAATGCCGCCTACTGGGGATTGCATTTCGTGGGATGCCAGGACATTAACATCTGTGATCTGAAGGTTCTCAATGACCTTAAGGTCCGCAATAGCGATGGGATCGATTTCAACCATTGCAAGCGAGGCAAGGTCGAGAACTGTCTTATCGAATCGGGAGACGACTGCATTTGCTTTAAGAATAGGCGGGAATTTGCCGAGTACGGAGCTTGTTCTGATTTCATCATAAGGAACTGCAAGCTGGTTTCCACATCGTGTTCCATTAAGATCGGGTCAGAGAATATGGATACGATATCCGATATTTTGATCGAGGACTGTGAAATCGAAAGAAGCAATCGCGGGATTGGTATCCAGAATAGGGATGAAGGGGTCGTGCGAAATATCGTATTTCGTAACATTAGCATTCAAAGCCGTCTATTCGAGGACGTTTGGTGGGGCGAGGCGGAACCTATTTATATAACGTCTTATACCAGGCCAACCACGCAGACTAAGGATGGGTCCTTGCGTTTTAAAGACGGCCATGATTATGGTGAAGCTGGAAGTGTTCAGGATATTCTGTTTGAGAACGTAACTTGCGCGGGTGAAAATGGAGTGTTCGTTGGAGCTTCTGAAGAAATCCTGGTGCAGAGAGTCAAGTTCAAGAATGTGAGTGTTGAAATCCATGAAACGACAAAGCATGCAGGAGGGCGCTACGATTTACGTCCCTGTAGAGAGACGGATTATCTCGAAGCGGGCATCCACGGCTTCTTTCTGCACAGGGTCACGGATGCGGTCTTTGTTGACTGCAATGTACGCATCGATGAGGGAGTCAGTAGAAAGGTGCTCGGCGAATTTGGGCGCGCGAGCTGATGATGAGAGACTGCCTCATTGCTGTTAAATGCGCTGCTTTGGCGCTTGTTTCCACGAATCTTTGGACGGGCTTCGCAAAGTCGGATCCAGTTGATATGGTGTATCCGTATCTGGATACGGAAAATTCCAGATGGTTTTTCTTTTCATCGGCTTGTCGTCCGTTTGGCTTGGTTAACCTGAGTCCGGATACTGAAGTCGATGGAGCGTGGGGAAGTGGTTATCGTTACAAGATCGAGAACGTAAAAGGCTTTAGCCACATTCATGCTTGGCAGTTAGCCGGTGTCTCGGTGATGCCAATTACATGGGAAGGCGACTTGCAGCCTATTCTGGCGGACCACTCGTCTGACTTCAGTCACGAGGAAGAGATCGTGAAGCCGGGTTATCATTTTCTTACGCTAGATCGTTATGGAATCGACGTGGAACTCTCGAGTTCCAAAAGGGCGGGTTTTCATCGATATCGTTTTAGACAAGGAGACCGCCGCGGCTTGCTCTTCAGTTTGATGGGACGATTGGGACCATCGGATATGATTGATGGCAGAATCGAGCAGTTGGGTCCCAGAACGCTGAGGGGCCGTGTCGTAAACGCTCCTACCATACGCCGGCCTAAGCCGACCACGGTATTTTTCTATGCTGCTTTCGACGCGGATGTTTCCGAAGCGGCTCTGATCAGGGACAAGGATGGCCACGTGGAGAAGGCGGTATTCATGTTCGATGATGAAGAGCTTGATTCCGCTCAGATGAAAATCGGCATTTCCTATACTTCCGAGGAGGGGGCGAGGAGGAATCTGGAGGCTGAGATCCATCATTGGGATTTCGATCGCCTGGCGAGCGAGTCGAGAGCCGAGTGGAACGATTTGCTAGGCCGGATAGATGTCGAGGGGAATACGAATGATCAGCGCCGGAGGTTCTACACGGATCTGTGGCATGCTTTGCAAGGGCGTCGTTTGATAAGCGACATCGATGGATTGTATCCGGATAATACTGGGGACGAATTCAGGATCGGGCGCATTCCTCTGGGCAACGATGGAAATCCGCTGTTCGGGCATTACAATTCCGATTCCTTCTGGGGGGCGCAGTGGACGCTGAATTCGCTTTGGCATCTTGTGTATCCAGAAATCACTGAAGAGTTTGTTAATTCGCTTCTGCTTTACTACAAGGATGGAGGGCTATTGCCTCGTGGACCTTCGGGGGGCAACTACACCTATGTGATGACGGGAGCGACGTCGACGCCCTTCATCGTGAGCGCGTGGATGAAAGGGATTCGCGGTTTTGATGCGAGACTCGCGTTCGAAGCGATGGTGAAAAACCATATGCCGGGCGGGATTATGGGAAAAGCTGGATACGAGCATGACACTCATTTTGGCGGAGGCTTGGAGCACTACATTGAAAACGGCTATGTTCCCTATCCGATCCCGGAGGGCGATTTCGGCTTCCATCAAGATGGGGCGAGTTTGACGCTTGAATACGCCTATCAGGATTGGACGCTGGCTCAATTCGCCAAGGGCTTGGGTTTCGAGTCAGAGGCGGAAACCTTTCTCAAGCGTTCGAGGCATTACAGAAATGTATATGATAGCGAAACCGGTTGGATGCGTCCCAAGAATATAAACGGGAAATGGAAGGATCCATTCGACCCTTATCAATACGAAAACGGATTCAATGAATCAAATGCCGCCCAGCAAACCTGGTTCGTGCCGCATGATACGCGAGGCCTGGCGGAACTGATGGGCGGAAAGGAAATCGCCATAGATCGCCTCAATCGCCAGTTCGAGCAAGCAAGCGAGTTAGGCTTCACCTCGGGCGACTCCCATGCAAGGGAGACCGACCCTGAGTTGCGTCGCATTCCGATAAACTACGGGAATCAACCCTCGATACAGACGGCGTTCCTGTTTGGTGAATGGGGCAGGCCCGACTTGAGTCAGTTCTGGAGTCGGAAGGTTGTAGCAGAAGTTTATGGCGGGTTAAATCCGGGAACTGGATACAACGGAGACGAAGATCAAGGCTTGATGGGCTCCCTAGCTGTATTGATGAAAATAGGACTGTTTCAAGTCAATGGCGGCACTGATGCCGATGCGGAATATCAAATCGGTAGTCCAATATTTGATACGGTTAGAATTAGACTGAACGAGCGTTACTATTCGGGCGAGCTGATCGAGATTGTTGCGAATAATAACAGTGACGAAAATCTTTATCTAGAGTCCGCGAGCTGGAACGGCAGCCCTCTAGACGAGGTTTTCATCTCCCATCGGGGGTTGGTATCCGGGGGGCTGCTGGAGCTAGACATGACCTCCGGATTGGGTGGAGCGACGGATGACACTTAGTAAATATGTTTGGTCTATCTATAATCGATATCATCGTCATCGTACTCTACTTCGTAGTCATCATCTGGCTAGGCGTGCGCGCCAGTAGACGGATAAAAGGCGAAGAAGACTTTTTCCTGGGAGGACGGAAATTCGGCAAGCTGACTTCCACCTTTGCCAGTTTTGGGCAAGCGACTTCGGCTGATGGGCCGGCGGGCGTTGCAACGACAACGTTCACTAACGGAGCCAGCGGAATTTGGAGCGCTCTGCTGATGCTCTTTGTGACGCCTTTGTTTTGGATCACGTCGCCCTGGCTGCGTCGCTTGCGAATCATCACCATGGGCGACTTCTTTCATGAGCGCTACGGTTCGCGACTCATGTCAGGCGCTTACGCGTTCATCGGTACCATCGGTATGATGGGCTTGCTATCTGTTGGCTATATGGCGGTTTCCAAGACAGCCCTGGCCATGACCTCGAAGTCAGCCGAAGAATTCACGGCAGAGGAGGGGGTTGAGTATTCGGCGTTTCAACGTTTGCAGGATCTTGAGGATCGCGACTTCGAGGACTTGACGGAAGTCGAGAGGAGCGAGCTAGAGGAATTGAGGGACACGTCTCCGAAGGGTCTCTTTTCACACCTCAACGAGCATTTAGTGATCTGGTGTATTTGTATTTTGGTGATCGTCTACACTGCCTTGGGCGGTTTGGAAGCAGCCTTCTATACAGATATGCTGCAAGGCGTTTTTATAATATTATTGTCGGTGATGCTTCTGCCGTTCGCGTGGGCTGAGGTAAATGCAATGTTTGGAGGAAGCGGGATAATGAATGCCTTAGGGCACATTCACTCTCAATTGCCCGAGAGCTATTTCGATATCTTCGGATCACCTTTGGTCATGGATTTCACTTGGTATTATATTGCAACGGTAGCCCTCGTATCTGGGATAACCGTGGTTGTGCAGCCAAACCAACTCGTCACGGCTGGCGCAGCAAAAGATGAATACACGGCTCGTTTGGGATTCGTGACCGGAACCTTCATGAAGCGCATCGTTACGGTTCTCTGGGGCGTATTCGCCTTAGCGGCAGCGGTTCTATTCAAAGACAGCCTCAGTAATCCGGATTTCGTCTGGGGACATGCGACCAAGGAGTTGCTGGGAGGCGTCGGGCTTGGGCTCGTTGGACTGATGTTAGCAAGCATGATGGCGGCTCTTATGTCGACGGCGGACTGCTTGATGCTGACGGTATCGGGATTAATCGTACGCTGTATATATACTCCGCTATTTCCCAATCGATCACAGTTGCACTACGTGTGGGCGGGTCGAATATCCGGAGGCGTGTTTCTGGTGGGAGCGGCCCTCGCGACCACGCAGTTCGACAATATTCTGCAGGTTTTGAAGTTCATTTGGGAGTTTTTCGTCATATTCGCGGCAGCGTTTTGGCTGGGATTGAAGTGGCGTCGGGCGACTCGGGCTGGGGCGTGGGCCTCGATCGTCTGCACGTTCGCTCTCTTCTATTTCATCCCTTTGATCTTAGCGTTCTTTGTTAGCGACATTCGCGAAAACGAATTTCTGCTGAAGGAGACCGAAGGAAGAATCGTGGAGATGCAATATACGGCTTCGGAAGCGGATGTAAGAGAAAGCGAAATGGCCTTGGCCAGCGAGGGTGAAAGCTCTCGCGGCGAACTGATTGAGGTGGGGGATCGTATCAACAAGAGCTTTTTGCTGCCAAGCCGTTCGTTGTTCTGGTCGAAAGGTATTGGGACAGATGATACAGGTCAGGCCTATGGGCGAGGGTATCCGTATTTGGAGATGGCGCTGCTGGATATGGCAGGATTCAATTTGCAGGCTAATAGCTTTGCGACGAACGAAACGATTCGTCTGCTAGTTCGTTTGCTAACGCCATTTGGAATATTGGTAGTCGTATCATTTTTTACGCGACGCGATGACGAGAAGATGCTGATGCGCTTTTTCGCGAAGATGCGAAATCCCGTGGCGTCTTCCGGTCGGGTCCGGACTGATCTTGAGGAGAATCCAGGCGGAGATGGGCGAGACCTCTTGCTGTTCCCAGATTCAGATTGGGAAATCTATCGTTGGAACCGGATCGACGCGGTGGGGTTTGCCGCTTCCTGCCTCATGGTTCTTGGGGTGATAGGATTCCTCTATTTTATGGTAGGGCTCGGAGGGTAGATTTACCTGTATTCGAGGTGAATAGGGACACAGGAACCGCCATGCCGAAAAAGAGCTGATCGGTAGATAATATAAAAGGAAATGAGCGATAATATAAAGGGCAACCGAAAGGCGCTGGCGGCGGTTACGAGTCTGTTTTTCATGTGGGGATTCATAACCTGCATGAATGATCTGCTGATTCCTCACCTTAAGGATTCGTTCGAACTAAGCTACCTTCAAAGCATGCTGGTTCAAACCGCCTTTTTTGGAGCGTATTTCATCGTATCCATAATCTATTTTTTGACCTCCACGACCATTGGAGATCCGATATCAAAAATTGGATACAGAAATGGAATCGTAGCAGGTCTAGCGATTTGCGCTCTAGGCTGCGGGTTGTTTGCTCCCGCTGCCAATATGGTCTCGTACCCCATGTTCTTGGTCGCTCTTTTCATTCTCGCATCGGGGGTGACGATTATTCAGATCGCAGCGAATCCATTCGTCGCTATTCTTGGAGCGGAAAAAACAGCGTCTTCGCGTTTGAATATGGCTCAAGGGCTGAATTCGCTAGGGTATACGATCGCTCCTGTTGTAGGAGGGGCGTTGATATTCGGATCGACACATGTGGGGCCGGAATCGGTTGTCGCTCCGTACATGGTTCTCGGTGGAGCGTTCCTTTTTTTGGGGACGGCGTTTTTTCTAGTGCGACTTCCAGCGCTAGGCGTGTCTAAAAATTCAAAGGGTGGGGGCGATCTTCTGAGGCGGCCCTATTTTGTAGCCGGAATGTTAGCTATATTCTTTTACGTGGGTGGCGAGGTCGCAGTAGGAAGCGTATTCATTAATTACCTCGGTTTGGAGGATGTGAAAGGCTTTGCCCCTCACACGGCGGACAAGTTTTTGGCGTTCTACTGGGGCAGCCTGATGATTGGACGTTTTGTCGGAGCCATCTCCCTAAGCGATATGGCCAGCGTGGGTAAAAAGGTAGGATGGATGATCCTGGCCACTGCGATAGGATCCGCGGTGATTTTCGTGGTATCCTTCAAGAACTGGCAGACGGGAGAGGTGGTACTTCGATTCGGCGATGCGGTCCCCTATGCTGGACTACTCCTCCTGAATTTGCTCTTCTTTTATCTCGGTCGCTCGAAACCGTCGCGAATGGTTGGCCTCTTTTCGCTCGCCGCTATTGGTCTGCTGGTCGCCGCCACAACAGCTCGAGGAGACCTGGCGATGTGGTCGTTGATTGGGGTGGGCTTGTTAAATTCGATCATGTGGTCGAATATATTCACATTGTCGATACAAGGGCTTAAGGAACGAGCGAGCCAGGGAAGTTCTTTGCTTGTGATGATGATACTCGGAGGCGCGATCGTCCCGCCGGTTCAAGGAGCCTTGGCGGATGCTTGGGGATTGAGAGCCTCAATGTGGCTGATCGTCGGCTGCTATGTCTATCTAGCCGCGTTCGGCATTTTCGGCAGAAGGCTCCAGTCGGCAAAGAAAAAGGAGGCGCGAGAGGCGGATAGGGAGCCTGTTGTTTTGCATTAGGAGAATATAGAAGCTCTAGCGAATAGTTAACCAAACACTCAAAAATATGGACCAAGTAAAGAACCCGTTGAAGGACATGGATGAATGGGAAGACGATCTTCTGGAAAGATATCCCAATCCGAACGAAAAGACGAAGGAAGCGTTTCGTAATTACGACGATCCTCCTCGAGATACGGTCAAGGAATTCTATCGACTGAACCATATCAATCAGACTTACGATTTCGTTTTAGAGAAGAAGAAGGAATTCGGTCAGTTGAATCGGGCGGAAATGTCCTTATGGGAAGCCGTCGAATTTCTGAATACATTGGTAGACGATTCCGATCCGGATACGGATCTCGATCAGATGCAGCATCTCTTTCAGACTTCGGAAGCGATTAGAAAGGATGGACATTCGGACTGGATGGTCTTGACGGGATTTCTACATGATCTGGGAAAGGTTCTGTGTCTTTGGGAGGAGCCGCAATGGGCGGTCGTCGGGGATACCTTTCCGGTTGGCTGCGCGTTTTCGGAGGAGATTGTGTTCGCTGAGTTCTTCGAGGAAAATGCTGACTTCAATGATCCGCGCTATAATACGAAGTATGGTGTCTACGATAAGAACTGCGGCTTGAAAAACGTTCATATGTCATGGGGGCACGACGAGTACATCTATTTGGTAATGAAGGATTATTTGCCGGAGGAGGCGCAGTACGTTCTACGCTATCATTCCTTTTATCCTCAGCACAGAGAGAATGCTTACGAACACTTGATGGATGAGCACGATCATGAGATGTTCAAAGCGGTTAAGCTTTTCAACCAATACGATTTATATACCAAGTCGCCCGTAAAACCCGACTCGGAAAAACTGAAGCCAATCTACCAAGAGATCGCCTCCAAATATCTGCCCGAGAAGATAGCATTCTAAAAGAGTTTCGAGTAAATCGCTTTTGAGGACAGAGATGTGGCCGTGCAGCATTGCCGTCTAAGGTTAGTCGACTTTTTCCTACTCTGGTATCCAAACGACGCGGAAACCATTGTTGGTTTGTCTTGAGTCGGGAGGGTGTCGGTGTCGATTGGCGCTTCTTAGGGCTTCCGGTTCGTTAAACCAGCTGCCTCCACGAATAACGCGATAATCTCCATCGGTAGATCCTTTGGGGTCTTCAGTTGCGATTGGCTCATAGTCGCGAGGTCCGTCTAGACACCACTCCCAAACATTTCCGTGCATATCGAATAGGCCCCAGTCATTGGGCAGTTTTCGACCGACAGGATGAGGCATCGCTTCAGCTCTTGAGTTAAACCATCCGTATCTTTCTATTTCGGACAGAGCGCTGCCGCTGCCCCATGGGTAGCGCGTCGAACTGCCCGCGCGACAGGCGTATTCCCACTCGGCTTCGGTGGGCAATCTGAAGTGTCCAGGGAGCAGCGCTGTGAGCTTATTGGCGAATTCAACTGCTTCGAACCAGGTGACGCGCTCGACAGGTAAAGCGCTGGCTTCGGCTTTTCTCTGAAAGGCAGAAGGGTTGTATCCCATCACTTTTTCCCACTGGGCTTGTGTGATTTCAAAGCGACCGATGTAGTAGGATTTGGATACAGTGACTTGATGTATGGGACCTTCGTCATTTTGTCGTCCGGATTCAGACTCATGGCTCCCCATGTTGAATTTTCCAGCCGGTATATATTGCAATTCGAGCGAAAGATTGCCGCCCAACTTAAATACCTTCCTTGTATCGGCAGGGCGGATTTCTTCTTCCCATACGACCCTAAATCCGATCGCAGTGTATCTTTTGTCTATTGTGTGGCGGTGCCGATTTCCTGATCGAGCGCTGGGAGCGAAGTCATAGAAGCTTCCGCCCCGAAATACCTTCTGCTTACCTTCCTTGGGTCCGGTCGGGTTTGTTTGCTGCTCATCCGAGTAGGGCCCATACCAATCCTCGCACCATTCCCATACGTTTCCTGCCATATCGTGCAAGCCCCAGGGATTGGGAGGTTTGGCGCCAACGGGATGAGTCGTTGCATGCGACCTACTGTTAATCCACCCATGCTTGTAGGCTTCCCAATTTTCGGATATCTCTCCCCAATAGTAGGAGGAGGTCGTCCCAGCGCGGCAGGCATATTCCCACTCGGCTTCGGTCGGCAGCCGGAAATGACCAACCCTATGTAGATTCAGGCGCCGTATAAACTCTTTGCTTTCCAGCCAGCTCAGCGATTCGACTGATCTGCTCTCCGCAAGACCGTCTTGCTGAAATGCGGAAGGGTTGTATCCCATTACCGTCTCGAATTGTTTCTGGGTCACTTCGTAGATGCCCATATAGAACCCGTTTGATATTTCTACCATTCTCATGGGGCCTTCGTCTTTGTCTCGACGCGCTTCGCTGTTTGGCGTGCCCATAAGAAAGCTGCCAGGGGATATCCATTGGACCTGAAATTGGAGGTTCTCGTCAATCTTGATGGTTTTTTGCGGCATAGGGACCTCCGCTGCGGCGGCTTGCGCCCCGATAAGCATAGCTGCGATCCCGATTCCCCTTCGAACGCGATTAGAAATAAAGTCCCTTTTCTTGAGCGTCTTCCAAAAAGTGAATACAGACTGCTTTGCAGCCTGCGGAGGAATGAGGCTATTTCTGGCAAAAAGGGCTGAAAAGAACTTCGATGGAGTTGAGGTAAACACGGCAAAGGGGCGCTTAGTTCCTCTTAGAAAAGCGCTGCTGGGGAGAGTCATCAACTCAATCTAACTGTTAGGCAAGGAGCGGACACAATTGCTGCCGTTCAAACTTCAACCGGAGGACCTGGAGCTGTTGGATAAGGATATGAACTGGTCAGTGGAGCCCGGCGACTTTGAAGTTCTGATAGGTTCCAGCTCGGAAGATATTAGAACGAGAGGAGTATTTAGTCTGGAAGAGTATGCAAAATCAGAATTCAAGATCGATGTACTGTCTCAAGAGACTAAAAAAGCGGCTAGTAGTTCGGCCTGGGATTCTTCTCTTACGCTTCTCTGACGATCTCTGGGCCATAAATGGACGAGGCCCAACAGCTTTCGCCATTGAGCCTTCATTGGGTGCATACACCTTCGTCCCGTGACTGCGGGACTACGGTGGCACAGGGGGCCCGGATGTTTTCTTGTGATCATGTCGCTCTTCGAGCTCGGTAGTTTGGTCGGACTTTGTCCTCCTGATCTCCTCCTGCGGCTTCGCTTCTGGACATTGCTTCGCTCGTCCAGACTAGGGTCCAAGGGCGATGTTTTGCAGTCCATTTAGATTCGCCATTGTTGTGTTGCACGAGACGCTTGTCTATGTCTTCCGTGAAACCAATATATCTCTTTCCTTTTGGATTCTCTATAACGTAAACGAATTCAAAAATTGGGTACAGGGTTCTTGTTCTGTACTTCTCTTACGAATTCCGCCGGTTCGATCTTCAAGGCGAGAGAAAGCAAGAAGATGGCATTCAGACTCGGCTGTTGGAGGCCACGTTCGCAGAATGATATGAAGTTCGTCGAAAGTCCTGATTTTTCGGAAAGCTCATTTTGCGTGAGTCCTAGATTCTTGCGTAGTCTACGTAATACCTCTCCGAATGCTATTTCGATGCTAGGATTAGAGTTTTTAGACACATACAGAGGATCATAAAATATTGGCGATAAATAGGTTCACATGTTTATGTGTTTTTGATCTGGAAAATTCGATTCAAGCAATTTCAGATAGACGCGTCATCGCTTCCCGAAACTTCTATTAGTCATTTTTCAACTAAAATTAAGATTCGATTTTCAATATATAATCTATTTATTATATATGAATTTAGGCATCGCTAGATTAATCGATTTTCACCCTTTAACAGATATGGTTCATATGAACATAGCGAATTCCCGGATTCAAATTAGCTTTTTATAGTTTTCGAGTAATTCTGTGTAGACATTTCTGTAGAAAACGGTGTCGGCACCGTGTATTAGCAGCTGCGCTCCCGTTTTTTCATGTGTTTCGCGTGCTCCATGTCGAAGACGAGCGTACCAAATATCTTGCCAGCTGCGAGGGTTGCTTCGGCAACTTTTTTAGCGGCGTCGAGCGTTTCGCTGCCTTTCACGTCACCTAGGCGGCCGGACAGCGCTGAATAATCCCCGGGACCGAAGAATATGCAATCGATGCCATCAACGGAAGCTATCTCTGAAGCATTCTCCAGGGCGATGGGGGATTCGATTTGAGCAGTGATCCAGGTGTTTTCGTTCGCATCTTTCGTGTAGTCGCTAGCTGGGTACTGTCCGTATGCATTATCGACGCCGCCTCCGTCGAAACCGCGCTCGCCAAGGGGATGGAACTTCGACCAACGCACAACTTCTCGAGCTTCTTCGGCAGATTCGCATCGTGGATACATTATGCCGTGGGCGCCAGCCTCCAGAAGCCTGCCCATCCTCATGAGCTCCCAGCGTGCCGGCCGAGCTAGTATGTCGACTGAGCCCCCTCGTGTCGCTCGTGACAGGTGTGCGAACGTCTCCAGGCTCTTGTCGCTGTGTTCCAAGTCGTACCAAAGAAAGTCGAAGCCGATTTGGCTCAGTATCTCTGAGTGTACCGGATCAATGGACTTTACGAGAGTTCCGAGGGCGGTTTCTCCGTTTCTCCAAATTTGCTTAACTTTGCTTTTGGTCATTCAAGTTGGTCAGTGTATTGAAATATTTGTTTTCGATTTAGCTGTAGAAATCCGAACAACTCCCACTAGTGCGCATCGAAAATGAGGTATGTCGCTAGTCGGGTTTTTGCTGAAAGGCAGCATGTCAAACCTTTGGTAGCAATAGATATCAAATGGTAACAATTGCCCACCAGTCAGTTGAAGAGTTATTAGCTTGTGTGCAGGTCCTTGAACGATTTTTCGTGAATTCTAGAATCCTGTGAATCAAGGGCGTTCCCGAAATCTTGTAAAGAGCGTTTCATAGACTTAGAGAGAAGAAATCGGAATGATAATCTTCTGGAGATCGTCATAGGGGCGTGACTCGGCAGTAATAAGAAACTTCATGCAATATTCGTCGAGACCTTTGAGACAGGACTGCGAGGAAGAATCGGACTAGCCTATTGATATCGAGAAAACTGTTTCTTGGTATAGTTGTAGTTGGAATGGAATCACTGGGCTATATACTTTCGCCGGGATTGAGATCGGGAATGATGAGCGTACCTTGGACATCAACAGTTTCGCCAATTGCGATTTTGGCGGCTAGGTCGGCGGTGCGTTTGGCGAGTTCGATCGTATTGCGCGAGTAGTGGGCGACCGATGGCTTCATATAACTAAAATCTAGGCTTTCAGTGCGACAAATCAGTGCTATATCGTCGGGGATTCGAGTGCCTTTTTGCAGAAGGTAGCTGGTTACCGTAAACGCATGATTGGATTTATCGATGATAAAGGCGTCTGGCGTTTCCTTGGCATTCAAGAGCATGTCCAGTTTGGCGCAAATCCCGTCGCGAGTTCCATTGTGCCTCGCGATAAGTCCGTGTGCTTCGGCGCTCGATTCGATTCCGCTAAGAAAGCCCGCATCCGATTGCAGGTCTCCAGGAAAGAAATCGTTGGTTGTGAGGTAGCAGATGTAGCGGAAGCTCTTCGCAATTAGCAGGCCTACCGCATGGCGGCAAATCGCTTCATTGTCTAGATCTATGTACGGCAGGTTGATGCCGTCGTGCGGCGTGCCGGAAATCACAGTCGGAATATTTTCGCTTTCGAACCACTGCTGCATTTCAAGATTGGTTTGCTGGACTATCCAGCAGTTGGCCTGCGTTTCGTCTATGATTGCTCTAAGCGCTTTGGCGGGCGATTTGGTAAAGCAGCCGGGCCTCGAATGCAGTGCGAAGTTCATCTGTTTTTGGTGGATGAAGTGTTCGATCGCAGCGATTTTCCGATGGGTATATCCGAGAATCTCGTGGGTAGGAGCTGGGCAGAGGTAGCCGATGTGTATCTCGTTGCTTCGCTTTACAGGGGTTTCTGGTTGTTTGGAGATTCGTCGCTTTTTGCCTTGGCTATTCACGATGATGCCCTCGGTTTCGAGTTGTTGGAGGGCTCGTCGCAAGGTGGGGCGGCTTATTTGGAAGATATTGCACAGAGTGCGTTCGCCAGGCAGAATTCTCTCCCAGCGTCCGGATTCGATCGCATCGCGAATTATGCTGTAGGTCTCGGAGACGAGTGATCGTTTGATTGGGACCTTCATGCTTAGAGATAACACGCTAAAAGAGAACTTTAGGCGAAGCAAGTTAACTGGTAATATCTAATTACCAGAAGAGGGTTCTTTCTTAGCCGGAGCATCGAGCTAAGTTGAAATCTAGTTTCATTTCTATGTCTGTTTTAACCGAAACTCCACATCCTGCCGCGACAGGTTTCGATTTTGGCGATTCGCAAATCGATCGATTCAATCCTCTCAAGCGAGTCTTAACCTACGATACGTTTTCGCATGGCCATAATGGCTGGATGGCGTTGATGCCAAATTTCACCCAGGCTCCGAATTTCGACACTCGTAAGAGCATTGTGATCAAGCATGAGTGGCCTCCGGTTATGCTTAGTAGCGCCACGTATCGATATCCAGGGACGCATGGCGCCTTGTCCGGCACTTACAGCTTGAAGCTCTCTACGCGGCCAACGGCTAATCGCTATGATCAGATGCCGGCTCCGGGCAGTTTGGGCCACGCAATTAAACGAATGTCTTTTCACCATAGGGATAGCAAACGTCTGCAGTTCGAGATGTGGTTTTCGTACACCGCGGAACAAGATCGGGTCTCCAACACTGCTGATTTGGGTGGTTTAAGTGAAAACTCTTTGCGGGCCTTCGGAGTCGGCTTCGACATGCAAGAGCGGCAAAGTCGAGCCTTTGCGGGTGTGCGCTACGTGAATGCAGTCGATGGTAAACCGCATCGCAAATGGCAGTATATACACCCTTCCGATGTGAGCGACGATGATTGGGCCTATGGAACCGAGGGCGATTGGTGTAAGAAGGGGGTCGATCCGATGTGGTATGGTCGAAGGCATCCAGATGGGCGGCATGATGGTTTTCAGTATGTTCCAAATGGCGAACAAGAGCTTTGCTATAACGAGACGGACTGCAAAATTAACTGGCTGTATTTTAGACTACTGCTCGACGTAAAGAACCGCGAGTATGTAGAGTTTCAGGCTCAAGACCGAACGTTCGATCTCAGGGGAAAGCCGATATTCCCGATTCCGGCATACGCTCGAATAGAGGGATTGCTCAATCCTTTGATCTGGGTTGAGAATGACGCGAAACGTCGCGTCTTCCTATACATAGATTCGATTGTGGTCTCGCAAGATTGATGGAGAACCATAACGCGGGCAGTTCGCTGACCTTCCCGCGATTTTCTTAACCCATAAATTGTTTATTTGGCACAATGCGTGAATTCAATGCGGCTCATTTGGAGGTCAAAAAAGAGGTTACTGAAGGTTTTCAGACACACCCGTTCGAGTGTGGATGGGCCAGCGAAGCGATCTTCTTCGTGATGGTGGAAGATAAATCGGGAGAAACAGCATCCTTAGAAGGCGATGTTGAGATTTCGCACGACGGGGTCAACTGGGCTAAGGAAGGATCTTCCTTTGGGCCGTTAAAGGAGAAGGGGCTTAGTTTCGTTCGCGTCACGCATTTCGGCAATTGGCTTCGACTGAATTGTCGTGTTGGCGGATCGAATTCCGTATTCAAATTATTGGTTCAAATTGCCCTGAAAGAATGAAGGCTGCAGTCGTATTCGAGCGTTTGTTACAACCTTGCTGGTAAGCAACAATCACCAGTTGAGGGCTGTTGCATGTGTGATGAAATGCTAAGAACGTTCGAATTTATAGTTAGCGACACAGCTTTCTTAACCCTGTGGCCTTTCTGCCGAAAGCCGCATACTCCAAACTAACTGCAAATGTAAATGATTCGATGAACCTAAAAATAGAACACATTCGATTTTTGTGGTGGGCGTTTTGTCCGCTTTTTCTCGCCAGTATCAATTCGCTGCATGCCGAAGACGAAGAAGGCGTTTTCACGCTTTCGCCCTTTGAGGTTTCGGCGGATGACGACCGTGGCTATGGAGTGACCGAATCTATTGGAGCGACCAGACAAGCCCTACCGAATTCGGACATTTCATCGAGCGTCATTTCGATAACCAGTGATTTCATGTCTGATGTTGCTGCTATCTCGGCGGAAGAAGCGCTGAGATTTGTATCCGGCGTTCAAAACTCCGCTACTGATCCGAACCCAGGCAACGCTCGAGTTACACTAAGAGGCTACCAAGCATCTGTTGGGAATTATCGGGATGGTCTCCCAGATAACTCAGGTACTAGGGACATGATTGGCGATGATTCTGCTCACTACGATCGCCTGGAGGTGATCAAGGGGCCGGCGGGCGTCCTGTATGGCTCCCATACCCTCGGAGGTGTGATCAATAAGATCAGCAACCGGGCAGTTACCGACAATTTCACTAACCTCGAAATGCAAGTTGCAGGTGGTTACGAGGAGTACATAAAAGGAGTAGTCGACGTAAACCGAAAGCTCGGTGAAAATTCAGCCTTGAGGGCAATCGTTTCGTCGCGACGTGGCAATCGCCATTGGCATGATACGGACGAGGGCGGCGCGGAGGCCGATATCAACGGAATATCATTGATAGCCAATACCTATTTCGAGGGTGGCGGGCGATTCTGGGGGCAGCTGTATTACTCAAATTTCGAAATCGATAGGGAATACAATAATCAGTTCCTGGCGGGGTGGAAGGTTGGACTGCAGGAAGGCGAAGTGCCTGTTATCGATGCCGACGATGATGATTTCCTGCTAGGAAAGTCTATAAATAAGACGCCTAAAGGAAATCTCTCGAAGGGCAATACCTACAACTACGAAATCGGATTCGAGCAGCCGTTCGACATGTTTGGCAGTGATTGGACAATGCGGACAGTGATGCGCTACAATCTCTCTAAAGGCGACAAATCCCCATCGATTGTTCAATTTGACACTGCGGCATATGACGCCGATGGAGTTAGACTGGGGGCCTTTAGCGAAGTAAGTCTTTCCGACCCGCGAATCGCGGACTGGAAAGCCGGATATCAATCCCGTGATTTCAGAAGCAAAAGCGACAGCGGGGCAATCAACATCGACCTTGCAGGCGAGTTCGGGACCGAGTCCATCAAGCATAGCATGGTCGTCAATTTGCGTGGCGGAATGACTGAGCGAGGCAGTTCATTCTTTCGCAAGATTCCGGCGGGACGTTTCTCCTTGCTAGATGGGGCCGTTGAACAATTGACGAACGAGGAACTCGTAGCCGGCGTTCCCAATACGTTTATCCCCTGGCAGGGTTGGAACGAAGGTGACAGTTTTTCCGCTGGTGTGTTGGACAATATCAGCTTTTTCGACGACAAGCTGATTCTCGCAATAGGTTCCCGTTACGACTGGGGTCGTAGCGTAAGCGGGACCTATGACGTTGATAAGTCTCTTGCAGCTAACGAACCCGTAGAGGTCGAAGAGGCGACCGGCAGAACCTCTGGAAACGAGTTTACGTGGAAGCAAGGGGTGGTTTATAAACCGGTTGAAGACGTCAGTTTGTTTGCGCAGCATGCTACCACGTTTAACTTCGTAAGTGGCGTGGATGTCAGGACTGGGCTGCCTTTTGAGAATCAGGAAGGCGTCATTGATGAGGTCGGTGTCAAAACAACCCTGCTCGACAACCGCTTCATATTAACTGCGTCATATTTCGACATGGAGCTGACGAACGTGACGGTGCAGGTGGTGAGACCGGACGGCAGCGGTTTCGATCTCGCTCAGGAGGGTGTTCAGAAAACGACAGGGGTCGAACTGGACTTGGCTTATCTCGTAAATGAGAACATTTCACTGATAGCTGCAGTAAGTGACGTAGATTCCAAGAACGCTGTCGGCAATTACTTCCGAGGAGTTCCGAGAACACCGACTTATTCATTCTTCGGCCGTTATACGTTCACGGACGGAGGTTTGAAGGGGGCCTTTGCCGGTCTTGGCTACAAGTACAACGGTGAATTTTCAATCGACAACGGCAACAACCTTTTCGCAGCTTCCGGTGGTACGATGGACTTGCTCGTTGGGTATCGTAAGGATAACTGGAGCCTTCAGTTGAATGCCTACAACGTATTAGGCTATGAAGGAATTGTTTCTGCCGTGAACGATTCAGCCGTTATCAGAGCGGAAGATCCTAACTATCGTATCTCTGCGACGTATAAATTCTGAGTGAACGGGTAATGTTTGCCACGAACGCAGAGTGGAATTCCACTCTGTGTTTTGCTCATAGAGTTGACCATCCGCTAGGATTCGTACCGCTCGGCGATCCGAGAGGATGAATGTCGAGTGCAAACGGGCGAAGTCGTTTCTATTTCACGCTACTATAATAAACTAAATAAACGTTTCCAATGAATATAAAATACGTCTTATTATTCTACATTTTGCCCCTTTTTACCCTACTTGATTCGTCTTTTATTGCATACTCGGCAAACGCTCCCAGAACTGCGATCAACTATGGAAAATCCGGTGCGGTCGCTTGGGATGGCACGATGATCGACGCTTACCATATGATGGAAATCTTCGATTTTACTGGCGACGGTAAACTCGATCTTCGTTTGGGAAATTATCGCTACGCGAATTCGGGTACCAATATAGATTGGACATTGCCGAAATTCGAAAGCGGCACAAGTTTGTCGCTGCCCCAGTCTGGCAGAGGATTTCGCATTGATTACGACAGCGATGGCGATCACGATTTTATATATAAAGACGAGATTCGCTATTATGAAAACACTGGATCGGATGCAAGTCCTACCTGGGTCGATCGCGGAAAGATTCAAGCGAACGGCAGCAATATAACGAACGACTTCAGCGCATATAAAAACTGGAACAATTATGGTAGCCCTTCGATTGCGTGGGCAGATTGGGATTCCGACGGAAAGAACGATCTTGTGATCTCTGTTTGCGATCGCATTGTAACCTTTGTGAATAACACGCTGCAAAGAAACGTGTACTCACAAGGTAGGGTTCATTTCTACCGCAACACGGGCACCAATTCCTCGCCCAGCTTCGCAGCAGTTCAGAAGCTGCAGTCTGGAGGTAGCGATCTCAACCTTCCCTACAGAGGGTACATCAACGTAGTGGATTATGATGGCGACACTGATTTGGAGATCGTGAGTGGCAGCTATGACGGCAAGATTCGCGTGATCGAGCAGAATACCAGTGCTACGGATTGCTATGTCCCAAGCGTAATTGCCACGACTTACGACTTAATGCAGGATTTGCGAACGGTAGACCTGGATTCGGACGGAGATTACGATATCGTCTTTCTATCGGCGAGTGGGTTGTATAATTATGAATACTCCGCAGGCGTTTATTCCTATTGGAGTCGAGCCGACATATCGAATGGCTCTTCAGTGTCGTTGCGTGCTGATACGTTCATGATGCCGTGGGCAGTCGATTGGGAGAACGACGGAGATCTTGATTTGATAACGGGCGGAGAGAATGGATATATTAGCCTTTTTAGAAATGCTAACAACGATACCAGCAAACAGTTTAATGATGCCGAGCGCATTGCTGTAAACTCGACGACCTACAATCAAAACGCGCGCGCGCAGGGCAGCTACCGTTGGGGGCCTTTCGAAGGCAGCGCGGGGTATACGACGCCGATAGTGGTCGATTGGGATGATGATGGCGATTTGGACATCGTTACGCAAGACGCAGAGTACGCGAACACGTACTTCCTCGAGAATACGGGTACCCGTAGCAATCCGAGTTTTGGAACGGCTCGCCAAACCTTGACGCTAAATGGAGGCAGCTTTACGCATATGTGGCGGACTCGACCCGCAATTGCGGATTACGATGACGACGGCGATCTCGATTTGCTGCTAGTAAACGCCAGCAAGAAGATTAAGGTCTATTCAAGAAAAGGAGCGAGCGATACAGATCTGGAGGAGATTGATACGGTTGAAAATTCGTCTGGCGGAGATTTAACGATTGAGTACCCTCAAACGGTCGTTGGCATGTGTCCTATGCAGGCCGTGGACATTAATGGAGACGGACTCTTTGATTTAGTCATCGGAGCCTACGCGACCGGCTTTAAGCTGCAATATTATCGCAATGTCGGTACATTAGGATCACCTGCGTTTGCAGCAAAGGAATATATCAAGAATGCGGATGGCACTGACTACATCTCGGCTACAGACCATGAGCCACATACGCACTTTGTGGATTGGGATAAGGACGGCAAGTTGGATCTGATAGACTGTCATCCTCGATCTCGGTTTACGGGCAACGATTCCGTCTATTTCGTCGATGGTGACGATCTTTTCAACTATGCAAGCAACGAAACGATTCGGGACAATACCGATGGGGCTTACACCTCGACTTCTGGATCGTGGACCACGAGCTCAGGCGTGAGTGGATACTACGGAACCAATTATCATCACGATGGCAACGCGGGCGCAACGACGTCGTACAAGAACTTCAAGTGGACCGCTGCCCTCGCTCAGGCTGGAACCTACGATGTGTATCTGCGTTGGGCTGCCGCCAGCAATCGGGCGTCGAACACTTGGGTGATCATCAAGCACAACGGAACGCGGATTACGACTACTGTTAATCAGAAGAACAACGGTGGAGTTTGGGTCAAAGTGGCGTCAGACAAGTATTTTTCGACAAGCACTGCCAGCGGTCAAAATGAAGTGTTTGTCGTGAATCGACATGACGATGGCGTTACCTGGGCCGATGGCTACGTGATTGCCGATGCCGTCAGGTTCGTAAAGAAGTGATAGTCGAATAAGGCAGACACGAATCGAGTGGCATTGTAGCGATTTCCTGATAATAGATGTTAAGCGTAGTAGATTATGTAATCATAGTCGTGTATTTCCTGTGCATTTTAGGTATCGGAGCCTTCACGGGAAAGGGTCAAAAATCTATTCGCGATTACTTTTTGGGAAGTCGAAATATGCCGTGGTATGCGGCGATGTTTTCGGGAATAGCCACAGTGGTAAGCGCCATATCCTATATTGGCGCACCTGCTGTGGCCTTTTCCGAGGATTTTCGATATCATCAGGTACGCTTGGGATTTCCTATCGCTTTGCTTGCGCTTTGTTTGGTGTTCTTGCCGACATTTTACAAGACAAACCAGGCATCTATATACCAATATTTGGGTAGCCGTTTTGATGCGAAAACGCAGGTGTTCACCAGTGTTTTGTTCGTGTTTCTAAAACTGGCCTACTTGGGATTGGCAATATACGTGCCGGCATTGGTAATTGAGAAGATGTTTGATATTCCGCTGTATCAAACCGCTTTGTTTGTGGGTTTGTTCACGGTCTTCTACACGGTGGCTGGCGGTATCAAGGCCGTGATTTGGACGGATACGATCCAACTCTTTATTCTGACGTTTGGTTTGGTGGCTGTTTTCGCAGTCGCTGTGGATGGGGTTGACGGCGGACTGGCTCAAGTGATCGAAGTCGGCCGGATGGAGGACAAGTTTAGGTTTATAGACTTTTCGTTCGACTTGACTGAGAAATATACATTCTGGGGAGGAGTCTTTGGTGGCGCGGTGCTGCTAGTGATTCAGTTCGGAAGCGACCAGGCGGAGGTGCAGCGATTTCTGACAACGAAAAGTCTAAGGCACTCAGTTGCGTCGATGATAGGAACTCTCTTCTTTACTACTTTATATGGAGTGTTCGTGTTTTTCGTTGGGACGACGCTTTATTCGTTTTATGGGCAGTTTCCAGAGAAAGGAGCAATGCTTGTAGAAGCTAACGAGATTTTCCCGAAATTTATTGTCGAGGAACTGCCGACCGGGCTTAAAGGTCTCATTTCAGCAGGCGTGTTGTCGGCGGGAATGTCGACCGTGAGTTCCGTGCTTAACTCTTTGACGACTGTATGCGTTACCGACCTTTATCGAAGGGTATGTACAGAGACGCCCTCCTTGAACGCGGTTCGTGGAGCAACTTTTGTCATTGGCATAATCGGAATCGCTCTGGCTATGTTTATGGGATCCTTGGGAAATGTTCTTGAGATATCGGTAGCGCTAGGAAGCTTCTTTGGAGGCCCGCTCGTGGGTGTTTTCCTTGTGGGAATACTGAACAAACGAATACAGGGCGACGCGGCCTTCTGCAGTTTGTTGCTGGGGTTTGCGTTTTCTATTTGGCTGGGATTTTTTACCGAAGTTTCCTTTATGTGGTACGGGATCTTCTCGGCCGGAGTAACAGGTTTGTCTAGCCTGGCGATTCACGCTGTTGGATCGCGAATCACGAGATCAGAATAGCGAAGCAACCAGACTTGGCCTTTGTTGTAATAATCGGCGAATAGATCGCTGAGAGAACAATTTGCGTAAGATAAAGATAAATACAAACTACAAATGACCTTGTTTGAAAAAGAAGAATTTCAATCAACTTTAAATGCAGTAGCCAGTGGCTGGAATACTTGGGATACACGCAGTATGTTGAACCATGTCTTGCTGCCGCAGGGATTCGCTTTAGATTTGGGTTTTTGCCTCTATGGGAAGTGCCAGGTCTATAAGGATGCTCATTCCGGACGCTCTAATCTAGGGCCTGTGCAGGGTACGTCTTTTCAGACGGTGGGAGACCACGAAGCCAACTGCGTTGAAGTAAAGCCGGGGCTGCATGCGTATGATGGATCTTACACTGCGTTACGGGTTAATATACGTGGCATTCTCTACGATGTTGAGTCTGCTCATGTGGGGGAGGATTTGGTTCTATTAGTTACTCCGCACGATAGAGAGATCAAGCCGCCCGTTCTTTTTGTACAAGGAAAGCTCATGTGGAATCGTCCGGGAACGCTCTCTCTGAATGAAAACAGTATGAGCTGTAGATTTGCCGATTCTTCTGAAGTTTCGGTGCATGGAACGAAGCCCGTTGTTCCAGATCCGAATCTCCCTGCAAGCTATCCGTATCTCACGTATGAACTTGATTCTCCAGTAGGCATATCGACAGGCCGGATTAGAAGTCTTGATGAGATTCAGAAGATCGTAGCCCGAGAAAGGGAAAAGGAAGAGGCCCGCCATATAGCATACGGAGAACTCAGCGAGATGCATAAAGGCGTTCAAGTAGCTCAAGCATGGAATATTATTTACGAACCGAAATACGAACGTGTCATTTGCCCTGTAGCGCGTTCCTGGAATATTAAGCGTCTTGGCTATGTGCTGTTTTGCTGGGACAGTTTCTTCACGGCTCGTTTGGTGTCAGTGGACAATAAAGAGTTTGCCTATCTGATCGCGTTGGAAACGTTTCGAGAAATGGTGGACGATGCATTCGTCCCGAATTGTACCCAAGGGAGTGGACGTAGGTCATGGGACCGCAGTCAACCACCTGTTGGGTCTACTTCGATATGGGCGATATATGAAAAGTGGGGAGATCGTTGGCTGCTGGAGGCTTCGTGGGAGCCGCTTTTGAAATGGAACCGATGGTGGGATTCAAAACGTCGGAACGCATTAGGCCTGATCTCAGGCGGAAGCCATCCGTTTGACCCCAAGATTGGCGATCCTGCGGAGACGATTCAGCCGAACACTCGCCTGGGAGCGGCTCTTGAATCGGCCGCTGACAATGGACATCTCTATGATGATATTCCTTTCGATGTTGAGACGCACCAGTTGAAGTTGGCGGACGTCTGCATGTCGTCGTTCTACATTCGAGACTGCCAGGATCTAAGGCGTATTGCCGTTGAACTAGGTCGCACGGAGGAGGCTCAAGAGCTGCAAGGACGTATTGAGTCCTACAGCGCTGGTTTGTCTCAATTGTGGCACAGCGAATCAGGTACGTTTCTTAATAAGCGAACCGACTCGGGAGAATTTGACCCCAGAGTTGCGGCGACGAATCTCTACCCGATGCTCGCAGGCGTCGCCACTCAGGAGCAGGCTGAGCGAATGGTGAAAGAGCTGCTTCTCAATCCCGAAGAATTTGGCGGCGAATGGCTGATACCTTTATCGCCGAGAAGTGATCCGTCTTTTAAAGACCAGCTCTATTGGCGTGGTCGGATTTGGCCTCCCGTAAACTTTCTCGTGTATTTAGGGTTGAGAAACTATCAACTAGATGATGCTCGAAAAGCGTTAGTGGAGAGTTCGAAGAAGATGTTTTTGGGCGAATGGGAGAAAAACGGTTCGGTCTGGGAGAATTATTGTCCGCTGGAGGGAATTGGAGGAAACTCGCCGAACAGTCATCCGCTCTATACGTGGGGCGCTTTGTTAGGTTTGATCTGCCTCATCGAGGAAGGAGCGGCTGTCGGTTGAGTAGAGGGTGCAGCGGTGTGGTGTTCTACTCAGGTGGATTGGGACCTCTCCTTGCTTATAGCTATGCCGGGGCGATGGGTTTCTCCCTCCCTTTTTTGGACGGTGATGAAAGGTAGGGAGGGCTGTCCTCAGTTCTCCTAGAATGACATAGGACAGAGTTATTGAACCTGGGACTAAGCCTTTGAGAAGGCCAGGCGCAGATGTTCGATAGAGTCGTCTAAGGCGATTTGACCGGTTTCAAGGCTGCCGGCCATCGCGACGAAGGCGTGTGGTACCCCGCGAAAGTAGTTGCAGCGTACAGACGCGCCGGCATCACGCAGCTTTTCAGCGTAACCTATTGCTTGATCGCGAAGTATATCGCATTCGGCCACAATGATGTGTGCGGGGGTCAAGTGTGACGTTACTTTGCCGAAGAGCGGCGAGATGTTGGGGTCGCTCGCCTGACGACCGTCTCGATACAGCGACGCTGTCCATTGCAGCATATCAAGCGTCAAGAAGTAGCCGTTTGCATAGCGTTGCATCGATCTGCTATGAAAATCTGAGAGGTCGCAAATGGGATAGATCAGAATTTGCAGACTGAGCTTGATTTTAGCATGACTTTGTAGTCGTTGAGCAACGACAGCGGAAAGGTTGCCACCGGCGCTATCTCCAGCGACTGCAATGCGCGATGGGTCTCCCTTTATAGACTCGGCGTTTTCGTAGCACCACACAACGGCATTGTAGAAATCGTTTACACCTTCAGGGAAGGGTTGTTCTGGAGCGAGGGCGTAATCTACGGATACGACAATGCACGGCGCTTCGTCTGCATAGTAGCGGCATATCCGATCATGACTGTCTAGGCCGCAAAAGGTCCAACATCCTCCGTGAGCGAACACGAGAATAGGGAAAGGACCTTTCCCGTCCGGGGTATAGATGCGGACGCGGAGATTGTGGCTCCCGTTCGTATCCAAACTGCGCTCCTCACTCTGCAATTGAGTGGAGCGAAGCGATAGATCGTAGGCGGCCAGGACATGACCGACACGCGCGGCTTGAATGTCGGTCTGTTCTGCGGGAGGAGCTTTGGGATCGCGAAGCTCGTCGACGATTGCGCGTGCGGAAGGGCAGAGTTCCCCGCCGCAGTCTTCTCCTGCTATCCGATCGAATTGCATCGCCCTAAGCCAGTCCATCGATGAGGAGACTATGCCTCCAGCGCTTGCTTTTTCATCTTCTTGAAGCCGCCAACACCCGTCTTGCGTTTAGCCTCCTCCTCGTCGGGAAAGTAGAAGCCTGAATAGAGATTGTGCAACCAGCGGTGGCGGCAGCGAATCTCGTGGAAGACCGTTTCGGGAAGCGGGCCTTTGGCTGCCGCCTTGATATTCTCGTCGGCGAATCGGGGTACGTGCATGGAGATGCAGGCGGTGGTCACCCCTGGATGGGTGAGCGCGAAACGAATGGCAAGTTCGGCGAGCGAATCGGCGTGCTCGGGTATGAATTTCTTAAGGGCTTCGACGCGTTTGATGTATTCCGGTTGCGGGCCTTGCACGAAGTAGTTTTCGCGGAAGTCTCCCTCTTCGAATTGCGTATCCGATTTTAACGTACCAGTTAAGCCGCCTTCATCCAACACGCAACGAGCGATAACGCTGACTTTGTTTTTCTGGCATGCAGGGACGAGAGTGTCGAAGGCGAGCGGATCGAAGATATTGATGATCGTCTGGACCGAGCTGATGAGTCCGGAGTTAACGATTTCGATGGCGGTGTCGTGTCGGTGATCGACAATGGATATGCCGATATGGGCGATCTTTCCTTCTTTCTTAAGCGCTTGCAGCTCTTCCATCCAGGAGCCGTTTTGGTAGAAATTGCCCCAGTATTGGTGCAGCTGCATGAGGTCGATACAGTCGATGTCGAGCGCGCGGAGGGAGTCTTCTATACTTTGCTTCACAGAGCCTTGCGGGTAGGCGATATCGACTGGATTGGGTATGCCCCAACCGGGATTTCCATCGGCTTCCGAGGGAATGGCTTTGGAGTTTACGAAGGGTTTTGCTCCCTTCCATTGCTTCAAGGCTTTGCCCAAGATGCGCTCGGAATCCATATAAGAACGAGCGGTATCGAACATATTTACTCCTTGCTCTAAGCTATGGTGAATGGAGCGAACGAGGTCGTTTTCGTCGAAGCAGCCAAATGCGCAGTTCAGCCCCATGGCGCCGAAGGCGACGCGGGATATTCGAGTTTCGGTATCGGCAAAGGGAACGTATTGCATACTGTTAGAAGAAGGAATATTTGTGGGTTAGAATTCGTCGAAGGCGATCTGCTCTTGGGAGACGCCTAGGGATGCGAGCATTTTAGCGCAGGCTTTGATCATCATCGGTGGACCGCAGAGATAGAATTCTATGGCCTGAATGTTGGGATGGGTCTCGAGGTAGCTCGCTCGCGTGACTTCGTGGATGAAGCCTCGATGTCCCTCCCAGTTGTCCTCCGGTTGCGGGTCGGAAAGGGCGAGATTGAAGTCGAAGTTGCGGCGCTGCCGGGTGAGGTTTTGGAAGTAGCGTTCGTAGAAGATCTCTTGTTTGGAACGCGCCCCATACCAGTAGCTGACTTTTCGAGCGGTGTTTTCCGCATCGAAAAGGTGGGAGATATGGGCTCGCAGCGGGGCCATTCCAGCTCCTCCGCCAATGTAGACGATTTCCTTTTGTGTCGGCTTGATGTGGAAATCACCGTAGGGGCCGATCGCGCTGACCTGATCGCCTGGCTTCAAGCCAAATACGTAGCTGGAGCCCACTCCGGGAGGACAATTTTGTCCAGGGGGTGGCGTGGCGATGCGGACGTTGAATGTCAATTGTCGTTCTGCAGCGGGATTATTTGCGAGCGAGTAGTTGTTCCGGCGGCCCGATTCGCTGCAACTCGATGTCAGCTCGAACACGTGTTGGGTCCGCCACACCGTTGCGTAAGGCTCGGGAATATCAAAGTCGCTGAAACGAATTTCTGGATACACAGGTATGTTTAGCTGCATATAGTCGCCTGGGGAACAATCGATGCGCTCATCGAGATCCACCGGTTCAAGGATCAGTTCCTTAATGAAGGTGGCGACGCTGCGGTTGCTGACGACGCGTAGGGTGTAGGTCTTTTCGGGGCGGGCCCCCGCGCCGCCTGCCTTTTTGATGTTCAGCCAAATGCGGCCTGCTCGCTCTTCAATCGGATAGGTGGCCAGTCCGCGACAAACGGGAGCTCGGGCGGGCGAACCATCCTCAAGATCGAAGCGTCCGTTGTGCTTGGGGCATTCAATGAGCTTGCCTTTAACGAGGCCCTCGCCGAGGTGGGTGTTGCCGTGCGTGCAGATACCGTCGGTAGCGTAGAGTTTGCCCCTGTCGTCTCGATAGAGAGCGAATGTCTTTTTGGTGTGATCGAAGCGTATGACGTCTTCATTGCCGAGATCAGCAGCGGCGCAGACCTTGATCCAGCCTTCTGAGTTGGGAGTCGCATGCGAGTGGGGCACGCGTTCGTCCAAGCGTTTTGCCGGCGTTGGCAAGGTACGTTTTACGTGGTACGTTGGGTCTTTGATCTGTTTGAGAACCGCAGGTATGATTTCCTTCCATGCGGCGAAGAGGCTGGGATAAGGCGTGGGTGTGTCATTCTTAATGGCTTCGTGCAGCTCGGGAAGGGCGTGGTAGGGGACGAGCGGGAACATATGATGTTCAACATGGTAGTTCATGTTCCAATACAGGAATCTATGTATTGGGTTCATGTATACGGTTCGGCAATTAAGTCGGTGATCGAGCACGTTTTCGGCAAGGCCAGCGTGTTGGGTGTAGCCGTAGATCGGCATGAGCCAGGCCCCGAAGAGATTAGCCCCGCCAATGAGCAAAAGGGGCAGGATGCTGCCGATCGCGATGCTCGTTGCAATGACAGCTAAGTAGATTCCGAGATAGATGCGGGCGCGAACGAATATCTTGCCGTATTCGGATTCTGGAATATACGTTTTCTCGTCATCCGACATGCTCGCGAAGGAGTGCCTTACGATGCCCTTGAAGTAACTAAGGTATCCTCCGAAGTTAATGAAGCTGAGCAGAAAGTTCTTTATGTTTGGCGGCCGCGGCACCGCGATCTCTGGATCGCGCCCGACGATGATGGTGTCGCTGTGATGCCGAGTGTGACTCCAGCGCCATACGACCGATTCGCGTGTAACCATGAAGGACGCGATTTCGTAGAGGACGTTATTCATCCAATCAGTCTTAAATGCAGTGCCGTGACTGGACTCATGCCACCGCGAGTCGCAGGTTGAGCCGAAAAGAACAGCATAGGCGAGATAGGTTAGTGCTGCCCACCAGCTGCCCCACAGCATGATGGTGGCTACTCCGCAACTGATGATTAAACCGAACCACAGTAGGCAGTCTCGTATTGCTGGACCGTCTTTTCGCTCGAGCAGTTTTCGCATTGTCGCGCGTGGAACGGGACATTGGTACCAGTCTGCTTCAGCCAGGCCGAGTTCGATGGCGCGGTCTGCGTTTTCGCCCGTTAGGCTGTAGTCTAGAATTTCGGGCGGGCGCATGAGGCCGGGGCTGCTCTGAGTGTGCTCGTTGTCCATGTTGAGATGTTGGGGCTAGTGTGATGAGCTTACATAATCACTCTAATTAGCGGCTCTTGTCTTCTCGCTGTTCGTACAAGAGTTTGCAAAATTTGCACAGAGCTCCGTCGATGTCTTTTTCATCGCCGCAGACGGCGATTTGGAATCGTCGTTTTGGCCTACCGAAGCTGGGAGGATTCGTCGCTAGGAACCGGTAGCGATTTCCCGCACCACGAGAGGGCTGTTTGTTTATGTTGCGACACCTGCAGTGCTGCGGCCATGTTTCCGTGTTTTCTGGCAGCTGATAGTGAGCTGCTCGGAATTGCTTTTCTATTGGCAGAACGCCGTATAAAGTTTGGATCGACTCTAAGAGCCGCTTATTCTCATGCTGGAAGATTTACGGATAGGAGATGCTTATGACGGTTTTCTGTTTCTTGCAGAATCGGTACGCAATCCGCCGGTACTGCGTCCGCACCGTCACGTCGAACTTGAGCTGAATCTGGTGGTCCGCGGCGAGGTCATATACGTACATGAAGGGCAGAGTTATCGTTTTCCCAAAGGTTCGTTGCTCTGGTTCTTTCCGTCTCAAGTGCACCAATTAATCGATCGTACTACGGACGCTGCCTACTATGTGGCGGTGTTCACGCCTCGCCTTCTAGAATCGGCCTGCAGGGGAGACTGCTATCTGCCGCTCAGAGGCAGCGAATTTTCAACGCCTGGCATTCTGCATACGGAGTTGAAGCCGGAAGACTTTGACAAGCTGCGAACGCACATGGAGCAGCTTGTGGAGGAAGGGCTTGACCCCGATATACTGAATCGCGAAGCGGGATTCGGGCTGAGCGAGGGATTCCGGTTTGCCCATAACGATCCGGATTGGCTTAACGCTGGATTGCGTCAACTTCTGCTAGCGGCGTGGCGAGCTCAGTTGGGACACAAGGGAAGCGGTCGCAAAGTCGAATTGCATCCAGCAGTTCAATACACTTTAGAGCGGATGCAGCAAACGGGCGTGAAAGATGATTTAGAGAGCCTGGCCAAAGTCGCCGAGGTGAGCCCCAGTTACTTGAGTCGGAGGTTTCGGCGAGAAATTGGCGTGTCTCTCTCGCGTTATCGAAACTCGATTCGACTTGGAAGATTCTGGGAGAGCTATCGGCTCTCAGGGGGCTGTTCCATACTGGATGCGGCTTTAGCTGCAGGTTTTGGAAGCTACGCTCAGTTCTATCGTGTCTACAAAGAGGCATATGGGAAAGGTCCACGTCAGTCCTTAACTTAAAAGACCATTTCTTACGCTAGCGCGTTGAAATCGATAGACTAGGTTTGCTCAATTTTCCTGCCGCAGCTTGTTGGTCCTCGCGGCACAGCAGGCATTTCGGCCCCGAATTGAGTCAGACTCTTCTTCCTGCTGGATCCGGTTTATCAGCGTCCGCTGGGGCGTTTTACTACGGCCAAAACTACGTCTTCTGTTCGGTGAATTCGGCGATATTTCAGAATGTTTCATCTGTTCTGAGAATCCCTCGATTCGCTGCCGACAACCGCTTCGGAGCGAGCATGCATTGCGCAAGTCACTGACAGTCTGATAAATGGCGAAGGCCCAACGCTTTGGGCATTGGGCCTTCATTGGGTGCAGGGCCCGGATTTGAACCGGGGACCTTCAGGTTATGAGCCTGACGAGCTACCAGACTGCTCCACCCTGCAATGCTTTGAAATCGCTCTCGAAATCTGGTGAATCCGAGAGAGTGGCGTAGAATTGAAAATCTAGGCATCATGTCAATGCCATTTAAGCCAATTTTTTGGCAAATTGTGACAAAATACTCCTTGCCAAGAAGGGGGCGAAGCCTACGTTTGTCGCTTTTCCAAATTTTTCCATAAAACATTAACCCTCAAATTGAAATGTAAGGCAGTCCTTTTCTGCCTGCGCCTACAAAGGCGTTTTTATCAGACATGAATGTAGAGCTCACCGATCTTCTCGATGCTGGCGTCCATTTCGGTCATCAGGTCAAGCGTTGGAACCCGAAGTCGAAGGACTTCATATTCGATCACCGTCAAGGGATCTCGATCATCGATCTAGCTAAGAGCTATGAAGGCCTGCAAAAGGCCTACGATTTTGTTGAAGAAATTGTCAGCAATGGAGGCGAGGTCCTTCTGGTTGGCACTAAGCGTCAGGCCCAGGAAGTGGTTCGCGAGGCGGCTGGCAATACCGGTATGCCTTTCTGCGCCAACCGCTGGCTTGGTGGTACGTTGACCAATTGGCAGACGATCACGGGCAGCATCACCAAGTACAAGAAGTACCAGAAGATGGAGGCCGACGGGAGTCTAGCGAAATTGCCGAAGAAGGAAGGCTCAGCCATCCGTCGCGAGATGGAGCGTATGCATCGCAATTTCGAGGGTATCGTAAAAATGGATAAGCTGCCCAATGCGATGTTTGTTGTGGATGTGAATTACGAGGACATCGCTGTGGCGGAAGCGCGTCGCTGCAAGATCCCGGTTATCGCTTTGGTTGACTCGAATTCGGATCCTGCTGTGGCCGACATAGCCATTCCAGGAAATGACGATGCCGTAAAATCGATACGCATCATCGTCGAGTCTCTGGTCGAAGCCATTCAGTCTGGCTTATCCCAGCGTGAAGCTCGTCTGCAGAATGCAGGAGCCCAGCAAGAGGCTGGCGCAGCTGGGCAGGAGATGGTTGCAGCCGAGGCAGAGACCGAAGAATCTCCCGCGGAGGAAAGCGAGGAGCCCGCCTCCGTGCCTGCTCCAATTCCCGCTCCAACGGCTACAGCAGCGGAAGAAGAGCCAGCAGCTGAGGAAGTGGAAGAGCCTGCCGCCGCTCCCGAGGACTCTGCAAGCGAATCCGAGAAGGAAGAAGAAAAGCCAGCGAGCTAAAGGCCAGGCTCTAGACCTATTTTGATTTAAACAAACAATGAGCGTACAAATTACCGCGAAACAAGTTGGCGAGCTCCGTGAGCAAACGGGAGCTGGTTTGATGGATTGCAAAAAGGCCCTGGTAGAGGCTGAAGGCGATCTTGAGCAGGCCGTTACCATTCTGCGAAAGAAAGGAATCGCTTCCGCTTCGAAAAAGGCAGGACGAGCTACTTCCGAAGGGCTTATCGAGTCTTATATTCACCTTGGTGGAAAAGTGGGTGTTCTCGTCGAGGTTAACTGCGAAACGGATTTCGTTGCCAAAACGGACGACTTCAAGGCTTTGGTAAAAGATATCTGCCTACATGTGGCTGCCGCTAATCCGGTCTGTGTTAGTCGTGACGACGTCCCCGAGTCGCTGATCGAGAAGGAACGGGAAATCGCCGCCGCTCAAGCCGAAGGAAAGCCGCCTGCGGCCGTACAGAAGATCATCGAAGGCAAGCTAAACAAGTACTACTCGACGGCCTGCCTGCTCGAGCAACCGTTCGTCAAGAATCCGGATCAAACGGTTCAGGAGGTTCTCACCGAGCAGATTTCCAAGCTTGGCGAAAATATGCAGGTCAATCGATTCGTTCGCTACCAGATTGGGGAAGACACCGAAGAGTAGTTGACTTTCAAATACGAATTTTAAAGGCGGTCAATAAGACCGCCTTTTTTGTGTTGAAAACCAATTACGTCGAACGCTAGTAGTCGAATCAATCCGAAAGCCTTTTCAGCTGGATATTTCGATAGTGGACGACGCTACCGGGATCGTGGGCCTGCAAGGCGATGGTTCCTTGGTTAAAGACCCGTTTAAAGCGATCGCCAGCTACGGCTCCCGGCGGTTGGTTGTACTCGACTACAACGACTCCGTCTACCTTCACGGTAACCTTCTTGCCTTCGACGATGATTTCCTGGCTCCACCATTTATTGTCCTTAGTGGGGGTGTATCCAACGTCAGCAACCGCATAAATGCTACCCGTTTTTCGCCAGTCCCTCTGACTAACGTTTACCTGGCTTTCGAAGCCGAAATAGGGCCAGCCTTCCGGCTGATACTTCGTGTGAAAGAAAATCCCGCCATTCGAGTTGGGCTCCGTCATGACATCCATTTTCAAGTGAAAGTTTTTTAGAGGCTTTCCTTTTGTATCGAAAAACAAATGACTTCTTGGCCCTCTTGTTACAAAGGCGTTGTCTTCTATTTTCCATGTATCGGGGTTCTCTTCGGCCTTAAGCCAGCCCTTGAAGGAAACGCCGTCGAAAATGGTTTCGAAGTTCGAGTCAGCTTCTTCGGCTATGAGGGACGACGAGAACAGTCCAAAGAAGGCGAGAAAGATAAGGGCGCGTTTGTGTTTCATAGGAAATTTTCTCATCAAGATATCCAAACTAGCCTGCCATGAGCAAGCGAAGAACGTAGTTCGCAGCGCGTCGAAACGAGTCTAGTCCTTGGATCGACTTAGATCCCTCAGTTTTTCTAGATCACCTTTGATCAGTGCAGTCTTCTTGCTGCGAGACCATCCTTTGAGCTGTCGCTCTCGCTTTGCAGCTTTCGCTGCTTCTAAGGGTCCTTCGATATAAACTGGCCGAAAGGTCCTAGCAAGTCGTGTGTGCCGAGCTCCAGCTCCAGCCTGATGTCTTTCAAGTCTTTTGAGTAGGTCGTTCGTCATCCCGATATAGAAAGACCCATTCGAGCAAACGAGAATATAAACAAATAATAGCCCCTCGACAGGCTCGGGGCATTCGACGCTTGGAAGATCCTAATCCACTCCTATCATCCTCTCCGGAATGGCGGAGAAGGAGGGATTCGAACCCCCGGTACCCGTGAGGGCACAACTGATTTCGAGTCAGTCCCGTTCGACCACTCCGGCACTTCTCCATGGAATCGCCTGTCATGAAAACAACTTGCCTGTCTTTGGCAAGGCCACGATGAACAAGCTGGATTTCCCGATAAGGAGGGGATCGAAGTAGGCCAGAGTTATTAGCGAGTCTTGGGACTTCCTCTATCTCACATCACGGACTGAAATCGTAGGTTCGTCGCACTCGTACGGATACATTCTCGCCATTCTTGCGGCCTGGAGTGAATTTAGAACGCATGACTGCCTCGATGGCTGGTTGAGCGAATTCGGGATGCGAAGCTTTGACGCACTTTGCCCTTAGAACCTTTCCATTGGAATCGATAATCCATTCGACGATGGCATAGCCTTTAATTTGAGCCTGCCTCAGCGAGTAGGGGTAATTGGGTCTGACTTCGAACAGCGGTTTCGGTTTCTTATCGAGGTCGTCCCATTCAAGGATATTTTCGATGTCCTCTCCTTTTATCCCATGATCATAGTGCCTTAAACTATAATCTCCCATAGCGTTTCCATTGCCGACCTGAATAGCCTTTTCAATTTCAATCAGCGACAATTCGGGTGGAGGTTCTTTTAAGTCCTCCGGTTTTTCCAATTCTTTTTTCTCCTCTTCTACTTTGGGTGGTTCATCCGGAGGAGGCGGAGGCGTTACTGCTGCCTCTTCCGTTTTCACTGGGTTTCCAATGGGGCCGATATTTCCAAGGATATGCATTCCTGGAAGAATGATGATGATGGCCAAGGTAATACTAAGACCAAGAGAAGAGTTGGTGAAGAGATTTCCCCTCTGATTTGAGGACACGTAATGGCTGCTCATTTTATTTCCACGTATTGAGATTTATCACACACACTTAAGCCTGCCAGGCTAATTCCTACAAATGTAGGAATTAAATGAGTTTTGCAAGTAATAAATTCATCTACAGGAATTCGGGTGCAAAAAAGCGAGCTCCAGAAAGGAAGCTCGCTTGGAAAAATTAGGAAGACTAGCTTAGCCGCTATGGAGTGAAATCCATACGCTGTCTAACGCGTACATTTACATTCTGGCCGTCTTTCTTGCCCGGCTGCCATTTTGATCTCATGATCGATTCGATGGCAGGCTGTTCAAATTCGCGGTGAGACGACTTGATAGCTCGGGGACGGAGTACCTTGCCATTGGCGTCAATAATCCACTCCAGTTGCACCCAGCCTGCAATTTGAGCCTGCTTGAGAGAGTAGGGGTAATTGGCTTTTACCTGGAAGAGAGGGCGAGGGTGTTTGTCGAGATCGCCCAGCTCGAAGATCTGCATGCCCTCCAAGGCGTCGATGCCTGTATCGAAGTCATTGAATCCGAAGTCGCCCATTGCGTTGCCCGATCCTGGATTAAGGGCCATTTCGAGCTGTGTAAGGCTCATGGGTGGTGGGGGCTCCTCCATGTCTGGCTTCTCAAGATCCTCTTTGGAATCCGGGGGAGGCGGAAGATCTTCCGGGGGAGGAGGAGGAGGCTGTTCGCTGTTGTCGACCGTTTTGATTTTGTTTCCGATATCATCGATATTCCCCAGAATGTGCATGGCTGGAAGAATGATGAAGATACCGATGGTGATGATCAGCCCGAGGCCTGAATTGGAAATCAGGTTACCTTTCTGATTGGAAGCGACGTAATTGGTACTCATTGTCTATATCCTGAAGGTGAAAATGGCTCAGACGAATTTCTTGCGAAACTCCTGAAGGGTTATGCTTTCCAGGCGGACCAGAAAACTTTCCAGGTCGATCACCTTCTGTTTAACGAAATAGATAACGAAATAGCCTGGAATGGCCAGGCAGAGTCCCATTTGCGTTGTTATCAAGGCCTCATGAATACCGCTTGCGACGATGTTGGTCGTCTTTTCGGAACCACCAAGGGAAATGCCATAGAAAGTCGTCAACATGCCAAGGACGGTCCCTAGCAGCCCAAGCAAGGGAGCCGCGTTTACTAGGATAGTAAGGAAAGTGATGTTCTGGCTTAGACGTGGAACCTCGGCCGTGCGGATTTCAGCAAAGCGGTTTTGAATGTCGTTGAGCGAATCGACTCCATCCTGCGAGTAGCGGATAATTTCGCCCACCTGACCTTCGGCTTGTCCTGGATCTCTTATCCATGCTTCGCATTGAGCCAGCGACGTCTTGCGGAAATTTCCACGCCTGAAGTACAGGAACATTCTGGATGCGACGTAAAACGCCACGAATCCCAATAGGAAGAGCGGGATCATGACCCATCCGCCAGAACCGATAATGTGGATCGCTTCGTTTAAATAAGGCTGTTGTTGCATTGAGGTATGTCAGTATTTGTCGTGGGAGCTGCAGGGCAGTCTGTCTTGAACGAGATTGGGAACGTCGGAAATGAGCCTGTCACTTAACGATCTCCCTGCTAGCGAAAGGTTGAAATAGGGTTTACGGAATCGAGTCAAGCGTTGGTGTTTCGGAGCGCCTAATTCGTGTGCCTTTCGAAAGGTTGCGTTGAAATCCCACCTTGTCGATTACAATTGTAGTTTCAAGCTATTTCGACAGCTTGTTTCGCTAGAGGTTCTTGTAATGCGAAGAGTTTTGCAGTTTGGCTGTAGAGAGCTGGTGCGGGCGCGGGGAATCGAACCCCGATCTCAAGCTTGGGAAGCTCGCATAATAGCCGTTATACTACGCCCGCTTGATTTCGGCTACTCCTCTTCTGATTCGATGGTTTGCAGCTTTTCGATGAGCGGCCGAATATATTCGGGGGGCGCTCCAGCTTCTCCCGAAAGGATTTGATTGGTGGTGAAGATATCCTCGTACATGGCTGCGTTCGACTTCCGGTCTGGCAATAAAAAGCCTCCTTCGAACGTAGCCCCGGCGTAAATGCCTTCCGTAACGCTGTAGATGAGAACGGGAGCCTTGTATCCGACTTTCGCTTCGACGTTCGAGCCGGCCGGTCCCCAAGTGGCGGCGGCATCGATGCCAATGCGAAACTTCGTTTTGCTGAGCATTTTCAGGGCGTTCTCGTTCATG
>JANQRT010000062.1 GCA_028284385.1 Opitutaceae bacterium | reverse complement strand
GAATACCGCTTTCCCTTTCGCCGTCCCTTGCAATTCGTAGAGCGCCACAAGCACGACTAGAATGACTAGCTGACTCGATCGATATCTGCGGAACGAAGTCGTTGAGACGCGGGCCAGGGCCAAGCTATGCTCAGCATTGCACCGACGCTAGTCGCGTCGACTCCAACGTCTTGTTCGATTAGACTGGTCCGGATCAAAAAACAAGCAGTTCCATTGGAAGGAAAACTAGTCAATTCAACGTCATCAGGAAATCTCATTCCTCATGAGAAATACAATTGTTTTTGATATAGGAATTTCTTTTCCCTTGTTCTGGAATGGCAATACACGATACGCGCTTTTCAGAATTTTATGTCTATTGTTTCTAATGAATTCATTAAGCGCGCGCGTAACTTCGGGAGTATCTGAATTGCCATAGTCATCAACGATCATAATGCCGTTTGGTTTAACACGATTAAACCAGTGCTCGAAATCCCAGAGCGCTTCCGTGTATCGGTGATCGCCATCTACGAGTATAACATCCCACTCGCTTCCTTCGCTTTCACTGTAGTAATCTTGACTGTATAGACGGAGTAGAGAATGGCCGTGTTTTTCGAAAATAGAATTAGATTCATTCCAAACATTATCTGCCTCCTCTTTATCCTTCCAGTAGGCTCCTGTGTAGGGGTCCGTCTCATCACCTGCATACGGATCGACTCCGGTATAACTGCTCACTTGGATGTCATACTGGCTCGTTAACCATGTAAGCAACCGAGCTCTGTGGACACCTATTTCAAGAATGTCTAGCAGCTCGTTTTTGCCATACAAACTCGCTACAAAATCCCAACAGACGGTTGGGAGGTTAGAATAATTTCTTTCGGGCAGATTCCAGAATGAACCCCCTCCAATATTGTCCTTATGCTTGTCCACTCTTGAATCTTCCAACACGTTATTCTGGCATCGGCGCCTAACATGAATATCCCATGAAACGGACGATGATTCAAGCTTGATTCAGGTGATTCCACTTAAATCAATAGTCACAACTAATACGATACAACTCTACGTTCGAAATTCCTCCCGCTGTTAAACGGGAAACTCCTCATAACCTTGGAAGTGATT
>JANQRT010000030.1 GCA_028284385.1 Opitutaceae bacterium | reverse complement strand
GCGAACCCTCCGCAGGGTTATCTTCTCTAGTTTAAAGCCGATCCGGCCGATAGTTACTTCTCCGACTCTTGTCGATGGGTCCCGCTCCGGCAACTTCGGCAGGTATAAAAACTGTCGAAAAACCGCGCCAGACACCCTTTGACAGCTTGCCGGAACTCGGTATGATTTATGGCTTCCCACAAGTTGGTGGGAGCGGCCTGTTGGGCCGCGATCTGGAGGCTGGGTAGCTCCTGGAAGTCAGATCAGACCGTTCTTTGACAATTTGGTGTATCAAGCAAGAAGTGACATTAAAATTCTTGCCCTTCCGGCGGCTCCTTTGCAGAGGGTCGCCAGAGTGGATGGGCAAGTAGTTTTCTTTGTCCTTAGATTACAAGGATCTAACAAGCGTTACTTTTCCAAGGCGTGTCGGCGAGCGTGCTTCAGCACACGAGCCCCATGACCTTGGATTCATAGCAGCATTTATACGCGGTTTCTCGTTTAGAGAGCCTTGGATAAATGTGGCCAAGCTATGAAGGGCGTATGGGGGATGTCTTGGCATCAGAAGGCGATGAAAGGCGTGGAAGTCTGCGAAAAGCTCGGGGGAGCTGACAAACAAGTATTGATCCCGAGATTCCTGAATTGACGTATCGTGAATCCATAGCGATGCGTGGCAAACGTGGTGAACTGAAACATCTAAGTAACCACAGGAGTAGAAAGAAAAATCGATTTCCTTAGTAGCGGCGAGCGAAAGGGAAATAGCCCAAACCGCGGGGGTTTCCCCTGCGGGGTTGTAGGGCCTTTCACATGGGAGTCACAAAATTGCCGGCTAGCAGAACGTTCTGGAAAGTTCGACCACAGAGGGTGACAGTCCCGTAAGCGAAAGCTAGCAATCTCCCGAAGGGTACCTGAGTAGGTCCGGTCACGTGGAACCCGGACTGAATCTACGGGGACCATCCCGTAAGGCTAAATACTCTCTGATGACCGATAGTGAACTCAGTATGGCGACTGAAAGATGAGAAGAACCCCTGCTAGGGGAGGAATGTGAACCTGAAACCATACGCTTACAAGCGGTC
>JANQRT010000053.1 GCA_028284385.1 Opitutaceae bacterium | reverse complement strand
GAGAGCCATGATGGCAGGACGATGGCGTTGTATTCAAGCGATCCCGACGCCTGGTTGTCGAAGGCGTTGGAGGGGACGCCGAAACTGACCGGGAAGCCGGCGGTGGCTATCTGGTCAGGCACTCCCTGGTCCACGGTGACCGGCGAGGCCCCCTGGATCGGGCTGGCGGAGGGGAGAGGGGAGACGTTGTCGAGGACCCCTCCCGCCGAAGGCGAGGAGCTGCGCGATATTATGATCGAGTCTATGCTCAGGCCGTCGTTTCGAAGATAAAGGCCCACGGTGTGCAGTCCTGGCTCGTCAATGTCGAAGCTGTGGTACGACTCCCATTCCCACTGGTTGTAGGGATGGTAATGCCTTCCAGTATAGCCAATGAACTGCCCGTCGACAGCTAGTCCCAAATGATTGTGATCACTGGGAGCCTGACCTCTCACTGAAATACGGTATTCCCCAGTGCCTACAAACAGCAGATCGTACTTCAAGGCAGGCCCTGTCATTTGCACACTGGCACTAAACGAACTACTCGGAGAGACTTTCATTGAGACGCCCCTTCCAGCATCCGAGAAGCCGGTGTAAGGTTCCCATGAATACGAGTTATATGGGTGCTTAGCTGAATAGTTTTCGGCCTCGATGCGGAAGAGCCCTCCCGGGCCGTAGTACTCGGTCTGATAGTCTTCCTCCAGGTATACTGTGGTCGATGAGCCGACAACAAAGTAGAAGCTTGTACTGACGGCTAGCCCCAGCTGGTCTGTCGCCCTGACCGAGACCTTGTTGATGCCGTAGTCAGAATCAGCTGGGGTTCCGGTGAAGGTGGCTCCGTCGAAGGAAAGCCAGGCGGGGCCGCTCTCCATGGAATGGGTGAGCGTTCCGTTCCCGCCCCCGAAGGCGTTGGAAGGTATCGAAAGGCTTTGGCTCTGTCCGGAGTTTGCTGATACGGCTGCAATCCCCTGGTCTACGTAGGGAGCGTCTTGGATGGGGCTCTCGGCGTCGAGCTTCTCTGTGGAGTTGCTTTCAAAATAACGATCTCCTCTTGAGAGCGCAAATGCATCCAATTCCATAGTGCCGCCTCTCAGCCAGACACTCAGAGTGTGTACTCCAGGCTTATCTATGACTATATCATGAACATAGCCGGACCAGCGATTGTTGGTGGCGTCCAATTGTCGATGTATCAGCTGTCCATCGAAGCCGATATCAAGAGAACTACCGCTACTGTAGCTCCGATTCACTTTATAGATTAACTCGTAGGTCCCAGTAGACCTAAACAATACATCATACGTAACCACTGCCCCAGTCATATCACCAGGAGCCGAATACGAACCGTATGGATCGGATTTTAGATAGGCTCCCCCACTGTTGCTGGTTGATTCCTGGAGCATCCATTGACGGCCGTCTGCGGCATGCTTGTGGGAAAAGGTTTCGGCCTCGATGAGGACGAGACCGCCGGTCTCGCCTGGTAAGTCCTCCTCGATGTGCAAAATCCTGCCGTAGGCTGGCTCGCCGTTGGGCGAGACATGAATTGAGAAGCTCTCGTACACCGATTGGCCCTCCTCGTTTGTGGCTACGACTTGGATGCCATTGGTTCCCACATGCTGCTCCTGAGGGGTACCGGTGAAGTTGGTCCCGTCGAAGGAGAGCCATGGGGGCAAGACGATGGCGTTGTATTCAAGCGATCCCGACGCCTGATTGTTAAAGGCATTGGAGGGGACGCCAAAGCTGATGGAAGAACCGACGGTTGTGCTCTGGTCGGGCAAGCCTTGATCGACGGTGACCGGCGAGGCCCCCTGGATCGGGCTGGCCGAGGGAAATTGTGAGTGACCCACGACTCCTGTTTCACTGGAGTATCCAAAACGAGAAACAATAAGAGAATCGATAGCTAATCCACTTGATCGGAGATGGATCGAAACGGTGTGTAAGCCCGGTTCGTCTACCTGAACAGCCCCAATATTTTCCCATTTCCAAGTGTTGTAGGGACTGAAATGGCGCTCACTGCTATCAAGATTCCGACCATCTATACTGCGAGTAAAACGCTTATGGTCGCTATCGCTTTGGCCTCGAACATTTATGGAGTAATTTCCGGTTCCGACAAACAACAAGTCATATTTTAGGACAAGGCCTTGATCGAGTCCTGAATAAGCGAATGTACTGGAGGGCGTTACACGCAAAGCCACGCCAGAGCTTGTATCGGCATAGCCGCTGTATTCTTGCCACGAATACGAATCGTATCCATTTTGGGAGGAATATTTTTCAGCTTCGATTCTAAAAAAGCCTCCGGGTCCATATTGTCCTTCTCGAAACTCTTCTTCGAGATAAATGGGGCCTTGGTAATTCGATGGAGGGCTTGAAGGCCCCAGAACCTCCGTTTTTCTCTCAGCAACGGGGATGATCGTGATAATCGGATCACTATCGAAACTATCATTCGACACAGCTTGACTTGGTTCTGCTTTCGTCGAGTCGACGAGCACATAAATTTCTATTTTACCCACCACACTCTGTGTTTGCGGGTCGTAAGCTTCGATTTCGGCTATGTAGGCTCCCACGTCTCCGGAATTTGGGGACGCAATGAGAGTTTCTTCGATGACGTCAAGATTGAGCCATTGAGGGAGGCTGCCATCGCCGATTGAATTGCCTAGAAAGTCTTTGAATTGGCCTGCAGCGTAGGCGAGTTCCTCGCCTTCGGGGTCGATGAAGTAGTCCGATAGCTTGATAGTGACTATGCTTCCTTCGGTTACTTGAAGCTGAGCGGGACTCTTGAATTGGGGTGGTTGGTCAATGGCATCGCTTGTTTCGCTTTCAGCAAAAGCCGTCAGTTTGAAGAGCAGTACGACCAGGGCCGCGAAAAAAGTTAATACAGGAGAGAGTATGAGGGAACGGACTTGTTTTTTTGACATGAAAAATCGAAAGATTTTCTGTCGATAGCTCTGCCTAAGACTGGGAGATCTATTGCTTAAACTACGTATCCATCAATAGAGAAGGCAACAGTGCTAGGGTATTGCACACGACAAGAGTTGGGAATACAAAGAGGGTAAAACGCTAAGAAAAAGTAAAAGAACTAAAGATTGACTAGATATGAAACCCTAGAAATTTACGGTCAAGCCCTATTTTATTACAGTTATGTAAATAAAATCTATCTTTTTAATACTTAGATAGATGCGCTTATCAATCTTTAGTCCTTGCCTGTTTTGTGTAGAGATCAGCCATTTTTAATAAATGCTAAAGAAGGGTTGGCGCGTTGGAATTGTCCTAAAATTCAAAGACCTCGTGTGATGACTTGCTTTATGGAGAGCGTTCAGATGGCTTGCGTCGGTTTATTTATTATTGCCTTGGAAGATCGGTTCGGGAGCATGCGGATCATGGCTAGGAGAGAGCAGGCGACTTGGGGTGGACGGTTTTCGAATGGGCCGGCGGAGCTGATGCTGGCTTTCAGCGAATCGGTTTCCTTCGATCAGCGTTTGGCACTGTACGACATTGCGGTCAACCGGGCTCACACGGCTATGTTGCAGAGCGTTGGCTTGCTTACGAAAAAGGAGCTTTCGGCCATTCGTAGGGGTTTGGATACGATTGAGAAACGCGTTCAAGACGGGAAACTAAAGTGGAATCCTTCCTTCGAGGATGTGCACATGAACGTCGAGCAGGCTCTGACCAAGATCGTTCCTGAGGCTGCCAAAATGCATACGGCAAGGAGCCGTAATGATCAAATCGCTACGGATTCGCGGCTTTTCATGAAAGATGCCTGCAGCGATCTTATGGTTAAATTGGACGGTCTTTTGCGGAGTCTGCTGAAGCTTGCCGATGCCAACCAAACTGTATTCATTCCTGGATACACGCACTTGCAGCGTGCTCAACCGGTTTCGGTGGCCCACCATCTTCTGGCTTACATCGAGATGTTTGGGCGGGACGCGACTCGATTTGAGCAGGCGTTCGACGAAGCCAATTGGTGTCCTTTGGGCTGCGGAGCTCTGGCGGGTTCGACTTTGCCGGTGAATCGCGAGGCTACGGCCAAAGCTCTAGGGTTTGTTGATAAGCGAGGAAGACCTCGTATCACGCAAAACAGCATGGATTCGGTGGCGGATCGGGACGCTTTTCTGGATTTCGCCCACGCTTGCGCCATGTGCGGCACTCACATTTCGCGCTTGGCAGAGGATGTTATTCTTTGGAATAGCTCGGAGTTTAGCTATATCGATTTGCCGGACGCTTTCTGTACGGGATCCAGTTTGATGCCCCAGAAAAAGAATCCTGACTCCATGGAATTGCTGAGAGGCAAGTCCGGTCGACTGATCGGGAACTTGCAGAGCCTGTACGTCATGGTAAAAGGACTACCATTGACTTATAATCGGGATCTGCAGGAAGACAAGGTTCAGATTTTCGACAGTTTTGATCAGCTTTCCATCTGTCTCGAAGTTCTTGCCGGAACTTTGAAGGGGGCGAAATTCAAGAAGAAGAACTGCTCGGAAGCTGTATCCGACCCAGCCTTACTGGCAACCGATCTGGCGGACTATCTTGTCGAAAAAGGAGTCGCCTTTCGTGAGGCCCATCACGTGGTCGGGGCGCTGGTGGCTAAAGCTGAATCGCTGAAACTGCCATTAAATGAAGTTCCTGATAAAGAAGCGCTAGCTTTGCATCCAAAAATGGGCAAGGACTGGCGGGGCGTCTTTAGTTTGGAGAGAGCTATGAAGGCTCGCGAAGGAGTGGGCATGCCTGGACCGAAGCAAATTCGTAGACAACTCGCTCGCTGGAAGAAGCGGTTGAGTAAATAGTTCTAGCAACATTCGGAACGTCCTAGACTTTCCGCTACGAGCTATGGGTACATTCAATGGATTCTAATCCGCTAAGGCCGTTTCGGGCTGGAGTGAGTTTCAGCTTCTTCAACGCGATCACCTGGCAAATCGCCTTAGGTACGCCGATGGTTCTTTTCGCCGAGAATCTCGGGGCGTCTACCTTTATCGTGGGAGTGGTTTACTCTTTTGTTTTCCTGATGGCTCCCCTCGAGGTGGCTGGGTCTTTTCTCCTGCCTCGTTTCGGCTACAAGCGATTGATGATGACCTGCTGGGCCTTGCGCAGCTCGTTTCTCATACCGCTGATCTGGCTCGCTTGGAAGCGACCGGAGAGTGGGGAAGGGTGGGCTCTTTGGGTCTTCGTAGGCGGACTTTTTCTTTTCTGCTTTTTCCGTTCCTGGGGAAACTGCTGCTTCATTCCCTGGATGTATGCGGTTCTTCCAAAGCCCCAGCGTGGTTCTTATTTCGGAAGCGTCCAACTCGCGGTTGGTCTTTCCAGCATTGGGACGCTTTTCCTTTGTTCAGCTTTGTTCCAGTGGATGGATACTTACGAGGCCCTAACCATCGAATTCAGTTTAGCTCTCTTTGGATCGATTCTCGGCCTGGTGGCCATTTCCGCTTTGCCGGATGCTGTGAAGCCCAATAAAATCAGTTTTTTGGATACATTGTCTATCGCTCGGAGCTATCTGCTACGGCCTTCTAGATACCGCTACTTTCTGATTCTCCAGCTGGTGATGACGATATGCGCTTCGTCGCTTCCGCCGTTTATCGCTTACTATTTGAAAGTAGAAAAAGGTATGGAGGAATCCGGCATTCTCTCGCTGGTTGCCTTGCAAAGCGTGGGAGTGCTTTTCGCGGCCTATTTCGTCAAAATGGCGATCGACAAGTCCGGCCCTCGGTCGATTTTCCTGCTTTCGCTTTCGCTCTACTGCGCAACCGCCTTAATCTGGTCGAGCAACCTCAATGACTTGACGACCGGCTTCCCGATCTACGCGACCGCCTACGTGGTGATGGGCGTGGCGGCCTGTTTCTGGTTTAGCGCCAACATGAATTACCTGCCTTTGGTGATCGATGAAGCGCACAGGCCTTTCGTTTTGGCAGTACACAGTTGCATTGTTTCGGTTGCGAGCGGATTGAGTCCGATTATCTGGGGATTTCTGCTGAAGGCTGGAAGCGATGGCTTGCCCAGCATCAATCAAGGCTGGTTCAGCGTCTTCTTTATCGCGCTTTTCCTGACTTCGATCGGCCTGATCTATGGCTTCATGCGGGTCCGTATTCCGGAATTTCATGGAGAGAGCGAGTGGGGCTTTCGGGCGGAACTCATTCGACCCTTCCGAGCGATCACCTTTTCCGCTTCCAGCGCTTTTCAGAGTCGCCAAGCGGTGGGAAAATCCAATGCAAGAAGTGGTAAGGAGGAATGAAGAAGTGTTTCATGGATCTTTAGGTGTTCGGCTTTGGGAGTTGGGTAGCATTTGGTTTGATGAAGCGGTGGGAATTGAGGCTCGAATTCGCGTGGATTAGCATTCATTAGCGGTTAGATATTTTTTTAATTTCAAGTCATGTCCTGCATCAGAGTTTTGCCAGACCAGGTTGCCAATCAGATCGCCGCGGGCGAGGTGATCGAACGACCGGCTTCGGTGATTAAAGAGCTGTTGGAGAATAGCTTGGACGCCAAGGCGACTCGGGTGGAGATCGAGTACAAACAAGGGGGCAGGAACTACATGCGGATCGAGGACAACGGCTGCGGCATGAGTAAGGACGAGACGCTGCTTGCGCTGGAACGACACGCCACCAGCAAGATTCGAAAGGCCGATGATCTGAATTCCCTGTTTACGATGGGCTTTCGCGGCGAAGCGCTCCCATCAATCGCATCGGTATCTCGATTTCAACTACAATCACGAGATGAAAGTTCGGATTCAGGAACGGAAGTTCTGGTTAATGGCGGTAAACTGATCCATGCCAAGGACTGCGGCATGCCACAAGGAACGCGTATCCAAGTCGATCAGCTTTTCAACTCCGTTCCCGCTCGCAGGAAGTTTTTGAAGACCGACGCCACCGAGTCTGCTCATATTGTGCATTGTTCGCGGCTTTACGCCCTCGCTCATCCGGAAGTGGCCTTTTCCTTGATTGACGATGGGAGGCAGATTTTCAAATCGCCGCCTTGTTCGCGACTAGAGGATCGGGTGGCTGAGATTTTCGGAAAACAGGTTTCCAAGAGTCTTCTTTCGGTTGATGCGGAAAAAGGCGATTTGAAGCTAACGGGATTAATCGGCCGTCCTGGAACGTCACGCTCCAGTCGACATGAAATGCTGATTTTCGTAAACAATCGCCCGGTGGAGAGTCGTACTCTCGGTTACGCCTTAGTGGAATCGTTTTATGGCCATATCCCCAAGGGGCGCTACCCGATCGCCTTTCTCTTTCTGGAGCTGCCGCCTCACTTGGTCGATGTCAACGTGCATCCGGCGAAGCGGGAGATTCGCTTCCGAAACGAGGCTCAAGTGAGAGGCTTCGCGATTCGTTCGATCCTGGAAGCATTGCGTGAGCATTTGGATACGCTGACGATCTCGCCAAAGGTTCTCGTCGAAAAACGCCAATCGGCCCCTCCGGTAGAAACCAAGCGGACTGAGTTGCCAAGGCCAGATCTCTCCAAGCCCAGCAAGCTCGAAGTTGAGGTAGCGGATGACCTTTCTTTGAAAGCAGAAGCTGTGGAGCAGCAATCTGAACCGCAGACCGATTTGCCAGGCCAGGAGGCACGAGGCGCCGAGAAAGAGGCGCCGCAGAGTCCTCCCGCCATTCTGGATTCCTCCTGGGAATTCGTGGGTTGGGCCCAAAATGAATTCGCCATATTCAATACGGAGGCCGGTATTTCGCTTCTCAATACGAAGGCGGCGGAGCAAAGGATTTGGTACGAACGGCTCGTCAAACAATACGAAAACGAATCCATCGAAAGCCAGCGGCTTCTCCTGCCCATTCCGGTGGAATTCGATCCCGTTTCGGCTTCCTTGCTTTCTGAAAATATCCAGTTTTTGGAGACATTTGGAATAGCGGTAGCCCCCTTTGGCCGGAACTTCTTTCGCATCGAAGGCGTTCCTTCCTGGCTTTCAGAAGGCGATGCCGAGGATTATTTGAGGGAAGTGGTGTCGATGCTGAGAGAAGGCGCTTTAAATGATGGAAGATCGGCGAAGGGCTTGGAGTCCATGGCTCAACACGCTGCCAGCAGGGCGACTCGGAACACTGCGCTGCCAGATCCGGATCAGCTGAAACTGATGCTCGACCAGCTTTTCTCTTGCCGGAATCCTTTGAGCGATCCCCAGGGCCGTCCATCCTTCATCGAGATTTCGAAAGGCGAGATAGAACGAAGGTTCCAGCGGCACTCATCTACCAGAAAGAACGAGCTCTTTTAGCCTGATTAGGCTCTAGTCGTGTCCGGAGGCAACGATTCATCTCGGACAATCTAGTTGGCGTGTGGCCTCTAGGCACGCGTATTTGACTCGAGATTCAGCTATCACCGCCTGATTGGAGAATCGCTCAAGGAATGACTAGGATTAAATCGCGCCGATTGAGGCGCAAAGTTTGCTTATTCGGCGAATTAATCGAAAGAAAGGTCGATTGTTATAATCGAACAATCCTTGAGATGGGTGATTGCTAAAATCCAATCACTCGGTATGGGATTGCCTTTCATTTTCTCTCAATACGCGAAGATCCTCATTTAGATTCTCCTCATGACAACTGTTGCCAAGAAGAAAGCGGCAAAGAAAACTGCTGCCAAAAAGAGCGGAAATAGCCGGAATGGAAACGGCATGAAGACCTCCATTCTGGACCACTTGAAGTACACGCTGGCTCACGATCCGACCTCAGCCACGAGGCATGACTGGTGGATCTGCGTATCGCTGGCGGTTCGAGACTGCATGATCGACAACATGATCAAGACTCAGGCCACCCATCACGACACCAATACCCGACGCATCTACTACCTATCCATGGAGTACCTGATGGGCCGCATGCTGGTGAACAACATGTACAACGGAGGAGTTTACGACGAGGTTCGGGCGGCCGTTGAGGAGCTTGGTTTAGACTGGGATGAGATCCGTGAAGAAGAGGTGGATATGGGTTTGGGAAATGGGGGTTTGGGAAGACTGGCAGCCTGTTTTCTCGATTCGTTGGCAACCCTTGATCTGCCGGCCGTTGGCTACGGAATCTACTACGAATTCGGTATCTTCAAGCAGGAGTTCGTGAATGGCCACCAGGTAGAGCATCCGGACAATTGGACCAAATTCGGAACGCCTTGGGAAATCATGCGTCCCGAGTACACGCAGACCATCCCGCTCTACGGTCGCGTGGAAAAGGTTTTCGACAGCAATGGCGATTGTCGTCATGAATGGGTGGATACACGAACCATACAAGGCGTTCCTTTCGATATTCCTATTGCCGGATACGATACGCGAACTGTCAATTTCCTGCGTCTCTGGTCGTCTCGCTCCTCTGAAGACTTCGATTTGGACCAGTTCAACGAAGGCGACTATGTGGAAGCGGTGCGGGAAAAGGCGATTGGCGAGACGATTTCCAAGGTGCTGTATCCAAACGACAAGTCCGAGAATGGTAAGGAGCTTCGATTGGTGCAGCAGTATTTCTTCGTCACTTGCTCTTTGCACGACATCATCCGTCGCTTCCGCAGACTCAATCAGGATTGGAACGATTTTCCTAAGAAGGTTGCGATCCAGCTGAACGATACCCATCCGGCAATTGGCGTGGCGGAGCTGATGCGGATCCTTATCGACGAAGAGGAACTGGAGTGGCATTTCGCCTGGAACTTGGTGACTGAGACCTTCGCCTACACCAATCACACGCTGCTTCCCGAAGCCTTGGAGAAGTGGAGCGTGCCTCTATTTGAACGAGTCCTGCCCCGACACTTGCAGATCATCTACGGAATCAACGAGATGGTGATGACCCAAGTCGAAGAAAAATGGCCGGATGACGACTGGATGAAACGGGACATTTCGCTCATCGAGGAAGGCTCGCCCAAGATGGTTCGCATGGCTCATTTGGCGGTGGTTGGAAGCCACACGGTCAATGGCGTGGCTGCCATCCACTCGCAGCTTTTGAAAAGCCGATTGTTTCCTAATTTCAACACGCTGTATCCAGGAAAGTTTACGAACATGACCAACGGCATCACGCCTCGTCGTTGGCTCTTGGCCTGCAATCCTGAGCTATCCGCTCTCATCACCTCGAAAATAGGAAACAAGTGGCCCAAGGATTTGAACGAGTTGCGAAAACTGGAGAAATTCGCCGACGACAAGTCTTTCCAAAAAGCGTATATGGATATCAAATACGCTAACAAGACGAGACTGGCTCAAGTCATCAAAGAGCAGTGCGGTATCGAGGTGGATCCTGCGGCTCTGTTCGATGTGCAGGTGAAGCGCTTGCACGAATACAAGCGACAGCATTTGAACCTGCTTTACATTCTCACTCTTTATCGACGCTTGCTGCACAATCCCGATTTGGACGTAGCGCCTCGCGTCTTCGTGCATGGAGCGAAGGCCGCTCCCGGCTACCACATGGCTAAGATGATTATCAGAGCCATCAATGCGGTAGCAGCCGTGGTGAACAACGATGAGCGCATCAACGGCAAGTTGAAGATCGCCTTTCTGCCGAACTATCGAGTGTCACTGGCTTCGGTCATCATCCCGGCAGCCGATCTGTCGGAGCAGATTTCAACCGCAGGTAAAGAAGCGTCGGGAACCGGCAATATGAAGCTCGCTCTCAATGGAGCCCTCACCATTGGAACCCTTGACGGGGCCAATATCGAGATCAAGGAAGAGGTAGGCGACGATAATATCTTCATTTTCGGGATGACGGTTGACGAGGTTCAGGAACTGGATTCAGAAGGCTACCGTCCCGAAGACTACTACTACGCCAATGAAGAGCTAAGGGCAGTCTTGGATTGGATTGGTTCGAGCTACTTTACTCCCGACAATCCTGGCGAGCTAGAAGGTCTGCGAAACAGCATGCTGGAGGGTGGGGACCCCTTCAAGGCTTTAGCCGATTACGAATCCTATTGCCAGTGCCAAGACCAGGTGGATGCGACTTTCAAAGATGAAGCGACCTGGGCTCGTATGGCGATCCTCAATACGGCGAGAGTAGGGAAGTTTTCCACTGATCGAACCATAAGCCAATACGCTAAGGAAATCTGGAAACTCGATCCAGTCCCCGTAAAGTAGACAGTCCGTAAATCGCCAGCCTCTCTCGATCGGCTCCTACTAAAGGGGGGAACGCTCGAATATAGGTGATGCCTTACTCTCGCTAAATTCCTCGTTGCGAGAATGATCTAGTTGCAAAAGGGTTCGATGTTGCTCAAGTATGGGATCGAAATCATGCCCCGCAGGTCCCATATGAATCCCATGCGATCCTTTTCAATGCGTTCGTTTTCCGCATTGCTAGCCTCTCTTTTGCTAGCTCTGACCCTATCAGCGAAACCTCAAGTGGTTCAGGAGCTGACTGGATTGACCAATCCAGTGTCCTGCATCTATAGCCCCGATGGTTCGAGCCTGTATATCGTCAACAAGGCTCGAGGAGATGCCGGAATGATTCGCGAGCGGAGCTACGTCAGCAAGTACTCGGTCAGTCCGGAAGGAACTCTGAAACTGTATAGCAAGCAATTCATCTCTCGCCTAACCGCTGCTACGGACTTGGATTTCGCTCCCGTAAACTTTGCAACCGTTCCTGTCGGTTCCATTTTCATCGTGGCGGGATCGCCGCTTATCCAAAACGAAGCCGGCCAGCTCACCAAGGATGCGACCAACGAATTCATTGGAATCGTGGTGGCGAATCCGGAAACGGGCGAGACCCTGAAGCGGATTCATTTGGGGCCGGGATCGGATCTTCTGCTTAAGACCGAGTTTCCGCTCATCTCTCCCTCGAGTTTGGCCTTTGATAAGGCGGGAAATCTCTACATCGCGGATACGGGGATCGGGGGCTACAATTTCAAAGAGCGCTTTCAGGGCAGACCGGTTATTTATCGACTCGAGCCGAGGGCGGTTCTTGATCTTCTGACCGGCGTTCCGCCGGTTGACGTGGATATCACTCGCATCTCTAGCCTGCCAGGCGACATGACCTATGATCGGGAGACGGACACCATCTATTTCATCAGCAATCACATTCAAGGGGCTCCCAGCGGTTCGGTATCCAAATTCGAGAGCGGGAACTACAAGGGTCTCGCTTCCCAAAAGACCATTGTAAGGGGGCTCGTGGCTCTCAATGGACTGCATCTTACCCCGAAGGGACGTGTATTGCTCCTAGCGAATACGGGCGAGGTTCTTTTCCCGCGTGGCAGGAAGGCTTCTCGTACGGTTAGGATCCATCCTCAGGTTACGTTTTCGACTCCTGGAAAGATCGATCTCATGCAGCTGGAAGACGGTCATTTGCTGGTTCCAGTTCCAGAGGAGAATAGCGACGCGGGCTTGGGAAAAGGGCAGACTATCAAAGTGGTGCGGCTGCCTCCGGGCTATTGAACGTCCTCGTTTCCTGGTCTCTTGACTCGGTAGGTGGACACGTCTATCTCCGCGACGATGCCAAGTTCCGAATCAGCCGTCCCGAATTCCGTAGTCGCTGTCTACTCGGGAGGGATGGACTCTACGGTCATGTTGTATCAACTGTTGGCGGAGGGAGTTGAAATCAAAGGAGCGCTTTCAGTCGACTACGGTCAAAAGCATCGAAAGGAGATCGATAGCGCCAAACGTATAGCAAAGAAGCTTGGACTCAATCACAGGGTGGTCGACCTGCGGACCATTTCCCAACTCTTTGGTCACAGTGGGCTCACCGATGCCGAAACCTTGATACCGGATGGTCATTACGAAGAGGAGAGCATGAAGCAAACGGTGGTTCCTAATCGGAATATGATTCTCATTTCAGTGGCTACAGCTTGGGCCATTTCCCTTGAAGTGGATGCGGTCGCCTATGCGGCTCACAGCGGTGACCATGCGATCTATCCGGATTGCCGGGAGAGTTTCGCTTCCGCTTTGGACGCGGCCATTCGGCAGTGCGACTGGCACACAGTCAGTCTGTACCGGCCCTTTGTTAATCTTTCCAAGAAAGCCATCGTCGAGCTGGCCGAGAAGTACGGGGCGCCTCTCGAGGAAACTTGGTCTTGCTACAAAGGAGGCGAACTGCATTGCGGCAAATGCGGAACTTGCATTGAGCGGAGAGAAGCCTTCTATTTGGCGAAGAGAAGCGACCCTACCCAATACGAGCCTGATGCGCCTGGCGTGGACGAACTCGTCGAAGCAGGATGGCATTTAGGAGAATCTTAACGGCGTCGGGTCCCATAAGCTCATGTTCACTTGCCGCAAAACATACAGCGATATTCCGTTTGCCCATCGCCAACACAAACACGATGGCCATTGCGCCCAGATTCATGGACACAACTGGAGCTTTGTATTCACTTTCGGCTGCAAGGAGCTCGACGAGTGCGGATTCGTCGTCGATTTCGGGAAGCTCAAACCGCTGAAGAGCTGGATTGACGACAATCTGGATCACGCCTGTCTTTTCAATAGCGACGATCCTCTCTTAAGCGAAATTCTAAAGGTTAACGAAACCTCTGGCTGCCAAGTGTACAAGCCTTACATTGTCGAACAGTGTTCGTGCGAAGGCGTCGCAAGACATTTGCATGATGTAGTCGATCCTATGATACGGGAAATGACCCAAGAACGGGCATTCGTCTTGTCAGTCGAAGTCATAGAAGACGCTCGAAACGCGGCGACCTATCGAGCGGATGCCTAAAACTCCAGCTATCTGGATTACTGGTCATGAAAAGCTATCCGATTCATGAGGTGTTTCATTCCTGGCAGGGGGAAGGCGTCCACATGGGGAAATCCGCCTTTTTCATTCGGCTATTTGGCTGTCCGGTCAAGTGCCCTTGGTGTGACTCGGCAGGGACATGGCATCCAGACTACGTTCCGGAGGACATTGGAAAAGAAACCGCGACCTCGCTTGCCGATCGAGCCGCTTCCTCCGGCGCCCAAATGGCAATCGTTACCGGCGGTGAACCGACCATTCATGACTTAACCGCGTTGACCGAAGGATTGAAAGAGAGGGGAATGGCCAGACATCTAGAGACTTGCGGGGCGTTTCCGATAAAAGGGGACTTCGATTGGATCACTCTTAGTCCTAAATGGGAAGCCATGCCGCTCGATGAAAACCTTGCTTTGGCTGACGAGTTTAAACTGATCATAGAGAATCCAGATTCCATAGAAAAATGGATACGAGCAATTGGTGGAAAGATAGACGGCCGGCCGGTGTGGCTGCATCCGGAATGGTCCATGCGCGACGATAAAGCGACCCTCGAGTCGATCACTGGTTTCGTTAAGAAACATGGAGGATTCTTTCGAGCGGGATATCAGCTGCACAAGCTTTACCATGCCGACGAGCTGGATCCCGATGTTCAAAAACCAGCTCCTTTGGGCGGGAAACCAGAACTTGGATACTGAATGCGTTTTCTTAGCGTAGGTCTCAGCGATTATCGGAATATCGCTTTCGCTCGGCTTCAATTAGATGCGCCCCGCGTATTCATCTGCGGAAATAACGGCCAAGGGAAGACCAATCTCCTTGAGGCACTGGGGTACGCCACCTCGCTCCAAGCCTTTAGAACGCGTGAGAACGCGAGCCTCATCCGCTTCGAAAAGGATTACGCCCAAATCGTATACGCTATTGATCATGAAGATGTTGGAGAATCCGAAGCCACCGTTCGAATTAGGAAAAAAGGGAAGGAAGCATGGATCGATGGGGAGCCGATCAAGCGCGTATCCGAGTTTGCTGGACGGTTTCCAACGGCGTTGATGTCCTCCAAGGATATGCGCTTAGCCGACGGGTCTCCGAGCCTAAGACGGCGGTTTCTAGACTCCTTTTTATGCGGAATCGACCGCAGCTATTTCCAGTCTCTGCAATCGTATCAAAAGGGGCTCAAGGAGAGAAACGCTCTACTCAAGAAGGGAGCCGACGCGAATCTGCTCAACGCATTCGAAAAGGAGATGGCCAGGCCGGCCTACGAACTGGTTCAAGCTAGACGACAAGGCTTAAGGGACCTCATGAATTTGGCCAAGACGTGTCACCGGCAGATAAGCGACAACGATGATCTACTGGATATTGAATACAAGCCTAACGTCGAACTGCAGACTGATGAAAGCTACTTCGATACGTTGAAAGGCAACTTGGAGCGAGATCTTCTGCTGAAAACGACGAGTAAAGGACCGCATCGCGACGATTTCCGTCTTTGCTTGAATAGTCAGGCGGCCGGGGAATTCGCTTCCGAAGGGCAGCAGCGCTCCATTGTCTTGGCCATGTCGTTCGCTATTGTGACTTATTGGAGAGAAAAGTTCGGTTTCGCTCCAGTGATCCTGGCTGACGATACGCTTTCCGAATTGGACCCTCATCGACGGCAGCGTTTTTGGGAGGCGATCGATACGGACCTGCAAATTATCGCCACGGGTACCGAGTTTCCGCAGGGCGAAAATCGATCCGAGTGGTTGGTTTTCGAGGCCTGTGAAGGAAGCTATCAGCAAGTCTGATCTACTGCGCTGAAACTTCCAATACAATCATGTCTTTATTGACCAGCTTCCGTTTCCCTTTGATTTCCACTTGAGCGGTTCCTGCCGTTCCGGCTACGGAGATGGTGTAGATTCCCTCTTTCAGTCCGCTCGCCACGAACCGTCCCACGCTATTGGTAAAACTGGCTACGCGATTCCCGCTTTGATCCGTCAAGTGAATGCCGCGATAAACGGCTGGCTCGCCATCTGGCAGGAAAATCGAGCTGCGCAATCCGTATACCGCTTCGTCCCCTAAGACGATTTTGGTTCCCCGTTTTTCGGATGGGGCGATCTCGTATTCATTTTCCTGTAGAATCATTTCTCCTTCCGACGTTTCGGCGAAGACTTTCGTTGCTTGATAGGGCCTTAGATTTGAAATTACCGGACTGAAAAACCCTCCCTTGGATTTAAATTCGTATCCCCCCAAGGTTGGATTTATTCCGATAGGAACGTCTTTCCACATCTGGTGATTCGCTATCAGTGCAAAAGCGTCTCCAACTCTTCTGGTGACGCCGACCGATCCATCGGCAAAGGCTATGGCCCATTCCAGTTCCAAACTCGTTCGCTCCACCGAGTCTATATCCTCTTGGATGTCGCCATAGGCCAAACCGTGGAGAGCGGAAAATCGAATCATGTTATTCTGATAGGTTAAGCCTCCCGTGTAGGATCTTTCTTCCTCTGAACCTCTGGCGGCTAGTTCTACCTGGTAATAGTCGCGGGCTCTCCGATTGGCGTAGTTCAGCGTCGTTTCAATTCCCGAGTTGGTGGTGAAGTCGCCATAGCCGACTCGCGTGCGCGATCTCCATTTGCGGACAGGATTCCAGGTGAGATTGAGATAGAGGCCGGTGTCGAATCCATCGTCGGAAGAAGCGCCGCGAAGCGAGAGGGAAGTGTAGACATCTCCAATACGCCGTCCAAAACGAGCATTGGCAGACCATTCGTCTTCGCCATTCGCGTATTTTCGGTACACGCTCCCGAACGAGGCCGACAGCTTGTCTCCAAACATCTTGGACGCGTTCAAAGACTGGCTGAATCGCATTTCATTGGAGGGTCGAGACTGCCCTCTCAGGTATTCGCTGAATCCTTCGCCCATGTAGGTGGAGGTGGAACGAATCTTGTAGCCGAAGATTTCATGTTCAGAAGAAAGCTGGATTCCAGGAGAGGTGGAACTCGCATTGTTAAGCGAAAAGTCCAAATGGTAGGAACCGGTTTGATTCGCCCAGATCGCGCTGACTCCAGCTCTTTGCCAGTCGAGCGTTCCTTGGAGAGCGACTTCTCCCGTAATTTGATTGGTGACACCCTTCCGATAATACCCGGAATAAACCGGATTCAGGGATAAGCGACGCTGGTATTGAGAAAGCGATGACAGTACGAAACTGTCCTGAGGATTTGAAGTAACGGGCAAACCGAAGGAAAAGGAATATTCCGATACGCGATTTCCAAGCAGAGTTGGAGCCCCAAACTCGGAAATGCTCACGAGCTCTTCCGCTCCCGAGTCGCTGATTACATTCAATGCGAGCGTATTCTCTCCAGCGGCCAGTTTGAAGTCTTCGATGTTGTAGATGCCTGGATCCAGTTTTAGGAGACGTTCCACATTTCCGTTCATCAGGACTTCGACGGTTGAATCCTCGCGAAGCTCGAATTGAGCGGATCCGGTTGGCTGGAATATGCGACTCGGACTGATATCGAAATTCCGGGAAAGATTAAATCCCCAAAGCGAAAAGCCTCTTTGAAAACGGGTTGTGGGCGTTACCAAATCTCCCAACCTGATTCTCCAGAGTCGTTTCGGAACGTCTTTTTCCAGGTGCAGCGATTCTACACTCCACGACGAGCCAGCGGAGGAATCGCTTTCTCTCATGACGCTTTCGCCAACAATCGCCCATCCATTGAAATTCATCACATGTTTCACGTTGAGAGTATTCCGCGTATGGGTTTCCCCGTTCCCCTGTCGTTCCTTCGCGCTTCTCATGCGGAAATTCGCGTATCCGCTCACCTTAGCCTCGGGAAGGGCTCGATCGGAAATCCGGTTTCTAAAGCGATTCAAGCTGATGGATCTTCTCTCGAGAATAAGCTTCTCTTGTATCTCAACTACCAATACCAGCCGTTCCAAATCCAGATGCACACGCAGACCCAGCTTGTTTAGCTCGGCTAGCGCTATGTATTCATCTGGCAGTGACGCGACGATTAGAGCGATATCGTCGGCAACCTTGTCCAGCAGCAATTCCTTGAAACTGGGACCGAAGACGGCTACCGCATCTAGGGATGGAGTAGCTCGGGTAATGAGCTCCCCATGCGGCTTGCCGTTGATTTCAATGTCGAGTGGGATAATGACCGCATCGGGATCCTCAAAGTTTTGCGGCGAACCGAAGGTTGCTTGGGCGAGCACTGCCAGGAGAACGATCTGGCATGCTACTCGACGGCTCACCTGCTTTTCTTTTTCACTTTAAGGGTGATCGAATCGATGTTGTCGAAATTGGGAAAATCGTCGCGCCAAGGCATCTTGAAGCTGCGTTCGGATTCCTTCATGACTACCTGTCCGGAGATAGGGTCGATTTTCTTGTGGTCGAACTTCAAGGTGTCGCCGGTCTTGGTTTTAATAAGCATTTCCGGATAGCGAATGTAGCCGTGACGCTGACCAGTGTTGGCTACGGTCAATTTCAACATCGGCAACATGTGCTCGGTGGAAGGCTCTTCTCCTGCCACTTGCTTCCGAGGAGCTGGAATCTCGACGTAGTCGAAATCGGTGACGCTCAAGTTTTCCTTCAGTCCTTTCGGCGTAACCCAAATGCGGGTCTGGTATTCCATGGTTACCATCATGCGAAAGCTGCTTTCGTCTGGACCAAGATCCTCTGACGGCAAGGTTACCGGAAGTTCCTTGAAGATGATACGAAAGGTCTCTTCGCTTCCTGAAGATTCGCCAACCCAGAAGACTTTCACCGATCGTTTCGAGTTTGGAGGAACAATCAACTGCTGAGGGACGATCAGGAAATTCTCCTCTCCCGCTCCTCGCTCGAGAGTCTCCACGTTTTTTTCATCGAGATGGGGAATGCCTACCGTGATCTCGACAGGCTTCGGCTCCTCAGTGGGGTTTGTCAGGACGAAAACCTGTTGAGAACGGGTCGAGTCAGGATCGAATTCGGCGACCATGGGATTTACACTGAATCCGAAAGCCGAATACGTGACGAAGAGCAGGACGAGTGGGATGAGTCGTGTTTTCATTTGCGGGATGGTTTTGCGAAGTTCCAGTTTTCTAAAGCTATTGTATGATAAAATTGGCTACTCCCGAGTAGTCGTCGGCTCTCGGGAAGGCGGGCACTTTGTAGATGACGCGGAACTCGATCTTGAATTTTCCAATTCCAAATCCTGGATCGGCCGTGATGACGCTCTCGTCAGCGGAGATATGGATTCCAGCCGTCGAGCCCAAGCCCATGTCAGCAATGCTAGGCAGAGCTTCCTCTTCCTCGATCAACTCGAGAGGTTCGCGCTCATCCACCTGTGGCTGAGAATCCGCTTCCTCGGTATGGATTTCTTCAGTTCCCTTATCCAACTGAATCTCAAGATCAGGCGCGTCGGGGGTCAGTTCAGCCTCTTCCATTTCTTGAACAGTATCCTCTTTCGTCTGACCTTGTTCCTCTTCGTCCGATACAGTCAGAGGCCGACCTCCGGTGTAGGTGATGGACTTGAATTTGAGTCTTGCTAGAATGGTTTCACCGGTCTTCCGGCCTTCCAGAACCCCTTGAAAGACTTCGCCGGTCAGCATCCAGCCCGTTCGAATGTGGGTGTTCTTCAAAACAAGGGTATGCTTCTCGGATCTTACCCGTGTTGGCTCGTCGGATACGGTAACGGAGGGCAGTCGGATAGAGCCGGGACCTCTCAGCTGAATATCCCCTTCCAGAAGATTGGTTCCCGCAACGGTTAGGAAAAAGAAAGTGGAGAGCCTTAACCACCTTTGATGGCGAAAGATGTCGGATTCCACCTCGCACTCCATGGTGGATAATCCGCTGCAATCGCAGCGGGAATCGTTGCTAAGAGAGGCCGCGCTGTAGGGCGCGGCCTCGTCTAGTAAAAGCGAACCATTGAAGTCTCCGACATTCATACCTGTGATGCCGAATCCATTCTCAGGTTGCGTCGATCAGCTGACGGGCGAAGTCGCTCGAAGCGGTGGTGACCAAGCCGCCACTTCGAGCATTCTTGAAAATCGAGATACCACTCCACCATGTATCTTCGATCTCTTCGTCCACGCTCGCTAATCTTTGACGATCCCATCTAGGATCCGAGTCGATGACACGCTCGCTTCCCTTGGAACTACGACCAATAGTTCCTGACGCGAAGCCGAATTCCCGCGCTAGCATCCCGACCAAAGAATGTGGAAGCGCTTTAATTGGATTTTCGACTATGTGTGTCATCGTCGGATTAGATTTCGCGGATCGCCTGGATTAACGTAAGAGTTGCTATGTATTCGTTAGTTGACTACGATAGCGAAAGCTACGATGCCAGAGTAGGCTCCAGCTCCAACCAGTGCTGGAACGTTGTAAGCAACGTCGTAATCGATCGTGTAGCCAGCGATACCAGTAGTACCGGAGTAGGTAACTTGATTGACCGTGTCTACCGTAGTGTTGGCGGCGTCAGACGGGTTATGGAAACCGGCTGTTGTGCCAAGAGGAAGATTGTCGGTGCCGTCAGTCAGGTTCGCGTCAGGCGTAGCCGTCAAGCGCCAGCCTTGTCCGTCGCCGTTCAAGTCGTTGATGGTGATGCCATTCAGGTTGTATTGCAAAGCATCGGTCTGCAGAGCGCCTGTCAGGGCTACCGATCCTCCAACAGGACTGTGAGGACCTGAAACGGAAGTCGGATCGATTTCCAGAACGCCTGACGTAATGGTGGCGTTCAGAGTCGCGTCTTCATTAGTTCCGCCAAACAGGGTAGCGGCAGCGAAAATACCGGTCGCTCCGGCAAGCAGTGTTTTGAATGTTTTCATCTGATATGTGTGTATGTGTAACGTTAGTGTTTAGTTTAGTATTCCATTTCCTGGCGCATGATGATGGCGCTAGAAATTCGTTGTTTGGGGTTTGCCTGGGTGAGTGGGTATTCCTGAGTGCTCTTCTTTCAGCCGACGGCGTCGCTTGCTTTTTTCGAGTGGGTTTTGAATTTTGACGTGCCCCCAAACTTCGTCTTCCAAAGGCCGCTCCTTTAGTAAAAATTTACATAGTGAAAAAAGCGGTGAAGAGGTAGGGATTTCTGGATACCTCCCAGAAATCTGAAATAAATTCCTCATGATCCGTATAGGAAATATCCTATGCGAAATTTGCGATTTATCGGGGCAGATAAGGAAATTGCCGGAGCAAGGGAGTTTTACTACTAGTCAAATCGGGTGATTTTTAAGCCTATTGTTCGCCCAAATTTTAGGGTATACTATCAAACGTATTCACAAAACGAAGACTGAGGCTGAGAAAACTCAGTAAAATTTTACAAAAATGGAAAAAATTAGGCCAATAAAATGCAAGGATTATGTGAATACAGAGATCCATGTAGTCAGACTTTCAGGACTAACCCGATTTGCGAATCGCCATTCGAAATTTTCGGAGCAAATCCTCTCAGGTTTCATTTAGGTTACGGACCCGGAAATGACAGGATAGCGAATGAGCGCTTCTTCTCATGGTCATGCTAAAAGGCGCGATTAGCGCTCATTGCCACTCAGGGTATTTATCAGCCCCTTCTCTAGTGGATTGGCAATGTGGCGCGTATTCTTTAAGGGCAGTTCGATGTCGCTCAAACGCCGAAAATAAGTAGCTCAGGGTTTATTGTAGTGTGGCGCTGAGTAGCAGACTCTATCGCATAGAGATTTTAGCTCATCGAAAATTTTTTAACGCCTTTCAAGGTCCGAGGATCTTCTGGGGTGTTTCGATCGGCATCCGTAAAAGAGGTTAGGTTTTCACGAAACCGCGACTTATAAGTTCTCGACTTCTCTTTAACCGCCTATTTTTCAATTTAGCGGATCCGGCTGAGGTTGATTCCGGCTAGAGCGATTCTTCGAGAATTTCTTCCATTTCATAGCGGGTCAGCTTGATCGGATTGCCCTTCATACTGCTCGAATTCTCCGCTTTTTCCGCCACTTCAGGAATTCGATCACGTGTAAATCCCAAGGCTTCCAGCGACTGGATATCGAGATCGGCTAGCAGAGTATCTAGCCAGGCAATGGTGTAGAGTGGCTTTGCTGAAGGGTTGCTGGTCACGATCTGAGCCACCCGTTCCCACTTAGCTAGAGAAGGGTGGTTGGGCGCCCGGGTTTCGATAGCATCGAGATTCGCTTTTAAGACTTGTCCGACAAGACTGGCGCAAATGGCTCCATGAGGGGCGTCTATCATTCCCCCAATCACACCGGCAAACCCGTGAACGGCTCCCAGCTTGGAATTGGCTAAGGCCATGCCGCTGCACAGGCTAGCCACGCACATGTCTTCTTTAGCTGCCCGATCGACGACGGGCGCGCAAGCCGCTTTCAGGGATCTCGCTGCTCGTTGAATGCCTTCGCTGGCGATGCCGTCGGTCAGGGGATTGGCCTGGTTGCCGAGATAGGCCTCCAGGCATTGAATAAAGGCGTCCATTCCCGTGAAGGCCGCTATTTGCGAGGGAAGCTGGTAGGTCAATTCCGGATCGACTACCGCCCAGCGTGGCAGGAGATAGGGACTGCGTAGGCTTACTTTTATTCCCGCTTCCGCAACGGACAACACGCTATTGCGCGTTACTTCAGAGCCAGTGCCAGCGGTGGTGGGGATCGCCATCATCGGCGCGGAAGGGTACTTGAGCGTCTCGCCCTTTCCGACCCCTTCCAGGTAGTCGATGAGCTTTCCGCCGTTGTTGAGCATGGCCGCCACCACTTTGCCAGTGTCAATCACGCTGCCGCCTCCAATCGCCACGATAATCTCGGCTTTGAACTCTCGAGCGGATTGCGCAATGTTCCAAACGGTGGATACGTCTGGCTCCTTATTTATCGAATGGGAATCGATTTCGTATCCATTATTCTCCAACACATCCAAGACGGATTTCTGACGATGGGACGAGGAGCCGGTTAGAATGAAAACGCGTTTAACTCCGGTCGGGAGAAGTCCGGTGATGGTTTTGGCGATACCTGGTCCGAAATGGATGGAGTTGGCCGTAGAGAAAGCGAATTCCATCGTCTCTTGAAATACGCCTGTAATAATAAGGCAACGCTGAATGGGTCGATCGGCTAAGGGTCCGGAAAAGTCGTATCCAGGTAGGGGAGGGCGTCGGAGAGGGTAGTGAACTGCTGGTCGACCTTGGCCAGGCTTTCCTCGCCATGCTTGGCGATGTCTTGAACCAGGATGACATAGGCTCCTGCGGCGGAAGCCCCTTGCACGCCCAATGGGGAATCCTCGAACACGATGCTCTGCGTGGCGCTGATGCCCAGTCGCTGGGCGGCGGTTTGGAAAATCTCGGGGTGCGGCTTGCCATGCTCGACCTGATCGCCGGTTACAATGGCCTGGAATCGATCTTCTAGATCATGTTTGCCGAGTTTTTTCTTGGTGTAGGATCGATTGGTAGAAGTGGCTAGGGCCTGAGGAATCTTCTTGCCGTACAGCAAATCCAGGCAGTCCCTCGCTCCTTCCTTCATGGGGACTCCCGCTTCGATCCTTTGCGAGTAGACGCGATTGGCGATCTCGATGAGCGCGTCCACATCGATTTTTCCGTCGAGATCCTGGCGTAGCTTGGCTTCCCAGCTCTTTCGATTCATGCCGATGATGCCGCGGAAAACGTCCTCGTCCGCTTCAGCTCCCAACTCCTCGACTGCTGTCTTCCATGAATCGAGAGCCACGCGCTCCGTATCCAAAAGGAGTCCATCCATGTCCCAAAGAACCGCTTGCATTTTTCCTCTCATCGCAGGGATCAGGAAGAGAGTTGGCTGGCGGAGCAAGCGTGGAGTGGGGAAAATCTATTGTCTTGGAAAACAAAGGTGGAACGTGGCGTCCTCGACACGTTTAGCTTGAAAGCGCGAGTCGAGGACACCTCACGCCACCTTTTTTAATCTCGGATGACCGAGCCGGTCATCCCTACCATTTTTCAGGAAATATTTTCGATTGTCGGAACGTCGTAGACGGCCCGCTGCGGTTTTATCAGGTAGCGGCATGTTTAGAACATGCCGACTCTATCTTGCCAAGGACGCGGCTTGGAACTTTGATGGAAGGCATCCTTTCCCACAAGCAACATGAGCAACGAAGCCAGTCCTCCCAAACCCGGTAGAATCCGGAAGATCATCATCGTCGTAGGTTGTCTCTACCTTCTCTACTTGATTGGCAGCTCGCTTTTGGTGCCCTGGGTCATTTCCAGGAAAGCGATTCCCATTGTCGTCGAAACCCTGGAGCGAAACATCGAGCTGGAAAAGGCTTCCTTCAATCCCTTCACCTTATCGACCACGCTGGAGGGCCTGATGGTGGAGGACGATCTGGGTCGGCCATTCTTCCAAGCGGAGCGAATCTTTCTCAATCCGCAAATCAGTTCAGTATTCGGAACTACCAACGTGAAAGCCTTCGCCTTGGAAGGAGCGGAAATCAATCTCTCGATCGAATCGAATGGCGATCTGAATATCCAGAAACTGGCTACCATGGAGGGCGAACCTGACACCGAGGAGTCGGAAGAGCCCGCCGATTTCTGGCTCGGTTCGTTGCTCATCGCCAACATGACCATCACTTTCGAGGACAAGACCCGAGCCTTGCCCTTCAAGGAAACCATCACTCCGATCAATGTGAATCTGGAAAATCTCCACACCAGTCGCGAGGATAACGACAGTCCGTATTCTTTCTTAGCGAATATCGGCGATGAAACGACTATTGAATGGCGCGGCGACGTCTCAGCCGTTCCTGTTGCTTCGAATGGCTCTTTCCGTATCGAAAATCTCGATATTGCGAAGTCGATGCCCTACGCCATCGATTACCTTGACTTGGATTTGAGTGGGGCTCTCGGATTTTCGGGTACTTATACAGCCGTTCTTGAAGAGGAAGGTATGGCGATGGAGCTTACCGAAGGAGGATTTACGCTGAATGGGTTGAAAGCCTTGTCCCGCAACGACGATTCATTCGAAGCGGATTTTCCGTCCATAGCGGTCAAACAGATTGAGGCGCGTTGGCCGCAAACGGAGGCCAGGGTAGGCGAGGTGGCCATCGCTTCAGGCTATGTGAAAGCCACGCGAGGGGCGGATGGGGAGATGGTGTTGCCGGTGAAATCCTTCGACGAGGCTTCCTTCGATGAGGCTCGGGACAAGCAGGATGACGCTGATGTTTCTTTGGTAGTTGATGCTTTTAGTTGGACGGAGGGGGTTTTTGAGTTGGTGGACCAAGCGTTGGCTCAGCCGATTACCACGCGTATTGAGAATATTAATATAAGTGGCTCGCAGATCGAGCCGTTCAATCCAGACCAGAAGGCTCGGATTGAGGCGAGCTTGGCTTTAGCTGGAGAATCGGGCGTTATCGAAATTGGCAGCAACGTGAATATCGCTCAGCTGGAAGTGGATGCCGAGGTAGCGATAAAAGATCTCAAGCTAGCTTTCGCTCAGGGCTATGCGGACGAGTATGCGTATTTGAATATAGTGGACGGCGTAGCCAATGCCGAAGCTCAGGTCCAGTATCGCGAGGAAGCCATCAAAGCGACGGCGAATGCAACGGTGGCTCGTGTTGAAATTGCAGACAAAGATAGTAGCGAGACACTGGCTGCCATAGAATCGCTTAAGCTAGCGGAGGCGGTTTATGACGGGGATGCGGTTCAGGTGGCGACGGTTGAGTTGGTCAAGCCGTCTGGGTTCTTTAAGCTGGATGATGATGGTGGGAATTGGCTGAAGGCGTTGCGCATTGAGTTGGAGGATGAACCCTTCGACGAGGCTTCCCTCGACGGAGCTCGGGACAAGCAGGGTGAAACTGATTCCGGGGAATCAATTTCAGAGGTAGAAGAAGATTTAGAGGAGATGTTTCCGTTTACGGTGGGGAAGGTTTTGGTGACGGAGGGGACGCTTGATTTTCTGGATACGACGGTTGAGCCGCCTTTTCGTAGCAATATTGAGGCTCTGAACACTTCGGTGGGCAATCTTTCCAGTTTGCCAGGCACCAAGGCGGCTATTGACGTTACGGCTTTGATCGATGGGTCGGCTCAGTTTGAATTCAAGGGGTCGCTGGACTCGCTGGATCTGGAGAAATTGACTACCTTGTCGCTGGCAATTCGGGGCTACGACATGACGGCCACCTCGCCGTATTGGGGCAAGTTCTTGGGACGAAATCTGGCCATGGGCATGATGTCCTTGGAATCTTCCTACAATATTGAAACCAGCGCCTTGGAAGGGCAGATCGATGCCGGATTCGATCAGCTGACTCTTGGCGAGGCAGTCGACAGTCCCGATGCCATGAAGCTGCCTATCGGCTTTGCCATCAATTTGCTCAAGGATCCAGATGGCAAGATCACACTGCCAACCCTCAAGTTAAGCGATCGCTTGGACCGACCCGGAGTCAATGCGGGCAGTGTTATTTTCCAAGTAGCCATGAAAGCCTTGGGAAATATCATTCTCAAGGCAGCTACGTCGCCGTTTAGTCTTTTGTCTGGATTGGTCGGTGGACAGGAAGACGTGAACAATATCGGTTTTGCCGCGGGACAATTCCAGCTCGATGAAGCCACTCGCAAGAAACTCGATGCCATGGCCACTATTCTGCAAAAACGTCCCGGTCTCAACGTGGAGCTGGCCAGCATCATCGCGGCTGAGCCGGAGCGCGACGTGCTCAAGCGAAACCTAATCGCCTGGATCTTGCAGAACGAAAAGCTGGGATTGACCGATACTTCGGTGGCCGGCATCGATCCGATCCAGTTGCTCAGCCAGCCGGTGGGAGAAACTGAATACAAACAGCTCGTCCAATCCGCCTTCATGAGTTTCTTCGCCAACGCTCTGGGAGAACCGGAATCGACCGAAGAGCCTAGTTTAGAACCAGAGCCCAGTCCCCAACTGACTGATACAGCCGTAGCTGAAGAATCGTCTGACGATCAACTCAAGCGAAATCTAATCGGAGCCATTGCTTCTTTCATCATTGGCAATGCAAGTCAAAGAGAGGAAGAGGTCGGCAGTCAGCAGTCGCGAGAAGAAGTGGACAGTGGGCAGTCGGCAGAGGGCAGTTTAGGAGTCCAGCAGGGCGCTTCGCCTTCGATTGCCGAAACGCTGCCAGCAGCCTTACTGGGCCAAGGCGGTCTGCCTGGACTGGCCGAAATGCTGGGCATGCTAGGCCAGCAGATTCCCGCTTTGCAGAATGTCGAAATCAAAGACGACTGGCTTAACGCGCTCTCATCCGAACGTTCCCAAGAAGCCAAACGCTACCTCATCGAGGAAAAAGGCATCGCCCCCGAACGTCTTTTCATTTCCAATACATCAGAGGAGTCGATCGACTCGACAAAGGAACTGAGCGCGTTGCTATTTAATCTGAAGGGGTGAAGCTTCATTCGTAGAAAGAAAGATCCCTTTCACCTTTCCGTGTCACTAGAATTCTTTGCTCAAAGAGCAGGGAAGGTTCAAGCTTAGCGATAAGCAGCAATTTCGCTCAGTACGTAGGGAATGCCCGTTGACATCGCGCTGTAGCTTATGAAAAATTAGATGAATTTTGAGTGCAAGAAAACAGCAAACAAGAGACCGATCATAAGCCATGAGTAATGAGTGAAAAAGCAAAAGAGGAGAAGAAGCCAACTTGCGGTATAGTCATGCCTATTTCCGCAATTGATGGATATCCAGCAACCCACTGGGAAGAAGTTCTATCAATAATAAAATCCTGTGCACATGACGAAAATTTCGATACAAAGCTTGTTTCTGAAGACGATGAGGTGGGAATTATTCAAAAGAGAATTGTCCAAAATTTATATAGTCATGAAGTAGTCGTATGTGATGTAAGTGGAAAAAATCCCAATGTTATGTTTGAACTAGGGATGAGGCTGGCATTTGACAAGCCAACGATTGTGCTCAAAGATGACCAGACTGACTACAGTTTTGATACATCACCACTTGAACATATTCCTTATCCGCGAGATCTTCGATTTGGAAAGATAATCAATTTCAAGAAAGCTCTTCGTAGTAAGCTAAAAGCAGCTCTCTCGGGATCGAACAAACATAGTTTTCTAAAAAGCTTTGGAGAGTTCCAAACAGTAAAATTAGAATCCACAGAAATCCCAGCTGAAAAATATGTAATGGATTCGATAAGTGAAATTAAGTCAGCTATCGGAATGCTGCGAAGAGAGACTAGATTGCAATTCCGCGAGTTGGATGTAAAAAATACGCGGAGATTAGACGAAGAAAAACATACTGAATCTACCCGCGAAAGGGATGAGGAGTTTATACTTCAATTAATTGCTCGCCTGATTGATGCCAAAGAAGCTGGTAAAGAATCAAAAACCTTCAAGGAAATATACAATACTTTGCCTGCTAGGCTAGTCCCTGATTTGCATAAGCATTTGGAGGTAATAGATAGTGATTTAGCTGAAAGACTAATGAATGGCTACAGCCAATATTAACAAATTGATATCTATCTTACTTGATGTCGGGAATTCTTATTTTTCATTCACCGTTTTGAATCCCCCAAACTGTACTTCATGACGATTACCTTTCTAGAAAGATGATGACATTCAGTATTGAATAATAAATTACTTTTGTTCTCTGCATTGTAACCTTGGATCGTTACCTGACTGAGGCTCTCACCAGCGAAGAACTAGGCACGTGCCTTACAAAAAGCCTAGGGCTAGGCTTCGAATCGCGATTGCCCTCCATGCGTCACTCTGCATTTCGCACAATGGGCATTATGTCTAATTTAAGATATTTGGGAAATCTCGCTCTCTCCTTTTTACAAATCAGTGTTTTGAAGGTCTTGAGTATTCCTAGATAGAACTGTCTTGGGCTCTGAATCTGATGGGAAGGTGGACCAGGCATGTCACTGGCCTTTCGTCGATTTTCCCAGGCTCGAATTCCCAATGAATGACCGCTTCCAAAGCGGCTTTCGCGAATTCGGGACGCGTGGCGCTGATGACTTGCAAATCGATTGGCCAGCCATCTGTCCCAACCGTTAATTCCACCAAGGCCTCACCTTCCCATTTCGTTCCGTCTTGGGATATTGGATATTCAGGTTTCGTCCTAGATATTGCTCTAGGAAGCGTATCCAATTCGCCAATATCATATCGCCTGCCAACGAATCCTGTGGAATGCCTGGCAGCGAAAGCTTTATTGATGTCATTCAGCGTTTGGTTAAGATCATCGAGATGATTTCCCGATGCCATGTAAACTTCTTCTGGTTCACTCGACTCATTTAAGCCGTAGCTATCGGCGACGTCCTCAAGAAGTGCCTTTTGCTCCCCTTTTCCCTGCCAATAATAAAGCAGCGAACCCGCTACGGCGATGATCGCGATCGCTATTTTTTGAGTGATCAAACCGCTCCATGCAGATCCAAACATGGAAGTCCCGGAACATTTTATCGCATTCAGAGAAATGGTCGCCGCCAATCCGGACGGTACGGGTGACAGAGCGTATCCGCCCAAAGCTGCGCTGAGAGCCCCAGTGGTCGACGTAATGCCTTTTCGACCGAGAATCGCTTGAAGCTTTTCAAGAGCTCGATCTATACGCATCCGGGCGGCGTTGGATGAAAGGCTAAGCCTTGAGCCGATCGTCTGGTAGTCGAGGTTTTCGAAAAACCGTAGCAGGACGACATCGCGATCGACTTTCTTCAATTCGCTAATGGCTTCGTCAATCACCGGCCGAAGTTCCTCCCATGGCAGTGCCGACGTGGCGGGTCTATTCGCCTCTTCTATGCTGGCGGCCGTCTTTTCTCGTCGATCCCTTCGCTGCTGGCTGCGGATAGCCTTCAAAGCGGCAAAGCGCGTGGAGGTGAAAATCCAAGATGCCAACGATTGGCATCCGCTTAGCTTTTTGGCATTCCTGGCCACGTCATTGAAAACTTGTTGCGCAATATCCTCAGCCAAGTGAGTATCATTATTTAGAATACGCTGAGAGACCGAATAGGAAAGCTTGAGATGCCGCTCGACCAAGGTCGCAAAGGCCCTTTCGTCTTTCTCTCGCGCGAATCGAATCAGAAGTTCCGCATCGCTTTCGTCGTTTGGTGTCATAATCGCCTTCCACACCTTTATTGACCGACCAGTAGAGGCGAGATTAATTGCCCGTTCTCAAAGGCCATCGGCCAGATTGTGGAAACGTTCGTCTTCGCGCGATTCGAGCTGCCCGGTTTCAGGATCGATGGTCACGAAGGAGGCAGCGCCACTGAAACGCCGAGCCTTGTCTTGAGGAAAGACTTCAGGGATCAATCCCCTATCTTCTACTTCGGAGAGAAACGCTTCCGAGTAGCTACCTTCGCTAACCGCGATGTAATTGCCCTGCCGGCTGGGAACGAGCCATTGAGGAGCATCCATCACTGTGGAAATATCCATTCCTTTTCCAATGACGCCTAGCAGGATGCGAAACGTTTCTCGTCGCTGGCCTCCTCCAAGAGAAGAAAGCGCGAAAACGGGTTTGTCCTCCTTAAACACGATTGCTGGCGACAATCCGTTGCGAACGTATTCGCCGGAGGGATGGCTGGGATCTGGGAAGCTTCGACCGGTAATGGGAATCCCGTCTACGACTATCCCCGTCGGTCCCCATGGAGCGGAGTTAATGGAATGCGTTAGGGCGGCAATGTTTCCTCGTTGATCCACCACGACGAGCGCATCGGTGTGCTCGCTCGACGACTCGTTTGGAGCTTTGGTTTGTGACAGATGGGACTGGAATAATGAAACGATCTGTTCGGCGTATTCAGGTTTTGCTCGATCGTTTAAGTCGAGTGAAATGCCTGACTTCCCGGCGCGATTAGCCATCCACTGGGCTGGTATTTCCGACCAAATCGAGGCCAGGTTCAATTTATGAAACGACTCGGGCGATTCCCAATAAGGAGGCATATCCAAAAGGCCGATGGCGCTAGCGAGATTGAGGGCTAACAGCAACTGGTAGCCTCCTTCGGATCGTTCTCCCGAGACGTGAATCGTATGGCCAGCAAAGTCGCCCTTAAAGGTGTCCTGCCAAATGGCTTGATACGATTTCAAATCGTCCAGCGAAGCTTTTCCTCCAACTTTGTTGACCGCCGCTACGAAGCGCTTCGCCCATTCGCCCTGATACATGTATTGAGAACCTTGATGCGCGATAGCTCGCAGGGTTTTCGCCGTTTGCGGTTGGAAGAATCGCTCGCCTTTCTCGGGCAGCGTTTTCTTTCCTTGATAAAGAAACGCATGACCCTCAGGCGACCTACTTAGCATTTCACTTCGATTCTTAAAAAGTCCCGCAAGCATTCTGCTGACGGGAACACCATTTTCCGTATACCAGATAGCGGGTTCAAAGAGCTCTCGCCATTCCAGCGCGCCATACTCTTCATGCATAGCCTCGATCGCAGCCATGAAGCCTGGCACTCGAGTTCTTCGTCCACTGAAATCCGCCTCATTTTCGAGCGCAGGCTTTTTGTCAGCGCCCGTTTCGCCAAAGTAGTTTTTCCAAGGAGCGTTTAGGTTTCGAGTCTCTCCCTTGGCTGCATCGTAGTAGATCAATTCGAGAATCCCCGCATAGGAAACAATCGAACCTGCGGAAGTCGCTACCTGGGTCAGCACGATGACGGCTGCTGCATCGGCAGCGGTTCCACCATTTCCAAGGGCTTGAATTCCAGCTTCGACGGCAATCGGAGAAACCGTAGCTGAGACAAGAGCCTTCGATCCGTATACGGAACGCGTGACCTTGGGGCGAGGAGCGTCAAGCTCCCTTTGCTCTGCCGCTTCCCGACGTTCGATTGGCCAGTTGGCGGGACTTAGCTTGCTTTCACTAGCGGATAGAAGGCTGCAGGCGGAAATAAAAACGAGTAGCGCGCAATTGCATTGAGGCATACTTCTAAGTACCCGCCAGCGATCCGATTCGCACAAGAAAAGCTTAATTAATCAACGTTCGCCCTTCTTTGAGGGCTCACTTGATTCCCCTTCCCTCCTACGCCAGAGCTACGGCGGACTAGTGCGGAGGCAGGATGGCTTCGCCAACATGCTTCTTAAGACTTCTTTAAAATCCTGCTGGCGACGTAGGAGCCATCCTGTTTTCGCGAAGCGAAATCTAGCGACAGTCAGGAGCGATGACCTACTCTATTAAATTGATCTGGAAAAAACTAGGTCGTCGTTCTTTTGGAATTCAAGGGCTTCGTAAAAGGCTTGTCCGGCTTCGTTCTTGCTGCCGGTCATGACGTGGATTTCGGATAGGCCGAAGGCTTGGGCTTCTTTGAGAAGCTGCTCGACCAAGCGTTTGCCGATACCTTGATGTCGGTGAGATTCCACTACAAACAGTTCACTAATCTCTCCTTCCGGTTTTTCATAACAAAACGAATACCAGATCATCAGACAGCCGAAACCAACCGCGTTGCCGCCTGAACGAGCGATCAGAACGATTTCCGGCGATCGCGGGCTGCTCAGGGATTCTTCGATCCAGGACACGGGAGTATCGACCTCGTTGAAAGCCCGATTGAGCTTAGCCAGATCGTAGGCATCCGCCCTACTCGCTCTGTGTATTTGGATGGACATGTTTCATTTTGGAACCGCGGATTAACACGGATAAGCACGGATTTTTTCAAATGGGCTTTACTGTTTATCGATCACAATATCCGCGTGGATCTGTGTCTATCCGTGGTTTCAAATAACTCTTTTTGATTTTCTAATGCAGGAAGCTGCGGATGCCGGTGTGGGTGAGTGTCATGTTGTAGCCATTACAGGCTTCGATGATGTCGGGTGAACGCATTGAGCCCCCGGTTTCGACGACGTGCTGGACATTGGAGCGATTGGCTCGGTCGATGTTGTCGCGAAATGGAATGTAGGCATCGGAACCGAGGCAGATGCCTTGGAATTGTCGGTTCCACTGCGATCGCTCTTCTCGGGTAATCGGTTCCGGCTTTTCCGCGAATCCGTTCAACATCATTTCCTCTTCCTGCGAGCTGAGCGAGTCCCAAAGGAGATACTGGTCGATCAGATTGGTCTTATCTACCTTTTTGGTTCCCTCCTTGAATTGAAGTCCACGTACTTTGGGATGCCTCTGCAGGAGCCACTTATCAGCCTTGTCGCAGGCCAGTCGCGTGCAGTGGATGCGGGACTGCTGGCCGGCTCCCATGCCGATGATTTGGCCATCGTAGGCCACGCTGATGGAATTCGATTGGGTGTATTTGAGGGAAATGGCCGCGACCAAGAGCGTTTCGATAACTTCTTGGGAAATGTCTGTATTTTTGGATACGACGTTTTGCAAATCGTCTTTCGTATACAAACGGCTGTTACGCGTCTGCTTCACCGTGATGCCAAAGATCTCGCGACTCTCGATGCCTGAAGGCATGAAATCGTAATCGATTTGCAGAACCGTAAAGTTGCCTTTGCGTTTCTTTTTCAGAATTTCCAGGGCTTCCGGTTCGTAATCGGGAGCGATGATCAGATCGCAGACTTCAGTGCGGAGGAATTGAGCCAGGCTGACGTCGACCGTATCGCTGACGGCTAGAACGTCGCCGAAAGAGCAGAGACGGTCCCCTCCCCTCGCCCTGACATAGGCGCTGGCGACGGGGGAGAAGTCGGTATGCTTGAGAAATTGGGATTCCTTGAAGGCCTCATCGATCGGCTTGGCGATGGCCGCTCCGGCTGGGCTGACATGCTTGTAGGAAGCGGCGGAAGCTTTGCCAGTGGCTTCCTTGAGCTCGCGTACCAACTGCCAGGAGGTCAGCGCGTCCAGCACATTGATGTAGCCGAGCGGTCCGTTGAGAAGCTTGAGGGGGGACGGATCAGGCAGCTCGACGCGGCCTTCGGTTTGGTGGGGATTCGTACCGTACTTCAGAGTGATCATACGGGGCACGATCTAGGAGTTCCTTTCCGGCCTTGGCAATAGCGTGAAAGGATTTTTTCCCTATCCGTGTTGGAAGAGCTTTGCCAAATAAGATGCTGTCAGCTTCTCGACATACTTTACTAGAAATAGTAGAAGACATTCCAATAAACGGCCCCCAGTTCGCAAATGAGTAGTTCATCAAATTCCCAGCTGATTCGATTCCTGTTTCTTCCCCTTTTTCTAACCGTAGCCATCCAAGCCGATGAACTCGCCTTGATTGGCGACTTCGAGGGTAATCTTCTCAACAATTCAAAGACCCAGTGCGTGGCTCAGGTTTCGGCTCTTGGCGATGGCGAGTACAAGGTTCGACTTTTCCCTGTGTTCGACCAGCGAACCGAAACATGGCTACAGGCGACGGCCAAGCAAGAGGGAGCGATCGCGAGATTCAAGACCGATAGCTCCAGCGGACTTCTTAGTTCGGTAGCCTTAAGCGGGGAACTGGACTGGCGAGGCAAGCCTACGCGGTTCGAGTTGCTGAAGGTTTCCAGAAAATCGCCGACTGCCGGAGCGAAGCCGCCCCCGCAAGCCGACATTCTTTTCGATGGTACGGACCTTTCCGAATGGGTCCTCTTCGATCCTAGAGAGGCGGATTTGCAAAACTACCTTGAGGCAGATCGAGAGATGGTTTGGCGCCTGGTTGATGGGAATGCCATGGAAAGCGTCCCTGCCAAAAAGGGTCAGCCCAAACACAATGTTGCTACGAAGAGAAAATACCAAGATCTGTTTCTGCATCTGGAATTCAAGTTGCCTTCCGAACCCGGAAATAGAGGTCAAGGACGCTCCAACAGCGGCGTTTTCGTGAGGCATAATTACGAAGTGCAGATCCTGGATAGCTATAATCTAGATGGACTCTGGAACGAGTGTGGATCGCTCTATCGATCGTCAGCTCCCATGGTAAACGCTTCCTATCCGCCCGAGAGCTGGCAGACTTACGATATTCTTTTCAAGGCTCCGGTTTTCGACCAAGCGAAACGAAAAACGCGTCCAGCAATGATAACCGTCTATCATAACGGCGTCCTCATCCATCGAGATCAGCCCATTCCCAAGCAAACGCGTCCCTCTTCCGAGGCAGAGCCGACCGGAGCCACCATGATCTGGCTACAGGACCATCAGCATTTCATCCAGTTTCGCAATATCTGGGCGGTGGATCTGCAGAAACATCCTGACCTCGAACTAGCGGATCTGGTCGATTTTCGATAGTGTTCGAGCTTTGCCAACTAGTATGCTAACACGAGTGTGAAAAACATTGCTTTCCAAAACTTAGCCAATACTGCATGATCGGAAATCCTATGAGCGACCCAAGTAACTCCACCGAATCCCCTGATCCTCAAGACGCCCTTAGCGCCACATTCGCATTTCTCGTACTCAGAGTTTGGCTTGGTCTGCGTTCGCTTCTTACTGGCATCGAAAAGTTTTCGGCTACCGTTTCCAAGGAAGTGCCGATGGACGTGGAGGAAGGTGGCATTGCCATTCCCGGTTTGGTTACGGAAGTGAAGGTGAAGGAGTATGGATTCGAGCATTACCATGGAATTCCAGAGCCGCTAATGGAGAAGTTTCTCGAAGAGCCGCTGATTCCCGGTTGGGCCTTGTCCTTGTATGGCGGGGTTCTGGGCTATCTGCTGATCGGGCTCGGCATCACGCTCCTAGCCGGGATCTATACCCGGGTTTCCCTTTTCGTTTCCGGACTGGTCTACTGCAGTCTAACGGCTGGCTTGATTCTCCTGAAGCAAGATGCCGGCATCGCCTGGCTTGGAATGCACATCGCTCTCGTAGTGGCTGGTCTTATGTTGGCGAAACATAACCGTTACGCCTTTGTCAATAAACTTTAATCGCTTTTTCCCATGAACGATACCTCGCAAACCTCAACTATCAATCGTCGCAACTTTCTGAAGACGGGTGCTCTAGCCAGTGGCGGCATTCTACTCGCTCCTTCCATCATGAAGGCGCAGTCGGTATCGCCGAACGAGAAGATCAATATCGCCTTGCTGGGCTACGGTCGACAAGGAGAAGTCCTTCTCAATTCGATGCTCGATATCACGGACCGTCCCTTCCATGTGAAGGCGGTTTGCGACATCTGGAAATACAGCATCGGCAAGTGTCGCAGCGTCCTGCGCAAGGACAGTCCCGACTTGAAGTGGTATTTCGACTACGAGGAAATGCTGGCCGCCGAGACGGATCTTGATGCGGTCATCATCTCGACACCCGATTTCTGGCATGCTCGCCACACCAACGCCTGTCTGGAAGCCGGTCTGCATGTCTATTGCGAGAAAATGATGGCGCGCACGGTCGAGGAAGCCCGTTCCATGGTCAACACGGCCAAAAAGACCGGCAAGCTGCTGCAGATCGGACACCAGCGTCGTAGCAATCCTCGGTATCTGCATGCCTACTACAACCTGGTAAAGCGAGCCAAGCTCTTGGGGCGCTACACGACGGCCAATGGACAGTGGAATCGCTCCGCCAAAGAATTTACCGACGTGAATCCTAAGATCTACGTCGACCAGGCGATGCTCGAGAAAAATGGATACGTCAACATGGAGCAGTTCCTTAATTGGCGCTGGTTCAAGGACTTGGGAGGCGGCCCGATCGCCGATCTAGGCTCTCATCAGATCGATATTTTCAACTGGTTCTTCGATGCCTATCCAAAGAGCGTTCTGGCTAGCGGCGGACGCGACTACTACAAGGATCGCGAGTGGTACGACAATGTGATGGTGCTCTACGAATACGACACGCCAGAAGGTCCTGCCCGAGCGTTTTACCAGACGCTGGCGACTACAGGGGCAGGTGGAGGCTACTTCGAGTATTTCATGGGGGACGAAGGAGCCCTGCGAATCTCGGAAAATCCATCCTTCACCAAGATGTATCGCGAATCCGGCGCTCCCGAATGGGACGATTGGGCCAAGAAAGGCTTCATACGCAAAGAGGAAGCGGCCGCTCAAAAAGTCGTCACCAAAGTCGACGTTCGCGAATCGGCTCCGCCTGATGTCTATGATATTCCGATCGTTCTCGACAAGAAGCCTCACACGCCTCACTTGGAAAACTTCTTCAGCGCGATTCACGGTAAGGCCAAGCTCAACTCCGATGGCGAGCACAGCTTCAAGAGCGAAATGGCGATTTTCAAGGTCAACGAGGCCATCGACGCCCGCAAAACCCTCGAGTTTTCCGAAACGGATTTCGAAGTTTAATGAATATTTCGATTGCCCCGCTCGTCTAACAAGGAATTCGAACAAAGACAATTCTACACGTATGAAGAAATCAATCACATCCCTTGCCACCATCTTCCTCCTAACGCTACCAGGGTTTTCAGGACATCATGAAACGGAGCTCAAGATCGAATACCCGCCGCCGTTTCTCATTGGCACTCCCGTTGCCGTTAACCTGCCTCACCTCGAGCCGCTCGATACGCTTCCGCCGGTCATCATGGTTCCTGAAGGGGTTTCTAATCTTGCCGATGGCAAATCAGTCACTTCCAGCGACGATTTTCCGATTATCGGGGATCTTGATTATATAACCGACGGCGACAAGGAGTCGGAAGAAGGCTACTTTGTTGAACTCGCTCCTGGATTGCAGTGGGCTCAAATAGACCTGGAAGCTTCGGCCGAGATTTATGCGGTAGCGATTTGGCATTACCATGCCCAGAAGCGAGCCTATCATGATGTAATCGTTCAGATTTCAGACGACGAGAGCTTCGAGTCCGGAGTGAAGACCATTTTCAACAACGATCACGACAATTCCTCGGATTTCGGTAAGGGGGGCGGATATGCCTATCTTGAAACCAACAAGGGGAAGCTCATCGACGCGGGTAAGGTGAAAGGACGCTATGTGCGCTTGTATTCGTCAGGCAATACGAGCAATGAGATGAATCATTACATAGAAGTCGAAGTTTTTGGCAAATAGCCGATTGGCTTTCATACTCATTTGTCGAGCCCGGGGATCAGCGCCTCGGGCTTTTTACTTTCCCGGATTCCTCAAATATAAATATCCTTAACTTTTGGGCTTCTCTCACTAGCCTGTTCGGATGCTCTCCAATCTCAATAATCCGCGCTTGATCTGCGTCGTCTTTTCCTTCTTGGCGGTTGGCATTCTAGCGATTGGATTATGGCAGCGTATCCAATTTTCGAATGCACGCATTATGCATTCAGACGAGGCGGTTCAAGCCTATCAGCTTTGGACGTTGATGGAGACGGGAGACTATCAATACGATCCCGTCGATAAGCATGGACCAACCTTGTACTATTTCGCCGCGTTTCTCAATCGATTGGCCGGCATAGAGCCTGATCAACTCGACGATCAGAACACGCGATGGCTGCCTATCATCTCGGGCGCGGCGCTAATGGTGCTCCTGCTGGCTTGGAATCGGCGTTGCGATTACACGCTACTTTTGGCCGTGGCCCTTTTCGCCTTTTCGCCTTTCCCGATTATTTACGGATCCTATTTCGTCCAGGAGAGCCTTTTTGTCTTTCTCGGTTTCGTGACTCTGTATTTCGCGAACCAATACTGGTTTCAGCCGAGTCGAGTAGTCGCCATTTGCTTGGGTCTAGCTGCCGGACTCCTGTTCGCTACTAAGGAAACGTCTGTCATCCACTTCTTCTGCATCGCAGTGGCGATTCAGTTTATCGCATGGAGAAGAAGAGGGGAATTCAAGCTCTCGAAGCAGTTTGACTGGAGACTTCTAGGGACCGCATTGCTCTCCTTCGGGTTCGTATGGGTGGTGCTTTTCTCGTCCTTTTTCACTCATTTCGATGGATTGCTGGACAGTGTCCGCTCGCTGTTTCTGTTTGTCGAACGGGCTGAAGGCCAAGGGCACGAGAAGCCTTGGCTCTACTACCTATCCCTGTTCTGGCCGCATGTCGCGGAGGGCGCTTCCTGGGGAGAGCTCATGTTCCTGATTGTCGCCTTTTTGGGTCTAGGAGTATCGCTTGTAAGGAAATCGAGCTCCGATTTGGAGAGATCGCTTCAATTACTGATTCTGTACGGTTTTATCTGTTTTGTAGTGTATTCTTTGATACCCTATAAGACTCCCTGGCTGATGTTGACCAGCTACGCGAGCTTCTGCCTCGCGGCAGCCTATTTCATCGTTTCCCTCACAACCCTATTTCGCGAAAAATGGCAGATTACGATTATCGTGATATTTTCATTATTTCTGGTTTATGAACAAGCCGCCCTTGCGGCACAAGCCAAGCGCTATGCGAGCGATTCGCGAAATCCGTATATCTATCAGCATACCTCTTCCCAATTTCAAAAGTTGATCGACCGACTGGAGACTTTGGAAGAGCTCGACCAGACATCGCCATTGGAGGTGGCCGTTGTAGGCGACGAAACGGCTTGGCCCTTGGCTTGGTATTGGAGGAGTAGCGGTACGATTGGCTATTGGTCGGAGGGAGACGAGGTTCCGAATCTGGAGGTCGTGATAAAACCTGCTTCCAGCCGAGAGGCCTCTTCTGATCCTCTCTTTGAAACCCATATTGTGGAATATCATGGGCTTCGTGAAAACGTCGTTTTGGAATGCTGGATCGGAAAAAGGCTTTGGGCCCAATTTATGGATACTCGTGAGTGACGCGAATCTAATGGCCACTTTCTCCGAGATTCCCAATGTTACGTCTTTCGAATGCCAGGCCATGGCCTGCGAATTCGTCTTCCATTTGCAGGGCGAAGACTTGAAAGCCATGCGGCAGGCTTCCCGCGAAGCGTCTGAATATCTGGACAAGCTTGAAAATCTTCTAAGCCTTTATGTGGAGAGTAGCGATGTGACGCGAATCAATCGGGCTCGAGAAGGAGACTCGGTCAGAATTAGTCCGGAAACTCTCGAGTGCCTCTTGATGGCCTTTCAGGCGAGCGCCCTGTTCGACGGAAAATATCACCCTTTCCTTGGCTGGGAATCGCTGCAGGCCAAAGGCCAGCTAGGATCCTTTTCCCATTTGCCGTCGACGAGCGACACGCTAGCCGAACTGAGTGAAGACCCCGTCATTGCTCTCGACCGCGATGCGAGTGTCGCCCAAAAACTCAGAGCAGGACCGCTCCTCGACTTAGGAGGAATCGGAAAAGGATTCGCCTTGGACCGACTAGCCAAGATTTTTGGCGAGTGGGGAATTGGGAGAGCAGTATTGGAGTCGGCTGGAAGCGCTTATCTTTCAATCGGCTCCCCAGAAGATCTGGCAGGCTGGTCACTCGGCATTGGTTGTGGCGACGCAACGGGAACCATCACTTTGCCTGAGGGTAGCGCCTTAGCCAGTTCCGGTTTCGTCTTCAACGAAAACCACATTATCGATCCGGACGGCAAAAAGGGCGACGCGCTGTGGGCGCGGAGCTACGCTTTCGCTAGCGACGCCGCATTGGCGGATGCCGCCAGTACAGCTGCCATTCTCATGAATAGCGACGCTTTAAATGAAACGGTCTCCAACGACAGCGCTTTGAGTTTCATCGTTTACGATAGCTCAGGAATTTCTCATGAATTTGGAGATTGGCCATGAATCCAAACGGCGAATACGATTTTCTTCTAGCGATTCCATGCTATCGCGAAAACGAGCGATTGCCTCCTTTCCTTGAGGAGCTTGTCAACGCGTTGCAGTCGCGCGCCTTCAGGACTCGAATTCAAATCGTCGACGACGGATCGCCCGAACCCGATCGTTCGCAATTCATCGCTTGGGTAGAGCGCTTTCGGGAAAGTCGGTCCGAATTAGTAGCCGCTCCGTTAGCTTATCAAAAAAATCGTGGAAAGGGCTATGCCATTAGATCCGCATGGAAGGAAGCGAGCGCCCGTTTTTTCGCCTTTATCGATGCGGATGGATCTATTTCGGGTCCGGAAGCGGCGGAGATTATGCAGGGTGCCTATGAAGCGAAGCAAGACAAGTGCCTCTATCTTGCCACCCGAGACAACAGCAGCTCGCCCGTAAGCCGAAGTGCTTTAAGAAAATTAATCTCCCATCTTTTCAACCTATCGCTTCGATTGAGATACGATATCGAAATTTCGGATACTCAATGCGGCTTTAAAATAATCCCAAACGCTTTCCACGAGTCATGGAAAGACCATTTCTATCAAGAGCGATTCGCCTTCGATATCGAATTGCTGCTCAAGGCCAAGGAGAGCGGTCTCGTGTTGGAAGAGATTCCGGTGCGCTGGATTGAGAAGTCGGCGGGAAAATTGCGGTTTTCCGACGGAATCTCTCTTTTTTGGAACGTGTGGACCAAACGAATCTAACGCTTCGACCCGCGCTCTCCTAACGCGTGTTTGATTTTTCTTGCGGGTCGGTTCGAAAGGAGACTTCCTTACATCGAACCCTTACTGTCCCGTCCTATGTCAAATGCCACGCCCCCTACCCTTGACGACGCTATTGAAGCGCCATTCCTGAAAAAGCTTTCGATCTACTCTCGCATGAGTGGTCCCGGCTGGCTCCAGGCGGCAGTGACTCTTGGGGGCGGATCCCTGGCCAGCTCTCTCTATTTGGGGGTCATTGGCGGCTACGAGTTTCTCTGGCTGCAGCCATTGGCTATGGTTTGCGGGATTGTTATTCTCGGCACCATTTCCTGGGTAACGCTATCTATCAAGCAACGCCCCTTTCGGGCTGTTCAGGAATACGTTTCGCCGACTTTGGCTTGGGGATGGCTAATCGCCACGGTGGTAGCGAATGTCGTATTTTGCATTGCTCAATTTGCGGTCGGATCGGGAGCGATTTCAGCCAATCTTGGAATCAGTCTCGGAAGTCCTTATGTGATAACCGGTTTGTTGCTACTTGTCTCGTTTGGGATCACGTGGCTTTACATTGGCGAGGCTAAGAGCGCCAAGATCTTCGATAGGGTTCTGAAGGCGTTGGTAGCCCTGGTAGTGCTTTCCTTTTTCGCAACCACTACGTTTCTCATTTTTTCTGGATCGATCGATTTCGGGGCGTTGTTAGCTGGGCTAATTCCCGATTTCGGAAGCCTGTTCAGACCGGTTCCGACTTTGGAATCGGCCATCGCCGCCACGGGAGAGTCGTCTACTTTCTGGCATGATTTGATAACTGGCAGCCAGCGCGATCGAATCATTGCCGCTTTCGGTTCGGCCGTAGGCATCAACATGACGTTTCTGATGCCCTACACCCTGGCAAAGCGGGGCTGGACGAAAAAACACCGCGAGCTTTCGCTCTACGATTTGGGAATGGGGCTTTTTATTCCCTTCATCATCGCAACGGGTTGTCTGGTTCTGGTAAGCGGCACCATTTTCCACAGCAATGCGGATGACGTTTTCGCCGACATCAAGGCCAATGATGCGGGAGCCATTGCGGCTTACGAATCAACCATGAAAAAGCGGATTGCCTGGAGTGGAGAGGATCTCGGTCCTGAAGAGGTTAAATTGGCGATAGCCGCCTTACCTCAAGCTGATCGAGATTTGGGCGCAATGATCGCCAATCGCAATGCGGCTCAACTGGCGCGAGGTTTGGCTCCCCTCATGGGAGAGACGGCAGCTCAATGGATTTTCGGTTTCGGCGTACTGGCCATGGCCGTATCCACAATCATTATCATCCAAATCATGAATGGCTTCGCGATTTCGGAAGCATTCAATAAGCCCGGCCAAAAGAATGTCTTCATTATTGGAGCTTTGATGCCCGGTGTCGCCGGATTCTTCGCGCCGGTTCTTTGGTCCGGGGGCGCAAAGATCGCTCTTGTAGTTCCGGCGGCTGTGATCGCTACTACCCTGCTTCCCCTCGCCTACCTCGCTTTCATACTGCTGTTCAATTCGAAGGCCGCTTTGGGGGATGAGATGCTTAAAGGGAAGCCCAGAATCATCAGCAATGTTCTGATGTTTCTCGTGGCAGCCATCGCGACCTTCGCCTCTACCTGGGGCCTTTGGGGACGTGGAGATCAGGCCGGAAAGTACGGCATTGTCGCTCTTGCCGCTTTGATGCTGGTTTCGGTATTTGGCTTTATCCGTCGAAGGGCTTGAAGCCAGTGATTGCCGATTAGTGGGGGCAACAGAGATTGACGCTTGAGGTCGTAAGCGAGATAGTTCGCCATACTTCAAAAAGCTATGATTCGTTTCCTTACTACTTTCCTCGCTATTTCAATTTTCTGTTCGGCAACCGCTTCCGTTCAAAGCGACGCTTTCATGGGCGATTACGAAGGGCACTTCATCGACCCGCCCAAGACCTATCGATTCGTCGATCATGATTGCGTAGCGCAGGTGATCGCTCTCGGCGACGATCGCTACTCGGTAGCGCTCAAGGTCAAATTCGACATGCGTTCGCACAGCTATTTCGAAGGCGAAGGGAAAGTGGAAGATGGCGTTTTAACGGTCGATGTTGGAAACGCTCGGGCCCAAATTGAAAACGGAAAACTCAAGGGCACTATCGACCATCAAGACAAGAAGGTCAGGTTCGAGCTCGACCATGTGATTCGGAAATCGCTGACTATCGGAGCAAAGCCTCATTCCAAAGCGATCGTCCTTTTCGATGGCAGTGGATTCGACGAGTGGGAGCACACTAGGCACGACAATCCTGTGCAATGGAAACTGGTAGGCGACGCGATGCAAATCGTACCCAAAAAGAAAGGACAGCCGAATAACAACCTAGGCACCAAGCGTAAGTTTGGAGACGTCTTTCTGCATCTTGAATTCATGACGCCCTTGGAACCCGATAATCGAGGACAAGGAAGAGGAAACAGCGGAATTTATTATCAAGGGTCCTACGAAACTCAGGTCCTGGATTCCTATGCCCAAGGAGGCCTTTGGGATCAAACGGGATCCATCTATCGGATAAGTCCTCCTCAGGTAAACGCCTGCTTGCCCCCTCTTAGCTGGCAAACCTATGACGTTCAGTACACTGCTCCACGATTTGACGAGGACGGGAACAAGACCAGCAATGCTCGTTTTACCGTCTACTTGAACGGCGTTCGGGTCCAGCACGAGCAGGAGGTTCCGGAAGTCACGCATGGGGGCGAAAAGCCGGAACCCAATGAACCTAGGCATATTTGGATACAGGACCACAGCAATCCCGTGAAGTATCGGAATATCTGGGCGGTTGACCTGGACGAGCACCCGGATCTCGATATCTACGAGATCATGCCGGATTTGAAGTGAAGCGCTTGGCCGTTATCCTTCTTTAAATAGCGGTCCGAGAAATTCAGCGTCTTTGTAGTTGGGACGTTGGCCTACGAGCGAGGCCGCGATACCTTCCGCTTGACGAACAATAACCAGCTTTTCCTTACGGCTGATGAAGAGGCGCTGTTTGCCAGCCCCCGCGGCCATCACTAAATCGTTTGGGGTGCCGGGCACCTTTTCGGCGTCAATGTTTTGAGCGACCTGAGGAATCTCGAGAATCGATTCGTCAGCGACCGGTCGGTATAGCCACCAGGTTAGCCCATACAGCGGATTTTGCTCGGTTCCTTTAAAGCAGAGATTGATCGACTTCTTTTTCAGGACGCGTTTCCCGTCAACCTTACCATTGTCGACGATCATTTGCCCAAGCTTAGCCCAGTCCCTTGCGGTCAGGGCTGCGCCTGACGGCAGATGCGGGTTTCCGAATTTGTCTTTTCGCCAGCGGGCGTAATCAATGCCACAAGGCTCAAGAATGCGCTCATCCAGGTACTCCAAAGCGCTTTGTTCGCGTCCATCCGCTTTCAGCTTTCTTTGTAACAGTTCTCCAAATACCTGAAAAGGAGCGGAACCGTATTCAAAACGTTCCCCTGGTTCGTATTTGCTTCCTCTTGACACGGCGCTCGTATAATCGGGAACTCTGGTTCCTGGACGGCCCACATCGATACCGCTGGTGAGGGTGAGAAGCTGCTTGACGGTGATTTCCTTTTTCCTGGGGTCGCTTTTCCATTCTTCGATGGTGTCGGACACCTTTTCATCCAAGTCGAGCAAGCCATCTTCCTGGGCCGCCACTGCCATCAGACCCGAAAAGCTTTTCGTTCCACTGGCCAATTCGTGAGCCCTATCGCTTGAACCGCCATTCGGATAGTGTTCGAAAACCACCTCGCCATCCCTGATGATCAGCATCGAGATACCTTTGTTCTTCTCAGAATATTCGGCCATTTCCAGGTAAGCGGCCTGTGTGGCTTCATCGCCTATTGAAACGACGGGTTCAACCGGTTCGCTCTTCTTTTGAGATCGTTGTTTTTGCGAATTTCGGTAGGCGATCTTCTGTTGTCTGGTCAGTATTTTGGCCAGTCCTTGCCGGATCTCGCGTTGTCGCTGCCTACGCGTGATGTCTTGATTCCTAAGCGAACTGAAAAGCTCCCTGATCTCCTCTTCTTGTTTGGCTGACAAATCGAGTTTTCTCAAATTCTCGCCGACGGTTGGCTGGCGAGCTTCGCTTTCTTCGGCCGAGATTGTGAAAGGCGTTCCAATCGCGAAAAGAGCAATCGTAGCCCATACATTTAGCATTGGCTTCATATAAATTGGATTAACGGTCTAAGCGGGGGGCGGGTTACTGGAACCTAACGATCCCGCAGGCCTTCGATGATCCTGGCCGGAAAATTGGTTGAAATGGAAGACACGCCAAGTTCCTGGTATCGTTTCGCTTCGGCAATCTCGTCCACGGTCCAGATGTTCAATTCCATCTCCGCGTTCTTCAGAGCTTCAACCAGTTCTTCGTTTACCGCTTCGTGGTTTTGGGCTCCCAAGCCATCTGCTCCAATTCGGCTTAATGTATCCAGAATGCGCTTAACGCCAGGTTTGAAACCCTCTGGTTTATTCCCCATAAAAGCGGTAAGCCAGTAGGCCTTTATTTGAGGCGAATCCTCTTTTAGTTGGTGAATGACTTCCGCATCGAAGGAAATCACGATTAGCTTGGTCTCATCGAAGGACGATCTCTCCAATACTTGATAGAAAGCCGGGAGAATCGAAGGGCCGGTTTTGATTTCCACAACCGCTAGTTTTTCCGAGGGAATCGCTTCGAGCGTTTCCACCAAAGTCGGTATCCTCTCTCCTTTCCATTCAAGGCCTTTCCAGGATCCCACATCGAGCTGCTTGAGAGCTTCCACTTTAGACTGGGAAACTTCAAGGCTTTCATTGCTGACTCTTTTCGTATCCGAGTCATGAATGCAGACGATATGGTGGTCTTGAGCCTGATGGACATCGCATTCCATTCCATCGGCCCCCTGCTCCCAAGCTAGATTGAACGCCGCGAGCGTGTTTTCAGGGGCATCTCCGGAGGCTCCGCGATGCGCGATAATAATTGGCTTTGCCCCGTCTTCCCTCTCCTTCTCCATCTTCTTCTACTTCTTATGGATGGGTGGATAGAAGATCGGAGAAGAGGAAGTGGAATAAGATGACTGGCTAGACGCTCAGCATTTCCATGAAACGCATCCGTTCCATGACCAGGCGAAAGGCGCTGCTAAAACGCTTCGGAGTGTATTCAATTCGTTGTAGCAAATTGGGAACGTTCATCCACTCCCCGATTTCGATTTCCTCCGTATTCAAACGAAAAGGACCCGTTCCTGTCACACGGTAAATCTCGATAAACTCATTACCGGTTTCCTCGCAGGGATGCAGTTTGAAAAGATGTTCGAGAGGTCCATCCGGCTGCCAGCCAAGCTCCTCTTCCAGTTCTCGCAGAGCCGCCGCTTCGTAGCTTTCACCAGAATCTACATGACCGGAGCAAGAAGAGTCCCAAGCTCCTGGCCAAGTGTCCTTATTTGCGGAACGTTTCTGCATAAAGAGCTCGTCCTCATCATTGAAGATCAGCACATGGACGGCTCGATGCATCAGACCCTCCGCATGAACTTCCGAGCGCGGCTTCGATCCAACTACCTCGTCGTTCTCGTTAACGACATCGAAAATATCTTCTTGCATGGAAATAGGCTTAAACGAAATCTACTGGATTGAGTACGAGCTGGATACATTTCAGGCCAGCAAACTTCTCAATTCGACACCAGACTTTTATTACAAAACCGATCAATGCCAAAAGTTTCTATAGAACTGATTGCCGAGGCTATGGCCCACAACGAGGTTTCGCCAGACGTGATCACCAAAGTGATGAAGGACCTGGAGCGGCTTGCTCAGGTCGAAGCGGAAGAAGCGAAAGCCGCTCGGGAACCGCCGGTCAAAAAGCAGTACATCATCGTGCTCTCAGATCCGCGTGGAGTCCTGCCGGACGAAGACTTTGTGGGATGGGTAACCCAGATCCCGGAAAACGACAACCCAGGGGTGACGGTGGAGAGAATCAAGCGGAGCGCCTACGAGTACAACATTTCCAAAAAGGGCCGCAAGTATCCCGTTAAAAGCATTGGCGAGGCATGCGAGGCGGTGGGAGCGAAGTTTCAGAAAGAGCAAGGCATTTCGATCAAAACCAAATTGCCAGTAACCGTGATTCGCACCGACAACGTTTTGCCGCGAACGGAGGAATGATTGGCGGTTCGTATCTTAAATGCCGATACGAATCGAAGAGCGTTGGACCTAGTTTCCGGTAACCGTCTCGGCTGAGGTTTCCGCAGCTTTTTGCTCGGCAGGCTTTCCGTTCTTCTTCTCGCGCCTCTCGCGGTCTCGATCCCATTGCCTTTTTCTCATAGCCGCGAATTTCTCGATCTGTTCGGGCGAGAGGTGGTTGCGAATGGCCTGCGTGCGAACGCTCATCAGCTCGCGCAGCTTCGGCCGCATATCCTTGTGGAGCTGCTTTGCCGCATCGGAAAAGATTCCAATCTCCTTTTTGATCGCCACTTTCTGTTCGTCGCTAAGGTCGAGGGCCTTGTCGAGCCGAGCGAACATTTTATCAGCTTGGACTCGATAAACATCCCTTGGTCCATGCTGCGCCCAGTTTTGGCGTTTCTTCTTCAGGTAGTAGAAAGTCCCGCCTACGCCGCACAGTGAACCGCATAGGAAGACGGCAGCCAAAATGAGGACGGCAGAGGCTTTGCCCTTCGAACTCATTACAGATATTCCGACCAGTCGTCTTGGAAGAACGACGCGTCCATTTCGTCAATGCTCTCAATACTGGACTCTGTGGCGAGTTCCTAGATCTCGATGCCAGACGCTCCGACGAAGGCAATGGCAGCCGTGGCGGCCAGGCTTGCTCCGAGGGTGAAACGAGCGATCGGCTTGGCGAATATCTCCGCGATGCCTTCTATGATGCCAATGGAATTTTCGGCAGCGGCATTCTTGCGACCGAACGCGATTTCGTGCTCGAGTTGAGCCCTGACGGCGGGCCTAACATTGATCTCGGGAGGCGATTCCTCGCGAGCGGCTTGCACCATCTCATTCCATGAGGGTCGATTCTGTTTCTTGGGCGATTCCATGATTGATCAGCAGTTTTTTCAGTTTCTTACGGGCGCGAAAGCTCTTTACCTTAGTTTTGGAGAGGCCCCAATCCATTTTTTCGGCAATTTCAGCCAAGGGCAACTCTTCCAGGTATTGCAAGGTTAAGAGCATTCGGTCTTCAGCATTCAGTAGAGAAAGGGCTTTTTGGACCTGTTCGGTCATTTCATAAGATCGTCTCTGGGTCTCCGGCTCGGAAAGTCGTGCGATCTCATCGTCGTTTTCATCAGCCTTAAATTCGGTGATCGCCGCTGGATTGCGGGCGTTTTTGCGGTAGAAGTCGTAGCCGGTGTTGTAGGCGATTTTCCGAACCCAGTTTTCGAAAGGAGCGGTAGCCTGCCAGGAGGAAAGCTTGCGAAAGGCTTTGACGAAGGTTTCCTGCACCAGGTCCTCCAGGTCCGATTGATGCGGGCAGAATCGGAATAGGCAGCGGGTGATCATAGTCTGATGCCTGCGGACGATTTCGTCGAAAGCGCTGAGGTCTCCCTCCAGCGACGCTGTGACCAGTTTTTCATCTTCCTCTTCCGAGTAATCGCCCATTCTGCCGACTTTAACCGTTTTCCTGAATTCCCGTAAGTTGTTTTGCTTTGCGCGGGAAAGCGAGCGAAACCCGAAAGTCGCTAAGGGAGCGCTTTCAACGAGCTGTTGACCGGCCATCATGATGAGATCGGCTAGCTGAACTCCTTTCTAACATTTCGGTTACGGAATGCATCAGTATTTCTCTCTTGATCGTAGTATCGTTCGACGTCGATTTGCTAGTCAGGACAACGATCTTGCTAAACAATAAGTTACAAAGCCTTTTCGCCCTATCATCTCCTTTGTCCAAAGTTGATCCTGGGTTGTTTGGCTTTGGGTTTATGTTTGCCAGGATTTTTCGCCGATCTAGCATCTGCGTTCACACTTACTCGCCTCAAAAAACCCATAGAATAAACCGAAGCGACAACCACCAACTCGATTAATTCAGTCCTATGAGTAACGCGGCTATTGATGACCTGAAGACACCGTATACCGTTCTTCTTCGAGAAGGCGACCCCGAGACCAAGAGGGAGGAAATCAGACAGTATTTCCACGACACCTACGACGCTTACGAAGCTCTCTTCGAGCCGATGATCAACAAGGAGGCTTTCTACAAGAGAGCGGATCCTTTGCGGCATCCTCTGATTTTCTACTATGGACATACCGCCACATTTCTAATCAATAAGCTTGTTCTTGGAAAGTATCTCGATCAAAGGATCAACCCGACTTTCGAGTCCATGTTCGCCATTGGAGTGGACGAAATGTCATGGGACGATTTGAACGATCAGCACTACGATTGGCCGGACGCGGACGATGTAACCGCTTATCGTAACCAGGTTCGTGATACCGTTGATCGGCTGATCAGCGAGACGCCCATCAGTTTGCCCGTCGGTTGGGATAGCCTTTTCTGGGTAGTGATGATGGGGATCGAGCACGAGCGGATTCACCTTGAAACCAGTTCGGTGCTCATCCGACAGCTGCCTACCGAACTACTCGACGCCTCTGGTCCCACTTGGGCGATTAGCTCGGAAGATAACGAACCCCCAGCCAATCAGCTTCTGGCCGTTTCAGGAGGCAAGGTTGTCCAAGGAAAGACTCTGGATAGCCCACTCTATGGCTGGGATAACGAGTACGGCCGCTATGAAAGCGAGGTTCAGGATTTCCAGGCTTCTCAATATCTCGTCTCTAATAAGGAGTTTCTCGAGTTCATCGAAGATGGTGGTTATGGAAACAAAGATTATTGGACTGATGAAGGATGGAATTGGGTGAGCTACGAAAAGACCGCTTGTCCCCGTTTCTGGCTGCCACAGGCGGATGGCGGTTATCGCTTCCGCACGATGCTTGAAGAAATCGATATGCCGTGGTCCTGGCCGGTCGAAACGAATTACCTCGAAGCGAAGGCGTTCTGCAATTGGAAAGCGGCAAAGACAGGTCAGCCCGTTCGTCTTCCGACCGAGGAAGAATGGTATCGACTTCTTGACTACACGGAAACGCCAGACGTCCCTCAGTGGGAAAAGGCTCCCGGCAATATAAACCTGGAAGGTCCGGCGTCGTCCGTCCCAGTCGATACGCATGAATTTGGCAAAGGCTTTTTCGATATTCTCGGCAATGTCTGGCAGCATACGGAAACGCCGATTCGAGGCTTTCCTGGCTTCGAGGTTCATCCGTTGTACGACGATTTTTCCACGCCGACCTTCGACATGAAGCACAACCTGATTAAGGGAGGTTCTTGGATTTCCACGGGGAACGAGGCTACTCGCGATTCCAGGTATGCCTTTCGTCGACATTTCTACCAGCATGCCGGCTTCCGCTACATCGTATCGGAAGCCCCGGTCGAGATTCCCGACGACACTTACGAGACCGATCCCGAGGTAGTGCCGTATTGCGAATTCAATTACGGAAAAGAGTATTTCAAGGTGGAGAATTATCCCGAGAAACTGGCTCAAATCTGTTTGAATCACGCCCAAGGTCGCGCCAAAGGCAAGGCGTTGAATATTGGCTGCAAGACCGGCAGAGCAACCTTCGAACTGGCTGTCGAATACGAGAAAGTGACGGGAGTGGACTTCACCGCTCGCATGATTCGAGTCGGTGTCGAGCTTAAGGATAAAGGGTACACCCAATACGTTCTGCCGGACGAAGGGGAGATCGTTTCCTTTCATCAACGGAATCTGCAGGAGCTCGGTCTTGACGGCACTCGTGAGAAGGTGGAATTCATGCAAGCCGACATCTCCAATATGAAGGAGATCTTCAGCGGCTATGATCTCATACTTTTGGATACGATGCTTGAGCGTTCCTACAATCCGCAGAAATTCCTTCAAGGGGTCCACCATCGCTTGAATCAAGACGGTTTGCTGGTGATCGCATCCACCTATGACTGGCAGGAACAGTTTACCGAAAAGGAGAACTGGCTGGGCGGTTTCAAGGTGGCAGGCGAGAACCTGACCACGCTCGACAAGCTCGAGGAGCTTTTAAGTCCGAACTTCGATCGCATCGCCGAGCCGATCGACACGCCTTATGTTTTAAGGAAAACGAAGCGCTCCTTCGATCACAACGTGGCTCAAGTTACGGTCTGGAAACTGAAGTAGAGGTTTTTCCAGGATAGACTTTCTAAGGGCGACCTTTCTCGGGTCGTCCTTTTTTTACAGGACCCTTCGATTGATAGCGAAGCTTTGGCCAGTTGGACCGTACTTGCCCTGTTCGGCAAGCCAGAGAGCCATGGGTACGACGTCTTTAGGTTCCTTGACCCACTCTCCTTCAAATTTACCTTCCGTAACGATATGAGGTTCAACCTCATCACCTTTGGTAAAGCCTCGAGTGATTACTGGTCCTGGGATGAGTTCGTTAACCGCGATGTCGTATTCCACCAACTCGGTTGCCAAGCATTTGGTAAACATCCAGAGCGCGGCCTTGCCGACACTGTAGGCGGAGTTGCCTCCCTTATTGAATCGGTGTCCTAGTCCCGATCCCAAAGTGATGATCTTTCCCGCTTCGCTTTCCTTCAGGAGTGGAATCGCCGCTCTCGCGCAGTAGAAAGACGAATACAGATTTAACTCAATCGTATCCGTCCAATTCTTAACGTCTACAGATTCAATCGTATCCTGTTTTCCGATACTACCTCCCGCATTTAATACGAAAATATCCAAGCCACCATACTTTTCCTCCGTCGCTCTCATCAGACCATCAATGTCTCCCTGATTCAAGACATCGCAATTGATGGCGATCGCCTCGCCGCCTTCAGAAAGGATATCGCGGACGGTTTGATCTATCTCCTCCTGGGTGCGAGCGGCACAGACAACCTTCGCTCCGGCTCGAGCATAGCCAAGAGCGATACCCTGCCCTATTCCGCGACCTGCTCCAGTCACAACGGCCACCTTGCCTTGTAATGATCCTTCGGGCATCTGGACGCTAAACGAGCTTCGGGTTTACGCGAAAGGTTCTATCCACATCTTTGAATTCGTCGATGAATTTATCGTACTCCAGAATGTGGTCTTCCTGATTAGCCGCGAAATCGTCAATGACGAGTCTAGCTTGCGTTTTCAAGCCAGCCCCGGGTTTCAGATCCTTGCCGAATAGTGAGAGATAGATACTACGATGGTCAGCAACGTTGTCATTGGCTTCATCTCCATCATAAGTGACACCCACAGCGTACACGTCTTCGGGCCGACCCATCAGTAAGCAATCCACTTTTTCATCGGAATAGAATCCCAGCGGCAAAGCGTAAAGTCTACCTATAGCGAGATACCAGAAGTATCGGCCGATCTGATGCCGTCCGTCCCAAAGCATTTGACCGCCTTTAACGTCGCGAGGATAGAAATTGTAGAATTTATGATGAGACGGATCGTCCTTCGGCCGAATTTGGACGGGCGTTCTGGTCTCGTCTTTGAAGGTCGTTACATAAGCTCCTGACTTGAATCCAGGTTTCAAATACGCGCAGAGCAGGACTTCGTAGTCTTCATAATCGCCATAGCCGACTACTTCGATATCCAGATCGATGATGTTAGGTTCCTTTACGATCAGCGTGGTGACGATTCTCGCTTGATGAGCGACCGTAGGCTCCCAGGTGAAACGCATTCCGTTTTCAATGGATTCACAGGAGCAAGGAGTCACTCTAAGCTCGGTCAAATAACTGCCCTTAGCCAGAACCCGAAACCAGGTTACCAGACCGGATTGGCAAGGACCGAACCGCTTGGGCCCCGCTTCGTCGGGACTGACAAGCGTTTTACTGGGCTTGTGCACGACCTTGCTGAGCCGATGGTTGATGGTATCCATATTTTGGTCCCATTCGCCATCGCTTTTTATCAAGGCGTCCAAGATGCCGCTGATCCGTTCGGTTTCAAAGGAGAACTGATTCGTGTCGGGGTTCCAAGAGGTATTCATAAGCCAATCGGCAGTCTTCAAAGGCTGACTTGCGAGTCAATTTCTATCAGGATGGTAGTTGCTTGAAGGGACTCAATTGCCCTAATCCTTGAGGATTTAAGGCTCCTTTTCATTTGGAACTTGTCGGCTGTGAGGAGCAGTCGCAACGTAAGCCCTCCCTCTCAACAATATTCTCAATTTCAATCGATTATATTACATGAGTCAGATGCTTTCCTCTCCACCTCTCGGCTGGAATAGTTTCGATAGCTTTGGAGGCTATCTCTACGAAGAAGCTGTTTTCGCCCAACTAGAGGCATTCGCCGAAAAACTTGCTCCAGCCGGGTACGAATATTTCGTCGTCGATATTGGCTGGTATGGAGAATACAACCTTAAGGAAGGAACGTATTATCCAGATCCCAAATACTACAAGCATGCGATGGACATCCACTTGGACGAGTACGGTCGCATGCTTCCCTCTAAATGCTACTTCCCTAACGGTTTTGCCAAACTGGTAGACAGGACTCATGAGCTTGGACTGAAATTCGGCGTTCATGTGATGCGCGGGATCCCTCGCAAAGCGGTGGAAAACAATTTGCCTATTCTCGGTTCTGAAGCGAAGGCGGCTGACATTGCGAACAAGGATTCGACGTGTCCGTGGTGTCACTACAACTACGGAATTGATATGTCGAAGGAGGGAGCTCAAGCCTACTATGACTCTCTAGTCGCATTGCTCGCCTCTTGGGGAGTCGATTTCATAAAGGCGGACGATATCACCGCTTATGCTGACGAAGTGGAAGCGATGGCTACCGCTATCGAAAGAAGTGGTCGGCCTATCGTCCTGAGTCTCTCGCATGGAGGCGAGTCAGATAAAACCTTGCTCCCTTCCTATCGTCGGTCGGACATGCTGCGCATCACCAAAGACATCTGGGATGACGTGGAATCCATCGATCGTTCGTTTGTAGCTTGGGAATTCTGGGCCGATGCTACAGAGCCAGGCTTCTGGCCTGATTTGGACATGATTCCCTTTGGAGAACTGCAGACCATGAGTCCGGAACCGACTGAAGAAGAACGGCCACAGGAGCAGGTAGCCGCTCTTTGCGGCAAGGGATGGAAGCGGAGCTGCCTGCTGAGTCTCGTCGAAAAGCAGACTTTTATGACCCAGCGAGCCATGTCTGCCACGCCTCTCATGCCTGGGGGCGACAACGTGACCTTGCCGCCGGAAGACGTCGCTCTCCTGACGAATCGCAAGATGTTGGAGTGCAATCAGAACGGGGTGTGCGCTAAACCTGTTTTCCTTTGGGGAGACGCTCAAGTCTGGAAGGTAGCCAGCCGAGAGGAGCGAGGAAAAGGATGGCTAGGCGTGTTCAATCGCAATCCAGGCCGACAAAAAGAGCATATCCAGTTGTCTCCAGAGAGACTAGGACTGAGTTCAGCTACCCGTCTGTTCGATATTTGGAAGGACACTGATTTGGGAATACTAGAGAACTCTCCAATCCTCGAGATCCCTCCAGTAGGGGTATTTTTTATCGAATACAGCTTAGCCTAAGGTCCTTGCAAGTTGGCCTTTCATGAACCCAGCTTGGGACGTTTTTTCGACAAAACGCGCCTAATGCTTGAACAACGACCCAACTCAAGCCTCAATCTCTGGCTTGTTTTCTAAGTATTGAATGCCGAATGAGTAAGCAACCGAACGTAATCGTATTTTTCACTGATCAGCAACGTTGGGATACCTGTGGCGTCCACGGAAACCCCTTGGACCTGACCCCGAATTTCGATCGCATGGCAATTGGCGGCACCCATATCGACGCCTCGATCACTTGTCAGCCAGTCTGCGGACCCGCAAGGTCTTGTCTGCAAACCGGTCTTTATGCCACTCAAACAGGGAGTTGGCGAAATGGCATTCCGCTAGACAAGAGCCTGAAGACCTTGGCTCAATACTACACTGAGGCTGGATACAATACCGGCTACATTGGAAAGTGGCATCTCGGCACTCAAAACGATTGGGTCCCCGTTGAAGAGCGCGGCGGCTATGACTACTGGCTAGCGGCCAATCTCCTGGAGTTCCATTCGGATGCCTACGACTGCAATTTCTGGAATAACGATAACGAAAAGGTAAAGCTTCCTGGCTATCGCGTTGATGCTCAAACCGATGCCGTGATCCGCTACGTTGATGAGAAGCACAAAGAGGATAAGCCCTTTTTCCTCTTCGTTTCGTATTTAGAGCCACATCACCAGAACCACATCGACGACTATCCGCCACCAGATGGCTACCGCGAAAAGTACACTGGCAAGTGGATGCCTCCTGACCTTCAGGCGCTCGGAGGAAGTTCCGGCCAACATTTAGGCGGCTATTTAGGAATGGTGAAGCGCTTGGACGAGGCTTTGGGGAGACTGCGAGACGCTTTGAAAAGCCTCAACATCGATGATGAGACCATCATCATGTACACCTCCGACCACGCCTGTCATTTTAAGACTCGCAATGCTGAATACAAGAGATCGGGGCATGAGGCATCCGCTAGAGTTCCTACCGCGTTTTGCGGGCCTGGTTTCGATGGAGGTGGTCGTCGTAATGAAGTGATGAGTCTCGTCGACTTGGTGCCGACCCTTCTTGACGCTTCGGGTATCCAAGTTCCGGATTCAATGCCCGGCAGATCGCTGATGCCGATTTTGCGGGGCAAGGAAGCGAGCTCAAGTTGGGAAAACCTGGCCTTTATTCAGATTAGCGAATCGGAGTGCGGCAGAGCGATTCGAACGAGTCGTTGGAAATATGGCGTCTCCTCTTCGAGCGCCAGCGGCCAAACCGATTCTTCTGCCGAGGACTATGATGAGATTTATCTCTACGATCTACATTCCGATCCGTACGAGTTGCAGAATCTGATTGGATTCGCATCGCATCGTCCGGTTGCCAATCATCTGCGCCAGAGACTTTTAAAAGCCATGGAAAGCGCAGGCGAAAAGACGCCGGTTATCAACGAGCACGAGATCACCTCTCCCAAGTCTCAGCGTAAAGTTCTTCAAGAGGAAATTCTACTTTAGCAGCAGATAGCAGCCTTTGAATCGAGAATGAATTCTATCGAGCTTCAACTCGATAGAACGTTTCTCCGTTGTTCAGCTGCGTTGAGAACAGCAGGGCCGTTCCTGATCCACGCAGGGTTTCAATGAGCTGAAGAGTGGAAAGGCTGGTACCTCGGTAAATCGAGTAGGATCTTCGTTCTTGGGTATTTATTTGGACCTGAAGGCGATTTGCGACATCTGAAGTGATTATCGCTTCCAACTGGGTTGGCTGAAGGAGGGGGAGGAAATTGGTTTTTCTCGCTAGGGAGAAGGTCCCTGACTCGCCTCCCCCTGAGAAATTGCCGGAAATCGAGAAATCGTTATCGCTGATCGAGCCTGTGTAAGTGATTCCGCCCACATCCGTAACAGAAAAAGAACCATCCGCGTTTAATATCCCTTCTCCTCCATTCTGGAAATCGTTGCCCCTTGAGTAGAACCAGGCAGCCCCATCGGCGGCTATAATGGCCTCGATCTGAATTTGACTGGACACATTCGAAATCCCTAATCCGGCATAGCAGCCAACGAAATGGTTGACCGGCCCTGTATCCGGTTTTCGATTACCAGAAAAGCTTACGCTTCCACCTGAGTTCGTGCCCGATCCTGACACCCTCTCGCCATTTACCGAACCATTGACCAGCGTCACCCCAACGATTCCGCTGAAGGTCCCCTCGTCGCTTACGTTTAGCACGTTTCGTAAACCAGTATCCCATGTCTCATCGTATCCCCATATGATAACCGTGCTATCGGGTTGGACCGTTGCTACGAACTTCCCCACATTCGCGCCCGAAAAGGCGCCACTATAAACGCCCTCGAACGATGATTGGCCTTCGATGTGAGCGGTTGAGAAAGCGATCAGCGCTAGAAAAGAAACGACTCGGTGCGGCATGTTGGGACAGATTGTTTGCCGTTAGTAAGACAAGCCAGACAAATTTTTTTACAAATACGCAATCAGGCTTAGCCAATATTTCTCCAAAGAGAAGGCCTCATGAAGTAATACAGGCTAAATAAATCATGTTAAAATTATCTATTTTAATTAAAAATAGGCCTATAAAGTTTTAAGCAGGCTGTTCTTGTTTTTGAGCTGAGTTCAATCTTTTGAGATCCGTTTTGGAAACTGCCAACATGTTTTCGATTGCTTGCCCCAGGTCTGGAAAAGAACTTACTGGCTAGTCCATTCCCAAACCGATGCGAATTTATCATACCTACTTTTCACGAGGAACCTTACTTCACTGGGCAACCTGGCTGTTCTCTTTTCTGGTTTTGCTAAGTTATTCGTCCGAGGCTGGAAAAGCGGAGAGCTCGTCACCAAACGTTCTCTTTATTTCGGTGGATGATTTGAATGATTGGATCACGCCGCTTGGAGGTCATCCTAATGCGAAAACGCCAAATATGGAGAGGCTTGCCGCAATGGGCACCACTTTTTCCAATGCCTATTGTTCCGCTCCAGCCTGTAATCCTTCGAGGGCGTCGTTGATGACCGGGATCCGCCCCCACCGGTCGGGCGTGTACCAGAACAATTCGGTTTGGCGCAACAGTCCCCTACTCGCTAAAGCCCAAACCCTTCCTCAATACTTCCGTTCGCATGGCTATCATACCCTCGGGTCCGGAAAGATTTTCCACAGCAATTTTCCCGATCCAGAGTCCTGGAGCGACTACTACCCTTCCAAGAGAGTGCAACGCCCTTTTCCTCCCCTACCGCCCGAAGGAACCTCTTTTAACGGCTTGAATTTGAACCACTTCGACTGGGGCGAATTAAATGTTGATAAGGAGGAGTTCTCCGATTGGAAGGTTGCCGACTTCGTTGTCGAACAGCTCTTGAAACCGAGCGACAAGCCACTTTTTCTAGCGTGCGGCATTTACCTGCCTCATCTTCCCTGGTATCTCCCTGAGGGTTATTTAGAACGCTTTCCGGTCGATGAAATCGAACTGCCTAGCAGCTTCGAACACGATTTGAATGATGTTCCCGAAGCGGCTAGGAAAAACGTTCGGTTTGGCGACCATGAGGCAGTCACGAAAGCAGGTCAATGGAAGCTAGCGATACAGGGCTACCTGGCTAGTATGAGCTTCGCGGACGACTGTCTGGGGCGAGTGCTAGACGCTCTGGAGGCAGGTCCGCATAAGGATAACACCATTATCGTGTTGTGGTCCGATCATGGCTGGCATTTGGGAGAAAAATTTACCTGGAAGAAGTTTACGCTTTGGGAGGAGGCCACTCGACTTCCCTTGTTGTTCGCTGGTCCGGGGATCGCCAAGAACCGGTTTTGCCAGGCCCCAGTGAATTTAATCGACCTGTATCCAACTCTTGTAGACATGGCTGGCTTGAAAAAGAAGGAAGGCTTGGATGGGACCTCACTTAGACCCTTTCTCGAAAATCCGGACTACATCTGGGGGCGGCCGTCTCTGACCACCTGGGGAAAAGGAAACCATTCCCTCCGCACGCCTCGCTGGCGCTATACGCGCTATTCCGACGGATCGGAAGAGCTCTATGATCACGCCAACGATCCGCAAGAATGGACGAACTTGGCCGGAGACTCGAACTACGATTCGATAAAGGAGAATCTGGTCCATTGGTTTCCAACCGAAGAAGCCGATGTGGTCCCTGGCATTTCCAATCCGCCGCCTTTTTTCGAGCGTCTGGAAGAGCAGCGGCGTATCCTTGAGGAAGAGGGAAAGCTGTAGAAGAGAGGAGAGCTCCAGATTTGAGAAATCTGGATTGCTACTCTCAGAACCGATAGTTTTCGACTCGTTTCGCCCAGTCTTTCAAATCGCTTTGCGCTTCGCCTAGTTCATTCCATCCCTGGTAGGTCATGTTTCCAATAATTCCATACAGGGCGAAATCCGCGTAGATCGGGGTCTCGCCAAAAAGGAATGGCTTGGTCATCAGAGCGGCCTGGAATCGGGTTAGCAGTTCATCTGCTTTGGCTCTAATGAGAGGCTTGGAATTTTTCCACTCGTCAACGCATCCTCGACCAAATCGACGCTCCTTGTGGCGAATGACTTGTATCCGATTTTCAATGTTGTCAATCGAGTCGCAATAGCTTGGATCGACAAGCTTGAAAGTCAGAAGCTCGAGATCGTTTTCTATGAAATCGATCGCGATTTCATGAATGCCCGCGTATTCCCTTGGAAACAGTCTGCCTTCGGCGAAGTTGAGATCGACATAGCGAGCGATATCGAGGCTGTTCGACGACGTTTCGTAAACCACTTTCTCATCGTGCCTTAAGACTGGAACCTGGTAGTAGGCTCCTTGGGTCAGTCGTATGACCTCGCCTCGATCCCAGTTGGGAACCGACACCCGATCGAAGTCGATTCCAAACGCTGTCAGCGCCTGCGTTATGGGAATACAATAAGGGCTGTGAGCCATTTCGTATACTTGGATGCTCATGACTGATTGCTAACGCTATCCGGGAATCGGGAAACTAATACACTCCCCTCACCTCTTCGTGAATCTCGTTTTGGTAGAGATCGCTTAAGCTCTGATGAATCTCGCTGCTTAGTGATGGAAGATCGGATACGGCTGCGTTGCTTACAGCCTGCTCAGGTTTCGTTGCTCCTGGAATGACCACGGATACGGCATCGAAATCGAGTATCCAACGAAGAGCCATTTGAGCTAGAGTCATGTTTTCTGGACGAAGAGCTTCGATTTTCTGGACGAACTCAATGCCCTTTTCAAAAGGTACTCCGGCAAAGGTCTCTCCTACATTGAAGAATTTTCCGTCCTTGTTGAAGTTGCGATGATCGCCTTTGCCAAAGGTCGTGTCTTTCGTGTATTTGCCTGAAAGCACGCCACTGGCCAAGGGAACGCGAGCGATGATGCCGACCTGCTTTTCCTTGGCCTTTTCGAAGAGCTCGTGGATGGGCTTTTGCCTGAAGATGTTGAAGATGACTTGCAGCGAGTAGAGCTCGGGGACGCTGTCTATCAGCATCAAAGCTTCCTCTACCGTTTCAATACTCGCGGCGATGCGCTTGATTTTGCCAGCTTGCCTAAGGTTTCCGAGCCATTGATAGATTTCGCCAGACTCCATTATTTCTCCCGGAACGCAATGCGTCTGCACCAAATCGAGACTGTCGACTTGGAGACGTCTGAGTGAATCCTCGATATGAGACTGGACGGCCTCCTCCGTATATTTATCTGGATACAAGTCTAGTCGGCCTACTTTTGTCGCAACGAAGATGTCGTCGCGCCCAACTTCCTTGAGAAACTTGCCAATAATCGTTTCGCTGCGGCCGGCTCCATAAACGTCAGCCGTATCGAGAAAGGTGATGCCACTATCCAACGAAGCCTTCAGTATGGCTTTCGCGGTCTCGTCTTCGACGTGGCTCCAATTGCCTCCAAGCTGCCAGCAGCCGAGACCAACCTCGGATATTTCAACTCCATCTCGTCCAAAGGATCGTTTATTCATAGCGGCATCTATGCTGAGCTGGCGGTGGAAAGTAAAAGAGAAAATCCTTGTCCTTTTTGAGGGGACAGAGTCCTCGTTTCGTTTCCCGTCTTGATCCGATTCAAAACGACGTTTGGAGGAGCGTCTTTTAGCCTAAGTCCACGAAGTAGTCTTGAGGCGTACGGGTTAAATAGCTATGGTGTCTAAATCGGATTAATGAAACGGAATCTTCCATGTCTTATTTGGCTTCTTGGAGGACTGTGTTGGCTGAGTTTCGAAAGTCTCGCTTCAGGCAAAGCCTATACAGTGCAAACAGAGGATATGCAGTTCGGCTTTGTGTCTACGGTCGAGCCAAGGTTTCCTGATTCGCTTAAAAGGATTGGAGTCGATCGAGGCTTTGCTCATTTCGTGGTGGCCGTTGATGAACGAGGAGCCCTACAGGAAGTTCTGGCAGTTCAAGCGACCCACCTTCCGTTTGCCAAGGTGGCAGAAGAGGCGATTTGGCAATGGAACTTTCTTCCCCCCATTATTAACAGTCAGCCAACGTCTCTCGTGCAGCGAGTGAATGTCGAATTCGAATCAACCGGATTGAAGCTGGTAGCCTATAACGGCGTGGAGATAATTCATTCGAAAATGGAGGAAATCAGCCAGTTTCGCGATCTTGAATTGGAAACGGTTCCTGCAGGCGAATTGGACCGGTATCTAATCCCCGTTCAAACGACCTCGCCCCTCGTTCACGACGAGATGCTTGGCGAGGAAAGCGAACTCGTCGTCAATTATCGGATCTACATCGATTCTATGGGGAAAGTTCGCATCGTCACGGTCGCTTCCGAGTTCATGAGCCTGAATCTCGACCTGCTTAAAGCAGGTGAACAAGCCCTGCTGCAATGGCAATTCGAACCTCCTCGAAAACGAGGTCGACCCGTAGTCGTTCAGGCAATACAACCAATTTCCTTTAAACGCTCTGATTTGGCTGAAAGCCAGAGTTGAGCAAGAAAAGCGATGCCACTTAAGCCTTGGCCCAGTCTTCAAGAACTTCGGAAATCAACCCTCTTCTAACTGGCGGAGAAGGCTTTTTTTTTTGAATTAGGCGATCTTCCGAAAGGGTCTTCTCAATACGTTTGCGAATCAGTTTTCTAGCTCGGTAAAGGCGGGTTTCCACTCCACGGACAGAACAGCCGGCGACTTCGCTGATTTCCTTGTAGGACAAGCCTTCAAAATGGTGGAGAAGCATGGCTGTTTTCAGATCGTGAGGCAGCCCTGCAATGGCTTTTCGCAATTCGCGTATCTCCTCATTCCGATCTGCTAACTGCGATGGGTCAGGAAGGTTGGAAGGGATCGTATCCCGCTTGGCATTACCCTCCTCATCGCGATCGCCCTCTGTCTCAAGAGGCACCTCCGGATGCCTGCGCAGCCAGCGAGCGTGATTCTTGCAGAGATTCGAGGCGATGGTGAAGATCCAGGAGGAAAGCGGATATTCGGGATTGTAGCGTTCTTTCTTCGTGTAAAGGCGAACGAAGGTTTCCTGAATAATCTCCCGAGCGGTATGCTCGTTTTGGATATAGCGATAGACGAACGAAAACAGAGGACGCTCCCAGCGGGTGATAAGCGTTCTTAAAACCGATTGTCGGCCGGCCACCAGCTCGCGCATTAAATCGGCATCTGATTTCTGATCATCAAGCATTAATGGGGGTATAGGACCGGGCTTCAAGGCTTGGCGAGACGCCTTTGTACAATTCGAGAAAACGAGTTTTCTGGTCGGCGTTCATAAGCTCCGAGGACTTTATCAGAAGCTCTCGGGTGAGATCCTCTGACAGTTTTCGCAGTTCCTTCTGTTTCTGCAGAAGCTCGTACAGAGCCATGAAGTCAATCACGTCATCGCTTTTGCGGTCCGTTTCAAATTTTTGGTATCCGCTTTTCAGCGACACAAGTTCAGCGAAAAGTTCGTTAAAGGAATCCTGATACTGCGTATGGAGACTTAAAAAGGCATCGTACTGAGGCTGATCGAGTTCTAGCTCTTCCTGAAGCCAGACCAGCGACTCGTCCAAAGGCAGCCCTGTCGCCAAAGCGGCTTCAGCGGCCAGACGAGCTTCGTTGGCCGACGCATCGAGACGATAGAGAGGATCGACGGAAAGCCGGTAAATGGAGGTGAGCTGATCGGGAGATCTTTCCTTAGATCCATTCCAGATCTCCGATAGACCTATGCCCGCTACAACCAGCAGCAAAGCCAGTCCTCCTGCATAGACCGGACTTGCCGTTACGCCACGAAACCATTCCCTAAAGGAAGCCAGCAAGCTAGACTTGCGACGGTTTTCCAGTACGTCGATCTGATCTTCCACATGCTCCGCCAGCATGGGATCAGGCTTAAAGTCTGGCTGCCATTTCCTGAGCAGCTTTTCCAGGTTATCATCGGGGTTCATCGAATCTTATAGTATGAATTCCAGCGCTTCATTTGATAAACCAGTCGGTCCGAAATCCCTTCAGTATTTTTATCTGAAGTGATCACGCCCATCACGACGTATATTTCAGCAAGAAACGGTTTTCATGGCAATCAAAGATTCGGTTGTCTTGAATGAAGAAACGAAATGAAACTTTTCAGACTGCTAGGGATATTGATTTTAGGAATAGCACTTCCATTCAGTTCGGGATTCGCTTCCAAGGAAACGATCGTGGCGGATACGCCAGAGGGTGAACTGAGACTGACTACCAACATTTCCCCTTCGCCCGTCTTCCCGCCTTCGCTTGAACATAATGGGATTACGCAAGGAAAAGTAGCCGTTCTCGTGGCTGTCAGTCAGCAAGGAGAGCTGATCGACTGGCTCGTCGTCGAAGCAAGCCACTACCTTCTAGCCAGATCGGTAGACAATGTTATCGAAAAGTGGGATTTCGATGTTCCGACCCTCAATGGCGAGCCCGTGAATTTGGTTAACCGGTTCGATTTAACATTCGAGTCTAGAGGCAGCCTAATTGATTTCACCAGCGTATCATCTTCCATTAACCTCATGCTTGGCAATCGCCTCAAAGGTCCCCATGCATACGGAGTAGCTTCCGTTAAGGACCTGGACAGCATACCAGAGCCGATCTACGTAGAAAGACCTGTTTTTCCGCCAGAACTACTTCGTGGACGAACGGCGATGAGAGCCATCTTGGATTTCTACATCGACGAAGAAGGCGACGTTCATATCCCCACGGTTAGAGCGGCTGATGATGGCGTTGACGACCAGCTTCTGGTTGCCGCTCGAGATGCTTTGTGGCAATGGAAGTTCAGCCCTCCCACCATCAAAGGGAAGCCCGTTGTCGCTCAAGCGGCCCAGCCGTTCGTTTTCCGGGCCCTATCAGTGACTAGCAAGTAAGACTCTTAGTTCGACTTGATTCCTTCCAGAGATCTGTTTTTCACGGCATGAATCGCTGGGATGGAACTAGCCAAGATGGCTAATACGCGATTCAGTTCAGCGATGGAGAGGCGCTTTTCGAATCAAGCTTCAGTCGCTCCGCAGTACGGTGGCGATATTGGCCGTAACGGCTTTTCTGGCCGGAAAGAAAATGGCGGCAAAAGCCGTGGTCGCTACCAGCGAAAGGGCCAGCAGAAAATAGAAATGGCTGGCATAGACGAATAAAGGAAACACTCCCTTCAATAGGAGAAAGACGCCGTAGCCGCTGACCAATCCGAATAGCAGACCAATCGCCGTAAGAACGGCTCCTTGCTTCGCGATCATTTTCCAGATATTCCTGGCGTTGGCTCCCAGCGCGTAGCGGATGCAGTATTCACGAATACGCTGCGAAACATAGGAGGAAAAAAGACCGTAGATGCCGATCAGCGAGAGCAGGAATGTTATGGCCCCAAAGGCTAGGAACAGGCGTGTGACGAAGGTTAATTGAAATGCTTGCTGACCGAAGTCGTTTTTCACAGGCCGAATATACATAAGCCCCAAGCTGTTGTCTACTTTGGCCAAGGCTTCTCTCATGGGTTGGGCATATTTCTCCGGATCGCCTGTACATTCCAGGACTACTTCCCAAAGCGCCAGCATGTGCTGTCGGCTCAACATGTAGTAGCAGGGAACATCCGTATTCAATAAACGTATACCTCTTTCCGGTAGATTTTGAATAACGCCCACGATGGTCATCCATTCATCCGCGAATTGATTTTCCGGATTCTTTATACGCTTGCCGATGACGCTTTCATTTGGCCAGAAGCGAGCGGCCATAGCTTGGTTTACAATAACGACCTTGTTCGAGTCATGTGTATCGAAAGGGGTGAAGAGTCGACCTTCGAGCAACTTGATATTCAACATATCGAAGTAGTCTTGCGTGACAACGCGACATGAAAGCGAAGGATAATCGGACTGGTCTTGATAGACAACGCCTTCGATGATCGCTGCGCCATTATAGGCGTTTGAAAGAGACGCCCTGAAAGACATGGCGGCATTTTTGACACCCGGAATCGCTCTCATGCTTTCAAGGACCTCCTCCATCTTTGCCCCTCTTTCTTTGACCGATGGATAGGAAGTCGGATAGAATAGCATTTGAGCGGTCAGGAAATCATCGGGGTCGTAGGGCAGTTGATTCTTATTCAAGTTTAAGAAAATCTGCAGCATGATAAACATGCCGACCAGTACCGCAAACGAGAGAGCGACTTGGGTTATAACGAAGCCCCTCACTAGGTGGCCAGTAGTAAAACTGGATACAGAGCCCTTGCCTTCTCTGAGGTATTTAATGATATCCAAACTGTAAACTTTAACCGCAGGCAGAAGGCTGGCCCCAACGCTGGCCAGGATGCCGAGGACTAATCCCACTACAAGCGCCGAGCGATTCAATTCAACCGTTATCTCGGAGGGCCAGAATACGGAATTGTTCATCCACCATTGAGCTCCTCTTATGCCGTAAAGGGCGATGGATAGGCCGATAATCGAGCTGAGAAAACCGATGCCCAGGCTTTCGATGATAATCTGATTGAAGACCTGTCTAGGCGACGCGCCTAAAGCGCTTCGAGCCGCAAACTCGCTGATTCGATTGGCGGCCTGCGACGCCCTCAGTATGGCGATATTGATACAAGCTCCTACAAGGACTACCAGAACGGCAACTTGCAGGAGAACGAGCAAGTTTCGCATGTTGTCGCTTATGTAGTATTCGATAAGCGGCCGTATGCTGAGGCTGTCTCGACCTGCATTGATTTTTGGATACTGCTCTTTGAGAGAGGCGGCGATCGCCTTAAAATCGGCTTCCGCTTGATCGACGCTGACACCGGGCTTCAAGCGACCGTAGGTAAGCCATGTTGGAATGCCTCCATCTCTGGGCATGTTTTCAACGCGCCTCGGTATTTCCCCTTTCCATGATTCGACGGCTCCCGTTAAAAAGCGAAAGCTGTTGGATACGATCGCTCTGACTGTGTAGTGCTTGTCGCCCGTGAAAACTTTCTTCCCAATAATGTCTGGATCTCGATTGAATTGCTCTTCCCATATTCGCTCGTTCAGAATGATCGACATCTCTCCACCGGAATAGCTATCTCCTTCCTGGAAACCTGAACCAAGCAAAGGCTTGACCCGCAGGACTTCCATAAAGTTGTCCGACACCATGGAAGACCGATAACGGTAGGCCATCTCGCCAGTCTCGTTTAAAGTAATGTAGGCCCCGCGAATGGCCGCTATGTCAGTAAAGCTTGTTTGATGCTTTCGAAAATCAGCGAAATCCTGGAGGCTGATATTCGGGCGAAATCCACCCTCGCTGGCCTCCCATGAAATGTAGTAAAGCTCGTCAGGATTTTCAAAGGGCATTCCTGAAAGCAGCAGCTTGTCGATTACGCTAAAAAACGTGGCGAAAAGACCTATGGCCATCGCTAGTGAAAGAATCGAAATAATCGACTGGCTGGGGAAACGATTCAATTGCCGGAAACCGTTTCTAAAATCTTTCCAGAATTGATTGATCTTTTCCAGTATCCACAAGTCCCTGCAGGCCTCCTTGGTTTGGGCAATTCCACCAAAATCCGTTTTGGCTCTCCGGCGCGCGTCCTCCGAGGATAAGCCTTTCTGCATGTTTTCCTCGGTTGCCATGTCCAGATGGAAGGCCATCTCGTCGTCCATTTCGTCTTCGAGTTTCCTCCTGCCAAGAAAGCTTCTTAGTTGAAAGAGTAATCGATGTAACGATTTCTTCACTACGACCCCTTAATCCCTTTTTCCCAGTGGTACCTCAGGCGAATTTCAGTATTAGCCCAACAGCCCTGGCGAATTTCCCCCAGGTAGCCATCTCTTGCTCCAAGCGCTTCTCTCCCGCCTTCGTCAAGCTATAGTATTTCGCCTTGCGATTGTTTTCCGACAAGCCAAAGGCGGATTTAATGTCTCCGTTTTTCTCCAGACGATAGAGAGCCGGATACAATGATCCCTGGTGGATCACTAGCTCGTCCTTGGAAATCTGTTCGATTCGTTTGAGAATGCCCCAGCCATGTCGCGATTCGTTCTGCAAGGTACGCAAAATAAGCAGTTCCAAAGCTCCTTGCAACAGGTCGTTCGTTTTACCAGCCATGCTCTTTCCTTTCGATTGTCTAGGAAAAGGAAACTGGACCGGCCTCCTAGATTGTCAAGGGAAAGATGTGTTCAGGACAGGTCTATTTCTGACGTGCTCGATGAAGCCTCTTTCGCTTCTGCTAACTTCTCTCGCGTAAGAGAAGAAAATCTCTTTCCGCAACTAGCTCTTGCTGTAGAGGGCCATCAACAGTCTCAGCACGTACCAGAAGAGAAGAGCTATTGAGGCGAAGAGCTCGAGTGACGCTCCTACGTATTGATCTTCTCGATACTCGTGCAGCACTTTGGAAGTGTCGTACAAGATGGCTCCGCTAGCGAAGGCGATCATGCCGACCGAAAACCATGTTCCCAGTCCGTATCCGAAGAACGCTCCGGTCACGATCAGTCCCAAGGAAATGAACGCCCCCACGGTGAGTGTGGTCTTCAGAAAGGAAAAATCTTTGCCAGTGAAGAAAACGACTGCCGTTAGTCCTCCGAAAAGAAGCAAGGTCATCAGGGCCGCGGTCATGATGACTCCGCCGCCGGCCACTGCTTGAGCTAGAATAATAAGCGGAGCGAAGATGATCGCCTCGGCTACCACATAGAGTCCTAGACCGGCGTATTGAACGCCCTTCGAATCGGATTGAGCGGCCAGCGAGCGAGCCATCCAAGTGACAATCATGAAGGCTCCCAGGATGCCCAGCCAAACAAGATTTGAAGACAGGGCGAATTCCGTGAATCGATGGATGATTGGCAGCTGGAGGAGGATCGATTCCAATCCAATGAAGGCCATCACCGCTCCTGCCAAATGAAGATAGGTCTTGCGAATAAAGTCGGCTCTCGATTCCGGTTCGGAATCGGCAACGAAAGGATTGGGCGCGGCAAAGCTATGGCTCATGGCTTTAGTCTCCGATTGAATTGGATATAAGGCCAGACGCTAGGACGTTGGGGCAGCTATCGGATGGAAATCGTTTCCTTTAAGGATAAATTTCACAATTTCTATAAAAATACCGACCGATTGCTAAGGATTAGCGCTAAGACACCGTTGAAGGAATTTCCATGAACATGGCAAAAACTCCTCTGGCAGGTTGTAAGTCTAGCGCGATTTTCGGAGCGCTTTTACTTGCCTTCATGTCTCTCGTTCCTGCCTCGGCAAACATGGCTGTACCTAAGGATGTTGTCTTGAAAGAATTGGGAGAACCGAGATCGATTATCGCTAGAGGGAATAAGGAGTATCTTCTCTACAATGGGTCGCTGAGAATCGAGCTTACTAACGGAGTGCTGACAGATCATCGAGCTTTAAGCGAGAGACAGATCAGAAAATTCCAAAGCATCGCCGAAAAGCTAAGCGCAAAATCAGCCAAGCAAAAGCCAGCTCCAAAGCCCGAACCGAAAGCTCCTCCTGCTCCGAAACCGACTCCGCAAAAATCCGAATCGGAATTCGACCTTTCTCAGAAGGAGTCGAAACCGATCACCTTGACCTCCAAACCAGAAGGGGACGGGAATCTTCTTAAAGCGGGGCTCATCTTTCTCATTGGAGGCATCTTTTTCTTTTTCTTCATCGTGGCGGTGATTGTGACGCTGGTCCGATCGAAGCGACTCAAGGCGGCGAAGGCCAAGGCCAGTGATGAGGTTGAAGCTCCCAGTCCAGATCCGGCAGCTCAGGAGGCCAAAGAAAAAGCCTCCAGCTCGGATGAAGAGCAAAAGCAGCCCACCCTTTCTCTGCCCAGCAAGAAGCGGAAATCTCCAATAGTCGAAACGACTAGCGAGGAAGCTCCTTTACCTCAACCGCAGCAGTCCGAGCTTCCAGGGATCCCTGAATCTCAAGCTCCTGGGGACCCGAAAATCGAATTTATCGAACAAACGGAAGAAGCTGAAGCGGACACGGCGCCAGAAGCGAGTGAAGACGAAAATCAGCTGGAAATCTCGCTGACGGAAGGGACTGCGGAACCAGAAGAAATCGTAGAGGCAGCAACTGATCAGGAGAAACCTGATCTCAAAACAAAACTCGCCAAAGAGTCTCATCCTGAAACCGAGTCCGAGCCAATTGAAAGCGCGGAAGAGCAGGAAATCGATACCCCCGAAATTGCCCAGCAAAAAGAGGAAGCATGTATTGAGGAATCGGTTACGGAAATGATTGAGACCAGTGCCGAAAAGGCGGTCGAAGTGATTGAGGAAGCGGTGTCTGAGTACGAGGAAAAGGAAACGGTAGAAGAGCCGAAGCCAGAGTCTTCCGAATCAGAACCTGTAGCGACGGTCAAAGAGAAGGCAGAAGCCGTTCCTGAAAATTCAGGCTCGACTACCGACGCATCCCAATTTGCCGCCCCCGAACCCAAACTTTCCTTGGCCATTCGCTCCAGCAATCCAGAACCGTCGAAGGAGTCGCAAGGTCACCCCATCAACGCTAAACGCAACCGACAAAGCCCTGATGGATCTTCGCCCTATTCCAGGGCTCCTCGCAAGAAATTGCACATCAAGGGCAAGAAAGACTAGCCCTTCGCTCAGCCTGAAACTTCCGCTTGGTTGGGATCCTAAGCATTTCAGGAACCTGTGCTTTTTCGACCAGTCTTTGGCTGAGTTCTCGCCGCGCTTGAATGCAAATAAAGACCCTGCTCGCATCGATGAGACTTGATCCTTTCCTACCCAAGGTTCCATGATCGAAAACACTATTTCCTGACACCCAATGAAACGCCTTATCCTATTCTCCATCGCCCTTCTTTTGATCCAAATTCCCTTGGCCAATGCAGCCAGAAAAGTCGTTCTCGACGCGAGGATCGAGGAAGCCATTGAGGAATTCGAGGCCCTCACTAGCGCTGGCCGAAAACTGGCCGAGCAGTCGGCAGGCATGTTGGTTTTCCCCAAGGTCGGCAAAGCGGGATTTGGCATCGGCGGAGAGTACGGCGAAGGCGCTTTGCTGATCGACGGAAAGATCGTCCAGTACTACAACACCGCTTCCGGTTCCATTGGCTTTCAAGCAGGCGTACAAACTCGCCGACAAATCATCCTTTTTCTGGAAAAGAGCGTGCTCAATTCGTTCCGAGCTAGCAATGGTTGGGAAGCGGGCGTCGATGGTAGCGTGGCCATCGCAACCCTCGGAGCCGGTGGCGAGATCGATACCAAGAGCCTGAATCAGCCTGTTGTGGCCTTCATTTTCGGCAATAAAGGTCTGATGTACAATCTTTCGCTCGAGGGTTCTAAATTCAGCCAGATCGAAAAGAAGAAGTAGATTGAAGCGAAGCGACTAAGGTGGTTTTATCTGCTGCGTGACGGCCCTCTTTGGCCATTCGTTCAGTAAACCTATCATCCCTCGTTCAGTTTGTTTCGTTGTCTATCCCTCACTCTAGCCATTTTCGTTAGCCTGCTTCCGGCTTTCGGCGGAAAACCGAACGTGGTGGTCTTCATTTCCGACGACCAAGGTTGGGGCGATTTCAGTTTCAATGGAAATGTGAATATCCGTACGCCTCGGATCGACTCGCTGGCGGAGCAAGGCGTGTCGTTTGATCGGTTTTTCGTTTGTCCCGTATGTGCCCCGACTCGTAGCGAATTTCTAACTGGCCGCTACCATTCCCGAAGTGGTGTTCGAGGTGTAAGCCGCGGTCAGGAAAGGATCAATCTCGATGAGCAAACGATTGGCGACGTATTCAAATCTTCAGGATACGCGACGGCTCTCTTTGGCAAGTGGCACAATGGCATGCAATATCCTTACCATCCCAATGCGCGAGGATTCGATGAGTTTTACGGATTCTGTTCCGGACATTGGGGCAACTATTTCGATCCTATGCTGGAGCGCAATGGAGCCATCGTTAAGGGTGAAGGTTTTCTTCCGGATGATACCACAGATAAAGCCATTGCTTTCATGGAGTCAAATAGACGATCAGAGAAGCCTTTCTTCGTCACGCTGGCCTTCAACACGCCTCACTCCCCCATGCAGGTGCCAGATCGATTTTGGGAACGATTGTCTCAACGCGAAATTCCCATGCGGCATCGAGAGCCAGAAAAGGAAAAAGTGGAGTTCACTAGGGCAGCCTTGGCCATGTGCGAGAACATCGATTGGAATGTTGGTAGGATTTTGGATACGTTGACGAAACTGGGGATCGAGGAGGAGACGATCGTACTTTATTTCAACGACAACGGACCGAACAGTCCTCGTTGGAACGACGGAATGAAAGGCAGAAAAGGGAGTCTTGATGAAGGCGGCGTGCGCTCTCCTCTGTTCATTCGCTGGTCTGGCCGTTTTCCTGAGGGACATGAAATAAAGTCCATTGCGTCCGTTACCGATTTGCTCCCGACTCTGATGGAACTCTGTGAAATCGAATCAAGTCCGCTAAAGCCTCTAGACGGGAAAAGCCTCTCCGCATTGCTTCAGGACAAGGCCAACCAAACCTCGAATCGTGTCATCTTCACTCACCATCGCGGGCGATTCAGCATCAGGGATCAGCGGTATCGATTGGACAACGACGGACAGCTTTTCGATATGGAAGCAGACCCAGGCCAGCGACACGACATCGCCGCCAGCCAACCGGAAGTGGCCCAAGGTTTGAGCAGCGAACTCGATAGATTGAAAAGCGAAGCGGTTTTGAATGCCCAGCCCGATGAGCGTCCCTTCACTGTTGGGCACCCCGATACGGTTTGGACCCAGCTGCCTGCTCGCGACGCCATATCGACTGGAAACATTGAGAGATCGAATCGGTATCCGAATTGTTCCTACTTTCTAAATTGGGCCAGTACCGAGGATTCAATCACCTGGAACGTCGAATCGCTTTCCGAAGGGGATTTCGAAGTCCAGGTCTACTACGCCTGTCCTCAAGAAGATCTTGGTTCTACCATTGAGTTGAAGTTTCTAGACCAAACTGTCGCTGCCAAAGTCGCTGAATCTAACGATCCTCCTCTCATCGGAGCCGAAAACGATCGAATTGAAAGAAGGGAATCCTACGTGAAGGAATGGAAACCTATGACCCTTGGGAGGATTAAATTGCAGAAAGGGCGAGGTCCTCTCGTTTTACAAGCGGCGAACATTCCCGGGAAACAGGCCATGGAGTTCCGTCTCCTTATGCTGAAAAAGCTAGATTCGTAAAGCGATTGGCGATGCCTGATTCCGAGACCCAGGCCCTGCAGAATTGGGCGGGCAACCTTCTCTACGGAACTTCAAACGTATTCCAACCTGAAACGCTTGAGGAAGTCAGAGAGCTGGTTTCCCGCTTGGATAGCTTTCGAGTGTTGGGATCGCGGCATTCTTTCAACGAAATCGCGAATTGTTCGACCAATTTGATTTCCCTGGAGCAACTCGACCAAGTCGTCGAGCTCGATACGGAAAGACGAACGGTAACGATCGAGGGAGGCATGCGTTATGGACCGCTTTGCCAGTTTCTACATGAAAATGGATACGCTTTGCCGAATCTCGCATCGCTCCCTCACATCTCCGTTGCGGGGGCCTGCGCTACTGCTACCCATGGTTCGGGAAATAGTAACGGCAACTTGGCTACACCGGTCTCAGGTATAGAAATGATCACTACTGGCGGAGAGGTTGTTTCGTTTTCAAGAGATGAGGATCCAACCGATTTTCCTGGCACCGTAGTTGGATTGGGGGCCCTCGGGCTGATTTCGAAACTAACGCTTGATCTGTTGCCCACTTTCGAGGTGGCGCAAACCGTTTACCGGAATCTTCCTCTTGCCCAGCTCCTGGAAAATTTCGACGACATCGCGTCGCAAGGATACAGCGTCAGCTTCTTTACCCGTTGGCAAGAGGACAATATCAGCCAAGTTTGGATTAAACGACGATCGACAGGAAACGATCATGGCGAATTGGATACAACCGTCTATGGAGCCGCTTTGGCGACCGAAAACCTCAGACCAGTCGGGGATTCGGCGGAAAACAATTGCACGGAGCAGATAGGAATTCCGGGTCCTTGGCATGAGCGTCTACCCCATTTCAAAATGGAATTCACACCCAGCCACGGCGAAGAGCTGCAAAGCGAATACTTCGTACTTCGCCAGCATGCCTTGTCGGCCATCGAGGCGATCAATGGAATTGGTTCTTTATTAGACTCCCATCTTCTGATTTCCGAAATTCGAACTATAGCCGCCGATGATCTTTGGATGAGTCCCTGCTATCAACAGGACAGTGTGGCTATTCATTTCACTTGGAAGCGAAATTGGCCCGAAGTCAGGCCTCTTCTGTCTCAGATCGAAAAGGCCTTGGCTCCCTTCGACGCCCGACCCCATTGGGGAAAACTGTTCACCACCTCACCCGAACTAGTAAAGTCGTTCTATCCAAAGCGAAGCTCGTTTTGCGATCTAGCCGAGAGGCTCGACCCCAAACAAAAGCTTCGCAACGAGTTTCTGAATACCTTTGTATTCGACTAGCCGAAATCTAAGGTTTGAGATTCTATGAAAATCTTTCAACTGCAGCCTGAATCTGGACAACAGGAGGGCGAATCCAAAGCGCAACCCTCTCTCGCCTACTCCATTCTCTACGGCAGCCTAAGCTTTGCCGCCGTCAGTCTCTTGGCTTACGCCATCTGGGCCTTTCGTCTGGTGAGAGGAACCGGTCCCATGTATGCTGCTATTGCCATCGTCTACATCGGCCTGTCTGGCCTGGCTTTGAATCGTCTCGTCCATACCTCCAAATCTTGGATACGCTTTCCTGGATTCTTCGCTCTGGCTTTTTTAGTGTACGCCGTTTTCTGGTGCCTTTTCTGGTTTGGCCTGAAAGGCAAGTTTCATGGTGATCTCTACGGCTCCGTTCTGGGGCTAGCCGCCATGACCTGGATGTTCATGAAAGCCTTCGGCAAGAAAGAAGGGTTTCTTCCTCTCTGCGCCGTCCTCTTTCTCTTTCACACCCTTGGCTATTATCTCGGCGACGAACTGAACACCCTTGCCTCGGGAAAAGCCGGCCGACTTCTTTGGGGAGCCGCTCACGGCCTCGGCTTCGGAGCTGGATTAGGCTACCTGATCCATCAGTGCCAGCAAAGATAAGTCGCTACCCAGCATTCCATCTCCTTCATCATCATCATCATCTTCTTCTTCTTCGAGAAACGTGAAGACGTATTCAAGAGCTAACGACGCAATGAGGCCATCGACGATTCTCCGACATCACTCGATGTCATTGTTGTAGTCCTTGCTTACCGACAAAGTGATCCCATGCAAGCCTAGCTATATCCGCAATTATCTTTTGGTTTACGCTACTGCTCTCTCGGGAATCGCTGACCAGCACGCTAAGATAAAAACGTTCTCCATTTGGCAAAAAGACGATTCCGATATCGTTTTGGGCGCCGGTTAAACCTTCTTCGTTCTTGCCCGAGTGCCCCGTCTTGTGGGCGACAACGGTACCCTTGGGTAACTGACCCTTTATGGTCTTCTTTCCGGTTGCGGAATTTCTCATCGTCTCCCACAGGAAATCATGGCTCGAAGGCGACAGCAGTTGCTCTTTGTTTTCGAAAAACAACTTCAAAGCCACGTTTGCCCCTTCAGCGGTTGTCCAGTTCTCATACTGTCGCTCCCAGACTTCCTGCATCGTCACTTCATTGTAGACGATGGCGACATCCTTAATCCCGGCCTGATGCAAATACGCTTCCACAGCTTTGGGACCACCGAGCATTCTGAACAGCAAATCGCAGCCTACATTATCGCTGTACGCGACCGTGTATTTCAAAATCTCGGACAGAGGCAGTTCAACGCCCTCCGGGTATTTCTTGCGGATTGGGCTCCACAGCTCGATGTCTAAATCTTCCCTGGTGATCTCAATCTTCTCGCTCAGACCAAGCATTCCTTTATCGACCTTGTCCAAGGCAGCCAAGGCAAGGTGATACTTGAAGACGCTTTGCATCGGCATGCGCTTGGCGCCATTTATGGAAAGAACATCTCCAGGATTGGGTCCTAGAATGGCGACACCGACCGTGGCATCTTTGCCTTCCAATACTTCGCTTATATCATCCCTCAGAGAATCGATCGATTGCGCGTTCAAACAACATGCAAGCGACAGTATTGAAAAAGATAAACGCGACAGTAGGCTCATCGTAGTTTTCCTCCCATAGCTTTTCATCAAACATGGGAGCCGTGGGCAATGGCTACTCTGCGTCCTATTCGCCGGGCGGAGGAATCGTCACGTCACCCGTTGCGGCCCACTCGACGAGGCGCGCTAGGAGCGTCCTGAATTCCACGCTCTCGAAAGCCTTGGCATCGTGCCCCAAGCTGGTGTAGGCGGTACGGCCTTTCCCAAACTGGCTGACGAATGTGCTGGGTTCCCAGACATCGTCGCCTTTGAACTCGCTAGAGGCGTAGTTGGAGGTTAGAACGGTAGCCCCTTCCGAGGATACGTAAACCTTCTCCCAGAGTTCATCCCACTTCCTGAAATTGCTCAATCCCTTGGTCACCGGATGCTCCGCGTCGTCGATCCTTACTTCGAATTCATGCTGCGGTCCATGGTGAGTGCCTTTTGTCCAGGTGGCTACGCAGATTTCCTGGTAGTCGTCCCAGTCGAAGAAAGTCGATGAGCCGGCGTGAAGGACCACATGCCCTTTGCCGTTCTTTACGAAGGCGACATAGTCCTCCCGCAGTTCGGGCGACCAATTAAACTTCTCGGGAAGGTCCTTGCGGTACTTCCATAAATTCCAGTTGCTGAGAATGACATCGAATTCGCCAAGTCTCTCCGGCGGGAAGGCTTCGATCTCCTCCGTGGACTCGATTTCGAACCGCTCCGTCGCGTTCAGCGACTCGACGATAAGCGGGGTGGTCTCCTCCCAATTGTGATTATTCTGACCCGTGATCAGGAGCACTCGAACAGGTGGCGCGACAGGTGGCGTGGAGCAGCCCAGCAGTCCGGCTAGGGAGCCGATCAAGAGCATCGACAGAAGAAGGCGGAATGATCTTTTCACGAACAAGTTCTTCATGGTTTTTCCCAAAAATGTCAATACGCGGTCTCCAACCAGGATTGAACTCTCATCGCGGAGATGCCTCACCGGGAGCTTCTTTATTCCGGCATTATTGAAGAGTGATGCTCTATGATTTTCCAGCCTTCGCCATTCTGCCGATACACGAAAGTGAATCTGGCTTGAACGGCCGCTCCATCGTTAAAGGTGAAGGTATAGACACCCGAGTTAATCGCTATTTGTCCAAAGGTTCGGATATTCGATTCATCTATTTTCCCAACAGGTCCCTTGGCTAGGAAATCGACGAAGTAGTCCTCGATTTCTTCGTGGTTGTGACGAACCTCATTGGAGACTGTCGGCAACAAAATGCCATTGGATTCATAAAGGGCGACCACTCTCTTGGGATCTCCTGTCTGAATGGCGTCATTCCAATCGTCGAAGAGCGCGGTTATCTCGTTTTCCATCTGAAGTGTTTTCTCTGTATAATCTGTGGTTAAAATATTGATACAATCGTATCAATCTTATCATTTCGCTTAAATGGGCGGTCGTCCCCTGTCTTTACTAGCTAGACTTTCCACCTCTCTTCAGCTCTGACAACAGTTTTCTAAACCATTGCTGCTCCATCGCGGTTTCCTGTGACAGAAATCCCGCGAAAACGCTTTTTTCCTCAAGGCCGCGATGATAGAGGTCATAGGCTCTCCTGAGCGCCTTCACGTTCGAGTCTTCCCTCGGAGGTTCCAGAATGGCATCGGACGCCCAGCTTTGTGGCCTGTTTGATTTGCCGACCTTCAATTGCCGATTGCCCAGATAGTCCCACAGCCTCCCGGGGATTGAAACATTTCTTATGTTCTGAAGGTTGTGTTCCTTGACCCATTCAACCTTCTGCTGCCAGCGCCAAGTGTTCGGACTCGTCTTGCCCTGCCATGTGATCCCCAGGAAACCGAGTTTCCGCTTCAGATCTCTGATCGAGACATTTCGTTCACCCGCCAAAGCGATCAAGTAATTCGCAAGAATTCCAAACGTCCCTCCTCCGGATACCAAGTCCGTCAAGACGGTGGCCCTTCTGCGAGAAACGATCTCGTCAGGAGACAATCCGCATTCTTCGAGATGGGCATTCAACGAATCGATCAGCTGAAGGTCTTGTTTCCGGATGGACTCTATGCCCTCGTATCGGTTCGAGATATTCAGGTTGACGATGTCGTTCTCCTTACACGTTCCTTGAAAAACGCCTGACAGGTAGTCGAAGATGCTCTCAGGGGATCGGCCGACGAAAACAAGGTATCCGTCTTCGCAACTCGCCACGAGTTTTGAGCAGCATATCCGGAGATCGTCAATAAATTCCGGATACGCTGGAGAACGCTCACCCTCTATCAGCCTCCCTAATTGCTCTTTTCTCTGAATATCCCAGCGGAATGGCTTCATTCTCGATTTTGTCTAACGCCAAACTGTCATAAGAGGCGCGTATCGCGAGAGCTGGATTCGGATTCCGTGTTTTCCGTGAACTCTGTGGCAAAAAATTGAATACAAATTAATCAATCTTCCAGTCGGCGTTATGCCTCTCTAAAGGTTTTGAGAGGTAGGACTCTCGAAATGAGCGAGTAATCTTTATCATTTTCGAGAAGCGTTAGATCGTACTCGAGGGTCAATGACGCTATGAGGCAGTCGATGATGCTCCTTACCGTGAAGCCTTTCTTTCTGCAGGCATCGAAAATCTCGGCTGCCTGGATATGCGTATCTAAAGTCGGATTGAGTAGAATGAAATGGTCGAGCTCTTTTCTGACCTTCGTTCGGTCTTTCTTTTCTTTGATGCCGGTAAGGATTTCCTGAACAATAATTCCTGTGGTGAAGACGTCGGTCTCTTCGGAGAGGAGCTTCTCCAGCTTTTGAACTTGGTCTGTATCCCTGCCGTTCAAGAAATCGATCCAGACGGTGGAGTCTACGATCACCATTTTTAGAAGCGATTCCCTCGTAGTTCGTCCAAGTCGCCCTGCCAGCGGATCTTTCCTCTCAGCTTCAGAATGCTCTTCTGCTCTTTCCTGCGCACCAGTTCCCTTAACGCATAGTCAATCAAGCCCTTTTGCGTGTTAATGCCCGTGAGCTTCATGCCCTTTCCAACCAGCTTCTCGTCAAGTACGATGTTGGTTCTTTTCATACACACGAATTGTTCATTAAATGTGTATGAGTCAATTTCTTTTTCCTGTGAACGCTGAACTGTCATAAAAGGCGCGTATCACGAGAGCTGGATTCGAATTCTGTGTTTTCTGTGCACTCTGTGGTTAAAAAACTGATACGAACCGATCAATCAATCTTCTACAGCGGCTGAAGGCCGTTTCCTTACTAGTCTTGTTCTCCTAGTTTGAGTTCCGAATTGTCGTCGTCACTTGGAATGCGCATATTCTCGGTCGCTCCAAATTGCTCCAGGATCTCTTCTACCTGCTTCTCTCGGTGTCGTGGATTCAACGCATCTTGAATCTCGCTGACAAATCCTCTTTGGCAAAATACGAGTCGACCGTAGGCATCTTGAGTTACTACATCATTCGAATTCGATGATGGATCGTAGAAAGCAGGAGGAATTGGATAAGCGTCATACGCAGCTACTACGTAGTCTAAGATTCTCTGCCGAAGACCGCGATATGCTGGTGGTTTCTCTATACCATATTCCGCTTCAAATCGGTTGGGAAAATACCAGCGGCCGCGGTCAACTAGAGCAGAAAGACGCGACCTGACTGAATTCCAACTCTCCTCGCGGCGTTTATCATCTCGAATGTGTGAAAGGTGAATGGCCTCGGAAATCGCATTGCTGCATTCATCCCCCCAGGCTCTCACGTCCGAGAAATATTGAGACGTCCACTCCAATGCCTGCAAACGAGTTGCTTCAGTAGCCACGCGGTTTGCCTCCCCCTGTGCATCTAGAGCACTCTTATTTGCTCGTTCAGCATCCTTTCGAGCTCTTTGCCCAGAGACGATTGCCGCTATTGCAGCAAGACCAGAAACGAACACGGCCGCTATGGATATGTAATCAGATGTCAATATAGCGAGGATCATTTTTTAGGGAGAACGCTAAAGTCTATCAAGAGGACTTGCCGTGAAGCGATGTATCCAAATTAATAGTACCAGTTTGTTGGACTGATCTGTTTTGATACCAATCGCTCCAGGCATAATTGACAAACCAGTATAGGACAAACATACCCAATCCAAATGCTGGATATGCCCAAAGGTCTCCATCTCTTAGAGCAAGCAGCGAGATGATACCCCCAAGGATCAATATCGATGACAATGCGCAAAGCAAACGTGTTTGAATTCTCGTTTTGAATCCTTGTTTCGCTACCGTAGATAATAGGGTAAAACTCTTGATTACGAACTCACCAATTGCGTTACCAACCATAAATGACGCAATAGGCATAACGGCTATCCCTAACCATAAATTGAATACTTCTCCTTCAGAGTAATTTCTTTTTGTGGGATCGAGCCAGACGATTCCAGAAACTAACATAGGGAGCGAAACTAGCAACAAAGCCAAACGTCCCCAACTGCCGTAAATCTGGACAAATCGGGGATCGAAAAACGCAAACTTCGTCAAGAAACGCCTTTCTCGTTCAATTTGATGTGAGATCAATTTCATTTGGTTGCCCCACGTCAGTGTGCATATGGGTATTGCGAGCGAAACGAGTGATATCCATTGCTACAATACACTGGTTCGAATTATTGTCGTTCAGCTTCATGGCAAGACAAGAAATACGTGTACTTTTTGCCGTCCCAATCGAGACTCATCATTTCTGGCAGTATAGCTTTCAATTCGTCGAATCGATTTCTATTTATTTCGTACTCGAAGACCATCTCTGTGTCATCGCCAGTTTCCCATATTGGTCTAATTCGTTCTATAGGAAAGCATTCTATCTTGATCTCTTTGATCAAGCGATCGTCCTCATTGCTGAAGCATGTAATTGATCGTTCTAATCTCATTGTTTCTCTGAATGCTAAGTGGTGGCGATGGCTATGGAGCGGAGCGTAATAGGGATTGCCACACACGCTTTGTTCGCATCATTCGTTTTCGATAGTTTCATTGCTCAATACGTAGGTTGATCCATTCTTTCGAGGCGTATCCAACGTCCAATAAAAAGCAGTGATGACTTCTTTTGCTTTTGATCTTATTTCTTCCCACCGGTGATCGGCAAACAGTGCTTCGTCTTCGAGATACATGTCTTCGAACTGTTTGCCGCTGAAGGAGCTGAGCAACTGACTCAACGACTCTAGTGCTTCAACTTCAGCTTGGGATAATTCTTGTTTTTCTATGGTTCGGTAAGCGTCATCGAAACCTAGGACCAACTCATCGCCTTTGCAGGTTCCGTTTGGATACAAACATACCTGTATCTCTGGTTTTGCTGCCAGAGAAAGGACTGAGTTCTTTAGTCGGTCGATTTTCATTTCTTTTGCGAAAAGTTATTCTATGAGTTCAGATATCATCCTGGAGGCAGGGTTTAACTCAAGCGTGAACCTAGGTGGAAACGGCTATTCTAATCAGATATCTCCCCGAATCGCAGATATTCTCATTAATCAGATAACTCGCGATTAATGCCCCAAAGGAGCCCTCAAGCTATTTCCTCGCATCAAGAATCGCGGATGGGTTGGCTGTTTTTTCGGACGAAAAGCGAATTTTTCTTAATGCGAATTGAATTTCGTATGTTACGGTTTCGCGGTTTATGACTAGGTTTTGCAGCCAGATGTCTCGTTTTCGACCGAATTTCAACTTTTTCAGCCTGTCCGGAAAGGTTGAATATGGTTTCCGTTTTGGGACAGCGTTGCTCGTTGGTCTAACGTTTTCATGGGAGGTCCATGGCCAGGAGATCGATCCGGATGATTTCCATGTGTCTACCACTCAAAAGCTTGTGCAGGAGTATTGCATCTCCTGCCACAATCCGGAGAAGAAGAAAGGCAAGCTGGATCTGGAATCGATGCTTTCCGAGGGCATCGATCAGAATCTGGAGACGTGGGAAGACGTCGTGTGGATGCTGGAGGAGCGAGAAATGCCGCCAGAAGACGACCACGACGCTAAACGCCCCTCGCCCGAAGAATACGATGCCGCCGCGGCGACGCTAAGACAATCGCTGGCCCCGCTTTTAGCCGCGCGGGATCCGCATGCTGACATTTCGAGCTCAGGCAATTTCATCCAGCAAAACTGCATGAGCTGCCACAATGCGAAGGATAAAAAGGGCAATCTCGAGTTGGAGGGCATCACGCTCGCCGACCCGACGGCCGACACAGAGCTTTTCGAGAAAATTCTCCGTCGACTCGATGCCCGCCAGATGCCTCCGCCTAACAAGAAACGTCCGCCCGAGGCGGTCTACGCAACCGTGGTAGGGGAACTCGTTGGCAAGCTCGACGCCTACGCCGCAGCCCAGCCGCAGCCAGGACGAGAGGAGACCTTTCGTCGTTTGAATCGCATCGAGTACCAGAATGCCGTTCGCGACCTGCTGGCCGTCGAGATCGATGCCGCGGCCTTGTTGCCGAAAGACGACTCCAGCCATGGCTTCGATAACATCACCGTAGGCAACCTTTCGCCTACCCTGCTCGACCGCTACATCACCGCCGCCAAGAAGGTAAGCCGCCTGGCCATAGGATCGCCTAGCTCAAGCCCGCAGGGAAAGGTATTCCGCATCCCAGCCGAGTTGACCCAGGAAAAGCGCATCGATGGGCTCCCGCTCGGCACACGCGGTGGCATCCTGATCGATTACACCTTCCCTCAAGACGGTGAATACGAGATCAAGGTACGGCTCGCCCGAGACCGCAATGAGCATGTCGAAGGCCTCTTCGGTACTTACGAAATGGATATGCTTCTAGATCGGGAATTGCTCAAGCGCTTCACCATCAGCAGGCCAGAGGAGAGACATTTCAACCATTCGCTAATCGATCAGCGCCTCTCCCTACGGACTCATGTCAAAGCGGGACCGCGACAACTGGGAGTCGCCTTTCTCAAGCAGTCGTATCCTGTTCTTGAACACAAGCGAATGCCTCATAATTCGCATTTCAATTTCCACCGGCACCCGAGACTTTCTCCCGCGGTCTACCAGGTCTCTATTACAGGACCCTACAATGGAGAAGTGGCAAGCGACACCCCAAGTCGCGCCAAAATCTTCATCAGCTATCCCCAAGACTCTGGAGAAGAAATGGCCGCTGCCGAGAACGTTCTCTCTCGCCTGATGAAACTGGCCTATCGGCGCCCCATCAGCCAGCGAGACCTCCGCAGGCCCATGCAATTTTATCGAGACGGAGCGAAAGATGGCGGCTTCGAAGCGGGAATCGAACTCGCCCTTAGTTCTATCCTGGTCAATCCCGAATTCATCTTCCGCATCGAGCGGGACCCCAAGAAAATCCCTGCAAACAATATCTATGAAGTCAGCGGCCTGGAGCTCGCGTCGCGCCTTTCCTTCTTCATTTGGAGCAGCATCCCGGATGAGCAACTGCTCGACCTCGCGATCGACGGAAAGCTGAGGCAAGAAAAGGTATTAGCCTCTCAAGTGCGCCGCATGCTTTCCGATCCCCGTTCGCAAAGCCTCGTCGACGCGTTTGCCAGCCAGTGGCTCTACCTGAGAAATCTCGATTCCGTTACGCCTGATTTGAGGTTGTATCCCGATTTTGACGACAATCTGCGACAGGCGTTTCGCAAGGAGACGGAACTGTTTTTCGAGAGCATCGTCGAGGAAGATCGCCCGGTAACGGACCTTCTCAGCGCCGACTACACCTTCCTAAACGAACGCCTTGCCCGCCACTACGGCATACCGCATGTAATCGGCAGCCATTTCCGCCGCGTCGAATTGAAGCCGGAGTACAAGCGAGGCGGCATATTGCGACACGGCAGCATCCTTACGGTGACGTCCTACGCTACGCGTACCTCGCCAACCATTCGCGGAAACTGGATTCTCGAAAACATACTCGGAACGCCCGCTCCCCCAGCGCCGCCTAATGTGCCCGCTTTGGAAGAGAACATCATTGACGAATCCTTGCCCATGCGAGATCGACTCGCCCAGCATCGAGCCGACCCAGCATGCGCCAGTTGCCATGACCTGATCGATCCCGTAGGGTTCGTCCTGGAGAGCTACGACGCGGTAGGCCGCTGGCGCGAATTCGAGCATGGCAGACCTATTGATTCCGAAGGAGGCCTGCCGGACGGTAGAGTGGCGAACTCCATCGAAGACCTTGAAAGCGGTATTCTGGACCGCCCCGATCTTTTCACCCGCACTTTAACCGAGAAGCTTCTCACCTTCGCCCTTGGTCGCGGCGTGGAGCCCTTCGATGCTCCAGCCGTGAGGCAAATCGTTCGCGAAGCCGCAAAAGACGAGTATCGCTTCTCTGGCATTATTACGAGCATCGTCCAAAGCGATCCCTTCAGGATGCGCGTGGTCGATCCGAGCTATCTCACCGCCAAATAACGCCACATTTTACTTAGTAGCCAAATCCACTCGAATACGCTATAATTCTTAACGCCCCAGAAATTTCGAACACTGCCAGCCCAATGAAATTCATCACCAAGAAGTCCATTCCCCGAAGAACCTTCATCAAAGGCGTAGGCGCCACGCTTAGCCTGCCGCTTCTCGAAGCGATGATTCCCGCGGCGAGCGCCGCCACGCGGACCGTGGCCAAACCGGTCAAACGTCTCGGCTACGTATTCATGCCCATGGGCTGCGACCAAAGTCGCTGGACGCCTGGCAGCGAAAACACGCTCGATACGCTCTCGCCTATTCTTGAATCGTTGGCACCCCACAAGAAACACCTTACCGTCCTGACCAACATGGAGCTGGGACCCGCGTATCCAGGTTCCCATGCCACTTCAAACTCGGCGTTTCTCAGCGCTGCTCGAGCCAAGGTCACCGAAAGCTCCGATTACTATCTCGGTACCACCGCCGACCAAGTCGCGGCTAAGCAAATCGGTCAAGAGACTCAGCTGCCCTCGCTCGAGCTCGCTATGGACCTGATGGAAACGGTAGGCAATTGCGACAATGGCTATGCTTGCGTTTACCAAAACAACCTTTCCTGGTCCTCACCTACCACCCCGCTCCCTGCGGAGGCGCACCCGAGACTGGTTTTCGAAAGCCTCTTTGGCGAAGGTGGGACGCCCGAGCAACGCCGCAAAGCGCTGCGTAGACGAGCTAGCTTGCTCGATGCCGTGGCAGACGATATCCGCCGCCTGAAACGCGACCTGGGAGCTTCCGACCGAGCTAAAATAACTGACTATCTAGACTCGATTCGCGAAGTCGAACGCCGTATCCAGAAGGCGGAGTCGGATTCGAAGGATAATCCGCTTCCAGACCTGGATCGCCCGACCGGAGTGCCCGCAGCCTACGCGGATCACGCTCGTCTCATGTTCGATTTGCAGCTACTTGCGTTCCAAGGCGATATTACGCGCATCACGACCTTCCAGCTCGCTCGCGAAACCAGCAATCGGACTTATCCGGAAATTGGCGTATCCGATCCGCATCACCCGCTCTCGCACCACGGAAACAATCCCGACAAGATCGCACGCATGGCGAAGATCAACGCCTTCCACGTGTCCTTGTTCGCCGAATACCTGGAAAAACTGAAAGCCACTCCAGAAGGCAACGGTACGCTCTTGGACAACGTTCTGCTTCTCTACGGTTCCGGAATGGGCAATCCCAATAATCATGACCACACGGATCTGCCAGTCATCGTCGCAGGCGGCGCGGCGGGCGGCATGAAGGGCAATCGCCATATCCGCTACGACAAGCCAACCCCATTGGCCAATCTACACCTCACCTTGCTCGACAAAGCCGGCGTGCGCATCGAATCCTTCGGCGATTCAGACGGACTCGTCGACGAATTCTACCAGCCAGTCAGTATCTGAATTTTCCCGACAGCGAATTCGAATTGAAGTGGGAAAGGTCGTAGTTGGATAAAAGAAAGCCACTTGCATCTATCTGCGCCATCCATGGGCAATACAAATCATGACTCGTTCATCTAAGCTCGTCTCTATTCTCGTCATCCTCGCCACGCCGTGGTTAAGCCACGCCTCTTCTTTGCCCGATGCTGCCGAGGCCAAAAACTTCGCGAAAGTCCGCGAACTCATCTCTGCCGGAGCCGATCTCAACGCGCCTCAGGCCGACGGCATGACTGCTTTGCACTGGGCATGCCAGCACGACGACACCGGATCGGCCCTGGCCCTCCTCAAAGCTGGCGCCAATCCGTCTCCGCAAACGCGCTACGGAATCGAACCTATTAATATAGCCGTCGGTAATGGAAATGCGGTCTTGGTGAAGAAGCTTATCGAGCTGGGAGCCGACCCCAACAAGACCGTTCATCGAGACGAAACGCTACTCATGACTGCCGCCCGTGTCGGCAAGCTCGAGTCGGTCAAAGCCCTTGTATCCGCTGGAGCCGATATCGATGCCAAGCAGCGCCACGGACAAACCGCTCTGATGTGGGCGGCCCACGAAGGTCACCTAGAGGTCGTAGCATTTCTCGTCGACGCCGGAGCGGACTATTCCACGGCCTTGGAATCCGGATACACGCCCTATTTCTTTGCCGCTCGCCAAGGCCACGCGGAGATCGTCCACTATTTTATCGACCGCGGAATCGATGTGAACGCCGTAATGAATATCACCGAGAGAAACAACCGGTACGCGGCTAATGGCTCGAGCGCTCTTATCCTGGCCATGGAAAACGGACATCTCGAGCTCGCTATCGAGCTTCTCCAGCGCGGGGCAGACGCCAACGATCATCGCACTGGCAGGACACCCTTGCACACGCTCGTGCGTGTCCGGAAACCCGACCGTGGCGAAGGCGTGGCCGGCACTCCGCCGCCGGACATCACGGGAGACCTCGATACGCTCGAGTTGGCAACCGCTCTCGTTGAGCACGGCGCGGACGTCAACTTCCAACTCAAAACAGGCCGTAAAGCCAATGGAGCGCGAATCAGCATGATCGGCTGTACTCCTTTTTTCCTCGCATGCGATACGGCCGACATCGACTACATGGAATTTCTCGTCAAGTTTGGAGCCGACCCGTCTATTTCTAACGAAAACGGCACCACGTCGCTTATGGTCGCAGCCGGCATTGGCAGCCATGCTCCTGAGGAAGAAGCCGGTACCCCGGATGAGTGCCTAGTTGCTGTCCAATTTCTGGTCGAACTGGGAGCAGACATAAATGCCGTCAATAATCGTGGTGAAACCGCGATGCACGGAGCGGCATACAAGAACGCTCCGCAAGTCGCCCAATATCTCGACACTAAGGGAGCGGATATCCAGATTTGGAATACGAAGAATGGAGCCGGACGCACGCCGCTCTTCATCGCCGAAGGCTACCGTCCTGGAAACTTCAAGCCCGACTTCGCCACCATCGACGCTATCACGGCTTTGATGCTTAAACACGGGGCCACCATCCCCAAAGAGCGACCGGTCCACGTCAACTACGCCCCATAAGGAGCGAAAAAACAGCCCCTTCCTTTTCGAGGGGAACAGCGACATCTTTACGTATGGGGCGGCTTTAAAAGACCTCCCCGAGATCGCCCACTACCTTGCCAGAAGTGGTTGATATCGAATCCGGAATCAGAAGAATCGCCGAGCTGGACTTCTGTTCTCATTGCCGAAGGCAATAATCGCGTCCGGAGGCCGCGATCCATCTTGGGAAGAGCAGTCGATCCATCCTGAAGAATGCAGGTGGCGCGTGGCCTCAGGACACGCGTGCTTGAAACTCGAAATAGTTCTAACTTATGGCGTAGACTTCGGGCTCTGATCGGCGAAGACTTCGCTATCGGACGGCTTGGCTGCCAGAAATTTTGCAAAAGCGCTTCGTATCCAATTTCTTATATCATCGAACATCGTATAGGAAAGAGGGACTAGAAGCAAAGTGAATATGGCTGAAGCCAGGAGCCCTCCCATCATGGTTTTGCCAAGCGGGGCGGTTGCCAATTCGGCCATCTCAGCTCGCCCTAAGGCCATGGGCAGCAAACCAAAAGCGGTGGTAAGTGTAGTCAGAATGATGGGACGAAAACGATTGCGTCCGGCTTGCATGAGCGCATCAAAACGAGCCATGCCCGACTGCTGTAAGCGATTAGCCTGGTCCACCAGTACAATGGCATTGTTCACTACCACTCCGATTAGAATGACGCTCCCAATAGCGGCCATGATATCGAAAGGAGTTTTAGTTAGGTACAGGGTCCATTGAACTCCCCAAATGGCGAAAGGCACCGATACGAGAACCCCAAGCGGCAGAATCACCGATTCGAAAAGAATTCCCATTAGCAGCAGCACAAAGGTTATCGCCAGTAGAATGGCGAAGTTCCGGGATTTGTCCGCCTCTTCCAGGCGCTGGAAACGAAGACCTTTGTCCCAGCGATAGCCCTGTGGCATTTCGAATCCAGCCATGGCTTGGTCGATGGCCAGATAGGTATTCTTGGCGTCCTTGGAAGACGTAATGGCCGTCACCGTGATGGTCGTCTGCCGATTGGTACGGCGAATGTTATTCAATTCGTTTTGAACCGAGATAGTGGCAACGGATTCCAGCGGAACTTGCTGTCCGTCGTTATTATAGATGCCTGCCGTCATCATGGTTGTGACGTCGGGTTCCCTATCCAGGCCAGGTAGCATCCAGATATCCACTTCACGTTCACTATTTTCGTTCATCACGCGACCGAGAACGATGCCGCGCAAAGCGTAGCTCACATTTCTCGAAGCCGCTTCCGGGCTCAGGTTGTATTGCTGAGCTTTGTCTCGATCGAAATTCACCTTCATCTCTGGAGTGCCTCGATCCATCTGCGTATCGACTGAAATGATACTTGGTATCGATTTTAGTCGTTCGGACGCTTCTTCAGCCAGTCCAACAAGCACCTGGGTATCTTCTCCGTAAAGGCTTATATTGATACGTTTATTTTGAGCTTGATTATTGCCTTGCCTGCTAATTCGCAAGCGATACCCGGGAGGCATTTCCAAGCGTTCCTGAAGGTCCTTCATCATATCCTCATAGCTCATGTGCTTTTCTTCGCGAATCCCGACGCCTTTCAAGATGGAATCCCAGGTGGTGGCGTACCACTTTTCGTTTGGATTATGATTCAAGTAAATGTAAACCGAAGCGTAATCGCTGCGGATATAGTTCCGCATGCTGGCGATGTTGTATTCCTCTTTCTTTTCGAGAATCTGACTTTCGATGCCATTAATTTTTTCCGTCTTTTCGGAAAGGCTTTCTCCTAAGGGAAGCGTGAATCTTAAAGACACGCTGTCTTGATCTCCTCGATTCTGATCCGTCTTTTGCATGTGAGACATCGGGATCTGAATGGTGGCGAAGATCAGGATGGCGATAATCGCCGCATCGAAGCGATGGTTAAGCGTCCAACGCAAAACGGTCAGGTAATGCCCGCGCAGCCATCGAACGACTTTGATGTCTTCCGTTCTCGTAACGGGTTTGGCGAATCGCGAGCTAGCCAGGGGAATAATCAAAAGCGAAATGAAAAGCGAGGCAATGAGAGCAACGATGACAGGCAAACCGATCCTCACCATCCAGAATCCCATCATTTCGTTATCGTTTAGCAGTATCATGGGAAGGAATACAACCACCGTGGTCAAGGTTGCCATAGTAATGGCGAGTCCAACCTCCCCTGCTCCATTGATAGCTGCATCCTGTGGATCTAAGCCTCCTTGTCGCTTGCGATAGATGTTTTCCACGATCACGATAGCATTGTCGACCACCATGCCTAGACAAAGCATGAGCCCCATCATGGTGGCCGCGTTAAGAGACCAGCCTATCGAATGGATCATGATCAGCGTCGCCATTATCGACAAGGGAATGGCGGCAGAGATAATGCCAGTCATGCGTTTTTCTCGGAGGAAGAAAAGAATGACGCAGACCGAGAAAAGGCCTCCCCAGAAAGCTGAAGACTTTAGATTGTTGACGGAGTTTTGAACTTGCTCGCCCTGATCCCAGGGAATTTGGAAATCGAGGCCTTCAAAGGCAGGCGTATCGATTAGTCGATCCAACTCCGCTCGAACATCCTTGCTAATTTGCGCAATATTCGAGCCCGATACGCGCATGACTTCAAAGGCTAGAGAATCCTTCTGATCCACCTGACGGACACGGGAGGGAGCTAGTCGAGCAAAGCCTATTTCAGCGATATCTCCAAAACGTAAACCGATTTCCGGTTTGATCATAAGATTGCTGATCTCTTCCGCATTTTTGAATTTGGCGGTCGAGCGCATGATGGCTTTTTTACCGCCATCGTAGACGTAGCCTCCGGAAAGATTGAAATTCTCCGTTCGCAGCTTGCGAATAAGCTGGTCCGCATTGATGCGATGGGAAACCAGCTTTTCCTCATCAAAGTAAATGAGCATGAGCTTTTGCGACGCTCCCCAAACATCCATGGTAGCAACGCCATCAATACGACTGATGGCTGGTACGGCTACTTCGGACATCAAGGCAAAGGCTTTTTCCAAACCGTCGTCGGGATAGGCAATGGTTCCCCACATCATAGGCCAATCGTTCGAATCCCAACGGCGTATCCAAATATCGTCTACGTAGTCCGGCATCTCCGCTTTGACGCGATCCACGCGGTCCTTCAGCTCGGCGAGCGATGACTTCAAGTTCGTTCCTTGAACGAATTCTATTTCCAGAAATACGTAATCCTTCCTGGTGTAAGAATTGATGTCCTTCAATTTGGGCAATGTCGAAACCGCTTCCTCGAGCTTCTGCGTTATCTTCTGTTCGACCTCCAGCAAAGGCGTGTCCGGGTAATCCACATACAGGAATAAGGCAGGAACTTCCATTCCTTCCGGAACGTCGCTCATCGGAATGCGAAGATAGGAGATGAAGCCGACCACCAAAAGACAGACCAGTGACATGATAACCGAGACGGGTCGGCTTAAGGAAAGTCGCGGAAGGGAGAATTTAAGAGGTGACTGGCTCATATTGTTTTTCTCCCATTGGGGTTGCCGTTTCGACAGACTTTTCCCTTTCGACAAAACTGTAGATACAAGGGATTACGATTAAGGTAAGAATGGTGGAGCTCGTAAGCCCGCTGATGACGGCGATGGCCAGAGGAGCGCGGATTTCGCCACCGTCTCCAAGACCCAAGGACATGGGAATGAGCCCGAGAACCGTTGTTGTGGTGGTTATCAGAATCGGTCTCAGCCGAAGCTTGCAAGCGCTCATGATGGCTTCCCTCTGGGGTTTGCCTGTCCGGACGGCTTGGTTGATGCAGTCTATCAAGACGATGGCGTTATTCACCACGATTCCAGCTAGAGTAATCAGACCGAGAAAAACGATAATACTCAAGGGGATGCCTGCTATGAAGAGCGCAAAGGCAACTCCGATGAAGGCTAAAGGTACGGAAAAAAGGATAATGAAAGGATGGAGCAGAGACTCGAACTGGCTAGCCATCACTACGTACACCAGAAATATGGCCAGGATAAGCGCGAAGCTCAGGCTTTTCTGAGAGACTTTCATTTCCTCGTCCTGTCCGCCTATGCGGAAAGCGAGACCTTCCGGCAAATCGATTTCGCTGACCACTGCATAGATCAGTTCGGATGCGGTTCCTAGATCAGCTCCAACGGTATTGGCAGTGATGGAAGCTACCCGCTGCCGATCAAGTCGACGAATCTCGCTGGGACCTTCGTTGATCTCGACGGTCGCCACCGCTCCAAGCGGAATCGGCACATCGCCGTTTGGATTCACCGTGATCCGAAGAATCTCCGAAACGCCTAAGCGATCCTCTTCGGCCAGTCTTACCAGGATATCGATATTCTCTTCCCGCCTTCTCAGCGAAGTAGTCGAGCTTCCTCTGACTTTATCGTGTACGATTTGAGCCACGTCGCCTAGATTCAAGCCAAGCTCGGAAAGGCGATCGCGATCATACGTCACCTGCAACTCGGGATTCCCTTTCATCTGCGAAGACTTCACATCAGCCAGGAAAGGAAGTCCGCGAAGCGCTACGGCGATCTCCTGGCTCGTTTCGCGCAGCGCCAACAAGTCGTTGCCGTAAAGTTCAACTTCTACTGGTGTCTTGAAGCTAAACAGATCTGGGAAGGAAACTTTTACGGTGGAATCGGGAACGCCTTCCGCAATTTCCCGAGTCGTTGTCACCACTGATTCGATACCCCGGCCATCAGTTCCATCTTTTAGACGAATGAAAAAATCGGCCGTGTGATCTCCTTTTTCTCCCGCGAGAAGGTCGTCCGAATCCACGCCGACCGTAGCGCTAACGATATCGACGTGCTCGACATCCCTCAGGCGCGGCTCGATCGCTTTGACAATCTCCGTCGTCCTTTCGAGAGGCGTTCCGACAGGAAGGGCAAGAGTAAGCTCAAACTCTGGTCGATTGGCTTGCGGAATGAGTTCGCTGCCGAGTCTAGGCGCAATGCCGAAGATGCAAAACGCGAATAGCGTCAGAGCTCCCGCGATTACAAAGGATCGCTGGCCTAAAGCTCGTTCGAGCAATGAAGGATAGTTATTCTCGACGACGCTGAAACCTTTTTCGAAAACGAATAACGCAGGGGCGATGACTGGCAGGATTATCAATCCGCCAAGGGCCAAAAGGCTTATCAGCAAAATCCCTGCTACCAGAATCAGTAGTTGAATTACGGATATAATTAAACGGATAAAAACATGCAGGGGATAGCGAATCGCTAGAAAATAGACTCCTCCAATGAGAGCGAATGGAGCAAAAAGAAACGACTTAATGACGGACTTCGCCTCGTACCATTCGACCAATCCATCCATCCTGGCTAGCAGTTGAGCTGGGGCTTCAAATGCGACTAAACCGGGATAGATCTTTCGCTTATCGGATAGATCCTTGCCCGCCCAGCCAGCGAATCTCTTGAAAAGGGTTTCCTTTCTCAAGATGAGCTTCATTACCAAAGCGTCTAGCGGCCAGATTAGGATGCTAGCGAAACTTAAAATAGCCTTGAGGAATGCTAATAGCAGGCAAGCGAAGGACAGACCGATCTTGGCAAGCATTTGCCAAAGCACGCCAGGCCCAACCGAAAAGAGGTCGCCGATTATCTCGCGAAAACCCTTGCTGCCTGTCGCCTTTCCATCGGTAAACCAATCCATCGCCTTAAGATTCCAAAATGGGCTCTTGCGAGATTTGGAGGAGAGATTCAGTCCAGCGGAACCTATCCGACGCGAGGAAAGCATCGGTATCAGAAAAATCGCGACAATCAGCGATGCCAGAAGCGAAAAGACCACGGTCAAGGCCATGTCTCTGAACACTTGTCCGGCGATTCCTTCCACGTAGACGATGGGGAAGAAAACGGCCACCGTGGTAAGTGTTGACGCTACCACGGCGCTTCGAATCTCCGAGAGGCCTTTAATGGTGGCCGTGATCAAATCGTCGCCTTTTTCTCTGCGGCTGAAAATGCTTTCCAAGACTACAATCGAATTGTCGACCAGCATCCCCACGCCTAGAGCAAGGCCTCCCAATGACATGATATTAAGAGAGACGCCAAAGAAGTTGAGTGGAATAAAGGTGGCCACGATGGATACGGGCATGGTGATACCGATAATCAAGGTGTGGGTGGCGCTTCTGAGAAAGGCGAAGAGAACCAGAACGGCCATCAGGCCGCCGATAATGGCATTGTTTTTAACTTCGGTTACCGAGCTTTTGATGTAGAGCGACTGATCGGCCAGCACTTCTAGTTCGGTATCAGCAGGCAGCTTGTAAGTCAGGAAATCGGTCATGCGAAGATGTCGAATCGCCTTTTGAGCCTCCTCGCGCCGAAGTTGACCAAAGTTCTTCTTTTTCGAGGAGTCCTCAGCCTTCTTCGCCTTTCCTTTCTCGGCCTCTAGCTCTTTGATGTATTCCCGCTGCTCCGGTAGCCCATAGAGCTTGTTTCTCACAAGATCCACGACCGAAATGACATTGGCATCGCCTTCCTTGAAGATGTCGATCTCGACGCTTTCCTGCTCGTTCAATCTGGTGACCAGCTCGATGTCCTTGGGCGAGCGATAGACTTCGGCGATGTCTCCCAAACGCACCTTCGCGCCGTTGTTCTCCATGATCACCAGATCCGCTATGTCATCGATGGATTTAAACTCGTTGACCATGCGAACGAGATACTCCTGTTGCCCGTCCTCCAAGTCCCCGCCAGGAAGATTCAGATTGTTTTGTCTCAAGATCTGATTGACCTGAGCGACGTCCAGTCCTAGCGAAGCGACTCTCAATCCATCGAGAGCGACGCGTATTTCCTCTTCCCAGCCTCCTTTGACTTTTACCGCTGCCACCCCAGAAACAGTTTCCAGGGCTCGCTTGATGTCATGCTCAGCCAAATACCGTAAATCGTAAAGGCTTTGAGGGCCATGTAAGGCCAGTGTCATGACAGGATCGAGCGACGGATCGTATCGAAGAACCATGGGCTTCGTCGCCTCTCGAGGCAGAAAGACACGATCGGCCTTCTCCCGCACTTCCTGAGTAACGAGATCCATGTCGACATTCCATTTGAATTCAAGGATGACGTTGGAAAGTCCGGCTTTGGAAATCGACTTGATGCTGACCAGGTTCTGAATGATGCCCAGGCTTTCCTCCAATCGTCTCGATACAAGATACTCGACTTCCTCTGGCGCGGCGCCGGGATACTCCGTACGTACGGTTATGGTCGGGTAGCTGATATCCGGCATCAGCGAAATCGCCAGCCGTTGATAGGAAATCCATCCGAAGACGCATACCGCGATGACCACCATGCAAATGGCGACAGGTCGATGCGTTACGATGCTACGCAAATCCTGTGAATTCGTATCCATTTATCTGATTTGCTGCAACGGGTCTAATGGTCCCGTGACAACTTCGCCGATGAGCTTCGGGCAATTATATAGAAGGTTGTTGAGAGAAGAGAACAAGATCGAAAAGAATTCGCGACTAGGTTTTTTCGAAGCGTGGACCAATGTCCGCCAGACGTTGTTTATCCGTGTCCATCTGCGTTCATCTTCGGCTTGAAGAACTTCCCAAAATCAGGAGGCGTTCTCATCCGCTTCCGTTTCCTCGCTTTCGGATTGAGCGGTTTTCGTTTCGATTTCCGCTTCGTCTCCGGCTTGCCCGACAACCTTGACCAACGCCTCGTCCTTCAAACCGATTTGTCCTTGAACAATCACTACATCCCCCGGTTCAATGGCTGACAAGGCCTCGACGTAGGTGTCGTCGATGAGTCCGGGCGTAATCCGTCTTTTATTGGCCTTTTCGTCTTCGACCACATAGACGTATTGGGCATCGCTTTCGTAGATGATAGCCTGTTTCGGGAGGAGAGGCACATCGCTGTGCGTATCGGTCAGTATGCGAGCCGAAATAAAGAGTCCGGTAGGCAATGTTGCTTCGCCTCGCTTGATTGCCAGAGTCACTTTAAAAGTTCCCGTTTCAATATCGACCGCCGGACTGATTCGCTTCACAAGGCCATCCCATTTCTTGCCCGGCAAAGATCCCGCTTCAATGACCACGGGCTGACCGACTTTTACCGAGTCGAGCAGCTTCTCGGGGATAAAGACTCTGGCGATCAATTCGTCCATATTGACGACATGGAAAAGAGCCAAAGCGGATGTTATCCTGGCTCCTTCCTGAACGAAACGCTGAGAAACAATACCGTCGATAGGAGATCTTACGACCGTTCTCTCGTAGCGCAGGCTGTCCCTCTCGTATTGAAGGCGAGCCTGCTCGTATTCGTAGCGTTTCGTTTCGTACTCCTGAATGGAGATGAGATCCTCTCTTCTCATTTCCTGAGCCCTGGTATATTCCCTATCGAGCTTGTCGAAATTCGCCTTCGTCTCTTCTTTCTGGATACGAAAGTCATCGCTAACCAGTTTTAGAAGGGGATCGCCCGCTTTTACCGTATCGCCCTCCTCTACTTCGATCGAAGCGATGATGCCTTCAGTCTCGGCATGGATATCCAGCGACTGCTCGCTGGCAACGCTGGTGTTAAATGTGACAGCCGAAGAAATGTCGCCTTGCTCGACTATGGAAACGGCTACGGGAATGGCGCTAGGATCATCTTTCTTTTCGCTGTCACCACCCTCTTTATCTTCCTGATTGGCCGGCTTGTCGCCATTCTTGCCATCGCCTTTCGCTTCCTGACCAGCCTCCTCGGGCTTCTTGCCAATTTGTTCGTTTGCCACCCAGCCCAATCCAAAGGCTACGACAACGGCAATGAGGATTGTGAATTTTTTCATGAGGCGTTGTGTGTTGAAATTCTAGATACGTATAGGAACTCGATTGATGGGATATAATAACTACTCGCCGATGATCTCCTCCCAGGTAAATCCGTGGCGATCCAGCAGAGAGCCATCCAAAGATTGGATGAGAGCCAAAGCTTGGTTGGCGTTTCGCAGAGCTTCCAGCCGCTGCATACGCGCTTCGTCGAGGTCTTCCTGGGCTTCCAGGACATTGCGAAAAGTGGAACCGCCCGCTTCGTGTCGACGCTTTTCCTGATCGAATTGCTCCTCGTTGAGAGAGACCGTCAGCTCGGTGACCTCCATTCGAGCTTCGGCCGTCTTCAGGCTGCGGTAGGCGTTGCGGGCTTCCAGGAGAATGTTTTGGCGAATATCTTCTAGCCGAGAACGTTCGCGACTGAGAATGTATTCAGATCTTCGAAACCGGGCTTTTTCCGCTCGAAGGCCCCAAGGTACCGTCAACTCGAGACCGCCCTGCCAGAAGTAGCCTTTTCCTTCGAACGCTCCTTCCAAGGCGAGGTCTCCTTCATCATCTCTACCGAGATACCGACCGGAAAGCGTAAGGTCCAGAGTGGGCATCACGCGATTGCGAGCGGCGTCTCTCTCAAACTCTCGTTGTTTAATAACTTCCTCTTGCACACGAGAATCGAAACTCCAATCCAGAACCTTGTCGTAGAGCTCGGCAACGCTGCCGTCATAGGTTCCCGCTTGATCCATTTGCAACGGCTCCAATAAATCTCCCGAAACAGCTAGATCGCCTATGGCTCGACGCAGCTCATCGCTGGCCGTTTCGATTTCCTGATCAACTACGATCACATCAGATCTTCGATTCGCCAAAGCCGCTCGGGCTTGCAGCGACTCCAATTGGATGCCCGCCCCCATACTCTCTCTCTTTTCAGCTTCCTCGAGCAATTGCTCTGCTACCTTCATACTGGTGAGAAGAAAGTCCTTGCGCAAATACGAATAGGCCAAGTTCCAATAAAGGCGTTCCGTTTCGGCGATGGTGTTGATCACGGTATCTCGCCATTGAAGCTGGCTTTGATTCAGACGAGAAGCAGCGCTCCTCACGGCCGCGAGATTCACTTTCTTTCCACGTCCGCTGAGCAGAGGCTGTCTCACGTCCAGTCTAGCAACGGCGCTGTAGTCAGGATTCAGGCGCTGGAACGAGGAGTTAGTGGAGTTGCGGTTCAGATTGGTTGATTGCGTGACTTCCGTACCGGTTGAGAAAGTCTTGGTGAGGCTGAGCAAGTTGTTTCGATTCGCGCTTTCAGGCCGTTCGGCGCCATCGAGATCGGTACTGGTGCCAGCGGCAACCCGCTCCTGTTGGGTAGTGTTCAAGCTCAGACGAACGTCGAAAGCCGCCTTGTCCACGATGAGGTCCTCAGCAGCCACAGCAAGATCGTCGCTGGCTATCATCAACCCGAGGTTGCGATCAAGTGATTGGTCGATTGCCTCCTTCAAACTGATCGGCCGACCGCTAGTCCACAAAGCTAATACAAAAACTCCCACACCTACCAGAAACACCCTCATTCCACTAAGAATTAAACGCCATCACAAAACTGCCTTTATTGCCAATTATCAACTATATACACAACGAAGTCAGATAAAGTTTCTATCTATTTTAAATAAAAAGGTTATTTTTCAGGACGAACGGAACATCTTGCAAGGCAGCCTACCTAAACCGCCAATCTACTACAAGAGTAGTAGAAAGCAACCTAAAATTCCGAAAGTTCGAATACAAAGACTCTGGTCGCTTAGTCGTTGAAAGGCGTTGCGAGGGGTTGGCCAGAGAAAAACAGTTCGAGATTCTTCAATACAACCTCTCCCATCGCCTTTCGCGTATCCGTTACGGCGCTACCGACATGAGGAGCGAGAACCACATTGGGCATAGCGAAAAGCTCCTCGGGCACATTGGGCTCGTCGGCAAATACGTCTAGAGCTGCCGCTCCAAGTCGACCTTCCTTCAAGGCGGCGACCATGGCAGGTTCGTCAACCACGCTGCCTCTCGCGATATTGATGAGAGTTCCCTGCGGTCCTAAAGCGTCGAGGACCTTTTCGTCGACAATGCGATAAGTATCCTTACTCGCGGGACAGATGACGATCAGGTACTCGCAGTCCCTCGCCATATCAACCGGGTTCGGGTAATAAGGATAGTCCACATCCGGCTGCTCGTTGCGGCCATGGTAGCATAAGTCGCAGCCGAAAACTTCGAGTTTTCCGGCGATGTCCTTGCCAATTCTTCCCAGCCCTAGAATCCCGGTCTTCTTGCCTCGAATCCCCTTTTGTAGAGGCATTGTACCTTTCAGCCAGTCACCTCTTCGAACGAATTTATCCGATTCGACCAACGCTCGAGAACTGGCAAGAAGAAGGCCTATCGCCAAGTTTGCCACGTCGTCGTTCAAGACATCCGGCGTATTCGTGACTTGGATATTTCTCGATCTCGTATAAGAAATATCGACGGCATCCACACCGACTCCGAAACAAGCCATTAACTCCAGATTCGGCAGTCTCTCCATGAGGCTTCTTTCAGCTCCCGCGTGGCCTCCCGTAGCGATGGCTCTTATACGATGCCCTGCTTCTTGCAAGAGCTTTTCCTGGTCCTCGATTTCGTACCAGGAATAAACGCGATATTTTTCATGCAGCGAATCCATAAAATCCTTCATGAGAGGTACGGCTAACAACACTTCAGGCTTGTCCATAGATAAGCGTTTTAGGAAGAACTCTTCTAAATGGTCAATCCGTTTGACAGATAGACTCGAAAATCCCTACCAGTCTCACCCTCGATAAATGACCGATTCGTTTGAATTAGAACCTTCCGAGTTTAATAGCGAGAGACTGCGTCTCAGAAAATTAAAAGCGGAGGATGCGCCACAGGTTTTCGAATACGCCTCTGATCCCGAAGTGTCTCTCCATACACTCTGGCCGCCACATAAGACCGAATCCTTTACTAGAGGCTTTCTTGAGCTATTCACAGCTCTTTCCGTTCTGAGTTGGGCAATCGAGATGAAGAATGGCGGCAAACTCGTGGGAATGGCTCTATTGCATTCTTTCAACAAGCATCACCGGAAGGCTGAATTCTCTATCAATCTCGCTCGAAACACTTGGGGGCAAGGTCTCGCTTTCGAGGCAAGTGGACTAGTGTTGAACTTCGCCTTCGATGATTTGCAACTAAATCGAGTTGAAGCCACCTGCATGCCAGGGAACCGAGCTTCAAAGCGTCTTTTGACCAAATTGGGAATGCGATTCGAAGGAACGATGAGAAAGTCTCACAAGCGGTACGACGGGTTTCATGACATGGAGCTCTATGCGAGCTTAAACGACGACGAGGAAAAAGTAAGGAAAATTGAATACGAAACTTCCGCAGTTTAGCGAAGAGACGAATCTGGTCGAATTCGAGGACTCGGGGCGAGTCTTCTATCTCCATCCAGCCGTCCTGGACGCTTGGAGGAGAATGAAAGCAGCGGCGACCCAAGATGGGATTGATATTTTTATAATTTCCGCTTTCAGAAGCGTAGCTCGCCAAACTGAAATCATTGATGCCAAGAGAAAGAAAGGGATCTCTGATCAGGAGATCTTCAAAGTGAATGCTCCTCCAGGCCGCAGTGAACACCACACGGGAAAAGCGATCGATGTTGGAACTCCAGGCTCTCCTCCTTTGGAAGAGGCTTTCGAAAACACCAAAGCGTTCCAATGGCTTTCCTCTCATGCGAATGGCTTTGGCTTTCGACTTAGCTATCCAAGAAATAATGGATACGGAATCGCCTATGAGCCATGGCACTGGTTTTACAGTCCAAGCTCTTGACGCGAATCTAGAAAAAGAAACGCTGATAAATCTTCCAGCCTACCCAGACCCCAATGAGCGAAGCTACACCGCTGATTGCAAAGGAGATCATGATATCGCCAAACCGAGACCCTGCCGTCCAGCCCAGATAGCTACACAGAATAGCGGTTCCGAATATGCAGAGGTTTTTCATTTCCCTCGTTAGCGAATCGTTTCCAGGCCGTGATTGAATTCTGGTTACGAATTACGTTACTCCACCAGATAGATTTCCAAGAGACCGACACCGGTCCCGCCATCGGCCCCTTGCAGGAGAGCAGCGTAAATTCCAGGTTCGAGAACAGCTAGAATCGCCGCGTCGAGGCTGTTGTCCGGGAGATCAAAGGCGCCCGTCGCTACAAACGCCTCCCGCAATCCTTGAGGATCCGCTGAACCCCAATCATCGTTTTCGCCGATCGTTTGACTTGTCCCGTTAATCGCTCGAAGAAGAACGAGTTTAGGATCGGCAAGAACACTTTGGACTCCCCCTGGCATCGAAGGACCTACACCGCGGACTAGAATTGTCACCGGTCCGTTTCCTTCGATAACAAAGCCTCCTATCATAATGGCCGAGCCTTCTCCAACAAATCCCCGGGAAGAAATATTCTTGAGCGTAGCCCCATTGGTCTCGCCTGGAATAGCGTAAAGTTCAAGTAGCGCCACACCTGTCTTGTTCTCGACGCCGCTAAGCAAGACGCCATAGACGCCTGCCTCGTAATTTTCCACCACTACGGACTCCTTAATGCTGCCTGAAATACTGAAGGCGCCGACTTCGCTTTCCTTCTCCTCGAGCTGGCTGACTGTCAGATCGCTCGACCAATCGTCGTTCGCCGCAACGTCAGGGGCGTCGGCTGCCCATAGCGCGTTTCTCACTCTCATCATAGGATCTTCCAACGCTTCGATGCCCTCCATCGTGGTCAGGTGAGGTCCTACGCTTCGTGTCATTAGTCCGACACTACCAGATCCGCCAATAACGAAACCCGAGATGAGAATATCCTCGCCCGAACCGACGTAGCTCCGAGTCGAGAGATTGACTAAGCTGCCGCTGGAAATGAAGCCTGCGGAAACGGAAAGCCATTCGGTTTGCCCAATGTCATTGTAGGCATGAATTCGGTAGTCGTAAGACTGTCCTCCTCCTGCCGAAGTATCGATGTAGCTAAGCGAATTCGGCTGCAAATTGGCAATGGTCTGCCACTCTTCGTTACCGGTGAACGCTCTTTGCAGGATATATCCGATTTCGTTTTCCGATTCATGAGTCCAGGTCAGCTCCACCCTGCTTCCATTGGATATGGAAGCGGTGAAATCCTGAAGAGGCCCCAAAGCTTCCATGCGAATAGCGTCGCTCAAGGTCTCCGATTCCCCAATCAGGTTGCGAACCTGGAAAAACACTTCCGCGTCTCCCGGTAAAGGCTCCAGATCAAAAGAAAGCTCCTCTTCGCCAATAGCTAGCCACTCCACTTCCGATAAATCTTCGCTCTGGGCCACTCTGTATTCAATGGGCGGATTCTCTTCGCCCCAAACCGGATTGAGCGAAATGGTCGTTCCATAGACGATCTCGGCGTCGTTCTGGGCTAGGAAAGAGGTAAGTGAAGGAGGCGATCCCGGATTCGCTTCCTGTCTAACCGTATGCAGTATCTCGCCGACCGTAAGTATCCCGATTCTTTCTTCGATCTCGTAGCTAGGATCTACGTTAATGATCACCGTCGCGATTCCTTCCGTAACCGTAAACGAATCTACCTGTATCCAAGGAACGTCTACACTGATGCTGAAATTTTCCGTTACTCCGAAATCAAGAGCTGAACCGATGATTCCTTCCCATGTAATGAGGGATTCCGGCGGAGCAATTGGCTCTAGACTTCCGCCGTTTTGAATCACGGCGAACGATTCCTTGTTCAAAAGAATTTCCCCTTCTCTCGGCAGACCTGTTTCGTTCAGAGCGACCGTATAGGTCAAAGTATAGGGCCCGAAGCCGATATATTTGCCTACGACATCGATCCAGTCGTTTTGCGATTTGACCACCCAGACGGTGTTACCGGTAATCTCGATCTCGCCATCGCCGCCAGGCGTGTCGAAGAGAGCGTTTTCAGGCGTGAACTTGAGGATGGCGCCTCCGCCTCCCCCGCCTCCTCCTCCACCTCCGCCGCCACCGCCGGAGGAAGGAGGAGAGGACGGTGGCGGATCTCCCCCACCACCGCCAGAGTCCTCTCCCGCTTGATTCACATTATGAGTCTTGTCGTTTATCAAAATCGTTCCTTGTCTTGAGGAAGTGGAGCTATTGGCGGAAACCGAAAACGAGACCGTTCCGTTCCCCGAACCGGTATCTCCTACCGTAATGGAAATCCAACTATCATTGCTTGCCGTGGTCCAATTTCCGTCCGAAGTGATGCCAATATCAAAGGAACCGCCAGATGCAGGAGCGTCGGTGCTATCGGGATCTATTTCAACATTGCCGCTTCCTCCCGAACCTGGAACCCCCTCCTGGTTGACGGTATGAATCAGGTCGTTGATGTTGACGATTCCCTGTCTCGCTGTGGATAAAGTGCTTTCGGCGACATCGATGGAAACGGCGCCATCGCCATTTCCGGAGGCCCCTGCGGTAATCGTAATCCAGTCTTCTTCAGTGGTGGCTGTCCAAGCGTCATTGCCAGTCACCGTAATATCGGTAAACCCGCCTAAAGAGAGAAAGTTCGATTCAGTCGGATCGATGGCAAGCGGAGGATCTTCCGTTAAGCCTGATTGATTAACTGTATGAATAAGGCCGCCAATGTTGATGGTGCCTACCCGTGATGTGGGATCGATGTTTTCATCGACGCTGTACGAAACCGCTTCTCCCGCTTCGCCCTGGCCATCGGAAGGACTGTCTACCGTTATCCAGCTTGTCTCGGAAGCCACTGGCCAGAGTGAACTAGAAACTACCAGAACCGTGTGCCCACCTGATGCCGCTGCCTCGACATTTTTGCTATTAGGCGTTATCGAGCTGACTGGGAGTGTCGAGGTGATTGCCGAGGCGACATTCGAATAATCCGATTCGCCCGCTTCGTTGTAAGCGCTTACTCGATACTGGTACTGCGTGTCGGGATCGACCGTGTCGTCCTTGAAAATCTTGATGCTTACTCCTACCGTTCCAATCGTGACGAACGGATCCGGACTCGTCGTCACCTTCCTTTGAATACGAAATCCGTCTTCCACTACGGAAAAATCGGTCCACGTTAACGAGACCTCGTTAAACTGCTCGTCAGCGACTGCCAAATCGGCTGGAGGATTAGGCGGCGAATCAAAGGATTCGATGACCGTCTCGTTCGACCATTCGGAAATTTCGAATCCATTTCGGGCTCGAATGCGATAAATGTAAGTCGTTCCGGGACTGAGGGAATTATCGTTGTACTGAATGGTGTTGGGCCCGGTCAAGGTCACTACCTCGTACTCCTGGCCGGCAATTTTCCTCTCTAGTTCAAAGCCTGTTTCGTTGTCACTGTTGTCAATCCATTCGAGATGAGACGACGTGTCGGAAAGAGTGAGCGCGGTTAAGATCGAGGGAGCGTCAACTGTAATGGGAGGCAATACGGTCAGCACAGCAGGATCGCTTTCAACGAAACCGCCGGGATTGAACGCCGTTACCGAATAAGTAACCCCATCTTGAGCAGCCGAGACCGCGGCAAACGAAAGTGTGGAGGACGTTTCACCATCAATGGGAGCTCCGTCGGCCTGCCATTGATATTCCACCTCTATTCCTTCCGCTTCTACAAAGAAGGCCGCGCTTTCATCGAGAGGCACTGATTGAGACTCGGGATGAATAGTAATTACCGGAGGATCGTACTGAATCTCGCGTCGGAAAACGACCAAAGATCGCTCGTTGTTGGAAGTTGAATACACGTGTTGACCATCAGTGCTAACGATTATGGTCAATGCCCCGTTCAGACCGACAATTCCCTCTTGACCATTGAACAAACTCTGATCGTAGGCCAATTCGCCCGTATCAGGGTCGCTGGCGAAAACTGAAATCGCGTCATCAAAGAAACTAGCGGCATAAACGTATTCTCCGTCAGAACTCATATCGAGAGAATGAACGCCATCCAGTCCATCTACTCCGGAGACTTCGTCTCTTATCAGAGAGACGAAAGTAAGGGCTCCATCAGTTCCTCGGTCGAAGGTTACGATGGTGTCGTCATTCCAGTTGGCGACATAGGCCTTTGAACCGTCTGGATTGAAGGCGATGCAACGCGGACCCTGAAGCCCGTCAACGCCGTCAATCCCATCCAGGACTTTGCCTTTGTATTCAATAAGGCCATTCGATTGGTTTCGCGAAAAA
>JANQRT010000045.1 GCA_028284385.1 Opitutaceae bacterium | reverse complement strand
CTTTTCTATCGGGAGGAGGTGGCCTCCTACAACTGGGGCTTCGTCAACGGCCGAAGCCAGACCATCTATCCATGGGATTCCTGGGACGAGCCCTACGATGACGAGCCCGATCCCTGGTTTCATGACATTTTCGATACGGACGGCTCGGCCTATAGCGAAGAGGAAGTCGCTCTCATCCGTCGCTTGACGAATCGATGAAGCGAACTCTGGTACGAATTGGCCTCCTTGTTTCACTTATGAGTGTAATTTCTTCTCTATCCGCGGAACCCGGTTCCGCAAAGAAAGCTTCTCCAAACGTCGTACTTATCGTGGCCGACGATCTGGGGTATTCGGATTTTGGATGCTATGGAGGAGAAATCAAAACACCCAATGTGGATCGGCTTGCAGCCAACGGCTTGAGGTACCGAAGCTTTTATAATTCGGCTCGTTGCTGCCCCACTCGAGCTTCTTTGCTGACGGGCATGTACCCTCATGCGGTTAACCTCCATGTAAACGGAAACGATCTTTCCGATCGTGTGCCGACGATCGCCGAAATCCTCCGCGAGAACGGCTACAACACGGCTATGGCCGGAAAGTGGCACCTGTCCCGAGCTCGTCCTCGAACGGATGAAGGCTTTTTCTCTCAAGACCATTTGGCTTGGTTGAACAATCAGGAACGGGAAGATCAATTCGCCCCTTTGAAAACGTATCCGAGCCAGCGTGGCTTCGATCGTTTCCACGGCATCATCTGGGGAGTAGTGAGCTACTACGATCCATTTTCTCTAGTCGATGGAATGGACCCGGTGACCGAAGTGCCTGAAGACTACCACTTCACTGGAGCAGTGACGGAACGCTCGATCGACTATATCAAATCGATGAGCGCGGAGGAGAATCCATTCTTCCTCTACGTGGCCCATGCCGCGCCGCACTGGCCCTTGCATGCTCCTGAGGAGCGAATCAGGGCGTATCGAGGAATGTATGACGACGGATGGCAAGCCCTGCGAGATCGCCGATTCGCCAGGCAGAAGGAGTTAGGCTTGTTTAGCGAAGAATGTACCTTGCCTCCTTTGGATACAGGCGAACTGGGAAGCTGGGAAGAGCTGAGCGAGGAGAGTAGGGCGATCTATGGGGCAAAGATGGAAACGCATGCCGCGATGGTCGAAATGCTGGATGAGAGTGTAGGAAAAATTGTGGATACGCTTCGCGAGAATGGTCAGCTGGACAATACACTGATTATGATCCTTTCCGACAATGGAGCCTCTCCTGAAGAGGTTCATCGCCCTGGATACGATCGACCATCGGAGACGAGAGACGGTCAAACTATTAAATACGCTAGCGAGTTAAAGGCTGAGGATGTTGGACGGGAGATAGCTTGGGCAGGCATCGGTCCTGCGTGGGCGAATGCTGCCAACACGCCATTCCGCTGGTGGAAGAAGGAATCTTTCGAAGGTGGTTGCAACACGCCCTGCGTTGTTCATTGGCCGGCTGGTTTGGGTGCCGCTCGTAACGGAGGATTCGTAGAGGGCAGCGCCCACGTTATGGATGTCTTGCCCACGATTCTTGAAACAGCAGGCATTGATTATCCGGATCGATTTTCTGAATACGATTTAAAAGGAAGCGATGGACGCTCGTTGATGACCGAGTGGCAAGGCGAAGATGCCGATCAATCAGAACGCATGCTTTTCTTCCAGCACGAACAGGGAGCCGCCGTTCGCTGGGGCAAATGGAAGATCGCCCGTCTGAGCGAGAGTGAGGTTTGGTCGTTATTCGACATGGAGTCGGATCCTACCGAGTCGACTGACCTTGCTCGAAAACACGGAGACATTCTCCAAAAACTTGATACGGCCTGGAATGAGTGGTATGCCCATGTAATCCCTGACTATGCTGACCGGTCAGGAGCCGGCGCTCCCAGGTAGAAACGGCGGTTTTCTTCGCTCTGGACACGTTTTGTCACACAAGGAAAACTGAAAGTGACGTGTTTTAGGTTGCGAGCTCAAGCTCGATGATTGGCAGGGGTGATGGATTGTCAAGATTTTCGATTCATATGCCAAATATAGCTGGAAATGGGCACCTTAGTCTTGATCTGAATATATAATGATATAATTCGTTTAAGAACCAAAATACGCTAACAAGCGTTTTTTGAATTGGATATATGGATACATAGAGTAATCGAATTCCGTCGATAAGCTTTGCCCATTTGAGAACTAAATCTTTGATCAATATGAAATCCAAGTACTTCATTGTATTCGCAGCAGTAGCGATCCTAGCCAATTCATTTGCGGAAGAAACCCATTGGTCTCAGTTCCGGGGACATCGTGCTAGTGGATTGGATACCACCAAACCGACGGTTGTGAGCTGGAATATTGAAACAGGAGAAAACGTCCTTTGGAAAACGGCTATACCAGGTTTGGCTCATTCCGCTCCTATCATCTGGGGAGATCGCATTTTCATCACGACGGCTATCGGTCCAGGAAGCGCGGACCTGAAAGTGGGTCTGTATGGAGATATCGGAGCGGCGGACGATCAAGGACGCCACGAGTGGCGTTTGCTCGCGATTGATCGAAAATCCGGCTCAATCCTCTTCAATACGCTGGCTCACGAAGGCGTTCCCCGCAGCTTGCGTCACACCAAGGCGACCCATTGCAACTCTACTCCCGCAACCGATGGCAAGTACATCGTGGCGATATTCGGATCGGAAGGCCTCTTCTGTTTTGATGAAAAGGGTTCGTTGATTTGGCAAAAGGACCTGGGCGAAATGGATGCCGGCTACTTCAAAGTCCCTACCGCTCAATGGGGTTTCGCCAGTTCGCCCATTATCCATGAGGATAAAGTCGTTGTGCAATGCGACGTGCAGAAAGACTCTTTTCTTGCCGTCTTCGACCTGGCAACTGGAGAAGAGATCTGGCGAACGTCTCGAAGCGATGTGCCCACCTGGAGCACTCCCGCTGTAGTTGAGGTTTCAGGACGAGCGCAAATATTGGTAAATGGATGGCATCACACTGGAGCTTATGATTTCGCGACTGGCGAAGAGGTATGGAAACTCGATGGCGGGGGCGACATCCCCGTTCCCACGCCGATTATTGGCCATGGTCTGGCTTACTTTACAAGCGCTCATGGTATCTATCGACCTATGCGAGCGGTTCGATTGGAGGCGAAGGGAGACATCACGCCTCCGGACATTCGCGAGACCAATGAATCCATCGCCTGGGTACATTTTCGCAAAGGCAACTACATGCAAACGCCCATAGTGGTGGGGGATAATCTTTTCGGCTGCGATGATCGCGGCACCCTCACTTGCTTCGATGCGAAAACGGGAGAGATCCATTTTAGCGAACGATTGCCAGGAGGCGGCTTTACCGCGTCGCTCGTTTCCGATGGTCGTAAGCTGTACGTAACTAGCGAGCCCGGCAGAATCTGGGTAGTGGAAGCCGGAACCGAATTCAAAGAGCTGGCTACCAACGAGCTGGGTGAAAACTGCCTGGCGACTCCTGCCATCGCGAATGGGACGCTCTATTTCAGAACGCAACATTCCTTGTTTGCGATTGGCGAGTAAGCGAAAGGATCATGCGCTTAACGTTTTCCATTTTTCTGGTCTTTTTCCCAATGCTCTCTTTGGGATCCGAACCAGAGGAGCCTCGCTCTTACGTCTACAAGGAAATCGATGGAAGGTCTCTTGAGCTCCACGTTTTCGAACCTTCCGACCACTCCGAACCAGCCCCTGCCATCGTTTGGTATCACGGTGGCGGGTGGCGCGAAGGCAAAGCGGGACAATTCTTCGAGCACGGCAAGATTCTGGCTAAGCGAGGCATGTTTTCCATTTCGGTAGACTATCGCGGCTACGCGGGAGATCGGACCAATCGAGACATTGCTCCGTGCATCGAAGATGCTAAATCCGCCTTTCGCTGGGTCGTCACGCATGCCAAGGAGCTCGGCATCGATCCAGATCGGATTGCGGCTGGTGGCGGTTCTGCAGGAGCGCATCTAGCAGCGTCACTGGCAACTCTCCCCGGTTTCAATGCGGTGGGAGAGGACATTAGCGTATCCACAATTCCCCGTCTGGCGATTCTTTTCAATCCAGCCGTTGGCAAGCGAGACCGCATAGCGACTCCTGATTCGGATCCGACGGATTTCGTGAATGAAAAAGCGCCCCAGTCGCTCATCTTGCATGGGATCGAGGATACGACCGTCCCGATTAGCGACGCTTATCTTTTTCAGGATAAACTGAAGAGTCATGGTATCGACTGTCGTGTAATCGCCTATGAGGGTCAGGGGCATGCGTTTTTCAACTACGACGATGGCGGAAATCCGTACTACTATAAAACCGTCGGCGATATGTTGCTCTACCTCGAAGAGCAAGCGTACCTTAAGAAATAATCCGCCTCTTCAGGTTTCCCTGGAGTCAGATCATGTTGTAGATCTATATTTTGGATACGTATTTTTCCACGGTTTCAGGGCGAGCTCTTTATATTTTATGGCCAAATACCAGTTCAGATCCAGTCCCTACTGAACAAGCTTTTCAGCGAAATCTGACTCCCCGAGTTTCGCAGCTAGAAACATGAGAGAAATAGCCGTTCGAGTTTACGACTGATGGATTGGATCCATTATCAAAAAGCTACAAAAGCCGATTTCAAGTTTCGGATGAAACATGCAAATATTTAGTGCACTAAAATGCACTATTTTCTTGTTTTACTTTTGGATAAGCGTAATTTGGGAAGGAATATGGACTTGAAACTCGCTCAACAACGCTTCTGGGAGGAGGGCTATCTCGTTCTGGAGAATTTCTTCGAATGGGAGCTGATGGACGAGCTCCACGAATACATTCTAAAACACTTTAATGGAGTGGTCGAATCCGTCTTGAACGACGAGTTCAAGGAACGCTCGAAAAGCGAAATCGTTCCCTGGTTTCCGCAGAGAGAGAATGTTGAGGCCTTCGATAAAATTGATTCCATTCAGCAGTTTGCGGATCTGACCGCATCGATCCTTGGCGAGGATTGGAACAACTTGTACAGTATGGTCATGTTTTCCGCTCGAGGTACCTGCGGCCAGGCTTGGCATCAGGACTGTCCGCCAGAGGATATGGGTCGCTTCAATCTGAACCGCCTCATTTACACGGCGGACATCACTCCGGAAATTGGCGGACAGATCATGGTGGTTCCGGGAACCCACAAGGGAGGAGCTCTTCCGGCTGGAGATCCTGACGTCGACTTTGACGGGCAGCTCGAATTCTTTCCACAAAAGGGCACTTTAATCCTGCTTCATGGGCACACCTGGCATCGCGTGATGCCGGTAAAGGGAGCCTATCGCGTTTCCACCAATTACCGCTCCGCTCCAGCTAATATACCGGCAGAGGTGACGGATGTCTGTGTGTATCGAAACATGCGATACCAGTTTTCCATTAATCAGGTGATTGAAGAACGCGTCCCGACTGTTGCAAATTCATAGACGGGTAGGCTGGCGGCAGGTATTAATCAATCGCATTCATGGCAACAAGCTCTGGCAATCGCGGCGTTCTAGGAATCGCCTTCATCGTTTCGTTGGGTGGATTCCTATTCGGCTTCGATGCCTCCGTCATATCGGGCGTAGTGGGCTTTATTGTCGCAGAGTTTGGATTAAACGATTGGCAGCTTGGTCTGGTGGTAGGATCCCCAACTCTAGGCGGGGTTTTTGCGGCCCTTATCATGGGGCCGTTGAGCGATGTGATCGGCCGCAAGAAAACACTCATCCTGATTGCTTCTCTCTATACCATCTCTGCTATCTTTTCCGCCTTAGCTCCGAACTACGAAACGCTTGTGGTGGCGCGCTTCATTGGCGGACTGGCTTTCGGCTCCCTCATGATCGCCCCGATTTATATTGCTGAAATCGCTCGAATGGAGGAGAGAGGAAGGCTTGTATCCATAAATCAACTTAATATCGTTATCGGGTTTTCTGCAGCCTACTTTGCTAATTACGCCATCCTTCAATTAAGCCAGCAATCAAGCGACTGGGTAGCTAAGCTGAGTATCGACGATAATGCCTGGCGTTGGATGCTCGGTTTGGAATTTGGACCAGCGTTAGCCTATACGCTGCTGCTAACGATTATACCGGAAAGTCCACGATGGCTCACTCTTAACGGCCGCTTGGATGACGCCACACGCGTCTTTAAGAAACTTGGCGGAGAAATCTACGCCGTCGCGCAAATCGACTACATCCAGCTCCACTCCAAAACCGCCATCCATTCATTTAGAAATCGCCTATCGGCAATCGTCAATCCAAGCGTAAGATTTATTCTAATACTGGGCTTCATCGTCGGCATTGCCCAACAGATCACCGGCATTAACGCGGTCTATTTCTATGCCCCCAGCATTTTCGAGCAAAGTGGTGTGGGTACTGACGCGGCTTTCGCTCAAGCCATTTGGATTGGGATTATCAATATCATTTTCACTCTCTTTTCGATGGCCCTGATCGACAAGATTGGCAGGAAACCGCTGATGGTGGCTGGTTTGGCGGGCGTCATGGTCAGCATGTTGCTAACATCCTACGGCTTTAGCAAGGCGACCTACCGATTGGAGACTGCAAGTGTTGCGGCGATTCTAGATGAATCGTCAGCTAACGATTGGCGTAGCCAGGAGAGCACTATTTTCGACAGCGATGTCGCTTTTAAACAGGCCATCCAAGAGGCCTTTGGAATGAGCAAGGCCAAGGAGAATGAAGCCGCCTTGATCAAAGCCGCCGTAGAAATGAACGCGGTCATCGTGCTGATCGGCATCCTTGGGTTCGTTGCTTCTTTCGCCGTGTCTCTCGGACCAGTCATGTGGGTAGTGCTATCAGAGATATTCCCAAATCGGATACGTGGCATGGCCATGGCGGTGGTTGGGACTGTGAACAGCGGTGTCAGTTTTCTAGTGCAGTTGGTCTTCCCCTGGGAACTGTCGCGCATCGGGGCCGCCGGAGCCTTTCTGGTCTACGGAAGCCTGGCTTGCATCGGTCTGATTCTCGTGCAAAAATTCCTTCCCGAGACGAAAGGCAAATCCCTGGAAAAGCTGGAAGAGGAACTATCGAGGTAGGGCAAAGAGCGCTCTATTCTTAGTTTTTCTTCGAATGTTCGTAGAGTGACGAGTTCATTTCTTTACGATAGGCGTTTAGAACGTATTCGTCTTTTTGGATACGCGAATCCTTCCAGTCGATCCATTGGAAGCCGAGCGTCTCGGCCCAGAAATCCCAATCCCAGTTGATGTAGCAGATAGACTTCACCTCGGGGCGACTCCTTACGAACTGGAAGAAAGGTCCGAACCATTTGTCCCAGGATTCCTTTCCGTCGATAACGCCAACGTAGCGCGGCGTGACTTCTCCCAGCATGACAGGAAAATTCCTTCTACCGGCTTCGATGCAGAATTCTTTCAGTTTTTCAGTTGGTATCTCCTCCGGCGAAAACACATCGACGCCCCACCAATCAACCCATTCGTCGCCGGGATAGTAGGCCATAACCGCGCTGAGCGGCAACGGTCCTGCCGACCCTCCGGCAGAGCACCAAACGGTAGCGGCTTGTATCTCGCGTTCACGAATGGCTTTGGTAATGCGTATCCAAGTTTTGATGAAGCTTTTCGGTTTGTAGCCATTCCAGCTGCCTTCGAATTCGTATCCAATGCGGACGAACATGGGTCGATCGATAATCTCCAGAGCTTGGCAAAAGGCTTCGATGCGATCGTCGTACTTGCCTTTGGCAATGAGTTCGTCAAGGCCTTCGCCAGTGTCATGTCCTCCTGTCAGGTTTAGGCCAATCTGCGGCATGACATCCTCGCGCCCTGTTTCCTCGAGTTTGGATCGAACATGTTTGCCCCAGCTTATGATCGTCTTTCTGGGTTGGGACAGACTCGTATAGGTCATCCATAAAATGGGGTAGCGATCCTCGCCCAACGCCTCTGCGAATTCAAGAAAGCCGTCGGGCAAATTCTTGCGCCCTTTTCGTAAAGCTACACCGGTATCCTGCCCAGCGCCGTTGTGAACGGTCGCTTTGGGTTCAAAGAGAGCCTCGTAGTAGGCTCGCTCGACAAAGTCATCGTTGGCCTGGCAGGGAATTGCCGAAGCAGTCATCGCTACTGCGAGGGATATAATCATTCGATTCATTTTATTTATAGGTCTAACAATCCGGAAAGTTTTGGCTAGCGGGACGCTAGCCACTACCTTTTCGGTTTTTAAACGATGGCGAAACGGGATCTCGCCGCTGGAGCGCATTCCAAACGGCGAGATTAAATGTCACTTCAAAAGGGATGCCTAGAATCCCATGCCCACTCCTAGCCTCCAGGAGAGTCCAGGCGCGTAGATGAGACCGTAGCGATCGTCATCGTCCAATGCATTGTCTACGTTGAGCTGGATTGTCAGGTCGCGATCATTGGAAAGCATTGTCTCGTATTTTACCATCGCATTCAGGGTCAGGCGAGTATCGGTAAAGGCCTGCAGACCGGATCCTTCCGGACTCTCCTTTACCTGGCCGGCTGTGGTGAATTGCGAGGCGAAGAGACGCTTGCTTTCATAGAAGCCTCCGAAGCCAAAGGTGATGCCCTTCATCACTCCATCCTGGAAGTTATAGGCGCTCCAAAGCGAGTAAACGTGCTCTGGCGTATCGTCTAAGGATTGGCCGACTCCGTATCCAAATCCTACGAAATCGCTGGTATCTCGGCTGGGCAGCGATCCGCTTCCACCCGGATACTGATCGGTGGCCAATCTTCCGGTGAGACCCCAAGAAGCATTTGGAAAATACCATGGAGTCCAGCGATCCCAGTAACGCTCGTCATCATCGTATGGATACGAAATGAAGGCCAAGGGCTTGTCCAGCTGCCGCTTCACATTGGAGTAGGTCAGGCGGGTCTGCCAATTCTCGATCGGCGTGAAAAGAATTTCAGCCTCGTAGCCTTCGGAGGAGTCTTCCACCGCTGTGTAGTTGGCAGAGGTCGCGCCTCCATCGGGGGTGGATACATCGAGAGCTGCTCCGTTGATATTCAAATCTCGTGGGTTGCCATCGTAGATGCCTTCGAAGAGCCATCCTGGCCAAATGGTCTGATCTGGCTCGGTCTCAGCGAAAATCTTATCCATGAATGCCGCGCCCTCGGGAGTCGAAAGATTGATATAGGCCTTCCAAGCGTCGGTGATGGAATTGTCGGCTGCGGACTTCGGTTTGCTAAAAAGAATGGCATCGTTGCCTGGATTATCGTCCGAAAGCGTGGCGAGAGCAGCATCGAATTGGCTGGAAGCGGAACCCCGAATTCCTCCGTTTCCAAGGGTGTCTCGACCGTCGACTGCTATGGCATCCATAAGATTTTGACGTTCCACTGCAGTGAGCAGCGAGCTATCGAGGTAGGATCCGCGATTGTTGTTCTGAATGGTGCGGGTCGTACCATAGGATTCCAGGTCAACGGACAATCCTTGCTGATCAAGGATGTCTCGCAGGTCGCCGCCACCCAGGAGAAGATTGTCTCCAGGACGAGCAAACCATTCATTGGAGTCGCCGGACTCCACATAGCTGCGGTTGGCCACGTAGTGATCCAATCGATACACAATATCTGAATTGGTGATGAAACGCTGCCGTTCGGTGGTAGGCGCGAACCAGAAGTAGCGAGGAACGCCGGTGCGTTCGATTTTGAACTTAGAGATGTATCCGGAGATTTTTCCCTTCATTATATCGAACTTGACGCCAATCTCTCTGGCTTCAGCTTTGGTTGGAGCCATAACGCCGCCTGTACTGTCGCGGAGGCCATCCCAGTTAGGCGTAAGGCCTTCTGAATACACGCCGTAAAGAGCCAGCCCATCAACGACTTCAAGATTGGCTCCGAACTGGTAGGTCGTCTCCTCGTCGCTGGAATTCGTGGTGGTGTCTAGGTTGTCGTTGAGGAAATCGTTAAAGACCACGTCGTTCTTGCTCGTATCCAATCTTGCGCCCCCTACTAGGGTGAGACGATCGTCAAAGAACCGTCCTTGATAGATTCCGTATAGGCCTTCATTGGATACATCGCTTATTTCGTTGTCCCAGTTAATCATGGAGGTGTCAGGGCTGCCATCGCCTTGGGTTCCGAAAGTGAAGTAGCTGGAATCAGTCGGGCTCTTGTAATTCCAGTCCGAAGAGCGAAGCTCCAAGTTCGTCCGATCTAGTGTTTCGTAGGAGAAACCCGCTACCAGCTCATGGGTCGAGGAGAGCAGCTTGCTGTCGCCAAAGGCGTTTATCTTGTAATTGAGATCGACACGTATCTGGTCGCGACGATCTTTCTGGAACTGGTCTCGCCAGCGGTATTCGACGACAGCCCCGTTCACTACAGGAGCTTCAGTGTCATCGCCGTCGTTTACCACACGCTGTGTTTGAACCGAATCCTGGAGTTCTACGGGCCCCCTGCCTTGTACAACAGCTCCAGTGATGTCTCTCGTATCGAAATCGACGAAGGAATAATTGTAACCAGCTTGTATATACAGATTTTCAGCCAGCTTATGGTCGACTTGAATGAGAGCATTGCCAGCTTCCGTTTCAATAAAAGTGTCGTCGCCCGACCAGCGGAAGGTCCGGCGATCCCTGTTGGGAAAGCTGATCAGATCAAGCGTTTCCAGACGGTCTTGCTGCTCGTTGGCGAACTGTGAATCGACTGGTGGCAAGCGGAGGCTTTGGAAGCTAGTTCCTTCTTCCTTTTGCTTGCCGTATTCGAAATCGAAGACGAACTTAGTCCTTTCACTAGCCTGGTAAGTGAAAATCGGAGCAATAAAAACCTTGTCAGAGCTATACTGGTCTAGCCAGTCGTCACGCTTTTCGACGACACCGGTTACGCGGTATCCAGAACCTTGCGACTTAAGGGGACCAGTAGTATCGAACTCGCCGCGGAAAAGACCGTCCGAACCGACTATCAGGGCTAGCGAGTCGCGCCTTTCGGCCAGCGGCATCTTCGGCATGACATTAACAATGCCACCAAAATTGCCCACCCCATAAAGTAGAGCCGATGGTCCTCTTAGCACCTCGACTCGACCGATATTGATGGAGTCCGTGGCGTGCTGGCGACGAAATCCGTTGCGCAGCGAGGCTTCGGTAAGGAAGCCGCGCATCTTGATGGTCGTGTTCGTCTTATTGTTGGTGGCGCCTTCAGGATTATGAACGCCGCCCGTATCGCGGAATTGGTCAGGTTCCAAGGCATCGTTCTGCGTTTGGAGAAGGACCCCGGCGCTATACTGTAGAGACTCGCGAAGGTCCAAGGCTCCAGTGTCCTCGATGAATTCCTGGGTAAGGACCTCCATCGTAAGGGGCGTCTTCAAGAGTTCGCCATTAACCCGCATTGCGGATATTGAATTGGTCGCGCGATAGCCGCTATCTTGAGAGCCATCGACCGTAAAGGGAGAAAGCTCAAAGACGTCGTCGGAGGCATCATCGGACGCGTCTTGCCCCGAAGAAATGGGAACGAGCGCCAGCAGGATGGGGGTGAAAAAGGCAATAGCTCGTCGCATATTGGGATGATCAATTTTGGGATTCATGGGTCAGTTGATCTAGTCTGTTTCAAGGTAGTTCGAGCTCGCATCTGCGAGCTGGTGGTACTCGGCCGAAGGGGAGTCGGCGCAAGGGTCGACGAGGAACGCTGAGAGTATACCCGATCTTGCTGATCAAGCCAATCAAACGCTCGCATCACCGTGATTTAAGGCTGCACGATAATGCGCTTATTTCCTCGTAATCAAGCTTATTGTGCATTTTTGTGCACTTTTTATTTTACTTATTAATGCTTCATGTAATTTATAGAGAGCATCATTTTTGAAGTAACATTCATTTATAAGACACAGACTGTAAGAGCTAGTCGTGAAGAAGATAATCAGTCTAAATTAGTGCATTTTTGTGATAAAAATTAAAAATTTTAGGGTATGCCAAAATTCATAAAGAACCCAATCCTGAAAGGCTTTAATCCAGACCCTTCGATCGCGCGGGTCGGACAAGACTATTATATAGCGACTTCTACCTTCGAATGGTTTCCAGGCGTGCAGATTCATCACTCGACTGATCTAGCGAATTGGAGCCTGGTAACCCGACCATTAAATCGCCCCTCTCAGTTAAACATGCTTGGCAACCCGAATTCGGGAGGCGTTTGGGCGCCTTGCCTAAGTTGGAGCGATGGCTTGTTCTATCTTGCCTATTCCGACATCAAGCGACTTGAGGGAAACTTCAAGATTGGCAATAATTATCTAGTCACTTCGAAAACGATCGAGGGTGACTGGTCGGATCCTGTCTACTTGAACAGCAGCGGGTTCGATCCATCGATCTTCCATGACGACGACGGGCGCAAGTGGCTCCTAAACATGATATGGGATCATCGTCCGCGGCGAAATTCCTTCTACGGCATCAGTATTCAGCAATTCTGTCCCAAAGATCAGAGGCTGGTCGGAGAACCGCGTATGATCTTCAAAGGGTCTGATCTGGGATGTACAGAAGGCCCTCACATGTATAAGCGAGACGGATACTATTACCTGATGACTGCCGAAGGAGGAACGGGATTCGATCATGCCGTTTCGCTTGCTCGCTCCCGAAACATTTTCGGTCCTTTTGAAATCGCGCCCAATAATCCGATACTCACTTCCGTTGGACATGCGGAGGCCGCTCTGCAAAGGGCAGGACATGGGGATATCGTGGAAACGTCCGAAGGCGAAACTTATCTGGTCCACCTCTGTGGTCGCCCAATTCCCAATCGAGGTCGCTGCGTGATGGGTCGTGAAACGGCTATCCAAAAGATGCGTTGGACGGAGGACGATTGGCTAGAGCTAGATGCGGGTGGCAATGAACCGCAAGTCTACGTGGAAGGTCCTGACAATATCCAATCATCCAATACGAGAATTTTCGAACGCGACGATTTCGACTCGCCAAATCTATTGCCCAGCTTCCAGACGCTTCGCGTCGCTCTCGATCCGAGAGACATTAATACCTCGGACCGATCCGGCTATCTTCGCATGAGAGGCGGGAGATCGATCTGCACGCCTTTCGAGCAAAGCCTGATCGCTCGGCGCCAGCAGGCCTTTCGATTCTCGGCAACGACGATGGTAGACTTCGATCCTCGAAATTTCCAGCAGATGGCCGGACTGGTCTATTATTACGGGGCCAGGAACTATTGCTATTTGTATATCACTCTAGACGAGGAACTCGGTCGCGTGCTAGACATGGCATTTGCCGAGAACAGTGAATCCTATACCTCGCCCGTCAGTCCCATTTCAATTCCGGAAGAAGGATCTGTGTGGCTGCGAGCGGATGTTGATTACGACGAGCTTCGCTTTTCTTATTCATTCGATGGATACAGCTGGATCGGGATTCAGGAAAAAATCGATGCTTCCGTGATGTCCGACGAATGCGCTGGAGCTCATGCCAATTTCACGGGAGCCTTTATCGGCTTGTGTTGCCAGGATATCAGCGGCAGGGGACATTATGCGGACTTCGATTTCTTCGAGTATGGAGAGCGAAACGAAGCCAAACGCCCTCCTGTCATGGAAGAGGCAGCTGGAAGCCGAAGTTCGGATTCCTAAATCAGCGACCGCAGTAAATGGATTTTCGGTTGATGCGAAGCGGAGAGATGCCTACCAACTTGGTTATGGCCAAAGTGAATCAGCAGATGATCGCGGATCAGCTGGACATCGATCGCACGACTGTGTCGCGATGCTTCTCCAACCATCCCAAGATCAATCCGGACACGCGAGCCCGCGTTTTAGAGCTGGCAGCCCAGCTTGGCTATCGTTACAAGGGACAAAGGGCGACTAAGGACCGCGTTAAGAAACGGCACAGCGACATAGGGGTGCTGATTGGCGTGCGGGACGATATGGTAGAAATTCCGGCCACCTCCCAGTACTTGCTTAAGGGCATTAGCGAGAGAGCGGCCATGGAAAGCCTGTCATTGGATGTTCGTTACATCGATCCCGCCGAACTCGATGCCCAGATTCACGAGAATCGATTTCCGAAAGGCATGCGAAGCGGAAAGAGCCGCTGGAATGGGGCTATCCTGATTTTCCCGTTCACGGTGGATACTATCGTATCGATGTCCAAGAAGATTTCCACCGTATCCATTGCGGAAGACTACAGCGAAGGGGGCGTGGACTGTATCGATGTCGACCATCATTCCGGCATCTACCAAATGGTGGCCCACTTGGCCGAGCTCGGACATAAGAAAATCGGGTTCTATACTTGGAAATATTCGGTGGAAGCGCCTTGGCTCTACCGTCGCTTCGGGGCCTTCGTGGACAGTCTCTACCGACTGGGATTGGCTTTCGAGGACAGGTGGGCTCTGAACGTTCGCAAGAATGATCGCATCGAATTGCCCGAGCTGGAAAATCAAGTTGTGGAAGGTATCCAAAATGGGGTGACGGCATGGGTATGCGCTGCTGATCACCAAGCATACGATCTTATGTCTCGACTCGAGAAGCGCGGGATCAGCATTCCGAAGGACTGCTCGATTACCGGTTTTGATGGCATCGTTCCTCCGGCTTCTCAAAAGCAGTTGACGACCATCAACGTTCCTTTTCAGGAAATGGGCGTATCTAGTGTAATAAGGCTGATCGACCGCATGCGGAATCCCGCTGGCCAGCGAAGACATAATCTTGTTGAAGGCATCAAGGTTATTGGCGAGACAACGGCTCCCCCAGCAAGTTAGAAGAGTGGAATCTCTTCCTCCGCCAAGGCAAGGCTACGGCGGGATACGAGATGCCCTCCGTCCTTTTCCGCTTCGCGGGAATAGGTTTTAGTTACAAGTTCGTTGAGAAAGGTTGATGGCCTGTTCCTGAATCACTTTTTTCTCAATAATTCGAAAACGGAAAAGACCGCTAAGGCTGCGCCGATGGCGCCGGCGAGCGAAAGCGTCTCGCCAAGAATCAGCCAGCCCAGGATAAAGGCGACTAATGGGTTCACGTAGGCATGAGATGACACTGCAGAAGGGGAGCGATGCTTCAGTAGGTAGACGTAGGAAGTGAAGCCTGCCAGCGAGCCGAAAACCAATAGATAGAGAAAGGCGCTCCATGAACGAAGGGAAATTTCGGATACGTTGATTTCGCTAAACTCTCCAAGCAGGGATCCAGCGAATAGGCATACGATTCCGCCGCAAAGCATTTGCATGCCAGACTGTAGCCAGAGATCTATTTCTTGGGGATGACGCTTGGAAATTACGGTACCAAAGGTCCATGAGAGCACCGCGACAATGATCAAGGCGTTGCCCCAAGTCGAGCCATGTCCCGAGTCGTATCCATTGGAGCTTACAAGCAAGCCAACGCCAACGAATCCGATAGCAAGGTATCCCCATCCTCGGGAGCTTGGCCTGTCTTGGACCTTTCCCAACCAGCCGAAAAGGGCCATGAACAAGGGGTTGGAAGCGACTAGGAGCGCTGCCATGCTCGAATCCACCCATTTCTCCGCAAGGGAAACCAAGCCGTTTCCGCCAGCGATTAAAAGCGCCCCAACGATTAGGCTATGCTTCCATTGTTCAAGCGTCGGCGCCCGAGCGCCTCGGTAGCGAGCAAAAAGGTAGAGAATAACTCCCGCGAGCGCGAAGCGCGTGGTGGCCATGATGAATGGCGGCATGGTCTCGATTGCCACCTTGATTGCGAGATAGGTAGATCCCCAGATGATGTAGAGCGAGGCAAACGCGAGAACGATCTTCCATTGCGGCGCTGTTGATTTCCTTTCCATTTCCCAGAAACTGCTGCGTAAACCTAAGATCGAAAAAAGCGACTCTTAAATCACATGCCGAAAGAAACGGCGATCTTGGCGCAGGAGACAGCTTACCGTTCCAGGCTTCAGGCGACCGAAATCGTTGCTTGCGGTGGCTAGCATTGAGGCAGGTTCTCGCGTTCGACCGGGTAGCGTTCCTTGTCTTCCCAGTATTCAATGCCTCCGATCATCTCCTTGACGCTGTAGCCTTGCCTGATCAATCGCGCCGCCGCTTTGGTGGCGCCATTGCAGCCAGGACCCCAGCAGTAGACGATCAGCGGCCGATCGAGTGGAAGCGGATCGGCGTGGTCGACAAAGCCGCTTGGAAGGTTGATCGATCCGGGGATATGGCTCTTAGCATAGGCTTGTGGGCTGCGCACATCAAGGATCACGCTCTCAAAGTCGCCAGCCAGGATCGACTTGTACACATCGGCCGGATCGGTCTCGAATTTCAGTTTCCCTTCGAAATGAGAAACCGCTTGCTCTTCAATCGTCTGAGTCATGACCATTATCTTAGCGAAAGTCTGTGTTCTCGTCCATTTGCATGATCTGAATACCCCCTTCGGGAATCGCGAAGGCTAGGAGCGTCATCGTACTCGACTTGTTAGCCCGGCAAATCAAACTTCTCGCAGACCATGGAGATCTACCAAGTCAAATCCTTCCTAGCGGTCGTCGAGGAGGAAAGCGTGACGAAAGCGGCGAAACGTCTCTACACGACGCCGCCATCTGTGAGCGCTCATGTCAAGGCGCTCGAGGAAGAGCTTGGTATCCGCCTGTTTGAACGCTCGACCAAAGGCATGAAGCTGACCAGCGAAGGCATCTCGATACGGGATAAGGCGGAACGCCTTCTCGCAGCGGCCGTTGAAATCTCCACTCAAGCGGCTTCTTTGAGAGGGCAGGTCCTTGGAGGCTTGGAGATCGGCCTCAATTGCCAACCCTCCTTTCTCAAGGCCAGCGAGCTGGCGGGACGTCTGAGGGAAGAGCACCCCGGGCTCGAGCTGAATTTCGTCGCTTCCGACTCCAGCCGCATCATCGATGCTATTCGTACCGAAACTTTGGATGCAGGATTCGTCTACGGCTATCGGGGTCTGCGCGACTTGGAGCTGGAGCAGCTCGCCGACGTTCCTCTTTCCATTGTCGTACCCATGCAATGGAGACCGGAAATCGAAGATGGCGATTGGGATGCTCTGGTTAGACACCCCTGGGTCTATACGAATCTCTACTGCGCCTTCCTCGTCCTGATTGACGAGGAACTGCAGCGGCGTGGTCTATCTCCCCGGAGTTACGTCAAATCTACTGGCGACGACATGCGCTACGATCTTGTCGCTAAAGGGTTGGGCATCGGCGTCATGGAATCCCACAAGGCGGATAGGCTGGTGGCGGAAGGAAAAGCCTTCGTCTGGAAGGGCGATCGTCCCCTCAGCTGCGTCCTTAGCTTCGCTTACAGAAAATCGCGAGCCAACGAGCCGGCTATCGTTGCTGCGACTGCTCTGACTAAGGAGCTTTGGAGCAATTGTCCTTGAGGGACGGCTCCTTATGGTCTGGGGCGGCTATATTATCCAAAATTCAAATACAATCAACAATGGTAGCTTCCAGAAGAGGTTCCTGAATTCTGTGACGCGTCCCGTTTGTTCGCCATTGCGTTTCGCTGGGAAGTATCAAACAGTTAGCGAGCCGCAAGCAGGGGATGACCGACGCCCGCCGATTCAGTCAATCCCAGGCCGGATTGGGTGAATGCCGTTTCCAGGATGACGCAATGATATTTCGACTAGCCATTTCCCTTCTCTTTCTCGTTTCCGCTCGCTGCCTGGCGAGAGAATTTCGTATCGATTCTCAAGCTGGTTTCGACGCGCTTAAGGCAGCCGTTTTTCAGCCGGGCGATCGGATCCTGTTCAAGCGAGGGGAGCGATTTTTTGGCGCCTTTGAACCTCGAGGCTCCGGTTCCTCAGAGGCTCCCATTAAACTTGGTGTCTATGGACAAGGCGAACGCCCGCGAATCGATGCGCTAGGAAAGCATCAGGCCGGTTTGCTTCTCGAAAATGTTTCTTTCTGGGAGGTGGACGGCTTGGAAATTACCAATACGGATGGTAGCGATGGCGATCAAGGAAGTCTGTTTGGTATTCGCGTTGTGGCGGATGAAGGGGAAGGGATCTTCGAACATATTTATATCAATGACTGCTACATCCACGACGTGAATGGCAAGGTCGCTGGCAAGCAGCGGGGCGGTATTCATGTCCATATGGAGCGCCTCAAGTCGTCTATCTTTCATGATCTCCGCATAACGAACAATCGAATCGTCCGCGTTGGAGGGGTCGGTATTGGCAACACCTCCTCATGCGGCGAAGTGGAGTTCACGGAGACGGACGCTTTTGGCCGTAATCTTTGGACTCAAGTGTATGTAGCGGGAAACTACATCGACCATACGGGTCGAAACAGCATCATTGCCCGTGTAAGCAAAGACGCGATATACGAGCGCAATATTCTGGCGAACAGCAGCCGCTATGATACGGGTCATAGCATTTTCTGCTTCAATACCGACGGAATCAAGATCCAGTATAATGAGGCGTATGGAAATGTCGGTGACGGTGGCATGGATCGTGGAGGATTCGATGCGGATTACAATTGCGTAAACACGTATATACAATATAACTACAGCCACGACAATCTCTGGTTTTGCGGAATCATGAAGAGGCGGAACCGCAATGTCGTCATTCGATACAACGTGAGCCAGAATGACAAGGAAGGGATCTATTTCTATGGATTCGATAAAGAAAGCAAGGCGCGAGGCATTCATATATACAACAACACGCATTACGTTCGCAAAGGTCTCGAGGTGAGCGTCTTCCCTGAGGGGCGAACGCCCATCCATACGTTGTTCGAGAACAATATATTCTTTTTCGAAGGAGAGGGAAATTGGGGAGAGCAGCCTGAAGGCGACGGCGTGAGGTTCTCTAACAATCTTTATTTTGGTATCGACCCTCATCCGACTGACTCGAGGGCTTTGGTAGCGAATCCCAAGCTATCGGAGCCTGGCCGAGCTGGAACCGATATCGATCTCGTGACGATGGAGGCTTTGAACGGGTATCAACTCCTTCCTGGCTCGCCATGCATTGATCAAGGGAGATCGATCGACGACGATGGCGGGCGATATTTGCTCGGTAAAAAAGGGTCTGAATCAAAGACTCATCTTGGGGCCTTTGGCATCAATCGATAGATTGCCGTCAGGAGATATCCGGTACGCTTGGGCCATCCACCCATATCCCGGCGATCTTCAGCAGCTTTGGTACGTCCGGCAATCCGCGTTCGTTTCGATTTAGCCTGCCGGAAATCAAGTCGACCGTCGCGGAGCCTACTTTCTCGAACCTCTGATCGATTCCTCCTAGGCCTTCCTTGTCGTGGACCCCTAGAACCAAGTCAAGCTGGGCGTAGGCCAAGTCTTGAGGGGCACGCAGGCCGTTGTTCAACACGAGCCTGTAGGAGTTTCGATCGCCAACAATCGCTTCAGGCTGGTACTTGTCGAACCATTTGCGAAACAGGCTCTCTTCGCCCTCGTTTGCGCGATACTCGAAGGCGGGGATTTTTGCCACATCTGCTATTTCGTCCTGAAAAAGCAGATACGCTGCCTTCCATCTTCGCCCTGTTCTTTCGTTGACTGACGCTCTTGTGCAGAGAGCGATTCTTCGGTATCCCTTCTCGTAGACTTTCCTGAAAGCGAGTTGAGCAGAACGGAATTGCGACGGTATCGCTCGATCGATGTTCTCCGGCTTTTTCAAAGAGAAGCCTATGGCGGCAGCGGAAAACCTATCCCAATTCAAAAAATAGTCATAGGTCTTCGGTCTTTTGGGCTCATCAATGCTCGGAACTAGCACGGCGTTGATGCCACGATGCTCAAGTACTTCCGACAGACGACGATACGAGTTCCCGTAGTCTGCAGGCCTGAAATCCTGCACGTCGAATCCCAGCTGTTTAGCTCTATCCTCAACACCCAAGCGAAAACGTTGGTGAGCTAAATATCCCGTGCCCCATTTTCGTATCTGAAAATCTGGATACACAATCGCCAGAATCGTCTTGCGGGAACGAACTCGATTCTTCCGAACGTCGCTCATCAGGGCCGTCAGCATGGGGTTCGCCTGATACCCATGCTCCGCCGCTAGAAGCAAGATGCGATCGCGAGTGCCTTTAGACACTTCGGAGGCATTGTTCAGGGCCCTCGACACGGTGGTTCGCGAGACGCCAGCCAGCTTCGCTAATTCACGTATCGTCATCGGAGCTTCTATTAACCCGCTTTAATTCGCCTACTCAAGCAAAAGAGAGACGGCAACCCGATTGGGCTGCCGTCTCGAGATTCTAGGCTCTCCTGCCTTTTAGAATTTCATTGTGGCCGTGAAGTTGACACTCGTGGGCCGTATGTTGCGAAAGCGCCACGTCGGCTCGCCCGAAGTCTGATCAACGAAGCCGTTAAACTCCTTGAAGTCGCTGTTCTCGAAGTCATGCAAGTCGCTAAACTTCAAGCGCAGATCGAGCGGACGCTCTCCAATCTTCATTTTATGTATGAAGGAGAGACTGACTGTGTGCGTCGAACCGCCTATCCAATCGATCCCGTCGTTTGTAGACAAAAGATAATTGTCGGCATACCTGCCCGAGAGCAGGGTCCGCAGATTCGGCAGGAGAAAGTTTTCGCCGAACTGATAATCCAGAACCCAGCTTGCGGTATAGGGACGGGCTCGGGAACCTGTGATATTCCCCAATCCGGCGTTATCCACCAGCACTGCTTGAGCATCCGACAAGGACTGCCTCAGATCATTTTCAGCGTCTGGCAAAGTCCCTTCCTCGTAGTTGGGATCGCTCGTCCAGAATTGGTCGATGATTGCCTGCCGGTCGGCTACTCTTGCCTCGGCTAGGGCAACCTGTTCGGCGTAATCCGCGAGATCGCGTTCGCTGGAAATGTGTAGATAGGAAAGGGCGAATCTTGCCTGCAAACCAGCAGTCCGGCGCATGAGAAGGGTGAGCTCATATCCGGAGACGCTTTCCTTTGCCGTTATCTGACGATGTTCCTGATTCAAGCCTCGACCCGTCTGGAGGTATCCGGGAGCCGAAGGATCAGGATCTAGGTAGATCAACTCTCCATCGGGACCGATTTCGATCACAGTATCGTTGAACAGGCGCTCGATCTCGTCCGCGTTGTTGGCTGAGGAAACGCGAAAGGAGACATTTTCACGTTCTATCTCGTAGGCCGCGGCGTTCAGGGAAAACAGTCCTTCCATGAAATCGCCCTTGAAGCCTATTTCACGCGTATCCCCTTCTTGGGGACCCAGCAGCCGCCCAAGGAAGTCTTCCGTTCCTTGCCAGCGGAAGGAAGTCGAGTTGTTGCCGTAAACATTGAAATTTTCGTTCACCTTGAAAACGAGGCCGGCGGAGTAGGTCGTCGCCGATTGGTCCAATTCGGGAACGTGTTCATAGAAATCCGGGAAATCGTCAGGATCGCCTACGTACACATCCTGTCCCCACCAGGCGATCTCCCCAAACTCGGCGACACGGTCCGCCCGGCTGCCGCCTGGCAATTGGTAGCGTTTCAGGGCAAACTTGTCTTCACGCACACCTAGGAGAGAGCGAAGCCGGCCTCCGAAGTAGGTTCCGTTTGCCGAAAGAGAAGCCGACTTCGAATAGCGCTTGTCCGTAAAGGGCTTATTGCTTGTCGTGTAGTCGATCCACAATGGCTCGAAGACTCCCGGCACATTCGGCAGATTTTCCGGACGTAGACTGTCGTAAGCCGAAGCGTTGCGCAGATCCGCTACTGGATCATCGCTATCGTAGTAGGCTCTCACGCGAATGCGGTCGCGTCCCTCCAAATCATGGGTCGTATCGTACTCGCCCGTTTCAGGATCGAAAGCTTTCGCTTTATTGACCATGCGCTGGCGGAATGAATACGCCAAGTCGTCCAAGTATGTCAGATTACCGACGAAGAATTGAGAAAAGTTTTCTCCGATCTCCAGAGGAAAGGACGCCGTCAGCCGGACCGTATTCACGTCGTTGCCGAACCACTTCCTATCCAGATCGCTATCATTGTAGAGGCGCCCATTCCCATCTACTTTTATCTCGGTGCTGAAATCGGTATCGTTCCGAAATTGGAATTGCTCCTGCTTGTTGTAGGCCAGCTCTACGAATAGATCGCCTATCGATTGCTCGAGCCACAAGGTGTAGTTATTGATGTCGCGCTCGATGAAGCTGCGCACGCCCCATACATTGACTTCCTTGGGAACCGGACCTACCTGAACGAAAGGCTGGCGATCCGCCGCGCTGGAGGCCCAGCCCAGCACCTGCTGAACCGCTCCGTCGTACAGATTGAGATTGTCCCCAGAGCCGCCTCTTCGGCGGTCATCGGCGTCGATGGCGAACGGCTCTTGGAATCCGCCCGAACCGTCTGCCAAATAAACATTGCGGGCTCGAGAGTCGATGTAATCGCCATCCACAGTGAAGTAGTTGCGACTGGTGCTACTGAAGCCGAGGCCATCGGCCGCCACCTGATCGACAGCCAGCGAGCTGTTCGCCCTTACTCTCTCGTAACGCAGATCCTCCACCTCGAAACGGATAGTGGTTCTCTCTGTCGCTTTGAAGGTTCCCGCCAGATCGACGCCCCGCAAGAAGTCGTCTCCAAAATCTATATACGAGCGATTGGCGCGATTCACCGCATTGATACGCAGCGCGAATTTGTCGGTGATTTGCCGATTCACATCCAGCATCAGACGATACGAATCGTTGCTACCGTACTGAGCAGTGACCGATCCGAAATTCCTGAAGAACGCTCGTTTCGTATAAACCGTCGCTTGTCCCCCAGGAGAAGCATCGCCGAACATCAGGGAATTCGATCCCTTGTTGAAATCGATGCGGGAAACGTTGTAGTTGTCCGATCTCGGATACCAAAGGAAGTTGTTCCGGGACGACGCGGCATTTTCGCGTCCGCCCAGGGAAAGCCCGCGAAAGTTGGTTCCGCCATCATTGCGTGTCTCGTCGTCAGGCACTTGCTCTACGCCCGCAATGAAGGAGGCGGCCTCTTCCAAAGTGTAGACGCCAAGGTCCTGCATAAAATCCGGAGTCAAAGCATCTACGCTTAGGGGGACGTTCTTTAGGTCCTGGTTCGTACGACTCCCAGTAAGGGTAGAAGTCGCGCGCCATCCTTCATCGCCGGAGGCATCGATTACGAAAGGAGATAGCTCGTATACCTCGTTTTCTTCTTCCTGAGCAAAGGCAGGCTGAAAAGCTGCCGCAAGCGCGCCTATCAACAACGCGTTTTTCTTTTTTAAATTCCGAACATTCAGGGTCATTTTAGTTCTTCGTTCTTTGGTTTGTGTCGTTTAGAAAATACCCCAAGAAAGGTTCCGTTTACACAGATAGCCAAGGGGTTGGAAGGGTAGCCCAACAGGTGTTGGGTATTAGTTGGTAGCTCTTATCAAATGTTTAACTAGGCAGCAATCTCGCCATGCCGTGACACGTCACAGCTGAGGCCTTCGCTTTTTAGGATTCAGACCTGGGTACAGTATATGCGAAAGCCGAAGGAGTCAAAAGAGGGCTCTTGAAAGTGTTATGCGTCACATGGCCAGTAGGTTAATAAGTGACTTCGCTAGCGAATGGGGCCCTCGATTTGGAAGGCAATATTCCCTGCTCGCTATGGCTAAGGGAAATTGAGGGAAGTAAGTCGTTGACTCTGCCACAGATCCGAAACAACCCATTTTGTTTTAAAATACTTAAAAGGACTATTATGGCTTCTACACCGAGCAAGGATTACAAGCGCTTGGAGCGCGAACAGAGAAAACGCGACAAGCGAAGAGCGCGCGAAGAGGCCAAGGCGGCTGCCAAGGCTGAAGCTCAGGCGAAAGCGGAAGCCGAGAAAACCGATTCAGAGTCTGAGAACGGATAGCCTACCTTCGATTCTCTTCGCTCAGGCCTAACGCCTCCAATGTTAGCCGCCCCAGCTTCGCTCGGAGTCTCGTAGCGATTTCGTTCATCTTGGGATTGTCGATCAGATTGTTTTCCTCGTAGGGATCGGCTTTCAAATCGTACAGCTCAGGCGGGTGCTTCATCCAATGAATGTACTTGTATTGGCGCGTGCGTACTACTCGGTAGTCCATTTCCATCAGCCAAGGCATGGGGTTCTCGTAAGTGTAGAATTCCACTAGAATGGCGTCTCTCCAGTCTATGGGAGCGTCCTTGAAAAATGGCGCGAAGGATTGCCCTTGGATGTGATCTCCGATGGGTGCTCTGGCGAGTTCCAGCATCGAGGGAGCGATGTCGATGGAGGATACGAGCTGGTCGATGCGTGTTCCCTTTTTAATCAAGGGAGGATAGCGAACGATCAAAGGGTTTCGAATGCTCTCCTCGAATGGCATGCGTCGTTCGATGCTCAAACCATGTTCGCCGTAAAAGTAGCCATTGTCGCTGGTAATCACGAGGACGGTTTGGTCGAAGATGCTTTCTTCTTCGAGTGCTGTAATGATTCGACCAATACCGTCGTCGATTGAGAGTAGCATCTCCGCGCGATCGCGAATGGTTTTCTCGCTCGTCCCTGGATCCATGAGCACGCTCCAATCCTCTTTGATCGGACTTGAGTTTCGCTGCTCGAGAGCTTGCCGTACCGCCAGGCTGGCGATGTCTTCGGGCTTGCTTGGGACATTTTTTCGTCGCTCGAAGAAAGCGTCCTTGTATCTGCCGGCATGTCGAGACGCTGGGGTGAAGCTGCCTGGCTGGCTTTTGTCTACCGAACCATCGTCAAGCTGATGGATATCCGGATGGATCGCCTTGTGGGCGAAGTGCAGAAAGAATGGCTGATCGCGTTTCGCTTCTTTTACGAAGGCGACCGCTCGATCTGTCAGCACGTCGGTGACATAGCCTGGGACCTTGTTCAACTGGCCATTTTCGTAAAGGATCGGATCGTGTATTCGCCCTTGGCCGGGAAGGGCCGACCAGTAGTCGAAACCCGGTCGTGGCGTGGGATCGTTTCCCATATGCCACTTTCCAAGAAAGCCGGTGCGGTAGCCGCTCTTCTGCAGAGCGATGGGGTAGGTTTGGAGTTTATGGCTTAGCTGGTTCCTCGCGACATTATCGATGATTCCATGCCGAGAAGGGTATTGACCCGTCAAAATGCTGGCTCGATTTGGAGAACACAAGGGCACTGCGTGAAAGGCGTTCGTGAACCAGGCCCCCTCCTTGCAGAGTCTGTCGATATTCGGGGTTTCGAGATAGGGGTGTCCGGCAAGCCCGAACTCGTCCCAACGAAGATCGTCTACCACGATAACGATAATATTCGGACGTCCCGTTTCCTGACCAAAGGAATGCAATGAAGCGTGCAGCAAGCAAAGAACGAAAAGGATTGAGCGCAGCATATTTCTGGAAACTGCTTTATCGGTTCGGCCAATGCAAGATTGCGATGGATAACGCTCGGTTAGCGTCAAGTCGAACTGCTAGGTATCCATATTTATCGATGAGCATCCAACTGCTGGATAAATTATGCAAGGAAAGCTGCCACGCTACCGAGCTTCAGTGGATATCCTCCCTAACAGACTTGAATTCCTTTTACGGTCCCATTCCACTTGAAGGATATGAGAAAATTATACCTTTCGATTCTGCTGCTCTCCTTAACCATATCCAATTTATCCACGCTTAACGCGGATTCAAACCGGGTCTTCGAGGAAGTTGACGGACTGCTCGTCATCGAAGCCGAGCATTTCTATAAACAGGGAAACACTGAGCATCGGAAATGGTATCTAACAAATAAGGACACTGCTCCCGACTTTCCTTGCGACGCGGATGATCCGCATGTGGAAGGGGCGAGTGGCAGTGCCTATATTGAAGTCCTTCCCGACACACGGCACAACCACGATCATAAAATGGTCAGAGGAGAGAATTTTACCGATAAGCCCGGAGCCATTGCCACACTTCATTACAAGACCTACTTCAATACTCCCGGCCGCTATTACATCTGGTTGAGAATCTACTCGAGCAATTCGGAGGACGACGCGGTCCATGTCGGTTTCGATGGCGAATGGCCAGAAACGAGCATTCGTTGGCGATCCACAATCAACGATAAATGGGGCTGGTCGAAAAAACGCCGCTATCCTCCCTCGAATCCTCCTAAACACGGTTCCCTTATCGCGTATATCGAGGTGGACAAGGCTGGCGAAAAGGATCTTCAAATCTCGATGCGCGAAGACGGAGCCGAACTAGACAAGATTCTGCTCACTCTGGACGAGAACTACACTCCTGAAGGCCAAGGTCCCGAGTTTGTGCTGAAATAATTATGACAAATTAGGTCTGCATAAACGAATCCTGTTGAGAGTCGCTCAAGGCAGTCCAGGAATCAGCAATTCGGTCCAAGCGATGCCCCCTTTTGTCGTTATGAACAGGATACGCATATCCTCTCCGCCAAAGGTGCAGTTCGACCCGCCTATGCCGAGTGAGCCCCATCGATGGCCGTCTCGACTGTAGACTTCGATCCCCTTGGAGGTGGTGTACAAATTTCCAGCGATATCCACCGCAAATCCGTCCACGCTGCCATTCGTTCTGATGAATTCCGAGCCTTCGCCCGGCATCCCATCTTCGGAGAGCGGAAATTTCCAGATGCTGGCGCGATTGGTTACATAAAGAATGTCTTCCTCCGGACTGAGAGCGATGCCATTGGGATACAGCTCTTTGGTCACGATGCTAAGTTCGCCCTTGGGGTCGATCCGGTAGACGGCGGTAAATCCAAGCGTATCCGTTTCGACCTTACGATAGTTCGGATCCGTGAAATACACATTGCCATCGCTTCTGATGATAATGTCATTAGTCTGGTTGAACCGGCCTTCTCTAGACCCGGTTCCCGGCCAACCGTCGAAAACGACTTCAGGTTCGGGCGGTGGAGTATCGGGATCCGCTGGCAGTAGCATCTTCGTCAGTCGTCGGTTGAGAACTTCGCACATGTATAGTTCATTGCCATTCATGACCGCCATGCCATTGGCTTGACCTGTAGGAGACCGATACTTTTCGAAGGTATCTGGAAGGGTAAAACGATAAGTGGCTTCTCCCCTGACATCGGAAAAGTATAAGGCATTGTGAAGGGGGATCCAGACGGGGCCCTCGGGTTGCCTTAATCCTATGCTTAAGACCTTCGGTTCTTCCGCTCCTTCGAGGGGATTGACTTCCCAGTATCGTTTGTCTTTTTCAGCGAGCGTTTGATTCGCCTCAGTATCGCTTTCGGCCGAATACGCGTTCAATGAAAACGCTAGCGACAAAACGGCGAAGATGCTCCGTATCCGTTTTTTAAACATGTCTCGATTCGCTGCGAATTAGCGTTTCGCTGGAGCAGGACCTACGCCTCGATAGCTTGCTCCAAACGCTCCTGGATAAGGTGCCTCTGGAACACGCGGCTTGTTTACCTTTGGCATATAAGAAGCGAGCTCGGTTTTCAGGGCTTCGTACTGTGGCAGAAGGGCCAGATTATTGAATTCGCCCGGATCGCTGTCGTGATCGTAGAGCTCTTCGCCGCCGTTCTGGTAGCGAATGTATTTCCAGCGCTCAGTCCGTACCATATGATTCTGGTATCCACATGTGGATACAGCGGGTACATCCCACTTGGCGTTTGGGTTCTCTAAGAGTGGCTTGAGGCTAACGCCTTCGACATGTTTCGGCACTAGCAGACCTGCTAAATCGCATAACGTCGGATACATTCCCATGAGATCGACCGTCCGCGGGCTAGTCGTTCCTTCGGGTGTCACACCTGGAACGCGCCATATGTATGGAATTCGAACGCCTTCCTCCCAGAGTGTGCGTTTGCGCCAGTGATGCTTCTCGCCCATGTGCCATCCGTGGTCGCTCCAGAGCACGACGATTGTATTATCTTTGTAGGGACTCGCATCGAGCGCATCGAGGATTCGACCGATCTGCTCATCGACGAAAGAGATGGCGGCTAGGAACGCTTGCACTTCCTCTTCCCAGATTCCTGCCTCGGTTATCGCTTTATGGTAACCTTCGAAAGTAGCGATCGCGCGGCCAATCGACGGGATGTCGTCTAGATCGTCTGCGGGGACTTCCGGCAGTGTCACCGTTTCAATCGGATAGAGATCGAAGAACCTTTCTGGGACAATCCATGGCGTGTGCGGATTGCTGAAACCTGCGGTGAGCAAGAAGGGCTTGTCGTGCTTCTGGCCAAGCTTGTCGATCACCCAACTGGCCTTTACATAATCGTCGAATAACGCGTCGTCGCAAGCTCCTGGACCGTACTTAATCTTGTTCGGACCTTTGGGCTCCACCTCCTTGCATTTATCGTTTCTTTTCGGCTCGTAATCATGCCACTCGGTGCGGCGGACCTTGTGGTGAAACTTTCCCGCTCCCGCGACATAATAGCCGTTGGACATGAAATAGGACAGGAAGCTCTCGTTTTCCGGGATGAATTTTCGCCAATCCTGTTCGTTGTCGTAAATCGACGTAGTGGAAGGACGGCGACCGCTAACGAGCGCCGCGCGAGATGGATTGCACAGCGGTGAAGCCGCGTAGGCGCGAGTGAAGCTGACTCCTTCGGCAGCGAGTCGATCGAAATTTGGCGTAATCACCGTTGGGTACGTATCCAAGTGCGTGACCCAGTCATTCATATCATCGACTTGGATGAGCAGGATATTCGGTTTCTCTTCGGCGTATCCGGCAACGATTAAGCCAGTTAGCGCGAGGATTATAAAAAATAGGGAGCGGAACATTTTACGGATTGGGCTTATTGTATTTATTTTCAAGATACGAATCGACATGAAGCATCGATTTCCGATCAACGCTTCTCCCTCGAGAAGCGTTCTGTCCATTCGAAATGCATTCGAATGCGAAGAGGAGAATTCAATGAAATCCATATAAACCATCTTCTAAGCTCAGAATTTCGCATGCAGGTTTTGCATGACCTCCTCCGAGTCCAATGCGCGATCGTAGAAAGCGACTAGGTAGAGTTCGCCTGTCCAAGCACGATCTCCACTCGTTTCATTGAACAAGATGAGTGGAAACGAGTCGTCCCAGTTTTCCAGGCCACCAATAAGGTCAGGGCCGGGCTCGACGCCTTCGTAAAAGAACCAGTCGACGAGCTCGCCATCGATATAAACTTTACCTCCACTGTCTGAATAGGTGAGAACGATATGCGTCAGTTCGGCCTTCGCCTGAAAGGAATCTTTTGTGCGCAGGGAAGGCAGACCGTTCTTGTTTACCTTGGTCGTTCGAATGCGGAAATCATAGGCAGGACCCGCGTGGCCGATGGTAACGTTACGCGAACCGTTTCCGCCGGAAATCGAGACGAGTCGAACCGGACCGAGTTGCTCGACATTGGTCGGTTTGCCCCAAATCTCCACGCTGAACGAACCATTCGTCTTAATCGCATCGATAATTTTCGTTGCGGGACCGGCGCTGGAAAGGGTGCCTACCATGGAGCTAACGTCGATCTTGTAGTCTTCTGGAGTCGCTCGTATCCCTCCTCCGGATACCCAGGCGATTTCATTTTTCTCGTTTCGCGAAATAGCCAGAGGAAGCGGCGGCTCCACTCCCGAAAGGTCCTCCACTATGTCGCCCTGTCCTTCGAGGAATCTATAGAGCACAAGTAGCCCCTCTTCGCTTCGATTGACTATGGGCGAAGATCCATCCTCGTCGTTCGTCGTTCCTTCACGGCCGCAACCACTAATGAGGAGGACGGCTGAGAGGCAAGATAGCAATGGGAAGAGCGGAATACGCTGGGGGGGAAGCAAGAACATACCCCTTCCTCAGGTCACTTGCCGAAACAGGCAATCCCTTAAGAAAAGGATCTTGGTTAACCGTAACCTATTAGAACGGCTGCAAGCTTAGATACGTGGCGAAGACCATTGATATTATGCCGGTTTCCAAGAGGCCAAAAAGCGGCGGATTTATGAATAGTTTTCACAATCATGAGGATGATCGATGAATGAAATCGATTCGATGGGATCTAGCCAATCCTCTTTTTCGTTTTTCGTATCCAAAATTACATATTCATCGCTAAATCCGCTTAATGTTCAGGGCTTTTTAACGATCTATTTAGCAACGATTGTCGGACTTCGTTCAACGCTCTAGTTATGGAATCTCACTCACTCGACATTTTCTGGATTATCGTGTCCGCCGGCCTTGTATTTATTATGCAAGCCGGCTTTCTCTGCCTCGAAAGCGGTTGTACGCGCACTAAGAACAGCATCAACGTCGCGGTGAAGAATCTGACGGATTTCGGCTTATCGATCATGCTGTATTGGATGGTCGGATTCGGCCTGATGTTTGGCCTGACTAGCGGCGGCTTGGTGGGCTCCTCAGGCTTTTTTGTCAATACGGGATCAGACGCGCCTTGGCTGACTGCGTTCTTCATTTTCCAGGCCATGTTTTGCGGTACCTCGGTCACTATCGTTTCAGGAGCGGTGGCCGAAAGGATGAGCTACAAAGGGTACCTGGTGATCGCGATCTTCGTTTCAGCTTTCGTCTATCCAGTCTTTGGGCACTGGGCATGGGGAGGCGCTCTTGAAGGCGATAGCGGTTGGCTGGGATCAATGGGTTTTATCGACTTCGCCGGTTCAACCGTCGTGCACAGCGTTGGCGGTTGGGTTGCCTTGGCTGCAATCATTATTCTCGGTCCGAGGCTGGGCCGCTTCGAGGAAAACGGCGGATCAAGACCGATCCCAGGGCAAAGTCTTCCTCTAGCTATGCTCGGGGCGTTGATCCTCTGCTTCGGCTGGATTGGTTTTAACGGCGGAAGTACCTTGGCTTGGAGCGGCGAGGTGCCAAGTATCGTTACCAATACGATTCTCGCGGCCAGCAGCGGAATGATCATGGCTCTTATCATTGGCTGGCAAAGAAATCGGTATCCGGAAATCAAGTGTTGCATGAACGGCTTGCTTGCCGGCCTAGTCGCTATCACTGCGAACTGCCACATCGTCTCCGCTCCGGAAGCGTTGATCATCGGAGCAGTCGGCGCGATATTCATGGCCCTCGCCGATGAGCTCTTGGAGCGCTGGCGTCTTGACGACGTAGTGGGTTCTTTCGCGGTCCACTCGGCTGCAGGGGTCTGGGGAACGTTGGCCGTCGCCTTGTTTGGCGACACCAGTGCCTTTGCTCAAGGCTACGGCAGACTGGAGCAATTGGGAGTACAGGCCCTGGGAGTCTGCGTCTGCGCTATTTTCAGTTTCGGGTCTGCCTACGTAATACTTTTTTCATTACGAAATACGATTCGGTTTCGCGTCAGCGCGGAAGACGAGCTTAAGGGCTTGAACGCGACGGAGCACAACACCACGACCGAGCACTTGGACCTCCTCCGGGAAATGGAGTCCCAATCTCGACACTTGGATCTTTCGCGTCGCGTCTCCGTAGAGCCTTTCACCGAAGTCGGGCAGATCGCTGCCCGGTACAATCAAGTCCTCGAATCTCTTGAACAAACCGTTGCTCGCAACGAACTCATTATTCGTGACACCAAGGACGGGATTCTGACTTGCTCTAAGGAAGGGCGAATCCTGGGCGCTAATCAAGGCGCCGAATCGATGTTTGGATACGACGCCAAGGAACTCGGTTTGATGTCTATATGGGCGCTGCTCGGTTCGGAAGTGGATGCCAACTTCGCGTCATTCGACGAATTCATTGAATATGCGGGAGGGAGCGAAAATGCCCTGTCGAACCTCAAGCTGTCTGGACTGAAAAAATCCGGTGATCGCTTCCCCATCGAATTGGAAGCAGTCAAAGGCATTGTGGGTAACCAGGAAGTGAGAACGGTTAGGATGAGAGACCGGTCCGTATCCGAAAATTACCAACAGCAGCTTAAAGTGGCTAAAGACGAGGCTGAGCGGACTAGTGAAGAACTCCAGGAAAAAGTCAGACAGATAGAAGCGTTCAACTCTCTGGCCATCGATCGCGAGTCGCGCATGATGGAGCTGAAACAGGAAATCAATCAACTCTGCGCCGATACCGGCAAGGAGCCTCCTTATCAGCTTGCGGGAGAGTCAGACGACCGAAACTGAAGCTGAGCCATGTCGTCGGTGGTCATAATATTTCTAATACTGACGGTTCTTACGTTGCTGGGCGCTATGCACTCGTCCTTTCGCCAGCGGCGACAAAACAGGGAGTTGCTGCTTCAGTTCAAAATGGTCGAGCTTCGGGCGACGATCCTCGAGAGTCAGTTAGCTGAACAATGGCGCGCTGTCTCGACCTTGTCTAAGGAAAATCTCTATCTGCAAACCTTGACCAAGATCCGTTCCACCAAATTAAAGGAACTACATAAGCGCATTTCCAAAAGCAATGAGATGGGTCGAGCAATGATCAATATCGTCAACGATGCTCAACTAGCCCGAGAATCTGCCGAAAACGCCAACAAGGCGAAAAGCCAGTTTCTAGCCAACATGAGCCACGAGATCAGGACGCCCATGAATGGTATTCTCGGCATGTCGGAATTGCTACTGGATACTGAGCTGACTGCTACGCAAAGAGAGTATTCGGAAACTACTTACAATTCTGCGGAGGCCTTGTTGGGGATTATCAATGATATTCTCGATTTCTCGAAAGTCGAGGCGGGGAAAATGAGTGTGGATCCGCATCCTTTTGACTTGCTGACCCTCGTTGACGACGTGGTAGGCCTTTTGGCGGGTAGGCTCTCCGAAGCGGGGATCGACCTGCAAACTAACATCGATCCCGACGTTCCCTGCCTCTTGGTGGGAGACAGTCAACGCATCCGTCAAGTATTGTTGAATATCGCGGGAAACGCGATCAAGTTCACGAAAAAAGGTTACGTATCCATCGATGTGAAACGTGAGAAGGTCTGGGGCGAAAACGTGTCGCTGGAATTCTCCGTACGGGATACAGGCATCGGCATTCCTAAGGATAAGGTTTGCAGGCTGTTCCAACTCTTCTCACAGGTCGACGAGTCGCACACTCGCGAATTCGGAGGTACTGGACTCGGTTTAGCGATATCCAAGAAGCTGGTCAATCTCATGGGCGGAGACATCGAAGTGGAGAGTGAAGTCGATAAGGGATCCCGTTTCTGGTTCACGCTTCCTTTCGAAAAACAACCTCGAGGCGCCCAAGCATCCATCACTCTTCCGGCAGAGGTTCGCCAGCGAAAATTTTTGATCGTAGGATCCAACGGGTCCCACTCAGCCGAATCCTTGGTCAGTCATTTGCGAGCATGGGGATGCTTCGATACGACCTTGTCGGAAATCAGCGCGCTAGACGATTTGGAGAAGCAATTGAAGTCGATTGCGACTCGATTTCATGCTCTGATTTGGGATTTCGAGTCTACTGATCTGCCTGTTAAGGAAGTAAGAACGGCTCTTCGCAAGGCTTGGCCTGCAACCCATTCAAAATTCGTAGCCGCGATTCCGCTTTCAGACAACCGAATCATTTTGCCCGATCCAGTCTTCCATGAAGTTGTCAAAACGCCAATACGCCAAGGACCCTTGGTCAAGACGCTGACCTCGCTTTTCTCCACGACCTGTTCCGTGGAGTTGCCCGAACGAAAACGAGAAAAGTCCAGCAAGACGGATCGTCCGGCAGAGGCCAGCGCCTTGGGCTCTAAGATCCTGGTTGTCGACGATAACGACGTGAACTGTCGCATCGTCGCTCGCTTTCTCAAGAAGCTCGGACACCATTCCTCTATCGCGAAAGATGGCCAAGCGGCAGTGGCGGCTGTTCAAAAGGAGTCCTTCGACCTCGTTCTCATGGATTGCCAGATGCCGGTGCTGGATGGCTTCCAAGCTACCGAAACAATCCGAAACTTGGATACGGATCAAAGCGAACTCCCTATAATTGCCCTAACGGCTAACGCTCTCGAAGAGGACCGCAAGAAATCTCTCGAGGCTGGAATGAACGATCATTTGACCAAACCACTGAAAATCGATCGCTTGAAAAGCATGCTTGAAAAACATCTCGACACTGGTTGCCGCCAGCCTGAACTGAACTAGGGACTGTCCTCAAGTAGGATCAGGCTTGCGAAACCGATGTTCAGCGCGCATCGTTAATCGGACTGCGCTGCTATCTGGAAGGCTCCAATCGATGGTATTCGCCCATTCAATACCTGGTTGCCCCAAAAGTCGCGCCCGCCGTTGTTGTCAATCGGGATTCCCGCTTTAGCAAGAGGAGAATCGCCCTGCAATTGGTAGCCCTCTAGGCTGTCGAATCCCATTCCTCCTGATCCAGCATCCTTAAACAGGGGATCTTGCTCGACCCTTCGCTTGCCAACGGGCAGATCCACATGATTTCCGTAGAAGGCATTGTTCTCCAAAACGAGGTAATCCATTTCTCCGAAGTTGTATTTTCCCTCTCCTTCGAAATAGAATATGTTGTTCGCGAACCTCACATCGCTCGCGTATCCATTTTTCCCTCCACCTGGCCAAACTGCCCAAGCCTCGATTCCTTCGCCGATATAGACTACATTGTTATAGATTTCGATATCGCGCATAGCGCCAGTGATGTAAATCAAACGGTGCCGATCGTTTTGGCTAATATTATAGCGAATGACGTTGCCAATATTGCTCTTGCCGCCGCACACCATGAAAAATCCCCCTTCATTGTCGTGACTGTAATTGTACTGGATCGTAGTGTTGCGGCAATTACCATCCGAATCGAATGCCATGGCGTCCAACGTGCCTTTGAGGAAACACACTTCATTGAATTGGATCACCGTATTGTCGCAGCTGTGAGGCCAAATGCCCGCCGCGTAGTCCGGGCAGCGCTGGTTCCCTTTCATAACAAGATTTCGCTCGATCAATGCGCCGTCGCACCCGCGCACAACAATTCCATCGCCGCCAATGTCCTCAATCACGTTGCCCCGAATGACGACATTCAAATTGGGAAACCAATTGGACTCCCGATCCTTGTGCGTACTCCGCGTTGCGATCCCATCGCGATCCGTTCTCAGCAGGCGGCAATTCTCGATAAGCAAACCGTCGTAGCGACTCGGCGTGTGCGTGCCGGAATTATCGCAGGTAATCCCAGTCGTCTCGGTAAACTCCTCCTGGCTGATCTTCTTGTAGTTAACGCCGTTTACGTCATGAACATACAAGTTCCTAAGCGTAATCTGGCGAGCAGTGCCAAAATTGTGGATACTTATTCGTACTCCGGCTCGCTTGACTTTCCTTTCGTCGCCGAAATTGGTGACCTCTAGATCGGCGATTTCGATGTATTCGGAGTTACGCACAAGAATTGCTTCGTCGAATCTGCCCTCGGCCTCGATGCGAGGCTTCGGGCCATCTCCATATTTTCCAACCCGTATCAGATTTCCCAACGCTCCAGAGCTTTCCAGTCTTAGTTGCCCTTTAAATACGCTCCCAGTCTCGAACAAAATCTGATCGCCCGCATTGAATTCCCGATTATTCACTGCGTCCAAACTCGCCCAAGCGTTATCTTTCGATGTGCCCGGATTCCTGTCATTCCCATTGATGGAGCTAACATAGTAGCTACTACCGAGAGCCAAAATCGCGCTGAAACTCGCCACAATCAGGAAAAACGTCGTTCTCAGATCACGTGTCATTTTCAATCTCGCAGTTTGCATAGCGGCCATAGTGGTTCGCCGAATTTTCGGATTCAAACACGCTTGCCGCTTAACAGTTAGCAAAAGCCGATGTAAATTGAAAGGGTGGGTTGTGTCGGGAATACAGAAGAAGCTAATGCGAATTGAACGGTTTTCATGTCAAACATCAGAAACGCCCTTGTCCTAATACCAGCGATGAGTCTGTATCGACGCCTTATGCCGCCAACCGATATGCACCGCCTTCGGAGAATCGCTATCGCTAACACGCTCTTTCCGCCGACTACTGTCAAAAAAGCCATCGAGAAGCTCGGCTTTCTGCAGGCGGATCCGATTCGTAGTCCCGCTCGCGCTCAGGATCTCATTCTGAGACATCGCGTCAAGGGCTACCAAGCGGGCGACCTCGAAAAACGGTATCCAAAACTTGAAGTCGATGAGGATTTTCTCTTCGTCTACGGATTTCTGTCACGCACCCACTCGCAGCTGCTCTATCCAAGGGAGAAGTATACGCTTTCCAGCTTAGAGAAGGAGGTGCTCGAGCACGTAGGAAACAACGGTCACGTACATCCGCAAGACCTGGAAACGACCTTCGGATCGAAGCGAACCCGAAACGCGTGGGGAGGTTTTTCGAAGGCCACGAAGCGAGCTCTCGAGAAGCTGCATCATTATGGCTATCTTCGCGTTGCGGGCAGGAGAAAGGGCGTTCGCCTTTACCAGCGGGCCCCCGATCCGAATAAAGCGCATTCTCCCGAAACGCGTTTTCGAACCCTTGCCTTCCTCATCGCTTGCTTTTGTTCTCCTATCGACAAGAAAACTCTCACCCGCACACTCAATTGCCTCAAGCATATCGTATCCAAGCCATCGCGACGCAAAGCCCTGATGAATGAAGTTCTGGAGTCAAATGGATTTCAACAGGAAGTCATCGACGGCATCGAATACATTTGGGTAAAACCGAAAGACCCGATTGTCGAGCCCGGCGCTCAGGTTCGCTTTCTGGCTCCTTTCGATCCTCTGGTTCGCGACCGGGACCGCTTCGAGCATCTATGGAACTGGACTTATCGATTAGAAGCCTACATTCCAGCCGCCAAGCGAGAACGCGGCTACTACGCTCTGCCTCTTCTTTGGCGAGATTACGTCATCGGCTGGGCGAATGCTAATGTTGTAAATGATAGATTGAATCTGCAAATCGGATACATTGATAAAGCCCCGAGATCCAAAACCTTCAAAAACGCCCTTGAAAAAGAAGCGTCCCAGCTCGCTGCCTTCCTTCATCTGCCGGAGGATCAATGGGAATTCGTAAAGTGATCAGGGAATGACTGTAATCGATTCCAATCGATAAATACAGGAACCGAGCTTAAGTAGAGCTGTCAGCGCACTCTCCACATTTAAACTCAACTCTATCTCCATCTTGTTTTGATAAAGACAGCTCTTTTTTCATTCAGCAGTTTTTTTCTTCTAACCGCTCTTTTAGTCGCAAGTCCGCAAGACATCGGAAAGACCTGGCCTACTGCCAAACCTTCCGAGCTTGGATTTTCAGATTCCGCATTCCAGGAGCTCGATCAATTTATTCGGGAAAAGGCGGACACTACTGGACTGCTCGTACTCGTCGATGGCGAGGCGATCTATCAATACGGAAATATTAAGCAACTCTCATACATCGCTTCCTGTCGAAAGAGCGTTCTCTCTATTTTGTACGGCATCTACATAGAGCGCGGGAAGATTGACCTGTCCAAGACTCTCGCTGAATTGGGAATCGACGACCAGCAATCGCTTTCGGAACAGGAGAAACAAGCCACTATCTACGACATCATTAACTCCAGGTCGGGCGTTTTCCATCCTGCCTCAAACGGTGGAGACGATCTTAAAGAAGCTCCGGAGAGAGGATCGTATGGCCCAGGTGAATACTGGCTTTACAGCAACTGGGACTTCAACGTGGCCGGTCACATATTTGAACAGGAAACGGGAGTTGACATATTCGACGCTCTCGAACAGGAGCTCGCGATTCCTCTTGGAATGAGAGACTTCAAGCGCAAGATTCACAAGAAGGGAGGAGACCTTTCTCATTCCGATTTCCCATCCTATCATATGCACCTGTCTGTTCGCGATATGGCGAGAATCGGACAGCTCATGCTCCAAAAAGGAATATGGAATGGAGAGCGCATTGTTTCCGAAGATTGGGTACGAAAGACGACCTCCGAAATTGTCACTCCACGTTCGGAAATGAATCCGCCAAGGATGAGGAATCGTCCATGGTCCTTTGGCCACATGTGGTGGATCTGGGACCGGCCGGAAGAGTCTGAAAATTGGGAGGGGATGTTTTCGGCTCAGGGCTATTTAGGCCAATTCATCATCGTGGTACCGAAATTAAATATGGTCATTGCCCATAAAGTGGTTCCAAAGAAAGCCGACAGGAATAAACAAAAGATCGGTAGAATTCTTACGGAAATCATAGCGGCCAAAGAATAGTCGATATCCGCTAAGACAGGCTCTGGCCTAGACTCCAGCGAGTTGGGCTTTAGCATATCAGTATAGCTTTGATAATCTAGTAATGCGGCCTTCGATGTTCCAATCCTGAACGTATAGGTTTCCTTGCCGATCGTAGCAAAGCCCGTGAGGAGCGGAAAAAATGCCTTCCGGAATTTCCGCTGGGAGTGTTCTGAATTTCGCCCATTGTTCGCTGTTTGGGTTGTCGCCAAGAAAGGCGACTTTTTCACCGAGCTTGTCGAGGATGACTACGCGCCCTTCAAGCTCGGCGATAGCGGCGAACTCTCCGAAGAAGCTGATCGCGCAGGGTCGGCGTAACCCATTCGCGAATACACGAACAAAGTTTCCTTCCAGGTCGTAGTGAACGAGTCGTCTGTTTTCTCGGTCGGCAATCAGTAGAAGCGGCTCCTCGAACCGCGTATCCATGGCTAGACCATGGCAGGTTTTGAACTGATCGAGAGCTTGACCTTTCGAGCCTACGGATTTCAAGAGCTCTCCCTCGGGGCTAAAGATGTGGATCATATTCGAGCCGTAGCCTACCGCTGCATAAATGCGGTCATCTGGACCCGCTGCAACGGCTGTGACGCCTTTCAGCGATCCGGGAATCGGTTGTTCCGGTGTGTCCTTGATTTCTAACGACAGTTTTCCATCGAGGGTCAGTTTCACGATACGGGCTCCCTTGCTTTCGGCTCCGTACAAGTACTCGATTCCATTTTCCTCTCTTATTGTCAGGGAATGCAGGCCAACACTGTGATGAGCGATGCTGCGAAGAAATTCTCCGTTTTCGTTGAATACGCAAATCGCTCTTTTTCCATCAGTAGAAACATAAATCTCGCCTGAGGCGCTGATGGCGATTCCTCCATGAGTACTCCCCAAGGGCTGCCCATCGGGAAGCTTTCCCCAATCGGGATCGGTCCTATAAGTATGGACGCCATTTCCTGTAATCGCTGCCGGCGATGGGGTTTGTGGATGGGAGAGAGTGTGTTCTGGATGAGTCAGGCAGAGGGGAGCGGCAAACGCGGAAGCGAGAAATAGGATTAACGATTTTCTAATTTCCACGGCAACTGGACGGAGGAGGGTTATGATAGGATTTTGGATACGATTTTCGGGGTTTCCGCTACGCCAGTAAGCTTCTGGTTAAGCCCCTGATAGGGGTAGATGAGCTTCTGAGAATCGAAGCCAAGCAGGTGGAGTAGCGTGCCTTGCAAATCGCGAACGTGGACAGGGTCCCTGGTGGTGAAGAAGCCGAGTTCGTCGGTTTCTCCGTGGACCACCCCAGGCCTAATGCCCGCTCCGCCGATCCACATGGTGAAGGCTTCCTTATGGTGATCGCGACCGAACCGCTCGTTCTTCACTCCCGCCCGCAATTCGCGCATGGGGGTTCGACCGAATTCTCCGCCCCAAATGACGAGGGTGTCGTCCAGGAGACCATGCCGTTTTAGATCATTCCAAAGTGCGGCAATGGGTTGATCGATCTGTTTGCATTTCAAGGACAGGCCCTTGTCGATAGTCGTCTTATCCTGGGTGCCGTGATGGTCCCATCCCCAATCGAATAACTGGATGTAGCGGACGTCGCGTTCTGCCAACCGCCGAGCGAGCAAGCAGTTGTTGGCGAACGATTCTACACCAGGCTCCGCTCCGTACATCTCTAGTACGCTTTCCGGTTCCGATTTCAAGTCGAAGGCATCGCTGGCATGAAGCTGCATGCGGCTGGCCATTTCGTATTGGGAAATTCGTGTCAGAATTTCAGGATCTCCGGCCTCTTCATAGCTTCTGAGATTGATTTCCTCTATCGTATCCAAAGCGCGGCGACGCTGGTCGCGAGTGATTTCTTTCGGATTGGACAGGAATAGGACGGGGTCACCCTCGGAGCGGCATTGTACGCCTTGATAGACAGAAGGAAGATAGCCGGAACTCCAAGTCGCCTTACCTCCTGAAGGATTCTTGCCTCCTGAAACGAGTACGATGAAACCTGGTAGATTCTCGTTCTCCGTTCCGAGCCCATAGGTAGTCCAAGCGCCGATGGAGGCGTGTCCTTGCTGAGCATTGCCCGTATGCATCAGCAATTGAGCAGGAGCGTGGTTGAATTGATCCGTATGCATTGACTTGATCAGGCATACCTCGTCCACTATTTCGCGGAAGTGCGGCAGAGCGTCCGAAATTTGGGCCCCGCTACCTTTCGAAGGATTGAAGGATATCTTTGGGCCCAGCAACTCAGGTATGCCGCTGATAAACGCGAAACGCTGGCCTTCTAGAAACGACTGAGGACAGGGTTGGCCGTCGTATTTGATCAGAGCGGGCTTGTAATCGAAGAGCTCGAACTGGCTGGGAGCTCCTGCCATGTGGAGAAAGATTACCCGTTTAGCCTTGGCCGGAAAATGAGGGGCTTTGACCGCGAGAGTATTCGCATAGGCGGTGTGCTCTCCCCCTTGACCACCAAAAGCTCGGCCGAGAGTCGAGGAAAGCCAGAGCGAGCCAAGTCCGGTAGCGCAGTCTCTGAGAAAATGCCGACGCGTCACTGACTGCAAATGGTCGTGTCGAATTTGCTGATACAGATTCATTTTACGAGAAATTCGTCGAGATTGAGGATGGTTGAGGCCACTACGGTCATGGCCGCTAGAGGATCGACTGGTTCATCGGATTCGCTAGGGGTATTCAGAATATCATGATAGAGATCCTTTAGCGCGGACAGATTTTCTTCGTTGGGAGCGCTCTGCAGGGCGCGTTTAAGGGCGAAAGCGATCCATTGGTTAGGCGACTCTCCAGAGGTCATAGCAAGCTTTGCGAAGCTGGAGGCGCATTCGGCGTAAACGGGATCGTTGAGCGTGACAAGGGCTTGTAGAGGCGTGTTAGTAACGATACGACGCGGAACGCAAAGCTCTCTTTCCGGAGCATCGAAGATAACAAAGCTGGGGTAGGGCGTGGTACGCTTCCAGAAGGTGTAGATCGCCCGTCGGTATCGATCTTCTCCTTCGGAAATTTCCCACGTGAGATTGTTATGGACGCTGCTCCAGACTTTTTCTGGCTGGTAGGGCTTTACTGGAGGACCGAATTGATTTCGTGACAACAATCCGGATACGAAAAGAGCATTGTCGCGAACCATTTCGGCGCTTAGGCGGCTACGTGGACCGCGGCTTAGAAGCTTGTTTCGCGGATCTATGGCTAGCTTTTCTTCGGTGATGACAGCCGCTTGACGATAAGTGGCCGAAAGAACGATCTCCCGCAAGAGAGCTTTTAAGCTCCAGTCGAGTTCCGACTGAAAACGCAAAGCTAAATAGTCTAGAAGTTCGGGATGGCTGGGTTTCAGGCCAGAGCTGCCAAAGTCTTCAAGGCTTTCCACCAAGCCCAGGCCGAAGAGCTGTTCCCAGACCCGGTTGATCGCAACGCGAGCGGTTAACGGATTATCAGGCGACACGATCCATCTCGCCATCTCAAGCCGATTTGCCGGGGGGCGAGAATCGTTTTGCAAGAGTGGGGGGATCCCAGGTCCGACTAGCGCTTGCTTGTCGTCCCAGGCTCCTCGACGGAAGACGCGTGTCTCTCTGGCAAAGCGATTGGTTCGCTCCGAGAGCACCGGAACGGTGGTCTCTTTTAACGCATCGAGACGCTTGCGGGAATTTGCCCGTTTTGCATGGAGGCCCTTGAGATCGGCGTCGGTCGCGAGTTTTCGCCACGAACTGTCTGATGAAGTGGAAAGACGAAACTTCCTCAGCACAGGTTGGTGGGCTCCATCGTGAGTAGCCAGATTATGGATCCTGATTTCGAGCTTTGAGCCGTCTGGAATGGGAAGCCTATGGTCGAGAATAAAGACAGCCCATCGATCGTGATGTTGCTTTGGATACGCCGACCATCCGCCCTTCTTTTCCTTGTCGAGCGAACTTTCGGCCCAGGTTCTTTGGTTCGCTTCATCGGCTATCACATACTGGAAATCGATGGGCGAGGAGGTTCCGTCTGGAAATTGGATGGCTACTTCCAGATAGGAAACGGTAAAGGGATGACCAGGCTTGGCATTGCTAAACTCGTCGAGCATGAGGGCGTCGATACGAAGGGCTTCGATCTCTGGGCCATCGACCATAGCTTGGATAGAATGAACCAAGCCTTTGGGGTTGTCGGGTCCCGAAAGCAGAAAGTCTCCGTTCTCGGTATCGGTTTTGATTACCAGATTTCCAGTTTGGTTGTTGTCCTCTCGCCTAGTAGAAGCGCTGGCGTAGCGCAGAGGTATCCAGTTCGTCTTTTCCGCTAAGGCCTGAAATGGTTTCAGGAATTCCGTCTCGGCGTCATAAGATTCCCGGTACGTAGTAGCTAGCTCTTCTTGCTTTTCGTGAGATCGCGCTATGGGAATAGTGGGATAATCGTCTTTCGTATCGTGATCCTGCGCATTGTTGAAATAGGCGAGAAACTCATAATAGCTCTGATGAGGAAAGGGGTCGTAAGGATGGGAATGGCACTGGACGCAAGCGAAAGTCGTTCCCATCCAGGTTTGCCAAGTCGTATTCACTCTATCCAGTACAGCCATCGTGCGGAATTCCTCGTCATCAGTGCCGCCCTCTACATTGGTCTTCGAGTTGCGATGAAAGGCGGTTGCGATCAGGTCTAAGTACGTTGGGTTTTCCAATAGGTCTCCGGCTAACTGTTTTATGGTGAACGCATCATAGGGCATGTCGTTGTTGAGGGCTTTGATCACCCAGTCGCGATAGGCCCAAATCTGGCGATTCGGATCTCTCTCGTACCCCATGGTATCCGCATAGCGAGCAAGGTCTAGCCAGGGAGTCGCCCACCTTTCACCGAAATGAGGCGATGCGAGTAGATCCTCTACCGCGCGCTCGTAAGCGCTGGGTGATTCGTCGAGAGTAAAGGCTTCGGTTGCCTCGACCGTGGGCGGTAGGCCAATCAAATCGAACGATAGTCTCCGGTAGAGCCTCGTTCTTCTTTCCTCTTCGGCTGGTGAAAGCCCTTCCGACTCAAGTCGGGTCAGCACGAATCGGTCAAGATTGTTTTTCGGCCAGTCGACGGCTCTAACCAGGGGAATGCTCGGCTGCTCAGGCTTGAGGTATGCCCAGTGCTCCTCCCATGGAGCGCCTTCTCGTATCCATTTTTCAAGGATCTCTATTTCCGTATTGCTTAAAGGATCTCCGTGGTCAGGCGGTGGCATGCGATCATCGGGATCCAGCGTGACGATACGTCGATAAAGCTCAGAGCTAGCTGGCTTCCCTGGAGCCACGACACGGTTTCCCGATTCGCTGACTCCCAGGGCCTCCTCTTTGTAAATGAAGCTCACGCCGCCAGCCTTCTTCACGCCGCCATGGCAAGCGGCACAATGCTGATTGAGTATGGGGCGAACATGAGAATTGAAGGAGATCTCTTTGGGAATTTCGCTCGTCGATTGTGGGTCGATACGCGAACAAGCTGCGTTTCCCATCAGTAATATCGTGCAAACGTGTAATACAACGACAATAGCGGGAATGTCGATTTTTGACGAAGCGGGGTTTGCATTCAAAGAGATCATAGATTCTCAACCCTACCTAAATTCGGGGATGACCGAAACTCATTCTTGAGTCGAAGGCTTAAGTAAACGAGCAACTTAACATAGACTTCTTTGCTAATTTCATGGAATATTCTGCTATGAACCCGGCTAGAAAATTCGACACCGATCTCCACATTATGACCGACTATTTCGAGGTTGACTCGAAATACCGAATCATTCGCCCAAGGGGGCGAGCAGACTGGCTCATTTTTTTCACAATCGCTGGACGGGGGAGCTTTGGTAGCGGCGAATGGAGTCGAGTCGTTGAGCGAGGGGAGGTCGTCCTTATTCCACCTGGGGTGCCGCAAAACTATGGAATCCTTTCCGAAGGAGAGCTATGGTCCTTTTATTGGGTTCATTTCAACAAGCGACCGGATTGGGGCGAAATTCTCGACTATCCAGAGCATCCTTCCGGTATCCGCATCTTAAGGATATCGGACGAGGAGATCTACGAGGAGACGTTGGCCGCGATGCGGCAAATGCACGACCTTCGAACGAATGAGCTTTATCGAAGGAACGAGAAAGTCCTCAATGCATTGGAGCGCGCTTTGCTGATTCTGGACGAGATTAATCCTCGGAGCGCCAAAGCTCGTTGGGACGATCGCATTGGCGAAGCGATCCGCTATATGGTCATACAATCCTCCCGCAAACTGTATATCGAAGAAGTGGCGCGAAAGGTGGGTCTATCTGTTTCTAGACTCAGCCATCTATTCACCGAGCAGGTGGGTCGAAGCTTTGGCGCGCATTTGGAACTTATTCGCATGAATGAAGCGAAAGAGCTTCTGGAGTCTTCGTCTAAACCCATATCCGAAATTGCTCACGCCGTTGGCTACGAGGATGCTTTGTATTTCTCAAAGCGATACAAGAAGACCTTTGGAAGCAGTCCAAGAGACTATCGCAGAAGCTTGGCTTGATTGAAATCGCTGAATTTTGGTGACATACGGAAGAGCCATCTATTAACTGTCGTCATTGCCCCCGATGATCAATCTAAACGTGATCCCCGTTAAGTCTATTTTGAGACTCTGCTCAGTCTTTTTGATGGCCAGTGGATTGACGTTCCTGTTGCGAGCGAATGAGGGCAAGTCCCAGGACCAGCCTCTCGATGATGCTCTAGGTAAACCTAACATCATATTGATCATGGCGGACGATGTGAGCTGGGAATGCTTTGGAAGCTATGGAGCGGAGGACTACGAAACACCCAATCTTGATCGCCTAGCTGCGGAGGGCGTTCAATTCGATCATTGCTACTCCACACCGCTCTGCACGCCTTCCCGAGTGATGATCATGACGGGGAAGTATAATTTTCGCAACTACACGCACTTTGGCTATCTCAATCCGCAGGAAAAAACCTTTGGGCATCTCCTACAGGAAGTGGGCTATAAGACAGCCATCGCGGGCAAATGGCAGCTCAACGGCATTCACCACGAAGCGGAGGGCAATCAGGACACGACGCGGCCTTTAAAGGCTGGCTTCGACGAATCGATGCTATGGCAAGTTACTAAAGGGAAGAGGGTCGCGGACGGTGGAGGCGAGCGTTTCTGGAATCCGCCTTTGGAACACAACGGAAAGTTTATTCCAGGCAGCGAGCATTACGGAAAGTATGGGCCGGATTTGATGACTAACTTCATTTGCGATTTCATGGAGAAGCATCAGGACAATCCGTTTTTCGTCTATTATCCAATGGTGCTGGTCCATGATCCTTTTGTGCCGACGCCGGATACAATTGGCGATGCCGATCTTGAGACGGCCAATATCGAGCCTAAGGACCCGGCAGCCAAGAAGCGCCATTTTGTGTCCATGGTGAACTACATGGATAAACTCGTCGGAAAGATTGTGGCGAAGGTAGATGAGTTGGAGTTGTCGGAAGAGACGCTTATCCTTTTTACGGCTGACAACGGAACGGATACAAAGATCACCTCGAATTGGAATGGCCGAAAAATAGCGGGAGGCAAGGGCGGCCAGACTGATATGGGTACGCGTGTGCCGTTGATTGTTCGCTGGAAAGGGCGAACTCCTGCGGGATCGGTATCGAAAGATCTCATCGAGTTCACCGATTTCTACGCGACGATCGCCGATGCTGCTGGAATCGAAATGGCTAAGGAAGATCCAGTCGATGGATACAGCTTTTATCCCCAACTTATGGGCGAGCCCGGAAAAAAGCGAGCCTGGCAGATCTCCCACTACCATGCTTTTTGGTCGCAGGAGCACGGTCAGTATGTGAGAGATGTCAGGTATAAGCTTTATGGAGACGGCCGCCTGATAGATGTGGCTAATGATTTGGAGGAAACAACGGATCTAAGCGATGCCAGAGATAAAACGCTTCTCGAGCGACGCCTCGAATTGCAGTCGGTCCTCGATCAACTGCCCCCTCTTCCCAGTAATGGTCGGCATGGGGGAGACGACAAGCGACTCATCTATCCCGACTGGCAAACAGTGGGCGAAGTCAATTAGCTTCATTCTTAATCTAGACGCTGGTCACATATTTCGTTTGCAGCCAAGTTCTTGGCGCTCTGGATTCGACTCGACTACTTCCTGTTTCTGAAATGAGAGAATAGAAAGACATTATGCCCCTTCCCAATATTGTATTCGTTATCTGTGACGATCTTGGTATCAACGACCTTGGCTGCTACGGTCGCGAGGACCACAACACGCCGCACCTTGATCGTCTGGCCCAGCAAGGGACCCGCTTTACTTCGGCCTATGCCTCTCAAGCGCTCTGTTCGCCCTCTCGGGCGGGACTGCTTACGGGAGTGAACCCAGCGCGACTTCATCTAACGACTTACTTGCCTGGTCGACCGGACGCCCCTTCGCAGCGTGTTCTTCATCCCGAAATCGCGATGAGTGTGCCGCTTTCGATTAAGACTTTTCCACGCTACTTCAAAGAAGCCGGTTACACCACTGGGTTCATCGGCAAATGGCACATTGGCAAAGAGCCTGGTCCTGCCGAGCACGGGTTTGACCACGTTTACTATCCTGGCGACGGAAAGCAAACGACCCCTTCCGAAAGTGAGGGCGGCAAAGCGGAATACGAGCTGACGCGCGAGACTATAAAGTTTATCGAGTCGAATAAGGATCGCCCCTTTGTAGCCTATCTCGGCCACTATACTCCCCATATTCCGTACTCGGCGAGGCAGGATCTCGTCGATAAGAACAAGGATGCTTTCGAGCCTGTCTACGCCGCGTTGATCGAGTCGCTTGACGATACCATTGGGCTGCTCACTGCGAAGCTTGAAGAGCTGGGCCTCGACGAGAATACGATCTTCGTCTTTACCTCCGACAATGGCGGACTTCATGTTCCTGAGCTGAATCACGAAAGAGTCACGCACAATACGCCCTATCGAGCAGGCAAAGGCTACGTCTATGAAGGGGGGCAGCGCGTTCCACTTATAGTGCGCTGGCCTGGACGCATTCCTGAGGGGCGGGTTATCGACGATCCGGTGAACAATATCGATTGGATCCCCACTTTACTCGAGTTGGCTGGCGCTCCTGTTCCAGAAGGCATGGATGGAGTGAGTTTTTCCGAGGGGTTGCTCGGCGGAGAGATCCCCGAAAGAAAATTCTTTTGGCACTTTCCTCACTATACCAATCAAGGCGGTCGTCCTAGCGGAGCTATGCGTGACGGGAGTTGGTTGTATTTAGAAATGTACGACGAGGAAAAAGCCGAGCTCTACGACTTGTCGGCCGACATTGAAGAGAAGAAGGATCTCGCTGCCAGACATCCAGACCGCGTTGCTTCCATGGGCTTGGCTTTGGACGAATGGCGCCGGGAAAATGATGTCCAGTACAACACGCCGAATCCGGATTGCGACGAAGCAGCCTTTCGAAGACTCTATGTCGATCTGGATCCGAGCAAATTCGACCCGGTCATTGCCGACGAACAGGAATGGGCCCGAATGCAAGAATGGCGACAGGGAATGGACGCTCCTTATGAACGAGGGAGTCCAATACTTTGACTCGTTGATTCGGTATTGAAGTTCTGGTGGCGGATTGGCTGCAATTCTTCAAAATCCCCTTATCTTTCGCTAGCCAAATCGACAGATTCCTGATTTATCTAGTTCAGACCCTTTGCTGATATGAAACTATTATCTGTTCTGTTTTCGTTCACTCTCGTTTTCTCGATCTCTTCCGCGATGGGAGCGGAGATCGATCTGACCGACACCGATGGATTAACGGCTCACAATGCTGTGATCGAGGTCGTCGAATTCAAGGGTAAGCAAGCGTTGAAAGCTCAAATTTCCGAAGAGGCGAGGAAGGCCTTGGCGGAGGCGCGTCGTCAGCGTCAGGCAGGAGGCGAAGCGAACCGGGTGGATCATTTGGTTTTGGTAGAAGAGGATTTCCATAACGGGACGATCGAGCTTGAATTGTCTGGCCAGCCAGCCCCAGGCGCATTCGGAGGAGCTCGTGGATTCGTTGGCGTCGCTTTTCGTGTCCAGCCCGATCTCAAAACGTATGATTGTATTTATCTTCGCCCTACAAATGGACGAGCTCAGGATCAGGAGCGGCGGAATCATTCCGTTCAATACACATCCCATCCGGACTATCCTTGGTTCAAACTCAGAAGAGAATCCCCAAGCAAGTACGAAACCTATGTAGATCTGCAACCGGCTACTTGGACCAGAATCAAAATCGTGGTTGAAGGAGAGAAGGCCCAGCTCTTTGTTCATGGGGTTGAGCAGCCAACCTTAATCGTCAATGATTTGAAAACCGGACCTGACGCATCCGGAGACGTAGCCCTGTGGTTCGAAGGTTCAACTGTCGCTCATTACGCGAACCTTAAAATCTCTAAACGGTAAACTAATCAAGCCAGGCAGGGCATTGGGGCATGTAAATCACCTTTGTCCTGTTGATATCAGAGTTGCCTCTCGTTTGATTGCTGCGATAAACAGCGCATGATGACGAGCTTCTTGAGATTTCGAGTCGGCGGCCTATTCTCGGTGGTCGCGGTAGCTTTGTCTTTTGCTGCCCATAGCTTCGCATCGGATGAAAAGCCGAATATCATTCTTTTCATTGGCGACGATCACAGTTTGCAGGATTCAGGCTGCTATGGGAATGAGACGGTCAGGACGCCTAACATTGATAGACTGGCCAGCGAGGGCATTCGTTTTGATAGAGCTTTCACGGTATCGGCCATGTGCGCGGTTTCACGCAGCGCTCTCTACACGGGACTCTATCCGCATCGCAATGGCTGTCATATGAATCATGGGCTCACTCGTGAGGGAACGCAATCGCTGCCGCATTATCTGAAGCCTCTTGGCTACCGCGTGGTCCTGGCGGAAAAGACGCACATTAAACCCAAGAGCGTTTACCCTTTCGAGTATGTAAAGATGGAGGAGGCTGCCGCGGTGATCGATAGCGAGGAGCCGTTCTGCTTGGTGGTGGCTTCGCATGAGCCGCACGGTCCGCATGGAAAGGGAGACTACGTTCCTGAAGAACTCCCGCTGCCACCGTTCCTGCCGGACATCCCCTCCATTCGAGAAAAGACCGCAGGCTACTATGCTGATATCGAAGCCTTGGACAAGGAAATCGGCTTGATCTTGGACCGACTCGAGCAGAGCGGAAAGGCCAGCAACACGCTCTTCATCTATGCGGGCGATCATGGCATTGGCATCATGGCGAAATGGACATGCTATGAAGCGGGACTTCATGTTCCTTTAATCGCTCGCTGGCCGGGGCGTATCGAGCCAGGAACTACGACTGAAGCCATGATTAGTTTCGTGGATGTTTTGCCGACTTTTCTGGAGGCAGTAGGATCCGACTCTTCAGCCGATCTCGATGGCAGGAGTTTTCTAGGAGTGCTTGAAGGCCGATCGGAGGAGCACCGCGATCTAATATTCGGGGCTCATACTAATCGAGGTATCATCTCCGGCGAGCCTTATCCAGTCAGGTCGGTTCGTGGCGAGCGATACAAATACATTCGCAATCTTAATCCCGAAGGTCAGCCCACGAATATCACGACTCATGGTTTTAAATACACCGAATCCGATTCGGGCTTATGGGGCGCCTGGAAAGAAAAGGCCAAGACCGATCCCGAGGCGGCGCGGCTATTGGCTCGCGTCATGAATCGTCCTGCCGAAGAGCTCTATGATCTTCAAAGCGATCCATGGGAGTTCAATAACTTGACGGACGATCCTTCGCTGGCGGAAACCAAGTCGACGTTGAGCGCCGAGCTCGATCAATGGATGCTCCAGCAGGGAGATCGCGGATTGGAAGGAGAGCTTGAAATTCCCAGATTCCATTTCACGCCTAAGCGCATGCGAAAGCAGAACTAATTTTCCATCCGATTCAAGAAACGTCCTATGAAGCGCGCCGCTTTCTATCTTTTCACTGTTTTTCTGGCGAATGCCCATGCTCAGCTCGAGGCCTCTTCTGCTAGCCAGACCGGGCCAAACATTCTCTGCATCATCGCCGACGACTGCACTTTCCGCGATATTGGGAGCTACGGCGGTCAAGCCTACACGCCCAATATCGATGCGCTGGCAGATCAAGGAATGCGCATGGAGCGCTGCTTTCAAGCGGCTCCGATGTGCTCTCCCACGCGGCATAATATCTATACCGGCCTCTATCCGGTGAAGAGCGGAGCCTATCCGAATCACACTTTCGTGAACGACGATGTCCGAAGCATCGTTCATTACCTGAAGCCCATGGGCTACCGGGTGGCCCTCTTTGGAAAGACGCATATAAATCCGCCGTCTGTATTTCCTTTTGAATACAGCGATACTCGATCCAAGACCGAGTCGTCCATCGATTTCATGGCTGCAGAGAGGTTGATGAAAGAGTCTGCGGAGGCCGGTCAGCCATTCGCTCTTTTCGCCTGCTCTCGGGAGCCACACACTCCATGGAGTAAGGGCAAGGAATTCAGAGAACGCTATCCGTTGGACGAAATTCAATTTCGTCCCTACATGGTGGATACGCCAGAGACACGCGTGGCCTATCGAAACTATTTGGCGGAAATTTCCTACTTCGATCAGGAAGTGGGGCGTCTCCTGGAGATGCTCGAAGCTTATGGCCATAGTGAAAACACGTTGGTCATGGTGTTGAGCGAGCAGGGCAACAACTTCCCCTTCGCGAAATGGACTTGTTCGGATTCGGGACTCCAGTCAGGCATGGTCGTCCGCTGGCCTGGACATGTCGAGCCAGGCTCGACGAGCGATGCCATGATTGAGTATGTCGATATTTGTCCGACGTTTGTGGAGGTGGCTGGCGGAGAGCTAAACCCCGATTTCGATGGGAAAAGTCTGTTGCCAGTCTTATATGGAAAAACGGATACGCATAAGACGCATGTGTATGGCATTCAAACGTCTCGCGGCATTCTCAATGCCCCGAATCACTACGGGATACGGTCTGTCAGAGATTCTCGATACAAACTCATTCGCAATCTGGATCCGAATGCGATCTATAGGAACGTTATCGACACGTTCGACTGGTACAAGACCTGGATAGCCAAGGCGGAAGCTGGAGATGCTCACGCCCAGGCCATGACTCGTCGTCATAGCCGCAGACCTGCCATCGAATTCTACGACACCTTGGTTGATCCCTACGAAATGAATAATCTTGCCGATGATCCGCAGCACGCAGACCGGATCGCTCGGCTCTCGCGCCGTCTTGGCGACTGGATGGCTTCGCAAGGCGATCTGGGTCAAGCGACTGAGCTCGCCGCCTATGAACGCATGCTCAACGGTGGCGAAGATTTTAAAGCATGGAAGCGAGCCCAGGAAGTGAATACGCCATAGGGGGTTTGCTGTAACCTGTTTTTAATGAGCTTTGGTCTTTTTGGAGACTGAATCCCTCAAAGGCTGAGTCTATTGACAGTCGATTTTCGACTTTTGCTTCAATCATTTGGAGATCTCGAACGCTTTTACAGGTATGCAGCTTTCACGATGTCTGTATTTAGCAGCCGGCTTAACTGTCTCTGTACTGTCGACGAGCTCTTTGGCGGTTGTTGAAAAGGATCCGGTTCCGATAAATCGTTTTCTGGACCTCATCCGGGTGGATAATTCGGTCAGGAAGGCTGCGGCAGAGGAGATCGCCGAGAACTGGCAAAACGCCTACACGCCCATTATTCTGGAGCTCCTTGAGTTGACGTCACATCCCTCGGCCAGCTCCCAAATGTGGAGACTGTTGGATAAGCAGACAGGCCAAAAGTTCAGGGGCAATTTCGACAAGGTCTACGAATGGATTTGGGAGAACGACTTTGGCACTCATCCTCACTACGGGCTTTTCAAAGCCATCCACTACGCGAACATAGACCGAAGTTTCTCAGCCTATTTCGATAGCCATACCGAAAACGCCAAAATTCGACTTGATGAAATCCGTTGGGGTGGGGTGCGGCGCGACGGGATCCCTCCACTCGACCGCCCTGAGATGATCTCAGTCGAAGAAGCGGACTACTTGGCCGACAGGAACATGGTATTCGGAATTGAGATCAATGGCGATGCTCGAGCTTATCCGAAACGTATTCTCGCCTGGCATGAAATGTTTAAGGAAACCGTGGGCGGGGTTTCGGTTAATGGGGTGTACTGCACGCTTTGCGGCACTGTGATCCTCTACAAAACGGAGCACAAAGGCGTGCATTACGAATTGGGTACCAGTGGCTTTCTCTATCGCTCCAATAAATTGATGTACGACCATGAGACGGAGTCGCTTTGGAATACCTTGGATGGAGAGCCGGTAGTCGGACCTCTGGTCGGAAAGGATATAAAGCTCGAGCCGCTTTACGTCGTCACTACCACCTGGGGTGAATGGAAGAAAAGGCATCCTGAAACGACGGTGCTGTCCTTAAATACTGGGCACAATCGTGACTATGGTGAAGGCGTCGCTTATAAAGACTACTTTGCGACAGATGAACTCATGTTCAGAACGCCCTTCAACGACAAACGACTCAAGAACAAGGACGAGGTATTCGTCCTCCGCTTTGGGCGTCCCTTCGACAAGCCGCGAGTCTACTCTGTAAAGCACCTGGCTAGAAAAAAACTGGTACAAGATACCTATGGCGGTACCCGCTACGTGCTGCTGGCTGATCGTAGCGGCGCTATAAGAGCCTATGAAAGCGGCGACAAGGAATTCGAACGAAATCGTAACCAAATACTGGATACTAAAGGAGGAAATTGGAGTATGACTGAGGCGGCTTTGGTAAGCGATCAAGGAGAAAAACTCCAGAGACTGCCCTCGCATCGGGCTTTCTGGTTCGGCTGGCATGCCGGAAATCCTGATACGGAACTGATAAAATAGATAGGCGAGCTGCAGGATTAGGTTTCGTTTGTCTATTCCTGTTCGATCAGAGTGATTCCGGTGACCATGTTTCCATGGATTCTTTCCCAGTCTAGGTATGCGGAGCGGAAGGAAGATGTCCCCTCTCTGTTGGACCGTACCATGGTACAGTGTACGGATGGCGTTAGGCCTCTTTTGAACAAAAATTGAGATCTTAGATTGTAGGGATGCCTAAAATATCTTCGTTTTTCTAGAAAGGATTCAAACCAAACATTTCTCGATTATCTGAATCTATGGGTATGCTTCGCGCGTAGACGTTAACCGTATGCTAACTCCTTTTCTCTTTCGACTCTTTGGGACTGTTATCATCTCGGGAGCGATTTTCTGCTCCAAGCTATTCGCTTTCACTCCCTCTGAAGATGGGCTCTATGCGGTTTTCGATACCAGCCAGGGAGAATTTACCGCGAGACTTTTTTTCGATCGAGTTCCTGTCACGGTCGCTAATTTTATCGGACTCGCTGAAAACTCCGTTTCCAGGTACGACAGCACCACGGGAGAAGCTCGTAGGGAGCCGCTGTATGAGGGCGTTATCTTTCATCGCGTGATTGCGGGATTTATGATTCAAAGCGGGTCTCCCAATGGATTGGGTAACGATGGGCCGGGATACATTTTCCCGGACGAGATGCGAGAGCTCATTAGCCACAGCAAGGCTGGCATTCTTTCTATGGCTAATAGCGGACCTAATACCAACGGAAGCCAATTTTTCGTAACGCTTGGCGCGACCGAGTGGCTTGACAATCACCACACTGTCTTTGGCGAAGTCGTAGAAGGTATGGATGTTGTGAATACGATTGGGGCCTCCGAGACGGACGTTAATGATCGACCTTTGATGGATGTCACAATCAATCGCATTACCATCCAGCGGCAAGGAGAGGCCGCCAACGAGTTCAAGGCGACTGACTACCAGATAGCCTTTGACGTGCCAATTCAGTCGAACATCTCGTTGAGCAATGCGAATCAAGCGACGGTCACATTCGAGAGAGATCCGCTCGTCGATTATTTCCGTTTCGAAAGTCGCGACCTTTCAAATTGGGAAGTAGAAAAGCGGCTTCTTTGGACCGACGACAATCCGGACTCCATCGTCGATTCAATTCAGCTTCCAAGCGACAAAGAAAGACCGGTATACTACAGCTACGGTCCACTCCTTTTCCCATTCCCTCTCGTTCGTGACCCGCGCGAAATGAATCTAACGCTTCCGGAGGATATATATGGCGGTTTTTTCGTCATCATGGATGAGCAAGGCACTGGAACGTTTTCCAGCGGCTTTGGAGACGGCATAATCAGTTACCGTTGGTACGAAATGGGGGATTATGAACAGCTGAATGTATTTTTCGACTACACGGCTTTTGAGGAGGATTTCCAAATTCAGCTTTATTTCGCCGACGGTACACCAGCCAATGGCATTGCCAAAGGTGTGATCACGGATCAATTCTTCGGCAACAGGACTGTCGACGTTCCATACAATCTCGGCCCCGTTCAGTAGGCTTTGCATCTAATGGACGACCCTTTAGATCAGGTGATCGTTATGCGTTCGAGTGGATCAGTTTAGGTGAACAATAGCTGCTCTGTAGTGTTTTTCCTAAGCCAGGTACAAAACTCAGTCGCGCTCCATCTTACTTTCCGTCGATTCCGTGTTCCGTATGAATGCGGGACAGTTCCTCTGGCTCCATCTTAAAGACTTTCCGGTCGTAGGTCATGAGGCCGTTTATCTCGCCTTCGACGTCGGTCGTTTGCGTGTAGACGCCTGCTGCAATGCCCTTGCTTTTCAGTTCTCCTAGGATGCCAGCGGACTTCCGATAGCGATCCTTGTATTCATCGATCGATGACGGCAAACCGCCGTAACCCCAGTTTCTCATGCTTGTATCCCATTGATGGCCTTCGACTAGCCAACCGTGGCCGCCAAATTCCCCAACTACCTTAACGTAGTCGTCGTAAAGCGAAATATCCAAAGGAAATTCCGGATCAGGATAACTGTGCTCGTCCGCAATGTCGCCAATCTCGAAAAAATTCCCGCCGCTGGCTATATTGAGATATCGAGTCGAGTCGTACGACTGAATCCATTTTCCAATGTCCATTGATAAATGCTGCCCCCAACGTTCGTTGAAAGCCGTCCAGACAACAACGCTTGGGTTGTTGTAAAGAGTATCGATCATGGTCTTAAGTTCGGCCATCGACTGCTGGTGGGCCCATGCAGGCCAGTCCGCGTCCACTTTGTCTCCGGGCTTCCAGCGATTATTATTTCCCTTCGCCCAGTCAGCATCCTCTTTGCCATGCATCCAGAGTCGTTTCCATTTTGGCCACTCATTGGGTCCTGCTCCTCCGGATACATGGTCTTGCCAGACGAGAAATCCCATGCGATCCGCGTGGTAATAGTAGCGTCTCGGCTCCACTTTCTTGTGTTTGCGGATCATGTTGAAGCCGGCCTTTTTAAGAAATTCCATTTCGAATACGATGGCTTCGTCCGCAGGAGGATTGAGGAAACCATCTGGCCACCAGCCTTGATCTAGCGGACCCAGATGAAAGATCTCTGAGCCGTTTAGCGTGAATCGCCAATGACCGGCGGCATCCTTTTCTTTGCCTATTGTCCTAAATCCGACATAGGAATCCACTTGATCTATCACTTTCCCGGAGCTGTGGATTAATTCCACGCTCAGGTTGTAAAGATACGGATCCTCAGGAGACCATAGCCGAGGATTCTTTATTTTAACGGAAAAGCCATCCACTGGTCCCGATTTTTTGGATACCGATTTTTCGCCCTCCATTACGGAGACTCTAAGCTTGCCGTTTTTAAGAGCATCGCCCTCGATAATACCTTTGATGGAAAGATTGCCATCCATGTCTCCCGTCAGCTTGATTCGCTCCAGGTAGGAGGAGGGGACTTCTTCCATCCAGACGGTTTGCCAGATGCCCGAGGAGGGCGTGTACCAAATGCCTTTGTTGTCGCGCCTCTGCTTTCCGCGAAGCTGATACCGGTCGTTTGAATCCGTATCGTCCACCACCCGGAGAACGACCTCGTTCGAGTTCTCTTTCAACAGAGAGGTCACATCGAAGGAGAATGGCAGATTGCCTCCCATATGAGATCCCGCGTATTCATTGTTCACCCACACGCGACAAGCGTAATCGACGCCTTCGAAGTGAAGCAACGTTCTTCCATCCCCTCTGGTTGGAAGGTCGAAATTTCGACGGTACCAAATGACTTCCTTTTCTCCCAACCGCCTGCCGATTCCGGAGAGAGGCGTTTCTAAGGCGAATGGTACAAGGATGGACTTCCAGGTTTTAGGCTTGGCAGCTCCTCGCGGCGTTACCGCGAAGTCCCAGAGTCCGTTGAAATTGGTCCAGTTCTCGCGGACCATCTGGGGACGTGGATACTCCGTCCATGCATTTTCTGGGGTCACGTTTTCGCCCCACTGCGTCATCATGGTCGATTCCGCCGGTTTCCATTCAGCATTGGATTTTGAAATCATAATAAAACTACATATCAGCGTGCTCGCTAATTTCGTGTATGGCCCTTTTTTCATGATGACTCCTGTCTATTCTCAAATCGTGAGATAGCGAGGCAATCAAGAGAAGAATCTGTCGGTCTTCGTTTTGTATGTTCTTGGAGTTCGTTGCGGTTGAAAGAAAGCTAGCAAAAAAGAAGATGGCTTTCCATGGCCAAGCAACACGAATTCTTTGCAAAAACCCACATTAAAATCCGCCTAAATGCCTATGAATGGGTTTGTCCTTGATCAAAACCCACGCTTTCTCAATCGAACTATCGATATACTTGATTGGCTTTTTTTGGGGTCTGTCTAAGGTGAAGGTGGACCTGAACCTGTTTCTCCCTGGGAGCATTTGAATACGCCGAGGGAAGCGATTCCCTCAAGCATGACCGATGCTTAGAAAATCTGGTTTCAATTGAAGATTTAGAAACAAAAAGGCGAATCTGCCAGGTATCCATCCAGCAGATTCGCCAATGTTAAGACAAACTTAGAATCCTAGAACTTGAAAGTCGTCGTGAACTTCGTCCAGATTGGGCCTGCGTACTTGGCGCGACGGTCATACCAATCTTCATCGGTCAGATTGTTGACGGCCAATGCGAATTGCAGGTCGTTTTCACCTACCTTGGTGTTGTAGGCGACTGCCGCATCCATAACCACCACGTTGTCAGGCTGAACAAGCAGCTGGTTATGGAAATTGGCGAATTGGTGGATGGGGCCCGATTTGTACTTCAAGCCGAACCTTCCTTCCCAGCCTTTGAGTGGGCCCTCGACGACCACTCTTTTGGTAAAGAATGTCATGTGGTGTTTAGCCGCTCCTTCATTGACCAGGCCGACCATGTCCGAAATGCCATCGCCATCGATATCGGGTGTAGCGTTGCCGATCCTAGCTTGAGTGGTACGGGCGTCCATATTGGTGTAGGAGAAGACGAGATCCCAATTCGATTCCGGCGAATAGGTGAAGTCGAGCTCCCAGCCGGAACTCTGCTGCTCGCCAAAAACGCCGCTTCCTCCTGTGGCATCAGGATTGAGCTGGGGAGCCCCGAATTGCACGTTGTTCTTGGTGATGTCGAAAACGGAAACCGTTCCGTTGAGCTTGTTTTCAAGGAAGTTGAACTTGAAGCCCAGCTCGGCCCCTTCGCCCGTTTCCGTTGGGAAGTAGCCTCTTTGAGCGATGTACCATGGCTCGCTGTTTCCTCCTACTCGGCCGTTTGGCGTATAGGATTCCGAATACATGGCGTACAGGTTGATGTTGTCATTGGCCTTGTAGGTCACGCCAACGGTCGGCGTCGTTCCGGAGGTATCGTTCAGAGCAGCGTTGGGATCTTGGGCTCTTACGATAGCGTTTGTGACATCCATCTGACGGTCCCAGGTCTTTCGCACGCCAAGAAGAAGAATTAGATCGCCGTTCATGGCCTTGATCTGATCTACGAGCGAGATCGAAGGAATGAACGGATCCGTAATGAGCGGATCGTAGGAGCCCCAACCGCGAGCGTGGTTTCCCTCCCACACATACTGGTCGGGATTCGCCCAGAAATCTGAAGGCAGCGGCGTGACGACACTTTCGTTGTCGCTGGGCTCCCAAGGCAGAACCTGGAAGCCAGATCCTCCTACCAAGCCGCTGAGCCTATCTCGATTGCCATCGCCATCGAGATCCAGCCACTTGAGATCACCAGAATTTGCCGCTTCGAAGCGACGCAGATTGAGCATTAGGCGGTGGTTGGTCTCGCCGATGTCGAACTGGTAGGCGAGGTTGGCCTGAAAGATTTCCTGAGTTTTCATATCCTGGTAGGCCCCTAGCCCTCCATTCCAAGTATAGGGCGGGGAATCTTCCCTGAACTGATTGATTTGGCCACCCTGAACAAAGTAATGCAAATAGGTCTGATCAGCGTATCCGTAGGAGAATTGACCCACTAGATTGTCGTTGAACTTGTGTTCGACGCGGAGGTTCCAGAAATGATTTTCCTGATCGAGTTCGTTCTCTGGAAAGAGATTGGAGAACTTGCGATCTACAGGGACTAATTCCACTGAAGGAGGATTGTTGCCGCCTCCTCTGCTTCGAAATAGGGGGACGACCACGAAATTGTAGTTTCCGTCTTTCTGGGTCAGATTGTATTCAGCCACGATGCGTGTGTTTTCGGTTGGATTCCATGCCATGGTAGGCGTAATGGAAAATTCATTACGTTCCTCGAAAGGGATTTCGGTTTCCGTATCCAGCCAGCCGCCTGACACCCGGAAGACGAACTGGCCTTCCTCGTCGATCGGCTTATTGTAGTCGAAGGCAAGGTGCTTCATGCTATAGTCTCCGAGCGTAGCCTTGACTTGGCCGAACTCGTTTCCGGCAATCGGTTGCTTGGAAGTATAGTGAATGAATCCGCCAGGATCGGCTTGGCCGAAGACGATGGACTGGGGCCCTTTGACCACTTCGACGCGCTCGATGCTAGCCAGATCTACCTTGCCGTTGTAGTACATGCCATTGCGAAGAACCAGGTTCGTGGGAAGTCCGCGGATCGAGAAGGTGCTTTCGCCGGTGAAATTGCGCCCCTCGTTTGAAGTTCCGCTCACGTACTGAACGGCGTCTTCGAGGTATTGCACATCGATGTCTTCCAGTAGTTCCTGGGTAAGGACGTTTACCGAAACGGGAAGTTCATCCAGGGGGCTTACTAGAAGAGAGGCCCCCACGGACTTGTCTGACACATAGCCAGCGGAATCCTCCGCCGAGACGGTGAAGGCCGATAGAGTGAAGATGCCTTCGTCATCTTCTTGAGCAAATATCGTTTGAGGCAGAAGCAACAATGCGGCAGCAGTCAGCCAACAAGATATGCGAGAGTTTGTAGTCGAATTATTAAGTCTTTGCATAGTCTTAATTTCAGCGTTTGTGGTGTTGCGAGAAGGCAATCAGCACTCTTCTCGATGGTAACGAATCGATTTTAACTCCTCGATTGGCGACCACGTTATTGAATGTGGCCCAAAGACTGGGGAGTATGGGTCAAAGTCTTGCAATTTGGGATATTTGAGGCTGAATGTTCTGATTGAGTCAGGCGATTCATTCGCTTGTCTTCCAATCGAACTGCTCAAAAACCCCAAAGAGAACGGAGAGTCCCATCTTGATGTTCCCAAAATGTCCCACTCGAACTAGTAGATACTCATTAGCTGTTGCCCTCTTTTCCGCCTCATTTGCCATTCCTGGCCCTGCATTGTCTAATGGGTATGGATCTCCGTCTCCTTCGATCGGAGCAGGTATTGTTGCTGTCGTTCCCAGCTCGTCTATTTACGTCATACTCGGCTTGATTGCCGGTTGCATTTTGGGTTGTCTGGCGTATCGAAGATGGCAATACCGGCGAATTGAAAACCAAGCGTGTTCGAGCGAGATTATTTCAAACGCCATTGGCGATTTAGAGGGGCCTCTAACTGCTCTTCTGGGCGCTCTCGATTGGCTTGGCCAGACGGGAAACAGCGGAAAGACGGGCAGGCGACTGCTCAATCTGGCTCGGCGCAACGCGGTTGAATTAAATGACGTAGTTGAGCGCATGCGAGATTTAGAGCTCGCTCGTTCCGGTCTGTTGAGTCCTGCGACCTGTGTAGGAGAGCTTAAGAGCCTTCTGTTAAATTCTTTCGATACCTTTCACGTTATGGCTGAAAATAGCGATATCGTGTTTAATCAAGAGTGCGATCTGCCAGACCGCCATTTTCTTTTCGATGAAGGAAACTTGGGGAAAATCCTCGACAGTCTTTTCGCCAGAGCCGCCGCTTTTGCGGGGTATGAGGGAGAGGTTTCCTTCAGGACGCGATTGGATGGGAGTTTCAAGTCCAAACGGGCGAATTCCAGGAAGCGATTATTGAGGATGGAGTTGATCTGCGCGCGTAATGATGCCGCCGCTAATCGAGTAGCTGCCAGCAAATGGGAGGCTAGCGTCGATTTAGCCTTAGCGAAATCCCTGCTCGAGTTATGCGGAGGAGGATTGAAAATCAAGGTATCCAGTAAATGGAAACGAGGCCATCAATCAAAGCTCGAAATCGATGCCTATTTACCGGTTGAAGAAGTGGTTTCAGCCGCTGGTTCCAGCAATGCTAGCGGCAAGCCGTCCGCTCGCGAGATTCAATCCGCTCAAGGCAAGCCCGTCATCGCCGTCATTGAGGACTCTGAGGACCTGCTGAGCTGCATTCGAGAGTCACTTGAAAATGAATACAGTATATTTGGAGTGGATTCCAATGAAGATGGACTGAGCTTGATACTGCGGAGATCGCCGGATCTGGTAATTCTGGAAGCCAAGATGCAACGACGTTGCGGATTCGAGCTTTGTCGCCGCATTCGAGAGGATATTCGAACCAGTCATTTACCGATTATCATGCTCGCCCCAAGACGTTGCTTCGAAGACAAGGTGAAAGGCATGAGAAGCGGTACGGATATATTCATGGCCAAGCCCATTAATTTCGCTTTTCTGAAATCGTGTATTCAAAATCTGATACTCAATAGAAAGCGCCTGCGTCAGTGTTTCGCTACTGCTACGCCGCCCTTGAAATTCAACGATGCTGAAGAGAAAACGTTTATAGAAAAGGCTTCGGAAATCGTGAACTCGAATCTCTCATATCCCGATTTCGAAGTGGAGGCTTTTGCCAAAGCGGTTCATTTAAGTCGCAGTACGCTCAATAGAAAACTCAAGGCTCTGACAGGCCATTCCCCCGCGGCCTTTATACGGGAAGCTCGACTCATGAGGGCGACCGTTTTGCTTCGCGACAGTTCTCTTTCGGTAGCCGAAGTCGGTTTTCAAGTGGGATTCGCTGATCATAGCCATTTCACAGCTCGCTTCAAAGAGCGGTTCAAGTATACGCCGAGCAACTACCGGCTGGTCGTTCAGCAAAGCGAGAAGGAAGCGCGTTTTATCCAGGCTTCTTGAATGGGATGCCGCAAATCTTCTTCTGAAGATTTCCGCGAACATCCGCAAAACAGTAGGAGTCGATTTACCTAGGACTTCTTTATTCTGTCTGACCTGGACTGAAAGTTTAATATAATGATTTAAAGGCTGAAAAAGTGTCTTTTGGTCAAAAAGAAGTGGGTCTTTGCTAGGCGAATGGGCTGAGAAGGCTTGCTACCTAAAAAAGCAGAGCTCCATAATTGTGTCATATGAAGCCCATACTCGTTATTCTTTCGGCCTTCGTCCCGTTGACCCTCGGCTTTGCTCAACCCAATATCGTTATCATTCTAGCGGACGATGCCACCTATCGCGACCTCGAGGTTTATGGAGGTCAGGCCAAGACTCCCAATATGAATGCCTTGGCGAAGCAGGGGATGAAGTTCAATCAATGCTTTCAGGCCGCCCCCATGTGTTCACCTACGCGGCACAGTCTTTACACCGGCTACTATCCGGTGAAATCAGGAGCGTACCCAAATCACACCTACACGAATGACGACGTAACAACGCTTCCCCAATACTTGAAGCCGCTTGGCTATCGCGTTGCCCTTTCCGGAAAGACGCATATAAACCCCAAGGAGACCTTCACTTTCGAATACTCATCGGCTCCATCACCTGACGGGGGGAACAAGAAAGGCGATATCGATTTCGCCGCCATTGATCGTCTTTTCGAGGAATCGAAGCGAGATGGAAATCCCTTTTGTCTAGTAGTCGCTTCCAAGGAGCCGCATGCTCCGCACAATCGCGGCAATCCGGAAGACTATCCACCGGAAAGCTTACAGCTTCGTAATTATTGGCATGATACGCCGGCGACGCGGGAGCGCTATTCCAAGGTTTTGGCGGAAATTACCGTGTTTGATCAGCAAGTAGGGCAATGCTTGAAATTGCTAGAAAAGCATGGGCTTTCAGAGGACACGATGGTCGTGGCTCTGAGCGAGCAGGGATCGGATTTCACGCGAGGCAAATGGTCTTGCTACGAGGACGGGGTGCAGAGCGGTTGCATCATTCGCTGGCCTGGCGTCGTTGCCGAAGGAGTCGAGAGCGAAGCGCTTATCGAATACGTCGACTTTGTGCCAACGATTCTAGAAGTTGCTGGCCTGGAAACGCCGGAAGTGGTTGACGGGCGATCTTTTCTTTCCGTTCTCAAAGGAGAGACTGATCATCATAAGGACTACACCTACAGTATCCACACTACGGTGGGTATTATCAATATGCTCAATCCTTATGGTATTCGCGCTGTTCGGTCTCAGCAATACCGATACATCTATAACCTGACTCCTGAGGTCCAGTTTCGTTGCGCTTTGGATCGTGGTGACTGGTTCAAGGAATGGGAAGCCGCTGCTTTGGCGGGCAACGCGGACGCTGCCTACAAGACGAGGTTGCACAAGTTCCGTCCTCGCGAAGAGCTTTACGACATCACTACGGATCCCGATTGCCTGAATAATCTGGCCCACGAGCCCGAATTCTCCCTGGTTAAGACGCATCTTAACGCCAAGCTCTTCGCCTGGATGAAGGACCAAGGAGACCTTGGCCAGGAGACTGAAGTGCGGGCTCCCGAGCGTCTGGCGAAGAATCGGCCTAAGTGAGAATTGAAACTGTCTACCCGCTCGATGCTAGAGGCTCCTCAGACTTAAGGAGTAGCCACTAATTGGTCACGGCTACTCGCGTATCGCTCTGGTGACGGCTCTTGCTTTCGGATGGTGTCGCCCTCGATCCACTTTCCGTTGATCATGCTTTCAATTGGATTTTCCGGGATGCCGAATTCGTTGCGATTCATCTGATCTATGACTTGATTGGCCGCGATTTCGCCTAGCTGTTCCCAGTTCGGGTCGATCCCCGCGATCCCGGATTCTCCGGGAAGCAGATCAAGTTGGGCGTAACCGATATCATCCGGAATACGATAGCCGTAGCTTTGCATCGCCTCCAATACTTGAATACTATGGGCAATCACAACATCTGGATTGTGTTCCTCTAGCCATGGCTTCAATTCTTTGCGTAGGCTTTTCAGTTTATAGAAGAGCAGTGGCGGAATTCGATTTTCCGGAGAAATGATATTCTGAGCGGTAGCTAGAGCCGCCCCTCGCTTGAATTGGTGATTCGATTCGTTGATGGAGTGGAGAGCCAAGCCGATTCGCTTGTAGCCTAGGCCTTGCAGCTTTGAGATAACGTTCAAAGTACTCACGTATTCGTCTTTTTCAACTCGGTGCAGGTTAGGCCTGGACAATGAATGGCCAATTGCGACCGAAGCGAAATGGCTTAGGTCCATAGTAAGTTCCGTACCGATTACGATAAAAGGTTCGAGTATGCAGCCGCGAATGCCCCGAGCTTTGAGGATGTCCACGAGGCGTTTTGGCGTCATCCCCGGTTCGAATAATGAAAATTCCTCTAGCTCGTAACCTTGTTGAGCGGCTTGCTTTCTTATGCTGTTCATGATCGCCACCCAGCTTGACTGCGGCTTGCGATGGGCAGGGTGGCAATGTATGTAGGCGATGACGGCTGCGAATATCGACGACCTTCGGTTTCTCAACTCCGTCATCAAAGCCGAAACCAGTGGATGTTTCGAGTAGCCTAGCTCTTTCGAAACCGACAATACCTTTTTACGCGTCTCTTCCTTGTGGCCGGGATGGTTTCGTAAAACCCGACTTACTGTCATTACCGATACGCCCGCCTTTTCGGCGATGTCCTGCATGCTTGTTCGAGAAAGGGTGGTCGTCATATTACTTTGTTACGAATAACAATCAAGCGGCTTCAAAGGCAAGCCTGCAATTGAATCTTCCTTTTCATTCAGTGTTTTTCAGTTCGATTTTGAATCGCGGGAAGACTTCTCGCTTGGCTGGTTCTTCTCCTTTCGGAAGTCGTTTCCATCATTTTATGTATTCAAGTTTCAACTTCGATACAAAGATCTAAATGAAATCCCTTCTCCGCCAAGCCATTGGAAATGGTTTTGCCTCGATCTGCAGTCAGATTAATCGGTTGCCCTCGTTTTAACTATTTCCGGCAGGTTCCAGTCCTTACCTTACCGTTGGCTTACCCTGATGTTAAAAACGACCGGAATGTTATGAATAACATTCCATTTCTTTCGAAAACCGAAGGGGATGCTTTCGAATTTCAATCGATTTGTCCCTTCGAACGAATTGAACAAACGGTTCTTTTCGATAAATGAATCAATATCCCTCCTTTCAAATGACCAAACGAGAATCTTTTCCTCAATTTCAATCACGCCCTCCAGTCAGGACACGATTTGTTTCTAGTAGTGATTCATCAGGTATGGCGAATGATCGGGCTAGGATCTCGGGCTTTTTATTATTCCCACAAGCCTTTTGATGATTGTCCTAGTCCGATCTTTCGCTTCTGCTCGACCTACTGCACTCCGATATTCTTATTGATCACGAAATTATTCCAGTTCCCCAAAAAGACTTTTCCGCTTTCGGATAGCACAGCCGATTTTCGGATGGCGGGTCCTTTTTATCCATTTTCTAGCCTGCTGGATGATTCTCGTTTCTTTTTAGTACTGATTTATCCGGCTGATGAGCGGGGATTTACTAGAAAAGCCGTTTTTGATTATATAAATACGTACATATTGCCGCCGATTTCTAACACCGTTTTTTGGATACGATATTTTAGTTCATTTATCTATTCTCATCAATGACTCTCCGATCGATCTTCTTTGGTCTATTGGGAGCGGCTTTTATTTGTAGTGTAGTCTACTTTAACGACTACATTCTGATGCAGACTTATCTTATCGGCAATCATATGCCGATCATCGTTTATGGTCCGCTGATCCTGTTCGCTTTGGCTGTCACTCCGATCATCATCAAGATGACGCGCGGCGGGGCGTATCTCACGGGGAAGGAGCTGACGACGATTTTCTTCATCATGGTGGTCGTCTGCTGTATCCCAGCATCGGGATTTCTGCGGAGCTTTACGATCGTTTTGATGTTTCCACATCAGTACGAGCAAACGGAGCCGGGCTGGAAGGAGAACAGAGCCATTGAGCTGACGCCCGAGAAGATGCTGGCGGACCCAGCTGGACTGGCTGACTTCCAGAAAGGACTGCCCAAAGAGCAAGGGCATATCTCCCTTCTCGATATTCCCTGGGACGTCTGGAGCGAATCCTTTGGCTTCTGGATTCCTATTGTATTCAGCACATGGATAGCCTGCCTCGGATTGGCCATGATGTTTCATGTCCAATGGGCTCGTCACGAGCATCTGCCTTATCCGTTGGCTCGGTTTACTCATGAGATTTTGCCCCCTAAGGGGGAGAAGCGGAATCCTATGCTCAATAACAAGCTCTTCTTGGCGGGGTTGGTCGGCGTTTTCTTAATCTACACGATCAATTTCCTGAAAGTCCATTACCCGAACATGATCGAGATCAAGACGGAGATCGATTTTACGCCAATGGTGCAGAATATCTCCCCGACCATTAAGAAATCCGTCGTCGAGTTTGAGAAGATATTCAAGTTCAAGATCTTTTTCGTCTCGGTGGGGTTGGCCTTTTTCCTTTCTCGAGAAGTATCCTTTTCCGTAGGCATCTCCAAAATGCTTTATGGGGCGGTATCCGTAGTCTGTATACTTTATGGTGTGGATCTTAGAGCAGGCGGAGATATGGCGCCCATCAAGTTCGCTCCAGCGGGAGCCTATGCCGCTACCTTCCTGACAATTCTTTATACGGGGCGTCATTTCTATCAGGATACCTTCAAAAGCGCCTTGACCTTCCGGCCGCCGAAGGAAGCGCCCGGCTTCGCCGTATGGGGAGCTCGATTATTCATTCTATCCAGCTTTGTCACCTTCATGTACATGGTTTCGGTAGGATTGGATTGGCAGTTGGCCATTACCTATCTGCTGCTGCTGCACATTACCTATGTCGTTTTGAGTCGAATTCTAGCAGAGACCGGCATCGTGATCATCGGCGCGTCTTGGAAGCCTATGATGCTGATCATGGGTTTGTTTGGAGCCCAGTCGCTTGGACCGGAAACGGTGATCATTCTCGCCATGCTGGGCTTTTTTCTCCCCACCAATGGCGGCCGCGAGTCGCTTATGCCCTATCTGACCAACGCCTTCAAGATGCTGGATCATCGAGGATTGGAGGTCCCGAAGGTCGCTAAGTGGACCCCGCTCGTTCTTTTAATGGGTCTCGTCGTCGCTCTTGGCTGGTGCCTGTTTTTTCAATACGATGGCGGTCAGGCCAACATGAACTATAATGCCCGTACCAAGCATGCCCCCACTGCCCATCGTAGCATGATCGAGGTCTCGGAGAATCTCATAGCCCAGGGGGCTTTGGAAAAATCGTTGGAGATTTCCGGTTGGGAACGGTTTAGCAATATGTCGCTAAGCGGTCCTGCCATGACGGCCTTCGCTATTTCCTTTGCTGTTACGATTGCATTGACTGTCGCTCGACTGCGTTTCATCAGATGGCCTTTGCATCCCGTCGCTCTTGTTGTAGGCGCGTCGTGGGGATTGGGATACGTTGCTCAATCAATGCTTCTAGGCTGGCTCATCAAGACGATCACAGTCAAGTATGGAGGTGAAAAGGGGGTCGCGAAGGTGAAGCCCTTCATGATTGGCATCATTTGCGGCGAGCTGCTGGCAGCTTTTCTGGGGAGCGTTGTCCAAGCTGCCTACTACTTTATCACGGGGGACATCCCAAGTCGATTCACCATTTACAAGTCGGATTGAACTAATGGATACAAAAAAGAGAAATTGGCTAGTCCTTTTACTTCGGAACGCCTCAAGCATTCCACTACATAGCGGCATACCGGGAACATGCCGAGCCGAAAGCAACCTCCTAAACCTCCGCGGCCTAAAGCCCTAACTCCTATTGTATTGAATTCCTGGGTATGGCATAATATTTCCGTAGATCTCCCCGAAGACTGGGAGATGCTTCAATTCGCTAATGATGCGGAGCAGGGGAGGATCGCTTTTGCTGATCGATCCGATTTTCGACTCGAGCTGAGTTGGCGAAGAGTAGGGAATCGTCCGGATCTGGAACGTATGCGATCGGATTACGCTTCTCGGCTTCTGAACGAAATGGACCATAGCGAGGCCAATATCGCTGACATGCTGGATTGGAGCGGGTTGAAAAGCGTCAAGAATGGAAAAGTGTCGACACGTTTGCTGAACCACTTTGGCGAGTCCCGGATGCTCATCGAGGCCGTTTTTCGCTGGAATGATGCCCCTGATCTTTCCTTAGAGGAACAGATACTCTCGTCCCTTATGGTAGACGATGGGGATGCCTCGGCTTTCCAAGCCTGGCGCTGTTTCGGGTTGGATCTTTCAGTTCCCTCTGCCTTCACCCTTTCGGATGTTCAGGCTTTGCCTGCTTCTACGGTAATGGAATTTGGATACAAAAAGCCTGATAAAGCCACTATTCGAGCGGAGCGACGAGGATTGCTGAAATTCTGGCTTAAAGGCTCTGTCATCGAGTGGTTGGTCAGGCAGCTGCCTCGAAAGCCTAAGACTCTTGAAAGCACGCAGTATTCAGAAGCTGGTCACGATATTTTCCGCATTAAAGGAACATTGCCTTATGGTTCGGGTTGGGGCTCGCTTTTCATGCGTCAGAAATTCGAATCGGTTGGATGGATTTGCCCGGAGGACAAGCGTCTTTATACGCTAGGCGCGCTTAGCCGACCCTCGCATGCTTCACTGTTCGAGAAACAATCCGTCCAACTGTCCTGCTGCGCTCACTGCGTCGTTTCGTTATGAAGGAAAAAGACGCAAACTCTAAAGTCGCTCTAGACGCTGCTGATGTTTGGCGGCGCATGCTGGAGAGTAGGGCCTTTTTGAACGAGAAAGCGAAGATAGACAGCCTGAATGCTTCAAAGGTGGAGATCGAAGTGCCTCTAAAAAAGCCAGGTTTCCTGGTGCCTCCGATTTCCTGGCTAATTAAGCCTAGAGATCGAAAAACCATTCGTCTCGATCCCCTTGGATCCGAGGTCCTCGAGTTGATTCGCCATAGCGAGAAAGTGGTCGATGTCGTGGACCGGTTCGCGGAAAGAAACGGACTCAGCTTTCATGAGTCGCGTGTATCCGTGACGCAATACATCAGTCAGCTCGTGGATAATGGAATCGTTGTCATATCTATGCCAAAGGAGGTCGCCTAGATGCCCGGGTTCGAACTGAGAGAACAGCCGAAGATGGGTTTGACCAAGCTATTCGATCTGACTTGGACGGCTATTCGCTACCGTCTCTTTAGAGCTTTGATGACGGTGCTGGTGATCACCGTGGCGGTTGCTTTCGCCGTAAATCTCCTCCTTAGTGGTCTCAATTCTCGTATTGTCCGGAACAATACGGAAACCGAGCTGTTCGAACTAAAGACCGTTTCTCGGTGGACTTCCCGAATTTCACAGACCGTCGACAAGGATGTCGTTCTCCGGGAATTCGCGAAGTCCGACCTGGAAGAAGCTCGAGCGGAGGAGTTCATACAATTCGGGCTTATCTCCCCTGATGAATATCCCAAGCTTCGCCAAGTGGCCCAAGAAGCGCTCGCTTTCATCGATTTTCTGAATTCGCTGGAGTATAAGGAGCGTCGTGAGCTTGCTGGTCCCGTCGTAGGAGCGAGCATTCTTGATCATCTGGCAATTCCTGAAAATCGTCTTAAATTCTTGGATACCGTGGGCAAGTTTCCTACGGTCAGAATGGAAGGGAGTGAAGAGAAATTTGCCGCTCTTTGCCAGCGATGGCCGGAAACCAGTCGCGCCATTGATGCGATCAAGGAGAACTGGAATGCCTCGATTGCTCGCCTGCTTCCGCTTTTCGTTCGCCAAGCGCCAGTGGAGAAGCTAGCCGAAGGAAGTCGCGAATTTCTGGATGCGATTCGCAAGGCTGGGTTTCTGATCGATGATCTGGAATTCCAACGTGTATCCGATCTTGCGAAGATGGAGTGGTTGGGCATTCACCTTGAAGCTTCCTTCGCCGAACCAGCCTTGAAGCAGGCTCTGTCCCGGCGTTTGAATATGCTGCCTTTCGAATTCGAGGCGGATCGTGTTTGGAAGAGACTCCAATCGGCTAGTTCGGCTGAGTGGTATCGAGCGCGTTACCTTGAACACGCTCGAGAGCGAATGGACTGGGAAGCGGAAGACCTACAGGAAATCGCGCAAAGACGGGTTCGAGAAAGTCGATTGCAGGCTGCCGTAAACGCTACTAGCGATGCCGAGGATTCGGCTGGTCTGTTCGGCTTAAGTATTAAAATGAGCGTGTTGTTGATCGTCTCGCTTATGGTCTGTGGGGTGGGTATCACCAATGCGTTGCTGATGTCGGTCACCGAGCGCTATCGAGAGATAGCAACATTAAAATGCCTCGGGGCTCTCGATATATCCATTTTATGGATATTCGTCATGGAAGCCTCTCTGCAGGGAGTAGTCGGGGGAATTGTCGGTTCCCTGATCGGAGGCCTGACCAGTTTTGCAATGGCTCTATTAAGCTTCGGCTCTATTTTTCTTCAGGATGCCCCCCTGCTTAGCATGCTGCAGGTATTCATCGTGGCTACCATCGGAGGAGCCTTCTTGGCGGGAGCTGCAGCTATCTACCCGTCTTGGAAGGCGGCACGTCTGGCGCCCTTGGAGGCGATGAGGATCGAGTGATGGGCCAGGAAGCGAGAGAGTCTCAGTCGTTGGAGCGGGTCATCATCAGAACGGTGAATCTACGCAAAGTCTACACCCAGAAGAAAGTGGAGACGATCGCTTTGGCGGGGGTCGACTCGGAAATCTACCAAGGAGAATTTCTTTCCATCATGGGACCTTCTGGTTCTGGCAAGAGCACCTTCTTCAATATGATTGGCGGTTTGGATAGCCCGACTTCCGGGCGGGTTATGATCGACGAAGTGGACGTCGCTCAGCTTACGGCGATCGAACTCGCTTTTCTTAGGTGCCGAAAAATTGGATACATTTTTCAACAATACAATCTTATACAGTACATGACCGCTCTGGAGAACGTGACGACTCCCATGACCTTTGCCGGCCTTGCTCCGGATGAGGCCAGAAATCGCGGGATGGAGCTTCTCGAACTTGTAGGCCTCGGCGAACGTTGGGCTCATCGCCCTATTGAGATGTCGGGCGGACAGCAGCAACGCGTAGCTATCGCTCGCTCCATGGCCAACCTTCCCTCCGTGCTTCTTTGCGACGAGCCGACCGCCAATCTGGACTTCCAAACGGGGCAGGAGATTCTGGATATTCTTAAGGGTCTGAATCAGGAGCGCGGAGTGACGATCATTTGCGCTACGCATGATCACAGGATGCTGGATATTTGCGACAGACTTATTTGGATACGCGACGGATCCATTGATCGCATCGCTCGACGCGACGAAGTGGAAATCAATCTCGGATCAGTAGGAGGAGAAGGATGAAGAAGTTTCCGTTACCTTTATTCGCATTGCTGATTGGCTTCTTGCCGCATTGCTTGTATGCCTTCGATCAAGTCGAATTCGAGGCGGATACGCGTTTTCTTACCTCCACGCCTCATCGTCTAAGCGGGACGCCTGAATTCGACCGAGCCGCAGACTACGTTCTCGAGCGACTCAAAGAGGAAGGCGTGGAGATCGCCTTCGAGCAGGCCTTCCTCTCCGCCCAAACCGAAGTCCTGCAAAGCGAAATCGAACTGCTCGATGAAGGCGGATCTATTGTTAAGACTCTACCGCTCTTCACTCTGCGTCCCAATGGGGTTATGCCTCCAAGCACTTATGAGGATGGCATTTCGGGACCGATTGTCTATGCGGGGACCGGCGGTATCGATGATTTTGTAGCGTCGCCGGAGGGAGCTATCGTCGTCTTGGACTACAACAGCGGAAATGGCTGGCTGAGGGCTTTTCGCTTGGGCGCTAAGGCGGTTGTTTTTCTTGGAGGCGAGGAAACCAGCTCCCGCCATGCCAAACATGTCGAAACGCCCGTCAATATGCCGCGCTATTTTTACGATGGCCGACTTGAAGATATTCTTACGGTATCCAAGGTCAGAATACGTGCGGCTGAAGTCTGGAAGCGCGCGCGCGGGAGGAATATCATCGCCTATTTCCCAGGCAAGCGACCCAAACTCGAGCTCGCTCTCGAGGAGGTCCTGATTCTCGCGGCTCCGCTCGACTCGTTTGGAGCTGTTCCGCGCAAAAGTCCGGGGGCGCGCGGAGCCGCTACGGTGGCTGGCATGATTCAGTGGGCCAGCGATTTGCAAGCGAATCGAGTCGATCGGCATGTTATGATGGTTTTCTGGGATAACGACGCCCGCGGCCATATGGGAGCCCAAGGGTTTTTCAATTCTCTGGCGACCCCTCGAACTAAAGCGGATCTCGATCGAAGACAGGAGTATTTCGAAAACGAGATCGAATTTTTCAGGAAACTCGATGCGGCTCTTAAGCAGGAAGATCCTCTCGATGCGGAACCCTCAGTGAGACGAGAATTGATGCTTCGCTTGCGCCGCATCGCTGATCGTGAGGTAGCGGAGAATCGCAAGCTGAGGCGAGACGCGGTGTTCGAATCCGAAAAGCTAGCGGAACGAGATTCAAGGAGAGCTCTTCTGGAAAAACGTATTGAAGAATTGGATATAAATAGACGAGGATGGAGCGAATTGAAACGCGCTCTAGCGGACGCCAATATCGTCAAGGAAGTGAAGCGGGAATTCGATATTTCCGTGAGTCGCCTGAAAGAGGCCATGGTCCTCCGCCAGGAGGAGCTAAAGATCGAGGGCGATGCCATCGAAGGATCCTTCAAGATTCGTGATCTTCTTCAAAACAAGGAGATCACGCTTGCCATTGACGTCAAGCCCTCTGATAGGAATCCGGAGTGGGGCGCTATGGCGGGCGGGTTTAGCCATAGCACCAAGGCGTTCTGGGATTATACCGGTCTCTACAGCGTCGTTTACGAATCTATGCGCGAGGCTGTGTCGGATTTTTCGGATACGGATGCGGCCATAGAACATTTTCAGCTGATCTCGGTCAGCGAAACCCTTACCGACCCTAGCATTTTCGCCGCTCGCTATGGACATGTTTTTGGAAGCGAAGTTGGAGGTGTTATGGGCATTCAGAATATTCTATTCGCTCCGGCCCATGACGATCTTTCTTGGCTGGGGACGCCAAATGACAGTTACGAAAGTCTGAACTTGCCTGTTTTCCTGGATCAGCTGGGAGATATGCATCGCATGGTTAGGGCATTGGGAGACAGCGTTAGCCTATCCGTGCGGTCCAATGTTCTCAACGATCCTCAATACCTTGTGCCTCAGTTCACTTCCGCCTATCGTCGTTTCGGGCCAATCGCCTTGTACCGTCCTCGTGGTAGTTTAACAGCGGATACGCCTACGCCTGGCGCGATGCTCATGATCGTTCATACCAATCCCTGGCCCAAGGAGCCTTTCAAGGAGCGTTTCGATCATTTTCTGGCCAAGCCTCCAGCCTATGACGATTTCTTTCTCATTAGAGCTAATGAGGAAGGATCTTATGGTCTGGGACCGATCGACAGTCGCCGGGATCTGATTTGGGGCTTCGCCTTCGCTTTCGACGAGAGGGGAAATGCCGAATACGCGTCCCATTCCAAAGGGATGGAGAAGATCGAGGAGCGCATCGCTCTCATTACTTCGAAGTCCGCTTTTTTCGTTCCTCCTCCGCGTATGGAGGCGACGGTTACCATCGCCTACGATGCTCAATCCGACAGTCGCCTCAACGAAAGCAAGTCTCTCTTTAAGGATCACGATGGCGTGATCATGGTTCACTACGAGGAAAAGGTGGATCGGGTCAAAGCCTTCAGCAAACAGTCCTTTTCCAGCCTGAACATGAGGGAGGCCGAAGCCGATCTTGGCGGTGAGACGGACCAATCTGCTGGTAAGAAAGAAGAGTCATTAGGAATTGGATACGATACGAGCAAAGGTATGCCGCCCATTATGGCCTCCCACCGAGCGGCAAGCGATCTGATTAGATTGAACGACATTCGCTTGGATCAGATGCGCTCGAAGGGCGTATTCAATTCATCGATCGACGAACTGCATGGCCAGGCCGGAGATTTGCTTAAAGAGTCAAGCGAGGCGGCAACCATCAGCGAGAAGGATAGCAAAGCGGCATTGGCTTATCACATTTCGCGTTCCGTCTACACTGATACGTTACGATCGATCAAGGACCTGGTCCTGGCCGTTATCATTCTGCTGCTTCTTGCCATTCCCTTCGCTTTCGCTCTGGAGCGTCTCCTTTTCGGAGCGGCCATCATCTACCAGCAGCTTTGGGGATTCGTCCTTTTCTTCGCCGCGGCCTTCGCGATTCTTTATTGGACGCACCCGGCCTTTGCGATCTCGGCTACCCCGCTGGTCATTTTCCTTGGTTTCATCATCGTCCTCCTTTCCTCGCTGGTGATTGTTATCATCATGCGGAAATTCAAAGAGGAGTTTCTCGCATTGCAGGGTATGAGCGTGACAGTCCATACGGCGGATGTCTCGCGACTGGGTACGATGATGGCTGCCATGAGCATGGGTATATCCACAATGCGGAGACGTCCCATGCGGACGGCGTTGACGATCTCGACCATCGTTCTTCTAACCTTTACCTTGCTTACGTTCTCTTCTTTCGGCGGATCGCTGGGGATTATTCGTGGATTCGAGAATCCGCTGCCGGCCTATTCGGGAGTGCAGGTCAAGAAACTGGGCTGGGAGCGGTTGGACGATTCCATTATCGACGTGCTCCAAGGGCGTTGGGGTCAAGAGGCGGTGATCGCTCCAAGGACCTGGGTAACGGGTGAAACGCGCTACATGTACGCGACGCGTACCGGACTCCTGTTATCTAGCGAAGACATGACGAAAAACGTGGCGTTTCGCGGAGCTTTGGGACTTAGCGATCAGGAGCTCGAGGCTCGCCGCGACATTGCCGAACTGCTAGGAAGCGAGTCGCTCAAAGGTCGCATCTGGATTACCTCCAGCGCTGCCAGCCGTTTTGGCGTGAAGGAGGGCGAGACGGTTTTCGCCGCTGGTCGAAGGCTGGAGGTGGGACGTCTGCTTGAAGCCAGGGATATGCTGGGCATAGCCGACATGGATGGCTCTAGCATTCTGCCCGTGGATCTCGCCTCCTACGAATTCGATGACGAAGGTGGCACCAATCCCACTAACGTGGCCAGCTTCAGGAATCTCAGCGCGGAATCCGTCGCCATCATTTCCGAGGATTTCGCTTATGAGATAGGAGGCTTCCGGCGTATTGCTCATATTTATACAGAATCGGCGGCTCAAGCGGCTTTGATCGCCGATGATCTCACCAAGGCTCTACAGACTCCCATTTCCGTAACCTTGCCCGACGGGGTTTATCGCCAGATTTTCGGTACGGTTATCGCCGCCAGTGGCATCCGAGAATTGCTGCTCCCTATTATCCTCGGAGGTATGGTAATTTTCGGTACGATGCTCGGCTCGGTCGCGGACCGGGAAAAGGAGATCTACACCTTTAGCGCTTTGGGCCTAGCTCCGCCGCATGTGGCCAGTCTCTTTTTCGCTGAGGCCTTGGTCTTTTCCATTATTGGCGGTCTGGGCGGCTATCTGTTCAGTCAGATATTAAACAAAGGGTTCGCGTGGCTTGCCCAGCAAGGCTTGATGCCGATGCCTGAGATAAATTTCTCCTCCTTCAATGCCGTTATCACGCTTGTCATTGTGATGCTCGTTGTATTGGCATCCTCGATATACCCGGCTATCAAAGCCTCCCGTAGCGCTAATCCAGGCGTGATGAGAAAATGGAAGCTTCCTACACCTCAGGGGGACATGCTTGAGATGCTATTCCCCTTCACTGTATCGGTTTATGATATTACGGGCGTGGTGAGCTTTTTAAAAGAGCACTACGACAATTGCACTGATGCCGGCCTGGGCGATTTCATCACCATGGAGTCCAGCCTTCTTAAATCTCAAGACGGCAACTATGGTTTGAGGGCAAAAGTCGCCCTTGCTCCGTTCGATCTAGGGGTGACCCAGGAGTTCGAACTGACGTCGCATCCCAGTGAACTGCCAGGAGTGGATGAAGTTAAAATAAGGATACAGAGGCTTTCAGGGCAGCCAAAGGACTGGGCGCGATTGAACAAGAATCTGGTCAACGATCTGCGCAAGCAATTTCTGATCTGGCGCTCGCTTCCCCGAGAAACGATGGAGGAATACAGGCAACACACGTTGCAGTCGTCAGGCGAAAAGGAGGTTGCCGTATGAGAGACTTTGCAATGCCAGGATGGAGATTTCTCAGCATTTCTCAGAAATGCTGCTACGTAGAGGAATGCCTAACACATTCCGAATGACAATTTGAATACAAAATGCTAAAGAATTTATTAGAAAGAAGACGACGCAAAGAGCCAGACAAGGAAGTCGAGGAATTTCGCAACTTGATGCTCCCGCCCGACCAATTCGAGGATGGCTTCAATTGGACGGCCCTAATCGGGGCCATGTTCATCGGTCTTATTATGGTGCCTGGCTCGATCTACATGGGGTTGCTGGCAGGCGAGGTGAACATCGGTCCTGCGGCTCAATGGGTGACCGTTATTCTCTTTATCGAAGCCGCACGCAGAGCCCAGAAGGAACTTAAAAAAGCGGAGATCTTCATACTTTTCTTCATGGCAGGGGTTGCCATGAGCATGCCCTTTTCGGGGCTCTTGTGGAATCAGTTCTATATCCAAAGCGATGCGGCTAAGGCCAACGGGATCTCCCCCCTTATTCCATCCTGGTTCGCTCCGGATCCTTCTTCGGAAAGCTATGTGAAACGCACCTTTTTCAGTGCCGACTGGCTGCCGGTTATCGGATTGATTTTCTTCCAAACCTTTTTCGGCCAGATTAAGAGTATGGTCCTTGGCTATGGCTTGTTTCGCATGACCAGCGACGTGGAGAGACTTCCTTTTCCCATGGCGCCGGTGGGAGCTCAGGGCATCATGGCTCTGGCCGAAGATCCTAACGATGCCAAAACAGGCCAAACGTCCTGGAGGTGGAGGGTTTTCTCGATAGGTGGAGCGATTGGCTTGGCCTTTGGCATCCTCTATTTGGGAGTGCCAACGATCACCGACATCATTTCTGGAAGGCCGGTCAAGCTACTGGAAATCCCCTGGACGGACACGTCTCCAAATACCCAACACATTCTGCCGGCTGTAGCCACAGGCATGAGCTGGGATTTGGGGAATTTGCTGGTGGGATTCGTGCTGCCTTATTATGCCATGGTTGGAACGTTTATTGGGCTGATCGTCACGCTCATTCTGAATCCGCTGCTCTATAAGTACGAGATATTGAATACTTGGATACCTGGCGACAACACGGTTCAGACCGTTTTCAAGAACAACGTGGAATTCTATTTGAGTTTCCAGATCGGCATCTCAGCGGCGGTTGCTGCCGCCGGGATTTTCCAGGTAGTCAAGGCTATGCGCAAGCATGCCGAGAAACGCAAACGTATGCTCGCTGATCAGGAGGATCTCCGTTTTGGCGAGCCACCCAAAGGACGAGGCGATATCAGGCCTCTCTTCATCTTCATCTGCTACACGTTGATTACCGTTATCTATATCCTGGTATGCGGGTGGCTGATTGATTGGCATCCGGGCGTAATGATCGTCCTGGTCTTTTTCGGGTTTCTCTACACGCCTTTAATCAGCTATGTGACCGCTCGACTCGAAGGCATGGCTGGGCAGGTGGTCGAGATCCCCATGGTGAAGGAATTGAGCTTCATACTTTCTGGATACAAGGGAGTGGCGATTTGGTTTCTGCCTGTTCCCATGGCCAACTACGGTCAGATGACGGTGCTTTATCGTCAGGCCGAGCTCACAGGCACCAAGTTCACCAGTATCTGGAAAACGAAGATCGTTCTGTATCCCTTCATTCTTCTTAGTTCGATGCTCTTCGCCAGCTTCATCTGGAGCCTAGCCCCCGTTCCCTCCGCTCCCTATCCGTACACGGAGAAGATGTGGGAACTGCAGGCGCTAAATGCCAGCGTGATTCATTCATCGACCATGGATGAGTATTCAATATTCGAGGACGCGATCGACTGGAATAATATCGGAGCTGGAGCGGCCTTCGGAGGGGCGCTATTCGCCGTGATGAGCTTCTTCAACGCTCCCGTTTTCCTTACCTATGGCGTTGTGCGTGGACTCGGGCAGAGTCTGCCCCACATGATCATTCCTCAATTTATCGGGGCTCTTATCGGGCAATACTATTTTCGCAGGAAGCTTGGCTTAAAATGGCGGCAGTATGCTCCCGTCGTCGTGGCGGGTTTCGCCTGTGGCCAAGGCTTGATTGTGACGGCCTGTGTAGGTTTGAAGTTCTTATCAAAGGCGGCGATTAGCGTACCGTATTGAAATGGCTGATATTACTGCATTCCATTTAGAAAAATTCTAATCGAGAGTCCAAACGATGGATAAGATACTGATAGAAATTCGCGACCTGACTAAGGTCTACAAGAAGGGCAAAGAGACGGTTTACGCTCTTCGAGAAGTCAGTTTGGACATCATCGAAGGAGAGTATTTGTCGATCATGGGGCCTTCTGGGTCCGGCAAGAGTACTCTTTTTAACATGGTCGGCGCCTTGGACATTCCCTCAGGCGGGCATGTATCGGTAGCGGGGATACGGATTTCCGAATTAAGCAGTCGAAAGCTAGCCTATTTTCGAGGAAACCACATTGGTTACGTTTTCCAAAGCTACAATCTCATCTATGCTTATAGCGCCTTGGAGAACGTCGCCTTGCCTCTTATCTTCTCGGGAATGGATCACGAATCCGCTCGCGAGCAGGCCAAAGCCACACTGGAGAGTGTAGGCTTGGGTCATCGTATAACCCATAGGCCAGATGAACTTTCCGGCGGTCAGCAACAACGCGTGGCCATCGCCAGAGCTCTTGCCAACAAGCCAGCCATCATACTGGCCGACGAACCGACTGCTAATCTTGATCTGCAAACTGGCGAGGATATCATCAATCTCTTGAGAGATCTTTGCAAGGAGCGTGGGGTGACAGTGATCTCGGCGACCCATGATCATAAGATGCTTTCCGTTTCGGATCGCATTCTATGGATAAAAGACGGTCGAGTTGATAAAATTCAGTCGGCTAAGGAGGCCGATGTGCATGTGGGATCGATCGAATAGACGCCTCTTTTTCGGAACGAAATCGTTAACCTAAATCGAATATGAAAGTTGTTGTAATTGGTGGAACTGGCCATGTGGGAACCTATTTAATTCCTTGGTTAGTAGATCTTGGATACGAAGTCTGTGTGATCAGTAGAGGAAACCAAGATCTGTACTTACCTCATGTGGCATGGAATCATGTCGAAAGACTTGCCATGGATCGAAGTCAAATGGATGAAGAAGGAACTTTCGCTTCCAAGGTCGTCGATCTGAAGCCTGATATTGTTATCGATATGGTTTGTTTCAGCTTGGAGAGCGCTAGGCAACTGGTCGAGGCCTTGCGAGGCAAAGTGCAGCACTATCTTTTTGCCGGCAGCGTGTGGGCCCATGGGCACAGCGAGGTAGTTCCCACTGTTGAAGAGCAACCTAAGAAGCCGTTTGGCAACTATGGTATCCAAAAAGCCGCGATTGAGGATTACTTAATTGAAGAGACGAAGAGGAACGGGTTTCCCGCCACTACATTTCATCCCGGTCACATTGTCGGTCAGGGCTGGGCTCCGGTTAATCCGGCTGGTCACAAGCATCCTTCCGTATTCGAAGTCTTGGCTCGCGGCGAAGAGCTAGCCTTGCCCAACTTCGGTCAGGAAACGGTTCATCATGTACATGCGGAGGACGTTGCGCAGGTGATTATAAAATCGATACAGAATTGGTCGAATGCTATTGGCCAGGCGTTTTTCGCCGTTTCTCCGGCTGCCGTTTCGCTCCGCGGCTATGCGATGGCGGCGGCAAGCTGGTTCGGGCAGAAGGCCAACCTGAAATTCCTGCCTTGGGAGGAATGGGAATCTCAGGTAGGCGAAAAGCGAGCCAAAGGAACGTATTCGCATATCGTTCACAGCCCTTGTTGCAGCATCGAAAAAGGCCGTCGGCTTCTTGACTACAAGCCTCGCTACAGCTCCTTGCAGGCCTGTCGCCAATCTGTCGAATGGCTAATCGAAAATGAGAAAATCGATGTGCCCAAAAATCAGGTCATGATGGTCTGAGGTTTTCTAAAACCCCCAGCGTACGCCGCCGTAGGCGGAAAATCCGGCAGTTTGAAAGCCTTCGATTTCCACGTATTCCTTGTCGAAAAGATTGTCAATGTGGGTCCAGATGGTTGTATTGTCTTGTATCTTATATTGTAGTGAAATATTTGTGACGGTGTAGCCTGGCTGCTTCGCGAGGCTGGCATTGGTCGAATATTGGCTGCTCGCATGGTAGATCGTGGAATTGAAGTTGAGTCTGCCGTCCTGTGATTTCCAATTGGAGTTCAGGCTGTAGACATTGCGAGGAGAGCGTTCAGCCTCGGCTGAGGTTCTTATTGGATTGTCTGTATTCCCCCCACGGAAGAATTCAGCGTCGGTGTAGGTATGGGATCCGACGAGAATAACGTTTTCCATAGGCTGCCAGCGAAGGCTGGTCTCAAGACCTTTGCTTTTGTAGTCGTTGTTTTCGAAACCTCCAAAAGGTCCCTTGGTGATGTCCCAGAAAATATGCTCTTCAAGATCGTAACCGAAAAGCGTGTTTCCAATCGATAGCTTTTGATTCTCGAAGGAAGTCTCCCATCCAAGATCCCATCCGTATCCTGATTCTGGAGTCAGGTCTGCGTTGCCGAAAAATCCCCAAAGCTGGTCTGTAGTAGGGGCTTGGAAGGCGGTACCGTAGGAGGCGTGGATTCGCGTGTTTCCCGATCCAATGCGATAGCTCATTGAGGTTCGCCATGTGGACTCGTCGCGAGACTGGTCAGGATTCAGTCCTTCATTGCTAATGGTCAGGTCGTCGTGGCGAGCTCCCAGCGTGACATCTAGCTGATCGTTGACCGAGTAGATGTTCTCCAGGAAAATGGATGTCGTCTCATGCCTTCCAATGGTTGAGAGAGACTTTTCGTCCTCCAATTCGATTCCGGCTATCAGCGTCCATCTTTCATTGGGCGTGAAGGTGTTTTGCCAATCTAATTTATAGCGCTCTCCTTTCAAGGAGAATGGACCGAACTTCGATACGCTGAGAGTATCCACGTAGGCAAAGGCGAGACCCACTTGGGTTTGCCAGACGCTGTTCACCTGGGAATCTCCTCCCAGTTTTATAAAGAACTCATCGTTATCGGTATGGCTTCTAGCGGGAAGGGCGTCGTCGTCGAAATCGGATGAGGAATCGATGTAGTAGGAAAACAGGTACATTCGGTTTCCGTTTTCAAAATTGTATTCTATTTTGGAGGAAAGATTGGTCGCTTCATAACCGTCGTCATCGGCGAATTCCGGCCCCAGCGTGGGATCTTGAGAGGAATACCCTTCGGTGTCGAAAGATCCAGCGTTAATAGACCAATCCAATCTATTCGATGAGCCGTGAAGGGATAGGGTTCCTTGGTAGGTTTGAAACGATCCGGCCATAAGTTCAATATGTCCATTGCTGTCCGGATTCCCGTTATGACTGTTTACGCTGATCACTCCAGCCAGCGAATTCGCTCCGTAAAGAGAGCCTTGAGCCCCTTTCAGTATTTCAACGCTTGATACGTTCGAGCTAAAAAGATTTCCGAAGTTGATGATATCCCCTGTTGAAGGATTGCTGACCTCGATTCCGTCGATCAGAACAATCGGTCGTGTGGTGTTCAAGCCGCGAGTGGTAAGTCCAAAGGTCCCTCCAGGTCCACTGTTGTTCCTCAAATAGAAGCCGGGTGTTTGGCGTAAGGCCTCAAGCAGGAAGGGCTGGTTCGTTTTCTCCAGATCGAAACGGGAAATATACTCGACTGAACTCCCGATTCGATCGAGAGGCAACTCGAAGCGATTAGCGACGCTTACAAAGGGAGCAAGACGATAAGCCTCCTGTGTTTCCTCTTCACTGTATCCAGAGGTCAGAGCTAAGGCTAGACAGCCGGTTGCGATGGCGATGTTGTAGTGTTTTCTTGGTGTCATGGTTAAGGCGTTTTGGTCGGATCGCTTGAAGATCGAAACGTCCGGCTCCTTACAGACCGCCGAGCATCCGTTGCCTTTGCGTGGGCATGCGTGGACGCTCAGGGGCTCCTTGAACCACTGACAGTTTCCCTCGTTCGAGCGACAAGGTAGATGGAGCCCGCGGGCTCCAGCGTTGAAACGAATTTGCTACCAGTGGTCGGACTCCAAGTTTGCAATTTCGAGTTTCGAAATATCCTCGCCCTATACCTGCATTGCGGATACTCCCGAGGCGACCAGCCTTTGGATCGGGGTTGTGACTTGATACCGTAGCGCGACTGTCGCCGATTTTCACGGCGTTTCCTGGGTCGGCAAATAGAATGCTTAAAAGAACGCTAGTTTTAACCTAGAAAAAGGATCGCCAGGCTTGTCAACAGGAAGGCGCCGATTTTCGAAAATGAATTTCCAAGCTTGACCTTGTTCCGAATTCCGTTCTTTTCAGGCCTCAACTTTGTCGTATCGATTCCGATACTTGACGGAGAACTTCGCAAATGAACGCAATTAGCTACAAGAACGCATCTTCGCTCGTGAGCCTCGTCGTGGTCAACGTGGTGATCGTCCTTGTGGTCAAGGTCGCGTCGATGCGGAGTTAACGAAACGTTCTCAATTAACGAAATTCGAAAAACCTCGCCGACGTGAATCGGCGGGGTTTTTCGTTTCCAGACCTCGCTGTCAGCGTCGGCGCTAATCTTAAAATCCGATGAAATACACAGGCGCTGAAATACTGATTAAACTGCTTGAGCGGCAGGGAATCCGGCAAATGGCGGGTATCCCTGGCGGGGCGAATCTGCCCATGTACGACGCTCTTTCGCGGTCCGACAAGATTCGCCATATCCTTGCTCGTCACGAGCAAGGGGCTGGCTTTATCGCCCAAGGGCAGGCGAGGGTGACTGGCAAGCCAGCGGTCTTCTTCGCCACTTCTGGTCCTGGAGTTACCAATGCCGTTACAGCAGTAGCCGATGCCAAGCTGGATTCGATCCCCATCATTTGCGTTTCAGGCCAGGTTCCTCAGGAGATGATCGGGACGGATGCTTTCCAGGAGATAGACACTTACGGTCTTGGCGTGCCGATTACCAAGCATAATTTTTTCGCTCGTTCCGCTCGCGAGTTGCTGGAAATCGTTCCAAATGCCTTTCGCATCGCTCAATCCGGTCGGCCAGGGCCGGTTTGGATCGATATTCCAAAAGATGTTCAGAACGAGTTGATCCACATTGAGGGAGACTGGCCGGAAATCGGTCTTCCGGAACCTCCTCCCGCAATCGATTTGAATAGTATCCAGGAAGCGGCTACGATGATCAATGAAGCTAGGCGACCAGTCGTGTATATTGGGGGTGGGGCTATTCATTCGGAGGCTAGCGATGAGATTTTCGAGCTTATTGAAAAGATCGAATCTCCCACCGTTATGACGCTGATGGGCCTGGGGACAATACGGTCAGACCATCCTTTGTCTCTCGGCATGCTTGGAATGCATGCGGCTAGATTCACCAACCACGCTCTCGAGGAATGCGATACGCTGATCGCTTTAGGGGCTCGCTTCGATGATCGGGCTACGGGCAAGGTCGCTCAGTTCTGTCCCGATGCCAAAATCGTTCATATCGATATCGACGCCAGCGAGCTTAACAAAATCAAGAATGCTCACGTCGGAATCATCGCCGATCTAAAGCAAGCTTTGCAGGAACTTTTGCCGAATATCGAACGTGGTTCCAATCCTGATTGGCTGGAGCGTATCCAAATTTTGAAGCGCGAATATCCTTTGGATATGCCGTTTGCGGATGATCCCATGTCTCCCTACGGATCGATTATTCAAACCGCTCGAATGCTTGAGGGAGAAACCATCATTACTACCGATGTCGGGCAGCATCAAATGCGGGTCGCTCAAGCCTTCCCATTTGAGAAGCCACGACAGTGGTTGACGTCAGGTGGGCTTGGCACCATGGGATTCGGTTTGCCATCGGCCATCGGCGCTGCTCTCGAGAAGCCGGGAGCGACCGTCATTTGTTTCTCTGGCGATGGTAGTCTCTTGATGAATATCCAGGAATTGGTTACAGCCGTAGAGGAGAATGCGAATGTTAAGATAATTCTTTCAAATAACAATTCTCTAGGGCTGGTGCATCAGCAGCAGGAGCTTTTTTACCGTAAGCGGATCTACGCTTGCAAGTACGAGCGCCAGGTCGATTTCTCGATCATCGCTCGCGGTTTTGGAATGCAAGCTTGTGATTTAGGCGACTGTATCGACCCAATGACGACATTAGCGAAGGTTCTCGCAAAACCAGGACCCGCCTTGATCAATATTCCGCAAGGAGTCGAGCATCATGTATTCCCGATGGTTCCTCCAGGGGCGGCTAATAGGGAAATGCTATGTGGAGAACTGAAAGGTTCTGACTACGCTGAAGCTACGACGTAACAGGGGAGAGCGAAATAAAATACGGCGCCTTTCAAAGGCGTCGCTACGTAGCGGAATGATGGAATCGTTCCGATAAATGAGAATAAGATTATGAATACGAATACAGTACTGGAAATTACAGTTAATAATCATCCTGGAGTAATCATGCACGTGACCAGTCTCTTCGCTCGACGCGTTTTCAATGTCGATGGGATTCTTTGCATGCCGACCCTCGACGTTTCACGGAGTCGTATCTGGCTCAGGGTGAAAGAAGATGAGCGTTTGGAGCAAATGGCGCGTCAGCTTGAGAAGCTCGAAGATGTATTGATGGTTCGACGACACGAGGCGAGCCATGAGGTCTTCGAGCGAATCGAGGAGTTTTTCGCTGCCTAGCTATTCAATAGGTGGAGCGAGACGTCTCGGCTCGCTCGGAACGCGTCCGGAGGCCGCGTTCCACCAGCTCATGGTAGACCTGGACTCTTTCTGGAGATCGCCGCTTACTCGATGACCGTGGCTTTGACGATTTTCTGTTCTTCTACGGGCTTGTCGCCTCCGTCGGTCGCGGTTTGCTCGATTGACTGAACGGTCTCGTAGCCTTCAACGACTTCGCCGAAGATGGTGTGCCGCATGTTCAACCAGGGGGTCTTGGCAGTGGTGATGAAGAACTGGCTGCCATTGGTTCCGGGTCCAGCGTTGGCCATGGCTAGGAGTCCTGTTTTGTCGAATCGAAGGTCTGGCGTGCACTCGTCCTCGAAGGGCTTTCCCCAAATGGATTCACCGCCGCGCCCGGTACCCGTGGGATCTCCGCACTGTACCATGAAATCGGGAATGACTCTATGGAAAATGATGCCGTCATAGTAGCCGTTTTCGACGTGGGTCGTGAAGTTTTCGCAGGTTTTGGGAGCAATTTCCGGATAGAGCTTCAGCTCGATGGTTCCGGCATTGGTTTCAAATCTGACACGTGTTTTGCTCATAAGCGGTCGGTTCTGTTCAGGGCATGGGGTTCTTGCAAGGAGAAAAGGGTCAGGAATTCCGTCGCATGATCCTGGGGATGGGGCAGTTATTGGCTAAGCGATGACGCGAAATTGAGGGTTGTCAACCTGGGCAAAGGCTTCTTCACTGCGCCCCTTATGGGTAAAGACTGGCTAGAAGGGGTCAAGGACGAGTACGATGTCGTTGTTATAGGCAGCGGCTTGGGAGGACTCACCAGCGCCAATGTTTTAGCCAAGTGCGGCCATTCCGTACTGCTTCTCGAGCATCACTATCAGTTTGGTGGTCTCGCTACTTGGTTTAAGCGGCCGGGGAAGCATATTTTCGATATTTCCCTGCATGGATTTCCCTATGGCATGCTGAAATCCTGCCGGAAATACTGGACCAAGGATATCGCTGATTCGATCGTTCAGCTTAAGGATGTCCGATTCGTAAATCCCCAATTCAATGTCTGGACTACCTTCGACCGAAAGGATTTCACCAGGATTCTGGTCGAGGATTTTGGGGCGGAATCAGAGCGCGTAGAGGCCTTCTACAATCACCTCCGTCAAATGAATTTCTACGATGACGATCGTAGGACTACTCGAGAGCTGTTCGAAGAGCATTTCCCCGGTCGGGATGATATCCATCGTCTGCTTCTCGAGCCGATCGCCTATGCCAATGGTTCTACTTTAGACGATCCGGCTATCACCTACGGCATCGTGTTCTCGAACTTCATGAACAAGGGGGTCTACACTTTCCAAGGAGGCACTGATGTCCTGATCGGAAAAATGGTGGAGGAACTGCGCAAGAACGGCGTAGAGCTTAGGAAAAATGTATTAGTAGAATCGATACGAGTCGAAAACGGAGTGGTAAAAGGGGTTGTCATCAAAGGTCGCACTCGTGAAAGCGAATTTGAAAACCGTCGTCACATAGCCTGTTCGGCTGTGGTTTCGAATGCCAGCATTCTAACGACGGTCAAGAATCTGGTCGGCGAGAAAGAGGTTAGTAAAGCCTACATCGATGAGCTTCATGCAGTGCGGGTGAATACCAGTTCCTGTCAGGTCTACATGGGTATACGTAAGGGCGAAAGCATCGAGAATATCGGAGACCTTGTATTTACTTCGGACGCCCAGCGATTCTCGAGCGGCGAACTCAATGATCTTCACACGACTAGTCGCACCTTTTCCGTCTACTATCCTGAAACAAGGCCAGGGAGCGATCGATATACTATTGTTGCGTCATTGAATTCCCGTTACGAAGATTGGATTTCCTTAGATGACGCGACCTATGAAAAGGAAAAGGAGCGGTTGATAGAAGAATCGCTCGTTTCGTTGGAAAAGTTTCTGCCAGGCGTCCGCTCTAAGATAGACCACCTTGAAGCGGCAACTCCTCGTACCATAAATTATTATACACGTCATCCTGGAGGTACTTCGTTTGGCACTAAATTCGAAGGGCTGAAATGTTCGATGGAGCTATCGGAGCAAGTGCAAGGCTTGTATCATGCGGGCTCAGTGGGTATTATTATGTCCGGCTGGCTGGGAACCATGAACTACGGGGTTATCGTCGCTAATAAAGTAGACAAGAAGCTCGACGATTTGAAGCGAAGTCGGATTTCGCCTTCGGCATTTAACGTGGCGTAGTTGATTTTCGATTATTCTATTATGGCTACGGACGAAATTCTCAGGTTAATACCGCATCGCCCTCCTTTTTTATTCGTAGACGAAATCCTTGAGCAAGATGATCGCCATTTGGTTGCCAGGCGACGCGTCGACGGGAGCGAGGATTTTTTTCAGGGCCACTATCCGGGCAATCCCATCATGCCAGGCGTCCTCATTTCGGAAGCGGTTTTTCAGGCGGGCGCTCTCTTTTTGGCAAATCTCAAGGCGGAAAAATTGGCTGAAGACCCAAAACTGGTCCCCGTGCTGACCAAAATCAATGGAGCTAGATTCAAGAATATCGTTAGGCCTGGAGACGAGTTGTATATAACCGTTAAATACAAAGAGGATATGGGGAAATTCGTATTTCTCGATGGAAGCGTGACGAATGGAAAGGGCCAGAAGGTGATGACGGTTTCCTTTAGTGTCGCGCTTACGGAAAGCGGAGGCGATTAAGCTCACTGTCAATTAATGAGTTTTCTTAATCTTGAAGGTAAACGAATTCTTGTGATAGGAGTGGCCAATCGCAAGAGCGTTGCTTGGCATGTTGCCAAGACCCTCGAAGAAGAGGGCGCGGAGGTGATTTATAGCGTTCGATCGGACGCTCGTAAGCAGAGTCTGCAGAGCTTGCTTAGGGATAAGCCGGTTTACGTATGCGATGTGGAAAACAAGGAAGAGATAGGCAGGCTTGCCGAAGATGTATCAGCAAATCATGGACAATTGCATGGCATGGTTCATTCGATAGCCTTCGCGAACTACTCGGAGGGGTTCAAGCCATTTCATGAAACCAATCGTGACGACTACCTGCAGGCTACTTCGATTTCCAGCTTTTCTCTCGTCGAATTGGCGAATGCCTTCAAGTCCCATCTGGACAATGAAGCCTCGGTTGTGGCGATTAGCATATCCTCGTTGACTATTACGGCTGAGAATTATGGATACATGTCTCCTATAAAAGCGTCGCTTGACGCGTCCGTTCGCTATCTGGCAAAGTCTTTTAGCGCCGATTCGAAGGTTCGTTTCAATACGGTTAACCCCTCCACGCTTAAAACCAGCGCCTCAGCCGGAATTCCTGGGTATCTTGAGAGCTATCTGTTTAGCGAGAAACTAACTTTTCGGAAGGAAGCTTTAAAGACACAGGAGGTAGCCAATGCGGTCGTCTTTTTGCTAAGCGAGAGATCCAGCGGTATGAATGGAAGCAGCATGACGCTTGATCAGGGGATGGGCATCAACTATTTCGATGGCGATGTTATAAAACTGGCTATGAGGCCGGAGAGCGATAAAGTGGAAAGTAAAAAGGGGGAATGAAGAAGTTTTTAGGCAAGACGATTCAATTTTTATTTTTTCGTTTTTCTTTTTTCAATTAGATCGTGCGTATCCAATCTACGGTTATCGATTCGCTTGCATATGTCGCTCCTCCTAATGTTTGGACTAGCGAATACGTCGAAGAACGTCTGAAGCCGCTTTATGAACGTCTTCGTCTTCCAGAGGGAAGACTGGAGCTCATGACGGGAATCAAGGAACGCAGGTTTTGGGATGACGGCATTCGCCCCTCGGAGGCTAGCGCTCAAGCTGGAAAAAAGGCATTGGAGCAGTCCGGCCTGAATCCCTCGGATATTGAGGTTTGTATCCATTGTTCGGTGTGTCGAGACATGCTAGAACCTGCTACCGCTTCGTTCGTTCATCGCCTGATTGGCCTTGGAGAGGATGTCCAGCTTTATGATCTTTCCAATGCCTGTCTTGGATTTTTGAATGCGCTGAGTATGCTTTCAGCGATGATTGACGTTGGTCACATTAAGGCTGGCATTGTGGTGTCGGGCGAGAATGGCAAGCCCCTGCTCGAGCGAACCTTGCAATTGCTTCTCGAACGAGATCTGGATCGCAAGCAAATCAAGCCCTATTTCGCGAACCTGACCATTGGAGCGGGCGCGGTGGCGGCCGTCGTTTGCCATGAATCACTTTCCCCTAACGGCCATCGTCTGTTGGGCGGTGTCAGCAAAGCGGATACATCAAGTAACGACCTTTGCAAAGGCGATGCCAGCTCGGAGGGAACGGGTCTGGAGATGCAGACCGATTCTGAAGAACTGCTGCATGCTGGTGTGGCTTTAGCGAGCAATACTTGGGATTCGTTTAAGCGCGAGATGGACTGGACGAATCAGACGGCTGATAAAGTGGTTTGCCATCAAGTGGGTGTCGCTCACCAGAAGCTCCTCTACGAGAGGTTGGGAATCGATGTCGAGAAGGATTATTCCTCTTTTGCCACTTACGGAAATACAGGTTCGGCCGCTCTTCCATTGACTTTGGCTAAAGCCGTTGAGGACGACTTCATTTCCAAAGGAGACAAGCTTGCCATGCTCGGTATTGGAAGCGGATTGAATTGCATGATGCTAGCCGCCGAATGGTGATGACGAATACGCTGAAGAGTCTGCCTCCGGAATGGTCGTCGCTTTATCCGTTCGAGGCCAATTTCAGGACGCTTGCCTGCGGCTATGCCATGAACTACATCGACGAGGGCGAAGGCCATCCCGTGGTCATGGTTCATGGGAACCCCACTTGGTCCTTTTTCTATCGAAATGTTATCCTGAAGCTTCGTGACAGCCATCGCTGCATCGCGCCCGATCACATTGGATGCGGATTGTCCGATAAGCCGCAAAGAGACTATTCCTTTAGCTTAGAGCAGAGGATTAACGACCTGGGTGAACTCGTTGATTCCCTCGATCTCGAAAGCTTTGACTTGGTCGTTCATGATTGGGGTGGAGCGATCGGGATTGGTATGGCTCTAAAGCGTCTCGAAAAACTACGTCGTCTTGTCATCCTGAATACAGCGGCTTTTGTGGATTCTCGTATCCCAGCCAGGATCGAAATGTGTCGCTGGCCGATTTTAGGAAAACTCCTCGTGCAAGGGATGAACGCTTTCGCCGGTCAGGCCGTGAAGATGGCTGTCAATAAGAGGAAACTATCCAGTCGCGTTAAGGCCGGTTTCCTGTATCCCTATCGAACTTGGAACGATCGCCGCGCGGTCTACGAATTCGTTAAGGACATTCCCATGCATGTGTCCCATCCGAGCTTTAATCGTCTGGTTGAGATTGAAAACGGACTTATCGGACTGCGAGACAAGCCAGTCGTTCTCCTATGGGGAGGCAAGGATTTTTGCTTCAACGATCATTTTCTATCTCGCTGGAAGCGATTTCTGCCACAAGCCACGGAAATTCGGTATCCGAATGCTGGGCACTACTTGATAGAGGACGAGGCCGAGAAAGTTTGCGACGCTATCGAGCAGTTTGTCTCCTTCGATGACGATGGCATTCCGAATACGGATCTTACTGCCTAGCAGACGAACTTATCGGTTATAAAGCTCGGCCAAATTCATCAAGTAGGGGCTGGTTTCTCTTCTCAGGTTCTCGAGCTGTTCCGGCTTGTAGCGCCATTCCCAGTTTCCATCCGCTTTGCCTGGCGTGTTGAAACGTCCTTCGCTGCCAAGGCTTAGAATATCCTGGAAGGGAATAATGGCCAACTTCGAAACGGATCGATAGGCGGAGCGAATGAAGTCCCAGGGCAGTTCTTCACCACTGACACCGTAATAGCGCCTCACCTGATCTTGTGTTTTCTCCTCCGCGCTTTTGTACCAACCAAGACTGGTGTCATTGTCATGAGTCCCTGGGTACAATACGGTGTTCGCTTCATGGTTGTGAGGCAAATACAAGTTTTCTGAGTCTCCGTCGAAGGCGAATTGCAGGATAGCCATTCCGGGAAGTCCCGTATCTTCCCGAAGTTCCCGGACGCGGTCCGTCAGTTCGCCCAGGTCTTCGGCGATGAGTTTGCAAGACTCGAGTTTTTGCTTGAGCGTTTCGAAGAAGTTTAGGCCCGGACCTTCGAGCCATTCCCCTTTTTTCGCCGTTTTCGAATCGTAGGGTATGCTCCAATACGAATCGAATCCCCGAAAGTGGTCGATTCGAACGACGTCGTACAAGTCGAAATTGGCCTTAAGTCGTTTCGCCCACCAATCGTAGTCGTCTTTTTCCATCGCCTCCCAATCATAGAGCGGATTCCCCCATAGTTGGCCGTCTTCGGAGAAGTAGTCAGGCGGACAGCCGGCGACCGTTTTCGGCTTGGTCTTTTTAGTCTCGAATTGAAAAAGATTTCGGTTTTGCCAAACGTCTGAGCTGTCGAGAGCCACGAAAATGGGAACGTCCCCAATAATTTGGATACCACGGGTGTTCGCGTATTCACGGATCTGTTTCCACTGTCCGAAAAACAGATACTGGTAGAATTTTTGAGCATCGATCTTTTCGGCCAGTTCGGTTCTCAGCTTGTTCTTCTGGGCTTTCTCGAAGTCTCGAATCTCGCTAGGCCAATCAATCCAGGACGCTCCATTGAAATGTTCCTTCAATGCTTGAAAATAGGCGAAGGAGTCCAGCCATTCGGCGTGTTTTGCTTTAAATGAAGAGAAGCTTCCATACGGTCGGATGGATTCGTTTTCATTCACGAATCTCTGGTAAACCGCATTCAGCACCGGCCATTTAGAAAGATAGAGGCCTCCGTAATCAACGAAACTGCTGGGAAGCGTTTTTAGGTCCTCCAGGATGGATTGCGACAGTAGTTGCTGGGCATTGAGCTCGTTTAGAGAAATGAGATAGGGATTGCCGGCAAAGGACGAGAAGGATTGATACGGTGAATTACCGTATCCGGTTGGCCCCATCGGGCATACCTGCCAGTACGAGAATCCGGAAGCGGCCAGGAAATCTATAAAGTCGCGACAATGATCGTTGAAGGTTCCGATGCCAAACTCGCTTGGCAGCGATGTTGGATGCAGCAAGACGCCGCTTGCTCGTTTTTCTAGCCAGTTGAATAGTGGTCTGCTCACGTTATGATTTAAAAATATGGATTGTAGGAAAACGGGCTCTTAGAAAACAGCAAGTCTTACAAATTGAAGGAGTCTACCTAAGAGTTAGAGGTTGGTATTTCTTATCCGTCCAAAGGAAGCTCTGCCTGTGGAAAACCAGCCTCTTCATCCTTAAAGAAAACCGAGATAAAGCCGATTAAAAGCATACAAGCTCGGATAGCTTCCACTCTAAAAATAAACGGAAAACCGATAAGCTTCGTAAAACGAAGAACATTCGAGCTGGCTCAAGCCGGGAAACCTTCGCAAGAAGTTTTCCGGCTTGTCTGCTTGTAGTGGAGAGCTGGATGCGCGTTCTCAACAAGCGCTTTAGCAAAGTCCTTAATCGATTGTCGCATCGTTGCGTTTTGATCGTTTTGGGCTATGGAAAATTCTCTTTCAATACGGCAATGCGGCTTGGCGGACAAAGAAGCTCTGGTTAGGCTTTGGGAGCGGTGCGAACTTCGCGTCCCACATAATGATCCATGGAAGGACATTGATCGAAAGTTTGCCGAACAACCCGAGCTTTTCCTGGCGGGAGAAATCGGAGGAAATTTGGTTGCCTGCTGCATGGCGGGGTACGAGGGGCATCGAGGATCGATTTACTATTTGGGAGTGGATCCGGACTTTCAGGGGTTAGGCGTTGGGCGTGGAATGATGGCTGAGGCGGAAAGACTGCTCATCGAGCGCGGCTGTCCGAAGATAAATCTAATGGTTCGCGAATCGAATACGGAAGTAATCTCATTCTACGAACGAATTGGCTACCAGCGAGATCCCGTAGTGGTTATGGGAAAGCGGCTGATCTCCGACATTTAATAGCTGCTCAGAGCCTTCTTGGGAATCGAGGATTAAGGATTGTCGGTTGTCGAATTAGCTCTAAGCCTAGTTCTCATGCGGGTAGCCAGGTTCGGGAAGGAAGAAATTAATGCGGAACTGATCGAAAAGGCTGAATCGCTTTGGGCGGCGGTTTGGCCACCTAGCGATCCGATTAGCGAGGATCGGATGGAAAGACGGCTCAAGCGGTTTAAGTCGATTCATTCGAGTTATAGACTGCATATGCTTTGGATTAACGGACAGGTAGTTGCCCAGTGCAGCTCGTTTCATCGAGAGATCGAGTTCCTGAATTCGAAAAAGCGCTTGGTTCAATTGGGTCTCGCAGGAGTCTGCTCTTCGCCATCGCATCGAGGAAATGGGTACGGAGCGGCCGTTGTTAAGGACGCTTTCGCGAGGCTTGGAGAGGAAAAACTCCCTTTTTCTCTCTATCAGACCGAAGTGCCGCAGTTCTACGAGAAGCTGGGAGCCAAGAAGGTTGAGAATCGATTCGTAAACTCGAAGAGCGAAGAGGATTCTGACGCCAATCCATGGTGGAACGATTTCGTAATGACTTATCCTGCCCAAGCTGCCTGGGAAGAGGGCTCTGTTGACTTATTGGGACCAGGCTATTGACTAGCAGCTTATGGGCAGACCGCATATCGAGAATAGAATCGTCAAGGCTGGGTTGAATCTGTGTCGGCAGCGTATTCGAGAAAAGGGTACGTCGATTACCGCGGAAGACATACGGTCATTGAAAATCAATACACTATCTCCCGCTGCGCAGATTAGCTACATCGTTCTTGGCGTATTGATTTTTCTGATAGGCGTCTATTTTCAGCTAGCGATTGGCAATATGGCCTTGTCGATACTCCTCGTGTTTTTCGGAGTGGGAAACATTATTTTCGCTTTCGCTGGTAGAATGCGGCTCGTTTCGCAGCTTGAGCATGAGGTGGATCTCATGAGTTTGACCGCTGATATCGTTGCGACCTTCGCTCGCGAGCGAGATCCCAATGCAAAGCCTTGATTTAGTGGATTGGGTGTGCCAATGCTAAATCCGGTTTTGAAAGCGTTCTGATTTCAGCCGCTTTCGGCTCCCTCCCTCCTCATGAAAGTCTACACTATTGAAATTGCCGAAGCGATTGAGAAGGAATTCTCCGCGTTTCTAAAGGATTGGGGCGGAGGCTATCAGATGCGATTTACTCGCTTCATCGATTTAGGGGGAAAGCAGGTCGACCTATACATCTATCCTCAAGATCCAAGCGCTCCTCCCTGGATGATCATTCGAGTCAAATCCGTTTTCAAAAGCGATCAAGGCGAGTGCATGCAGTACTTCGTGAGCATTCCCTCTTTGAACAAGACGATGGACGATGTCCTCGTTTCTCCCGAAATCTGGAAGCTACCAGCGTTGACGGATCGCATCCTTCAAAGCGTGAAAGCCGATCTTCTAGCGAAAATCAATGAAGGTGGTGGGGCCTTGGAGGGGGGCGATCCGAACAGTCTGCCAGAATCCTCTACGGATCTTCCTGGCGGGTCTCCAGCTCAAGAAGAGGACGAAGAAGATGAACTAGAGGGTGTGGACCTTTCTGGAATTGTCGCTTCGGACGATGACGATTCGGGAACGGATATTAATCCTGAAGATATCTTGAAGGCCGTGGCTGAGGAATCGGAAGAGTCAGATCAAGAAAAGCCCGAAGAGCCGAAGGAAGAAGAGGCTGAACCGAAAGAAGAAGATTCCGACTTCAATCCTGAGGACGTGATAAAGGAGTAAGTCGGCAGGGACCGTTTTTCTTAAACCTAGGCCGCGACCGAAGAAACGACTTGTTCTAAACCGTCCTTAACCCGTTCGCAAGTGTCTTCAATATTATCGGCAGTCAAGCTCATGCTGGCTAGGGTGTCCTCCGTCAGGTCCCAGTAGCTTGATTCGCCCGGAAGGGCGCGATCGATTTTTTCAGCGACTCCGTTTGCAATGTTGAGCAGACGGATGTTCGGACTCGAATGAGTGCTCGATGCGGGATCGTATTGGAATTGTATGGTCTGAGCTGTTTCCCCTGGGAAATTCCAGGAGTTTAGCAAAAAGCCTGAGACAATTGGGTTGGTAATTCCGAAATTATTTTCCTCCCATTCGATCAGAGGCAGAGAGCCTTCTCCTTCTTTAGGATAGCTCGGATAGGTTCCTTCTTCCTTGGCGCAGAGATCGATAACCATTTTCCCCATGGAGCGAAGCAGACCAAGCGTGTAGGCTTCCTGCTCGTCTTCGCCGATGGTGTTGGCCAGGATTTCCATGGCCAGACCGACCGCCAGAGAATTCTCCCACAGGAGGCTGCCATCGACATCGTAAGTGACGTTTCGTTGCGAAAAGACTTGGGAGGCCGCCGCCATGCCAACCAGTTTGAACAGCTCGCGAAACCCGATGCGGTTAATGGCTTCATCTAGCGTGTCAACCGAGGAGCCTTGATTGAAGAAAGCGCTGTTGCTAAGACGCAGGACTTGGGTGGTCAGCGACGAGTCCGTATTCACTAGTTCGGTGATGTCTCCCAAACCGGTATTGGTGTCTTTCAGAAGCTTGCTGAGCTTGCCGAAAATCTGGGGAGAGGGAGGGAGGAGCTTAGCGGCTTCTTTGAGCTTTGCTGGCTCGAGCGTGTTCATTGAGCAAACGAATCGTGAAAGGTTGATTGGACAGATCTTAATAAACGGATTCGTTTTGGCCCTCCTGTAGGTTTAATCATCGAATAATATGTTTAAAAATTGTCATGAATTCCTCTCCTGAAGACCTGAAGCGCGTGGATGGAAGATGACCTGGAGAGCGGCAGGCGAGCCTTGCTTTGTCGCCGCTTTCTTGCTTTGCGTTGAGAAGCAGAGAGATTCCCGAGTTTGAACGAGGTGAGCGGACAGAAAGAAGAAGAAAAAGGAAAGGGCTATTTTTCGCTCGTTTCGGGTGCCAGCGGGTTCAGCCTGGTCGGCTTTGGCTTCATTTCTCTGATCATCTCGCTTTGGTTTTGGTCACTCTCAGGCCTGTTCGTTTCCCTTGCCGTATTTATCCATGGGTTTCTTGAAGTCCGATTTCGAAAGCAGGCGTTGAATCAAGGCCGGTGGATTCAGGTCAGGAAAATGGCCTGGAATCAGTTGGCTCTCGCGGCCAGCATCAGCCTATATTCTCTCTGGCATATGCTTACGGCCGATCCCGATTTGCTTCGCGACCTTTTGAACCGACCACTCGTTCAATCCGCTTTGAATCTCTATCCTGTCGAGTTTCGGATCCATCTTTTCAATGCCCTGCCGCGCATCATCACGATTTTCTACCTGCTGGTCATTCTAGTGGCCTGGCTTGGATGCGGATCGACAGCGTTTTACTATCTCCATCACGCCAAGCTTAAGCGGACTTCTTGATCACACCTTCCGACCCCGCGCTTTCACCAGGTTCATGTGCTTCTGGCTCATCTTTCCTCGTTGGAACTTGTTTTCGGATAGCCTTTGAAGCGTGTCCCAGTCCTCCTCGTTCGGCTCGAATTCCTCCCAGTTGTCGAATCGAGCGGCCTGGTGATGGAAACTAAGCCGATTTCCAAAGAATCGAGCTTCCACTTTCAGCTTTCCCAGTTCCTGGTCGGTTTTGGTCCATCCAATTGGCCTTGGCATAATGAGAAGAGAAGGATTCAGATTAGGGAGGATAGAGCCTTCGGCTACTCTTTTCTCAAATTGCTGGGCGGGCAGACGGATTTTGGCATTCGAGGTGAAACAAACATCGACCATGCCGTGTTATGCTGCCATTCGAATCGGTTAAGCATATGTGGGATTGGTTAAGTACAGTTGGAGAGTGGATGAAACCTGTGGGGAGTTTCGCCTTCGCCGGACTGGCTTGGCTGATTCTTTCGCTTAGTTCGGCGGCTGGCCTGGCGGGAGTCGTGGTGCCCGTCATCCCGGGGGCGATCGTCCTTTTTCTTGGAGCTTTGATTCACAAGTGGATGCTCCCGGAGTATCTTGACTGGTGGACGATCGGCGGCTTGGGCCTGCTGGTGATTGTGGATAGGGTGGTCGATTTCCTTGGTACCGCTCTAGGAGCCAAATGGTTTGGCGGAACGAAGTGGGGGATCATCGGAGCCCTGGTTGGCGGATTCGTAGGACTCTTCCTTGGCATCATCGGGATAATCATCGGTCCGGTTATTGGAGCTATAGTCTTCGAGATTATCTGGGCCAAAAGTCATCCCAAGGAAGCCGCTCGAGCGGGCGTCGGAGCAGGTGTGGGATTCGGAATCTCGACCCTTGGGAGACTGATCGTCTGCATCATCATGCTTTCAATCATTTTTATGGACTTGGTGTTCTACTAGAGCTGAAGTCGATTTAGTGTAATCAAATATTCGTTACAGTAAAGTTAGCAAGCTGAAGAAGCAGGTAGTCGGTCCATAAATTAGCGTTGCTCTAAAGCAGGGAAAGGGCATAGGTAGTTGGCCAGATGAACGCTCTCCGATTTGGACTCTTCCTTTTGCCGGTCTATCTTCTCACGAGTTCATGCACCACGTCGGAAGGTTTTGGCTACTACGTCGGCGAGCTGACCGAGGAATCGATCAAGGCCTTGTTTGCGGAAGCGGACAATGCCGTTAACGAGCGCGATCTGGTAACGTATAAAAGCTTGTTCGGACCGACCTATACGACGGTTGAAGATCTTCAGGATTCTCCGGGCTATTCGCAGATGGCGTACAATTCACTTTCCCGTTCGGAATACTTTTCGCTTGTCGACGATGTTTTTCGCCGGGCTAAAAAGCTCGAGCTCTACACAATGGTCATGGAGATCGAAATGCTCGAGCCCGGAGCTTTAGCTTTGGTAACGGTTCAGGAAGACGAGTTTATCGATATCAATGGGATCGATGATCGTGTGGTCTCTCTGCTCAGGTACCAGGTAGCTCTGGAAGATGGCTGGATTTTCTTCAAGAAATCGACTCGCTTTGCCAGACAGGAAATCAAGGAATAGGGATACGTATCCAATTTTTCTGGCTAGATTAATGAGAAAGATAAACGAGGCCGACCTTGACGTCGAGGAACGAATATCTCCCAAAGGCGTATTCGCGTTGCAAAGACAGCATATCTCCTTGGCTTTGGGAGGAAAGCGTGACGTTGGCGTCTGGGACGGTGGCTTCCCTTTCGATATTGAACGGGCGACGCTGCCGCCGGGAAAGAAGAATTATCCCTACCATTCCCACGCAGCTCAATGGGAGCACTATATCATTCTTGCTGGAAGCGGAAGATTTCTTGATGAAAAGGGCGAATGGCAGCCCATCGTTCAGGGCGATCACGTCGTTTGTCGCCCGGGACTAGCTCATCAAATCTGGAATAGCGGCGATGTCGATTTGTCCTACTATGTGATTTCGGACCATCATCAAGCCGATGTTACAAGCTATCCGAATACGGGAAAGCGGCAAATTAAGCCTGAGTATAAAATTATTGAATACAAGGAAGTCGACTATTTTTCAGGAGAGGAATAGATTCCTTTCTCGAATCGCTTGCCAGGATAGGATCTTGGATTGCCCTTACTCCTGCTGAGCTATCGAATAATTCCTTGCTTCAGTCTCTCAAAAGCTTGCTTTCGAGCTTCCCGCTTGCCAGCAAGGAGTTTTACATGGCAAAGCATCCAGTACTGATAACCGGAGTTTACGGACTCGTCGGTGGAGCTATCTACAAACGCTTGATTAACAGCGATAACCGCTACGATGTCTATGGCTTATCGAGGCGCAATAAGGCCTCGGATCGAGTTGCGGATCATGAACGTATTGCGGTTCCGGAAGAGAAATTCTTCCAGTCTGATCTCTCGGATCTAGACGTCTTGGTCGATGCTTTCAAGGGTGTGGAAACGGTCGTGCATATGGCTGCCAATCCTAGCGGAGATGCGGATTGGGAGAGCCTTGAAAAAGTTAACATCGTTGGTTGCCATAACGTTTTCGAAGCGGCTCACAAGGCTGGCGTGAAGCGAATTGTGTACGCCAGTACCATACAGGTTTCGAGCGGCTATCTTAGATTTCAAGAACCTTATCGATCGATAAGGAATGGAGATGGCGAGCGGCTCATCGACGAAATTCCCGCCGTTACGGTAGATCAGCCGTCGTGGCCAATTAATCTTTATGCGGCGACCAAGGTTTTCGCGGAATCGCTCGGGCGCGTTTATTCTAGCTACGAAAATGGACCTTCCTGTATTGGCATTCGCATCGGTTGGGTTGCCAGCGGAGACGAGCTTCCGTCGAAGAACAGCTCTCACCTCTTCTGCAGCCAGGGAGATATAGCCAAACTTGTCGAGTGCTGTATAAAAGCGCCGGATACGGTACGATGCGAAATTTTCTATGGCATGTCTAGGAATCGCTACCTTTGGACGGATATAGAAAACGCGAGAAAAATTGTGGGCTATGTTCCAGACGATGATGATAGCCGATTTCACCAATCGAGCTAGAATTTCTCTCGTAACGCAGTTTAGACAGTTGCTCGATAGCTTACGTGCTTTTCCGTTAATTTCTACCGAGGTCAGACGAGTTGCCGCCCCGCCTCTTATAGCGGCTGGAGCACGCGGAGTCGTGTGAGAAGGACATGAAGCTCCCTCCGTATCTCTGTGTCCTCCGTGGTACATTCAATTATTAGACAGTCTCTTAGACAATCAGAGTGTTTCGTGGCGTTGACTGATCTGGAAAAGTACTCCTTTAATACATTCTATTCGTCGCTATGAAATCCAAATGGCTTGTTTTTGTGCTGGGTTGCCTTGTGGGGGCTGTTCTCTCGATGGTTTTGAACAGGGAAAGCGAGAGCTATGCTGATTTTCCAGAGCCCGATGATGCGGAACTCGATTCATTGAAGACGAAAATCGCTCAACTCGAAGAAGCTCTGGACTTGGCTGAATCGAACAGCTCCCAAGTATCTTCCTCGACGGAAAGCGTTTCTCTCGCCAGCGCTTCTCAGCAGGTTCCGAACTTACAGCGTCTGGAGATCAAGACGCCTGCTAGCGTCAACAGTTCCAGCGTGTTTATGGCTCAAGGGTTTCAGGAGCAAATGAAGCGGCAAGTGGAACGACAAGTATCCATGTATCGAAGACGCTTGGGATTGACTGACGAGCAGGCTCAAGCCTTTGAGGACTTGCTGACGCTTCGTTTCCAGCGAATTCAGGACAGGGTCGAGAACTTGCGAAACGGTTCAGGCGATTTTACGATCAATGACGACGCTCACATCACTGAGCAAGATCTGGTCGATTTGGCTGCGGAAATTCTAAGCGACGAGCAGCTGGCGGAGTTCAATGCCATCAAGGAGGAGGAGATCAATTCGCGTAATGAAATGATGGCTACAGCCCAGCTCAGTCAGATGGCGCCTATGCTGGGACTCGATTCCGATCAGAAAGACGCTCTGTTTTCCCTTTTCTTTAACGAGGCCTCGAATTTCTCGGGCGGCGCTATCGATCAGGATCAACTGAAGCAAGCTCGCGCGTTTACCAACCAGGAAGCCGAAAAGTTTCTCACCCCTAGTCAGCTAGAGCAATTCCTGGAGATGCGAGAAGGACAGGGGCATGGCGTGAGTGTATTCTTCGGTCGCTAGTCGATTTCGACGAGACAGCAGTACGTGAATACAAATTCCATCAGGGTTCGCGCTTCGGCTGTTTTCATCCATCAAGGAAAGATACTGGTTCATGTTGTCGAAAACCGTGATGACGGAAAAGTTTGGCTGATTCCTCCAGGTGGCGGCCTTAGGTATGGCGAATCCAGCTTTCAGGCGCTCGAAAGAGAGATTCGGGAAGAGTTAGGTTGGAGTATCTTGGTAGAAAGCCTGATCGGCTCCTTCGAAAGCTTCCATTCGGTCAATGGCATGGAGGAACATGAGATTTCGTTCGTGTACCGGGCGCGACCCAGCTCTACCGCCGAGTTTGCCTTCTCAAGCCGCGAGATTGTGGAAGACAACGGAAAGCGGAAGACTTTGCAGTGGTTTGAGATCGAATCGATTACGGATTCAAAGCACCTTCTCTATCCGCAGGGTTTGCTAGAGAAGGTCTCGATTTGAAAGGTTGAGGAATGACGATCGCTCCGACTGAGCCGAGCGCTTGCGGATAAGTCTAGCCCCATGAACGTCTGATTCCCATGGACAGCCTTCGTTTTGCGGATCGCTGGAAACAAATTGGAACTTGTGCGCCTTGTTTAATTTCTGTAACACCCGGCTAAATTATCAATCTATGCGACTGAGAATGATCCTCTGCGGCGGTTTTGCCGCCTGGCTACTGCTTTGTCGAGCAGCCGCTTTTACCCCTTCGGAGCCAGGGCTTTACGCCGTTTTCAATACGAGTTTAGGCGAGTTCACGGCGAAGCTCGAATTCGAAAAAGTGCCCATGACGGTAGCTAGTTTTGTGGGTCTTGCCGAGGGAACGATTGCTTCGTTTGATCTGGAAACCAATGAACCGAAGCTAAGCAAATATTTCGACGGAATTATCTTTCATCGTGTGGTCAATAATTTCGTGATACAGGGAGGCGACCCGCTGGGTACCGGCACTGGCGGACCGGGTTACCGCTTTCCGGATGAAATTGATATTTCGCTTCCCCACACTGGCGAGGGGGTTCTGTCCATGGCCAATAGCGGCGCCAATACAAATGGTAGCCAGTTTTTCATTACGCTTGCAAGCGCCAACGCCCTGGATGGAAAGCATTCCGTGTTTGGCCAGGTAATAGAGGGCCTGGATGTAGTCAACGCCATCGAAGCCGTACCGGTTCAAACGGACCCTCAAAACCCCCAGAATCCCAACAAGCCGGTAGTCGATGTCGTCATCAACAGCGTGACGATCGTGCGGGAAGGCCCTGCTGCCGAGGCTTTCGATCCGACGGCTTGGAAAGTGCCTTCCCTTGAAACCGCGCCCTCCCAATTCGTCTTTGCCGAGGATTCTAGGAGGCTCGTATTCGAGAGAAATTTGAATACGGAGTACCACGTTTTCGACAGCTTAGACCTGGCGAGCTGGAATAAGACTGCCCAATACGCTCCCGAACCAACCCAACAACTCCCGGTGGCTCTCGATTTTACGGGTTCCCTCGATTCGGTTGGGAAACGCTTCTTTCAGGTCGCTCGCACGGCTGGAACGGTTGAAATCGACCAGTTCGATCGGAGATTCGTTGTTCCAAATGGTATCGATAAATCGGGTACACGCATCCTGATTACGCTTGGGACTAACCCTCAGTTCGACTTCACTTTCACTTCGCCAACCCAAGGAACTTACGTCTTCGACGCCACTAACGGGGCTATTTCAAGTTACGAATGGTTCGAGGTTGGCAAATTGATCCAGCTCTTCGTAACGCTTGACGGTTTGAGCCCGAGTCAAATCCAGTTCTACTTCGATCCCAATGCGGTGTCGGGATCGGTTTTCGCCAGAGCTCGGGAGACCTCTCCAGGCGCCAACAACGGCTTCAACCTTTCGGGTACTTTCCAAATTCCCTAGCTGCCAGCCTCGCCTATTCTCGTTTGGTTATGAACTATGCCGACAAGGCGAGAAGTCTCCCCTGGGTTCGTGGGGTAGCCCTGGCCAAAGTCGATCCGAATGGACTTTGCGCGATTGAAAAGCCAAGTGGGGTGATGTCCCATCCGAATCGCAAGAGCGATTTGGGAAAGGCCTTGCTCCGAGCCCACTACGATACGCAGAAGCAAGCGTATCAAGTTATCGATGACGAGGGAGAGGAAACGCTGGTCTATCTTTTGAATCGTCTGGATTCCGCGACCTCAGGGATTGTGCTTCTCAGCCTAAACGAGGAGATCGTTACTGAGGTCAAGGCGGCTTTCGAAAAGAAGCGGGTTGAAAAGCTCTACAAAGCTCTCGTTTTTGGAGCCCCTCGCGGAGCTTCTCCTCAATGGCGCGACAAACTGACTATCAAGCGGGACGGCAGCAAAGCGCGAGCCTCTAGTGGCGGTGGATTGCTGGCCGAAACGCGACTGGTGAACGCGAAGCGTATTCCCGGTCCGCCACTCTTAAGTCTGCTCACGCTTCAGCCCATCACCGGCCGGACTCATCAGCTTCGTATCCAAACTTCCAAGCGCGGCATGCCGATTGTGGGAGACCGGACCTACGGAAACTTCCAGAAGAACAAGTCTTTCATTACTTCAAAAAAGCTCCAGCGTCTCTGTCTCCATTGTGAAAGCGTTAAGCTAAAGTATAGCTACAAGGGAAAGATCTGCAAGTTCGAGGCATTTTCGAAGTGCCCATTTTAGCGTCTGTCTCTTTACTCGCTTTATGAGCGAAAAACTATTTGTCAGAACGAAGACCATCATTCCGGTTAGCGATATATACGATACTCTGGAATGGTATGAAAAGGCTCTTGGGCTGAAGTCGGTTTTCATACATGGGGAAGGACGACGCGGCGAAGCGGAAGATTTTGCCAACTTCGCCATAACCGAGCGGGACGACCTAAAGATAGAGTTCATTCTCGACGAAGGAGGCCCAGTCTGGACGCGATCGGGAACAGGCGCTCTTCACTTGGTGGTGGCGGATGTCGATGGGCTCTACGAATCGGCTAAATCGAAAGGCATTCCTTTGGCGAGGGAACTGAAGGAGGAGAACTGGCCGGCTCGCGGATTCGATTTAAAGGACCCAAGTGGAAATCTGGTCCACATCGAGCAGCCTTTGTAGCTTGCCAAGATTGTCTCGCTTCGCGCCCGCCACGCCCTTTCTCTTTAGGCAGTCATTTAATCATAGAAAGGGAAACAGTTATGCAGCACGAAAAATGGGTTTGTCCGAAATGCGGCCACAAGGAGTTCGAAGCCGATCAGTTCGCGGCCACCGGTGGCGGATTGAGCAAAGTCTTCGATATTCAGAATAAGAAGTTTAGCACGGTTACCTGCACTCGTTGCCAGTACACGGAGATCTACAGATCCCAGACCAGCAAGTTGGGCAACGTCTTCGATTTCTTCACGCAATAGGCTCCGGTTGACGGAGTTGGCAGCATGGTTGGAGCTCTTCTTCTTGAGAAGAGCTGAGCCCTTCCTATCGTACTGTCTTCCTTTCTGTATCTAACATTACACTACCCCAATCGATTATGTATGTAGGAATTTGCGTGGGCCATTACAAATGCGAAGGTCTGGATCGCATCCAGAAGATCGAGAAGCTGGCCAAGATGGGTTTCAAATATCTGAACGGCGTTCGCGTCACCCATGAAGCTTCCGACCAAGAAGTGAAGGACATGAAGCAGGCCGTTGCTGATAATGGCGTCGTTCCCGTTCAGTGCGGCTCCGGTCTAAAACTTTGGGGAACCTTCGATCCTTCTGAGGCGGACCAGCAGCTAGACGCCTGCAAGTCTTGGTTGGACAAGAACGTTGAAGTCGGCAACACCCAGTTTTGCTTGCTCCCTCCGAAGTGGAACGAAGATCTCCCCCTTGAAGTTTCCTGGGGCACTTCCATTGAATACACCCGAAAGTATGCCGAACTATGCCAGGAGCGTGGAGCGGCCGTCAGTTGCGAAATCGAGCCTGAGCGTGACTTCATCACCTGCCAATTTAAGGATGCCGTAGCCTGGATCGAGCATGTCGATATGCCGAATTTCTTCATGAATATCGATACGGGTCATTTCACTCTCTGGAAGTTCAAGGCTCGCTGGCTTCGCAAATACGCCGAGATGGTCGTGCAAATGCATCTGACCGACAACGACGGCAAGAAGCACCAAAGCTGGGCCCTTGGGGATGGCAATACCGACAATGTAGGCTACGTTCGGGCTCTACAAGAAGGCGGTTGGGAGGAAAACGCCAAGAAGCGCGGGCAGCCTCCAGTCGGAATAATCGAGTATCACATTCCTGGGCACGACAAGCCGGACTTCGATGACGAGGTTCGCCGTTCTCTCGATTGGCTAAAAGAGCATCTGCCGGATTTGACGCTTAGCTAATCGATGATTGCCAGGATTTGTATAAGATGAATGCGGATGACTCGGCGCGTTCGCATGCATAACATCTCGAGTCGGAGACGCCTCGAGCCACCATTCCCATCAGTCGCATTGGATCATTTCATCGCTTGTAAAGCAATTGAACGTGGTAGCGGCTAGCGTCCCGCTAGCCATTTCTTGATGGGATGGTCAGCGAGACGCTGACCGCTACCCATAGTTAGGCGTATCCATCTATCCATACAAGACCTTGTGGGTCTTGATGTAGTCAGGGTCGATGCGGACGCCCAGGCCGGAACCGGTCGGCACTTTGATGACGCCATCGATGCTCTCGAACTTTTCGGCTTTGCTCTCGACGGGCATGGGAGTACCGTTGGCGTCCTTAGTGGCGAATAGCTTGAATTCATGGTACTCGGCAGCTGCGGGGCAGACCGAAACCATCTGCAGCATGTAGACATAGCCCAGTCCTCCGCCCGATATGTGCGGCGTTATTTGAAGACCGGCCGCCTCGACCATGCGAGCGACTTGCATGGTCCTGATCATACCTCCGAAATAGAAAAGATCTGGCTGCAGAATTTGAAACACTTCATTGCCGATCAAATAGCGAAACGCGTGCAAGCCAAACTCCTCTTCACCACCGGCCATCGGAATATCGAGGGCCTTTTCGACGAGCTTTTGCTCCTGGTACCAATCCCAGGGAACCGGCTCTTCGTAGAAATAGTAGTCGTATTCTTCCAGAATCTTGCCAATGCGGATGGCCTCCTTGACTGAGTACGAGCCATTGCCGTCGATCATCAGAACCATGTCGTCGCCAAAGACTTCCTCGCGAGCCATGCGAATCAGTTTCTCGGTTCGACCCGGTGCGTTATCGATGTCGTCTCCCAACTGGTTCCCGCTTCCAGCTCTTAGTTTGATGGCCCTAGCAGAGGTTTCTATTTGGTCCTTCCTCATCAATTCAAGCGAGACTTCCGGCTCCAGCTTGCGAAGATTGGAGTAGTGATGCCCCAAATAAATGGATACGTTCGGGTTTAGAAGATCGCCGATTAGCAGCCCTGCGGGTTTGTCGGCGATATTGCCCAGCAGATCGAGAACCGCGAACTCCATGGTAGCGATTTGCACGCAGAGAGGAATGCCTTGTCTTTTGATATTTCGCTGAGCGGCATTGAACACCAGCGTATCCAAATCGCGGGCATCCTTGCCTAGAAAGTGATTCCGCACCGCCTTGTCGAACATAGGGTAGCCTTGGTGCGAGATAAACGGATGGCCAACCGATATCCCTTCGGCTCCGTCTTTCGAGCGAACGCGGCAGATGAAGTTGTTGCGATCCTGTAGCAGCTCGATGGTTTCCAGGATGACCGGATCGGGAAACAGTTCGCGTTTCAAAACGGGTCGTTTGCGAGCTTCGTCGAGAGCGGAGTAATCCGGATATCCCGAACCTGAATGATGGGCGGCTTTCAATGGAGGAAGCTGGGTCATGGCGGTGGCTCCGCTGGCTAGAGCGGCGTTGGAAATAAATTTTCGTCGGGTCGGCTTCATAGTTCTGCAGGGGTTAGTGGTTGCTCTACCTTTTCCTACTTGTAGAAATCAGGAAACCCTGTGTCGATTCGTAAAAAGCAAGTGTTCCTCTTCTTCTCATCAATCTGCTTCTCCTTCTTTAACCTTCCGATCTAATCTTCTTCTACTTCCCCATCTCCTTCTTCTATCAAATTGCGGAGGAAGAAGATTTTAGAAGTAGAAGAGGGAAGGAGAAGCAGATTATTGGGAAGGGGGGTTGCTTTTGATTCGGTCTTTGGGTTGTAATCCAAAGCTTTCGTTTTTCGTATGCATTTTTATCGTACAAGCAAAGGTGTCGTTTTGCAGCGGGAGGAACAGTGCTCGTTTATCGATGCGAATTGGGACGAGCTGTTTGCTCTCGAAGACCTGGCAGGCTGGGCCAAGGAGCAGCCCTTTGCTCCCAGCGACGAGGCGGCTGCTGCGGTTTCGGAGTGTTTGCTTCCGCCGGTTGAAAGCCAGGAGGTCTGGGCTTGTGGAGTGACCTATTTCTCCAGTCGACTGGCGCGGATGGAGGAGTCGAAGGAAGCGGGTGGGGGAGATTTCTATTCTCGCGTCTACAATGCGGATCGTCCCGAGATTTTCTTCAAGGCCACGGCTTCTCGCGTAGCAGGTCATAGGCAGTCTGTTCGGATCCGCCGTGACTCGACTTGGAATGTTCCCGAACCGGAACTGGCCTTGGCCTTGTCGACTTCAGGCCAAGTTATCGGCTATACGGTGGGCAACGACATGAGCTCTCGCAGCATCGAAGGCGAAAACCCGCTCTACCTGCCCCAGGCCAAGACCTACGAGAAATGCGCGGGTCTGGGCCCTGGTTTGTATGTCCCTGAAAACCCCCTTAGCGAGGAGACGCGGATCTCGCTGGCGATCACTCGTGCGGGAAAAACGGTTTTCGATGGAGGGGCGAAGCTCTCCGACATGAAACGATCGCTGCAGGATCTAGTCGACTATCTCAATCGCGAGCTCGTCTTTCCGCAAGGAGCCTTTGTGATGACCGGTACCGGCATCATCCCAGAGAGCGATTTCACGCTTTTATCGGGCGACACGATTTCAATCGCCATCGATGACGTTGGGCAGCTCATCCAAACCGTAGAGTAGGGCGCGATTTGGAAATCGGCTGAGGCCTCGCTTTGGACCGAGAGGCGATTTCCGCTTGTGACGAGTCGGGTTTGCCTACAATTTTTTAGCCCTTCACTCCGCGACCTGAACTGCGTCGACATTTTTATGAATAGCAACCCCGCCCCAATCACTCGGAGGAAAATGCTGCAACAGTTTTCTCTCGCCCTCGGAACCCTTGCCTTAAATAGCCCTCTGCAGGCCGCCCTCAAGTCGCGGGGCAAGCGTATGGGAATCGTCGTCTTTTCCTACGCGCATCGCCGTCGCAATTCAGCCGAGCAAACTCAGTATCCAGCTTTTGAGGACGCCCTGGAGCTGCTGGACCACATTCATTCGTACGACGCTGGAGGATTGCAGACGTCCGCCGCGGGATGGGATCGAGCCTTTGCCCGAAAAGTGCGGAAGCGCTGCGAGGAGTTGGGACTATTCTTCGAGGGACAAGTCAAGCTGCCCGCCGATGAAGCCGATATCGAGCGTTTCGAAAACGAGATTCGTCTCAGCAAAGAAGCGGGAGCCAAGGTGGTTCGTATAGCGATTGGGAATCGACGTTATGAGGATTTCGATACGGCCGAAGGGTTCGAAGCCATGAAAGACGAAGCTTGGAAATCGCTACGCTGGGCCGAGCCGATCGCCCGCCGTCACCGTATCCAAATTGCTATCGAAAATCACAAGGACTGGCGTATTCCGGACATGTTGCAACTGGTGGTAGGCATGAGCAGCGAATACGTGGGCGTTTGCATCGATACCGGCAATAGCATATCGCTTCTAGAGCATCCCAACGAAACGGTAGAGGCCTTCGCCAAGTACGCTTTCACCACCCATATCAAGGATATGGCGGTCGCTCCTTATGAGGAAGGATTTCTCTTGTCCGAGGTCCCCGTTGGTCAGGGATTTTTGGATATGAAACGCATTTTCGATATCTGCGAAAAGGCTAATCCCGACATCCAGTTTAATCTGGAAATGATCACCCGCAATCCTCTGAAAGTGCCCTGCCTGACTGATAAATACTGGGCCACCTTCGACGAAGTTCGCGGTCATCGCCTAGCCAAAGCCTTGGCCATGGTCAAAGAAAACGCCAACCATCAGCTCACCTCCATCGAAGGCAAGGAAGGCGATGCCCTGTACCGTTACGAAGAGGCCAACGTCCTCGATTCAGTAGAGTACTCCGAAAGACATCTGGGTTTGAAGAGTTAGGCCTTCGAAAAAAACTTCCTGCATGCGCATCCAATAAGGCGCTACAACCGATCGAGCGGACTTATCGCAGCTCTAGGACGCTTGAGCACATGAGTATATATCTGGGTGGTTTCCACGCTTTCGTGCCCAAGGAGCTCCTGTACCGTTCGAATATCCGCTCCGGCTTCCAGCATATGAGTCGCGAAGGAATGACGAAGAGCATGAGATGTCACCTTTTTATCGATACCAGCCGTTTGAGCCGCTCTCGTTATGCCCACTTGATAGCTGTTCTCCACAGCGTGATGCCGCAAGTTCAATCCCGTCCTCGGATCTTCCGCCAGCCTTCTTGCCGGGAATAGGTATTGCCAGATCCAATCCTTGCGCCTGGAGCCATACTTTCTGGCCAGTCCATCCTTCATGCTAGCTCCATCGTATCCAGATTCCAAATCGGATTCATGCAAGGCTCGAGCCTTCTCGAGTTGTCTCTTCAGTTCCCCTTCAAGGATTTCGGGCAGGATTGTCATGCGGTCCTTGTCGCCTTTCGACGCCCGTACGGATATCTGGCCGCGATCGAAGTCGATATCCTTTACCCGTAGCCGCAGCAGTTCTGAAATCCTTAGGCCCGCTCCGTACTGTAGGCGAGCTAGCACCTGCAGCGAATCGGGTAAAGCGTCGATCAGGCGCTTTGTTTCGTCCTGGCTCAAAACGACGGGCAGCCTTTTGCTCTTCCTTGCCCGAGTCACTCCAGAGAAATTAGCATTTTCTCTTTGCAAGACGTGTCGGAAGAAAAACAGCAGCGCGTTGAAGGCCTGAGTCTGAGTCGCCGCCGATACCTTTCCTTCTTCCGCTAGATCGCTGAGAAAATCCACAACATCCGAATCCTTCGACTCTAGAGCATCCTTCTCTTCGATAAACCTCTGGAAGCGTCTTAGCCAAGCGAGATAAGACACCTCAGTGCGATAGGCTACATGGCGTCGCCTTAACGCTTTTCTCATCTCTTGACCCGCCTTGTCCTTTTGCTCTATAAATTCGAAAAACCAACTCAACGCGGCCGCCCATTGCTTCTTCTGCCAATCCTCCGGTCGCCTGGAATCCACCACCTCCTTGTAGAATTGACGCCCCACCTTGCGATCCTCCACCGGTTCCCATTCTCTCTTGCGGCAATAGCCCAAGTACCACGAGAGCGTGATCCCGAACGCCTCGCGCTCCCGGCCGCTCAGGCTCTTGTCCTGCTCCAGCGAGTTGCGGATCCAATCGATCATCAAACGACCCTTTCCATCGGCGAAATATCAAGAATCGCCCGGAAATTTGGTGGAGATAGACAGAGGAAAATCATTGATCTAGAGAGGTTTAAGAGAACATAAGAATAATTCATATATTGACATAGAGATGGGCAAGTCGAAATACATGACAATTTAACAAGAAACATCGGATTTATGGTCAGAACAATGATCAAGCGCAATTCTTTATTTATAAACTACTTAACCAATAAAGATTAATTTTATATACTTGATAAAAATCAAGTATACTTATAGTTAGGCACTTAAAAATGAATGGAATCCAAAAACAGCTACGAGAGATCGCCAAAGAAGCTTATCTCAAAGATTTGGATACCGACGATGAGACTGAACTCGAACCCAACTTCTTGCGAATCATCGAACTTGTGAAAGACGAAAAGGAAGAAGGAATGAGATTCTTCTGTGATGTGATCTGGGGACGAATCGATCATCCTTACAGCCTGCTTCCATTTTGCACCCGAGACCTGAGATGGAAGGAAATAAAGGAAGAAGCAATGAAGCGATACGAAGAAAAGAAACCGAACCCTAGGCTAATGAAGTGGATGTCCGACATAAGCCACGCGTTCGATGATAAAGTCTGGGAAGATGCCGATTTCTGGCCGCACTTCAGAAGAAAGGAATTGGCCTAACAAATCGTGTGTGGCAATGTCTGTTGCGCTCCGCTACACAGACATCGCCACCACTCGACGTTAGTCCAGTAAATGGATCCGAACCACATCTTTGCCGACGAACGATTGCGTGGCTATTGCGTGTATTGCGGCGGTTATCCAGAGACTAGAGAACACTCGCCTTCCAGAGTTTTCTTGGATGAGCCCTACCCACAAAACTGCGGTGTTGTTGCCGCATGTCGTAAGTGCAATGAGAGCTTCTCACTAGACGAGGAGTACTTAGCCTGTTTTGTAGAATGTGTCGTATGTGGTTCCACTGATCCGGATCAGATGAGAAGATCGAAGATCGCTAAAAAACTGCGAGATCAACCGAAGTTGGTGGAGCGCATTTCAAGATCAGAAACTCGTAATGGTAGCGAACAATTATGGGCACCTGAAAATGACAGAGTGACTCGGATCCTACAGAAGCTCGCGATATCTCACATTGACTATGAGTTGTCGACCCAACCGGATGGTGATCCCTCCACACTAGTATTCGCACCCCTCCTATGCCTAAGCGACGCAGACCAGCATGCTTTCTTTGAAACGTCGTCAATCGGGACATGGCCAGAGATCGGAAGTCGAGCGTTCATTAACATTATCAAGAATCCTGAAAGGACGGGATTCGAAAGTTGGCGATGCATTCGATCGGATCGATATGAGTACTTCGTGTCTCAGGACGGAGGATTCCTCGTTCGGATATTGATTGGAGGTTATCTTGCCTGTGAAATACAATGGGACTAACAAGGCGAGGCACTCAATTCGGACCAGCTGCGCCGGTCCTCTTGAGTGCTCTAGTCGTTAGACGAAAATGGAAATCGCTCTCTGGATACTTCTGATTCTAATCGGAATCGCTCTGTATTTGATTTTCGGTCAACATCGAAACAAACTAGAGTTCGCAGTAGAAGGCATCGAAAGTGGGAATGGAAGCGCCAGCGTTCATGGCAGAGTTAACAAAGGGTGGATCGGTTTGTCGCAGACGGTGTTTTTCAGAAAGAAAAAAGGAATAGGTTCCGCTTGAGTTATCTCGATTTTGTCAAAATCCTCACAGCTTAGAGTCGCTAAAACAGGTGAAGATGTCAGCCTAGTTATTGAAGGAAGAGGTCTAGAACAGATAAAGAGTAATGGAATACTTACTACAGATAGAAAAAGTGTCTAACCAGGCATGTGTGGCAATGTGTGTTTCGCTCCGCTCAACATCCATCGCCACCATTTGACGTTGGGCGAAACAAAATGACGAAACCATACTGCATCATCGTGACAGGTAGACCTGGTTCTGGAAAAACGACGCTTTCGAAGAAACTTGCTGGAGAATTACACCTTCCAGCAATTTCACGAGACGAGGTGAAGGAGGGATATGTCGTATCCACTGGTTCGACACACAGGGATCTTCCTGACGAGACAAGCTGGAAAGCTACGGAAGCATTCTTTAAAGCAACTCGGCTACTTCTAGAATCAATGGTGTCAGTTGTAGTCGAAGCAGCCTTTCAACATAAAGTATGGAGCATCGTCATTCCTGAATGGATCGGACTCAGTCGTACGCGAATTGTGATTTGCGAGCCTGAAGCCGACATCTGTGCGAAACGGCATCTTGAACGAGGCTTAGCAGATCCAGCTAGAGAGCGATTTCATGGAGATCTAAGAGTCAGCCATTTTCGAGAGAGCGGCGAGATTCTTGGGTCCAGCGATTATAACCCTCCAAGTTTTGACTGTCCTACACTCAAAGTCGACACGGAGAGCGACTACAACCCATCGATCGAAAACATCATCGATTGGCTAAACATAGAAAAGCCCAACCAAACGTCGCTCACAACTCCGAAGGCTACGCCTCCTACGTCGTGAGGACTTAGCGTTAGATGAAAAATACGAAATGAAGCGATCAACCGTCGTACATCTGCTTGCTGTCCCTCCGACGATCATTCTCGTTTCATTCATACTTAGTCCAATTGCCACCTTCTTTCAGATCATAACGCTTCTCTCCTACTATTACGTCCCAACCACTGGCATATTCTACCTGGCAGTATGGGCAGCCTTTGTATTTGTTTTTTGGCCACGCAAAGAGAGCATAGCTAAAGTTTGGCGTATCTTGTATTCAGTAGAGATCAGTTTCTTTGCTGGATACAATATTTGGTGGTATGTTTCAGGACAGGAATTTCTATATTTATGAGCGAATCGAAAAAAGCATTTGATTCTAACCAAACGGTCGAGAGAAATGCCGAGTTGAGCTCTCGGCAATTTCAACGCTTAAATCGGATTTCACCTTTGCCCCAGGCTCGACCTGCCTCATGATCGGCATTCCTCACCTCGACGTTGGCAGAAGAAAAATGAACAAAGCATACGAAGACTCCATTGCACATTTAGAAAAGAATGGCTGGATTAGGAAAAACGCTGGAAGCTATTCTAAAGGAAGCTTCGAGATCGTTTTTGACACTTCTAGCTTCATTGAACTTTACGACGATTCACAAAAACGAATTGCCGAAACTCGAATCTGCGAGCTCTCGGATACGATCGAATTCCTGAAAAAGAATAAAATAGGACAGTGAGTATTTTGCATCAGTCAGTAGGAGACAAGAAATTACTAGATGCCAACAAGGCGTGTGTAGCAATGCCCGCCTCGCTCCGCTCAGCGTCCATCGCTACCACTTGACGTTGGTCGAAAGATTATGAAATCAAACCATGTAGTGATAGTCTTAGCATTGTTTGGACTTGTTAGCCTCTCTCATGCGACGACCCAGATCGGTGACATTTTCGTTGCTGCCGACGAGACTCACTCCGTCTACATGTTTGAACTGTCCGCTGAGCTCAAACAAAAGATAGAGGAGAAAAGAAGCACGCAAAAAACACGTGTGTCTAGTTCAGCGAATTGGGATGGTTTCTACGCAAACCTAGAATTGAGAGATGATCAGCTATACTTGACGCACTTGTCCATTGATTGGCGTGAAGACGAAGAGTTTGTAAAGCTACCCATCGAACTAAGCAATGAAAGCGGGGTATTCTGTGATTGGTTCACAGGCGAACTCCGTGATGTTACGTTGGGGAAGAAAAGACGTATCCTAAAAGTGGTGCACTTTTACTTCGAAGATGGTGTTTTCAAAGATAAGAAGATTCGAAGAAAACTACCCTGGAAGAAATCGATATGACCAACCAATCGGCGTATACAATTCGTACCCTGCGCTCCGCTTCGAGCACTCTTGTATAGCCTCGACGAGATGAAGAACTAGAATGATTGGGTTGCTCTAAAGATCTAACCACAGAAAGCACAGAATACACAGAAAAGAAATCCTGCCCACAGCTTGCTGTGGATCCTGTTCGCCGACCTGTCTCGGCGTAGCTCGTAGAGCGAAGACGGAAGGCGATCCAGTGATCCGGCGGCTGCCGGAGAACGATGTTAAAAACTAAAAAATATGACCGGACAGAGGAAATATGATTCGACTAAGCTCATCACAGGGAAGATCGAGCCACTTGAGGATTTTAGCAGATCAACATTGTCTCACGTTTCCAGTTACATAGAGTCATATCAAGTCACTGGTCACAATGCCTTTGGGTGTCGCAAGCTCGATACGGCCCTCTTGCGACAGCTTAACGTTAGTGGATAAGATTTGACCGTGCATATGAATAATGCATACATATCTGCATGAGAACGACGCTTAATATTGATGACGAGATCTTTGAAAAGGCCTCGAAACTCACAGGAATCAAAGAAAAGACCCTCCTGCTCCACGAAGGGTTGAGAACGCTTATCCAGTTAGAGAGCTCTCGAAGGTTGGCCAAGCTCGGGGGTAGTTCTCCTAAGGCATCTCCCGTACCGAGAAGATAATGGTCCTCGTCGATACATCCGTCTGGATCGAGTTCCTGCGAAAAGGAAATTCACTGCTCGAAGATTTGCTGGAACAAGGGGAAGCCTCGACGCACCCGTTAGTCCTTGGTGAACTCTCTATCGGAAATATTCAGAATAGAAAGAAGTTCCTCAGTTTGCTCCGGGATCTCTCTCAAGTTCAGGAGTGCAGCCATGAGGAGGTCCTGAACTTTATCGAGGCACACAGGATACATGGGAAAGGGATTGGCTATTTTGATGCGCACATCCTGGCGTCATCTGTATTGAGTGGTATTCCTCTTTGGACCTTAGATAGGAGTTTAGCTAAGCTTGCTGGAGCACTAGCCAGTCGTTGGAGTAAACGTCGCTAGCAGCTTCGCTGCTCACGATTCGTCCTCTTAGCGTTGGACATTCAAGATTCACAAAACAATGAAGACCCTGAAGTGCTCCAGTTGCGGAGGAGAGTTTCCCGAAATAGATGGTCCGGTTCATCCCTACATGAAAAGCTCTCCAGGATGCTGGGCCACATTCGGAGAGGTCCTTTCTCGAGAATACAGCGATCCCGAATATTTTTCCGTTCACCGCCTCACCGTAGACTCCTACGCGGTCCAGCACCCAGGATCGAAGGACAGGCAAAGCATTCAGTCAGTCGCGTTACATCTGATTCGATTGTGCATGTTTCTTGAGCGCGATCTCGTTGCGGAAAAGGCGAATGATGTAATGCTAGAGGCTGGGAAATATAAGCATACTTTTATTTGGCTGGCGCCTCCTCCTTTCATGGGAGAGATTACCTGCGCTGATGTGGCGAAAACGACAACAAAGGACATGCACAAGAAATTGGTTTTGGAATGGGCTAGGAGTTCGTGGGACGCATGGTCTTCGCATCACGATACTATCAGAAGCTGGTTGCCTGCCCAACAAGGGAGTCGTCGCGATTCCGCCGCCTCCATCGTGAGGTCTTAGGGTTAATCAAATTTATGAATACAACGAATTCAGCAAAAGCGCTTCGTCTCAGTCCGATGGTACCTAGCGCCAATCTCGCGGAGACGAAAAGATTTCTTGTCAAGGCTCTTGGCTTCGAGATCGCGATGGATACTCCGGAATATGTTATCCTGACCAAGAATAACTATGACTTACATATTTGTCCGGCCGGGGACAAGGTTGGACAGATGAGCATTTACCTGGAAGTGGACGATCTCGACGAAATATGGACGGGGCTCAAGGCGGAATTGACTGATCAAATAAGAGTGAGAGAGCCTTTTCTAAGAGAGTACGGCATGAAAGAGTTCCACGTCGATATACCCGAAACGAAAACCTTGCTCTTTGTGGGGCAAAGGGTCTGAAAATTCGGGCGAGACAATGTAAATGAAAGACAAGGACGGAAAAGCGGTTTGGCCTCGTTGGCGCGATGTGTTCGATCTGATTGAAATGCCTTACCTTGGCGCTTTCATTTGTATCGTGATTGCCCCGTTCTACATTTTTTCACCAAAAGCAAGAAGAGAAATAAATAGCGATAGAGCTGATGGTCGTTTCTTCATTTTCATATTCATCTTTATCGGGACCGTCCTTTGGATCGTTGGTCTGTATGTGATAGTTATGATGCTTATCGATTTATTGAAAACATGAATACATGCCAATCAATGTACTCGATGCTTGTCTACTATTCCATGGTATGTGTTCCTGCATTGCCTTAACCTTGTCCGTATGGAAAAACTTGAGGAGACGATTAATCTGAATGGCGAATTCCTGGGAATTAGCTCTCTGGCTATTTACAGCGCGCCTTGGTATCTGCAATTCCCGTTGCTGGTGTTGGTGGCGCTGCTGTTTTTCGTGAAGATTTCCCGGCACTCAAGGGAGATTAAAAAATATACTGACCAATCTAGAAACGATAATTCCGATGAAGTGGATGAGTTTCTGTCACAGATAAATCACCTTTTCTTTGGTTTTGCGGTGCCGGTAAAGAATGTCGCGGCCTATTGGATCGGATTCCTCATTTATATCATCACGCTCGTTTATGCGTTATTCAACTTATACGCTCACTGGTTCGTCTAGCAACAAACGCAAACAGACCATTCTTAAAGAAGAGCGCTTTTAGGCACTCTCGTTGATGATCGGATAAAATGAAGAACGTTTGCATATTTGGCGTTGGAGGAGTGGGTGGCTTCTTTGGAGGCAAACTCTGCCTTAACCAGAAAAGCGATACGCATGTCACCTTCTTCGCCCGGGGAGAGCATCTGGAGAGAATCCGAGAAGACGGTCTCTTGCTCAAGATGGAGAAGGAGGGAGAGCGCCTCTGTAGGCCAGATCTGGCTACAAGCGACTGGAATGCTCTGCCAGAGTTGGATCTGTGTATTCTCTGCGTAAAAGGATTCGATTTGATCCCGCTTCTGTCTCGGCTTAAGAACTACGTATCCAAAAATACCGTTATCCTTCCTCTGTTGAACGGAGCGGATATCTATTCGCGAATTCGTTCTGTGATCGAGGATAGTATAGTTCTGCCAGCCTGCGTGTATGTCGGCACCCACATTGAAGAGCCAGGCGTCGTTTCCCAGAATGGGGGAGCTTGCCGCATTTTGCTCGGACCGGATCCCAAGCGTCCGGATTTCGACTCCGAGCCGTTGTTGCAGCTCTTGCGAGAGGCGGACATTTTGCATGATTGGAGGACTGATATTCAGACCTGCATTTGGGAGAAATTCATATTTATCGCCTCCTTCAGTCTGGTGACGGCCGCTCGCCAAAAGACGATTGGCCAAGTCTTGGAAGATCCCAGTCTAAGGAATGAAGTTTCTCTCGTGATCGATGAGATCCTTTTGATTGCCGAAAAGATCGGTATTGCTCTTCCTAAGGACACCGTGGAGGTGGTGATGCAAAAAGGAGCGGCCTTCCCCTACGAGACCAAGACGTCCTTCCAGCGCGATTTCGAAATAGCCGACAAGCCGGACGAGCGGGATCTGTTCGCGGGAGCGATTTTAAAGTATGCGGAAGCGTTCGGTCTAGCGGCCGGCAAAACGAGAACTCTGTTGAACATACTGGAAGAAATCAAACCAAGCTTCAATAGGACGAGCGAAGCATCGGTTTCCGACTCCGACTCTTAGCTTCTTGGGAAGCATTATTTGTAACAATCGAGTAGATACAAAATGAACAAAGGAAAAACAACGGCACTTACTGGCGCGATTCTTCAGATAGGTCCTATCTTCGGATTGATTGGAACGATTTTTGGAATGCTGGAAACCTTTCGTGTGATTACGGTCGAGGGAACGGGCGAAGCCGAGGACTTGTCCGCCGGCATTAGTGCCGCATTAGTGAGCACCCAGATCGGATTTGTTTTCGGTTTTGTGGGAATGATATTACTAGCGATCGCGTTGTTCGGCTATAAATACCGAGCCAAGTGGTTTTTCTGGTTCTTGATAGTGTATTCGGCCTTTTCCATCCTAGGCTTTCCCATTGGCACTATCTTGGGAATCGCGCTTTTGGTATATGTTTTGAAGCGAAAGCAGGAATTCCTCGAAGCTGACAGTCCTCAACCTCTTATTCATTAAAAGGATCATCGTTCATGCCAACTCACAACCCATCAGATGAAGAACCAGTGCGATGCCGGGCACGCAGGGAGTATGAAGACGGTTTGCTCAATTCGCGATCGAATCTATTTCTCGTATTGAATGGCTTGGGCGCAGTTGCATTAGGACTGACCTCTGATCATCACTCGGCTCAGGTCGCCTTTTGCTTGGCGATCATTGGAATGAATACCTTGTGGATGGTTTGCGGGATTCAGTCGTGGCTTGTGATTCGGGCGCTTACTCTGAAATATTTTGAGTTGGTTCCTGACGATTCTATTGACGATCTGGTTTATGCAACCTTGGGGAAAAAGAAATGGCAGGTCTGGATTCGCCCAACAAATATAATGGCTTTGTTCCTACCAGTTCTCTTGCAAATGGCGTGGTCAAGTTTCGCGATTGTCTTGCTTCTCAAATGGGTCAAAATCTAATTCTGCCCTAAATCGACTCCGCTGCTAGGAGAGTGCGGTTTATGTTTTTGATATTTTCGCTCAATGATCAAACAAGCCACAGTCGACGATTTAGATGCTTGGGCTGCTCTGCGCATCAAGCTCTGGCCTGATTGTTCAAGCGAAGCATCTCGAAGCGAGGCGCTCGAGATTCTGGAATCCAAGAGAGAGGCGTGCTTTCTTTTTGTTGCTGATGAGGACCAGAATGCGGTGGTTGGCTTTGTGGAAATTTCGACACGCGATTATGTGGATGGCTGTTCGTCGTCTCCAGTTGGATACGTTGAAGGCGTGTTTGTTGAAGAGAGGTATCGAAAAAGAGGAATCGGCAAGCTTCTCATCGAGCGAGGCTATGAATGGATGCTTGGAAAGGGATGCTCGGAAGTCGGTTCCGATGCATCGCTAGATAATAACGAAAGCATCGCTTTTCATGAGCGGATCGGATTTGAAGAAGTCGAAAGGCAAGTTGTCTTTATGAAAAAACTACGTTTTGAGAAGCCAGGAGGGACAACTGGCGTTTCCAATTCGGCTTCCTAGTCTTTATACTATTCCCATGATTGCGGCGGTCATCATCATTTGTCTCGGATTGCTGACCGTGTCGGTTCGCGTTTGGCGATCTTTCAACAAGACGCGTGCCGACTTTTCGATTACCATCGAACAAAGGCTTGAAGCCGTCGGCAAGATGAATGAAGTTAACTGGGTAGTTTGTGGTATGATGGGCTCAGGTAAAACGTTTCTCGCTGGATCGCTTTCGCATGCGCTTGGCCTGGAACATATAGAAATCGATGATTTTCCGTCCAAGGAAGAGACTGTCGATTTTTTCTCGAAACAGAATCCTTCGGAGGTCTGGATCGGGGAAGCGAACCCTTGGCAGATTCCGGCGGAAGTTTTCCGGATGGTGAAGATCGTGGTCTTTATGGACTTTGATAACGCGGTCAACTATGTGCGACTATTGTGTCGCGGATTTCAACGATGGAGAGAGGAGCGGTTTGGCTGGAAGGCGTTTCGACATCATGTTTGGGAGATGGCGATCAAGGATTGGTGCCGGATCGTCTACTTGCACGGCAAAGCGAATCGAGAAGGTTGGCGAGAGAAAGGGATTTCCGGGCTCAAAAGCGATGAGGCGGATTTTTCATGTATAAGATGTATTTCGCCGGCAGAGGTTAGGGTTCTGGTGAGTCGCATCGAGAATTATGGATACAAGCATCGGCGGATTTGAAATGGCGATTTTATGAAGACCATCTGGAAGAGATGATCGGGCTGTTTGGGTAGAAACGTTAACCACAGAGGACACGGAGTGCACAGAGGATTATCGATACTAGAATTTTAATGGTATAGCGAATGAAGACGATCAGTGATTCATTTGGGGCTCAATCCCGCGTGTCCGGAGGCCACGCGCCACCTGTATTTTATCGGGTGGATCGCGGCCTCCGGACGTGATTAATATTCGCCATATCGCGTGATGTCTGGAATAAACAATCATGAATCCACATCGAGGACTTCTCCATCACATGAATATCAACGTTTCGGACTTGAAGCGTTCTTCACGATTCTACGGCCCTTTGTTTTCCTATCTTGGATACGCTCGAGTGGATTACGAACACGAGGGTGAATGGGGCTTCGAGGATTGGAAACGCTGGCTTGAAGGAACGCCGCACGAAATCAGCATCGTGCAAGCTCACGGGAACGATCCGTACGAAAAGAAAAAAAGAAGAGCGGTGGGGCGGCACAATCACATTGCTTTTTGCGCTTCCGATAGAGCGGATGTCGACGGTTTGTACGAGAACGTGTTAAAGCCGCTCGAAGAAGAAGGACTTTGCGAGGTCGAAGACCCTCCCGTTAATTGTGTTGAATACTACGATGGATACTATGCTACGTTTTTCTTCGATCCAGACGGACTGAAATTCGAATTTGTCTATACTGAAGGGTATCAGCAATATCGGAAAGAATGGCTAGCAGAACACCGAGCCTAACATTTTTCAGTTAGCGCCACCAAAAACTGGTTACGACTATTCTTCGAGAATTAGATGCCAGTTAGCGTTGCAGCAACGTCTGCTAGCCGATGAGGGCAGAAAATAGCGGAGGGCATCCATCTGAAGGGGTCAGGGGCCTGGCTGCGTTTTTCTGCGAATAATGAGGGGGTAATGGCGACGCGTTAAAAAAATTGGCTGGAATACTTTACGCTTAATGACCAGCCTTGTCGCGTAAACCCTTTAATCCCTCTACCTCAGTCTCTTGCCTTATGCTAGATAGTTCTCTTTCTTTGCTCAATCTCAGTATGCTTGGAGCTTCGACCGCTTGGCCTTTCTTTGTATTGGCCGCGGGAATACTTTTTATCGTATTGGCGATCGCCGTATTTCGTTTTCACGCCTTTATCGCCTTAATCCTAGCCGCCATTCTGGTGGGCATTCTATCCAGCGCCTTGCCGGGCGATGGCAATCACGTTATCAAGGCCATCAACCTTTCGATGACGGAATTCGGAGTGACGGCCGGAAAAATAGCCTGGGTTATCGGCTTGGCCTCGATAATCGGGCTCTGCCTGATGGAAAGCGGGGCCGCGGATAGGATCGTGCGAAGCATGGTCAGAGCTTTGGGAGAAAAGCGAGCGGGCTGGGCCATGATGCTGTGCTCCTTCTTTCTCTCGATTCCCGTTTTCTTCGATACCGTTTTCTTTTTGCTGATACCATTGGCTCAAGCCTTGGCCTTTCGCCTTGGCAAGCGCTACCTGTATTTCGTGTTGGCGATGTGCGCGGGAGGAGTGATTACTCACGGTCTCGTTCCGCCGACTCCGGGACCGCTAGTGATGATTGAAACGCTGCAGCTGGATCTCGGTTTTGCTATGGTTGCCGGCATTGTCATGGGTTTGCCAGTTGGCGTTTTCGGCCTGTACGTGGCCAATTGGATGGACAAGAAGTACAATTTTTCTCTTCGAGAAAGCGCAGGCATCAAAATAGCGGACTTGGAATCCATCGTTAATAAGGACGACAAGGAACTACCGTCTTTCTTCGTCTCGATGATGCCGGTGGTGTTGCCGGTCTTTTTGATCTCCTTCGCCTCCAGTGTTAAGGTTTGGGGAGGTGGGCTGCCAAGCGGCGTCCTTTCGACGATCGAGGTCCTAGGCAATAAGAACCTGGCCATGTCTTTGGGAACGGTGATCGCCTTGTACTTGATGGCTAGCCAGCGCAAGCTGAAGATGGGACCGCTCTGGAAGACGATGGAGGAGCCCATTGCTACGGCGGGTACGATTATCCTCATTACCTCGGCGGGCGGAGCTTTTGGAGCGATGATTCGCTATGCCGGCGTTGGCGATGCGGTGAAGGCGGCCACGGAAGGGACCGGTTTCTCTTTCATCCTGCTCGCCTGGCTCATTGCCGCGGTCATGAAGGTGGCTCAAGGTTCGGGAACGGTCTCCATGATCACCACCTCTGGGATCATGGCGGCGATCTTGGGCGTTGGTGGTCCTCCGGAAGCTGTCATGGATCTTGGATACAATCACGTCTATATTTTCGCGGCCATCGCCTTTGGCTCGAAAATGGGTTCCTGGATGAACGATAGTGGCTTCTGGATCGTCTGCAAATTGAGCGGATTCACCGAGGCCGAAACCTTGAAAACCTGGACCGTTCTCCTGGCGGCTATTGGGGTTTTCGGGTTGATCGAGGTGCTTATCCTCTCGACGATTCTGCCCCTTTAAAGGCGGACTCGCGAGCTTCCCTGGTCCGCGATTATTGACGAAACCCGGATTTTTTAGATAATGCCTTCTATGAAACGTGTTAATGGAGGAGTATGGGTGGCTGGTCGCATCTTCCTATTCGCTGTTCTCGGCCTGGGGCTATTAGTGGTCCAGCCAGCTTCGCTTGCCAAAAAGAAAGGCCCCTACGAGCTTAAGTTTGGCCTCATGATGATGGGCGGGGACGGGAAACCCATGGTCTACACCGAAACGCGGTATGTCGAAAAGCATATCGATCCCAGCTACGTCCATGGATTCAGCGTGGCGAGAAGAGATCGAGGGCAATTCATGGCCTACTACAAAGTCCGTTTTCCGGCGCCGCTTAAAGAGATTACCGATTCCATGCGTCAGTACTATACCATTACAGAAAACGGTCGCGTAATCGAGTCTCCGGAGAAAATGCATCGAGCTGTTTATACGGAGCATTTCAGCTTTTCTGAGTCGGACCCGACGGGAACCTACATCATGGAAATCTATATCGACGGCGACCTTTATAAGAAAATCGAATACGAAGTCCTGCCTGTCGACGAAATAGGGCTTCCGTTCTAGTGATCTCTTTGTTCGAAACCCTTCGATTTAAAGGCTAGGAATAGGGAGGCTATCGCAATGATCGCGATGGCCGCCACGCCAACCACTTGAGGCGATGTCGCTGAAAGCAAGGCGTATCCGGAAAATGGAGCGATGATTCCTCTAATTCCGCTGGCTGCCGTGTAAACGCTGAGGTAGTTGGCGACTTTGTCATTCGGAGCGACCTTGGTGATCCAAAGGGAGGCGACGAGGCGGCCTCCGCCTTCGGCTATCCCAAAAAGAACGGACGAAATGATCAGCCAAGTCAGGCTTTCCGAGGCGAAGAAGAGGCCAATCGAAACCGCCATGCAGCAACTGGCTAGCAGGCGGGTCTTTATGTAATTAAAGCGGTCGAAAAAAGCTCCCCAGAACTTCACCGTAATAAACGAGAGGATCAGCGGGATAGACTTGAGAAGCATACCCGCTTGTGTACCCGATAAATTGATACCGTATTGAGAGTTGACCAAGTACTCCATTCGAATGGGCATGGTCATGAAGTTCCCCATTTCGATGGTCAGCCAAATGACGAGCAGCAGACCGAAGGTCTTGTCTTTCCAAAGGAGACTGAAATTATGCCAAGGACGATGGCCGGCAGGCATCGAGAGTCGATCGGATGGCATTCGCGAGTAGCTGAGAGAAGCCAAAGCGAATCCGAGAACGCTGCAGAACAATACCCATTTGTAGTAGGCCAGATCGGCGTCCAGAGCCTTGCCGCAGAAGTAGACGGTTAGGATCACCGAGGCATGGGAAATCATCTGGAACGAAGAGAGGCGTCTGCCGCGTTCCCCTGACTCATAGTTCTTGGCGTAGATCTGCATCATCATCACCGCGCCCTGGGGAGACAGGAAGAGAGCAATCATGGCGCAGATCAGATACGTCTCCAAATTATTGGTGAAGAGGGTGACAGTGAGCGTGAAAGCGGTGAATGCAGTATAGAAGGCGCAAGCTCGATTGCAGAAAACGTTCAGACGCGTGGCGAACCACAGAAAGATCGGCGTCATGAGCATGCCGATCGACCCGGCCGACATCAAAAAGGCCTTTGAAGCGTTGGGGGCTTCATAGACCTTGATGGCGATATATAGGATGAAGGTGCCCACCACCGCTTCGTTGATGCCCGCCCCGATTCCCCTGATTCGATCCCAACGGTAAGTGAGTTTCGCTCTGGTCTCTTTATATTCTCTATTACTAGCGCTCGATTCGTTTTCTGGTTGCCTGTTCGACATAGCCATCAAGAAAGAAATCAGCGTTCACCCCATTCGGCTATACTACAAGCTGTAATTTAAAAACAATACGGAACCCATTTCATCAGGGAGCATTATGCTATTGGAAATAGAATCTTCGAAATTCAAGAAAGCGCTGCCTTTGCTTTCTGGGGAACCTCCTGGATTCATGATGGCGTTGCCCATTTTAAAAGGCATTCGAGCAGGACGCGTCTTTGTCGATGATTCGATCGAGCCGAAATGCGCCTTCGTTTTATCTTCCTCTGGCTGGCATGTGGCTATTGGTCATTTTGAAAACGCTATGCTGCCGCAGATTAGCGAACTGTCATTTGGCCGAGCGGGAATGATGGAGAATGATTTCTACAACATTCGTGTTTCGCGTGTGGCTATGGTAGGGCGCCATCTAGAATTAAGCTTTCCTGCTAAAGGTAAATCAGTGGAGCGAGAGATGCGTGTGTTAATGGCCTCTCGCGAAAATAAGCTTCCGCCTGTATCCGATAATCGAATTCAAGAGCTGGATTCCGCCGGTTTTGAGCAAGCTAGCCAGTTCATTCCGATGCTCCCGATCTACTGGCCTGATAAATCAAAGCTCCTAGGCCAGGGAATGGCTAAGGCCTTCATTGAAAATGGAAAGGTCAAAGGCGTTTGCTACACCTGCCTCTACGCTGGCGACCTCCATGAGCCTCACGTGACCGTCGATGAACCGTATCGAGGACAAGGTATTGGAAAAATGATTACACAGGCCTATACTCAGTCGCTACTCAAGAGCGGAAAGCGTATCTTTTGGAGTCACTACACGGATAACGAGCTTTCTGGCAGATGCGCCGAGACCGCTGGCTATCGCCCTTACGGACTTCTAAAGGTGATTCAATACATTGAATCGAAGTAGAGGCGAGCGTCTCTAAAATATTTAAAGGAAATTCTTGCTTTATACCTGGAGCCTCGTTTCTTAATTAAGATTATTCTTCTTAAATTATGAAAATCGTAATCGTTTCCTCCTCGCTTAACCCCGATAGTCGCAGCCAATTGATGGCTCGAATTCTGCAAGGCCTTTGGAGCGAAGAATCCTTTGAAGTGGAGCTGATCGATTTGAGGGAAGCGGAACTGCCCCTGTGCGATGGAGGGTCGGCCTATGGACATCCTGAAGTGGCTCGTATCCAGAAGATCGTAGAGTCGGCGGACGGTTTCGTATTCGCCACGCCCATATACAATTTCAGCATCAATGCCGCTTTGAAGAACTATCTCGAACTAGTTGGGCGGTCGATGGAAGGCAAGGTGGGTGGATTTCTCTGTTCCGCTGGAGGAGCTCTTAGCTACATGTCGACGACGGGATTCATGAACAGCGTGATGCTGGACTTCCGCATGATTATTCTTCCGCGGGTAGTCTACGCAACGGGTGGCGACTGGAACGGCGATGAATTGAATGAGACGGTAAGCGAGCGCATGAAACAGTTTGCCGACGATTTCGCTACACTGGTTGGAAAACTGGCTAACTAGTTGCCTCGTATCGAAATTTCAAGCACACCAAGATTGGAGGCGAGCGTTAGACCGTCCATTCTCGTCAGTCGTCGACCTTGCCTATGGGCTTGCCAACAAAGCGTTGTAAGCCATTAAGATAGGCTACCATGTTCGACTCGCAGAATGCTAGCGTCGCAGACGTGTGCCAGACTTACAAGCTGGTTGACGAGGGTACGCTTGCCAATTTACGAAAGTCCTCCGGCGACTTGGGCCGCTCGTTGGCCAATCTGCTTCTCGAGCAGGGGCATGTGAAAAAGGGGGTTCTGCTGGATTCCGTCGCTAAATATCTGGGTCTGGAAAGGCGTGAACAAGTGCCGCCCGATATTCCCAGCGAAGTCATCAGCCTAATCGACACGCCTTTGGCTCGAATTTATGGCGCGGTTCCAATCGAGGCCGAAAAGGACAAGGTGGTTTTCATCGTGATCGACCCTTTCAACGCTCAGGTGACGGATGACCTTACCTTTGCTCTTGGTAAAGAAGCTAGGGCTCAAGTGGCCGATCCGGTCGTGGTCGACGAACTACTCGACGTCTACTATCGAACTAGCGATGCCGACTATCAGGGAATTCTGGAGGAAGTGGAGAATCGTCCCGGCGACATCGACGAGAATCTTACGCCGGAAGACCTTCTCAACATGGCGGGCGAAACGCCCATCATTCGGTTCGTCAACCTGGTTCTGGCTCAGGCCATCAAGGACAAGGCTTCTGACATCCATTTCGAGCCATTTGAAGACCAGTTTAAGATCCGCTATCGAATCGATGGGGCTCTTTATGAAATGTCGCCTCCTCCGCGGGAGCTGGCCGTTCCTATCATTTCCCGAATAAAAGTCATCGGCAATCTCAACATCGCCGAGCGACGGGTGCCTCAGGACGGAAAGGTGAGATTGACGATTTCCGGACGCCCTGTGGATTTGCGCATTTCCACTTTGCCGACTCAATTCGGCGAAAGCGTCGTACTTCGCGTCCTCGACCAAAGCTCTACTTCCCTCGAGCTTGAGAACATTGGGATGCCTCAGGACGTGCTGGAATCCGTTGAAAAAGCCATTTCGAAACCAAACGGAATTTTCATCGTCACCGGACCTACCGGCTCCGGTAAAACGACAACCCTCTACAGCTGTCTGAAACGTCTGAACTCGGTCGAAGCCAAGCTCATGACTGCCGAAGATCCGATCGAATACGAGATCAACGGAATCATGCAGCTGGCTGTTAATTCGACGATCAGCCTGACCTTCGCCAACGCTTTGAAGGCCTTTCTTCGCCAGGATCCCGATATCATTATGGTTGGGGAAATTCGCGATTTGGAGACAGCTCAGATTTCCATTCAAGCTTCTCTGACTGGTCATCTGGTCCTCACCACGCTACATACGAATGACGCGGCTGGGGCGGTGACCCGCTTGATGGATATGGGCATTGAAGAATTCCTTATCGCTTCCTCGCTTGAGGCGATTCTGGCTCAACGTCTATTGCGGCGGATCTGCGTTGAGTGTCGAAAGTCCTATTTGCCGAACAGCGCTTTGTTGGCTCAGCTGGATCTGGATCCCTCCGTGGTGGCTGACAAGGAATTCTATACCGGTTCAGGGTGCGCTTCGTGCGCGAGAACGGGATATCGTGGGCGCCTGGGCATTTTCGAGATGCTCGAGGTGAGCGAATCCATCCGAGAGCTGATCAGCGAGGGCAAACCCGCCATGGCCGTACGCGAGCAAGCTCTTCAACTCGGAATGCGAACCCTGCGAGAGGATGGGCTGCGCAACATTTTCGTGGGATCGACAACTATTGACGAGGTCGTACGATATAGCTGATTATCGCCTCTCCATACTGTGTTTTCATAAAATCCGCTTAAAGAAGCTGTTCCCAATCCCATGGCCCAATTTCAATTCGTAGCGTTGGATAATTCAGGAAAGGAGCGACGCGGAATGGTCGATGCTCCCTCCCGGGAATTAGCGGCGACCCAGATTCGAAGCTATGGTCTGCTGCCAGCTCGGGTGACTCCTATGAAAGCCGGCAGCAAGCGATCTTCTGCCGACAGCCAGAACGATACAACGACGGCTGGCGGGATGGATGCTCCCATGTCCAAGCCCACCTACATCGGCGCGGCGATTGGGCCCAAAGCCCTCAGCATGTTTACTCGCCAATTGGCGACGCTTCTGCAAAGCGGTCTTTCACTTCTCCATAGTTTGGAGACACTCATTGCCCAGGAACGAAACGTGGCCTTCAAATGGCTTCTGCGGCAGCAGGTAGACAACATTCGCTCCGGCAATACCTTTTCCGAAGGTCTGAGCAAGTTCCCAAAGGAATTCGATCCGCTTTACGTGAACATGATTAAAGCGGGGGAAGCTAGCGGTACGCTTGATGTTACTCTGGGAAGGCTAGCCCTCTACTTGATCAAGACGAGGCAGATTCGGCAAAAGATTTCCCAAGCGTCCATCTATCCTGTAGTGGTTTTCTGCATATCAGCTGTTATTATGCTGTTCCTGATGGTCTTCATTGTGCCGCGATTCGAAGACGTGTTCGAAAAGCAGATGAGCGGCCAGGAATTGCCTCAGCTGACGCAGATGATACTTGGCTTGAGCCAGGCTATGACGGCCCATTGGCTTCCTATGATTGTGGGAATCGGGGCATTCGTATTGGGATTGATGGTACTGAAATCCTCGCAATTCGGAATGACGGTCCTGTCGTTTGTGAAGCTAAGGGCTCCCTTGATAGGAGACTTGTTTCGCAAAATCTATATTTCTCGCTTCTGCCGCACCTTTGGTACCCTTTTGGAGGGAGGAGTACCCATATTGGAGGCTCTGAATTTTTCGAGAGACGCGATTGGCAACCATTTCGTCATGCGGGCGATCGACAAGGTTCGAAATCGCGTCAAGGACGGCGAGCCTCTTGCCAAACCGGTGGCTTCCGTAGGCGTCTTTCCTCCTATGGTTTCAAGTATGGTTGAGGTGGGCGAGGAGTCTGGCGAACTGCCCGAAATGCTGGATCAGATTGCGGACATTTACGATGACGAGGTCGATTCCTCTATCAGTAGCGTCACCTCCGTCATCGAGCCTTTTCTCATTATTTTGCTAGCCCTTTTTGTAATGGTCATCGCGATTGCCTTGTTCTTGCCGTTCATCAAGATCATGCAATCGATCGCCAGTTAGGCAGTTCTCAATAAGCTCTACTGTCTGTTCTTGACGCAATTCGATCGCGTCCGGAGGCCACGATTCACCCGGGGTATTGGAGTTGATCCGTCCGGTAGATGTTTGGTGGCGCGTAGCCTCAGGATACGCGTACATGGGTCATTGCTTTGTCGAAGATGCTATCCGTCAATTTTGCCTATGTACCGAATTTTAGGATACGTTTAGCGATTTATCGCGTTCAGCAATTCGTCCAGGTCAAAGCTTGTCCCTGGCTTGATGCCATGTTCCTGGAACCAGCCTTGATTCATCTCCAAAGCGTAGAGGATGTCCTGGCGAAGCGACTTTACCGGATTCTCGTCATGCGGATACATCTTATGCACTTCTCGCAATACGCCGTCTTTGGTAAAGAATCCGATATCCAGTGGAATGTAGGTGTTGCGCATCCAGAAGGACATCCTGGTGGGGCTCGCGTAGACGAATAGCATTCCCTGATCAGCGGGCATGCTTCTGCGATGCATGAGGCCGCGGGTTTGCTCGGATCGCTCGATCGCTAGTTCCACTTTGATTTCCGCCTCTCCAAGAGAAAGCTCCACCAGTCCCGTGGATCCAGAATCCCCGGTTTCTTGAGAACATGCGCTGCCAACGAGGAACGCTAGCAGAAGAAAAACGAATCGGTTCGCGGACGTCCGCCTACTCATGAAGACCTTATCGGCTACGCCTCGTGGCAAGGCAATGAGGAATTCTATGGTTGCTACCAGTTCTAGTTCACCGCGTCCAGCTCGGCCTCGATATAGGCGATCGAGTCCGACGATACCTTTTCCTTCCAGGAAATGATGCCATTAGCCAATTCGCTGGCTCTCAGTTCGAAGGTAGGAAATACGCTTTCGCCGAAAACGTTTATAATTTCGAAACTGATCAGCGCGTCGTTTTCGGACATGTCGAAGGTCATCATACCGAAATTCATGGAGTCCGCGTAAGGCTCCTCAATTGAGATGACCGATTCGGAATCCTCTCGATAGTCGCTTTCCGGCTCCTGGGCCAAAGGACTGCTGACGAATTCGTAGAGATCGTATCCTCCTTTTCGTGACATGGGAATAGCCTTTATTTCAGCTTCATCGTCATCTCCGGAAACGAGTACCACCCCATTTATCTTTTCGGCCTTGATGAAGTCGAAAAGCTTCTCGCGTTCGCTTTGATAGGCTACCCACGAGTTCTTGTTGCCCGAGGTTTCATTAGTCCAGCTGCTACCGCTCAGGAGCACTTTAAACTGGGCCTCGCTCTCGGCGAGCCCTTTCTGAAGCCATTCCAGCTGCTTCTGGCCGAGCAGGGTCTGGTCTTCCTTTTCGTCTCGATAGGTGAACGTATCGAGAAAATAGAAATCCACTCCTCCGTAGTTATAGATAAAATACGATCCTGGAGCTTCGGCTGTACCGTATCCAGGATTGGCCCAATAGCGCTTGAATACGTCGAGAGATTCCATGGTGGACCTCTGGTCTTCCATGGAAGCGGGAGCATCCCAGGTGGCCAATTGAGGGATGGAGCGGAGAAGAGGTTGAAGAAAGGGGACATCGCGTTGCTTGCGATACTGTTCCGCCTGCAGGCTGGGGCTCAAGTCGAGCAAGGATTCGTTTTCGCCAACCCAGAAAAACGCGTGCGGTCGAGCGTTCTGCACCTGAAGCCATATGGCCTGCAAGCCATCCGTGTCGGCTTTCGCCCCAGATCCAAAAGCGATGGTAAATTTGACGAGCGATTCGGGAGCGGGAGCGGTGAGAATCGGATAGCCATCCCTTTCCCCAGGAGCTTGAAGCGGTTGGCCGTCTAGCAAGACTTGATAGTAGTAGAAGGAGCCGTATTTCAAATGGTTAAGCGTGGTCTCCACGCAGTAGTCGTTTTCCGGGGACGCCTTGATGGCCTTCGTGGTGATGGCGTTTTCAAATTTTGGAGATTCGCTGTAGCGGATGGACAATTCGTATTCTCCGCCCACTCGGGCCCAAATCTTGGCGCTGTTGTGATTAACTACGCCCAACATCGGTCCCTGCATCAGTTTGGGAGCAGCGGAAACCCCGTTTGACAATAGCAATAGGGCGGCAGCAATAGCCAAGAGTCTGGTCGTCTTCTTTAATTCCATCAATTCGTCGGCTTCGATTTGTGAAAAAATTGTCAACGAAAACGAAGTATATGGAAAGTCTATAAGCTCTTGCGGTCCCGCCAAAAACGAGTGGGGGATAAGATTAGGGTACTTTGGAGAGTGTGGGATTGAACCCGATGGCCGCCGTTGCAATCTACCTGCTTCATGAACGATGGTAAGAGTTTGGATAGGGTCGCGGATCGTTTCGAAGATCCAAAACGATTTCTAGCGACGATTGGCGAAATCGATCGACTCAATAACGAGGACCCCAATCGATACGCTTCCGCGAATATAGACGAAGGCTATGAGCTCTTTTTCAGCAAGCAGTTGACCGCTTGGATTCTCGCCCTTGATCCTGAAGCGTCGGAAGCTTTGCTGGTCGCTGGCAGAGGCCAGCATATCTGTCGCTGGAAAATCCCACGAAAAGACTATCCTATGAATCGCGCTGGCTATCTAAAGTGGCGCTCCGAATTAAAGCGCTTCCATGCGGAGATAACGAGTGGAGTCCTAAAGACCTTCGACTACCCGGACGCCTTTCGCGAACGCGTTCGTTCCTTGAATCTAAAACTGAATCTCAAGAAGGATCCCGAGTGCCAGGTTCTTGAAGACGCGTTGTGTCTGGTTTTTCTGGAAAAGCAGTTCGCCTCTTTTTCTCAAAAAACCGATCGCGAAAAGATGATCGGAATTCTAAGGAAAACATGGGCCAAGATGAGCGAACAGGGACGGAAGGCTGCTCTAGGCTTGGATTTGGATGCCTCCGCTCTCGCCTTAGTTCAAGAAGCCATCGGTTAGCTTTGATCGTTTGTATAGATTTATAAATGGGCGACTTTCGGTCGGATTGCGGCTTAATCCATTGAACTTTTTTCTTCAGACGCTTTCCTTGGCCTTGCTGCACTATGAAAGTGAAACTCTACGAAAATTCTACAACGACTTCTTTTCGGTCCAATCGCCTTTTAAACCAGGCTGTTCTAGGACTTTTTCTCTCCTTTAGTCTTCTTCCCATTTCCAAGGCCGACGAATGGCCTCGTTGGCTGGGGCCTACGGGTGATTCCGTTTGGAATGAATCGGGCCTCATAAAGGAGATTCCCGACGATGGGTTGAAGGTAAAGTGGCGTGTTCCCGTGGAGCTTGGCTATTCGGGCCCAGCCGTCGCCAACGGAAAAGTCTATCTGATGGATTATGCAAAGACGTCTGGCGACATTTCGAATCGGGCTGGCTGGAAGGACCAGCTTGAAGGCAAGGAGCGAGTGCTGTGCTTCTCTGCAGAAACAGGCGAACTGTTGTGGAAACATGAATACGATAGACCCTATAATCTTTCCTACAGCGGTGGGCCACGTTGCACGCCCACTATTGTCGACGGGAAAGTCTATGCTTTGGGAGCCGAAGGAGACCTGCTTTGTTTGGATGCCGATAATGGGAACGTTATCTGGAGCAAATCGTTTGCCGACGATTACGGAGCGGTTACCCCCCATTGGGGCTATTCTGGCCATCCGCTCATTGACGGAGACACGCTTTACTGCGTCGTTGGCGGGGAAGGCAGTCTTGCAGTGGCTTTCGACAAGGATACCGGCGAGGAGCGTTGGAGAGCTCTGTCAGCGACGGAACCCGGCTATTGCCCACCTACCTTGGTTGAGTATAAGGGGGTGAGGCAACTGCTCATCTGGGAACCAGAAAATTTGAATAGTTTGAATCCGGATTCAGGAGCTTTGAATTGGTCCATGCCCTTGAGGCCGGCTTTCAAGCTTCCTAGCGTGTCTCCAAGATCTCGTGACGGAAAGCTCTTCGCTAGCGCGGTTGGCAACATTGGCGTGATGATGCAATTGAATGGCGAGGATCCGAGTGTCGAAGTGATTTGGAAAGGCGGTCAAAACGATGCGGTTTACCCGGTTAATTCCACGCCCGTTATGACCGAGACCATGATTTTCGGCTGTGATGTAGAGACTAGCGCTCTTATCGGAGTGAGCGTCGCCGATGGAAGCCGGGTTTGGCAAACCAAGGTTCCCACCATTGGCGAAGATCAGAAAGGTCGCCATGGAACAGCGTTCCTTGCTCGCGTCCGCGATACGGATCGGTTTTTCATTTTCAGCGAAACGGGTCACTTGATCTTGGCGAATTTGACCGATTCCAAATATGAGGAGCTGGGTCGATTCAAGGTTCTGGAAACGACCAGCAGCTCAATGGGTCGCTCGCTGGTGTGGAGCCACCCGGCGTTTGCCGCGAAATCGCTGTTCGCTCGAAACGACAAGGAATTGGTACGAGTGGACTTGGCTGCGAGTTCCTATTAGGTGTAAAGAAGGGGGTCTTTAATTTTTCGGATGACTCATTGCGTTTATGAAGCGCTTCATATCCATTTTTCTGTTACCAGTCGCCTTTTCCGTCTCGAGCTTTGCGAGCTCGGCTGTCGAGAATGTCGATCCGCTCGCTTTCCAGAAGCTAATCGATTCGGGGGAGGGGATTGTACTCGACGTCAGAACGCCTGATGAAGTGGCGCAAGGGCAGATCGGCGAGGCCAGTGTGATCGACTTCTATGCCGACGATTTCCAACGAAAACTTGGTCTTATGAATAGAGCCACGCCTATTTTTGTTTATTGTCGCTCTGGAGGCAGGAGCGGTCGAACGGCTGAGATGATGGAGCAGATGGGCTTTGAGAAGGTGTACAATCTTAGTGGGGGTATCAAGGCTTGGGAAGGAAAGGGGTTGCCGCTCAGCAAATCCGCGATTGCTCCCGCCAAGTCTGCCGAAGGTATGTCGTTGGGCAGCTTCAAGGAGGCCATTGCCGAAAGCGATTCCGTCCTGGTGGATTTTCACACCAATTGGTGTGTTCCTTGCCGACGGATGAGGCCGGTAATCGATCAACTGGAAGACGATGTGGCGGGGAGGGCGAGGGTGCTTCGCGTCGATGCGGATGCCAGTCCTGAAGTCGCCAGCGCTTTCAACGTGGTTGGAGTTCCGGTGTTCGTAATTATCAAGGGAGGCCAGGAAATAGCTCGCTTGAATGGCATCGTGTCTCTCGAGAAATTGAAGGAAACCTTGCTGGAAGGTTCTTGATAGCCTTTTATTGTACCGGATTTCCGGTTACGCTTTCATACATCTTTACCAGTGAACATTGGTCTTCGCTACCAAGGCCTTGGGCTAGTCCGAAGGTGTAGGATTCCTGAGCTGAAGAGCTAATCAAATTGGGAAAGTGGAGAGACTGCGCAAGTTGGCTGGCTAATCTCAGATCCTTTTGGGCCAGTTGAAGCTGGAAAACCGAGCTGAAGTCGCGCTTGAGGGCCTTTTTGATAAGATTCTCTCGCAAATGGAAATTGTCCGCCGCCGTGCTGGTTAGCACATCGGCTAGCAATTGAGGGTCCGTTCCAGCGGCGGCACCCAAGGCAAAGGCTTCGCAGTTCAGAGCGTTGATCGAGCAGGATACCAAATTGTTTATGAGTTTCACTGTGGCGCCCATGCCTTGTTCGCCACAATGGAACTGTTTCTCTCCCAGCACGTCGAGCGCCTCCTGGCATTCGGCGACCGTATTCTTTTCTCCTCCAATCAAGAGAATCAGCTTTCCCGATCTTGCTGCGTCTGGGCCCCTGCCCACCGGAACGTCGAGCATGGAGGCTCCCTTTGCTTTCACCGCCTTGCCCACCTTTCGCGATGTATCCGGATCTATAGTACTCATATCGATGTAGATCTTGCCGGAGTTCAAGGCGTCGATAATTCCCTCGGGGCCGAGAGCCACCTCCTCTACAATCATCGGATTGGGCAACGACGTAATCACGACATCGGAATCGGCCACGACTTGCTGAACCGATGCCTTCACTTCGGCTCCCATTGCTTTCAGCGGTTCGGCTGCCTTCGCGTTGCAGTCGTAGACGTTGAGTTGAAATCCGTTTTCCAGCAGGTTGGCCGCCATCGCTCCACCCATTTGGCCTAAGCCAATGTATCCAATGATATGTTTCATTAGACTAACGGATAGTGAGGATAAGATAGATTGTAAATCCCGGGTTCCCCCAAGAGGGCCCTCAATTAAAGGCGAGTCGCGTCCGAAAAATTGATTTCGATTTAGATTCTGGCGCAGGCTACGAAAATCCGTCCCGAAACGGAACTTATTCATCGAATACAGGTTGTCATTGCTTCCCAATTCTCTTTTAGAAGAAGCGACGAATTAATATCGATTTGCATGACGGAACCAATTTCCCCCTATCGACACTCAAGACGGATCAACTACATATGTAGTTGACAGGGGCTATTGATAACTTCTTATGAACTAAAATTTATGAAACGCTCAATAAGCATTGGGCGTTTTGTCTGCTGATCTCACATCGAAATGTATAAGAAATTGACTGGCGAAAAGCCGAACAGCGTTGTGCCTTGGCGTCGTTGCCTGGCTGTCGCTTTCTCTCTCGTGTTCTTTGGGCAGCTGGCGCTTTCGCCATCGGCTCATGCTAAAAAGGTGGATGGCTGGCTTTCCTGGAGAGGTCCCCTTCAAACGGGAGTTTCTCTGGAGAAGAATCTTCCGGATAATCTCAACTTGGAAGGAGAGAATCATCTGTGGAGTTATCCCGTAAAAGGGGGTGGAGCTCCGGTTATCGCGGATGGTCGCGTCTACGTGTTTGGCTACTACGAGGAAAACGAAGGGCAGCTGGTCGAGGAAGTTCTCCTTTGTCTGGACGCAGAGACGGGCGAGAAACTGTGGGACTATCGCTCGCGAGATTTTCTGAGCGACAACATTTATAATCGTTACGGCATTGGCTCTCCCTGCGTGGACCCGGACACTGGAAATGTCTACTTTATGGCGACTTCCGGTTTGGCCATGGCTTTCGATCGAGATGGTAACAAGCTCTGGGAACATTCCATGCTGGAGCAATTTTGGAGACTTACGTTTCCCAATGGCCGGACGGGAGGGCCTGTCATTGACGGCGATTTTGTTATTTTCCGCGGGATCACGAAAAACTGGGGGACGACTGGTCCTCCGGGGGATCGTTTTTACGGTTTTGAAAAGCAGACGGGCGAGCTGGCCTGGTTTTCTTCCCCTGACGTTAGGCCAGTCGATAGTTCAAACTCGTCTCCCTATTTTGCCGACTTCAATGGGCGCCGCGTATTCATGGCCGGTACCGGGTCGGGTAGTGTGATCTGTTCCAATGCTCGCACCGGGGAGCCAATTTGGCGGGTGGCCATTTCTCAAGGCGGGGTGAATGGGTCGGTCCTGCTTCATGATGGAAAGCTTATCGCTGTTCACGGTAAGGAAAATCTAGATACGACCTCCAAGGGCCGTTTGGTCTGCTATAATCTGCCCGACAAGTATCCTGAGGGTGACAAGCCGATCCTTCTAACGGCGGAAGACGAAGTCTGGAGGAACGATGATCACGCCGCCTTCAGTTCGTCCCCAGTTCTCCATGACGGAAAAGTCTACACTACCATAGCCAAGGGCGAGCTTCTTTGTGTCGATGCCGATACGGGAGAGACATTGTGGAGCCTGAAGCTCGGCCCCGACCAATTGCATGCCTCCCCCCTCATGGCGGACGGCAAGCTCTACGTTCCTATGTTCGATGGAAAGGTATTTGTGGTTAAGCCGCATGAGGATCACGGAGAGATTTTGAGCGAAGCCGAGATGCACGCCAATTGTCTGGCAGCTCCTTCAGTCTACGCAGGAAAGGTTTTTATCCAGACCAAGGAAGCTCTCCATTGTTTCGGCAGCGGCAAGGGGAAGTTTGTGGGCGTTAAAGCGCCTCGGAAGAGAATTGCGGACAAGAAGATTGCCGATCTTCAAATCGTTCCCGCCGAGTTTGCGATCACTCCTGGCGATTCAGTCGATTTTACAGTCTGGGGCTTGAATTCCGTTGGTCAACGTATTCGGAAACTGGATAATGTGGAGTGGGATGCGGGCAAAGTGCCGGGCTCTTTCTCCGGAAAGGGAGTTTTCACGGCCAATGGCGATGCTTCCTTTGGACCTGGATTTCTAAAAGCCACTGTCGAAGACGTCACTGCTAGTGTTCGAGGACGCATCGTTCCCGGAGCCCATTATGAGGAAGACTTTAACGGCTTCGAGCTTACCAGGAAGAATCATCTCGGCGAAGACGTCGCCTTTCCTCCAGGTCACTGGCTGGGGGCTCGAGTCAACTGGAGCGTAATCGAGCGTGATGGGGAAAAAGTCGCTACCAATGTTTTGGATAGGGTGATCAAGCAACGATCGGTCAGCTTCATTGGCCATCATGATCTCTCCGATTACACGTTTTCGGCAGACGTTCTGACAACCAGAGCACGTCGGGCGGTATCCAGTGTAGGTCTTGTCAATCAGCGCTACTTGATTGCGTTGGTGGGCAACTGGAAGACGATTGAAGTTTCCAGTAATTATGACAGGCTCAAGGTTTCGGTGCCATTCGATGTCCAAGTTGATACGTGGTACCGTCTCAAGACAAAGGTTCATGACAATGGCGACGGTAGTGGCATCGTTCAGGCTAAGGCCTGGTTGCGAGACGAGCCGGAACCAGAGGCCTGGACCATCGAAGTGCCGGTCGACAAATTGCATCAAGAAGGGGCTCCGGCCATTTATGCGCTTTCGCCTCAAGCCAAGAAACGCGTGTTTATAGACAACATCAAAATTACTCCCAACGAATAGAGAATCATGAATCTACCTATACAGAGTCTTTTAATTGCTTCGTCGATTTTCACGGCGAGCGTTCATGCTCACGCCCATGGAGGCCATGGTTCCGACTGGCCGATGTGGGGAAACACCGAGAGCCGAAACATGGTGGGACCTGCCAAGAATCTGCCCTTGGAAATCGAGGCGGGAGAACGATCTCGCGAGGACGATAGTATTGACGAATCAACGACGAAGAACGTCCTTTGGATAGCCAAGCTAGGTTCGCAAACCTACGGAAATACCACCGTCGCCGGAGGTAAGGTCTATGTCGGCACCAACAACGAGTCGCCTCGCGATCCTAAGCAGCTAGGGGATAGGGGAGTGCTCATGGCCTTTGACGAAAAGACCGGCGAGTTCGAATGGCAGTTGCTCATCCCCAAGCTGGGAGCGGGCAAGGTTAGCGACTGGGAATACGTCGGTCTCTGCTCGTCTCCCGCCGTTGAAGGCGATTATCTTTGGATTGTCACTAACCGAGGTCAGGCCATGTGTCTGGATGTAGATGGATTGGCCGATGGAAATGACGGACCCTATCAGGACGAGGCGAAATACATGTCGGCTGACGGCAACCCCGTAGAACTTACCGACCAGCACGCCGACATCATCTGGATCTATGATATGATCGAGGACCTGGGCGTCTTCCCGCACAATGTGTCCAGTTGTTCTCCGCTAGTCGTTGGCGACATTCTTTACGTATCCACTTCCAACGGTGTCGATTGGTCGCACAACAACATTCCCTCGCCTTTCTCTCCGGCCCTGGTCGCCATCGACAAGAATACTGGGCGACTCCTTGGCGAGGAAGTTTCCCAAGTATCCGAACGAGTACTACACGCCAGCTGGAGCTCAGCTGCTTATGGGGAAATCAAGGGCAAGCCTCTACTCATTTGGGGTGGCGGCGATGGACTCTGCTACGCTTTCGAGCCAAAACCGGTCGTTGGTCCCGAGGGATTCGAAATTCTCAAGGAAGTCTGGCGTTACGATTGCAATCCTCCCGAGTATCGCGAAAAGGACGGCAGACCGATTAAATACGCTACGTATGGCGGTCCAAGCGAAGTTATCAGTACCGTTGTTGTCCACGAAGATCGAGCCTATGCATTGATCGGTCAGGATCCTGAGCACGGGGATGGCGTTGGGATGCTGAGCGCAATCGACGCTTCGCTTGAAGGAGACATCACCGGCAAGGGCGCGGTCTGGACCTACAAGGATATCGGTAGGACGGTCTCGACACCCAGTATTTACAATGGCATGATTTTCGCCGCCGAGTACGATGGCGATATCCATTGTTTGGATATAGATACGGGAAAAGTTAATTGGGTTTACGCTACCAACAGCAGAATTTGGGGATCGAGCTTGGTGGCTGACGACAAGGTTTTCCTCGCTAACGAGGATGGTCAGCTGGTGATTCTGGCCGCTACCAAGGAGAAAAAGCATTTAGCGACAATCGAGTTCGAAACTCCAATCTATAGTAGTCCCATCGTTGCCAACGACGTCCTCTATGTCGCTACTCAAACCCATCTGTACGCTATCAAGGAAACCGGCGAATAATGAGAATTGTTATCCTCCTCTACATGATTGCTCTGTTTATCCTGCATCAGGATTTCTGGCTTAAAGACGACGCGTCATTGCTTTTTGGATTTCTTCCTTCGAGCTTGGCCTACCATATGGTCTTTACGGTCTTGGCTGCCTTTGGCTGGTTCATGGTCGTAAAGTTCGCCTGGCCTAAGTTTGCTGAAGAGCAGGGAGAAGCTAGCGAGGAGGCTGCCAAGCAATGACCCAGACCTATATCGTTATCGGGTACCTCTGCCTACTGTTGGCGTTAGGCTATGTTAGTAGCCGCTTCTTTCGCGGAAGCTCGAACGACTATTTCGTAGCAAGCCGCTCGATTGGTCCCGTTGTCCTTTTCATGTCGATCTTCGGTACGACCATGACGGCCTTCGCTTTGATCGGGAGTACTGGCGAGGCGTACCGGGTTGGGATTGGAACTTACGGGAAAATCGCCTCCTGGTCGGCTCTTATCCATACGGCATGCTTTTTCCTCATTGGGCTGCCGCTTTGGTCGTTGGGCAAGCGGAACGGATTCCATACGCAAATCGAATTCTTCAGAGCCCGCTTTGAGAGCTCTAAATTCGGATATATTCTGTTTCCCATTCTGATTGGTCTGCTCATTCCCTATTTACTAATTGGATTGATGGGCGCGGGATCGGCCATGCAGGGAGTAACGCGCGGAGCTTTCCCCGAGCTCTTTCCAGAAACCAATGGAGCGGTACCCGCTTGGCTTACTTCCTTGGTCATCGCTGGAGTCGTTCTCTACTATATTTTTGCCGGCGGCGTTCGTAGCGCGGCATGGGCCAATACTTTCCAGACCATTGTATTCATGATCATGGGATTTCTTGCATTCTACATGATCTCTTCGAAGCTCGGTGGTCTGGAAGCCGCTTCAGCCATGGCCGATGCCGAGAAGGCTGTGAGAGCGGGAAATATAGGCGAGCTCCAGTTCTTCTCCTATTTTCTGATCCCCTTGTCGGTCGGCATGTTTCCGCATTTGTTTCAAAACTGCCTGACGGCTAAGTCCTCCAAAACCTTTCGTCTGACTTTCGTGGCTCATCCGCTTGCCATCATGCTTACATGGATACCATGTATTCTGATTGGTCTTTGGGCAACCGGTGCCGTGATGCCTGACGGCGTGACGCGCATTATTCCAGAGGGAACAAACCCCAATTCGGTTTTAGGCATCATGGTTGGCAAGCTGACCTCGCCAGTGATCGGAGGACTCGTTACAGCCGGTATCCTGGCTGCTATCATGTCCTCGCTCGACTCGCAGTTTGTTGCCGTTGGAACCATGTTTACCAAAGATATCGTGGTTCATTCCTTTGGGGCAGATCGATTTTCGGAGAAGCAAATGCTTTGGATCGCGCGAGGTTTTGTGACTACCATTGTAGTGGTGACTTATCTGTTCACTCTCGTTGAGCCCAGGCAGGTTTTCTCACTAGGCATATGGTGTTTCAGCGGATTCGCCGGGCTCTTTCCGCTAGTCTTCGCGGCGGTCTACTGGAAGCGAGCGACTAAAGCAGGAGCCTACGCGGCTGTGCTGGCGGGAGGCATAACTTGGTTTCTTCTTTTTCAAGCCTCGGGCTACGGAGCCAATCGATCTTTTCTAATCGGCGGAGCCATGCCGGTTGTATTCATTTTCTTGGCCTGCGCTGCGGGCATGATTATCGTGTCGCTTATGACGAAGCCGCCGTCGGAGACGACCATGGCTAAATTCTTTCCCAATAAATCCTAACTTCGATGACCCAGACTGTGACTCAAACGAATCCTATTGAAACTGCTAGGGCAGAGCTAGATCGCTACACGCGAGAGATGATCGCCTGGCATTTTTCTGCGGATACAGGTTGTCCTTATTGGCTGGATTGGGCCAAGAATGCTGGCTGGAATCCGTTGGAGGAAGTCAAGGGATTCGATGATATGCTGAAATTCGAGGCGTTCGACGATGCGGTTCTGCGTGATACCGATCCAGCTCGATTTATCCCTAACGCGTATGCAGGTAAGCCTTACAACGTTTTCGAAACGGGTGGGACGACGGGAATGCCCAAGCAGCGTATTGGCTGGGAGGACTACAAGGTAGACTACTCGGAGTTTAGCGATAATTACGACGAAGATTTTTTCCAGAAGGGAACGAACTGGCTCATGGTCGGGCCTACGGGTCCGCGCAGGCTTAGGCTGGCTATCGAGCATCTGGCCAATGTCCGAGGAGGCGCGTGCTACTTCATCGATCTCGATCCTCGGTGGGTCAAGCGGCTCATCAGAGATGGCGAATTCGACATGGCTCGCAAATACAAGGAGCATGTTGTCGACCAAGCCATCACCATACTGAAGAATCGAAACATCGCCTGCATGTTTACCACGCCCACCATCCTGGAAGCCATTGCCGAGCGTATTTCTTTGCCCAAGGCTGGCATCAAAGGTGTATTCGTGGGCGGAACTACCATGACGCCGCAGTACGTACGGTTCCTGATCGAGGAGGTTTTGGAAAACCAGGTGAATTTCGCACCGACTTATGGAAACACACTTATGGGGCTAGCCATAAGTCGGAAATTGACTCCAGAGGACAACTACAGCCTTACCTACTACGCTCCTCAGCCAAGAGCGGTTCTTCGCATTGTGAATCCGGACAACCCCGATGAATTGATGGATTACGATGAATACGGTAGGGTAGAGCTAACCACCATGACCAAGGAGTTTTTCATGCCGCGATTCCTCGAGCGTGACGAGGCGATTCGCAGAAAGCCTTGCGAAGAGTTTCCCTGGGATGGTGTAGGAGACGTACGTCCCTTCCAGTCTGAGAAGAAAAATGTCATAGAAGGCGTGTATTAGTTTTATTGTAACAACGAAACACACTAAATACACGAAAATGAATCAGAATCTACTCTTTAAGGAAGAAAGCTATAAAATAATCGGCTGTTGTTTTGAAGTATATAAGGATAAGGGCAACGGGTTTTTAGAATCGGTCTATCAGGAATGCTTAAGAAAAGAATTTGAATCGCAGAAAGTACCATTTCAGGAAAAACCCAGGCTAAGTTTATTTTACAAAGGAGATTTGTTGGAGCAATACTACGAGCCAGACTTTCTTTGCTTCGATAATATAATAGTCGAGCTTAAGGCAGTCAAAGCGGTGACGGATGAGCATAGAGCCCAAGTCATTAATTATTTGAAATCGACAGACAATAAATTGGGTTTGCTAGTCAATTTCGGACATTTCCCAAAAGTCGAACACGAGAGGCTTTTAAATTAATTAGATAATCTTTCGTTTGTTTAGCGTGTTTCGTTGTTTATCAAAAACATATAGGTGATGGAAAAAGGAGCAACACATATACCAGTACTTCGCTTTGGTGAAGTCTACAAGAGTTTGGATACGACCGATCTAGGCAAGGTGCTTTCGTCCGGCAATGACTTGGAGGTGAGCGTTGCTAATGCTGGACTGATCCGGCGCGATCTGCTCTCGATAGACAAGGCTCGAAATGCGCTTTTCGCCGTGCCCACGGAAAAGCTGCTTGAGTATGCGGAAAAGGCTTCTGAGATCTATCTTGATGGCGAATTGCCCTTTGGCATGGATGGGGAAGTTCAAACTGTTTCCGACTACGTATCCACGCTTTCGCGACTTACGGGACTGCCTCACTCCCTTTGCCGAGGAAACATGTTTAAGGTGGCGGCGGCTCTGAAAAACATGCGAGCGGTGATTTCAGGTCTGACTCGAGGGCTTCCGCCTTCCTTGTTCGACAGTGGTTGCGCCCGCTTGGGAGACATTGACATTAATTATTTCTCCACGGCGAATAGCCTGGGTGTGACGCTTCCTAGCAACTCTCCAGGGGTGAATTCGCTTTGGTTGCCTGCTCTCGTGATGAAGACGCCTGTTTTCCTGAAGCCGGGACGAGAAGATCCGCTCACACCCTACCGTATTATTCAGGCCATGATTGCCGCTGGATTTCCAAAAGAAGCTTTTAGTTTCTATCCCACCACTCATGAGGGTGGAGATGCGATCGTGCTTGGCTGTGGGAGAGGGATCGTTTTCGGCAGTGATGCAACGGTCAAGAAATACGCCAAGTATCCGAATATTCAGGTACACGGTTCTGGTCGCAGTAAGGTTCTCGTAGGCGAAGATCAAGTCGATCAATGGGAAGAATTTCTGGATGTCCTTGTCGAATCTGTATCCGCAAATGGGGGACGTAGCTGTATCAACGCTTCATCTGTGCTGCTGCCCTCTCGCTTCGACGAAATATCCAATGCCATGGCAAAACGCCTGGCTGCCATCGAACCAAGAGCTCGCGATGACGATGACGCTCTCTTGTGCGGTTTTGCAAATCCCGATTTCGCGAAGGCGATTAACGATGCTATAGATGATGAACTGAAAACGCCGGGCGCCGTTGATTTGACGGCGAAGTATCGAAACGGTCCACGCCTCGTAGAGAAATTCGGACAGACTTTTCTTTGTCCAACGCTTATCGCCTGCTCCGATCCGGACCATCCGTTGGCGAATACTGAATACATGTTTCCCTTCGCCAGCGTCGTCCAGATTCCAGAATCGGAGATGCTGGGGCGAATTGGTCCTACGTTGGTGGTGTCGGCAATCACCGAGAGCGAATCTTGGAAAAGAGATCTTATGGGCAGTCCTCATATCGATCGCCTCAATTTGGGAATTGTCCCCACGAATTGGGTACAATGGGAGCAGCCGCATGAAGGAAATCTCTTCGAGTTTCTTTATCATCGTCGAGCTATTCAGTCGAAGTCGCAAATAACTGCCTAGCCGTGAATTTCATTACTAGACCAAGTCCTCGTATCGCCTTCGGTGCGGGAATGCTAGCCAAGCTGCCTGAATTCATTGAAGAACTCGGAGTGGCTTGCCCTTTGCTGGTCACCGACGAGGGGGTGATGGCGACTGGTCACGTTCAGCGAGCCCTTGATGCTCTTGAGAGCGCCGGAATCCACACGGCCATCTACAGCAAGGCCCAAGAGAACCCGACCAGCTCTTCGATTGAGGCCTGTCGTGATTTCGCTAGGCAAGCCGAGGTTGATTCGATTATCGGCTTTGGTGGTGGTAGTAGTATGGATACAGCCAAGGGCTGCAACTTCCTGCTGACCAATGGTGGAGAGATGAAAGACTACCATGGCTACGGAAAGGCTTCGAAGCCAATGCTACCCTTTGTTGCCGTTCCAACCACCTCTGGCACTGGTAGCGAATGCCAGTCGTACGCGCTGGTTAGCGACGATAAGACTCATGTGAAAATGGCCTGCGGCGATGGCAAGGCCTTGGCTAAAATCGCCTTGCTCGATCCGGAATTGACGACCTCTCAGCCTGTTCGCGTTGCCGTGCTAACCGGTTTGGACGCTCTGGCGCATGCCTTGGAGTCAGCCGTTTGTCTGCCGCGCAATCCCATTTCGCAGATTCATTCTCGGCAAGCCTTTCGACTGCTTTCTGGATCGATAGAGAAGGTTATCGAAGGGAATCCATCTCTTGAGGACAGGAGCAATATGCAATTGGGCGCGGCTATGGCTGGTCTGGCTATCGAGAATAGCATGTTGGGAGCGGCTCATGCTATGGCCAATCCCTTGACCGCTCGATTCGATGTAACCCATGGACACGCGGTGGCCTTAATGCTGCCGCAGGTGGTTGGATTTAATCAAGACGATCCTGCTGCCAATACCATCTACGAGGATTTGCAAAAGCTGATTCCATCGAATAGTAGTGAATATTTGGATATAATCGATTGGCTTGATGGTCTTGTTGTTAAAGCCAATCTAGCGAGTCTGCCTTCATTTGGAATCGAAAACGGAAATATTGACGACTTGGCATTCGACGCGTCGCAACAATGGACTGGGAAATTCAATCCCCGGCCTGCCAGTGAAGAGGATTTCAAATCGCTATACGCTGATGTTTTGCAGCGCATGGCTAAAAGCGCTTGATGAAACAGAAGCACAGGTGGGGGAGTCTATCTTGCCAAGATCTCGAGATCATGGACTCTCGCTTCGTCGCGCTGGTATGGATGACCATTTCGATTTGGTTAGTCGGGTGTAGCTCGAAGAGTGGTGAGATTTCGGATACAGTGGAAAATCCTTCCAAGCCAGGTTATATTACTCGCGATTGGCCAATCACTCGAGGGAATCCTCAACTGAGCGGGTCGATCGAAGACGTAGTGATCCAGGCTCCTCGGATCTCATGGACTTTCGACGCGGGTTTTCCCATTTCCGTTGATGCAGCCGTTTATCAGGGAGTGGCTTACATTGGAAACGATATGGGCCAGCTCTTTGCATTGAATCTGAAGGACGGCGCCGAAATCTGGAGATTCGAAAGTGGCGATGTGATCGAGTCAGAACCAACGGTATTCAGAAACTCGATTTTCTTTGGATCGAATAACGGCAAGTTCTTCTCCCTCGACCGAGAGACAGGACAGGAGAATTGGAGCATCGAACTTGACGATAAAATCACAGCAGGCGCCAATATCGTTCGTGACCCTTCTGGTGAGGAAACCAGACTTTTGGTAGCTGGCAATGATGGCATGCTCCGTTGCCTAAGCATGGAGGATGGGTCTGAAATCTGGAGCTACCAGACCGATAACTTTATAAATGGAACACCAGCCCTTATTGACGATGAGCATATTATCTTCGGAGGTTGCGACGCGAATTTGCATGTACTGAATGCTTCAAACGGCGAGGCCGTAGAGCGATACGAAACGGAAGCCTACATTCCCTCTTCTGTGGCGGTGTACCAGGGAATTGGTTACGGAGGTAACTATGCGAATCAGGTTTTCGCTTTCGATTACCAGGACTATGGCGAACTGTGGACTTACATTGACCGCTCCTTTCCGTTTTTCAGTTCACCAGCCGTAAATGAGAAATTCGTTTTCATTGGTTCGCGCGACAAACGACTCCATGCCATCGATCGCGAAACCGGCGAAGGAGTATGGGCGTATACTACCCAGGGTCGGGTTGACAGTTCTCCTCTGGCCTTTAGCGATGCGGTCGTTTTCGGTTCGACTGATGGTTGGCTCTATGCGGTAAACCAAACCGATGGCCAGGAGCTCTGGAAGATCGAACTGGGAGGCTCCTTGATTGCCTCCCCGATATTCGCTTCAGGCAAGTTGCTTATTGGAAGCCAAGGAGGCACGCTTTTCGCTTTAGAATCAGGCCCACGAAACAACACCTAAATTTATGAGCTCAACTACAGAGGCCGAAGAGCCAAAGAAAAAGCCCACGGAAGCGGGCAATTATTTCATTTCGAACTACCCGCCTTTCTCATTCTGGAAACCGGAGAATAAGAAGGACGTTGATGACGCCTTTTTGGAACCTCAAGACGATGGAGCGTCGCTCGGGGTCTATCATCATATTCCGTTTTGCCGCAAGCGTTGCCACTTCTGTTATTTTCGTGTCTACACCGACAAGAATGCCAATGAAATCAAAGGCTATCTCGATTCGACCATCAACGAGCTAGAACACTTTGCCAGGCAGCCCCGCATCGCTGGTCGCAAGCCACGCTTCGTCTACTTTGGAGGGGGGACACCCTCTTATCTTTCGGCTTCCCAACTCACCGATTTAACCGATCGTATGAAGGCCATCCTGCCGTGGGATGAAGCTGATGAAATCGCCTTTGAGGGAGAACCTGGCACTCTCAATCCGCGCAAGATTCAAGTTATCAAAGACGTTGGAGTAACCCGGCTCAGCTTGGGAGTAGAGAATTTCGACGATAGGATACTCGACATAAACGGTCGCGCCCACCGAGCTCCTGAAGTGTACAAGGCTTACGAAGCAGCCAAAGCGGCGAATTTCGATCAGATCAATATCGATCTCATTGCCGGTATGGTTGAGGAGACCGATGAGAACTGGCAGCGAAACATAGAGGAAACGCTGAAGCTTCGACCGGACAGCGTGACCATCTACCAGATGGAGATTCCTTATAATACTACGATTTACAAGGAGATGAAGGAAAGCGGATCACTGACTGCTCCGGTGGCTGATTGGGAAGTGAAGCGGCGTTGGGTGAGAGAGGCCTTCGAAGCGCTTGAGAAAGAAGGTTATCACATAGGTAGCGGTTACACCGCAGTGCTTGATCCTGAAAAAACGAAATTCGTGTATCGGGACGAATTGTGGAGTGGGGCTGATTTGCTGGGCCTTGGGGTCGCGTCGATCTCCCACATAGCGGGAGTGCACTACCAGAATATTAATGACATCTATAAGTACATCGAAACTGTCGACAATGGAGGTCTCCCTATTCATCGCGCTTTGAGAATAAACGACGAGGAGCGCATGATCCGTGAATTCCTTTTGCAGATGAAGCTTGGCAAGGTTTCCTTCTCATACTTCGCCACCAAGTTTTCAATAGACTTGGCTGCACGCTATGCTGAACAACTGAAGGAATTGGCAGAGGAAGAACTTCTTGAATACGACGAGACTGGCATTCGACTGACACGTCGCGGATTGCTCTGCGTCGACAATCTCCTTTTCAAGTTCTTCCTTCCTCAGCACGTTACGGATCGAATTGTCTGATCGCCGAAGCCATGCCATCGTATCAGTTTTCCGAATATCTTCAGGAAATCCTTGATCAAAGAGGGATCAGTCCTCCCGATTTTCGCTGGCTGGAGGGATCGTCAATGCCTCAGCCATTCCGAGATTTGCTGGTACACGAAAACGATATGACCAGTACGCTGGAAAAATACCACCAATCGCCCATTGGACTGGAAGTTTTGCAGGTTAGCCATGAGGAGGGAGATTATGTGCGTGAAGTCATTTTGAACAAGCGGAGTACAGGAGAGCCGGTGGAGTACGGGGCTATCGACATAGTTTTGGATCATTTTCCTTTGCCCGAAAAGCAGGCTATCGTCTCGGGAAACGAACCTTTGGGCGGTATAATGAATCAAATGGAGCATCCATATTTTAGTCGTCCGAAAGGGTTCTTTTCGTTGCTGGCGCCACGGATCTGCCAAGGGCGGTTTCGATGCGGGGAAACGCAGGAGCTTTTTGGACGCTATAATCAACTTCTTAACGCGAAGGATGAGACGCTGGCATCGATCATCGAGATATTGCCGCCGGTATAGCCTTCACAACTAGCAAATTAAAATGTCCAAGAATTTAGAATACGATGTCATTGTTATTGGTGGGGGCCCATCGGGCTCTACTGCCGGCGCCCTGCTTGCCGAAAAAGGTCGAAAGGTCGTTGTTTTGGAGAAAGAGAAATTTCCCCGCTATCACGTGGGAGAGTCTTTGATGCCGTTTTGCTACTTCACTTTCGAACGCCTCGGGGTGGTGGATGAACTCAATCGACGAGGGTATACCAAAAAGCACAGTGTTCAGTTCGTTACCAGGGATGGTAACATCTCGGCTCCGTTTTATTTCTTCCAGCACTTTGATCACCCGGCAGCTACCACTTGGCAGGTCAAGCGTTCTGAATTCGACGAGCTCCTTTTGGACAATGCTCGAGCAAAGGGAGCGGAAGTTCGCGAAGAGACTCAGGTTAAGGATTTCATTTACGAGCAAGGAAAGGTGGTTGGCGTCAAGGCCGCCGGATCGGATGGCATCGACTACGAATTGAGGGCGCCGATCACGGTGGACGCCTCGGGTCGAGATGCTCTCTACCAGGTCAAAAGCAGAACGAGAAAGCGGGATCCGAAGCTCAATAAGATCGCTATATGGACCCTGTATAAAGGAGCGAAACGGGATCCTGGACTCGACGAAGGAGCGACGACGGTAGCCTATCTCGATGGCAAAGGCTGGTTCTGGAATATTCCAATGAAGGATGATATCGTCAGCTCGGGTATCGTTGCTGAAAGAGATTATCTGTACAGTGGTACGCGGGATCCGAGAGAGATTTTCGAAAGGGAGATAGAAAACAATCTTTGGATTAAGGATCACCTCTCGGAAGGCGAACAATTTGGCGAATACTGGGTGACCGGGGAATATTCCTACCGCTCTGAGCGTTGCGCGGCGGATGGGGTGGTTCTCATCGGTGACGCCTTCGCTTTTCTGGATCCAGTTTTCTCGTCTGGCGTCTTCCTGGCTTTGAAAAGCGGAGAGATGGCTGCCGACGCGATCGACCAAGCTTTCGCTCAAAACGATTTCTCTTCGTCATCGTTTAATGAATACGGAGAGCGACTCTGCCTGGCGATTGAAAACATGAGAAAGCTGGTGTATGCGTTTTACGACGACAATTTCAGTTTCGGCGACCTAGTGCGAAAGTATGGAGATTTGAGAGGAAAGCTTACCGATTGTCTGATTGGAGACCTCGTAGACAAGGATTACACTCGCCTTATGGAAGCGGTCGGCGAATTCGCCGACATTCCGGAACCGCTGTCTTACGGTCGAACGGAAGCCGCTTCGTCGGCCTAGACAAGATTGTTTTTAGAACCGCGAATGAATGCGAATGAACACAAATGACATATATTGATAATATGTAATGAGGAGAGATTTTGAGCTTATTCGGAAACTTCTTTTATTCTTTGAAGAAAAAGAATCTCCTAAACATGTCAAAGTTCCTCCAATTGAAGGATATGATGAGTCGACTATAAAGTATCATCTAGTCCTCTTACATGATGCTGGTCTATTGAGATGTGAGCCGGTAAAATCAAGTACTAGTGACCGTATTATTTATGTTATACCTTTTGAACTCACTTGGAATGGACATGAGTTTTTGGGTAAAATTAGGGATGAGAAGGTTTGGGAAAAAATAGTGGACACAATTTCGAGGCATGGAGGATCTTTGGTTTTTTCGGTCATTAATCAGTTAGCAACTCATTTTGCATCCGAATCTGTTGAAAGTATTTAGTTTATCTTAACTAGAAATTCGCATCTATTCGCATTCATTCGCGGTTAAAACTAACCCATGAAGATCACCTTCCTAACGCCTGGTACCGGCAGCTACTATTGTGGCGCCTGCATGCGCGACAATGCCCTTGCCAATGCGTTGATAGAGGCGGGTCATGATGCTGAGCTGCTGCCCATGTACCTTCCGCTAATGTTGGATGAATCTTCAGACGGCTTGGCGGACGATGTCCCGATTTTCTTTGGAGGGATCAACATCTACTTGCAGCAGAAATTCTCGCTGTTTCGCCATACGCCGCAATGGATGGATAGCCTATTGAACAAGCCGGATCTCTTGCGCTCCGTCGCTAAGCGAAGTCACATGACGTCTGCTCGCGAGCATGGAGCCATGACCTACGAGATGCTGAAGCTGGATACGGCCCAGTTTAAAAAGGAGCTGAGCAAGCTGTATTCATGGATCAATGATCATGGAGTTCCTGATGTTATCTGCCTATCGACTTCCCTGATGGCGGGATTTGCCGAGAACGTTAAAAAGCAATGGAATGTTCCTGTGATCTGCTGTTTCCAGGGGGAGGATACATTTTTAGACAGCCTGCCTAGCGAGTACAAGGATCGTTGTTGGAAGCTCATGGCAGAACGATGTCGAGGCGCGGACCTCTTGCTAGCCCCTAGCCAGTCCTATGCTCGACTCATGGAAAATCGTCTCGACATGCCTGAAGGATCGATCGTCGTTCAGCCAAACGGAATCAGTCTAGCCGGTTTCGAAGCCCGAAGAGAAGTCCCGGATACGCCGACTATCGGATACCTGGCTCGCATGTGTGAAGTAAAAGGACTGCCACTCCTGGTGGACGCGTTTATTCATCTTAGGGAGAAAATCGGTCACGAGGATTGTCGTTTGAGAATCGGAGGAGCCATGACTGCTGGCGATGAACCGCTTGTCGCTTCCTTGAAGCAAAAGCTGGAGGACAATAACCTTTCCTCCTTTGTGGATTGGGTGCCCAATTTGCCACGTAGCGAGAAGATCGATTTTCTTAAGAGTCTTTCGCTCTTTTCGGTTCCGGTAGTCTACGAGGAGGCCTTTGGACTGTACGTTCTCGAAGCCATGGCCGCGGGTGTACCTGTCGTTCAGCCGGAAACCTCTTCTTTCCCCGAGATTACGGAGAAAACCTCGGGAGGAATCTGCGTCGGAATCGAAGATCCGTCTTCCTTGGCTGAAGCTTGGAGTGGTCTCTTGCGCAAACCCGATAAACTCAAAGAAATGGGAGAACGGGGTCGACTAGGCGTGGAGAAGTTCTACAGTCTCGAAGCTATGCGAAACCAATTTCTAAGCGTGGTTGATTCTCTTGCGCCATCTCCCGCAAGATCATGACTCAATCAACCAATAGTCCATGCGTTTTCGAATGCCAAAAACGTGTCGAATTTGCGGATACGGATATGGCTGGGATTATGCACTTTTCCAATTTCTATAAATTTATGGAGACGACTGAGCACGCCTTTTTCCGCTCGATTGGCCATAAGGTGCACGAGAAGCTTGACGGGGAGGATATTGGTTGGCCTCGAGTGAAGGCTTCTTGCGAATTTTTTAAACCGGTGAGGTTCGATGATACTGTCACCATTCGTTTGTCCATCGAGGAAATACGCCGACGCTCGGTTCGATACATTCACGAATTCTATTTGGGCGAAGAGCGTGTGGCCACCGGGCGAATGACTACGGCTTGCGTTCGATTGTCCAAAAACGATGGAAAAATAGAATCGATCGAAATTCCGCCAGCTTTAAAAGATGCCTTGGAAACTGCGGTCGAAAATTCTAAAAGCGAATAGCGAATACACTTTATGAACTGGCTTGTTTACTCACTCATGACCGCATTCTTCTTCGGCGTTTATGGCGTCGCTCTCCATTCTGGATCAATCGGGATGAAGGATCCTGAGGCGGGACGTTATAAGGCGTTTCTTTTCGTAGGAATCGCCTACCTAGTCATAGCGGTAGTGGTTCCTTTGATACTGCTCAAAGTGCAAGGAGCGAGTTTTCATTTCCCGGTCAAGGGGTGGAGCTGGTCCTTTGTGGCTGGACTGGCCGGAGCCTTGGGAGCCTTTTTCATTATCATGGCTTTCGGGGCCAAGGGAACGCCAAGCGCGGTCATGTCGATTGTCTTTGCGGGCGCGCCTATCGTGAATGCCTTTGTTTCCATGAGTATGCATCCTCCTAGGGGCGGTTTTTCCGGTATCCCGATTCCCTTTATGATTGGCGTGGTGTTGGCGGCTGTTGGTGGATGCCTGGTTGCCTTGTACAAGCCCGCTCCCGCTCCGAAGGCCCCTCCTGCACCCGTCGCTCAGGTTTCAGATCAGTCGTCGTGACGGCTAGCGAGACGCTAGCCGCTACCTGTCAATCCAAGAATGTCTCTTGCTGATACCCAGCTCGCTTTACTGAATGATCTCGTCGCCGAGATTGCCAATGATAACGCTTTTTACGCTAGTAAGCTGGTTAAGGCGGAGGGAAAGGAATTCGAGAGCCTGGAGGATTTTTCTGCACGAATGCCGTTTACTACAAAGCAGGAACTGGCTGAAGACCATGCCAGCAATCCTCCTTATGGCACAAACCTTACCTATCCGGTTTCTAAATACACGCGTCTCCATCAGACTAGCGGCACTTCAGGTCGCCCGCTTCCTTGGCTAGACACGCCCGAAGGCTGGCAATGGGTGCTTGATAACTGGAAATCCGTTTGGCGAGAATGCGGAGCTCAAGCTGGCGAATGCGCCGCTTTCCCCTTTTCTTTCGGACCTTTTTTGGGTTTTTGGGCTGCCTTCGAAGCGGGATCCCAGCTGGGTTTGCGTTGCGTGCCTCTTGGAGGGCAGACCAGCTTGGAGCGATTGAAGATGATTGATCGCTATGCTCCGGATTGGCTGTGTTGTACGCCAACTTACGCTCTCCACCTGATTAACGTAGCCAAAAGAGAAGGAGTCGATTTGCGTTCCAATTCAGTTGAGCGACTAATCGTAGGAGGAGAACCGGGCGGAAGTCTTCCTGAGGTACGAGAACGTATTGAGTCGGGATGGGGAGCCAAGCTATTCGATCATCATGGTATGACCGAGGTCGGTCCCGTGACCTATTCGGATGGAGAGGACCCGAGTCTATTGAGGATTTTGCACGAGGCCTATTTCGCGGAAATCGTCGATCCTGAAACGGGGCTTAGCCTTGAATTAGGGGAAGTGGGAGAGCTTGTATTGACCACTTTAGGACGAGCAGGCAGCCCATTGCTTCGCTACCGAACGGGCGATTTGGTCAAAGGGAAGGCACTGCCTGGCGAAGATCCACAGGCTTTCGCTTTGGATGGTGGCATTCTCGGAAGAGCTGACGACATGGTGATCGTTCGAGGCGTGAATCTCTATCCGAGCGCTGTGGATGCGGTAGTTCGCTCTGTCGATGGGATAGGCGAGTACCAGGTGCTTGTCGGGAGCAAGGATTCGATGACAGAAATTTCCTTGTCGATCGAATGCCTTTCCCAGTCCAATCCCAAGTCAGTTGAAGACGCGCTACACAAAAAACTGAGGGAAGTATTCAGTCTGAGAATACCGGTAGAGATTTCGGAGCCAGGTGTCTTGCCCCAATTCGAGATGAAGGCCAAGAGATGGAAAATGCTACAATGATATTAACCACAGAGGGCACGGAGACGCTAAAATCCGAAAACGCTTAAGATGGAAATTCTCTGCTCCATTGTTTAACAACATACAAGAACCTGATCATAAGACCTCTGTAATCTCTGCGCCCTCCGTGGTTAAAAATTCCCACTCTCACAATGCTCAAAATACAAAATTTAAGAAAGGTATATCAAGGACCTGGTGAGGATATCGTGGTATTGAATGATCTCGATCTTGAGGTTCAGGCGGGAGATTCAGTTGCCATCACAGGCCCTTCGGGATCCGGCAAGACCACGTTGCTCAACTTGCTGGGAACGTTGGATACGCCATCGAGTGGCTCGATCGAGATCGCTGATCAGGAAGTTTCCTCCATGAGTGAGGAGGATCGGGCAGGTTTTCGCAATCGATCGCTGGGTTTCGTTTTTCAGCAGCACTTTCTCCTGCCTCAATGCACTGCTCTGGAAAACGTCCTCATGCCTCGGCTGGCTGGCGATTGGGAGGAATCGGAAGACGTTACTCGTGAACGAGCTACTTCTCTGTTGGGGGAGCTTAATTTAGGAGATCGAGTTGAGCATATGCCGTATCAACTTTCTGGAGGCGAACGGTTGCGGGTAGCCGTGGCCAGAGCCTTGATCAATCAGCCAAAGCTCGTTCTGGCCGACGAGCCAACCGGTTCACTTGATCCAGCCATGGCCGAAAAAGTAGCTGATCTCTTTTCCACCCTAAACGAATCCTCCAAGGCCACCTTCCTCATGGTTACCCACAATGTAGAGATGGCCAACCGCATGGGAACCGTCTACGCCCTGGAGAGTGGTAGGTTGGAAAAGAAGGGTTAGTTTTTGTAACCGCGAATGAATGCGAATGAACGCTAACTGGGAAACTCTAAATTCTAAATATCCGTGTTAATCCGTGGTTCCAAAATTTCGAACTACAATCATGCAGCTGAAATTCCTGCTTAAGAGTCTTTGGCATTTCCGTCGGTCTTACCTAGGAGTCGTCGCGGGGACGATTGTGGGAGCGACAGTTCTGCTGGGGGCGATTTTGGCGGGCGATTCGGTCAATCATGCTTTGCTGAGGTTGGCTAGCTTACGTATTGGGCAAACGGATTTCGTCCTAACCGCAGGCGATCATTTCTTTAGTCAGGAATTGGCGGATACGATTGACTCAAGCGAAGATATCGAAGCGGCTCCAGCTCTGCTGCTCATCAGTAGCGCTTCGCGTTCCGAGCTGAATTTAAAAGCTACACAGGTGCAAACGCTTGGAGTGGATCGGCGTCTCTGGCAGATGGCTCCTCAATCCTTTGATTTCGATTTCGAATCGGAAAGAGGGGTTGTGGCGGTTAACCGGCGGTTGGCTGAGAGACTGCGTTTGGAGGTTGGCGATTCCTTTGTATTTAGAGTGGAAAAGCCAGGGCTATTGTCTCGCGACGCTCCTTTATCTGGCAGCAAGGACAATGTTTTGGGACTGCGAGCAAGAGTCGCCAGAATCATTGAGGATGACGAATTCGGGCGTTTCAGCCTGGAAGCCAATCAAATTGCCCCCTTCACCATCTTCGCCCCCATCAGCTGGATACAGGATCAAATCGAGTATCCGGGACGTATCAATCTTCTATTAGCCAAGCGATCCGAAGAGACGGGTTCCCCCATCACAACTACAGCTCTTAGCAACCGCATCAAGGAGGTCATGACGCTCAGTGACTACGGCCTCACCTTGCTGGATGTTCCGCTTTCTCATGCCATAGAAGTTCGAAGCGAGCGGGTCTTTGTGGATCCGCCTATCGTGGAAGCGATCCAGTCCCGCTTTCCGCAAGCTCAGAGTGTGATCACCTATCTGGCCAACACCTTGCAAAGCGGTGACCGAGAGGCTCCGTATTCGTTTGTCACTGCCGCTTCTCCCTCCTCGGCTCCGTTTCTTCCGCAGGATTTTGGGAACGACGATACGGTGATCAACCAATGGCTTGCGGATGACTTACAAGTAGGGGTGGGAGACCAACTATCGCTATCCTATTATGTCGTCGACGAATCGAATCAGCTGCTTGAGCAAACGACTGAATATACAATCAGAGATGTAGTGCCTTTGCAGGGTTTGGTGGCTGATAGACTGTGGATGCCGGACTTTCCTGGCGTGTCCGAAGCGGAGGACTCTAGTGACTGGGAACCTGGCATGCCACTTGATCTGAATCGGATTCGCGATTCTGACGAAATCTACTGGGATGACTATCGTGGCGTTCCCAAAGCGTTCATCACCATTGAGGCAGGTATCGAAAACTGGTCTAATCGTTGGGGCGATGTAACGGCTTTGCGCGTCAATAAAGATTCGATACAGGCGGATGCTTTCGCTTCAGAGATAAAGAGTCTATTCGATCCCTCCTTGATTGGCATGCGACTGGAACCGATTCGGGAAAAGGCTCTTAGCTCTGCTCAATCTCCGGTGGATATCGGCGGACTGTTTATCAGCATGAGCTTCTTTCTCATTATCGCTTCGCTCAGTTTGACCGGCATGCTCTTCGCTTTCTCGATGCAGCGTCTCAATCGTGAGAACGCCTTGCTTGAAGCGATCGGAATTAGAGGCAAGCGAATCTTCCATTGGAGGATGGCCAGTTCTCTGCTGCTCGTTTCAGTGGGCAGTATCATGGCTTTGCCGATTGCGGCTATTTATACCTGGGGCATTCTGCGTTTTCTGGAAACGATTTGGAGTAGTGATTCGGTGGGTACGCTGTTTAATCTTCGTTTGAATCCAACTACCATAGGCATTGGCATTTTAGCCAATATTGTCCTAGCTCTGCTGGTAATTTGGCAAGTTCTACGGCGACAGTCCAAAAGGCAGGCTAGCATTCGCTTGCAACAAGGAATGGAAGAAGTGATGTCGAGAGGCGGGAGAAGCGGAAAGTTCTCGTTGTCGCTCGGCGTATTAGGAGTACTGGCTGGAATAGGGATGATTTTCCTTTCGTCAGGAGGGTCGATTCCTCTGGAGGTCGGCTTCTTTCTGACGGGATTTAGTTGGCTAGTGGCGGGATTGACCTTTTTTCTCTATCGTATTCGTTGGATGAGTACGAAAAATGGATATTCCTTCGGAGCTTCTTTTCTCGGACAATTGAACAATGGGCGGAGACCAATGCGTAGTCTAACGGTAGCCGGGACTCTGGCGTGTGGTGTATTTCTCGTGGTATCGGTGGCAGCCTTTCGGAAGGAAAACGCGGAAAATGTAGAAGATCCGAAAAATGGGTACGGAGGCTACACCTATTGGGTTGAAACGTCTATTCCCATCAATGATGCCAATGATCTAGGCGGGTCGGACAATGTCTTTGGCTTATCAAATGATCAGTCTCTATTGCCTATTCGACTTGGCCAAGGGGACGACGCTAGTTGCTTCAACCTTAACCAGACGGCCAATCCACGTCTACTGGCGGTAAAAAGCGACCTTCTGGCGGAACGTAACGCATTCGATTTGCGTTCTATCAAAAGCGATTTGGAGGCTGGGAGAGGATGGGCGCTTTTGCAGGAACCTCTTGCTGACGATGTTGTGCCCGCTCTGATTGATAGCGCTACGCTACAATGGGCATTGAAACGAAAGGTGGGCGATCGATTGAGTTATATCGATGGTCGCGGACGTCCTTTCGAGGTGGAAATCATCGGCACGATCAACGATTCGCTTTTTCAAGGGAGTCTGCTGGTCGATGAAAAACTATTCCTAGAGCGATTCCCACAAAACGAAGGCTACCGACTCTTCTTGGTGGATGATTGGAGCGAGAATCTGTTGGAGAAAAGAGACAATCTAGAGTTCGCTTTAAATCCCTGGGGCGGGCAGGTCGATCTGGCCTCTGATCGACTGCAGTCCTTTCACGAAGTGGAGAACACCTACATTGCCATCTTCCACGTTTTGGGAGGTCTAGGCGTGATTCTGGGAAGCGCTGGCTTAGGGGTTGTAGTGGCTCGCAACCTGGCCGAGCGACGTCACGAATTCGCTTTGCTGGGAGCCATCGGTATTGGAAAGAAAACTCGCAACCAAATCGTCTTCGCCGAACTCCGTTCGCTCATCGGGTGGGGCATGGGAATTGGGCTTTGTGTCGCTATCGTCTCGATCCTGCCCTCCATGCGTCAACTCGGGGTCGCGACTCCTGTATTTAATATTTCGCTACTGGCAATCGGGATTTTGGCCAACGCCGCTTTCTGGTCCTGGCTCAGCTGTCGAGCCAATCAGGCTGCTCCGGGCGATCTACAGCGAGAGTTTGATTCGTGATCAGTTTCAGTAATTACTTTTCGATAAGGTCTCCTTCAACGTACTGGTGAATAAGTCCAGATATGAGTGCCTGATACGGGATGCCTTTTCTCAGGGCTTTTTTCTGAATGCCGGTCAAATCATGGCTGCTGAGCCTTATATTGATACGCTTGTCTTTCTTGAAAGTGTTGTCCGCCGCTTTTGATAGCTTGGATAAAAGAGCCTTGGACGGCTTTTTCGGCTCCATTTTTCCATTTTCGTAAGCATTGAGAATATCTTTCTCGTATTTGTCTAGTTTCATAAATCCTGCTCCATTTCCTCTTCGTATTCTTTTGTGGCTTTCCGGCTGGGGAACGCCGTCTTTAAGAAGAACGTTTCCCCATCCAAAATAAATGGCACCAAATAAACGTAATCTCCAATGGGAACGAAAAAGATTTCCTGGTTAGGGTAGCGCTTCTGGTTGTAATGCCTTTCTATCTTCCACAACTTGCCTTCACCTAGTAGAAGGGCTATCTCCTCGAAGGAGATGCCTCTCTCTGCCTTTAGCATTTCGTTCTTTTCGGGATCCCAATCAAATGATTCCACAAATAAAACGTGTGCCTATTAGGCATATTGTCAATTGTTTATGCTGAGACAGATAACGTTTAGCGAAGCTGATTTTAGCCAACGCCGCCTTCTGGTCCTACCTAAGCTATAGCGGCAATCAAGCGTCGCCAGTGATTTGCAGAAAGAGTTTGATTTGTGACTAATCTACAAATTCCCTCAAAAACGCTTCAGTCATATCGTCATAGCGTTTGAAGATTTCGCTATCCTTCTTTCCCGTAAAACGCGAGTCCCACTTCGTATTCCAGATCTTATTGATATTCTTGAAGTAGCCTCGCTTCTCTTTCGAACTGGTTTGAATGCGAGCCGGTGTTCCTAGTCCTCCAGCAAAATGGTCGAAGCAGGAAGTCATAAACTGGTTGTATCGCTTTTCTGTATTCCCAGACCAGAGTGGTCGATAGCTTTTGAATCGTCGATCAACGTAGCGTTTCTGATCAATGATATCCTCCGGCGTGTAGTCTCCAAAATCGCCCACGTCCGCCACGTAGCAGAAAATGATATTCAGCTTTCCGTAAATATCATCATAGATCTCCTTTTGCATTTCCTTCTTTTTGAAGGCCTTTTGTCGGTCATGCTCTAAGCGTTTCAGATTTTTATTGATATAGAATCCGATGAAGATGACGGCTACCGGCGTGACAACGTCCGCGAAGATTTCGGTTATTTTTAGGATTTCTTCTAGGGTCATTTTAGAGTAGGTTAATCTGTTTTCAAAAGAATACCCGCTCCCATTTCATATCAACGGTTTCCATTGGTTCCGGTGGGGTAGCTGTCGCTATTTGGCCGGGTCCAACTTTTTCATGAGAAACAACTCTTCCGCTTCGCCCGGGAGAAAGAGCGAACCGCAGTCGCGATAGCCCAACTTACGGTAAAAATGCTGAGCATCCTCATTCGAGAGGGTGGAAGTCAAGACCAGGGAATGTCCGCTTTCCGCCATGTCGCATTCCCAGACTCTCATCAATGCAGAGCCAATACCTGACTGTCGGTGGTTTTCCGATACGTAAATCATGTTGAGAAATGGAAGGTTGTCCCAGAACAGTCCATAGCGAGCCCAGCCCAGGATCTGGCCATCAACCTCGGCCACATAGACCTCTCGTCGAGCAATCTTTTCTTTCATCAACTCCGCCGAAATATGTCGCTGGTTGGCGATTAAGAAATCCTCGTCGTCTGCTGTTGCCATTCGAATGTTCATTTCGCTTGATTGAGTCATCTAGCCGTGTAGTTCTTGCATTCCAGTTGGTTCGCTATCCTCGTCGAACTTATTTCAATCGTATCCTCGCTTTCACGACAGAGATGGCGGACGACAACCACATTTCCCTTTGCGCTAGCGCCAAGAAGAACACGATATCCTTCGGAATCGAGATCGCTAGCGAGAAGGGCCGCTTCGTCTTCAAAGACCGAGCGCGACTCTTCAAAAATCTCGCGGAAGTAATCAAGAACGCCCTCGTCCATAATCCTTAGTTTGCTGCGAAGCAGATTGGCATAGGGATTCAACTGCGCGTCACTGAAGTCGTAGTGGTTCTTCATCAATTTGAGTTTGAATAGCGAGAACGGCGATCGGCTTTTCAGACCCTTCTCCTTGTGCAGGGTTGAATCTCAATTAGACTATTCTCGTTTCCGGGAAAGCAGCCTTTGTATGTTTCCCTATGCCTCAAGCCGGCATCAATGGCATCAGGCAAGCGAATACATTAAAATATAAAACATGTTATGATTGTCCTACCCTAAGGTGATGCGGTGGAGGCGTTAGCATTAGTCGCTTCGACTGCATGGCTGGATGCAATTTTCAATTTAGAATGCTTGTTATAGTAAATGCTCTTTGAGTAGATCCATTTCTTCTCTCTGACATTGAGGAGCGACTCAACATTCGCGACATGACCAATGTTAATATTGAAGTACAAAAGATTGGATCCAACCCATTCCAAGCGAACACTCCGAAATCCGCTTAGCGAGACTTGAAGCGTCTCCGTGTCTATTCCCTCGATAGTCACATTACCTAGGCTTGGTGCAACGCTTCCTTGAGATTGGATGAACGTTGCTTTCATTGTGTCATAAGCATCCAAAACCACCGTGGGCTGCGATGTATCGAGGCCGTTGAGATTGTGCCTATTGTGAAGCTTGGGGTAGTAGTCCTTGAATTCGTCGTGGTATTGCAACAGAGGAACCAGCCTATGCTGCTCGACATAATTTGATGCTAGGACAATGCTTCCGGCGCAAACGAAAATGGACAATGCTCTCTTCATCCAACGTCAAGTGGTGGCGATGGATGGGGCTGGAACGTAACAGGCATTGCCATATAAACTTTGTTTTGCTCAAGTTTTATTTGGACGGAAGCTCTAATCAATTATCTCAAATCTTTCATTTTTAATATTGGGATAGGCAATCTTAAATCCTGATGAGAAAGTGGATACTTGACGCTCCCACACTCGTTATTCTGCAAGTGACCAAATGCGTCGAGGACGCCGCATTCCACCACTCTTTGAATTATTTGCTCTACTAACCTTATTTAGGCTCTAGCTATCTGAGAGATCCAGGCAGACGGCTTTGCCTTGGTTGTTGCGAAAGTAGAGGTGGCCGTTGGAGAAAGCAGGAGGGGCCCAGGCCAGACCGAGGAGGACGCTTTTACGACCAAGTTCGGTGAAGCCGTTCTTATCCGCTTTGCCTAGTACGACGTGTCCTGAATCTGTGGTGACAAGTAGATGATCATTAACGGCGATGGCATTACCGGATTTGCCGGGCAGAGAATAGCGCCAATCGACGTCGCCTGTATCCACATTGAGACTAATCAATTCCGCGTCCATTCGGTCGTCGCCGAATACGGCGATGATGCGATCGTCAACTAGAATGCTGGTTTGCAACTTGAGTGGGAGGTTGCGATCGCGATGAATGATCTCAGGTTCAGGTTTGGTGATATCGATAACCGCATAGCCTGAGCCATAACCCGAACCGAGGAAGAATTTGCCGTCGTGATAATGCGGGGTGCTGGAATTCACGCCGTAGCTGGTGCGCCAGGAGAAACTGAAGAGTTCACTTTGGTCCGCATCGTCTAGATTATAGGCCACCAGTTCTTTGCTGTGAAACATAGCCACAGCCTTCTTCTGATCGTATTCAAAAATTACGGGCGTGGTGTAGCCAGGACGATAATCGCCTGCCTGCCAAACGACTTCTTGGGTGTTCTTATTCAGAGCCATGACGGCTCCATCGGGGGCGCCCATTTCAATAATGAGCAGATCGCCGTGGATACGCGGCGAGGCGGCCCAGCCCCAGCGGGATGGCTTCCCCTGAAAATCGTCACCGTAGTCTTTCGACCAAAGCACTTCACCCGTATCCAAATCGAGGCAGAAGAGCTTTCCGCTTTTGCTGACCGAATAGACTTTGTCGCCATCAACGGCCGGGGTGGCTGAGGGGCCTCCGGTGTAGAGTTTCGGATCAGTTGGCTCGCTGTATTCGTGTTTCCAAATCAGTTTGCCGGTAGTGGCTTCAAGGCACCAAATCGTATCTACATTATCCTTATTTCCAAGAGTCAGAGCTTTGCCATCGACGATCGCGAACGAAGAGCAGCCCAAGCCCACGTTGCGGGTCCAGCTGGTTTTTGGAGGATTCTTTTTCCAATCAAGTCGCAGTGACTGGTTTTCTACGATCCCATCATATCCAGGGCCGAGATAGTTGGGCCAATCACCGGCTTGAGTTTGACTTGAAACGAGTAGGGCAGCGAGTCCCGCTAAAAGCAGCAAATCCTTTTTCATTGCCTACATAGATGCTTCTGGCCGGGAAAAGTTCAACCTAAAGCGTCTGTGACTCAGCTTTGGGTTGGCATCAATGTTACACAGCTTTACACTGGGCATTTACGAATCGGAACTCCCAATGGCCTTGAGCGAGTCGTAGGTTCTGAGATAGGCGATGTTGTCGTAAACAATAGGAGTGCTGCGATAGGCTCCCAGGTTGTTACGAGCGATTTCCTGATACTTGCGACCTGGTTTCATGACGATCAGAGTTCCGTCGTCGATTCCCACGAAGATATGTTTTCCGTCAGAGATCATGCTCGGATAGGAGGTTCCTCGCGAACCAGTGATCTTTTGCGTGTAGACGACCTTGCCGGTTGCTGCTTCAAGGACCGTGAGCAGGTTCTCGCGCGTAATGATGTACATGAGGTCTTCGTATATCAGGGTTGAGGCGTAGTATCGATTAGGCTCCACCTCAGTGTGCCACAAAGGTTCTAGGCCGGACTTTTCGAGTTTTTCCAGCGTCTTAGGAATGCGAAAAGCGTAGGCGTCTCCATGTTCGCCTTCGACTCCGTTCACCGTGTAAAGCACGCCATCGACGAGTGTTGGAGTGTTGAATACGGCCCAATCGCGTACAACAGGGACCTTCACTAATTCCTTCTGCATCACTTTTCCGTCGCTGACTCTAATGACCTCGCCACGAGAGGTGAAGAGAAACGATACGCCTTCCACTTGGAATACTTTTGGGGTGCCAAAAACAACATCTGATGGGGCTTTCCAAATAATGTCTCCATTATCTGGATTCAAAGCGGCGTATTCCTTGAACCGGATGATGAGCTTGCCATCGACAAGCAATGGCATGGTGGAGCCGCCGAACCGATGATCAGGCCAATCGTATCGTCTGATCCAGAGACGATTGCCTTCCAGATCATAGGACGCGATGACGCCAAGACCGAAGGCAGCGAAGATGCGCTCGCCGTCGGATACAGGCGAATAGGAACTGAAGCCATTGGTTTCGTGCGTGGCTGGGTGCATGAAATCCTTTACCGAGGAATCCGCTCGCATGGCGGCGACTTCGGCTAGGACTTCCGTCCGCATTCGAGTCTTTTCGGCGAGCGCCTGCCTGGTTTCCTGGTTGTCGGGATTGCGGTCGAGGGCGCGTTCGAGGCGACGCATATCGTTTCTTAAACGCCGCCCTTCCTGCGACTTGGCTTGGATCTTCTTTTCCATCTCGGCCACTCTCTGCCGATCCGCATCGGTAATCTGCATCATGTCGGCGTAATCGTTGGAGCGTCTCCAAAGAATCTCGCCCGTCTTCCTATCAGCGCAGATGAGGTCTGCCGGTTCGGCGGTGAAATAAAGCCGGTCTTCGAGCATGATGGGGGTACCGTTGCTCCACTCGGGAAGCGGGGTTTTGTAGAGAATGTTGCTTTCCCAATCAGTTGGAAGCGAAGCCGATGGAAAGAGTCCATTTCCTTGGTTACGCCAGGAAGGGATATCGGCATGAGCGATTGATAAGATGGTCAGGAAGGAAAACGCAGCCAGAAAGGCGCGACTAAAAAGGGTGTAGTTGGATAATGGCTGGTCGAATCTCATGGCGATTGAGGTTGTTGTTTTAGGGTGATACGTCAGCTAGAAACGCTCTTCTGTTCCTCGAGGTTGCAGCAACCGGGACTGTTTTCCTTGATAAATGGAAAACGGTCAGAAGCTCTTCAAGGTCCCTCAACCGGCTGGTTTGCGAACTGTCAATTGGGTGGCTTCGCCTTTGCCAATCGCTTCCAGCACACCCTTCTTATCCAATTTTTGCAAAGCGGCAAGTGAGCCTACGTAGTGATCATTAATGAAGACACGAGGGGCTCCCTGCTCGCCAAAGGTCCTTTTGCGCATCTCCTCTTCCGTGCTTCCCGAAAAGATGATATGATAGGTATCGTATTTGATATTATGAGACGCCAGAATACTTTTGGCTTGTTTGCACGTACTGCAGAAGAGGTAGGAATAGACTTCCACATTGTAGGGAGCCTTGGTGGAAATCTCTTCCGTAACCAATTTGGAGTTGGGCTCGCCAAAGGCGAAGGATCCCAGGAGACTGGCCAGAATGATCAAGGCGATGCTGCGGATTCTCATGGGTTTGGGTTTACCGGAATCCAATTTGGACTCAAGCTGATTTGCAGGTAGGGAGGCTTGCGTGCCACGGCGTAGTCCCTCGAAGACGGGTCCCCAAGCCTCCGATATTGAATCCATCTTTGCGGAGGCTTGAGGACAAGCCTCCCTACCATCACTTTCAGTGGAAATCTACTGGCGCGTCGATCAGTTTTATATACTTTTGGTTTATGCAAGGCGGGAAAAGAACGATTCGAGCTTACCAGGATTCTGACGAAGCCTCGGTAGTCGATATTTGGTTTCGTTCAGGGAAGCAGGCTTATCCGTATCTTGACGCTTGGAGACGCATGACACCAGAAACCGCGCAAGTTATTTTCCGTAAGGCCATTTTAGATAAGAGCAATATTTGGGTAGCCGTTTCCCGTCTGAGGCTGGCGGGTTTCTCCGCTCTGCAAGGCTCTTTGATCGATAGGCTTTACGTGGATCCGAATTGCCAACGCGAAGGCTGGGGAAAGCTGCTTCTGGACCACGCTAAATCTCTCTCCCCAGACGGATTGAAACTCTTTACGCATCAGGAAAATATCACTGGATGTGCCTTCTACGAGAAGGAAGGATTTCAAGCCGTTGCTTTTAGTACGAGCCCGCCGCCCGAATCAGCTCCGGATGTTGAGTACCGATGGGAATTAGGGTATCAAAATTCAGATATATAATTGCCTTTGCTAAAGGCGACTTACATTTTCTGAGTGGATGTATCCATTCTTAGGATGCGTATTTTATCCAATTCCCCAACTCTTAACTAAAAACCTTTCATTCTGTATATTATCGATGACTTGAAAGTTCCAGTGGTTGTCTACTTGCATAAGATATATTAAAAGAAAGAATACTATTAATGCTTGCTTGCCTGTCACTTGTCATCGATTTTATTCGAAATGATTGAGGGCAAAAAACGGTTTGTTTCATTGGTCGTGAAACTATTTCTGCTCGTGGCTATCCTGATATACGGATTCTCGATTTTTTACTACCGTAGGGCTCCACATCGTATACTAGACGAGACAATCGGGCGTGATAATGCGGTCATGGCCCAAAGACGTGCCATTAATGTCCTGAATGCAGACTTTCAGGCAGCTCGGTCTCAGTTCGGAGAGCCTGATCGGCGCATTTCGATTCGAAAAGAAGAAGAACTTCTTATTTGGAATTGGCGTGTCGTCACCCTGCAACTTCATCTTCATCGGGACAGGATCTTGCGCATGGCTTTTTTCTCTGATGAAAGGTTGGTTCGTGAAGCTATATTTGAAACTGTTCTTTCGACTTTTGAACCTGGAAGTCGCTGGAAAGATACTGTTAAGACTATAGAAGATGAATCGCAAAAGGTTATGATAAGTCAAAGCGGTTTAGTTACAGCTTTCATTACTCGGAAAGCTGTAATGATTTACGGATACGAGTTACCTGACTAAAAAATTAGACTGGCTTTAAATCGAGCGAAATGACATAAGAGTTTGGGTTCTATCTTTCACCAACCGCAAACAAGCTCTCATACGTTCTTAGGTAAGCCACGTTCTCGCTAAAAATCGGGGTGCTGCGAAAGGTGTCGAAACGGCTTCGGCCGAGCTCCTTGTATTCACGACCTGGTTGCAGGGATATAATCGTCCCTTCATCGGAACCCAAGACCAGCTTGTCGCCGACCAGACAGATGCTCGAATAGGGTCTGCCCGAAAGTCCGTCGATTTTCTTCTCCAAAACCCTTTCCCCATCCTGGGCCCTAAGAACGGTCAACACGGCATGCGCGTCGAGAATATAGACAAGTCCTTTATGGGCGATGGGAGAGGCCAAATAATCGTGTTCGTGTACATCGCTTCGCCAGATTTCGGTCAGACCTTCGTTGTGTAGCATATCCAGATTCGGGGGAATCCTCAAGGCGAAGCATTTCCCTTTTTGGCCTCGTTCCAGAGCTCTTCTCGCTATGTAGATGGTATCCTTGTTGATGACAGGAGAATTCAGGGCCACGAAATCAGGGGTCAGCTCGATCAGTCCTGACTGGATTGTCGCTCCATCCGCCGCTCGGATGACTTCGCCTCTTCCCGTGATGAGGAAGGGCTGTCCTTCCACCTCGAATACTGCAGGCGTCCCATAGGCGGTCTTGCTTGGGATGCGCCAGATCTCCTTGCCCGTTTCAGGATCGAGGGCTGCGATGTCCTGGAATCGGACGATTAGCTTGCCCGCGACGAGAATTGGAGAGGTAGAGCCTCCCCATTGGCGATGGGTGTTGGCATCGCTCGGAGGTTCCATGAGCTTGCTCCAAACCCGGTTCCCCTCCAGGTCGTAGGCCGCGAGAATGCCTTGGCCGAAGGCCACATAGACTTGGCGACCATCTGAAACAGGTGTGAAGGAGGTGTATCCATTTACTCTATGCGTAGGAGCAAGGGCGACTGCACCGAATTTGGGATCGTTAGCAATAGCCTGGCGTTGTTCGCGCAAGGCGTTGATTTCCGATCTCTTTTTCTCGACGTTCTCTTTTAAAACAGCGTTTTCCTGGTCGTTCTCCAAGCGTCGATTCAAGCGGCGCAGGTCATTTCTCAATCGATTGACTTCTCTTTGAAGGCCGAAGTCCTTGTCTAGCATTTCCCGAGCTTCGGCCTTCTCCGCTTCATTGAACCCCAGAAGATCGATGCGACTATTCTCTCGTCTCCAAAGAATTTCCCCGTTCGAACGATCGGCGCAAATCAAAGTCGAGGGCTCTTGGTTGAAGAATAGTTTGTCGCCGACCAGGATGGGACAGGCATTGCTGAAATCGTCTAGAGGCCTTTGCCAAAGGACATGGTCGTTCCATTCAACCGGGATGCTGCTCTCGGGGTACTCGCCGTTGCCAGCGTTTCTCCAAGACATGACGTCTGCCTGTAGTGAATATGTAGTGACGAGTATTGCTATGAGCGTCGTGAGTCGCATGATTTTTCGATTGGCCGCTCCGGGGGCTAATTAGGTCGATTTTGCAGTTGACTATCGATTGCCCTTGATGGCGTAGAGGCTCTCATACGTTCGCAGGTAGGCGATGTCGTCAGCGAAGATCGGTGTGCTTCGAAAAGTGTCGAAGCGGCTGCGTCCCAGCTCCTTGTATTCGCGACCTGGTTGCAAAGCGATCATGATGCCTTCATCCGAGGAGAAGAAGAGCTTGTCGCCCGCAAGGCTAAAGCTGGAGTAGGGAATGCCTTTCAGTCCTTCCACTTTCTGCTCATACACTTTTTCTCCCGTCGCCATTTCGAGCACGGTTAGGACACTGCTCTCATTGTAAGTGTACATTAAACCTTGGTGGGCGATAGGCGAGGCGTAGTAGCGGCCTTCGTCCACATTCGTCTTCCAGATTTCCTCGATTCCTGTCGAATAAAGCGTATCCAAATTATGAGGAATCCGAAAAGCTTGGGCGTAGCCGTCCGTTTCATCGAAGTCCACTCCTCGAACGGAGTAGATGATGCCATCTTCGATCGCTGGCGTATTGACTGTAGTCCAAGAATACCTTGGATGAAGGGCCACGAGTTCCGATTGGATGGTTTCTCCGTCCTTGGCCCTGATCACGTTTCCCCGGGGAGTGAAGAGAAAAGCAACCCCTTCGATTTCAAAAACCGTTGGCGTTCCGTAAGTGACCTCGCTGGAAATCCGCCAGATTTCTTCTCCCGTTTGCGCGTTTAGTGAAGTGTAGTCGTCAAACCTCACGATCAGCTTATCGCCAACGAGAATCGGAGAAGTAGATCCACCCCAACCGTATCGGCCCATAGCTCGATCTGGCGTTTCCATCAGCTTGGCCCAAGCCTGATTTCCCTGCAAATCGTAGGCGGCAACGATTCCTTGCCCGAAGGCGACATAGACCTGTTTCCCATCCGAAACGGGCGTAAATGAGGTGTATCCATTTGTTCCATGCGTGGGAACGAGGGCGGCAGCTCCGAATTTCGGATCGTTGGCAATGGCCTGACGCTGTTCTCGCAAGGCGGCGATCTCCGATTCTTTTTGCCCAACACTTTCCTTGAGGGTTTCGTTTTCCGTATCGTTTTCCAGACGTCGATTCAAGCGCCGCAGGTCGTTTCTCATTCTATTAATCTCTCTTCGCAGACCGCGATCTTTCTCGAACATTTCTTGAGCTTTCACTTTCTCCTCGTCGTTGAAGCCAAGGAGATCAATGCGGTCGTGCTCACGCTTCCAAAGAATCTCTCCGGTCGAGCGATCGGCGCAAATCAGGGTCGAGGGCTCTTGGCAAAAGAAAAGCTTGTCGCCGACGAGGATGGGACAGGCATTGCTGAAATCATCAAGCGATGTTTGCCAAAGAACATTGTCATTCCAATTTACGGGTAAACGACTTTCTGGATACTCGCCATTACCAGCGTTGCGCCAGGACATAACGTCCGCTTGTAGGAAAGAAGTGGTGACAAGCATCGCGAGTAGCGTTGCGAGCTGATTTGCTTTTCGATTGGGAGTCATAAGATGTATTTGGTTAGCGTGAAAGTGGTTCTCAATTGGCTTTGATCGCATAGAGATTCTCGTAGGTCCGAAGATAGGCTACATTGTTTACGAAAATGGGCGTGCTGCGAAACCTTTCAAGCCGGCTGCGCGCGATTTCCTTGTATTCACGACCTGGTTGCAGTTTGATCGCCGTTCCGTCGTCCGATCCAAAGAAGACTGCGTTTTTGGCAAGGGTGAGACTAGGATAGGGCACTCCTTTCAGGCCATCGATTTTTCGTTCGTAAATGATTTCGCCAGAATTCGCATCAAGCACCGACAAGACGATGCCTTCGCAGATCGCATAGAATAGACCTTCGTGAACGATTGGAGATGCGAAATAGTTTTTCTCGTGCACTATGGTGTGCCACAGCTCTTCAAGACCGGTCTCGTAGAGCTCTTCCAAGTCCTTGGGAATTCGGTACGCATAGGCATGTCCATCGTTGCCATTATAGTGGCATCCTCTCACTGTATAGATAATGCCTTTATCGATGACGGGCGAGGTGAAGGCCGAGTACTTTTCCTTAGGATGCATGGCTACGAGTCCCGTTTGAATCTTTTCGCCGTCGCGCATGCGAATGACATTGCCACGAGGTGTGAAGACGAACGACTCGCCCTCCACTTTAAAAATGAGAGGAGTACCGTAAGCGGGTTTGCTTACGATATTCCAGATCTTATCGCCGGTTTTCAGGTCTAGAGCTGTGTAGTCAGAGAAACGTACGAGAAGTTTATCATCCACAATCAGGGGCGATGTGGAGCCTCCTGTAGCGTACCCCTGGATGTCAAAGGGCCTATCCATTTGCTTGCTCCAGATGTTGTTTCCATGCAAATCATAGGCCGCTACCAGGCCGAATCCGAAAGCGGCATAGATCAATTTGCCGTCCGAAACCGGCGTGTAGGAAGTGTAGCCGGTGGCGGGATGCGTTGGGGCGAGGAGAGCGTCCCCAAATTTTGGATCGTTCAAAAGTTCCTTTCCTTTTGTCTGAAGATTTTGGATATCCACGCCAATTTTCTCTATCGACGACCTAAGCGTTTCGTTGTCTTCTTCGCGCTCCAGGCGGCGACCCAATCTTCGCTGATTGTTCTCCAAGCGATTGATTTCATTCCGGATTTCGACTTGCTGTTTCTTCAGGGCTTCCACTTCCCGTTTCTCATCCTCTGTGAATCCAAGCAGATCCAGCAAGTCGTTGCTGCGTTTCCAAAGAATATTTCCATTCTTGCTGTCGATGCAAACCAGCGTGGACGGTTCCTCGCAGACGAAGAGTTTGCCGTCCACCATGATAGGGCTCGCATTGCTCCAGTTTTCCAGTGGCGTCTTCCAAAGGATATTCTCGCTCCAGTTCAATGGCAACCGACTGTTGAGGTACTCTCCATTGCCTCCGTTTCTCCATGATATGACATCCGCCTGTATGGAAAAAACGGTAACAAAAATTGCGAGGAGCGTCGCGAGACGCATAGCTTTTCGATTCGCGCTCATTTAGTTTATTCGATGATCGCTAACAGTGACTTCAATTGGCCTTGATGGCATAGAGATTCTCGTATGTCCTTAGGTAGGCGATGTTGTTCTGAAAGATGGGAGTACTGCGAAGTTGTTCGAACTGGCTTCGTCCGAGCTCCTTGTATTCGCGTCCCAGAGCTGCGGCTACGAGAATGCCTTGGTCTGAAGCGAAAAACAATGTGTCGCCAGCCAGTGTGAGGCCTGTGTAGGCGGTGCCTCTGAGCCCTTCGATTTTTTTCTCGTATACCTTTTCTCCGCTATCGGCCTCTAGTGCAGTCAGCACGAAGTCGGCGCTTATTACGTAGACGAGCCCTTCGTGAACAATGGGTGAAGCGTAATAGCGTTTAGCGTGGACGTCCTGATGCCAAATCTGCCTCAAGCCTGTCTCAAATAATTCTCCCAGGGCGCTTGGAACCCTTAGGGCGTGGACGTGACCATCCGCACCGCCTGTTTCCATTCCTCTAGCGGTAAAGATCACGCCGTTTTCGATGGCCGGAGTGCCCATCACGGACCAAGGGTATTCTTTGTGCAAGATTACAAGGCCATCTTGGATGATGGTCCCGTCGCTGATGCGAATCACTTCTCCTCGAGGCGTGAAGAGGAAAGATTGTCCTTCTACCTTGAATACGCTTGGGGTTCCGAAAACGACTTCGCTGGGCGTTCGCCATAGTTCTTGGCCGTTATTCGGATCGAGAGCCACGTAATCGTCGAAGCGGACGATCAGCTTCCCGTCTACGATAAGCGGAGAAGTCGACCCTCCCCAGCTGTGATCTGGCGGGTTCATTCGCTTTTTCCAGACCTCGTTTCCCTCGAAATCGTAAGCGACCAGCATGCCTTGGCCAAAAGAGGTGTAGACGCGTTTGCCATCCGAAATCGGAGTAAATGAAGCATAGCCGTTTGTCCGGTGGCTTGGGACTACTGCCGAGACTCCGAATTTTTCGTTGTTCGTTAACTCTCTTCTTTTCCTGTTCAGCTCTCGCCTAACTTCGTTCAGGCTCTCGACTTCCTGTTTAAGTTGCTCGTTTGTCGGGTCTTGATCGCTTCTTCTTCTCAGGCGACGGAGATCATTGGTGAGGCGATTCAATTCTTTCCGGTATGCTTCGCTTTGCTCTCTAAGATTTACGGCTTGAGCCTTCTCTTCTTCGCTAAGACCAAGAAGCTCCACTTGATTGATTTCTCTTTTCCAAAGGATGTCACCAGTCGCTGTGTTACTGCACAGCAGCGTTGAGGGCTCCTGGGTGAAATACAGGCGATCACCTACTAGAATAGGGCTCGCATTACTCCAATTTTCCAGTGGCGTCTTCCAAAGAATATTCTCGTTCCAATTCAATGGCAACCGACTGTTGAGATACTCTCCATTGCCTCCGTTTCTCCATGATATGACATCTGCGTGTATGGAAAAAACGGTAACAAAAATTGAGAGGAGCGTCGCGAGACGCATAGCTTTTCGATTGGCGTTCATTTTGTCGGTTCGATGATCGCTAGAGGGGTTTCAATTGGCTTTGATGGCATAAAGATTCTCGTAGGTCCTCAAGTAGGCAATGTTGTTCAGAAAGATGGGCGTGCTGCGAAATTGTTCGAATTGGCTGCGGGCGATTTCCTTGTATTCACTACCTGGTTGCAAAGCAATAACGACGCCGTCGTCTGCTCCAGCAAAGAGCGTTTCGCCCACTAGGCTTAGGCTAGGGTAGGCCGTTCCCTTGAAGCCATCGATTTTCTTTTTATAGAGGATCTCTCCCGTGTTGGCATCGAGGGCCGAGAAGACGAAGTCCTGGCTGAAAATATACATGAGGCCCTTGTGGACGATGGGCGAGGCATAGTACCGTTGATGGTGCACCTTATCTGTATGCCAAATAAGCTCCAGACCCTTCGTGTTTAACGTTTCCAGGTCTTGAGGAATGCGGTAGGCATAGGCATGGCCGTCCTGGTCCTGCCACTTGAATCCTCTTACCGTGTAAATGATGCCATCTTTGATGAAAGGCGTGTTGAAAACGGTCCAGTCGAATCGATGATGCAGCTGGACGAGGCCGTCTTGAACGATTTCCCCATCGCTCGCTCGAATGACTCTGCCCCGCGAGGTAAAGAGAAAAGATTGTCCTTCCACTTCGAATACGGCGGGAGTACCGTAAACGACCCCGCTAGGGATACGCCAGATTTCCTCGCCGGTTTCCGGATTGAGAGCCGTGTAATCAGCGAAACGCACAATAAGCATGCCATCTACAAGAATGGGTGATGTGGATCCACCCCAACGAGCGGCTCCGCCTGGGCCGTTGGCAGGATTCGGATGCTCCATTCGCTTGCTCCATATCTTGTTGCCATCAAGATCGTAGGCAGCCAGCACGCCATGTCCGAATGCGGCGTAGACGTATTTTCCATCGGATACGGGAGTGAACGAAGTGTAACCATTATCCTGATGCGTTGGAACAATTTCGATAGCCGGGAATTTAGGGTCGTTGCTGAGTTCTAGTCGTTGGGCTCGTAGGGCTTCGAACTCGGCTCTTTTTTCTTTGATGGTTTGCTTGAGCTCTTCATTTTCAGGCTGGTTTTCGGACTGCCTTGTCAGACGTCGGGCTTCGTTGCGGCGGCGATTCAGTTCACGTCTCAACTCTCGATTGCGTTCGCCTAATTCGAGAGCTTGGGCTTTCTCCTCTTCGCTGAACTCGAAAAAATCCATGAGTTCATGCTGCCGCTTCCATAGAATTTCGCCGGTTTTGCTGTCCGCGCAAACCAGAGCATTCGGCTCTTGGCAGAAATAGAGCCGACCCTTGATAAGGATGGGACTGGAATTGCTTTTCTGGTCGAGCGCGGTCTGCCAAAGGACATGCTCTTGCCAATTTTCAGGGAGTTGATTCGATGCATATTCTCCATTGCCTCCATTTCTCCAGGACATGACGTCTGCATGTATCGAAGAAGTGGTAACAAAAATGGCGAGGAACGTCGTAAGAAGGAGTACTTTTCGGCTGGCATTCATTGGGTCCTTTCGCTTAACAGTTTCACTGGATTTAGTTCTCTCTAATGGCGTAGAGCTTCTCATAGGTTCGCAGATAGGCGATGTCGTTTTGGAAAATGGGTGTGCTGCGGAAGGTTTCGAACTGGCTTCGCCCGAGCTCCTTGTATTCAGGTCCTGGTTGGAGAGTGATGAGAGTGCCGCTGTCGGATGCTAGGAAAAGCTTACCGTCAGCCAGGCTTATGCTGGGGTAGGCCTGGCCTCGTAGACCGGTGATCTTATGCTCAAGAACCTTTTCCCCTGTATCCATTTCCAGAACGGTGAGGACGAAGTATTGGCTCAAGGCATAGAGCAATCCTTCATGGGCGATAGGGGAGGCATAGTAGCGATTCATATGGATTTCCGTGTGCCAGATCTCTTCTAGTCCAGCGGCATGCAGTTTATCCAGTGTTTTGGGAATACGAAAGGCGTGAGCATGACCATCTCCCCTAAAGCCTCTCATGGTGTAAATGACATCGCCTTCAATGACCGGCGAATTGAAAACCGACCATGGGTTTTCATTGTGCAGGGCAACCAGTCCGGATTGGAGGACCTTGCCATCGCTCGTTTTGATCAGTTCTCCTCGTGGAGTAAATAGAAAGGATTGTCCTTCAACTTCGAATACGGCTGGAGTGCCGTAGACTGGTTCGCTTGGCAAGCGCCAGATTTCCTCGCCAGTCTCAGGATCGAGGGCCGTGTAGTTGGAGAAGCGGACGATGAGCTTGCCATCGACGATTAGCGGCGATGTCGAGCCTCCCCATTCATTTCGGCCTTTGGAGGGATTAGGGCGTTCCATGGCCTTTTCCCAGATCTTATTCCCTTCGAGATCAAAGGCTCCCAGTATGCCTTGTCCGAACGCAACGTAGACACGTTTCCCATCTGAAACGGGCGTAAATGAAGTGTATCCGTTAGTTGGATGCGTAATGGTAAGGGCCTCCGTTTCGATTTTATCTACTCTGGCGGAGGCGGATCGTCTTTTTCTGATATCGGAAAGCTCATCGTCCTTAGCTTGAAGTTGGTTTTTGAGCTCTTCGTTTTCAGGATCCTGGTTTAGACGATTTCGGATACGCCGGTAATCGGTGGACACTCGATTGATTTCCCTACCGTAAAATGCATCTTGTTCCCGCAAAGCTTCAACTTGCTGGAGTTGCTCTTCTGTGAAGCCAAGTAGCTCCATCTTATCGAGCGATCTTTCCCAAAGCGTCTCGCCCGATTCGCTATCCACACAGACCAGGGTAGAAGGTTCTTGGCAGAAAAAGAGTCGGCTACCAACGAGGATGGGGCTAGCGTTGCTCTTATTTTCCAGCGGCGTTTCCCACATAATATTGTCGTTCCAGTTTACCGGAGCTTGGCTTTCCGGGTATTCTCCATTTCCACCGTTACGCCATGATTGGACATCGGCGAATGTGGAAAAATTGAATACGCCGAAGATCGCAATTTGAACAATCCAGCTTAAGAATGTTTTCCTCATCTCTTTATTCCCATCATTTGGTTATATTTTTTGGCTACATTCGCTTGATGGCCATGATCTCGGAGTAGGTTCGCAAGTAGGCGATTTCGCCATCGAAAATGGGCGTGCTGCGGAATTTGCCGAATTGGCTTCGACCGAGTTCCCTGTATTCGCGACCTGGTTGCAAAACCACTAAAGTTCCAGTGTCTGCGGCCAGGAAAAGCTTGTCGCCGGCAAGGCTGATGCTTGGATAGGCGACGCCTTTCAAGCCCGTAATCTTGCGCTCTAAGACTTTTTCGCCTGTATCCATTTCCAGCACGGTAAAAACAAAGTCCTGGCTTAGGGCATAGACGAGTCCGTCATGAGCAATCGGCGATGCGTAGTAGCGATTTGTGTGGATCGCAGTGTACCAGATTTCCTCCAAGCCCCTGTTGAGCAGCGTATCCAAATCATTGGGAATGCGAAATGCGTAGGCATGGCCGTCCGTTACATCTCCGTTGCGCCCTCGTACCGTATAAATAATGCCATCCTCGATGACCGGCGAGTTGAATACGGCCCATGGATGATTCGGATGGAGGGCAACGAGTCCCTGTTGAAGGACCTTACCGTCACTGGCTCTAATGAGTTCGCCGCGTGGCGTGAAAAGGAAAAATTGTCCCTCAACTTCGAATACAGCCGGAGTGCCATAAACCGGCATGCTAGGTGTGCGCCATAGCTCTTCGCCGGTTTCGGGATGCAAGGCGGTATAATCCGAGAAGCGAACGATCAGTTTGCCATCGACGATTTGCGGCGAGGTTGATCCGCCCCAATCATATTCGCCGAGAGCGGGGTTGGGCTGCTCCATTTGCTTTTGCCAAAATTTATTTCCATCCAAGTCATAGGCAGCTAGTACGCCTTGGCCGAATGCGACGTAGACGCGTTTCCCGTCGGATAAGGGCGTAAACGAGGTGTATCCATTGGTCTGATGGGTAAAAACGCTTGTGGCTGCACCGAACTTCGGGTCCTTGGAAGCTTGGTCTAGCCAATCGTTAATCGTTTGGATTCCGTTTTCCTTCGCTTCTATGAGACGCTTGAGATCTTCATTTTCCGGCTCGTTTCTTAGCCTTCGAGATAGTCGATACCTTTGGCCGCGCAATTGGCTCCGCTCTTGCCTTTTCATTTGCGCTTCCTCTTGCATGCGCAATCCCTCCGATTTCTCTTCTTCGGAAAATCCGAGCAAGTCGATCAGCTCGTTCGAACGTTGCCAGAGGACTTCACCCGTTTTGCTGTCCGCGCAAATCAAGGTAGAGGGTTCCTGGCAGAAGTAGAGTCGACCATCAACCAGGATTGGGCTAGCGTTGCTCCAGTTTGCTAGTCGGGTATTCCACAGCTCGCCGGTCTTCCAATCGGTTGGAGGATTGGAGCTAGCGTACTCTCCATTGCCACCGTTTCGCCAGGACATCACGTCCGCTTGAAGGCCGCTGGCAGAGCAAAGAGCTGCCGCTAAAACGATCCATTTTCCAGAAACAGTCTGCCACGTTGGCGTAGACCGCGCACCCAAACCACACGCTTCTCCTTCCATAAACGTCGCATTACACGATCAAACCACCCTGTCAACTACATTTGTAGTTGACGTACGCTTTATGTTGTCGCATCTGAAGGAATTCTTCTTAGAGAGTGTCTGTTAAATCGGATTCTATTCTTTTATGAACAAACGTTGGGACAATATGTATACTAGAAAACTACAGGGAATTGTTTTTGGACTTCTTGTGAGTTCATCCGCCTGGGGGCAGGAGAATCCTTCCTCCGATAACGTCATCGAGCTTTCGCCGATTCGGGTGATCGCTCCCGAGACTCGACTGGAACGAATGGTCGGTACCAGCAATTTCACTACAGGCGCGATCGATCTTTATCAGATTCAAACCGTGCAGGAGACGACGGCGCTGGTGCCTAATCTTTACGTAAGCTCGAGCGATTCGCGAGGCTTCGGAGACGTTATCTCGATTCGGGGCATTGGAAACACCATTTTCTTTAGCTCGCCGGGCGTCTCCCTCTACGTGGACGATGTTCCATCAGGAGACGTCTTCACCTATTCTTCCGAGTTGAACTCTGGAAATACCATGACCCTGCACCGAGGTGGCCGCGGTTCGTTTTTCGGACGCAATGGACCGGCTGGAGTTATTGAAATTCAAAGCTTGCGACCGCTTGAAGCGTTCCAGTCTAGCCTTTCAATTGAGGCCGGCTCCTTCGACAAGCGTTCATTCAGAGCTAATATTTCCGGAGAGTTGGCCGATTCCGAGCTCTCTCATAGCCTGAGCGTGTATCACAATGAACGCGACGGATTTCTAAACAACGCCTTTCTTAATCGCAAAACGGATACCCGGGAAGCTCAGGGCGGGGAGTGGAGCTTCTTCTGGAATCCAGGAAACGATTGGAATGTCCGTTTGAAGCTGGCTGCCGAATCGATCGACGACGGTAGCCAAAGACTTTCTTCGCTTTTCAGCCCCGATCCTTTTACGGTCGGCTCGGACTTGGAGGGCGAGACGTCGATTGATAAAAGCCAGGTATCCATTCATTTGATGCGCGAATTCGATTGGGGCGTTTTCAAGTCGATCAGCTCCTTGCAGGACTGGGAGCTGGATCCTTCCACCGTAGACCTCGATCTAAGTCCGGATCCGATTTCGACCTCGACGATCGTGCAGGATCAGAAACTCGTCACGCAAGAGTTTCGCTTCGAGTCGGCCGCATCTGAAAGCGATGTGCAATGGAGGGCAGGCCTTTTCTTCATGGACAAGGAGACTGATGGCGATTCGACTCGCGTTTTCCCGGCTCCGCCTTTCTTTCCGGTCTTCACCGAGCAGACCATTTCTACCCTCGACGAAAGCGAGATGAGCGCCTTTGCCCATGTCGCGGTCACTGTCACCGAAACGCTTACGCTTGATGGCGGAATTCGTATTCAAAATACGGACTCGTCGATTGATCGCGTTAAAACCAGTCCGGTTGGGGCAGTCACAATCGTGGATGATACGGATGACACCTATTTCGCTCCAGATGCTGGATTTCAGTTCCAGTTGAACGAAGACTTAAGCCTCATCGGAAGATCGGCTATCAGTTTTAAACCCAAAGGCTTTTCTCCGTTTACCGATAATCCCGCGATTGCCGCGTTCGAGGACGAGGAAGCATGGTCCAACGAGATTGGGCTGGTCTACATTTCTTCCGAAAACGATTTGAGCCTGCGCTTGACCGCTTTCGATGTGAGCATCGACGATTTTCAGCTTGAGCGTTCGGTTCCCAACTCGACGGACTACATTGTGGTCAATGCGGACGAGGTCTCGTCTCAAGGCTTTGAGGCTGAGATCATGTGGCAGCCGTTTCCTCGATTCCAGATCGAGGCGGGGGTCGGCATTAGCGACGTGACCTTCGATTCGCATACGGATCCTTTCGATGGAAGCAGCTACAATGGAATGCATGTTCCCTATGCTCCTGAACACACCATTCGGGGATCTGCTCAGTATAACTTTGAAAATGGACTATTCGTCCAGGGAGCCTTTCGCGTCATCGGAGCCACGCACTACGACGAGCAGAACACTGCCTTATTCCGACAAGGGGACTACAGCGTGTTCGACGCTCAAGTCGGATTCCGTAGCGAGCGCTATTCCATCGCTTTGTACGGAAAGAATTTAGGCGACGAGTTTTACTACAACTTTATCAACCCTCAGGTTTTCGCTGGTACGCCGGGCGAACCGGAAACCTTTGGGGCTAGATTTGACGCCAAATTCTAACCATCAATAAATCCTCAATGCGATTCGACCCAAATAATAGGGGTCTCACGTAGAAAACCAAACAAAGCGAACAACGAAAATGGACAAATCGCGCATATCTGAATCGGAATGGCTAGTCATGGAAGAGATTTGGAATCGGCATCCCATAACGGCCGCCAAGGTTGTCGAGAATCTTCAGGAAAAGACCGATTGGAAAAACCAGACCATTCGGACCATGTTGACTCGGCTCATAAAGAAGAACTTCGTGCGCATGTTCCAAAAGGGGTCTACTTATCTGTATGAGCCGCTGGTCGATCGGACTAGCGTGGTGGATGAGGAAAGCAGCAGTTTTCTCAATCGCGTTTTCGCGGGTTCCTGCAAACCGCTCGTGCTTCATTTTGTTGAAAAGGGCTCCCTCACCCCTCAAGAGCTTAGCGAGCTTAAGCGAGCCCTAGACAGGATCGAGACTGGCGATTGATGGATCACATCACTCACGTTTTTCAATTTTTCCAATCTCTTATCGGTTCGATTGAACGTCTTTCGAGTTTGGTGGATACCCGTTTTATGAATACGCTCGACTGGCTGGAGCGTACTACTTGGCAGGCCTCCTTGCTCATCGCTCTGGTACTGATTGTGAAGCGGCTGCTTGGCAATCGTGTGAACCCAACGATTCACTATTTTCTCTGGGTTCCTGTTTTGGTTAGATTGACAACGCCCTGGTTTTTCAACGGGTCGATGAGCATATATTCAATTATCGACTACGTTCCCGGAGCCAGCTCGGTCTTCCGATTTTATGTGGGTCAGAGTGGCCAAGGAGGAAGTTTTCTTTATATCCTCGTGCTGGTCTGGCTGGCGGGAGTCGCTTTTCTAAGCATTCGTTTTGCAATGCGGACCATGCGATTCGGTAGCGTACTGTCCCAAGCTAGCCAGGTGAGCGACATTTCCGTCCTTCAATTGCTAGAAGAATGCAAGGAGTGCATGTCGGTTCGCAAAAAGGTTAAGCTAGTCGAGACGCCTTTGCTTTCGACACCGGCCATTACCGGCATTTTCCGACCAACCCTCATACTGCCAGAAGGTTTGGCGAATCAGATTGCGTCAAAGGATTTAAGATACGTTTTTCTTCATGAGCTTGCTCACTACAAGAGCGGTGATCTTTGGGTTTATTGGCTAGCGAAATTCATTGGCATTGTTCACTGGTTCAATCCGTTGGCTCACATAGCCATTTCCAGTTTGTTCAAGGATTGCGAGAAGGCTTGTGATTCGAAGGTGTTGGATTGTTTGGAATCCCGTCGCGAGCGTCGGGACTATGGTGTCGCTCTGCTCAAGCTCTCCTCCGAATTGCCTGAGTCCAATCGAGCTGCGGCTCCAGCCGCTCTGTTCGTATTCAGCCGAAAGGAGCTGATCAAACAGCGGATTGACGTTATCACCCGATTTCGCTCGTCTTGGGGAAACAAGCGCGGCCTGGCAATGCTATCGGTCCTGCCCTTAGCCTTGGGGGCCGTTTCCCAGCCAAGCTCCTATTGCATCTACGATTCCTATTGCAGCGAACAGCGGGCTTACTGCGATGCGGTGACTGCGCCTGATTTGATAGAAGGCCAGTGCGAGACTCTCGCACCCAAGTATTTGGAAAAGCGGAAGAATTCCTAAATCCGCGTATTTGGAAATTGGATTCGCTAGTCGATTTGGAGACAGTCCAATAAGTGAGAGGATCAATCACGCGTGTCCGGAGGCCACGCGCCACCTGCGTAAGGTGGTGGATCGCGGCCTCCGGACGCGATTGAACCGAGATTATCAACAGTCTCCTACGACTTGCTGATGCAGTATAGGTATTTGGCGGTCCTGAAAAACAGTTGATTCCCACTCGCTGCCGGAGTGGAAAGCGTAACCCACCTTCGACCTTATTATTTGGCTAGCAGTTCCTCACTGTAAACAGTTTGAAGCAATAAGCTACAATCGAGATTATGAGACTCTTGAACTGAACCGTTTAAGAGCAAAGGCAGTCAATAAAAGGATCGATATGCCACTAATCCAGAGCCAAACCTTCGTTTTGCCTTTCTGCGATTCCTCCTCTGCAAAGACGGCTTTCATTTGCTCGGCTTCCTTTTCCTTTTCGTTTTTTGGATTAATGGCAGGCAGTTTTTCTGAGACCTCAGCGGTACTTACAGGAGTTGGCGCGACAGAGTCAGGATACCGTTTTTTGATTTGCGCGATGGCTTGAGTTCCATACTTGAAAACCTTTGCTTGGGCTCTCTCTTCAGGAGATAATGAGGCGGCTCTCGCTGCCAGTGTGGCCTCAATTTTCTTAGCTGTAGCGATATCGCCAATGAATCCTAGGCTCTCAACTGATAAAACACGAACCGAACGATCCTCATGATCTAGGAGCGGCAAGATCCAATCCGTATCAGACGGTTCGCCAAATACTCTCACCATGTTAGCCAAACGCCGCCAAACGAGAAAATCTTTGTCAGGAACGGCAAGTTCGCCGGACACGATGCTTTTGAATGTTTCTCGTATCGGCCGCTTGTCCTCGACTTTCAACATGCTGAGCAAGGTCACCATAGGTTCAGCCATCTCAGGTTCCTCTACGAAATGCAGCATCTCTATTATTATAGGGGCAGCTTTATCTCCCGCTGCGTGTATTTCCTCTCTGATCTCTTTGATTTCCGGCAAGGTTACTTCCGTTCCCATCGCGCTGTATGCCACCGAAACGTGTATTAACTCCTCTAGGGAAGGTGTCGGTCCAATATCTTCAATGCCGTGAGAATGTCCAAACTCGATCTCCTCATCCTCATGAGCACGGGTCCAGGGACCCGTGCTTAGGCATATTGCGATAAGAATTATGAATTTATAGGGCTTCATATTACCGTCATGGATTCACCAGTACGCCCGTGGAATTGGCATGAATAGCGGAATGCGAGTCAGTTCCAAGCCGTTTTGATCCAACGTAATTGCTTGAAGTTGAAGGTTGTGCCCGCATGAGACTATGGTTCGATGTAAAATGGGCAATGGAATCCCTCAGTAGGTGGCCCAACTCATGAGCGGCAACGTAGTGAGTGTGTGTGGTATCAATAAAGATGTTATTGCCGTAAAGGTCGTCGGCCGATTTCAGGTGCCATCTGGTTGCGGCGAACCCCTTAGCTGAATCAGCGCCAGTGTCGCCGTCTACTTTCAGATTCTTCACGTAGTAGACATAAACTTCAGCGGAATTCTTATTGGGGCGATGATGATCAACTACTAGTTTTGCTTCGGGAGACATTTCAGCACCGCCTTGTGCTACTATGGAGGCATCCACCAGAGAGGCAATATTGTTATCAAAATCTATGCCCGATCCAGGATTGACGGCACTTAAGATGGACCATTCGACTTCCACTCCGACTTGAGCAAAACGTTCCTCGACAAGCGCCCAGCGGTTCGAAATCGTCGAAGTGCTGGGGCTGACTCCATTGAATCTGACAATCTTGACGACAACCTTCTTAATGGGTGGAACATTTGCTGTCCCTTCGGCGATCATGTCACCAGTATCCGGATACCGAATATGGACTGACCCGCCTAACTTGGTCTTGTGCGTTCTGTCGTGGTCCGCGTTGTCGTTTCTTTTCTTATTGGATTGCAACACACCGTTGTCGTCAACCCATGTCGAAACCGATCTTGCTCCATTATTGCTATCGTCTGCGCTGTCGGACATAAGCATCATTGCCTGCGACAAGAAAACGCCTGAATCGGCCGGCGTTTCGGTGAGTTGTATTTTGTCCGCATTGTCATTGTAGCTAGTGCCTCCGTTAATGGTCGATAGGCTGACATGCAGTCTTTCATCCCCCTTCTTGGAGACATCCGTCACTCGAATTTTAAACCTGTCTGCATTGATATCGACGAAATCAGTCTTCAGTGTGCTAGAACTGCTACTGGTGAAGGAGTTCACCCATTTCGCCACAGCTAGTTCGCTGGTTACGGTATCCGAAGCGTCTAAAAACTCGATCTTTGCTGGAGCGTTCTGGGTAAGAACCATCCCAAATTCGTAGTCTGCAGGTACTCCAGGCAAAACACTGCTAGAGACATTGAAAACAAGCAGGCCGCCTGAAGTTATTCCACCAACCTTCGTTCCGAGCACCTTAACGTTAGCTACGGTTGGGCTGGCGCCCTTGGGCCAAGCAATGCCTATGCCCCCTCCCGTCACGGGGGGATTGGTGGGAAGCTTAAGCTCGATTTCCAATACCCCGCCTGTAATACTCTTGATAGCTTCAGTCACCTTTTGGAGCTTTTCCGAGCCGGCTCCACCGAATATCGATACATTTGTAATTGATCCTATCAGCGAAGATGCTTGACCGAATTCCACTAACCGCCAGCCGTAGGGTTCTTCGTAGCCGAATACGCACTCGGTTATGTATCCACTGCCTGCTAATGAGGAAGACAGGTTCGCCCAGCTGAATCCGTCGTCCGTTTCCTGGACTCTGTAATCAAAGCTGCTTCTGCCCACAAAATCATAAGATATGACGCCGACATCGTCGTCTACCCACAAGTCCAGATTGCCTGCGCTTTCATCGACAACATCGAGATAGCTGTCGCCATTTAGATTTTCGAACGTGATCTGGGCATTAAGACTCGTCAGAATGCCGAGGGCGGCTAGCCAGGAAAGGATTTCACGATACCTCATAGAGCTCCCTCCTCTCGTGATTGTCTTGTTTTATTGAATACGAGATACTCGTCTAACAGACTGCTGCCATCATCCATGGGCAGACTGCGTTCGCCAGGGCGGCGCATAAGCCGCCCCAATGTTTTGCGCTCGAAAATGTCTGACACGCCGTTGATATTCCGGTCGACGAAAAGAGGATTGCGTTGGCTAATCTTGAATTCGCTGAGGACGGAGTCCGATTCCTGGCCTAGCCGAAAACCAAGACGCGAAGCATCGGCGCCTTTGATCAAACCGATATTGGCCACCAAGAGGCGCTTCCCTAGATATAGGTCCCAAATCGGCTTGGGACTCCCGCGGTCTAGTCGGATGGTTATAGCGGGGGCTCCAGCCATTCTGCCGGGTTGCTCGGGATTGATATTTATCAATACTCTGGTGCTTATCCATTTTTCTCCCTTTGGAGCCAAATCGTCGAAGGCCATTATCTCCACTTCGCGGATACCATCACTGTAATCCTCCTCAGTGGCATTTGGATTCTCGTAGATTCGGTAGCCGATTTTTGCCCCGCCAATCTGGATGATCGAACCTTTCTTAAGTTCTAGATGAGCGGCCGCTTGAAACTTGAATGTGATAAACGAAATCCGGCTGCCCTTTAGTCTTGGCAGTTTCGTGGAAAGCGAGCCCACGCCATTCATTACCAGGCTTCCATTCTCGATTCGCACCTCTGCTCCTCGTTTCGTCCAGTTCTTGGCCTTTAGGATTTTGAGTACATTAGCATCTCCTTTCGGGTCCGAAGAAGGACCCTGGGAATAGCCCACAATGGACGTGCAGGCTAGCAAAACGACGACAAACAATGCCGTCGAAAACGTTCTTGTTTTCATGTTGGATTCAGGTTGGTGGGTAAGGCGTGTAGCTCACAGCCACATGCAAGAGTTGGTCTCGAAATACCTAAGCGCTTATACTTAAGTATCAAGATTTAATTTTTACAGAACAAGAGCTTCCATTCGCAGGCGATTGATTAGCATGCACATGCGAAACGAATTTTTCTACGCCTATTATGACGCCGAACCATTAGTTAATGCTAATGGATAAGGGCAGGCCCGATCAGGGAGTCTGTCGAAGAACGCTAGCTTGAAATAAGCCTATTTAGCAGTGGAAAGACTGGTCGCCAATCTCAGGACAGAAAGACAAACCTCCCTACTTCAAATGTCATTTTGTAAGCGAGACCCTCGCTCCGAAGTATTAGGAAAAGCGGAAGAATTCCTAGGTTAGCGTATTTGGAAATTGGATTCGCTAGTCGATTTGGAGACAGTCCAACAAGTGAGAGGATCAATCACGCCTGTCCGGAGGCCACGCGCCACCTGTGTACAGTTGGTGGATCAGCGGCTTCCAGACGCGATTGAATCGAGATTATCAACAGTCTCCTACGGCTTGCTGATGCAGTATAGGTATTTGGCGGTCCTGAAAAACAGTTGATTCCCACTCGCTGCCGGAGTGGAAAGCGTGTATCCGCCTTCGACCTTATTATTGGCCAGCAGTTTGAATTCGGAACCAGCTTTGATCACGGCCACATCTCCCGTCTCGCTCACCGCATAAATCTTTCCATCCGCTAAAATGGGAGAGGCGCTGGTTCTGCCTATTCCCGTTTCCTCCGGGCCCCAAAGAGAATTGCCGCTTTTGGCGTCAACGCACGTAAGTTGTCCTTGATCATCCAGCATGTAAAAGTATTCGCCGTCGCTAAGTGGGGTTGGTACGTCGGGCGATCCTGGCTGGTCCCATTTCCAAGCAAAGTGGCTTTTGGTGATATCTCCCTGCCCTCCAGCTTTCAGGGCAATTAAAGGGGTCTTTCTTGTAGGGGCGAAAATCATTCCGTCCGCAACAACGGGAGAGGCTATGATTCGGTAGTTGCTTTCCTGGTACGGATTTATTCCGCTTGATCTCCAAAGCTCAACTCCGCTAGACAAGTCGTGCCCGGTGACATAGTCTCCGCCGAGTACAACAACCTGCGCAGCCCCATTGTGCATAAGAAGAGCTGGAGTTGTATAGGAGTCAGGCGATTCAGCTAGGGCATCCGTTGGCCGCTCTTGTCGCCAAAGGGCTTCGCCCGTTTTCGCGTCAAGAGCGAATAGGTACGATGGGTCATCGGTACGACGGCCGTGCAGAACTTGCAAAACCAGTTTACCGTCATGGAGAATTGGTGACGATGCGTAGCCGAAGCCGAGTCCGAACTGGCCGTAGGATTTCTGAATGTCGAAGCTCCACTTTTTATTTCCGTCAAGATCGAAGGCAGTCACCACGCCGTTGCCACTTGTGGCCCAAATCATTTGGCCATCCGTTATCGGAGATGGCGAGCTTGAGTTGTGCTTGTTTCTCATCCAGTTGCCGGTATCCACTTTCGACTGCCAGATGATCGAGCCATTTTTTCGATCTATGCTGAGCAGCATGATTTCATTGCCCCCAGGTCCCATGATCGTTCCCACGGCTCCACGTCGCCGTCTTCTTTGTGGTTCATCCTCGTTGACCGGTTCTTCCTCCTTTACCGGTTGTAGTGACGGAGACATGACAAGCACTCGATCTCCGCTAATGATGGGCGACGAACCACTCCAGGCCGGAAGCTCGATTCTCCAAGCTACATTCGTTTCCTCGTCCCAGGTAACGGGAAGGTTCTTAGCGTTAGCCACCCCTGTTCCGTGAGGTCCTCGCCACTGAGGCCAATCTGCGAACATTGAACTGGCTGTTGCGGCCAGGATGACGAAAATGGTGATGAGTCTAGTCATTTATAAGAATATTTGAACGAAGGCTGGTGGCACTAAAAGGCAAATCGTAAGAATTAGTCGCTGTTTTGAAGAGGTCTGCTTGCAATTATTTCAAGCTGGATGCAGCTAGCAGAGGTTTGAGAATGCTTGAGGCTCCTATGCGAAATTTTTCCGGAACCAGGAAGTCACTGCCCATTATGCTTTCAGCAAGCTTAAGATAGCTTTCAGCATCCTTGGGAGTCCTTATGCCTCCAGAAACTTTTAGTCCGCAGTTTCCCCCGTAGTATTTAATAATGAGAAGCATGATTCTGGCCGCTGCAAGGGTGGCTCCAGCTGGGGTCTTGCCAGTCGAGGTCTTGATAAAGTCGGCTCCTGCAAGTATGGCTAGCCTCGAGGCTTGTTCGATGCGATCCGGCGTTTTCAATTTGCCCGTCTCTAGAATGACCTTCAAAGCCACGTTTGAGCCGCATGTCCCTCGGCAGGCTGCGAGGTAGCGTTTAACCGTTTCTTCATCGTCGGCCAACAGAGTCTTGTAGGGAAGAACCGTATCCACTTCGTCCGCGCCATTTTGGATTGCCGCATTGATTTCCGCAATAGCGGTATCGATGTCATCGTTTCCGTCCGGAAAATTCGATACAGTCGCCACTTTTACTGATTGAGCGTTTGCCTGCGATAGAGCTTCCTTTGCCACTGACACGAATTTTGGATACACGCAAACGGCTGCTGTTTCTCCCACCGGCGTTTGAGCATTGCGGCATAATGCTTCGATATCGCTCGCTTCCTCAGAACCGCTTAGCGAGGTAAGATCAAGCAAGCGGATGGCTATATTCGCTACCTCATCCAAATTCATACTTTCCGTTTCCGAACATCAATTAGTCTGCAGGTTCCCTAACTCCTCTCAAGAATCCCTTTCATCGAACGAAATTCACGAGAAGGCGAGAAAGAAACCTGCAATGGCGGCGCTCATGAAATTGGACATGGAGGCTGCGAATACAGCTAGCAGTCCTAGTCGAGCCACGTCGCTTCGGCGAGTTGGGGCCATGCCGCCAATGCCTCCCAGGAGAATGGCGATGGAGGAGAGATTCGCGAAGCCGCAAAGAGCGAATGTAACCACCGCTTGGGTACGAGGGCTGAAACCGTCCTTGACCGCGACGAAATCCGCGTAAGCGAGAAACTCGTTCACCACGATCTTCTGACCGATGAAACTTCCGGCTTGCAAGGCTTCGCTCCAGGGTACCCCCAGCAGCCAGGCTAGTGGAGCAAAGGCGTAGCCTAGGATTTGCTGCAGGCTGAGATCCGGATGCCCAAACCATCCTCCGATGCCGCCGATGAGTCCGTTAAGCAGAGCGATCAGACTGATGAAAGCAAGGAGCATCGCTCCCACGTTGAGAGCCAATTTCAGGCCGCTAGCGGCTCCTCCTGCCGCTGCATCAAGGAAGTTGGCTGGCTTCTCGATGTCCTCGTCATCCTCCAACGGCGTTTCGTTAGGCGTTTCCGTTTCGGGGATGAGAATCTTTGCGAACAGAAGCCCGCCGGGAGCAGCCATGAAGGAGGCGGCCAGCAGAAAGCTGAGGTCGACTCCCATCTCAGCGTAGCCAGCCATCACCGACCCGGCGATGGAGGCCAGTCCGCCGCACATGATGGCGAAAAGTTCGGACTCGGTCATGCGTGGAATGTACGGCCTGACCGCCAAGGGGGCCTCTGTCTGGCCGACGAATATATTGGCGGTTGCCGAAAGCGATTCGGCTCGACTGGTGGCCAGCAGTCTGCGAATGCCTCCTCCAATGGTATTGATAACGAACTGCATGATGCCGAGGTAGTAGAGAACGGCAATCAGCGAAGAGAAAAAGACGATGATCGGCAGTACTCGAAATGCGAATACAAACCCCAATCCTCCGAAGGCCTCGAACATTTTGTCGCTCACCAAGGCTCCGAACAAAAAGGATATGCCGCTACTCGAATGATCGATGACGCTCTGGACCCCATTGGTGATGGCTTGCAGGATCGTTTTGCCAAGCGGAACGAACAAGACGATTCCGCCCACCGAAAACTGTAACAGGAATGCCCCGACAACCGTACGGATGTTGATCGCCTTCCGATTGCGGGAAGAAGCGAAGGCTAGACCCAGGAGGGCGAGCATGCCTAGTAAGCTGATTGCCGCGTTCATTAACAATGGGAGGGGATTGCGTGGAGCGAGTAGATAGAAATTGTCGGAAGAGGGAAAGGGAAATGTTTAACCACTCTTTCAGGTCGCGGTCCTCTCTTTTAATTCCTGGATGCGGTTGGTTGGAAAATGGGGAGAATTTAACATTTTCCAGTGTCTTCAGTCGATCTTCCCGTATTCACTGTTTCCCGTTTTCGACATTCCGTTGATTCGAGTAATTCTGCTCCAGCTTTGCTGCCCCTCCCTTCGAATATGCCTCAAGTTGATTCTCAAGGCCTGAAGCGAAAAATGCTTTCTGGCCAAAAAATTAGAAGTCATCGCCTTGCCATGTCTTCGAGTCGTGAAGAGGTTTTGAGAGCGATTGAAACCCATCGTCCCGATTGGATCTACATAGACGCCCAGCATGGGCCCCATTCGGAATGGGACGTAAAGCGTATCTGCGATGCCGCCATGGAGGAGGGGATTGGCGTTAACCTGCGAATTGATCATTTTAGAAATTGCTATAATATCGGCTCGTATTTGGATCTTGGATTATTGGGAATCAAGATCCCCGAGGTAAGGGAGGTTCATTACATCGATGACGCTTTGGAGGCCTTCTATTTCCCAAGTATCGGTGCCCGTAGTTGGGGTGGTGTCGGGTTTATGGCCAAGCAGCGAAAGGCGACAGAGAATCGTCGGGAATACGCGGATTGGTGGAACGAGACTGGCATCCTAGGCTTCAAGATCGAATCGATCGAGGCCACGGAAAAGATCCGACAACTAGTCAAGCCAGGCATCGTTTACGTGGATTTCGGGCCCAACGATCTTCTGTTCGATCTCGAAGCCCATCCTGAGTCGAGATTCAAGACCATCCAGGATTGCAAGGATTTTGTGGCCGAGGCATTGGCGGATGTCGAAGTGGCCATTTCGCTGGAGTGAGTGGCGTTGACCATCAAGCTGCTTGAACCCCTTTATCTCCATCTTATAAAACCAAATCGTAATGAACCAATCTACTGCTGAACAAACTACTGCCTGGGAGCTGTTGGAAACCATCGGCGAGCCTGAGAAAAGACACGAGGCCGCCTTTGTCGAATGTAACGGCAAGTTCTACTTGCTGGGAGGGCGCCGTATGAATCCGGTGAGTATTTATGATCCGGATACTAATACCTGGAAAAACGGATCTATTCCTCCCATGGAGATACATCATTTCCAGCCGGTCGCCTACAAGGACCGAATCATTATGGTTGGCGTTATGACGGGTCCCTTCCCAACTGAGACTGCTGTCGAACGAGTGTTGGAATACTATCCGGCAACCGATACTTGGAGCTGGAGTCACGAGATCCCAGCCGAGCGCCGACGGGGCGGTTCCGGAGCGGTTTTATACAATGGCAAGATCTATGTCGTTTGCGGTATCATTCATGGCCACATGGGTGGCTATGTGAACTGGCTTGATGAATACGATCCCGAAACGGGTGATTGGAAGACGCTTCCGGATGCTCCACACGCTCGAGATCATTTTCAGGCGGCCCTTCTCGATGGGAAGATCTATGCCGGTGGCGGTCGTCGTACCTCGGCCGAAACCAAGCAGGTCTTCGATTTGGTCGAGCCCGAGATGGATATCTACGACATCGAAGCGAAAACCTGGACTGTAGCCAAAGAGCCGATACCAACGCCACGAGCGGGTTGTTTTTCCATGACCAATTTGAAGGACGTCATCATTCTGGGTGGCGAAAGCATGGCTCACAAAGAGGCCCACGATCAGGTAGAGGCCTACAACACCCTCAACGAGAAATGGAGAGCCTTGCCTCCGTTGTTGATTGGCCGCCATGGAACCGGGGCTTTCATTCACGAGAACTACGTCTACACTTGTTCGGGCTGTCGGTGCCGTGGGGGCAACCCGGAAATAACCGAAATGGAACGCATCGAGGTCAGTCGGCTATCGACATGATGCTGGATGCGACGAAATGGCGAAGAAGAGCTCTTAAACAATGGGTTTTGATAAGAACGAAACACGCTAAACAAATGAAAGAGAATCAAGAACCAGGTCTTTTTTCAGCCATCCTCTGCTCGATTTCGTGTATTCCGTGCGTTTCGTTGTTCCAAAATAGCCGATAATAGCCTATCAACCGCCTCATGAAACGTCTACTTGCCTTAGTTCTCTCTTCCCTCGCTTTCCTTTCTTTGCTCGGCTGTGGTACGTCGCCGGGTGACGATTCTGCGGCCATCAAGCTCTTTAACGGCGAAAATCTCGATGGCTGGGTTATCGAAAACAATGGCCAGTTTGCCGTGGAGGATGGAGTGTTGAAGATCAACAAGGGCGTGGGTTGGCTCCGTTCGGTGGATACGTTCGGCGATTTCCAGCTGTTGATGGAATTTCGCTTTCTTGAGGAGAACGCCAACAGCGGGATTTTCGTCCGTACCGGATCCACTAGCAAAGATGATGACAATGGCTGGCCAGACAACGGATACCAAATCCAATGTATGGATACATTGACTGGCCAGGTGCCGCTCGCCCATATGATTCCTTACGGAGCTCCTCCCTTCGAACATGAATCCGACATGGAGGCCTTGAAGCAGGCCTACAAGCCGCACGGTGAATGGCACACCTACGATATCACTTGTCGAGGAGAAGAGCTGGAGGTGAAGCTAAATGGAGTCCTGATTACGACTGCCACCAGTATCAAGAATCTGGAGGGCCACATCGGCATTCAGGGTGAACACGGCCTGCTGGAGTTTCGCAAGATAGAGGTTTTAGAGTTATAGGAGTTCTGAAGATCGATTTTTCAGTTTCTGATTTCGAGAAAGACATAACCCACATCTAAACTCCCGTATTTTCTCAAGTATCCGAATTTCCGATTCCAGCTGCCTGAATCAAGATCTTCTTTAAGCTTTGCTAAACCTGATTCGACTCGTTCTTCGCTTATGCGAGCGAAAGATGAAATGCCTGATCGAAACGTATCGTTCAAGTACAGCTCTGGTTTCGCCCAACCTGCAGCGGCGAAGCGATCCATTATGTCGGATGGAAGCGGGAAGCGATGAAAGGACATTGATAATCCAAGCGTGTTAGAAAGATAGTCCCTCATTTCCGCTATCTGCGGTAGCCATTCACGATCAATTTTCACGAAATCGGGAAAATAATCGAATAGCCAGAATCTAGATTCAAAATCCGGATCGAAAGTAAGGATGATGATTGGTCCGTCCCTAGATACGCGGCTCGCTTCTTTGAAGGCCTTTCTCCAATCAGAGAAATGGTGTATACACAATGTCATTACGACTGCATCAAAACTCTCTGATTCGAAGGGAAGATCCTCCGCCAAACCCTCAATCCAAGTCAATCTCGAATGCTGCTTACCTTGGTCCCTCATGATTCTGGAGGGCTCTAAAGCTGTGACGTGATACCCGTGCTCGGCTAGCGCCAGGCTATAGTTCCCAGTTCCAGCGCCAATGTCCAACAGACAGGATCCTGAGGGCAGCTGAAGAAGATCGACAAGACGCTTTGTGATTCTTGGATCCGCAGCTCTCGTTTTCGAATAAGTTTTCCCAATGCTGTCGTAGAGGGTAGTCATTGCTGTTGAGTGTTGAGACTATACGAGAACAGAAGCTTCGAGATGGCTCTAGAGAATTCTCCATCAGGTTAGCTGAGCTTTAGTCAATCAATCTTTTGCTGGCAGTGCGAAGCAGTAGTAGCTGTCGCCGGGGCGGGTTTGCAGAATGCTGCCACCTCCTCCGGCCATGACGACGTATTGGCGACCATCGACTTCAAAGGTGGCTGGGGTAGCGTAGCCGGCTCCTTCCATCTGGTAGTGCCAAAGTTCTTCGCCGGTCTCCTTGTCGAATGCCCGGAAGCGTTCGTCCTTGGTAGCGCCAATAAAAATCAGACCGCCGGCCGTGACCACGGGGCCTCCGATATTGAAAGTGCCAGTGGGTGGCAATCCTTTGGCTTCAAGTTTTGGATACGTACCAAGTGGGACCTGCCATTTGATGTCCCCTGTATTCATATCGATGGCATTGAGCTGGCCCCAGGGTCGCTTATTGATGGGGTAGCCATCCTGATCATGGAGGTCATGGTGGCCGGTACTCAGCCAGGGAATACCGCCAGTGAAGCTTAGGTTCAGCCCTTCGGTAGCGATAGGCTCCGGGTTGTTCTTCTCGAAAAGAAAGTCGACTAAACCGTCTCTCTCCACGGGAGTCAGCAAAGCGAAGGAAGGCATCTGCCCTTGGCCGTTTTCGAGAATGGAACGAACCTGGTCTTCGGTTAGGCGTTCTTTTACCGTTCTAAGGGCGGGTAGGGGCTTGTCGGTTCCTGCAAAGGTTTTCGTCGTTGAAAATCCATGACAATTTGAGCAGGTCGATTGGTAGATTTTCTCGCCAAGGTTCGAGAGTAGAATTTCTTCGGGAAGCTCGGCATTCTCCATGGAGATCCATTCGGCTTCGTTGCTGCTATTAATGTAGAGCATGCGCGTCTCGGGATCGAAAGCAGCTCCTGGCCACTCCGAGCCTCCATTGAATTGAGGCAGCATGATGGAAGGCTGGACGCCTGGAGGCATAAACATGTCGCCCAGTTTCATGTTCATATCCTTTAGCTTTTCGAGTACGAACTGACGGGATTCCTCGGAAAGATCGGTGACGTCATCCAGAGAAAAACTCTGCTTTGTGTAGGCCGGGGGCTTGAGAGGAAAGGGCTGGGTAGGCGAAGTGTATTCTCCTGGTATTTCCGAAATGGGTACAGGGCGCTCTTCAACTCCCCAGATCGGCTCTCCCGTTTCTCGATGGAGGACGAACATGTGACCCATTTTGCTGGGTTGAGCGACTGCAGGAACTTCCTTCCCGTCTTTGATGGCGGTGACGAGTGTGGGGGCTGCCGGGAGGTCGAAGTCCCAGAGATCGTGGTGAACCGTTTGAAAATGCCAGACGCGTTTGCCGGTCTCGGCATCCAAAGCGAGCACGCAGTTGGCGAAAAGGTTGTCGCCCACGCGATCTCCTCCCCAGTGGTCGTAAGTCGCGGATCCCGTACCCATGAAAACGATACCTCTCTCGCTATCAAGAGTGATGCCACCCCAGGGGTTTGCGCCGCCCACCGTTTTGTAGGAATTGGGCGACCAGGTTTCGTATCCAAATTCTCCCGGATGGGGAACCGTGTGAAAGGTCCATTTTCGTTCACCGGTCCTCACATCGTAGGCGCGAACGTGGCCGGGGGACGCCTGGTGGGGTCCTTCGCCGACGCGGACGCCTAGAATCAGCAGGTCCTTGTAGATCACCCCAGGCACCCTGGAAGAGACGTATCTCAGGATGCCTTCGACATCCAAGCCTTCGCGAAGATCGATTTTTCCGCCGTTGCCAAAAGACTCCACCAATTTCCCTGTCTGGGCATCGAGGCAGTAGTGACCATGGTCCGCTCCATAAAAAAGCCGCTCTTTGTCGCCATCTTTCCAGTACGTGAAGCCTCGAGATTTGCCATTGGCTCTCTTTCCTCCATAGGGATCGAATTGCCACAGTTTTTCGCCCGTGTCTGCCTTGAGGGCGACTGCCTTCTGACCGGAAGTAGCCAGGTATATCACGCCATTTACCACGATGGGATTGCACTGAATGGTAGATCGGCTGTTGCTGTCTCCCACTCGAAAGCGCCAGACCAATTCGAGTTGGCTTACGTTCGAACGATTTATCTGATCGAGACTGGAGTATTTGGTGCCTCCCCAATCGCCGTTGTAGACCCGCCACTCGCTTTGGCTGTCGCCCTGATCTGCCGTTAAAATGTATGTAGGGATAAGGGCCGCTACGCAGAGAAATGGAAGAGCGAGCCTTAGCTTAAGGGTAGAATGGGGCATAGTTAGGTTTTCGAATAACCGTCTTTGAATGGCAAGCCGTCTTGTTGCTTCACCGTTTTCCATGCGGAGGACGTATCCAAGGCTCGTAGTCCATACCCATACTGTCGATAACAGCCTGAAGTTTCGCTCTCGCCTTTCTAGCCGCTCGACTGGCAGTCTCAGGTTCGATGGGGTTTAATTCCTCAGGGTCGTCTGCAATGTCAAAAAGCTGCCCCGTTTGCTCAGAGAGTTTCCACCGCTTGTCGATGGCCCAGCGTTGAAGGTCGTAGTTCGTTTTTCCTATACCCGGCAGTGGATCATGGTGGAAAAAAAGCCAGTCTCGATGCTCTCCTTTTTGACCCTTGATTTGCGGCAATACCGATTCCCCGTCGAAGATTTCGCCTTTCGGTTGGTCCACGGAGCATGCTTCGAAAATGGTAGGGAGAATATCATTACAATCGACTAGATCGTCGACCACATGCCCTTTGGCAGCCGTTCCTGGCCACAAGATGATTAAGGGAACGTGGGTACCTCTTACTTTAATCATTCCTTTGCCGCCCTGAACGAAGCGTCCGTCCTTCATTTCGGACATCGCTTCCCTAGGAGAACCGTTGTCGCTGTAAAAGATGATTATCGTTTCTTCGAGCAGCCCCAGCTCCTCTACCTTCTCCGTGATGCGACCGACTAGCTTATCCATGTAAAGCACCATGTCATGAAAGAATCTTGGATCTTGCTGGTGGCGTTCTTCTGGCCACTCAGGGCTATCTGGGGACGGTTGAAACGGACCGTGGGGCAGAGCCATCGGATAGTAGATGAAAAATGGCTCGTTCCTATTCCTTTCCATGAAATCGTTGATGTAGTCGACGAAAAGATCGGGGCCGTACTTGCCTTCCGTGTTTTCCACGTACTTGCCATTATTTTGGATACGAGGATCCGGATAGCGACTGGCTTTATCTTCAGTATGCTCCGTGTGCCAAAGAAAATACTCTTCGAATCCCGATTCCTCCGGACGCTGTCCTTTGTTTCGCCATTCGGGCATAAAGTCGGGCGGGTTGTAGCTAGTGAGCTGCCATTTGCCGGAAATGCAGGTGCGATAGCCAGCCTCCGTCATCCAATGGCCAAAGGTCCGCTCTTCCGGGTCGAGAATGCCGAACGCCGTCCAGTTGCGCCAATTGTACTTGCCCGTCATCAACGAGATTCGAGTTGGCGTGCACAAGGGTAGGGAATGGGCATTCGCAAAACGAACTCCTTCCGCCGCCAACCTGTCCAGAGCCGGCGTATCATAGCTGAGCCCTCCATTGCAGCCTAGGGTTTCGTATCCAAGATCGTCTGCCATGATCAGGATGACGTTTGGCCGTCGATCCGCATTCATGCCATTGCTAGCTAGGAATGCGAACAGTACGAAGAAGATATTTAATAAGCAGCGTTTCGGTTTCATTGCGATTGAGGTCGGTGGGAGCAGAACGATCGATAGACGGCGTTTCCGAGTGGGGTTCTTATTGGGGTAATGTTGCCCCTCGGGGCAGTGGTTGTCGGCCTAAACACTGGGACACTGGGAGATGAGGTTTATCAAGAAAAAAGGAGGTCAAAAGCTCTGCATTTGAGGCTGTCGTTTCTGAAGAATTCATTTCTTTTGGCCGACGCTATTCGTATGACATTATCACTACATGAGAGAGCGAAGTCTGACCCCTCCTGTTCCGTTCCGTATTCCATGAAAAGGGTTGCTCCCTGTTGATTATTGGCATTCGGTTAAGCCAACTTTTCTTAGTGCTTCCCGCCCCTGTTCGACGTGTTCTCGCCCCTGAGATTTGCTCTCCCAAGAGAAAAGCTGTTGGCAACGATCATGTGCTGTGGCGCAAGCTCCCGAAATTAACCCAATCTTCAACCTTTAGAGATTATGCAAAGACGAGACTTCATTAAGAACGTGGCAAAAGCGTCTGCCGCGGTTTCCGCTTCTTCCATCCTTCCCAGCACCGCCCTCTCGCAGTCGAAAGTCAGCGGGGCTAATGAACGCATTCGCGTAGGGCTCATCGGTTGCGGGTATCGCGGGATGATTGTTGCCAAGGAAGTCGCCCGTGAAAGAAATGTCGAATACGTCGCTTTAGCGGATGTTTATCCGGTCCATCTCGACAAGGCTAAGGCGTGGGCTGGCAGTGAGGCTAAGACGTTTAAGGATTTTCGGAAGATGCTAGAAATGAAGGATCTAGATGCGATTCAGATCACAACTCCAGACCACTGGCATGCCATCCCCGCCATTATGGGCGCTGAAGCAGGCAAGCACATGTATTTGGAAAAGCCGATCGGCCACACCATTCGCGAGAACCAGGCCATTCTGAAAGCCGTGAAGAAGGCTGGAGTTAATGTTCAGGTGGGAACCCAGCATCGTTCAGCTCCTCACTGGCCTGTCGTTAAGGAATTGATACAAAATGGCCATATTGGCGAGGTGAAGTATATAAAGGTTTGGAACAATCAGAATACGTATCCAAAGGGCTTGGGCAGGAAGCCGGATTCGAATCCTCCTCCGGGCGTGGACTGGGATTTCTATTTGGGCCCATCGCCCATGGTGCCTTACAACGAAAACCGTTTCGTTTTCACCTATCGCTGGTACTTGGACTACTGCAATGGCATCATCACCGATTACGGGGCGCATCGCTTGGACAGCATGCACCAAGTGATGGGCGAGGATACGCCGAAAAGCGTGTCCGCCGTCGCCCATCAGCATCTGCTGGATGATGATACCGACGTTCCCGACGTGCTCCACGTGACTTACGAGTATCCAAGTTTCATATGCACTTACGAAGGCCTGCGGATGAACGCCTTTGGTCCCGGCGGATTTACCAAGGGAATGCAGTATTACAACTCCAAAGGTTGGTACGATCGGCCCAATGGTCTAGCTTTTCATGGTACGCTCGGAACGCTTTTCGCGGACCGCATCGGCTTCGAAGTATTTCCCGAGGGCGACAAGACCACTCGCAAGTATATGAACGTAGGCGATTCCACTCCCGATCATGCTCGCGATTGGATTCGCAGCATGAGAGCAGGTCGGGATCCGAAGGCTACCATTGAAATGGGTCACAAGGGTGCAACGGCTTGTATGCTAGGCAATATCGCCTGGCAGTACGGCGAGAAGCTGGAATGGGATGGCGAAAAGGAGGTCATCACTAACCACAAGAAAGCGAATAGGCTACTCGGGCGAGAATCCCGCAAGCCTTGGGACTTGGTTTGATTTTCTAATTCGAGAATTCCCGGCTTTCGAGAAGCAATGTTTCGGCATGTTTTAGACATGCCGCTACAAAGAGGGCGCAATTCTATCGGCATGTAGCGGAACGTCTGAGACGTTCTGGTTCGCAACCCTCATCAAAGTTGTTGACCCTGAGCAGGAGACCTTTAGCGAAGAACTCCTTCTATAAGGCGAACCTATGACAACTTCCAATCCACGGATCATCTACACGAAAACCGACGAAGCGCCGGCTTTGGCCACCTATTCGCTGCTGCCCATCATCGAAGCTTATACGAAGGCGGCGGGCGTTTCGGTTGAAACGCGCGATATCTCGCTGGCAGGCCGCATCATTGCCAATTTTCCTGAAAACTTGAGCGAAGATCAGAAACAAGGCGATGCTTTGTCCGAACTTGGCGAAATGGCAAAGACGCCAGAAGCTAACATCATCAAGCTTCCCAACATCAGCGCGTCGATCCCTCAGCTCAAAGCCGCGATCAAAGAGCTACAAGATCATGGATACGCCATTCCTGATTATCCCGAAGAACCAGGCAGTGATGAGCAGCGGGAAATTAAAACTCGTTATGCCAAGGTTCTGGGCAGCGCCGTGAACCCGGTTTTGCGCGAAGGCAATTCCGATCGCCGGGCTCCTGGTTCGGTAAAGCAGTATGCCAAGAACAATCCGCACTCCATGGGAGCCTGGTCGCCCGATTCCCAATCTCATGTGGCTAGCATGGAAAGTGGCGATTTTTTCGGTAGCGAGAAATCGACTACCATTGAAAAAGACTCCTCAGCGCGTATCGAGTTTGCCGATGGAGCGGGGAACGTTACTGTTCTTAAGGAAAGTATTGCTTTGCTAGCCGGTGAAGTGATCGACGCTTCAGTCATGAATCGCAACGCCTTGAGAGCGTTTCTCGCTTCGCAGATTGCGGAAGCCAAGGATCAGGACGTTCTTTTCTCTCTGCACATGAAGGCGACCATGATGAAGGTTTCCGATCCGATCATTTTCGGACATGCCGTAACCGTCTTTTATCAAGACGTTTTCGAAAAGCATGCCAAAGTCTTTGAAGAACTTGGGGTGGATCCTAATAATGGTATTGGTGATGCTTATACAAAGATAGCCAGTCTCCCGTCGGGAGAGCGCGAAGCCATCGAGGCGGATATAAAAGCCTGCTACGAAAGCCGACCCGAGCTGGCCATGGTTAATTCGGACCTAGGGATCACCAATCTGCATGTTCCCAGCGACATCATTATCGACGCGTCGATGCCGGCGGCCATTCGGGCTTCGGGTCAGATGTGGGGGCCAGACGGAAAGCAAAAGGACACGAAGTGCGTGATTCCTGACCGCTGCTATTCTGGCATCTATCAGGCGACCATAGATTTTTGCAAGGAACATGGGGCCTTCGATCCGGCTACCATGGGAAGCGTGCCCAATGTCGGTCTCATGGCTCAGAAAGCCGAGGAATACGGCTCGCATGATAAAACCTTCCAGTCTCCGGGCACCGGCTTGATCCGTGTAGTCGATGACTCAGGACAAGTTTTAATAGAGCAATCGGTAGAGGTGGGCGACATCTTCAGAATGTGCCAAGTGAAGGACGCTCCTATCCAGGATTGGGTAAAACTAGCCGTGAATCGAGCGAGAGCTACCGGGTCTCCAGCTGTTTTCTGGCTGAATGAAAATAGGGCTCACGATGCCGAGCTTATTAAAAAAGTTAAAGCGTATCTGCCAAACCACGACACGGACGGACTTGAGATTCATATCATGTCGCCCGTCGAGGCCACTCGCTTTTCGCTCGAGCGAATAAAAGCTGGTCAGGACACGATATCTGTAACGGGAAATGTACTACGCGATTACCTGACTGATCTTTTCCCAATTCTCGAGCTCGGTACCAGCGCCAAGATGCTTTCCGTTGTTCCCCTGATGAATGGGGGCGGGCTTTTCGAAACCGGAGCCGGAGGATCGGCTCCTAAACATGTTCAGCAATTCGAGTCTGAGGGCCATTTGCGTTGGGACTCGCTGGGCGAATTTCTGGCCCTCTCGGTCTCACTGGAGCACTTGGCCAATGCCTTCGACAATCCTAAAGCCAAGATTCTCGCAGAGACCCTTGATCAGGCTACTGGAAAGTTTCTGCAGAACAACAAGTCGCCTTCCCGCAAGGTCAATGAGCTCGATAATCGCGGCAGCCATTTCTATCTGGCCATGTATTGGGCCCAAGCCTTGGCTGCTCAATCTGAGGATGCCGAACTTCAGGCCCTCTTTTCTCCGCTAGCAACGCAATTGGAGGAAAACGAAAACAAAATCGTTGACGAACTCAATTCAGCTCAGGGGAGTCCCGTTGACGTCGGCGGCTATTATCAACCCGAATTCGAGAAAGCTTCGAAAGCCATGAGGCCGAGCGCGACCTTGAATGAGTTAATCACGGCTCTGGCTTAGATCGAAGTATAAAGGCTCGCGTATACCCAACCGCTGGTAAACGGATTTTGCCATGCAGGGGGACTTTGTCTCCTAGCCGACGAATGAGAGTTTAGGGGCAGTAACGATTCCCTGTTATGCCTCGAGAACTTCTCTGTACAAAACCCGAATGCCTTGAGTGGGCCGACTATTCGGATGTGGGTTTAGCTCCTAACGAAGTCCGGATTCGCCCTCGCTATAGCGCTGCGAAGCATGGTACGGAAATGTCATATTTTAAAGGATACGGCAATCCGCGCGGTCGCTGGGATAGTGATCTCCGGATACATCGAAAGCATGAGGGAGATCTGTTTAGCTATCCGAAGGCTGTCGGTAATATGTTCGTGGGACCGGTCGTAGAGATTGGAACGGAGGTGAGTCGATTCAAAGTGGGGGATTGGGCTTCGGGGCATGGCGGCTTTCGTAATAGTCATGTCATGCAGGAAGACGCTGGGTTGAGATTCGAAGGTGAACCTGATGAGGCCCTTTGCAAGGCGGCGCTTTGTGAAGACCCGGCTCACTACGCGTTTTCGGCTCTGCGCGATGGTCCGGTTCGTTTTGGGGACGGCGTAGCGGTTTTCGGGCTCGGCGCGATTTCTCTCATTATCATCCAGTTTCTTCGACGAGCAGGGGCGGGGATGATTCTGGCGATCGATCCCATAGAGCGGCGACGGGAGATTGCCGGGAAACTGGGAGCGGATTGCTTAATCGATCCGATCGAAGAGGATGCTGGCTTTAAAATAAAAGAGTACACGGGCGGACGCGGAGTGGATGTGTGTATTGAATACAGCGGTTCGGCCAACGCGTTGCAGGATGCTCTCAGGGGCGTTGCTTTTGGCGGTACGGTTGTTTACGGAGCTTTTCCCGGCCCATTTAAAGCCGGTTTGGATTTTGGGGGCGAGTCGCATATGAATATTCCCAAAATCGTGTTTTCACGAGCGGAATCCGATCCGAACCAAAAACATCCGTCCTGGAATTTCGACCGCATCCGGAGCGAATGCAAACGTATGATACTTCAAGGACAGCTAGACGGACAGTTGCTGATCGATCCAGTGGTTGCGTTTGAAGATCTGGAGGATGCGTATCCAGAATTTGCCGCCGATCCGACTGGCAGCGTTAAGCTCGGAGTTAAACACTAATCGAAGCTAAAATGAGTGTGAAACAATCCTTTTGCTTTCCTCTTTTCGGCGACGACGAGAAACTTCCTTCAACAGAGCTTTTCAAATCGGCAAAGGAAATCGGTTATGAAGCCGCCGAATTTTGGTTTCGGGAATCCTTAGGTGACTATGGCAGCGTTTTCGAGTCCGCTCGATCAAGTGGATTGCGAATCTGCAGCATGTGTGGCCACACGTCTCACGAGGAGGGGTTGAACGATCCGGAAAACCATGAGCGGATCGAGTCGGAGTTGCGTGATTCGATTGATGTCGCCGTTCAATTCGACATTCCTGGCGTTATTTGCCTGAGCGGCAATCGAAGGCTAGGCATAGACGACTACGAGGGGCTGATTCATACGGCTCGCGGATTGAAACGCATTGCCCCTTATGCCGAAGAAAAGAATATCGACCTGAACCTGGAATTGCTGAATTCACGCATCGACCACCCACTGTATATGGCGGATCGTACTACCTGGGGAGCCGCTCTGTGCGAGATAGCTGACAGCCCTCGCGTCAAGCTGCTGTATGATATCTATCATATGCAGATAATGGAAGGCGATGTGATTCGAAGCCTTGAGCGTTACGCTTCCATTATCGGTCACATTCATACCGCTGGAAATCCAGGACGTAGGGATTTTGATGATACGCAAGAGTTGAACTATGCAGGCATTTGCAGCACGATAGACCGCAGTGGATACAAAGGTTATGTCGGGCACGAGTTCAGACCTAAGGGCGATATCGTCGAAAGCCTTGAAGCGGCATTCCGGCGGTGTTCGGGCGATGGTATTCGACTGCCTTCGTAGATCGCTTACGTTGAATTGACAGTGTCGAATTCCGGTGGCGAGGCTACGGTTTCACCAGGATGGAGCTCGGGAAGGATTTCGACCACGTTTGGAGTGCGGTCGCCCTTGAGGATTAGCATAATCTGATCCTTGATCTTGCTGACGCAGCGTTTGATGTCGATACGGTATTCCGTGACCTTCTGGTAAAGAAATTTCGAATACACGCCTGAAGCCAAGCAGACTACGGACACGTCTTCCGGAATTCGAATGCCATGCCGATTCAGGTTTCCCGAAAGCGTCAAATAGCTCCAAAAGTTGTTGATGATGACGCCGGTAGGTCTCGGATTCAACCGAATGAGACGGTCTACGCCTTTGTCGAGGGAGTTTTGTTCGAGGGCCAGATCGTAGAGATGGATTGTCGTTTTTCGGCGTTCAGCCGTTTTTTGGGCCTGGAAATTTTCGATAACGGTTCGGTCGTCATCATTAACGCTATTTATTATCATTACGTTTCGGTGTCCGCGATTGGCTAGTAGATTCAGGGCGTGTGTCGTGACCAGCAGCTGGTTTTCATAGACGCCCGGCATTTGGCAGTCATCTCGATTCTTGTCGTACGACAGGCAATTGGCCCGCAGCTCTTTCATCCATTTCTTGACCTGGCTATTTACGTGAAGAAGAAGCCAGCAATTGATTTCGTTGTCGTACTTCTTGATGAGGGTTTCCAGATAATTGCGTGTTCCCTTGTTCGTATGGGTCAGAGTGTCTTGATTGAATACGAGCACAAGCATCCCGAGCTTTTGGAGTTCCTTTACGATCTCGAAAAGCATGAACGTGAGTTGAGCGGCGCTGTTTAGAAGAATTCCTATAGTCGGCGTCGTTGCGATTCCGCCTTGATCAGGAGTGCCGTTTTGCTTTATCTGCCAGCCGCGGCGCGGAAATCGTGTCAATCGTCGTTCGTTTTCCAGGATGCCTAACGCTCGACTGAGAGTTGGACGACTGATGTTCAACGAGGCGCTGAGGGCGCGCTCGTCAGGAAGCCATTCTTCCCACCGTCCGGCCTCGATTTCCTGCCGAAGTTTTTCGGCAGCAACTACATGAAGCCGCTTGCTTGTGATCTGAAGGGGCATTCGTACATGGTTTGAGGTGAGGCGAAAACGACAAGGCAGCGCTTGTGGTAAAGGAAAATTACCACAGCGTGCTGAGTTGTCAACGAACGTTCGAAGCATTTGCTAGGAGTGTCTGACGATGACCCCGCACAATCACGCCCTCTATAATCAATTTCCTGGCGCTCCAGATAGTAGGTCGGATATAAAGCGGGGGCGTATTGGAAAATGAAAGACGATTCCCCAAAAAATACGCCCCCCGCGAACGCTCCCAAGTCTGGAGGCGAAGCGATTGTTTCCGATTCCGAATCCAAAAAGGACGACAATGTGCCTCTTAAGCAAAAGCTTTGCTTTGGGGTGGGCGCTGTCACGGATATCATGGGTTTGAACGCCCCGAAGGAGTTGGCGAATCCGATATACAATGTGGCTTTGGGCCTCAATCCGGCATACATTGGGATTTCTCTGGCGATTACTCGGGTTTGGGATGCGATAATCGATCCGGTGGTTGGATCGATGTCGGACAACAGCCGATCTCGATTCGGTCGTCGTAAGCCCTATTTGGCGGCGGGGGCTGTAGCGTGTTTCTTGTCCTTTCCGGCGCTTTGGTTCGTACCGGCGAGCTTAGGGCCTACGGGACTATTTCTCTACCTCACTTTCGGGCTTCTGATTTTCTACGCATGCTACACGTTTTTCGCAGTGCCGTATCATGCTCTTGGTTACGAAATGGCCGTCGATTACCATGATCGGTCAAGGTTAATGGGCTACCGTCTGGTTTTCAATGCGGTCGGCGGAATCATGTTCAGTTGGGTTTATTTAATCACCCAACTAGACGTATTCGATAACACCTTGCAGGGAATGAAATTCGTTGGAATTGCCGTTGGCGTATTGTTCCTCGTATTCGGCTTAATTCCCGCCATCTTTGTAAAGGAGCGCGTTAAGGATCTCGCTGCCAAACAGGAAAAAATAAGCCTGCTCCGTTCGCTCAAGACGGCCATAAAGTTTAAACCCTTCGTCGCCCTAATCGTGTCCATGCTGATGATGGTGTCGGCGAATAACATGGTTCGCGGGCTTGGTTTTTACGTTAATGTCTATCACGTGCATCATGGCGATACTAAGGCCGCGTCCATTTTGGTAGGCTGGGTCGGTACTGCCCAAGCCATTGCCTCTATTGTGTCGATCCCTGTGGTCGCCTACATATCTACGAAAATCGGCAAGCATCGAACTATTTTATATGTCGGAGTATTTTTCCTCCTTATCGGTTCGGTTCTCAAGTGGTTCTGCTACACTCCAAATTATCCTTACCTTCAGCTGGTGCCAATCGTATTTCTCGGAGCCTCGCTTCAGGGATTTTGGGTGATGACGCATTCGATGCTGTCGGACATTTGCGACTTCGACGAACTTGAGACAGGCATGCGTCGCGAGGGCATGTTCGGGTCGGTCTTAACTTGGTTTCAGAAACTCGGATTCTCCTTAAGCTTTCTCCTGTCCGGGTTCATCCTGGTTTGGACCGGATTCGATGTGGAGCTCGGCGGCAATCAAAGCGAGAAATCGCTCTTGTGGATGCGAATCGCGTTTTCGGTCATCCCGATCGTGTTCGGACTATTGTTGTGGTATCTGATTAATCGATACACTATTTCCGAATCGGATGTCCGAAACGTCAGAACCGAGTTGGAGAAGCGCCGCGGGGCGTACTAGGGCAACGCTAGCGAAATGCTGATAAACCGGACTGCCGCTACGCTCGTTTCAAAGACAAACTTCCTTGGTCGTGTGGTAAGTGGATTTTACCAAGAAAGCGCCATTGTCGAACTACCGTATTCGGTCAAGATTCGACCATGTTTTCATTGCCCTCTTCGGGCGGACTAGCCTCGTCATTTATCCCATATAATCCAGGCTTCTTCGCGTGAAGAGACGTGTGGCTGTTGCGAAACGGCTTACGAAAATCAACCCCCAAACTACAGGAGCGCGATATGAATGCTTTGCCCAAAAAACTCATACCTTTGATTGTATCCACATTTCTGTGTACGCCATTTATACAAGGTCAGGAAGACGACCTTTCGGACGAGATCGTAACTCTCTCCGTTTTTAACGTGACTTCGCAAAGCGATCGTGGATACGGCACTACCCACACCCTCGGCGCGACACGCGTCAACTCCGCGATAATCGATACTCCGACTCCGATCATCACTGTGAATTCGGAAATGATACGCGACTTGAAGCCTCAAAACAACGACGAGGCCATCAAATACGTGGCCGGTACCACGGGCGGGCATCCACCGTTTTTTGGAAACTTCTCAATCCGCGGAACCAATACCGGAACCGTCTACTTCGATGGTCTAAGCATCGTGCAGGGGGGAGCCTACGGGCTTCACGATTTCGCGAATTTCGAACGAATGGAAGTCATCAAAGGACCGAATGGAACGCTCTACGGTTCGACGTCTTTGGGAGGGCTCCTCAACGCCGTTCTCAAACGTCCCATTTCGGCGCAGACGACGGAAGTGGAGTTGATGTACGCCACCGATGGACCTGACGGAATAGTACGGCTTTCCGTCGATCACACAGGACCGGCGTCGGAGGATAAGAAATTGCTCTATCGCGTGATAGGCGTTGCTCAAGATGGCACTCGTTATAATGGCGGTCACAATGATCGCCGGAATGTAACGCTGGCCCTCGATTACTATGCGACGCCGGAAACGAAGTTATGGACTTGGCTGAACTGGAACAACGTCAATCAAATGTTTGGCGGCCAGTGGCGCGTCGATGCGGGGAATAATATATCCACATTCTTGGGCAACGATTTCAAATTCTGGGAGAATCAGGACGATGTCGAGCTTCTCGCGGACGAGGATAGGACTTACATCGAATTCGGAATTGAACATGCTTTCGATATAAATGAGTCGGATTGGAATCTCCGATTAGTGAGCAGGTATTTCGATGCGACCAAGCATCAAGTAGCAACTCAAGTTTCAGGAGGGCTTGCGTTTTACGACGACCAAGGCAATCGGCTTGGAACAGATAGGGAGGGCTTTCTTTTTACCGATCCTCGATGGACGACGATCAATGCTATTAGTTACAATCTAAACGATCGGCCTGAGGACTACTCGACGACTGGATTCTATCTCGATCTGGTTGGCGATATAGAGATCGGGCAAACGAACCATAAGCTACTGACCTATGCTCAGTACTTGGATCACAGCGGTCACCTTACTCATTTCCGTTGGACCCATGGTCCAGCAGGGGAGGTGCCTTATTTCCCGGTGGGCCGCCCGGCTAGTATTTTGACTGACAAACGGCCATTCCGCGATCTTGAAGACGATATTACGTTCACCAATTTTGGGATACAGGACAATATTAGCGCCTTCGATGATCGTCTTATCGTAGTGCTTGGAGCGCGATACGATTCCTCGACCACCGATGCGCGTAACAACATATCGAATACGGTAACTTTGGATGGCTTCAAAGTGAACGAATGGACGCGAAAGATCGGAGTCGTCGGTAGACCGTTTGAGGATCGTAATTTCACGCTGTTCTACAGCAATTCCCAGACCTTCAATCCCGTCACTCAAACCGATGACCAGACCGGCGAGCGTTTTCCAAACGAGCAAAGCGAGGGAGACGAGTTCGGCATCAAATTCGATCTGTTCGACCACCGTTTAGTTATGACGACGAGCTACTTCGACTACCTCACCGAAAATCTGCTCAAGGAAACGCCCTTTTTTGACGAGAATGGAGAGATCTTCTTCAGCCTCGCGCCCGTCGGTACGTTCTCCATTACGGGTTGGGAAGTGGATTTGGCGTATCAGCCGATCGACAACTTTTCGATTATGGCGGGCATTAGCGATATAGAATCGATCACCGCTTCCGGCGTGCTCGAACGCAACATTCCTGACGGCTTCTCGTTCAAGACCTTCGCGAAGTACGATTTCGAGTCTGGACCTTTGTCGAACGTATCGCTTGGAGCGGGATTCGAGTATCTGCCGAGAAGGCCGGGCGACAACGGAAACTCCTTTTTCCTCCCGTCTCAACATAGCATAGACTTGATGTTCGCCTACCAGAAGGAGGATTGGCGTTTTCAAATCAATGTAGTCAACGTAACGGACGAGTCTAACATCAGTGGATCAGCTTCACGGGCGGTCATTCACGCTGCTAGTCCTCGAGAGGCGCGCTTCACTCTCAGTCGCAGGTACTGAAACGGTAATCCGTCCTCGAAGCGAAATTCTTTAGATCCATTGGACACTGTGATGCGGCGGCGCGAGTCATTCTTGCGCCGCCGACTGGATTCCATTTCTATGATCGGCCAGGCTTTTCAAAATTGGGATTCCGTTGATGGATTAACCCGATAAATGAACATGCGAAAAGACCAACCTAACATCGTATTCGTTTTTTGCGACCAACTGCGGCAAAGCGCGTTGGGTTGTTATCGTCAAGATCCTGTCTGGACGCCGCACATCGATGCCTTTGCAAAGGAATCGTTGATGCTGACTCATGCGGTAAGCAACCAGCCGGTATGCAGTCCCTATCGCGCTATGCTGTTTTCAGGGCAGTATCCGTTTTCCAATGGCGTTTGGGCGAATTGCAATACAAGTCGAGACCATGAGTTGAGTGATGATACCCAGTGTTTTTCGGATACGCTATCCGAAAATGGCTATGCGACTGGATACATAGGAAAACTGCATTTGCATAAGCCTCGTCCGCCTTATGAACACGGCGAAGGCCCCCGAGGTGATGGTATCGTATGGGATGCCTATACGCCGCCCGGCCCATCTCGTCATGGATTCGATTTCTGGCATAGCTATGGATGTTGCGACGAGCATATGCAGCCTCACTATTGGACGACTGACAGCCCTGTTTCCGAGCCTCTAGATCCAAATGAGTGGTCGGTGATTCATGAAACGGATGTCGCCACGAAATACATACAAAACCTTAATGGAACGCAGCGCGATCCTGATAAACCTTATTTCCTAATGGTATCCTATAACCCTCCGCATCCGCCGTTGGATCAGGTGCCATCTCATCTTACAGAGCCCTTTGTCGACAAATCGTTACGAGAGTTGCTGACGCGGCCGAACATTCAAGTCGAGGGGATTGAAGAGCAGGCTCGAACGAATGCGGTTCTGTATTTTGCGGCCATTTACGGAATCGATCAGCAATTCGCTCGGATCCTTGCCGCGATCGACGAATCGGGTCAAAGCGACAATACAATCGTTATCTTCACGTCGGATCATGGCGAACTGTTGCATAGCCATGGCCTGCGGCAAAAGAACTATTGGTACGACGAGTCGATGCTCGTGCCTTTCCTCATCCGCTATCCAGGCAAAATCCAGCCAGGCGAAGATGACTTGCTGCTCGGAGCTCCCGATATTTTTCCAACGGTTGCGGGTCTAGTAGGTTTGTCCGAAGCGATTCCCGAATCGGTGGAAGGCCAGGATTATTCGGCCCAATTGATGGGGACTCCCGAAGGACGGCCGGATTCGGCCTATTTCATTTGGCCGCACTGGCGTCACCATGAAACGAAGCCTTATCGCGCCTGCCGCGGCGTGCGGACGCATCGATACACTTACGTACTGGGACGATGCGACGACGGCAGCGAAGAGCAGATCTTGCATGACTCTCAAGAGGATCCCTTCCAAATGCGCAACGTTGCGGATGACAACCCGGGCACTGTGTCGGATTTGCGAGGAATGACTAATGAGTGGATCGAAAAAACGAACGATCCATGGCTAGATGCCGACCTGACGGCCCCGCCAGCGTAGCCGATGTAGCGGAAGTCGCACTACTTTCGAAGCGTTTGCCAATTCCGCTACGTTTGTTCCTCAACCGACGGAGACGGTTTGACTTTCGTTTTGGTAAACCTCGTACAGTCTCTTCAGTCGGTTCACAATGTCGGGATATTTTCGATACAAGTTTTGCTGCTCGAAGACGTCGTCATCCAGATTATAGAGCTGCATTGGAGGATCGCCCGGAGCAAATTGCTCGATGCCGGTTTTGCCCAGCCACCCAGCGCCAAGTCCGCCTCCGCCTTGCCCAAGGATCAATTTCCATTCCTCACTACGGATGGCGAATAGCTGCCCCATCATGCTGTCGTGGGCGAGAGCTGGACGGAGATTGTTGTTTCCGATGTCATCGAGCAGGGCGGGAAGCATGTTGAAGCTGTCAGGGCCTTCGCCAGGATCGAGCCGAGTTCCGGTAAGGGCAGCGAAAGTCGCCAGCATATCAGTAAGAGCGATCAGCTGGCGCGAGGACCTGTCCGAAGGGATTTTTCCCGGCCAGCGGGCAATGAGAGGCACTCGGTGACCCCCCTCGTAGACTTCGGATTTTTGCCCGCGAAATGGACCATTTGATCTGAGACCTTCGTTGTCGACGAATTCCACCGGCCGATGATGTTCGGTGGCGCCATTGTCGCTGGTGAAGATTACGAGCGTATCGTCGGAGATGCCGAGTCTATCGAGGGATTTAAGGATTTCGCCGACCGACCAATCCAGTTCGTGTATGAAGTCTCCGTATACGCCGCAATCGCTGGTATGTTTAAAATCCGGATGAGGAATCAATGGCGAGTGTACATTGCGCGCCGAATAGTATAGAAAAAATGGATTCGCTTGTCCTGCATGGTCTTCCAGAAAGGAAACCGCCTCGCGTGTTAGAACTTTGGTGACCTCTTCGTGACTGTAGATTGCAGCGTGGCCTCCGTCTGTATCGATGTTGGGATTGTGAGTTCGGGGCCGCTGCTGGTAGTCTGTCATCCATTCAGGCTTAGTGTCCGGTATGATCTCCATCGGATCGTCCGGACTCAGATCGACCACATCGTGATTGCGAATAAAGATGTGTGGCTTCTGGCTAATGGCGGGGACTCCGAAAAAAGAATCGAATCCCACTTCGCAAGGGCCTGGAGCGATCGAGGCATTCGGATCGAGTCCCTTGATATCGTCCCACCCATCGCAGCCAGGACGTCCGAAGCCTAAATGCCATTTTCCCACCATACCAGTGGTATAGCCCTGGCGTTTGAGAAGCGACGCGATCGTCGTTTGCCCTTCATCGATTAGCAAGGGATCATGCCACCAGATGCATCCCGTTTTGGCCCAGGTGCGCCAGCAGTAGCGCCCGGTGAGGAGATTGTAGCGAGTAGGGGTGCAAACTGAACTCGGGGAGTGAGCGTCGAGAAAACGAATACCTTCGCGAGCAATGCGATCGATGTTTGGGGTTCGAACGAGGGATGGGGCTCCATAACAGCCGATATCTCCGAATCCCAGATCATCTGCCAGAATGAATACAATGTTTGGATTTCGTTTTGGAAGGGGCATAATTTTCGGTAATGACACGCGGGCAATGAAAAAGGCAGGCGTCGTAATCCCTATTTGATCGGCTCACCCGATACGTGGAATATGTGATGATTATCAACCAGTTATCCTAGGCCTAAGCAACAGCAGCGCCTCTGGCTAATTTCGCTTACCACAAATAGACAGCTAATCGAGATGATGCCTTTCGAAGTGATAGTCTGTTTAATTTCGATTGAATCGTCCGAATGCCTTTTTGCTCCGAAAGCCCATGTTCTTAGGCGACTCCTGTAAGTTCCCGCTTGACAATTGAACGTTTGTTTAGAACAAATGTTCTAAACAAACGACCAAAACTGATAGTTTAACCAAAGGAAGATCTGTTATGGGAACACAGAAGGATTCGGAGAAGACCAAGACGCGGCTCATTGATGCGGCAGGGCAATTGTTTGCCGAGAAGGGGTTTAAGGCAGTGACGGTGCGCGAGATCGCGGCGGAGGCCGAGACGCAGATCAGCGCCTTGAACTATCATTTTCGCTCGAAAGAGGAGCTTTACAAAGAAGTGGTTGTGGTCGCCTGCGTGGATGACTTGATCAGCGCCGAGGAACAAAGCCAGTTGCGAAAACTGAAGCCAGCTAAGGCCTTGCGCCTGGTCATTGACGAGATGGTCAAAGAACTCCGTACGGAGGACAACAATAGCTGGCAAAACAAGTTGCTTGCTCGGGAGTCACGCGATCCGAGTCCGGTGTTTGCCGAAGCGAGCGAGGTTTATTTTAAGCCGCAAATGGATTTTATGGCGGAGTTGGTTGCCGGTGTCGTGGGAAAATCGGTTGACGACATGGAGGTACGTCTGGCGGTTACCTCGATGTGGGCAATGTTCGATACGTTTTTTGAATACAACCATTTGGTTGAAACGACTTCGCCCGGCCTTTCCGATTATATATCTGAAAAGAACCGTTTTAACGATTGGCTTTTCGAGCTGGTTATTCACGTGGCAGGCAAGAAGTAGGAACTGCTATGAAAGCGTGTGTTTTACTGGTCAGCGCTTGCCTGGTCATGGGTTGCGCGACGCTGCAGCCGACTGAAGAAGCGGCCTTGCCGACAGGGCTTCCGGAGAGCTGGACATCGGAAGTGGCGGCAGTCGAGCTTCCGATCGCTGCTAGTTTCCTGGAATGGGCGAATGAGGAAGCTCTGAATGAACTTGTCCGCGAAGCCGTGGAGAAAAATTTCGATCTTAGAGCGACGGCCAAGCGTTTGGAGGCGCAAGGGTACTTGCTTGGCTTGACGCGCGGGCAAATGCTTCCGCAAGCCCAGGCAACCCTGAGCTCCGGTCGCAATGATTTGGATACGGGAGCGTACAACCATCATCGCGGGAGCGTTGGAGTGAATTGGGAGTTGGATCTTTGGGGGAAGCTGGCCGATGAGCATGCTGCAGCGACAGGAGCGTATAAAGCTGCGGAACAGGACTGGCAGCGGCTCCGTGACGCGTTGGCCGCGCGGGTGATTCAGACATGGATCGAACAAGTGGCCTTTCGCCGAGCAGTGGCCATTGAAAGCGAAAGGCTTGAGGTTTTGCAGACGGTCGAGTCGTTGTTGACGGAGCGCTATCGCGATGGAACGGGGAATCTGGACGAGCTTTCCACGGCTCGCAGCCGAACGGAAATCGCGAGAGCGGATTTGAGTCTACAGCGTGCGGCTCTCAACGAATCTATCCGTAGACTGGAGCTGCTGGTGGGACGTTTTCCAAGAGGCGAGTTATTGTCAGGAGTCACGCTTCCAGTTGTGGTAGCGCCGGTTGCGAGCGTTCCAGCGGATGCCTTGGAAAACCGTCCGGATGTTCAAGCGGTGCTGGCGCGGGTAGAGGCCGCACGCAGAACCATGCGATCGGCGAAAAAGGAAGCGCTGCCTTCTGTCAGGTTTTCCGGAGAGGTATTTCGCGAGAGTGCGAGGTTGGGTGGTTTGAATAATGCGGTCGATCAATGGAGCATTCTGGGTTCGCTATTCCAGCCCCTGTTTCAAGGAGGCAGAATTCGAAGCGTGTCCAGAGCCCGTGTGTCCGAAGCGGAGGCTGCTCTCCTGGATTTGCATTCGGTCGTGCTGCAATCCCTCAAGGAAGTTGAAGACTCCCTGGATGTTGAAGAGAGTCTTCGGGTGCAGGCCGAGGCTCTGGCGATCGCTGCGGACGAATCGGAATCCAGCAGTCGCTACTATGAGGATCGCTACCGCAAGGGGCTTGATTCGCTGCAAAGCATGCTGATCGCCAAAGAGCAGGAGATGGCCGTTAAGCTGCGTCTCAACGATGTACGTGGCAGAATTCTGATTAATCGAATTGATCTGGCCCTGGCGTTAGGAACGTCGGCCGAAACGGGAAACATATAATGAAGAAGATTTCTAAGAAGGCAAAAACTTGGCTGGCGCTTGCGGGTACGGTCGTTGTGTGCTTCGCCCTTGTAGTGGCGTTATCGTTTCTGGAACCGGTGGATCGTGTTCAGGAAATGGATACAGAGGATTCGACTGGAATGCCGGTTTCCATTCTCGCCGTGGAATCCCGCGCTCACGCAGCGAGAGTGGCGGCGCTGGGGGAAGTGATGCCGGTCTGGGAATCGACGGTTCGCGCTCAGGTAAACGGCAGAATTGAATTTATCTCCGAAACGCTGCGTACGGGAGCGTTGGTTAAGGAGGGCGAGGTACTAGTTCGACTTGAACGCAGTGCCTACGAGGCGCAAGCAGCAGATGCGAGGAGTCGGCTGGCATTGGCTGAAACCGAACTTCTGCAGGAAAAGTTGCTGGTTCAGGAAGCGCGAGCGAATTGGGCTCGTTCCGGAATGGGTGGACAACCGGATTCTCCTCTGACCTTGCGAACGCCACAGTTGAAGGTGGCTCAGGCCACCGTGGATGCTGCTCAGACGACTCTGGGTTACGCAGAGCAGCAGCTCGGCTGGACCGAGATTCGCGCCCCGTTTGATGGCGTGGTCATTTCGCGTAGCGTAGATCTGGGCGAGTCGCTGTTTGCTGGCGACGAGGTGGGCTCTTTTTACGGGCTCGATGCCGTTGAAATCGGTATCCAGTTAGATAACACGGAATGGAGCTTGCTTCCTCAGCCGCTGATTGGGAGCGAAGCTAGGTTGCGGGAGCCGCAGCAGAATTCCGAATGGGACGCGAGGGTCATTCGCGACAGCCAACGATTGGATCGTGACTCGCGTTTGCGGACGCTCTTCCTGCGAGTGGAAAGTCCCTTGCAGCAGAGTCCTCCGCTTTTGCCGGGAATGTTTGTCCGAACGGAGCTATCCGGGCGGGAGATTCCCGGACTAATGCGGCTTCCCGAGTCGGCATTGACCAAGGCGGGAAAGGTCTGGTTTGTGGATACGGATAATCAATTGGCGTCACTTCGCTCGGAACCGCTTTTTCGAGGGGATGGAACGGTATTCATCGAGATTCCAGCCGGGATGAACGATGAGCTGCGTGTTGCCGTATCGCCCAACAGCAGTTTTGTATCTGGATTGCAAGTACAGCCTATCGAAGAAGGGAAGGGGAGTTAGTTATGCACGCGCTCTCCGCTTGGTTTGTTCGGAATCCGGTTGCAGCCAATCTTTTGATGGGCCTGGCTTTGATCGGCGGTTTGTTCACATTACAATCGATTCGTATCGAGGGCTTTCCTGCCTTGCCGCCCAGCTCGGTGACTGTGACGACCCTGTATCCCGGAGCGAGCGCGGAGCAGGTGGATCGCGGTGTTTCGCGTCGTATCGAAAAGGCGCTGGAAGGCGCGCCCGGAGTCAAGAAGCTGACCTCGCTTTCGAGCGAATCCATTTCTTCGGTCACGGTGCAGAAGAACAGCGGTTTTGATTTCGAGCGTTTTCAGAACGAAGTCACCTCCCGCGTCGATTCGATTTACAATCTGCCACGCGATGCAGAGCGGCCTATAGTGACGCGGGACGAGTTTACCGTGGAGGCGTTGCTGGTGCAGGTTTATGGCGAGGTGGAGCCGCTTGCATTGCAACGTACCGCTCGCGAAATACGAGAGGAATTGCTGTCGCATCCGAAGATCACAAAAGTGGATACGTTTGGGATGCAGAGCTATGAGATTCGCGTGGAAGTCGATGACGAGCTGCTGCGTATGCACGGACTGTCCTTGCATGAAGTCGCCTCAGCGGTGGATACGGCTTCGCTCGACTACCGGACGGGGAGTATCCGTAGCGAGAGTGGGCGAGTGGTGGTGAGAGCGGATTCCCGAGCTTTTGACTACGAGGAGTTTGCTTCGATTCCGCTGAAGACCTTTCCAAACGGAGCGCGTCTGCTGGTGAAAGATGTGGGCGAGGTGATTGACGGTTTTGTGGAGGAAACCAGTTTTGCCCGTTTTCAAAAGGCCCCGTCGGTAGGCATCCAGCTCTACACGAGCAAGAAGGGGCATCTGATCGAGATTAGCGAGGCAGCTCACGAGATTGTCGAACGCATGCGGCCGCAGTTGCCCGAAGGCATCCAGCTCGATATCTGGGGCGAATATAGCGTCTACATGAAAGATCGGCTCCAGCTTCTGGCAACGAATGCGTGGCAAGGGTTGCTGATTGTTTTCGGATTGCTGGCGGTGTTTCTGAATTTTCGGCTGGCGTTTTGGGTGGCGATGGGGATTCCGATTTCCGTTGCCGGGACGCTGATTGTGATGGGCGACCGTTTCCTGGGCCATTCGCTGAACGACATTACGACCTTCGGCATGATCGTGGTGCTGGGTATTCTGGTGGATGATGCGATCGTGGTAGGCGAGAGCGTATTCGATGCTCGCCGCAAAGAAGGCGATGCGATCAAAGGAACCATTCGCGGGGTGAACCGCGTATCGACGGCGACAGTGTTCGGGTGTTTTACGACAGTGGCAGCGTTTTTTCCGCTACTGCTGATCGACAATGATTTGGGCAAAGTCATGGCGGCGTTCGCGGTGGTGGTGATTGTGGCCTTGTTGGTATCTCTATTTGAGAGCAAACTGATTTTGCCCGCTCACCTGGCGGCAGTGAAGCTTGATGGCGAACCGTCCCTGAAACCGTGGGCTCGCTTGTGGCGAAATATTCAAAAATTTGCGACACGGGTGCTGGATTTCTTAAACCAGCGGCTTTACCAGCCTTTGCTCGAGCGGGCCTTGCGGCATCGCTACGCGGTGTTGACGGCTTTCGTCACTACCGCGATTTGCGTTTTGATGTTTGTATCCAAAGGATGGATCCGGACGGCGTTCTTTCCCGAGGTGCCCGGACAGTTTATATCGGTGACGCTGAATATGAATAGCGGTAGTCCGCTCAATCTGACGCTGGAGAATGTTACTAGGATAGAGACGCGCGCCGAAGAGCTTAATGCCGAAGCGATGGCGGAATTGAAGACGGACGAGCCGCCGATCGCCCGCATCATGACGGCCTTGGTTGATGAAACGTCGGCTGTGATTTTCGCCGAGCTACAACCTGAAAAGAAGCGGAAGATTGAAACGATGGAGACCTTGCGGCGTTGGCGGGATCGGGTTGGCCAGCTAGAAGGCGTCGAGGAATTGACCTTTAGCGGAACGGAAGAGCTGGGTGGCGGGTTTGTGGTGGCCTTGGGGGCGCGAGAGACGGCGGTGCTTGAAGAAGCGGTGGAACGTTTTTCTCAGGAACTGGCGAAGATCGAGGGTGTTTACGATGTGCGCGATAATCTGCGACAGGGCAGTCCGCAGATCCGTTTACATCTGAAGCCCGAGGCCCAGCATCTGGGGTTGACCACGGCTGACTTGGCGCGACAGATTGGCGACGCCTTTGGCGGACTCGAGATTCAGCGGATGCAACGCGGAGCCGACGAAGTGAAGGTGAAAGTTGGATACCTGCGCGAGCGGCGCCAGCATGTGCGTGATCTCATGGATACGCGTATCCAAACCGCGAAAGGGGACTGGGTGCCTTTGCCTTTAGTGGCGACGGTCGAATCGGGCTATGTGCCTACTGACATTTTTCGCGAAGACGGGAAGCGGCAGGTGTATGTGGAAGCGAACTTAGATAAGAAAGTAGTGAGCCCTTCCGAAGCGTTTTCCAGGATCAAGGTGACGATCGCGCCGCAGTTACAGAGCTTGTATCCACAGTTGGAAATCAAGGGGGTTGGAGAAATTGAAGAGATGGGCGAAATACGGGATGGGCTGAAGCGGGCTCTGATAATGATCGCCATTCTGATTTACGCGCTTTTGGCGGTTCCCTTGAAATCGTATAGCCAGCCTTTTGTGATTATGTCGGTGGTTCCGTTCTCCTTTGTCGGGGCGGCGATCGGCCACTGGGTGATGGATTTTCCGCTCAGCGTGCTTTCGTTTTTCGGCATGC
>JANQRT010000042.1 GCA_028284385.1 Opitutaceae bacterium | reverse complement strand
TGATTTTGACTTTGATTCTGAGCTAGATGAGTTACTTACTTCTGGTCCTACACTCCCTGCGGATTTCTCTAGGGCAGATATTTATACGGATGAGTGATGAGTAATGCCCTACCTTATCGACACGGGAGTTCTTCTTCGACTCTTTGATAAAACGGACCCTGAGCATCCAACGATCATTGAAGCTTTCCGGCTACTAAAGAAGAATAATCAAGCACTCCTCACCAGTTGCCAGAACCTGGCTGAATTTTGGAACGCCACCACCAGACCCGAATCCGCTCGTGGTGGATATGGCAAGAGCCTTGAGCTTGCCAACCGCCGTCTCCAATTCATCTACCGTATGGGCGGTATTCTCCCTGACACTCCTGCCGCCTGCCAGGAGTGGCATCGACTAATCGTCAACCACCAAATTCAAGGGGTTGCCGTTCACGATGCCCGTATCGTCGCTCTTATGAACGTCTCGAAGTTGGACACGATCGTCACACTCAACACCAAAGACTTTACTCGCTACCCAGGACTCATCGTTCAGACTCCAGCAGAAGTCTTAGAGACTTTGAAATCCGGGTAATACCTGCTGTGTGCTAGGCGGCCACATTTTGTAAGAATCTTGCTGGTCGATTACTTTACAACTTGGTGTGTCTCGTTTCGAGTGAGTATTTCTAGGCGGGGACTCTGCCCCCACACCCCCGAGATTTTCTAAGGCATCGACTCGTAGCATCAGGTGTGACAGCAGGAAGTGGGAGCGACTACTTCCCGGCGAGTCGCTTACCGTTAACCGTCCAAGAAAACCGGCTTGAGTGAAGAGAGGGAGCATGGATCTTCCGACCCACGCTCCCCACGTCATCACTTGACGCCACTTCGGCCAGGCTATCCCTTGCTGGGTTGCATCTCTGCAATGTCCCGCTCCGTTTCACCCGGCACAAGCAGGCTGCCATGGCAAGCAGCCCTAGTCAAATCGGAAAAGATGAGTGGAATGAGGTAAGATGGCAGCGACCGGAGCTTTCAAGGTGACTCCTTGCAAGCTTGAAACTAGAGTCCGAATCAATCGCCTGTGGACTCCCGGTCTTGTTGCAGAATGCGGTCAATCTGACGATTCAAGATGGCCACTCGGTACGCCTCGAACGTCTTGGTGCCGTGTGCCTTCGCCTGCAAGTAGGCCTCTCTAAGCTGCGGAGCATGCTTGACCGCTTGCTCTTCAAACTCCCGTCGCTCTTTGTCGCTCCCAAGCGACTCCATGAACTTTGCGACTCTCTCTTGATTATCCTCTGCTTTGGGTTTGGTACGTGCTTGCTTTTGGTGCTTCTGGTTGCGATTTGTAGCGACTAGGTTTGCTCGCCCGTTCCGCTCCTTACATGCCATCTCAAATATGACAATCCACTTTTTACCAACCCGGTAGTATCGCTGCTTCTTGAGCATTTGCCGAATAAAACCTATTCCTTCAAGTTCTTCGATCGCCGGGTTGAGTTGCCGAACGATTCCGGCCTTGTCATAAGAGCGACTCATGCCGAGTGTTTCAAAGGCCAACGTCTTTAGATCGAACTCAAGACGAAGGCGTCCTTTTGCCGGATAGAAGTGCTTGTCCAAATACCGATAGAGACGAGTTGCAATCGGTACCTTCAGTTTTCTGACGGTCGCATAGTCAAGCTTCTTGAGATATCCATCCTGAAAGCTCCGAAAGAATGTCGACGTCCACTCAAATTCAGACAAGCAGACGCAAGTGTCACTGGTGTTCGCCGTTTGCCGCTTTGGGCCGCGGCGTGAGTCGCGTAGCTCGTAGCTCTGGATGAGGCCAAAACCTCCTTTCGTCTCGTAGGTTTTCTTGGCATTGTCTCGCCATGAATTCTCATAGTGAAATCTTACTGCTACCAGACGGTCAAACGCTTTGCCGAGTCGTCGGTAATCTGAACTCTCTGTTCCCCACCCAAGAAGCCTGAGCAACTCCAGTTGACTGAATCTGACCAGCGGGGTCTCGAATCCGTTCTTGATTTTCGTAAGCTGAATCAAGCCAAGGGCAACCTCCTCGTCTTTCGCGGTCGGCACGCCGTATTTTCGGCTACCCTCCACAGTGAGCTTACGCGTAACCCATTCCTTTGTCGTCGGATCGCGTTCTTCTCTAGAAAATTCCAGAGTCGTTTCGCCTTGCCGTCCACGATCAGAGAGGGCAGCAATTGGAAACTCGGAGAGATTCATCTCGTCTCGTCCGTCCCTCAGTAATCTATTGTTCCCGTCTCCTACCATTCCTTTCTCAAAAAATTACCTAGTACTTTCTTTATATAAGTAGATAAGTACCAGCGGGAAAAGTTGTGTTACTTCAGCAATTTAGTCTCTATTTTCCTGCATCAATTCCCGAATAAATCTGCATCATTTCCCGAATAGACCTGCACCATTTCCCGAACGTTTCCTGTATCATTTCCCGAATAGACCTGCATCATTTCCCGATTGCCACAAGCAAGGAAAACGCTGTTGGACACACTCCAGTCGTTTCAAGCACTTATCGAAGAAAATCCTGCATCGTTTCCCGAACTGCAGAACGAGAATCCTGCATCATTTCCCGAATACCAAGCACCGCACCCGAAAACGACTTCGTTTAACCAACTTAAAGAAAGCTCTACCTACCCTACCTTGTTTTTTTGAAAGCTTGCAACGGGCAATTTGCGTGCTCGCAAAGGTGCTCAAAGAATCTTTCTCGCAACAACCGACGGTTGCTGCGGTGAGGTAGTAAGTTGCGTTAGGTTCGCACAGTGCATCTTCTGACATCGGTGTGCCAACCAGCATTCAGAAAAACGGACGCACCATTGACGCAGCCAGTCTCGCCAACCAGCAACAATGCCCACCAACGAAAAAGCCGTCTATTTGAGCAAATGCCCTGCCGCGTTACCGATGCTACGCCTCGGGCGAAGATCGGCCGACCTACAGAGAATTTAGCGACCTGAGAGCCGGACCAGTTCTCAACTATTCCCATTGTTCTCGTCAGCAGACCCAGAATTACGGTGTTTGCAATGATTGCAATGTTTACTTGGCAAACATTGCTGACAAAACAAGCTATAGAATGAAGGCCAAATTGACTCGCACTGCCACGTTGAACAAGTTTGCAACGATTGACAGTACAGCCAAGGAATTTTTCAAGACTTTGCTGCCTGTGAAAGAAAGGATTGCCAACTTGCTGTTTGTGTGGCAGCGTCGAGGTATGCTTGTCGTTTTCGCAGCAACAAAGGGTGGGGTGGGGAAGACAACCCTGGCCGTCCATAACGCCGTTTGGCTTTACGACCGGGGTTTTCGCGTAGCTCTTCTCGATGTAGACGACCAGTTTCTTTCCTCAGACTGGGTAAGAAAGGTCGAACCGGAGATCACGGTACGCCAAGCGACGACCGCGAGGCAGGTAGTGAGGGAAGTGGACGATCTACTTCGCACGCATGACTTTGTCATCGGCGATGGACCGCAGGGAAAAGACGAAGTCACGGTTGCCTTGCTTCTTAAGGCGGACATGGTTGTTGTGCCGCTTCTTGCGTCAGGTCTGGATCTCAACTCTACAATTGCGGTGACGACAGAACTCATTCGAGCCGTAAGAAGAAAGAATCGAGGTAGACCTAAAGACGTTCGACTCGTGGTGAACGGACTCGACAATCGAACACGAATAAGTCGGCACATTAAAGCGACCGTCAAGAAGCTAGAGATTCCGGCAGCAAAGTCGATGGTGCGGCGACTAGGAGCATTCGTCGATGCCTACATTGGGGATACAGTTACTGTGGCTACACGAATGAAGCGTCAGTCAAAAGCAAGAGGTGACATCAATCGGTTGTTCAACGAATTGCTTGGCAGTCACCTGCGAAAGATAAAGCCGAAGGACAAGCACCGATTTGAGAAATACGAAAAGCCAAGGAGAGCAGCCAATGAGTAATGAGAATCCACTTGAGAAGATCGTTAGTGAGGTTCAGGGGAAAGTATCGCGGCAGATAGATTCCGACGATGCTACGCGTGTCGAAAGTGCAAACCAGCGGAAAAGACACGCAAGCGGTGACGAACTCAGCAAACGCCGACAAGAAAAGCAGGTTGGCACACGATCTAAGACGGCGGAAACCTCGTCACCAAGACCAAGACGCCCAAGGATCGCAAAACCGGAACGCGACACGCAGGTCAAATCTATCACGAAACGAATTCCACTTGAGGCTGCCGCATTACTCAAGCAAGCTTCAGGATACCAAAGAGGTGATGGCGTCTGGCCGGACACCGAAGATGGAATCGTGTACGCAGCACTAATGAACTGGTTTCATGACAATGGTTATCCACGAAAGAAGAACGGCACGTAACCAACACACTGGTTTGTTGCCAATTCAA
>JANQRT010000027.1 GCA_028284385.1 Opitutaceae bacterium | reverse complement strand
TCTTGGCTCCTCTCGCTAAAGAGCGAACCGCTTTCTCGCCCAGAGCCCCATAACTCATGGCGCTGATCAGGAAAGGGCGATCTATAGTATAGGTATTTTCGATAGCGCGTTCTTCCCCGAAAGTTATCGAGAAGGATTCGAGATCGCCCTTATTTACCGGATACATGGAGTGGCGTACCTTTACCTCAGTCGCATCGAATTCGTTTTGCGAGCCGAATGAAGTGGCGGAGTCTATGTTTTTCGCTTTTCGATAGACTTCGCTGCGTTCGTTGCGGTTGAACGGTTTCTCCTCCGTATCATTTGCAAAGAAATACTGACGCAATTCAGGACCAATGCTTTCCATTATATAGCGAGCTTGGCCCATGATGCCAAAATTCCTAAGAAGTGTATGTCCTGTCTGGATACGCATGTAAAAGAAATTGGTTGCGGACAGGATAAGGAAAGTCATGGTCCCGAAGTGATAGTAGAAAGACCATTGCCAGCCTGCTAGGAAGAATAGAATCGCCAATGTAGGGATGGCGATATTTACGAACTTTGAAAGCTTGTGGAGATCGATTGATATCTTAGCTGTCATAGCGGATGAATTCTCGGAAGGTTGTACCCGTTCGTAGAGGTTCGGGCAGTCGCGTTTTTTAGTGTACGTCGGAGGGTGTTAGTAGACACGTAGGTCTAGTTAAACGATAGGCAGGAGAGATCCTGAACGGTTCGGAGGAGAACCGGAATGGAATCGCGATTGATTGGTTTGGCGAGAGGACTTCGCCGGCTTGAGGAGCTAATTAGCGCGTCGGTAATTTAGCCAACGCTCTGATGAGCTGACCGATTGCTCGACGATTGATTTTTTGAGAAATCTCCCGAGTCTAAATAGCCACTTAGGTGGGCTAGCTGAAATCGCGAGGCGCGAGCTTGAGATGGAATAGGATTAAGACAGAATTGAAGGAGTATCCTAGGAATCGAAGGATTCGATAGTTTCAGTCGAAACGCTGATCGCTGAATAGGTATATGAAGTCTCTACCAGTAATTTCGCGTTTCCTGAGATCTTGAATACGCTCGCTAATGCGTCGATGCTCTCTCGTCTCTTCCGTTAATTGGGCGAGTTTCCATTGTAGCAGCGCAATCTTTCCGTTTCTCGAGTCACGAGTATCGTAGAACTCGATCTTTCGCAGTTCGTAGGTTTCCGAGTCTA
>JANQRT010000016.1 GCA_028284385.1 Opitutaceae bacterium | reverse complement strand
TACGTTCCTGATATATCCATTAGCCAAGGGAGTTCAGCCAACTGCAGGACGCCATCTGGCGTGACCTGAGTTTTTCCGAAAGAGAACGATCGGAGTTTTCGGAAGTTGGCCACGATGAGGGGAATCACAGTGTCATCAAGTAATGTTCTGTCTAGCTTAAGAGCTTTTAAGGCGGAACAATCCTTCAAGTGGACTAAACCAGAGCCACGCACCTGGGTAAATCTCAAGCTCAGATTCTCTAAACCACTCACTTCGGCCAGATGTTGAAGCCCTCGGTCTGTAATCAACCTCCCGCTTAAGGACAAAGATTGCAAGCGAGGCAAGGCAGGCAGTGAGGCCAAGTCTTGGTCGGTGGTTCCTGCTTTAAAACCAAGTACTCTTAGCCTCTCTAATTTTGCCAGTTGAGGAAGAAACTGCCGAATTGCCAGCCTGCTCTCCTCTGAAGTGTTTTTGGTGAGATTGACGATCATGGAGCGGATATAGACAACACCTTGCTCGTTCTCTTCGATCTCTTCAGTCTCGACAAAAATCTCTGCTTTCAACTTTCGGAGCTGTGCCAAAATCTGAGGGTCGTCGCCATCGACTGCCGGGCCCAAGCGTTTGCGCCGCTTGGCCTCCGCCCAGGCAGACGCCATGGGGCCCCTTTCGAGAGGAAGAGTTTTCTTGCCGGCTGCCTGAGCTTGGAGCCGAAACTCAAGATTTGCCCGGCAGAATCGGACAGCGAACGCCTCCCATTTCTGACGGGAGGCGCGGACTTCATGCTGAGGAGCTTTGGGACCAAGCCGGGGAAAGATATCGCCTGGGATTCCAGGCTGCGTCAGCCAAAGCAACTGAGCCAGGGGCATCACACCATCGGGCGTGAGTCGGTGAACACTGACGAACTTACCTTCAGGCGTGTATTTGATGCCTCCCAGCGAGAGACGTTTTAGGTTAGGGAAGTTCGCTACGATGTGTGGGATCGCGCTGTCTTCGATTGGCGTCGTCCCAAGGTCGAGCCATTCTAGCTCATCAAAACCTTTCAAATAAGCTAAGCCGGGACCGCGGATCTGGGTTTTTCTAAGTATTAATTTCTTTAGTTGTGTTAATCGCGAAAGATGCTTCAGTCCTTCGTCGGTTATAGGAGCATCAGATAAGTTTAACGATTCTAACTTCGTTAGCGGCTTTAGAAACTCAAGGTCTGCATCTGTGCACAGAATCCCCAGCTTGATAAGTGACTTCAGTTCTCCAATTTCTTTAAGTTCTTTGGGTGAAATCTTCTCAACATAAAAGCCAAGTTCCGACAGCCTAGAAATCGTATAAAGATGAGGTAAAAGCACCCTCCCGTTATGATTGAATAAGTTGAGTTTGACAATATGCTTGTTTCCAGCCTCATCAGTTACTGTACGCATGTAACCAGGTGTCACATGCTTATTCACCAAAGCAACCACTTGTGGTGTATCTCCCTTTGAACATGCTCCACACACCAGCGATAGTCCAATAAGCCCACAATAGAATACTACCTTTAGGAAAAGCATTCTCAAGCGGTATCTAATACGTTGCATGAAATCCGACCTCGCCTTTGATATACGCCCAAAATACGTGCGTTGTGGCAGCATCGTGATTGAATTGGAATGAATGGTTTTGGGCCAAATCGGCATGCAAATGGGGTTTGCTCGCATCTGTACTTAATCCCAGGTCAGCAAGATTCGTATTGTTATTCTGACCGTTTTGAATAAACCAGTCCACCTCCTTGGTTCCGATCGGCATGGCGTTGGCTTTTGAGATGAAAGCCAGGATTTCATAGGCGTGAGCGCCCGGCCGTCCGTCGTCGTCGGTCAGGCCTGCCGTGAT
>JANQRT010000015.1 GCA_028284385.1 Opitutaceae bacterium | reverse complement strand
TACGTTCCTGATATATCCATTAGCCAAGGGAGTTCAGCCAACTGCAGGACGCCATCTGGCGTGACCTGAGTTTTTCCGAAAGAGAACGATCGGAGTTTTTTAAAGTTGGCCACGATGAGGGGAATCACGGTGTCATCAAGTAATGTTCTGTCTAGCTTAAGAGCTTTTAAGGCGGAACAATCCTTCAAGTGGACTAAACCAGAGCCACGCACCGACGTGAATCTTAGCCCCAGGGTTTCCAAGCTTCTCATTTCGGCCAGATGTTTAAGATCCCGATCCGTAATCGATGCTCCACTCAGAAATAATCGCTGTAGCCGAGGCAAGGCAGGCAGTGAGGCCAAGTCTTGAGGGGTTGTTGCTCCTTTCAAAGTGAGTATTTTCAAATGCTCTAATTTGGCCAGTTGGGGAAGAAGCTGCTGAATTGCAAGCCTGCTTTCTTCCGGAATGTTTTTCGTGAAGTCGACGGTCATGGAGCGGATATAGACGACGCCCTGCTCGTTCTCTTCGATCTCTTTGGTCTCGACAAAAATCTCTGCTTTCAGTTTTCGGAGCTGCGCCAAAATCTGAGGGTCGTCGCCATCGACTGCCGGGCCCAAGCGTTTGCGCCGCTTGGCCTCCGCCCAGGCAAACGCCCCCATGGGGCCCCTTTCAAGAGGAAGAGTTTTCTTGCCGGCTGCCTGGGCTTGGAGTCGAAACTCAAGATTTGCCTGGCAGAATCGGACAGCGAACGCCTTCTTTTTCTGACGGTAGGCGCGGACTTCATGCCGAGGAGCTTTGGGACCAAGCCGGGGACCAACGAGATCGTCTGGGATTCCAGGCTGCGTCAGCCAAAGCAGCTGAGCCAGGGGCATCACACCATCGGGCGTGAGGCGGTGGACACTGACGAACTTGCCTTCAGGCGTGTATTTGATGCCTCCCAGCGAGAGACGTTTTAGGTTGGGGAAGTTTGCCACAATGTGCGGGATCGCGCTGTCGTCAATTGGCGTCGACCCAAGGTCAAGCCATTCTAGCTGGTCAAAACCTTTCAAATAAGCTAAGCCGGGACCGCGGATCTGCGTTCTTCCGAGCGATAAGGTTTTTAGTTTCTTCAAGCCTTTCAAGTATTTCAAATCGCTATCTGTGACCGGATTGCCTCCAAGACGTAATGATTCCAACCAGTCTAAAAATCCGATCTGCTCAAGGTCTACATCCTTCAACTGGCAGTCTGTAATTAACAAATGCTTGAGGGATTTAATTTGGGTGATTGCGACTATATCGTTTTTCTCAAAGAGAACGTGGCCAATCCGAAGTGTTGAAAGATTTGATAGTCCTGTAAGGTGAGGCACAATGTCAGAGATGCTCTTGATATTTTGCATTGACCGAGGATTTAACCGCAGAGACACAATATGCTGTATGTCATTTTCGTCCGATACAACTTCAATGTCTCCCGGGCGAATACGGCTCGTAATATATTTGACAGATTTCGCGTCATCTTCTCCTGAGCATGCTCCACACACCAGCGACATCCCAATAACCCCACAATGGAATACCACATTTAAAAAAAAGATTCTCAAATGGCGTCTAATACGTTGCATGGAAACCTATTTCGCCTTTCATGTATGCCCAAAATACATGCGTTGTGGCAGCATCGTGATTGAACTGGAATGAATGGTTTTGGCCAATGTCCGCATCATCTTCCGGCATTCCTAGGTTTTTAAGATCCACATTCACACCAAAGCTGTCCACCTTCTGGGTTCCGATCGGCATGGCGTTGGCTTTTGAGATGAAAGCCAGGATTTCATAGGCGTGAGCGCCCGGCCGTCCGTCGTCGTCGGTCAGGCCTGCCGTGAT
>JANQRT010000064.1 GCA_028284385.1 Opitutaceae bacterium | reverse complement strand
TCATTAGCGAGCCAGAGCTGGCCAAACTGAGAAATGCTATTTTCGATCATCATTCCCACATATAAGCGTCACAGCGACTTAATCGCTTGCCTAGACAAGCTGGCGCCTAGCAAACAGGCGGGAGCCACACTTACGGCTGACTTGGGCTTAGTTGAGGACTCTGCTGATTCGATTCAGTACGAAATCGTAGTTTCAGATGACGGCGACGTTAGCGAAACCAGGGAAAAGATCGGGGAAAGAGCCGCTTGGACGCGTGTGGTTCAAGGACCCCGCAAAGGTCCCGCCGCAAATCGAAACAACGCTGTCGTCCATTCTAAGGGCAAATGGCTGGCATTTACCGATGATGATTGTTTGCCCAGCGAGAATTGGCTAAAAAGCTACGCAGAAGCCATCACGGAAGAAACTTTCGTTCTCGAGGGCCAAACTATTACGGATTCGCCGAGCATCGGAATATTCTCCCAAGCTCCAACCAACTACGAGGGTGGATTCCTCTGGTCCTGCAACATGGTTTTCCGAAAGGACATCTTCGACGAGCTTGGAGGATTTGACGAAGAATTCCCCTTTCCCCACATGGAGGATGTCGACCTGAGAGTCCGGTTGGAAAAATCGAAAGGGCAGTACCCTTTCGTTCCAGAAGCCATCATCCTTCACCCGCAACGCATCCAAAAGCCTGGTTGGACTCAAGCGAAGAGAACCGAATCCAATTTCTACTTCGCCAAAAAGCACGAGATGTCCCTGTACAACGCGGGCTTCGGTCTTAAGTTCGTTGTGCGAGTACCTCTGAAACGAGTATTCAAAGAGAAGTTTGGCCTACAGACTTTCGAATACCTTTTTCGACTCGCATTCCAATGGGCGGCCCTACTTCCGCTTTCGATGTACTGGAAGTTCAAGTACAAGATTTAAGTCATGATTCTGGACTTCCATCCCATCGGAAACATGTTCTTCAAGCAGCTCGCTAAGAGACTTGCGCAGCGCGGGCTCCTATCGGAGCTTCGGATTGCATTCCAACACTCTAGCAACTCGAAAATCAATCGAATTTTGCCTGGCTCGTTGGCAGCCACTCTTTCCAGAAGAGCTCTTCCCGAAGAGACCCTTCCCTTCGCCAAATATCACCCGTGGCGTGAACTGGGACGAGTGGCGGCGATTAAAATGAGACTCCAGTCGCTAGTCCAACATGAAACAGGCGCGTTTTGTGTTGATAAAATAACTACAAAGATGGACGCGAAGGTCGCCAGAGCCTTGCGCAAGAATACGTCAATAAAGGGAGTCTACGCTTACGAAGATGGCGCTGCCTACAGTTTTCAGGCAGCTAAGGACACAGGAAAACGCTGCTTTTACGACCTTCCTATCGGCTATTGGAGAGCGGCTCGAGAAATCATGCTCGATGAAGCTGAGCGTGAACCTGAATGGGCTAGCACCATTCAAGGCAACGACGACAGCGAACCGAAAACAGATCGAAAGGATTTAGAACTGGCCCTGGCTGATGACATATT
>JANQRT010000059.1 GCA_028284385.1 Opitutaceae bacterium | reverse complement strand
AGGGCGCCGAGACTGGTCTAGCTGGCATTGCATCGAAAACTTCTGGAGATTACAGTCTGATCGACAACACTTTTTCGACCGAAGGAAACTCGTCCTTCCACTTGGGATCAGGCAGCCTGGGTACAACGGATTTCTTCGTATTGCCGCAAATCTTCAAAGTGGGTGCCAATGGAACTATTAATTTCGACAGCATGTTCCGCATTGGAACCGACACCCAGTTTGCCAAGGTACAGGTCTCGATCGATGGCGGAGTCAACTGGCTGGATGTTTATTCGCAGCAAGGCTTAATCCCCCAAGGCCAGGGAGGCTTTTTCGATGAAACCGTATTTACGGCAAGGGCGGCCAGCCTGGTAGATTACGTGGATCGTACGGTTCGTATTCGCTTCGCTTGGACACATACTGGCGGAACCGGATTTGTAACAGCAGCAGCCGATACCACTGGCTGGTACATCGACAACATCAGCTTGAACAACGTCGAGGCGCTGACCGACGGAATCATCACCACTAGCAATCACCAAATTGCGAATACCTTCAACTTCGCTCCTTCAGCCGAAGGGAACTACGGCATCCAGGCCCAGGCCATGCTTTTCGACATCTATCCTCTCGAATGGAGTCCGGTTTTCAACGCGACAGCCATTAGCGGCGTAAACGCCACTCCAGTTGGCATCGATGACAATGCCGACATCGACGAGGGCCAGTCTAGCGTGGCTGGTAATGTTTTGTCTAATGACACGGATGCCAATCCGGATGACGTCCTTACGGTAACTCAAGTGAATGGCGAGCTGTCCAACGTCGGCGCGGCCGTCTTAACCGACCATGGAGCGATCACCGTTTCAGACAACGGCAACTTCGCGTTCACTTTGGATAACAATGACCCGCAAGTGATATCGCTAAACCTCGGTCAGTCTTTGGTGAATACAGTGACCTACCAGGTTTCGGACGGCAACGGAGGACTAGCCACAGCTACTCTGAGAATTACCATTAATGGCGTAAACGAAGTAGCAGAGCTAATTACCAGCTTGGTCAATATTTCCACGCGCGGATTCGTGGGAGCCGGAGAAGAAGTGATGATAGCAGGCTTCGTCGTAGGCGGCACTGAGAATCTGGATGTCATTCTAAGAGCCTCAGGTCCCACTATCCAAATCAGAGATGGTGTTTCGGGCGTGCTACCCAATCCCAGAATTTCCGTATTCAGCTCTAATCAAGGAGCCTTCATCGCCACGAATAACAGCTGGGAAGACAATGCCGATATCCCAGGACTTGAAAACTCCTTCGATCGCGTTGGAGCGGATCCGCTACTCCATCCGAACGATGCGGGAGTTAAGCTGAGCTTGGCTCCGGGTACCTATGCCTTGTTCGTCGAAGACGAAGCCGGTGGAAGTGGCGTTGGCCTGGTCGAGGCGTTCGACGAAACCTTCACTTTCGGCGGCTCTCCTGAATCGAGATTGATGAACATTTCAACGCGAGCCGTTGTTGGAGCAGACGAAAAAACGATGATTGCCGGATTTAGCGTAAACGGCGAATTCCCATTAAAGGTCCTCGCTCAAGCCGTTGGACCTGGAATCGCGGGCGATGTGTCCAATCCGATTCCCGATCCTCAAATCTCCATTTTCGACGTGTTCGCTGGACAGTTTATCGACTCGGCTAGCAACGATAATTGGGAGGATGGTCCGAACGCGGCTGAAATCTCCACGATAGCTCCGCAGATTGGCGCTCGAGTATTGGCTCCAGGCAGCGCTGACGCGGCATCCATTGCGGAACTACAGCCAGGTAGAAACTATGCGGTGTTCGTGAGTGACACTCAAGGCCGCGAAGGCATAGCGGTAGTAGAAGTATTCGCGATCTACGATCAGTAGAATTGGCCAAGGAAGCGAAGTAGGGTTTGAGATTGGTCAATTTATCGTATTGTCTGTTTTAATTGATCCAAATCGCGTCCGGAGGCCGCGATCCACCCTGTGATTGTAGGTGAAGTGCGGCCTCCGGACGCGCTCGAATGGTTTGGAAATTATTTTTCTTCGCTTTCTTCTTTTGAAAGTCTCTTAAACCCAAAAAGGCCGCCGTTCAGTACGGCGGCCTTTGGCATTTAAAAAGATAACGCGGGGGAGCCTAGGCTTCCGCGTTAAGGACCGTTCCTATGTTACTAGGATTTGAATTCGCAGTGGTGACGGCAGCTTGGGGTCCAGATCCTTCGCTGGAATTGGAACCTGTGCCGGAGCTGTCGCTTGCCGGTTGCGGAGCCTGGGGCCCGTTCAACGGATACTCTTTATTTTCGAATAGCTGGTTGAACGTAGCCGACACCATATTTTGTACAGGCGGGAAGTCCATGGGCATTCCTTTGTTTTGAGTTAGTTATCGATTGGGAATTACGACCTTTTGAAAGAGGAATTCTAGCAGAAATAGGGGGTTGAAATAAATAGAGCGTTTTAACAAACAGATCTCTTTATTCCTCTAAAGAATTTCGAAAACATAGAGGAAATGGACCATTCGCTTGCGGAAAATACGCGCAGTCCCCAGTGGGGATATGAGGCAGGAAATACAGGTCACATTGCGCTTGATAGGCTTTATTGAACACATAACGTCTCCTCGATTCTTCGCATCCTTATTCTCCCATGAGCAAAGTATTGATAATCGGAGCCGGCGGCGTAGGCCGCGTCGTGGTTCACAAGTGCGCCAGTCTGCCCAACGTTTTCTCGGAAATCTGCCTAGCCAGCCGAACTCTAGAAAAATGCGACGCCATCGCCTCCGAACTGGATCGGGAAATCTCGACGGCTCGAATCGACGCCGACTCCTCGAAAGAAACCGCCGCGCTTATTCGCGACTTCAAGCCTAGCCTGGTCATCAATGTAGCTCTCCCCTACCAGGACTTGGCCATCATGGATGCCTGTCTGGAAACCGGTGTCGATTATTTGGATACGGCGAACTACGAACCGAAGGATGTCGCCAAGTTCGAATACAGTTGGCAATGGGATTACCATGACCGTTTCAAGGAAGCGGGCATCATGGCTTTGCTGGGAAGCGGGTTCGATCCTGGAGTGACGAATATCTTCATCGCTTACGCCAACAAACATCATTTCGACCAAATCGACACCCTCGACATACTGGACTGCAATGCTGGCGACCACGGACATCCTTTCGCCACCAATTTCAATCCTGAAATCAACATTCGGGAAGTGACGGCAAACGGTCGCTACTATCAGGAAGGCGAATGGAAGGAAAAGCCACCGCTTCAAGTGCATCGCAGCTTCGATTTTCCGGAAGGCATTGGGCCGAAAGAGATCTATCTCATGTACCACGAAGAGATGGAGTCATTGGCGAAGCACATTCCTGGCATAAGGCGTATGCGCTTTTGGATGACGTTTTCCGAGCAATACCTCACCCATTTGAACGTTTTGGAAAACGTGGGCATGACGCGAATCGATCCGGTTAACTATGGGGGGCAGGAGATTATACCCCTTCAATTTCTGAAGGCCGTTCTCCCGGATCCCGGATCTCTCGGAAAATCGACCAAGGGTCGAACCTGCATCGGTTGTATTATCGACGGCCAAAAAGACGGCGAAAGGAAACACTACTACATCTACAATATTTGCGATCATCAGAAGTGCTTCGAAGAAGTGAACTCCCAGGCCGTTTCATACACGACCGGTGTCCCGGCCATGATCGGAGCCATGATGATCCTAACGGAAAAATGGCGTGGTCATGGAGTGTTTAATGTCGAACAATTCGATCCCGACCCTTTCATGGAGCAGCTCAATATTCACGGTCTGCCATGGACGGAAACTTGGCTAAACGACAAGCCAAACTGCCTTGTTGAGTAAGCAGTCATGAATCACATAATCCACTACAATCCGGATCTTCCTAAAGATCTGCCAACACCCTGCTTTGTAGTGGATTTATCGCGACTAGAAAGAAACTTAGAAGTCCTCGCATCCGTGCAGGAAGAAACAGGATGCCATATTCTCTGCGCCCTAAAAGGCTTTGCCATGCACAGCGTTTTTCCGTTAATAAGTCGTTATTTAAAAGGTATTTGCGCAAGCGGGCTCTATGAAGCCAGGCTGGGGAAAGAGTTCTTCGGGAAGGAAATACACGTTTACGCTCCCGCCTACTCAGAAGCGGATCTAGCCGAAATTCTTCCTATCGCCGATCACATTTCGTTTAATTCTCTCGAGCAATGGAATCGTTTCAAAGGAAAGATTCAGAGTGAAGCGCCCCATGTTTCGTGTGGCTTGCGCGTTAACCCTGAGTATTCAGAAGTCGAGGTCGCTTTATACGATCCGTGTTCACCAGGTTCGCGCCTCGGAATTCGTAGAAGCCAGCTCGCGAATCAGGATTTAACGGGCATTGATGGACTCCATTTCCACACTATGTGTGAGCAAAATTCGGATACACTTTCTAGAACACTTCAGAAATTCGAGGAGCAGTTCGGTGATCTGTTCAAAGACTTGAAATGGGTGAATTTCGGAGGCGGACATCACATAACCAGTCCACATTACGATCGCAGGCAGCTCACAGACATTTTAACCGATTTCAGAAAAAGACATTCGAACCTGGATGTCTACCTGGAACCCGGGGAAGCGATTGCCTTAAATACTGGAGTGCTTGCGACTAGCGTTTTAGACATAATTGAAAATGAAGGTCATATCGCTATTTTGGATACTTCGGCCACCTGTCATCTACCAGACACTTTGGAAATGCCCTATCGAGCGGAGATTTACGGAGCGAGCCAGCCGGGCGAAAAGGGGCACCGTTATCGATTGGGTGGAATGTCCTGTCTGGCTGGAGACATATTCGGCGAGTATTCCTTTGACGACCGGCTTTCGGTTGGAGATCGCTTGTATTTCCTCGACATGGCCCACTATACGATGGTGAAGACGACTATGTTCAACGGCGTCAAGCATCCCTCGATTGCCACTTGGGATCCAGAAACGAAAGCATTGTCGATTGTACGTGAATTTGGATACGAAGATTATAAGCATCGACTTTCCTAGCAATCCATGAACGCAGATTTCTACGCCGATCCGCCAAACTTCCATGCCGACGAGTTCAGCCCACGAGCGCCCGAAGAGGCAGCATTCCACATCATACCAGTTCCTTGGGAAGCAAGCGTCTCCTACGGTGGCGGAACCGCCAATGGGCCCAATGCGATACTGAAGGCGTCGCTTCAACTCGAGGCCTATCTGGATGGAAACGTTCCCGGCGAAGCAGGCATTTATACAACCTCGAGCGTCAACTGCAATGGAATCGCGTCTGACGTTATAGATCGAATACGTTTCGCCACGGCTCATTGCCTAGCCTTGAACAAGCTGCCCATCCTCCTCGGCGGTGAACATTCCATGACTCTAGGACCCGTCAAAGCCGTTCGCGATTTAGGGAAACCATTTGGAGTAGTCCAGTTTGACGCCCATGCCGACCTGCGAGAAAACTACGGTGACGATCCATTCAGTCACGCCTGCGTCATGAAGCGTATCCTCGATCTGGATATTTCGATATTTCAAATCGGCGTGAGATCGATCGCAAAAGAAGAAGCGGAGCTGAGAGAATCGAGAAACCTCAACTACTTAGACGCGGAGGAGATTCAACGCAGTGGGTTTCCGGATACGATCCTGCCAGAGGAGTTTCCGGAAAATCTTTTCATTACTTTCGACGTGGACGCTTTCGATCCTTCCTTGATTCCCGAAACGGGCACTCCTGAGCCTGGAGGCCTCAATTGGTACCAGGCAATCGAGGGTCTGGCCAACGTGTTGCGGGGCCGCAAAATTCTCGGCGCGGACTTCGTAGAGCTAGCTCCCAACCCAGGGCGGCATGCTTCTGACTTTATTATTGCTAAGCTTGTCTACAAATTCATGGATCTGGTCCAGAAACGCGATGCTCTATGAAATACAGAATTGCCGAACTTAACCACGTGGCCATCCATGTCGCGGATGTCGAAAGAAGCGTGCGCTTCTACGAGGACGTTATCGGACTTAAGTCAATCCCTCGCCCGAATTTCAACTTTCCTGGAGCCTGGCTGCGGATCGGCGTCAATCAGGAACTCCATATAATCCAGGATGATGAGCCAGCAGTGCCAGATCGGCCGATCGGTCATTTCGCCTTGGAGCTGGAAGATGTGGAAACAGCCCAAGAATGGTTGGAAAGCAAAAACATTTCATTTCGAGGACCGAAAAGCAGACCAGACGGCGCTACCCAGATTTTTCTGAACGATCCCGATGGACATGTCATCGAGCTGACTGGCAATCTGCCGAGCTAGCGCGATCGAAATCCCTGCCAGCTCGTTCTCCCATTACAATTCCATCACCACATAAATAAAGCCGCAAAATGAAACAAAACGTATTTCTTAAAATTCTCGCAAGCCTTCTTCTAGTCTCGCTTTTCACCACAACTCTCTCCGCACGAAAAGCTAATGAAGTGACCCCGATTCTGATCGGCAGCAAGGTTCCTGACGCGAAGTTAAGAGATCAAAAAGGGAACGACGTGAGCCTACATGACGTTGTTGGGAACAAGCATACAGCGGTCATCTTCTATCGCGGAAGCTGGTGCCCCTATTGCAACACCCACTTGAGAGAACTAGCTGAAATCGAAAGCGATCTCATCGAGATGGGTTTTCAAATCGTGGCCATTAGTCCAGACTCTCCTGAAATGCTGAATACAACCGATGAGAAGCATACTCTCAATTACGCTCTTTACTCGGACAGCGATTTTGAAGCTTCCGATGCCTTTGGCATTTCCTTCGAATTGCCTCAAGCCAATATCGCCAAGTTGAAAACGTTTGGCATTAATCTGGAAAAATCCTCGGGCGGTAAAAACAAGAACCGCTTGCCGGTGTCGTCCGTTTTTCTGGTTACGCCAAGCAAGGATGTCAGTTTCCACCACGTCGATCCCAACTACAAGTTTCGCATCCCTGGCAAACTACTCCTCGCCGCAGCCGAAAGCAGTCTGAAGTTTCACAAGAAATAGTGTAGTTGACATCTAGTTACACTGGGTAGTTCACGAAGCTTGGCCTCCATTTCGCAGGAGGCCACAATGGATGGGAAAACCGAGGCTTCCTTTCGATTTTTTCGAATTGGGAGCTGGCAAGGTCGCTTTGGGACTGTCAACATCGGGTACCATGCTCTTCAAACTCGCTTGATGAGAGGAGAGCCCGTGTTTGCAGATAAAGAAGGATGACATATCCTTTCCATCCCATTGAGTGACGTAGCGATCAAAGACAATCGATTGAACCTGAAGGATCTTCCGAATTTCAGGCAGACGGCCGTCTACTGGCGTTTTTTTTGGCCGCTCGCCTTGATGGGAGCCATTAATATGTGTGGGCGCATCGCCCAAAACTACGCTCTGCTTGATTTCGAGGAAGGAGTCAGAGAATTGGCCAATTTTACCCTAGCCATGTCCATCTACTGGCCAATCCACGGGGTCATTAATTTCCTTCCTCAGATGTCGGCGGTGATGATCGACGGGCGGAATTCGTTTCGATCAACCCTAGCATTCACGCTTGGACTCTCGCTTGGAACAGTTGGCGTAATGAGCCTGTTTGCTTTCACTGAAACGGGAAACCAGCTCATAAGCAGTTTCTTTGGAGTAGGCGAATCGAACCTGTCTGTAATCCGAAACTATCTGATATTGCTGCTGCCCGCCCCTCCGTTCATGGCTCTGTCTCAGCTGTTCATGGGCATCGTCATTAAAGCTAAAAGCACTATCACGCTAACCCTGAATCGAGCGCTGACTTTGGGATCGATGGTCCTAGTGCTTTGGATAGGATTAAAGATGGGAGTCGAGGCGAAGTACGTTCTCAGTCTATCGGTCCTACTGCCAAATGTCGTATCCATGTTGCTGATGCTTTTCACTTGGATCTGGAAAGCGAAGGACATTACTAGAAAACTTGACGAGCCAAAACGACAATCGGAACTGATCCGATTCTATTGGCCCATGGCCTTGACGACCTTCATGTTTACGCTGAGCCGACCGATTATTTTCAACATTGTAGGCCTCAGCCCGGATCTTGATACAGACGAAAAACAGCTTATTATTGCGGCTCTATCGCTAGCTTTCGCATATGGAATGATCTTTCATATCTCAGTAAATCAGTTCCGTAATGTATCGGTAGCCTTTGTGAACGAAAAGCAGACGGATGTGCTTAATTTTATGATACAGTCCACAATTGTGGTCACGAGCCTAATGGTTGGCCTTCAAATATTAGGTCTATCCCACGCTTTTCTCGAAAACATGCAGGGCGCTGAAGGACTGCTCCTAGAAATGTCATCGGCAGCGCTTTGGCCCCTTATACTAGTGGTTCCGATCGTGGCTTGGCGAAACTACTATCACGGAATCGCCATGAACCGAAAGAAGACCACTATCATGGGCCTAGCGGCGATTGCTCGAAATGTAATGATCTACGTGGTCGGCATCGCGCTTTTGCGGCTTGAGGTTCTCAACGTCATCTCGGCGTGCAGCTTGATCCTAGTAGGCTTCGCTACGGAAGGAGTAATCGCTAATATCGTGGTAAGACGCTGGCAGGTAGCTCGTTAATCGGAATCTCGGATTGCAAAATAATCGTTGGACCTTCTTATCGATCCCAACCCATGCCGGAGGAGAATAAACAGCCAGCGCCCGACTCGCGCAGCCGAAACGGTCAGCACGATGAGACGTGGACCCTTAAAGACCTCATTTCCTTCGAGGCCGCCGTAGCGAAAGATGGAAACGAGTCTTGGGAGAAGCTGGAAAAAAGAGACAATGCGATCGGACAAGAAGCTCCGCGCGATCTGCTCAACGGTTCTAGAAATCGCGCTTTGCTTAAGTTCTGGCTTAATCGGATTAAGGACGAAGATAGCCATGAAAACGTAATATTCGACGCCTATCGACTAGCCTCGAAACTGCTTTTCGCCATGGCCATTTTCGCGGGTGGAAGCATCGCTCTGGAATTGTTGCAGTACCTGGGAGCAAAGCCAATCAACGTATCCGCTTTCTTCGGACTTCTAATTCTGCTGCAGGCGACATTGACCCTAACGACCTTCGGATTGCTTGCTCTGCCCAGTTCGAAAGCGAAACACTTGAGGCTTTCCCTAGGATTCCAGATCCTCAAACCGGTAGCCCTCTCCCTAGCGGGAATGCTTGCTAATGTAACCACCAAAGGCCTACGAGGCGATCAGCGAGAATCGCTGCTCAGCCTTCTCGGGAAAACTCGCAGTTCTTTGTTTCTCTACGGCTCGGTCTTGCGCTGGAAGCTTTTCCAAACCTTGCAAGGAACTGCAGTCGCTTTTAACCTAGGAGCTCTAGCAGCCATTCTGTTGGTCATCGCCTTTTCCGACAAGGCCTTTGGCTGGCAGACAACCCTCGACCTAAATTCAGACGCCATCCACTCGCTCATCAGATTCGTAGCCATTCCTTGGTCTTGGCTCTGGGGTGAAGGATTGGGCTACCCTTCGCATGCGGATATAGAAGGCAGCCGCATTGTACTTAAGGACGGAATACAAGGCTTGAGTTCCGAACATCTCGTTTCGTGGTGGCCATTCCTGTCCTTAGGAATTTTCGTTTACGGTCTTCTGCCACGAAGCGTTTTCGTTCTATGGACCCATATCAGATTGAGGGCATCGCTGAAAAAGCTGGATTTCTCCCACGGCTCGGCCCAGCGCATCATCGAGCGAATGAAACGGCCAAGCGTGGGGTTCAATTCGGAGAAAGTTCAGCACGAAAAACATGAGTCTGATGACGGAGCTGTCGGGACCCAGATGGCATCCCTAGCGCCGCAATCAGAGGGTACGACTTTGGCGTTCGTGAATGAATCCATTTGGCAGCAGACCGATGAGGGTCAATTGGCACAAAAGATCACCGAGTCGCTAAACCTGCAATTGGAAAACCTTAAGCTCTTTCAATTGACGCTCGAGAAAATCGCCCAACCGAACGAGCTCCCTATTGGTTCTGAAAACGAAAATGCGCTCCTAGTTTTGGTATTCGAATCCTGGATGCCTCCACTGGAGGAAACGAAGCGCCTTCTCAGAGAACTTCGTTCGCGATTAAAACGAGAAACGCCCATCCGCATCCTATTAACTGGAAAGCCTGCTTCTGGATCTTCATTCCAGAAGCCGGTGTCAACGGAATTGGAAATGTGGAGTCTAACCATCAGCCAGCTCGGAGACCCCTACTGTCTTGTTGATCCTCTTGTTTAGAACTAGATCGTAATGAAGCCACCGGTACCTACATTCGCAATCATCGGCCATCCCAACGAAGGGAAATCGTCGGTTGTTGCTACTCTGGCGGAAGACGATGGCGTTCGCATCAGCCCCGTTCCCGGAGAAACCACCCAGCTAGAGCGATTCGATCTAAAAGTCGGCAAAGAGCGGATTATGGAATTTGTGGATACGCCAGGATTCCAAAATCCGTCAAGGACCCTAGCCTGGTTTAGAGCAAACGCCGAAGCGGACGACTTGGTTGCCAACTACATCCAGGAACACCAAAAGCTAACTGAACATAGGCATGACTGCGAACTCATGCGACCCGTTGCCGATGGAGCGGGGATTCTCTATGTCGTAGACGGGTCTCGGCCGATCACCTCAGCTGATCAAGCTGAGATGGAAATTCTCCGACTAACGGGCAAACCCCGTATGGCTATCATCAATAGCAAAGACGACGATACTCAGTTTATCGACGCGTGGAAGGCCGCGTTTCGCAAGAGTTTCAATGCCATCAGGATTTTTAATGCCTGCGGAGCCTCCTTCGTGGATCGTATTGATCTTTTGGATGCGTTAAAAAGCGTCGACCAAGACTGGAGTCCCGGACTCGAGCACGCGGTCTCCGCTTTGAGAAAGGATTGGAAACGACGCGAGGAACGCGTTTTCGAAGTAATCGTCGACCTGCTTGAACAGGCGTTGAATTTCAACAAGAGCAAGCTAGTCTCACGCGAGAGCGACTTGGAGATGGCGAAACCGGATTTGGAAGCGAACTATCGCAAAGGGCTGGAAGCCATAGAATCGCGAGCCTGGGCGGAGATTCGCCGTCAATACCGACACAAACAGCTCAGTATCAGTCTTCCGGACACGTCCATTCTAAATGAGGATCTCTTTTCAGACAAAACGTGGCAGGCCTTTGGCCTCACGGGCAAGCAACTGACTCTGGCAGCCTCGGCAGCTGGGGCTGGGCTGGGAGTTGGACTGGATGTGGCTGCCGGAGGAATCGCATTTGGCATCTTTACTGCGGCAGGAGCGGCAGTTGGAGCAGGAGCGGCGATACTGAAGGGGAAAGACCTGGCAAAGCTGAAAGTGAGGCATATTCCAGTCGGCGGATTTAAAATGCAAATCGGCCCCAACAAGAATCCGCAATTCCCGTTTATTCTTCTCGATCGAGCCATCCTTTACGCTCAGCACGCGAGTAATTGGGCTCATGCGCGTCAGAATAGGGAAATCTCGATAAGCGACACTTCGTTGAAGGAGGGTAGCAGCAGCTCATGGACGGCGCGACAACGTGGTTTTTGCATGACCGTGTTCGAGGCGATCCGAAAGCGTCGTTTCGAAAAACTTGATAAGCTGTATCCAGACTTTAAGGATATATTGGCTCAGGAATTGAAACTCCGCCATCAAGACTAAGCTGTGGAGTCGACCATGAAATTCATTTGCGGGGGTCAAACTGGAGTGGACCGAGGCATGCTGGACGCGTGTCTCGAGGAGGGCTTCCCCTGTGGTGGCTGGTGTCCTGATGGACGCAAGGCGGAAGACGGCGTAATCGAAGACAAATATCCTCTGCGTGAGCTAGCAGGAGCGGATTACATTGATAGAACCTTGAAAAGCGTGGAAGATTCGCACGGTACCATCATACTCTACTCAGGAAATCTGCTAGGCGGTACCCTAGCCTCCTTGAATTTCGCAAAAAAAATCCCAAAGCCACATATCCTCATCGACGAATCGCAAAGCCGGCAACAAAGCGTTGCGGAAGAAATTCTGTCCTTTCTCAGTAAAAACGAAATCGAAATCGCAAACTGGTCAGGACCGAGAGCGAGCGAATGGGAAGGAGCCTATACATTTGCCAAAGAAGTGACGCTTTCTACCATCAATAGTTTACGATGAGAAAGACGGCCCCACATGATTTCATGACGATGGATAAACGCTAAGGTGACAAATTTAACAATCGCAGCTAGAGAAAACTTATGCAAAGAGAAGATTCATCAAATGCCCCAACAAGGCGAAATTTTATCAAAGCGTCGTCGATAAGCGCGGCTTCGCTTGCGCTCACCGGATCGTCAATCGAAGCGGCAATGGAAACCGAGAACACTAGGCCAACGCGTAGTCAAAAGGAAATCGAATGGCGTAACAAGCAGCCAGGAATGGCTTATCGCAAGCTCGGCGCCACAGGACTGATGGTCTCGGAAATGGTCATGGGCGCCATCCCCATAAAGTTTCATAACCTGACAATGGTTGACGTGGCTTTGGACCTTGGTATTAATTATATCGATACGGCGGTGTCTTATGGCAAAGACAACGAGAGCGAGAAGGCTCTTGGAAAATACTTTAAAGACAAGCCCGCCGCTAGGGAAAAAGTGTTTCTAGCCTCTAAACTCAGTCCCTTTGGGGGATATCGATCGCAAATGTATAAAGACATCTTCGAAAGCCTTCCTTCCGAGAAGCAGAACGCGATCATCCGCAGAGCCAGAGAAATCGTCGAAGAAAGATCGGTAGGCAAGCCAGGCGTGTTTTTCGCCTACTTTCCTGGTCAGGAAAGAGAACTGGATTGGGAATACCGGATCATCGCCATGCAAAAGGATTACGGGCACCGCGTGGACGGGAATGGCAAGTTTCGGAATAGGATGTTCGAAATCCTTGAAGAGAGTCTTAAACGAACGGGACAAGATCATTACGACGTGCTCTTTTGCCCTCATGGCTGCGCTTCTCCCGAGCAGCTCGAAGAACCGGAAATGCTAGACACCTTGCAAGCGATGAAGAAGCAAGGGAAATGTCGCTTTGTAGCGGTTTCCACTCACACCGCCTTCGAACAAGTCATGCGAAAGGCAGCCAACCTGGAAGATTACGACGTCGTGATGGCGGCTTATAACGTAATTAATCATGGGAGCGTAGAAAACGCCATCGCCTACGCGACTGAGCGTGGCGTAGGAGTAATAGCCATGAAAGCGGCGGCAGCGGTGCGGACTCATTTCGACCAACTCCAACCGCTAGCAGAGTGGAGAGAACAAAAGCTGAATCAAATCCTTCCCGGCGAGGAAAGCGCCCCGGTGCGGGCCTATCAATTCGTTTTGCAAAACCAAAACGTATCTGCCGTGATCTCCAATATGTGGAATGAAGACATGCTACGCGAAAACGCCACGGCGGTAGGCCGAGAGGTAAAACTGATTACCAGTTAGGACCGAAAAGACCACGGCCCTGCAATCGCGAGCATACCGTAATCCATTTATAAATACAAACACCTCTACATGATTAAAAATTTCGTTGGCCTCCTTTTTGCCAGCAGCATCATTCTCTCACTAGACTGTCAGTCTCAAACGAAACTGAAGGCCTTAATAATCGACGGCCAAAACAATCATCGAATTTGGCCGAAATCGACGATGATGATGAAAAGCTACTTGGAGGAGACGAGGCTTTTCTCGGTCGACATTTATCGGACCGCCTACACTTGGGGAGGCAACGAGGAGGCTACTCGTAAACTGCTAGAAGAATGGCCTCTGGAGAATGGCCAAGAGACCACCCATTTGTCGGAACCGAAGATGGATCCCGGTTTCAAGCCCGATTTCGCCAAATACAATGTGGTTGTATCCAATTTCGGCTGGCGAGCAGCCGAATGGCCGAGTGAAACGAAGAGCGCTTTCGAAGACTACATGAAGAATGGAGGGGGCCTCGTGGTTGTTCATGCGGCCAACAATTCCTGGGGAGACTGGGACGAGTTCAATAAAATGATCGGCCTTGGCGGCTGGGGCAATCGCAACGAAAAAACTGGACCCTTCGTATACTTCAACAACTACGGAGAGGTTGTCCGAGACTTGCAGCCAGGAAGAGCTGGTAGCCATGGACCTCAACATGAATTCGTCATTACCGCTCGGATACCGGATCACCCTGTAATGGAAGGCCTCCCGGAAAAGTGGATGCACTCCAAGGACGAGCTTTACGCCAAATTGCGAGGCCCAGCCGAGAGTATGAATATTCTGGCAACTACATTCTCTTCCCCAGACTGGAAAGGAACGAGCAGGCATGAACCAATGCTCATGACGCTAAACTACGGCGAGGGCAGAGTCTTTCACTCGATGTTGGGCCACATGGACTATTCGTTCGAAAGCGTAGGATTTATCGTAACCTTCCAACGCGGCGCTGAATGGGCTGCTACTGGATCCGTATCATTAACCGAGATACCTGAAGACTTTCCAACCGAAGAAAAATCAAGCAGTCGCAAGTTCAGCAAATGAAAATTCGAGAGCTATATAATCAATACTCCCTGATCGGAATCCTTAGAGGCATTTTGCTTTTCTGTATCCTTTTTTTCAATGCGCATACGCAAGATAATGAGACTGACAACAGACCGAATATTCTATTCGCGATCGCGGACGATTGGGGTTGGCCGCACGCAGGTTCCTACGGCGATGGAGTAGTCGAGACGCCCACCTTCGACAGCATTGCTTCGAATGGAGTCCTGTTTCAGCACGCTTTCGTGTCCTCTCCATCCTGCACTCCATCACGCAATGCGATTCTGACAGGTCAGCATTTCTGGCGACTCGGCTCGGGCGGTAACTTATGGAGCGCTTTTCCTGAAAATCTGGAAACGTATCCAAATATTCTGGAAGATAGCGGTTACCACGTCGGGTCTTATCGTAAGGCATTTGGGCCAGGAAACGATCGCGAACGACCCGTAGCCGGGAAACAATACCTAAGCGTGGAGGCGTTTTTTGAAAACAGACCGAAAGGCAAGCCATTCTGTTTTTGGCTGGGCTCGAAAGACCCGCATCGGGGATACGATTGGCAATCGGGCATCAAGAGCGGAATGAAGCTAGAAGAAGTGGAAGTGCCACCCTTCTTCCCCGACACGGAAATCGTTCGAACCGATATTAGCGATTACTACTGGGAGGTTCAGAGATTCGATAGCGACGTCGGGAAGGCTATTCGCCTACTAGAACGACTAGGTGAATTGGATAATACGATCATTGTCATGACTGGCGATCACGGTTGGCCTTTCCCTAGGGGAAAAACGAATCTGTATGATCACGGAGTCAGAGTGCCGCTGGCGATTCAATGGGGAAACGAAATTAGAACGGGAAGGACTTTAGAAGACTTCGTCAGCCTAACCGACCTGGCTCCAACCTTTCTCGAACTGGCGAATATCGAGCCCTCTTCAAACATGACCGGACGAAGCCTGTTACCTATTCTGAAATCATCGACGTCTGGATTAGTGGATACAAAGCGAAATCATGTCGTAGTTGGACGTGAACGCCATACTCCAGCCCAAATTGACCACATGGGCGGCTATCCCATGCGCGCCATCAGGACCAAAGATTTTCTATATATCCGCAACTTTCTTCCCGAAAGATGGCCAGCGGGGCATCCTGAAGGAAGCATGAGAGGACCGATTTATTCCGACATAGATGATGGGCCCACCAAATCCGAACTGATAAGAATGAAAGAAGCAGGATATCCCTATTTCCACGATCTCGCCATGGGTAAGAGACCGGAACACGAGCTTTACAACTTGGCCTCGGATCCTTATCAGCTCAACAACGTGGCAGGGAAAACTGAATACAAAGGAAGGCTTGACGCTTTATCCAAAAAACTGGAAGACGAGCTAACTCGGAATGCCGACCCACGTATGACAGGAGGCGCCTCGAGCTTCGACGAGCTTGAGTACCTTGGCCGCATGAAGCCAAGGGACCGATAGCCTCTCTGCATGCCAAGAAAACTGCTCCATTAGGCTTTCAAGCTCGAATGCCTTTTTTGTAGATCACCGATAGGCGCAAAATGCGCAGATGCTTCTGTGAAAATACGGCTCGAAAATAAGCTGAAAATCTAATTCATTATTCATCAATGGTTTAGATATACTATTATAACCAGATGGCATAATTCATTCTAGAGTAAGGGTATTGAAAACCTTCAACCAAAGAAATAGAAATGAAAGTCATCTCAATATTCATACTAGTCGCAGCAGCTATTGCATTTATGGGCTGCGATTCAACCACCCAAACCTCGTCAGGAACCGACTATCTCAGCAGGTATCCAAAAGTTAGTGAACTTGGACCATCGAACGTAAATCAAGAAGTAAGGGAGGTAGCAAGCCTTGAACCTATCTTAAGGTTTCCAGCTCGAATCGGTTTGGCTCGTGTAGTTAACGGAGACCTTTCCAATTTACCCAGCGAAGAAGGGGAAGCCTGGCGAGATGCAGCTAATCGGATCGGCCCCGATTTTGGGGAGTTCGTTCCCATCAGCCCCCTGATTGCCGAACTCGTGTATGGGGATAGAGTCCAGAATTCGCCTCGCAATACCAGCGAAGTGATTCGGAAAATACGACTGGCGGCAGCCAGACAACATTTAGATGCCGTCTTGATTTACGAAGTCTATTCAAAAACGAAAAGAGAAACACTGTCTTCGGCAGTCGCGAACTGGACTCTCATTGGGGCTTATGTCGTTCCATCGGAGAAGACCGAAACAGTGGGATTCTCCAACGCTTTGCTAGTGGATGTTCGCAATGGCTATCCTTACGGAACGGCAACGGCGACCGCTACTAGAAAAAACGTTTTCGTAGCGGCCACAGCGGGGGACAAAAAGCGAGGGATGGAAGAAAGGAATCAAATCGCTTCGAATCTAAATCTTATCCCGGAAGTGGAAAACATGATGAAAAATCTAAAAAGCGAGCTGATGCAAAAGGGAGAATCTCCTTCAAAAGAGAGAAACCAAATCTTGGATACAAATGTCCAGAAGAGCTAGGAGGCTAAGATGTTTATCACTCTATTAATAGTAACTTTCGCAACGGCTAGTCTTGTTTCCTGGATCACCGTGTCCTTCTTCAAGCCGCACGTGAATAGCATCCTCGGACGAGTGATCGCCGATAAAATCTCCACGGCATGGTCGAAATACATGGTTTTCGCCATCTACGTAGTCGGAATTTCAGGTGGCGTCCGCATACGGTCGCTGGAACAGTACGTAAACACGCGATGGAAGGAACAGCAACTCGTCGAGCTAAACATCGATCGCTGGATTCTCGAAATTTACAGGACCATTATTGGTTCCTTGCAGTCTATCGCGTGGATGCTTCTCGTATTTTTCGTAGTGGCCTTAATCGCCTACATCATTACTCGACTAGGAGAATTAAAACGAAAAGCATCCAGACAGGAAGAATCGATTTCATAGAATCACACACTCTCAAATGAACATCAGGCAGTATGAACCCAGAGACCAAGAGGATGTTTGGAAACTTCATAATGTGGCCTTAGACGATGCTGGAGCTCATGCTGGAAATGGTTCATGGGACGATGACCTCCACGATATCGATACCGTATATGCTATGGATCGCGGAGCGTTTCCAGTAGGTGTTTTAAACGATCAGATCGTAGCGATGGGAGCTCTAAAAAAGATGATAGATTCGACGGCCGAAATCAAACGCATGCGCGTGGATCCCAAGCTTCAGGGAAGAGGTCTGGGTAAAAAAATGCTTCTGGCACTAGAGAATCAGGCCACGAAGTACGGTTACTCAACGATAAAGCTGGATACTACGTCCATTCAATCCAAAGCTCAACAGTTGTATGAGCACTCTGGTTACAGAAGAGTCGGCATAAAGGAATTCCAAGGATTTGAGGTGATATGCTACAAGAAAAAAGGATTTTAAAGAAATCGACCATTTTCGATCGCGACGGTCGAGCAACATTGATGGAGAACTTCCTGGAACCAGGAACGCTTGATCACGTTCGAAAGACAATTGACTGGAAACAGTACTCCGGAAGGCTTTTTGGAAAAACCGTCCTCTATCCGCGTCTAAACGCCTACTACGGAGATCGCCCCTACGAATACTCGGGGACGAGACACGAACCGGAGCCTTTTCCTAAAGCGGTTTTCGACATCAAAACGGAAGTGGAAAAATACGCCGATTTCTCCTTCAATGCGGCGTTGCTGAACTATTATCGAGACGGACAGGACTACCTCGGTTGGCACAGCGACTCTGAGAAAAGCCTCGACACGACGCTTATCGCTTCACTGAGTCTAGGAACATCACGCGTATTCAAATTTAGATACAAAAAAGACAAATCCATTATTCACTCGATTACTCTCCACGATGGATCGCTGTTGCTAATGGAAAATTGCCAAGAGCATTGGCATCACCAGGTTCCTAAGCGGAGTAAATCGATCGGAGGAAGACTCAACATCACGTTCAGGCGCATGCTTTAGCGAGGCAATGAATGCCAGTAGAAAAATCCGACTGGCCTTAATGTTAACGCTCATCCTAATCTTCTGCAGCGGATGCGTTTACTGGAGGCTGCTTCAACTCAAATGGCAGTTGGGCTCTTTCGACGAACACGTTCGAATAGAGAGATCGGACGGTCTTGCCTTCGTATTCAAGGAACCACTTCTATTGGCAGGCGATATGGAATGGCTGGGATTTCTACCTTCGGAAAAGGAATCGGCAGGAGAATTCGAAAACTGGAATATGATCTTCGATAAGCAATACCGAGAGGCGTCTGACGAGCCGGATGTTTACGACATGAGTGTTCAGATGGTATTCAAAAAGGAAAAACTGCACTCGATACGGCTATCGGAAACCTATTTGGCTATTATTCCTGCAGACCTCATTATATCCTTTGCCAGGTCGCTGAGCGGAGCAGAAGTTGATCGCAAGAATAAATCGGCATCAGTGACGGTTAGCTTTGGAGGAGGAGGTTCTCAAAAGCATCCAACGATTGGCGACACAAGAAATCTTCTTGGAGAGCCGTATCGAGAGACAAAACAGGACGCTAAAACCATCCATCGGTATCATTACCATCTAAAACGGCCTAAGGAGAACGAAAGGGAGGAAGAGAAGAAAACCGTATACTGGGTAGAGCTTACATTCGAAGACGAGTCAGGAGATTTGGTAAGAACGAGAGGCGATTTCTACGGAGGAACCATCGATATCGCTTTCAAACCGCAATAGAAGATCTCTCGAATCGGAATTGATTTGCCCGCACTCGGCACGAAATGTTTATGATCGAATCGATGGACAGCCAGGCTCGGTTTGAAAATAGTGAGGCCAAAGCCGCAATCGTAAGATCTCTCACGAACTCCCCTCTTTGGAATATCGATTCGGTTGTTGTCGAAGAGGATAGCATAACAGCTGAAGGCTGGGCGATTCTCGATCAAAATTCGCTTAGTAGAAGCGTTTTTCTCGTTAACGGTCACATATTCGACGTGGTTGAGAATTCACTACAGCGAGATGACATTGGGCGCCTTTTCTGGCATACTCCAGGAAGCGAGAAAAGCGGGTTTCGATGCATCTTCAATAATTGGAAGGACCAGCTAGGACAGATAGAGCTTCTTGAATTCACTCTCGGAGACCGGAAAAGCAGACATCCCTACAATCTGGCCCACAATATCTACTATCATGTAGACCAATCCGCTCCACTGCCTCCTCCTGAACTTCGAGCTCGAGTACACGGGAGCCGACACGAAGCCTCGTTTTTCCTGGAAGGTTCCTCGAACTTCGAAAAAGCTCGGATCGCAATCCAAAAGTACTCGAAAAAAGACTACAGAGATTTTAATCGGATTCTGGATTGGGGATGCGGCTGCGGCAGGTTGACGCGACACTTCTCCTCAATCGCAAAGCGTACCGAGATCACAGGTGTCGATATTGACGATGAAAGCGTCGATTGGTGCTCCCAGAATCTAGGTTTCGGAGAGTTTCAGCCAATCTCAACAGAACCTCCAACAGGTTTTCCGAATAACCGTTTCGACCTTATAATCGGGGTTTCCATCTTCACCCATCTCCGAGAAGAGGATCAACTCGCATGGCTTGAGGAGCTATGCCGCATCGCGGAAAAAGACGCTATTATCGCCGTCACGACAAACGGGCCCACCACGATTTATCGATCTGGTAATTTCGAACTCCTTCAGAACCTAGTATTGGGTAGCGGATTTCTCGATATAGGAGCTAGCTCGGATCTCGTCGACGTACTCGCCGACCAGACCTACTATCGAAACTCGTATCATCTTCATAGATACATTCGGACTCGATGGTCGCAATACTTCGAAATTATCGAAATCGTATCAGGCTGTATTGGAAACAGCCAGGATCTCGTCATAATGAGGAAGCGTTGAAAACGCGACGAGACGAAGCAAGAAACCCCAAGACAGACTATAAATCCACAGGTACCGTAGCCAAGGCTTCTTCGAGCGTCGAAACGCCATCCTTGACCTTCAAAAGGCTATCCTGATGAAGCGTTTTCATGCCGGTAGACATGGCTATCTTCTTAAGTTCCGCAGTCTCCAGGCCCTTATTAATTCCTTCAACCAATTCCTCGCTTACCGTCATCAATTCATGAATACCGACTCGACCTTTATATCCTGAATTATTACAGCGAGGGCATCCTTTGGGGTTATGTTTGAAAATGGCTCCGGACCATTCGATAGCGTCTTCAAGAACTTCCTTTTCGCGACCTTCAGGCTCATATTGGATACGACACGTCTTACAAATGCGTCGCATCAGACGCTGGGCGCATACGCAAAGGAGAGAAGAGGAAATCATGAAAGGCTCGATCCCCATGTCCGTCAATCTAGCCACCGTTCCGGGCGCGTCGTTGGTATGGAGCGTACTCAAAAGAAGGTGACCGGTAAGGGCAGCCTCGACTGCGATGTTGGCAGTTTCCTGGTCTCGAATTTCCCCCACTAGAATAATATCGGGATCTTGTCTCAGATAAGCGCGCAAGGCCGCAGCAAACGTGAGTCCGATTTGACGATTCATCTGCATCTGATTGATGCCATCCAGAGTGTATTCGATAGGATCTTCAGCAGTACGAATCACAAGCCCCGGAGTACTGATCTCGTTGAGGGCCGAATACAGGGTCATTGATTTACCAGAACCGGTAGGACCACAGTGCAGAATCATCCCATAAGGCTGGGTTATCACTTCGCGATACCTCGCCAGGTTATCCTCGGAAAATCCCAGAGCAGGCAGAGGCAAGGTCGACTTTTGCTTATCGAGAATACGCATGACCATGCCCTCGCCGTGATTAAGCGGAGCCGTAGAAACACGCAGGTCGATATCGATGTTCTTCCTCGTAAACTGCTTGAAGACGATACGTCCATCTTGGGGAATTCGACGTTCGGCGATGTCCAAATTCGCCATGATCTTCAAACGTGCGATCAAAGAGCCAGCAACCTTGCTGGGGAGTCGGAGCTTCTCCTGGCAAACGCCATCGATTCGATATCGGACGAATAATTCGTGTTCCCGAGGCTCGATGTGAATATCGCTCGCTCCACCATAGTAGGCATCTTCAACAATGCGGTTGGCTAGCTGGATAATGGGAGCCGACTCCTCGTCTTCCAATTCCTCGTCGTCCAGCTTGTCGGAATCGTCAAACTCCATCCCGACCGCTTCGACGACATCGCTAAACTCGCTCTCCTGCGGCCGACTATCCTGGTTGAGCACTTCCTTGATGTCCCGTTCGGGACTTAGAAGCGAAACCACCTGCTTCCCGCTTATTTCAGTTATACGACTCGAAACGGTAAGCTCGAAAGGGTTTACGAACGCGACGACAATATAGTCTCCAACCTGGCTAACGGGAACGACCTGGTTCTGAACGCAGAACTCCTGATCCAGGATTTCCCAAGTGCCTTTGTTGATCGAAAGGCTCCTAACATTGAATGGCACAACCCCGTAAGCCTTGGCCTTGGCCACATTTAACTGATGGGATGTGATCGCATAATCGACTAGAAGAAGCTCATCGAAAGCGGATCCATTCAATTCGTCCTTGTAGTCGATGAGCTCCTGAAGCGCTTCGCTATTCAGGTATTTGAGCTCACCAAGGTGCTCGACTATGGCTTTCTGTAGTCGTCCTAAAGGCATTTTCGCTAATTAGCAGCCAGAGCCGCAGAAGAGGCAGCCGATTCGACGCCTTCCAGAAATCCGATGATGGACTCGAGAGAAGTGGCAAACCAGATGACGTTTCCCTTTACTTTATCCTCCCAGTATTTCCGCACGGGATTACTAAGGTAGTAGGCGGTAGCTAAATAGCGGGTGTCTTCGACCTGATCGAAAGGAATGGTCCATGTAGCCCAGCATTCGTCAGGCTTGAGAGTCATGGAAAGCTCTTCAGGCAATTCGATGTTTCGCGCATCAATGATCCCAAGCCCGTAGTCTTCGATGTATTTCTCGAAAAGCACATCTTCCTTCAGAGCCTGCATCTCGTTAACCAGAATCGAGAGAAGGCTGGCCTGATGATCCGAGGACTTCGAGGACGTGATTTCCAGAAGTCGCTCGTTGGCCTTATCCAGATCGTCAATCGATACAAGGTTCTGGTCGACCAACGTCGCTCCGAGGAGCCGATTGGCTCTCATGATAAGTGGCTTGAGACTGGCCATTTTCGTTTTTAAGTTCCGCTACAGAAAATCCGAGTCGCTTTTAGTTCTGTCGCTACTTGATTTCTCGGCTTCATTCTCCGCGGCTTTAGCCTGAGCCACCTTTTCCCACAAAACTTTCCTCAATTCAGGGATTCCCTCTTCCGTGAGACAGGAGATTGGCTGAATATCCACGTCTCGAGTAGCCTTGAACTGCGATAGATTCTCAACAGCAGCATCCTCGTCCATCTTGTTGGCTATCACTAGCCTAGGCTTTGCGAGCAAGGTCGAGTCATAGGCGTCGAGCTCCGCCAGCAGCTGGTCGTAGTCGTCCCATGGATCACGCCCATCAACGCCTGACATGTCGAGAATCAGGGCCAAGAGGAAACACCGCTCAATATGCCTGAGAAATCGATGCCCGAGGCCCTTATTGTCGCTCGCGCCTTGAATAAGTCCGGGGATATCAGCCAGCTGGAGTCTCTGGTAGGTCTCTGGATACTCGATTACTCCGATTTGCGGATGAAGCGTGGTGAAAGGATATGCAGCCGTTTTCGGACGGGCATTGGTGATGAGGTTGGTCAACGTAGACTTTCCAGCATTGGGAAACCCGACCAGCCCAAGATCGGCAATGCTTTTGAGAACGAGTTGAAACTCTCCGGATTCGCCAGGCTCTCCCGGATTGGCTCGACGAGGAGCCCGATTTACCGAGCTCTTGAATTTGGTATTACCCCAACCTCCGCTGCCTCCTTTGAGCAAAACCGTTCTCTCTCCGTGCTCGAGAATCTCGGCGACGATCTCTCCGGTTTCCAAATTTGATACCAAAGTCCCAGGAGGCACGAAAATAAGGCACTCTTTGCCTCGCTTTCCGGTCCTGCCAGATCCCATTCCATGCTCCCCTCTTCCTGCCTTCCAATGAGGCTGGAATTTGTAGCGAGACAGATTGTTTTCATTTTCCGACCCTTCGAGAACAACGTCGCCCCCGTCCCCTCCATCGCCACCATCAGGACCTCCAAAGGGCTCATACTTCTCGCGACGAAAACTGACGCAGCCTCGGCCGCCATCGCCTGCCTCGGCGATAATTTTGACTTCATCGACAAACATTTCGCTGAACCCATAGAGCTACACCAGCGGAATGCAACTCTAGTGAGATCCTAGAAAAGCGACCTAGTGAATTGAATAGGTGAGATTTTAAGCGGATTTATCCACCAGCTCAGCGAAGAACTTCGTAAACCTCGATCAAAGAGAGCCCCGAGGCTCCCCCCTTGCCACTAATTACCGCCCCATACACTCCTGGTTCAAGCAGGATGAGCATCGCCGCGTCTTTCGTTCCTTCTTCTAAAGAGAACGCGCCGGTCGCTTCAAAGGCATCCCTTAGTCGATCCGAAACGCCTAAACCATCTTCTGAACTCCAGTCATCATTTTGGGCAATGATAGTCGCCCCGGAGTAGAGATCCAAGGTCGGATCGGATAGAAGATTTTCGGGTTCGACTGCCGACATGGATGGCCCAATCGCTCGGATAAGCACCTGTTTCGGTTCAGTGCCATTAATAACGAATCCCGCGATGAGAGGCGCATTGGCTCCATCTACTTTGCCACGTGTGGAAAGATTTACCACAGAACTATTCTCCTGACCGCTTACATCGTAGACCTCCATAAGGATATCGCCCGTCCGTTCTTCGCCAAGTCCACTGGCAACCGCTCCATAGAGTCCCGGTTCTAAATCGATCAGAATAGCCGCATCAAGGCTTCCTTCCTGGAGGAGAGAGGCTCCGAATGCATTGAACACGTCCTGCAATTCCGATTGATCGCCTCCATTCCACCATGCCTCATTGCGAGCCAACAACTGACCATCTCGATAAAGGTCGATGACGGGATTATCCAGCGGGTTCAATAAATTAGAATCGTCTAGGCTCGGTCCAACTGCGCGGATCAGCATCCTTCGAGGTTGCTCCCCTGCTACCACAAATCCGCCGATAGCAACGCCTTCCCCAGGCTCCACGACAGCTCTTGAAGAAAGGTTCACGAAACGGTTTTCAGCGGAATTCGAGATATCGCTCAGAAAGAATCCACCATTTCCATTCGATCCGGATACCTGACCTAAGATCTTCAATGTTTCTTCGTCCAAAATTCCTGAATACACATCACCAGATATGGAAGTAAGGGTCAAATCACCTGTATCGGTCACAAGGCCTTGAGCCAGATCCACTTCGAATCCATATTGCCACAGAAGCGTCTGGCCGTTTTCCAGAATTCGCATCTCAATATCCCCTCCATTTTCGGATATCAATCCTCCGGTATAAAATCCTGCAAACTCGCTTGTGGTCGAAAAAGAACTCGGTTCTCCCGAGAAGCTCAGGCCAGAGCCTGTAATTTGGCCAGTGAATCCGCCATCGATCGTTCCCTGAATCGAGAGCGGGCTAGAGGAAACGGTTTGGAACACTCCTCCTTCGCCAATAGTAATCGGCTGGCGGAAAGAATGGAGGCTACTTTCCGTATCAAATACAGTTATGTATCCGCCATTTAGCGACGAATCAATCTCAAGCCAGACAACGCCTTGACCATCGAAATCGCCAGTCAATACTCCGGCTTCTACCTGAGCAGGCCGGAACAGTCCGGCAGAGAAAAATTGCGTAGACCACTCGTCGGAAACCGCTAGCAAAATCTGATAGGAAACATTGGATACAATAGAAACATCCTGGCTGGGAGTCTGATTTTCCAGTTGTTCAAAAGGACCCCCATTGGAAGACAGCCACCAAGTATAGGTTGCCGTTGGAGAGGCTCCCTGATCGTCGCTGTAGGAAAAGTTCGTCACGCCATCCGAATCCGACTCCCTAAAGCTGTATGCATTCCATCTAGCCTGGAGATATCTTGCCGAGAGTGTAGCGATTTCCTTTTCGCTGAGCTGCCTATCATAGATTCGAAGCTCGTCCATGGCTCCATCCCACGCCCGGTCGAAATTGTTTCGGTCTCCGATGTAGGCAGTGTTTCGGCCAGTGAGCTGCGAACCCGATCCTAGGCCCTGCGAACGAACTACCTGTTCCCTTCCATTGATAAAAAGCCTAGGATTATTCGCTAGAGAACGGCTATCGTAAACCGCCGCTACATGCATCCAGTCGTTGGCGAAGATCGAATCGGGAGGTGCGTTCCAAACATGGAAGCTGCCCGTCCTTTCGGAAAGGAACTTGAGCGTTCGCTTGTTGCCATCATCAACAGCTTCCTGGGTCGCCGTTGAATAGTAGAAAGAATAATGGGGGGAGTCGACGATTCTCGGATGTGGACTTGAATCCAAACGATCATTACGAACGAACGCTGAAAACGTGACTTCAGGCACAAAGTCTTCCGTGTAAGACGCTCGGCTGTTCGAGCCGGAAAAATCGATAGCTTTGCCAAGAGGCGAGGCAATGCGTGTCGCATTTTCAATCTGGGCGCTGGCACTCCCCGCTGCGTCAATGGCGTTACCGCTTTCCTCCTCGAAATCCCATGAGTGATGCAGGCCTGAATCGATATCCTGGATAGGACCGACAATCACATATTTTTCTACGTTGCGCCGAATTCCATCCACTTCCGCAATAAAGCGTACGTGAGAAAAACCATTGCTTGAAAAACTAGCGGTGAACAATGGACCTGCTGTCTCGGTAATGGCTATTCCATTACTTCCATCTAGAATTTCGAATGAGAGAATGGCATTCTCTTTTGCTTCGACTAGAAAATCGATAGGGATATCGGAACTGGGCACTAGAATAACGCTGCCGGGGTGACCGGATATCGAGATTCGATGATCGGCGAGATCTGGATTTAGCATGTTCAGCACATTGAGCCTTCCCTCTGCTAAAAGCCTGCCTTCCATGGAAGGCTGCACATCCGCTGTATCCAAAATTCGCTGCTTGATATCCTGCCAATCCAAGTCGGGCTCGCTACTCGCCAGCAGGCCTACAGCTCCGGCGACCATGGGCGAAGCCATCGAAGTGCCGCTTAGCATCGTGTAGTCGCTATTGGAGCCATTATAGGTCGAGTAAACGTTTTCTCCCGGAGCAGAGATGTCCACGCGCTGGGCTCCGTAATTCGAGGAAGCGGAGAGGGTGTCAGCCTGGGTCGAATTTCCTACCGAGATGATGATGTCTTCGCTGTAGCCCGCTGGATACTGATTGAGCTGACCGTCGATATTGTCGCCATCGTTGCCTGAAGCTGCCACAAAGAGGATGCCTAGATCTCCTTGATCCTGAATCTCTCTTCGCGTTGAACTATTTGGTGTGGATGACCCATAAGAATTATTGGTAGCGACAATATTAATACCTTTGCCTCGCATCATTTCCACATAGCGAAGGGCTTCGTTGATATCGGAGGTCCCCAAACCGCTCTGATTGCCAACCCTAAGTGGGAGAATCTTGACGTTCCAATTTACCCCAGCAGTCCCGCGATTGTTGTCTCCAACCGCTCCTAGGATACCAGAAACGTGGGTTCCATGGCCTGATTGATCGTTCGGAGACGCGTCATTGGAAAAGAAGTCCCATCCTGAAACGTCATCGACAAACCCATTGTTGTCGTCATCGATTCCGTTTGAGGCAATCTCTCCTGGGTTGACGAATAAATTGGCTTGTAGATCTTCGTGAGTCGCTCGGATTCCTGTATCCAAAACGGCGATAACCACATCATTGCTTCCCGTGGTAAGCTCCCAAGCGTCAGGAGCGTTTACCTGATCCAAATGCCAAGAAACGGCTCCATTCCATTCGCTAGGAAAAGCGGAGCTAAATTGGATGTGGTCTTCGACTACGATTGTATTTGGAAACAAGTTACGAGCCTTTTCCAAAACGGCGTAAAATCGATCGAGAGAAGGATTCTTGATGCGAATTTGAACGTAGTCCGAGAGTTTTGACTCTTCAGCTATGTCCAGGTTCTCATCAGTTAGAAAAGTCTCAAACTCTCCTATATCGACCTTCTGTGGATCCGCGTCGAAAATGATTTCATCGGCTTTCATCACGCTCTCCATAGCCACAAGCCATCGATCTTCGGCTTCATCATAGACCAATTCCTCTCGACTAATAAGCAGAGGGAAATCCGGATCGCCCTGTAGCAAGAATTCTACGCTAGAAGCATTTCCATCGCTTTTCAGTATTCGATATTCGATTACAGATAGATCTTTGAATCTGCCCAGTGGGTGAGAAGGTGGCTCCGAGCGATCTCCGGAATTCGATTGGTTTGATAAATTATCAAGTTTCGCAGGCCTGCTTTCTATATTCGATTGAACGCTAGCATCTTCATTTCCAATCGAATTCTTTGCAACTGATGGAGCATCGCTATGAATTGCCCTATTCCATCCCCAATACGAAACTGCGATCAGTGAGATGCAGACAATCCATTTAAGCGTGTTCCCCCTCATATAGCCAAGCCCATCCTCTTAAATACTGCTGATTCGACGAGAAAAGACCCATTATTGTTTCGAATCCCATTCATCAGATTTGTTCGACAAGTATTTCAATGATACGCGCCCGCGCCACTTATGTATTCAACAAAAAGCCGCCAAACTTAAGTATTAGCGGCTTTTGCGGAAAATTTTAACGTTTGAACAACATCAAGAAGACTCCGACTCGGAGGAAGCCACCTCGGCTGGATCATTCGATCTGAAGGCAAGTTCTTCTCCATTCACGTCTGCGATGATAGAGTCACCCTCATGGACTTCGCCACTCAAAAGGGCTTCTGCCAGCGGGTCTTCAAGCAAGCGCTCGATTGATCGACGGAGAGGACGAGCTCCATATTTTTCATCGTAACCGTTATCGATGACCAGCTCCTTAGCCTCTGGCGTAAGTTCGATCGTAATCTTCTTTTCAACGAGACGTTTCTGAACCTTGGCGATCTCCAAATCGACGATCTTTATCAGATCGTCTCTGCTGAGACCGTGGAAAACGATCAGGTCGTTGATGCGATTAAGAAACTCCGGCTTAAAAGCCTTCTTCGCTTCGTCCATCACCTTTTCCTTAATGTTGTCATAGTCGCCAGCCATTGTCTGCGCCGCTCCGAATCCCATCGTCGATTGACGCTGGATAACTTGGGCTCCGACATTGGTCGTCATGATGATGATCGTGTTTCGAAAATCGATGATACGACCAAGACTATCGGTTAAGCGACCTTCTTCGAAAATCTGTAGCATGATTTGCACTACATCCGGATGGGCCTTCTCGATCTCGTCGAAAAGGACTACGGAATAAGGCTTGCGGCGAACCTGCTCAGAGAGCTGACCCCCTTCTTCGTGGCCCACGTAGCCAGGAGGCGAACCAATCATTCGAGACACGGAGAATTTCTCCATGTATTCAGACATGTCCACTTGAATAATGGCTTCCTTGTCGCCGAACATCTTTTCAGCGAGCTTCTGGGCGAGAAAAGTCTTACCCACTCCTGTTGGCCCCATGAACATGAACGAGCCAATAGGACGATTCGGATCCTTAAGGTCTGCTCGACTGCGTCGCAATGCTTTGGAAATGGTGACACAGGCTTCATCCTGGCCAATGACCTCGGCCTGCAGCTCCTTCTCGAGTTGAAGCAGACGTTCTGTCTCCTTTTTCTCTAGGCGGTTGAGGGGCACGCCCGTCCAGTCGGAGACGATTTTCATCATATCGTCTTCCTCAACGGTGATGCGATTCTCTTCCCGGTTCTTCTTCCAATCGTCTAAAATGCTTTCCTGCTTGGAACGTAGTTGTTTTTCCTGGTCACGGAATTTCGCGGCCTCTTCAAAATGCTGCTTGCTGATCGCTTCCTCTTTCTTGGCGCAGATGTCCTCGATCTCTTTGGTGAGATCTTCTATCTCCGGCGGGCGATTCAAGGATGAGATGCGAGCCTTGGAACCCGCTTCGTCCATAACGTCAATCGCCTTGTCCGGCAAGTAACGCGAAGTGATGTAGCGATCGGAAAGCTTAACGGCCGCTTCCAGAGCCTTGTCGGTAAAGACAGCCTTATGGTGCTCCTCGTACTTACCGCGGATTCCTTTCAAGATCAAAATGGATTCCTCGATGCTAGGAGCATCGACTTGCACGCTTTGGAAGCGACGATCCAAGGCGCTATCCTTTTCGATGTACTTGCGATACTCGTTAAGCGTGGTAGCTCCGATGCACTGAAGCTCTCCACGAGAAAGAGCGGGCTTGAAAATGTTGGAGGCGTCCATCGCCCCTTCAGCGGCTCCAGCGCCCACGATGGTGTGAAGCTCGTCTATGAAAATGATGATATTTCCAGCTCGCTTGATCTCGTCCATGACCGCCTTGATGCGCTCCTCGAACTGACCACGGTATTTCGTACCCGCAACCATGAGAGCGAGGTCGAGAGTGACCACCTTTCTATCAACGAGGATTTCAGGAACGACACCGCTTGAAATTTCAAGGGCAAGTCCCTCGACGATCGCCGTCTTACCAACCCCAGCTTCGCCGATGAGAACCGGATTGTTTTTCGTGCGACGGCAAAGAATTTGAATCACGCGACGAATCTCGTCTTTGCGGCCAATAACAGGATCAAGCTCGCCTTTCTTGGCAAGCTCGGTCAGATCGCGGCCAAAAGCCTTAAGAGCGGGCGTTTTGGTTTCCTTCTTTTCGTCTCCGGCCTGACCACGCCCAGGAGCTACCGCTTCTTCAGTCTCTCCAGAAAATTGAGGATCAAGTTCGCGGAGAATCTCGTTGCGGGTGCGCTCGATGTCGACATCCAAGGATTTCAAAACACGAGCGGCAACGCCCTCACCTTCTCTTAAAAGCCCGAGCAGTATGTGTTCTGTACCTACATAACTGTGGTTAAGCGCTTTCGCTTCCTTGCCGGCTAGAGCGAGAACCTTCTTAACACGAGGCGTATAAGGAATACTTCCCGACGCCTTGCCTTCAGGGCCTGAGCCAACCTGCTTTTCAACTGCACTGCGAACGGTCTCGAGATCGAGACCCATCTTCTGCAGAACGCTAACTGCAACGCCTTGCCCCAGTTTTATCAATCCAAGCAGTATGTGCTCGGTACCTACATAATTGTGGTGAAATCTGTCTGCCTCCTTTCGAGCCAGCGCCAAAACCTGCTGGGCCCGGGGAGTAAAATTGTTCATGGGTTCCATAAAGCTTTATTCCTTTTCTCCTTCTTGGGACTCTGAATTCTGATCTTTGGTTTCGTTTTCGTGGATATTGAAGATCGGTTGTTCGACACTCTCGAATTGCTTGCGCAGGTAGGAAGCGCGAAAAGCGTCGCGGTCGGATGACTCGATTTGACCGCCAGCATGGTACTGGATGTGCCCTGGCTGGCATTCGATGAACATTCGATCCACGATATTTCGCGTGTTCTCGGGAAACATTTCGAGATCGACCCCAAAGCGCACGAGTGAAGCCAAATTCATACATTCGCTAGAGCTTAGCAAATGGCTGTTCTGCAAGATTCCATAAGCCCGGCCAATCTTGTCGTAGAGCTTGTTCGGATCCTTCTCGAGTATCTTCTCGCGAGCATTCATCTCCTGGTCGATGATCGTCCTCAGGACAGACGAAAGCCGCTTGATGATGTCCTGTTCGGATTCGCCAAGCGTGGTTTGGTTGGAAATCTGGAAGATGCTGCCGCTGGCGTCGGAACCTTCACCGAACAAGCCACGAACCGCTATGCCAAGCTGGTTGACCGCTCTAACCACCTTCTCCATCTGGTTGGAGATCACCAGAGCTGGCAAATGCATCATGGCGGAAGCGCGCATTCCGGTACCCACGTTAGTAGGACAGGCGGTCAGGAAACCGATCTTCGAGGAAAAAGCGTAGTCCAATTCCTCTTCGAGCGAAGAATCCACTCCGTTAATGGCCGACCAAGCCTGCTTGAAGCGATAGCCCGATTTGATAACCTGGATACGCAGATGATCCTCTTCGTTGATCATCACCGCGACCGACTGATCCTTACTGATGACGACACCGGTTTTTTCCGAGGTCGATGAGAGCTCTCGGCTGATCAAATGCCTCTCGACAAGAATCTGTCTCTCCAGATCGGAAAGTTCTTCAAGCTCCGCGGTAATGCCTCGCTTCATTTGCGAAAGGGACGCTACGGCGGGCAAACATGTCTCAAGGACTTCATTACGTTGAGCCGCCTTGGCCCAACCAGGAAATGGCTTGCTATCTAGATTTCTAGCCAGGCGGACACGAGTCATGAGTACGACGGGGCACTTCTTCGCGCTCCCCTCGGTCATCTCGGACTTTCCGCCAAATATGCTCTTAATCAGCATCGACTTGTTCTGTTTCCTGTTCTTCTAACGCTTTCTTGAGCTCTATGATCTCGTCGCGAAATTGGGCCGCGTCTTCATAACGCTCGCTGTCGATCGCATTCTGCAAATCCAGCTCCAATGAATGAAGACGATCCAAACCCGTTTTTCGTTCCAAAGCCTTTTCCGGCACCTTGCCGCGATGAGCCTCTCCCTTGTGCATTCCCGAGAGAGCCGGATTGATCAGGCCGGCGAATGTCTCATAGCAAGTAGGGCAGCCCAAACGACCTGTTTTCTTAAAATCTCTCTGCGTATAATTGCAATCGTCGCAAACCAAGGCGTTATCCTCTGCCGTCTCCTCTACTTGGCCAGGTTTGACCAGCAGATCAGCCAAGGAGTAGCCATTGGGATCTGTAATCCCTTTCTGCTCCGCGCAGGACTCGCACAGATCGATTTTATGGATCTGATTGTTGATTATCTGTGTGAGGTGAACAGTGGCAGGTTTATCGCAAATGTCGCATTTTAGTGGCTTGGACATAGACTGATGAAATCAATTGATTGGTATGCGCGCGAATTTTCTCAAAGGATCGCGAAACTTGAAAGAACATTGCACGAGTCGCGCCAACTTTACCGAACGCTTACCATAGTGAACGATCAATGGGAAATCCCTCAAATGAGAGATCCCTTTTTTCAAACGATTTTAACGGCGTTTTCGAGCCTATTATTTCAAGCGGACGACAATGGGCAGATTCTGCCGCCTAAAGTCCTGAGGCCGAACACCTAGTCGCGACGAGCGACTACCTAACTACAACATGGCGCCACGCGTTGAGACTTCATCGTGAAAAGCGGAATGCAATTGCTTGGTAACCGGTCCCGGTTTGCCATCGCCGATCTTCCTTTCATCGAGAGCGACAACGGGAATGAGCTCGGCCGCAGTGCCTGTTAGAAAGCACTCGTCGGCATTCCAAACTTCATAGCGGGTCAAGTCGCACTCCTTTAATTCGAGATCTCGCTCACGAGCGAGATCGATAACGGCTTGACGCGTAATCCCTCTCAAAGCGCCGTTCGCGATGTCAGGCGTATACAATATCCCTTTATGAACGATGAATAGATTGTCTCCCGTGCACTCGGCAATGAAACCTTGATCATTGAGCATGATGGCTTCGAGAGCCCCTCTTTGAGCCGCCTCCATTTTTGCCATGATATTGTTGAGATAATTCAGAGACTTAATCCCGGGATTAAGAGCCGCAGGTCCCATCCGACGCGTGGGAACGGTAATGATCGAAAGCCCTTGTGTATAGTACTCTTCTGGATACAGGCTAATCTTGTCGGCAATACTGATGACGGAAGGTTTGAGACACGAATCGGGCGAGAGTCCAAGATTGCCCTCTCCACGGGTCACTACGAGACGCACATAACCATCCGATATGCCGTTAACTCGACAGGACTCGCAAACGACTTCGGACATTTCTTCACGCGATAGCGGAAGATCCATTAGAATGGACTTCGCGGAATACTCCAACCGCTCCAAGTGCTCGTCCAGCCGGTAGACGCAGTTTTTATAGACGCGAATGCCCTCGAAGATCCCATCGCCATAAAGAAGGCCATGGTCGAAGACGGATATCTTAGCATCCTGCTTATCTACAAACTCGCCGTCTATGTATACTTTCATCGCGACTATATCTGGAAGCTAGCACTCGCCTTGCAAAGAAAAAGTGGAGACAAAATGATAAGCGGGAGCGCTTTGCGGAAAGTATGGCCAATGAAATGGGAAACTTAGACCTATTTCCGGAGGCAGCTATATACTTATAAGAGAAGCTCGATTTGGGGTGTCTTGAATCGGAAATGAACAACCAGCTCTTATAAACGTGAATACTGCCATTAATAGCTTACACCTAGAATCTAGATCGGTAACCCTCCCCTATCAGGGAAACCATTAGAGGGGAATCGGGAAACGGAGATGGCGAGTATCCGTCCAAATCCTCAAATGCCGCAGGAACGTAAATGTCACTTGCGACCCTGGCAAAATCATCGTTTTGTAACTAAACTCTCATCAATATTTAGGTAACGACTATGACCACGCACACCCTACGCACAAAGACGGCCAAGAAAGGATTTACCCTCATCGAACTGCTGACGGTAATCGCCATCATCGCTATTCTTTCCGCCATTCTAATCCCGACTGTTGGCCAAATGCGCGAAACGGCGAGGAGAACGAAGGACATTAATAACCTCAGGCAGATCGTAAACGCTTCGCTGATTTTCGCTAGTCAAAATGGGGAGATGCTCCCCAGCAGTACGCATTACTTCGATGCTACTACCGGCAGGCTCGTCAACACAGGAGGAACTGTGGACGGCACTAATGAAGAGGTGGCTGCAGCCTTGGCTGTAGGAGCCGGTCTCAACGAAGTAGCCATTTGGAAAAGCGACAGCGACGCCAGCGCGACGACTGCAACAGGTACGGTAGTTTTTAATAACGGAGGCACCTACGCTTTAAACGCCACAATTATTTCGGATGCAGGGACACGTGGCCTCTCCTATGACTATGTAACTGACTTGATTCTCTCAGTCCCATCTACAACGCCTTTGGCTTTCACCAGAATGGAAACGCCGACATCATCGGACTGGGCAGTAACCGACGTTTATGGAGATAAAGGAGGACACATCGCTTTCGTAGGAGGAAATGTAGCATGGTACACAAGCCTAGGAACGACAGCCGCTACAGGAGTTCTCGTTGATGGTAACGGAGCAAGCACCAACTTGATAAGCGATGCCATCGGTACGGCCACCACTCCTCTCCCAGGCGGGGTTGAGGGGAACATCAAAGAAGCAGACTTCTAGGCCAAATCTCTACTCTCAATATTTCAACAAAAGCTCAGCTAAGCAAGCTGAGCTTTTTTCATGCCTTTTTGGTGACAACTGCCCTTCTCCTTTTTGGATACAAGGCGGAACAGATGCCGCAAACCGTACCATCACAGCCACGAGCCGTGCAGTGTTCGCGTCCATAATAGATGATCTGCAAGTGCAAGGGATTCCAACGCTCCTTAGGAAACAAAGCCTTCAAGTCCTTCTCCGTTTGAGAAACGTTCTTTCCACTGCTTAAACCCCATCTTTGGGCGAGACGGTGAATATGGGTGTCCACCGGAAAAGCGGGATGGCCAAAAGCCTGGGACATGACAACCGAAGCCGTTTTGTGACCGACACCAGGCAAAGCTTCAAGAGCTTCCATATCTTCGGGCACAGTTCCATCGTATTCATTTATCAGGATACAAGAAAGGTCATGAATCGCTTGAGATTTTCTCGGAGCCAAACCACATGGCCGAATAATCGAGCGAATCTTGTCTACGGACGGCTTGATCATGGCTTGAGGGTTGTCCGCCAGGGCAAAGAGTTCAGGTGTGGTTTTATTGACTCGAATATCCGTGCACTGAGCTGAAAGAAGAACCGCGACCAAAAGGGTGTAGGGATCTTTGTGATCCAATGGGATAGGCGGATCCGGATAAAGCCTATCCAATTCTCGATCTACATAAGCCGCTCGCTCCTTTTTAGTCATGAGCTAAAGAACCGCGAATGGACGCGAATAAACGCAAATCAAAAAGAAGCCGATGCAAAGATGGAGAAACCATTTGCATCCATTACCATTCATTCGCGGTTAAAACTATTGATCTGATCAAGCCCCTTTCTAGTGTGCGTCCATGCCAGAAGTCGAGCAGGCCAGCATTCCCAGCAAAGCAGCTAGCAATACAGCCACCGGGCAATTAAACAAACTGGATAGTTTTGCCAGACGCCATTTGGGAGTCAAAAAAAGCGAAGTCGAGGAAATGGCGCGATTCGTTGGATTCGAATCGGTAGGCTCGTTGATAGATGAGGCTGTGCCTCATTCCATTCGCCAAGAGACGTTTCAGGGTCTGCCAGAGGTCAAAGGAGAAGATGACATGCTCAAGGAGCTGAGGTCTTTGGCTGCTAAAAACAAAACTTTCAAATCGTACATAGGTCTTGGATACACGAATACATTAACGCCTTCGATTATTCTAAGAAACATTCTGGAAAATCCTGGCTGGTACACCCAATACACTCCCTACCAGGCCGAAATATCTCAGGGTAGGATGGAGGCGCTTCTGAATTTCCAGACCATGGTTTCCGATCTTACGGGAATGGATATCGCCAACGCCTCCCTTCTCGATGAAGGAACGGCTGCTGCAGAAGCTGTAAGTTTATGCGCAGGCGTGACCCGGAAACGGAAAGCGAATCGGATTCTCATCTCTCAAAACTGCTTCCCCCAGACCATTGAAGTTGTCCGAACTCGCTGCCTCCCCTTGAATATCGAAACGGAAGTCGTAGATTTTGAAGAAGATCACGACCTTGAAAATGTCTTGGCCCTGATTATCCAATATCCGGATACAGATGGTATTGCTCGAGACTACTCGAAGCTTGTGGCTCAGGCAAAGGAGACCAGAACACTGGTTGTCGCCTGCTGCGACCTTCTTGCCCTTACCCTTTTGAAGCCACCAGGAGAATGGGGAGCGGACATAGCCGTGGGAAGCGCTCAACGCTTCGGAGTTCCCATGGGATTCGGCGGCCCACACGCCGCCTTTTTCGCTACAAAAGAGGAACACAAGCGAAAGATGCCAGGAAGAATCATTGGCGTCTCCCAAGACGTGAAAGGCAGGCCAGCTTTGAGACTGGCGTTGCAAACCAGAGAACAGCACATTCGTCGAGACAAGGCTACTAGCAATATCTGTACAGCCCAAGTTCTACTGGCCAACATTGCCTCAGCCTACGCAGTCTATCATGGACCAGACGGACTAAAGGCCATCGCAAACCGTATCCAAACACTCACTTCGATTTCAAAAATGATGCTGGAAAAGAAAGGATACGAGATTGAGGACGGAGATCGATTTGATACGATTGTGGTTAATTTGCAGCATGCATCCGCTGACTCAATACATCAAAAGGCTGGCAACGCCGGCATCAACCTGCGAGAGATCGATGAATCCACTCTTGGCTTTACCTTAGACGAAACGGTTGACTCACATTCACTAGCTGAGCTGCTAAGCCTGTTTGCAGAAGATGCCAACATTGATCCATCTGAAGTAGAAGAATGCGCAGCTCGGTGTGACAATTCGATCTCCAAAGAACTGCGACGCGAATCAGCTTTCCTTACGCATCCCGTATTCAATTCCTACCATACGGAAACGGAGCTTCTGCGCTACTTAAAACGGCTTGAGAACAAAGACCTCTCACTTACGACATCCATGATTCCTTTGGGATCGTGCACCATGAAACTAAACGCCTCCTCCGAGATGTTTCCGGTAACCTGGCCGGAATTCGGGAGTATCCATCCTTTCGCTCCATCGTCGCAAACAATTGGATACCAAGAATTGATAGAGCAACTGGAAAACTGGCTTGCCGGAATAACCCATTTTGAAGCCGTCTCCATCCAGCCAAATGCCGGTTCGCAAGGGGAATACGCCGGTTTGCTAGTAATACGCGAGTATCACAAGTCCAATGGCCAGGCTCAACGAGATCTTTGCCTCATTCCGGTATCGGCTCATGGCACCAACCCTGCTAGCGCCGTGATGGCAGGAATGAAGGTAATGCCAGTCAAATGCGACGAATTGGGGAATATCGATCTCTTCGATTTAAAGGAAAAAGCCGTGAAACATGCCGACAGTCTGGCGGCGTTGATGATCACTTATCCTTCAACTCATGGAGTATTCGAATCTTCAGTACAAGAGGTTTGTGAAATCATCCATGAAAACGGAGGACAGGTTTATATGGACGGAGCGAACATGAACGCTCAATGCGGCCTCACCAGTCCTGGCTTCATCGGAGCAGACGTGTGCCATCTGAACCTGCACAAGACCTTCTGCATTCCGCATGGAGGCGGAGGTCCCGGCGTCGGCCCAATCGGAGTCGCCAAGCATTTGGCCCCTTTCCTCCCGGGACACGGACTCAACCAATCCGTTGGTGGAGAAAATGCAATTGGAGCCATCTCGGCAGCTCCTTATGGCAGCGCAAGCATACTTCCGATCTCATGGGCCTACATCCGGATGATGGGTGGAGAGGGACTAACCGAGGCTTCGAAGATCGCGATTCTCAACGCGAACTACATGGCCAAGCGCTTGGAGAGCCATTTCCCAATCGTGTACCGCGGCGAGAACGGTTTAGTCGCTCACGAATTCATCGTCGATTTTCGCCAATGGAAGGACAAAGCTGGCGTAGAAGTAGAGGATGTAGCGAAGCGATTGATGGACTATGGCTTTCACGCCCCGACCATGTCCTGGCCAGTCGCAGGCACCATGATGATCGAGCCAACCGAAAGCGAATCGAAAGCCGAATTGGATAGGCTATGCGACGCTCTGATTAGCATCAAAGGAGAAATGGAGCGCATCGAAAACGGCGATTGGCCAGCTGACGACAACCCCTTGAAAAACGCTCCCCACACCGCATCTCACGTGGCATCCAATGAATGGGATCATCCTTACGACAGGGAAATTGCCGCCTTCCCGTCGCAGTCGTCTCGAGAAAACAAATACTGGCCAACCGTTAGCCGCGTTGATAACGTCTACGGCGATCGCAATCTAGTCTGCTCGTGTCTTCCGCTGGACGCTTATAGTGACAGTTAGAATTTTAGCGTAGCGGAATCCTTGTTACACGCCAACTTTGAAATGGAAATAGATTTCGATAAGATTCCATCGCTTGAACGATACAAAATACTGACCCACGTGGTCGTTCCCCGCCCCATCGCGTGGGTAACGACCCTTGACGATCAAGACCAAGTAAACGCGGCGCCCTTCAGCTTCTTTAACTGCTTCGGTTCAAAGCCGGCGCTAGTGGTCCTGGGCATAGGAAATCGTAGCGATGGCACCCCAAAGGACACGGTTCTCAACATTCGAAAGGGAGGCGAATTCGTCATCAACATGGTGACGGAAAGCCTAGCCGAAAAGATGGTGCAGACCGCCTACGACTACCCTCACGGAGAGAGCGAATTGAAAGCCGTAGGCCTGACCACTGAAAAGTCTACTCAAGTGAGGCCGCCGCGCATCGCCGAGTCGCCTGTCCATCTAGAGTGTCAGGAATATGCCACGCAAGAGATAGGCGGAAATCGGCTTGTCATTGGCAAAGTGATCCATGCCGCCATCGATGACGCTTACTTTGACAAAGACTCGAATCGCGTCCTTACCGAGCAACTACATCCCGTTGGCCGGATGCATGGTCCAACGGGATACACGCGAACCGACGACCAGTTTCATATCCCTCGTCCGACTAAGCCTTGAAAAGCGTGTCTTAAATGCGAAAAAATCGAATCGGCAGCGAGAAGAATTCGGAGAACAGTCCTCTCTGGCATGGACAATTCGCTGGGGATGCTTAAAACTCCTTGAATGCATAGGTTTCTTTTTCTCGCTCTATCGGTCTCGATCTCGAATTTCTCAGTGGCAAAATCAATCGACGTTTATTTCGGAACAGGAGGCAGAGAAAGCAAAGGGATTTATCACGCTACCTTTGATACCGATAGTGGTAAACTAAACCCTGCGAGCCTTGCAGCGGAGATTGGCAATCCTGGGTTCCTGGCCATGGATCCGGAAAAGGAATTTCTTTATGCCGTAGCTCGAGATGAAGAGCCCGTCGTAGCTGCTTACAAGATGGAGAGCGATGGATCGCTCAAACTTCTCAATACGGAGCCTATCGGCGACGGTGGGGGAGCTCACATTTCCGTACATCCATCGGGAAAGTTTCTGCTCACGGCTCAGTATGGAGGAGGATCCGTCGCCGTCTTTCCTATCGGGCCCGACGGGGCCGTAGGCAAAAGGGCCCAACTTGTAGAACATGAAGGTGGTTCGGGTGTAGTTGAACGACGCCAGAATCAGCCGCATCCGCACTGGGTTGGCTACTCTTCGGATGGCAAATACGCATTCGTTCCCGACCTAGGAAAAGATGAGATCGTTATTTACACTAACGACGCTGAGGCTCCTTCCATAACGTATCATGGATCGGCTCAGTCCGTTCCAGGAGGCGGACCACGTCATATGCGTTTCTCGGTCGATGGGAAATTCATCTATCTCTTGAACGAACTGAGTCTGTCAGTCACCACTTTCGCCTACGAAGCAAGCAAAGGAACGGCCAAACGCCTATCCACTACCCCCGCTCTGAGCAAAGAAGTCAAAAGCAAGGAGGCCTTCAACTCAGCATCGGAGATTCTGGTCCACCCGAACGGGAAATTCGTGTATTCAGCAAATCGTGGCAACGACACCGTTACCGTCTACCACGCCAATTCGGAAACCGGTCAGCTTGAAGTACAAGAAGTTGAACCCATACGGGGATCTTGGCCACGAAACATAAACCTTGATCCGACTGCCAAGTGGCTGCTTACCGCAGGAGCCCACTCCAATACGATATCCGTATTTGCCGTTGATCAGGACAGCGGCGAGCTCACCTTCCAAACACGAAACGTGATTAACGTTCCCGGAAGCATTTGCATTGTATTCAAGGAATGATACGTATTAGAACTTCTATTACGAATTTTATCTAGAAGCATCTCTAGCAAAAATCTCGAACGGGCCTAGTTCTCGATCGTATTTCTTTAACAACTTAACGATCTTATTAACCTGTGTATCCAAAAATCGATGCTCAGGCCAAGTTACCGCCATCATAGGCGTCAATGTTGATGCTCTTCCTAGCCAAGTGGCCCAAGCGATGATTCCTTCTTCGGATTCCGCGCGATTCCAGGCAAATCCATCGCGACCGGCTTGAGCAGTTTCCGCTTTCCTTTCTTTAGACGAACGTGATTTCAGCAAATCGCCACGCTGGCTGATAGCAAGCTTGCCCATCGCCATGGTCTCAAGTTTAAACTCGCGTCCAAGCGGAGGCACTACACGCACGCGTCGATCGGGTTCCACGCAATGGACATGTCTGATCTTCCGCCCTTCCAGTTTACCAAGAACCACCATCTCCCCAACCGCATCACAGACGGTCTTCATCAAAGGCTCGAATCGGGAAATCAGTTTTTCATTGGCGCCTTCGGATTTCCAGTTTCGAAACTCGGACGTAACGTGATAACGCTTGTCGGCATCTCTCGCCACGAGCCCGTAATGAATAAGACTATCCAACATTCGGATCAAGCTGCTGCGGGGCAAGGACATGGAATCGACCATTTCATAGATCCCAACCCCCGAGCTTCGAGAATTGATCAGAGTCAGCAGATCCAGGGCCTTAAAAAGGGAAGTCGCTAAATTCTTCTTCTCAATTGACATGATTCCAAAGACTCTATTGTCTAAATAATTGTTAATATTGTCAATTATTTAGACAGATGTTTACCAAGGAAATACACAGCAGACTTTCGGAAGCGAAGATCGTAGCGGTGCTCGTTATCGATGACGCCTCAGATGCAGTACCCCTCGCTCAAGCCCTTTTAAGAGGAGGTATCACAGCTATTGAGCTTACCTTGCGAACGGGAGCGGCCCTCGATAGTCTTAAGCAAATCGTGTCAGAGGTTCCCGAAGTACTGGCAGGAGTAGGCACCATCCTTACTCCGGAACAAGCCGAGCAGGTTTCCAAAGCAGGAGCGGCTTTTGGCGTAGCTCCGGGATTAAATCGAAGGGTAGTGGAAAAAGCTCAAGATATCGGCCTGCCCTTCGCTCCTGGAATCATGACGCCATCCGAAATCGAACTATCTCTAGAGCTGGGTTGCAGGACCATGAAATTCTTTCCAGCCGAATCTTCAGGAGGACTACCGCACTTGCAAAGCATGTCAGCCCCTTACAAGCACTTGGATATCGACTTCATACCATTGGGAGGACTCAACCCGCAAAACGCGGGGACTTATTTGGAAAGTCCGATTGTCAGCGCCATAGGAGGTTCCTGGATTGCCAAACGCGATCTAATTGCAGCTCACGACTGGAACGCTATCGAGGCATCCGCTCATCAGGCTACTACCCTTCTGGAAAATCTAAATTCAAATTAAATCATGAAACACGTCGTCACTTTTGGAGAGGTTATGGGAAGGTTTTGCCCTCCAGGTTTTAAACGCTTTCGACAAGCTATGCCCGGAGAAGTCGATCTTACTTTTGCTGGAGCAGAGGCAAACGTCGCCGCATCAATAGCGATTCTTGGCATTCCCACCCGATTCGTCACTGCGCTTCCAAATCACGATATCGCCACGGCATGTATCAATTCCCTTGTGACAGTAGGCATCGATACCAGTTGCATTGTTAGATCAAACGAAGGACGATTAGGGCTCTACTTTCTAGAAACGGGAGCCAACCAGAGGCCCAGTCGCGTGATCTACGATAGAGATTACTCATCAGTAAGCCTGACTCCGCCGAACGAATACAATTGGGAAGCTGCATTCGAAAACGCGGCATGGCTGCACACAACTGGCATCACCCCCGCCTTGTCTAAAAACGCGGCCGATGCCACTTTAACCGCTTTAAAAGAAGCGAAATCCAGAGGACTTCAAACCTCGCTGGACCTGAACTTCCGCAACAAGCTTTGGAAGTGGGAAGAAGGGAAATCGGCCAGAGAATTGGCTAGAGAGACTATCGCCAAGCTACTGCCCTTCGTTGATCTCGTCATAGCCAACGAGGAAGACGCCTCGGATACTCTCGGCATTGAAGCGGATAATACGGATGTTCATTCAGGAAAGATTGATGCATCCAAATACAAGCAGGTAGCTCAAAAAATTGTAGAGCGGTTTTCAAACGTATCCAAAGTAGCCATCACGCTACGAGAAAGCATTTCCGCTTCTCACAATAACTGGGGAGCTATGCTCTACGATGCAGCAAGCGATTCCGCTCAACTCGCTCCCAATGCAGACGGCGACTATCAACCCTATGAGATACGGAATATCGTCGATCGCGTGGGAGGAGGCGACTCGTTCGGAGCTGGTCTGATCTTCGCGCTCAACACCCCGGAGTTAAGCAAACCATCGCAAGCCATCGCCTTCGCGACTGCCGCTTCGTGCCTAGCTCACAGCATATATGGAGATTTCAACTACACCACGCGAGCCGAGGCCGAAGCACTTCTGAAATCCGGCGGCTCTGGAAGAGTCGTCAGATAAAATCCTGCTGGACTGATTTGAATACCGAGATCGCCTCTCCCCTTCCCTAAGGAGAGGCGAAATGCTGAATCAAGCTTGCAGAGCGTCTAAACGCCGAGCCAAGCTAGGCTGAGACGCTAAAGAAATTACCCGCAGATCCGGCGCCGGAGCGCTCTAGATCTTCAAGGTACGAGCGAAGATCGTCCGATGAATCATCTTCATCTGAATCATTGCTCTCGGAATCCTGAAGAAAATCCAGAAGCGATAGGGATTCTCCGCCGCCGCCTCCCTTGGATTTCATCATATTCATCATTTCTTGCATCTTGTTCTTCATTTCCTCCATCGCCGTATCGGATTCAAGGCGGCTGATACTGCCGTCACCGCTTGAGTCGATCCGGTTAAACATGGAGTCTATCTTTTCTGTCGAGAATCCTTTCTCGGACAGGGCTTCGCTGAACTCGCCTTTCGTTATCGAACCGTCAGCGTTGGCGTCCGCCGTCTTGAAGGCTTGTTCCTTCATTTGAGCGAACTGGGTAGGATTATACCCACCGGGTCCTCCTATTCCATCTATCATTGGCGTTTTAGGTTGTGAGTTTGTTATGTATTTTGAATGGACCCAAGGGGTCCACAAACCCTTCAAAGCAAGAAGGCAGCCAAAAATTGAAACATTGTTTGAATTTTCGTTTTAAATGATGTTTTTCTCCCCTGACCGGAAAACCCCTCGAATGCCAGAGGCTATGTAATCGATCACGATGGTACGGACATTTTTTGCCTCCAGAACCTTCTCGTTAAAGATCTGGGGCAGCATTTTTATCCCGCTTTGACCTCTGCTCACCAAGTTTACAGCATGAATAGTCGTGCTAAGCATGAAATGGAAATCCCAAAAGGAGGCTTCGAGATCGAAACGCTGGCGGCCCAAGGCGTTACTGATGAGTCCTTGAAATCGAATGATGTGCTTTGGAGGCCCCTTGCGCGGAATAGCATCGGGAATCATGTGAGGCTCCTCCATCATCATGCGATACATCAAGCGCAGGAACCGAATTCCGGTTCCCTTATCTGACGCTGCTAGTTCGAACATAGTATCGACAAAGACCCCGACGATACTCTCGAGACTCGGATTCTCGGTTTGCTCTTCTAAGGTGTCCAGACGAGTCATCGCCTCGGAAGAAAGAGCTTCGGTGCGTCTCTCGACAACGGCTTCAACTAAACCGTCCTTGGAACCGAAATAGTAATTGATGCTGGCAACATTAACACCCGCTTCCTCGGTAATCGAGCGAACGGAAGTACTCTCAATACCATGTTGAGCGAATAGCTTCTCAGCTACGCTCAGGATTAAATTACGTTTTTGCGAGCCAACACTGGCCAGTTTCTCATCGCGCACACTAGTCATTAGTCCAGATGGCAATCCACCATGGCAATTTTTCCAGCTACAGCAAGCTAGCTAACATACATTCTCGCATTTAGAAACAATCTCATCCAAGGCGAGTCTTCGCCCCAGTCTTTTGGAGCCCAACTCAATTGGGTAGTGCGAAAAACGCGCTCGGGATGGGGCATCATAATCGTTACTCGACCATCTCGACTAGCCAGACTCGTGATACCGCTTGGCGAACCGTTAGGATTAAGTGGATACGTTTCGGTCGGACTGCCATGATTATCAACATAACGGGCGGCCACGAAGCCGGAAGCGCTGCAAGCTTCAGCATCCTGGTCACTTTCGAATTCGGCTCGACCTTCTCCGTGAGCGACGGCTATCGGGAGCACACTACCCTCCATCCCTGCAAATAGAACGCTAGGGCTTTCTTCGATTTTCACGGATACAAGTCGGCCTTCATAGCGTTCGCTCCGATTCTGAACAAAACGTGGCCAATGATCCGTACCGGGAATAAGAGAGTGAAGATTGCTAAGCATCTGGCAGCCATTGCAAACCCCGAGGGAAAACGTTTCGTCGCGTTCGAAGAAGGCCTGAAACGCGTCTCTAGCGGTAGGGTTGAAGAGAATACTTTTCGCCCAGCCTTCCCCCGCTCCCAAGACATCGCCGTAGCTAAAGCCCCCACAAGCGGCAAGGCCTTGAAAACCTTCAAGCGAAAGACCGCCGCTCAGAATATCCGTCATATGAACATCAATACACTGAAAACCGGCTCGATGGAAAGCGGCTGCCATCTCGACTTGGCCATTGACTCCCTGCTCGCGAAGAATGGCCATACAAGGTTTCACTCCGGAATCCGATATATTAAAGCCTGAAGGCTGAAGATCGAAGGCTACATTGGGAGAGATGCCAGGATTGCTACCATCCTGACGTAGTTGATGTTCTGATGCAGCCGACTCCGGATTGTCTCGCATGCTCTGCATACGATAGGTCGTATCTGACCAAATTCCCCTAAGTTTGTCCAGACTTTCGCTAAAGAGGATCTCTCCGCCGCGTCGGACATTAAATCTATATTCGTCGTTAATCTGGCCAACTGGCTTTAAGCATGTATCCAGTTTATGCTTTCTAAAGGCATCGAAAAGATCGGGCAAATGATTGTCATTGATTTGGATAATCGCGCCCAGCTCCTCGGAAAAAAGAGGACCGAGAGGATCACCATCGATCAGCAGGTCAAGGTTCACACCCACGTTACCAGCAAAGGCCATCTCCACCACGGCTGCAAGCAGACCGCCATCCGAACGATCATGGTAGGCAAGAATCTTCTCTTCCCTTCCTAGTTGCTGAATGACGTTCCAGAAATTCTTGAGATCCTCAGCATTATCGACATCAGGCGTTTCCTCGCCCATTTGCGAATAGGTTTGTCCAAGAATAGAGCCGCCAAGTCGATCTTGACCCCTGCCCAAATCAACGAGCATGAGAATCGTTTTCTCGTCCTGAACCAGCTGAGGCGTAAGGGAAAAACGGATATCTTCGCAACGAGCGAATGCGGAAACGATCAGCGAAATGGGAGCGGTCATGCGTTTTTCGCCGGACTCGTCACTCCAAACGGTACTCATGCTCATGGAGTCTTTGCCAACGGGAATGGTAACGCCGAGTTTGGGGCACAGATCGATACCCACCGCTTGAACCGCCTCGTAAAGATCCGCCCCATCTCCGGGAACCGCAGGAGCGGCCATCCAGTTAGCTGAAAGATTGACCTTGGCGAGTTCGCCGATTTGAGCTGCTGCAAGGTTGGTCAACGCCTCGCCGACGGCGAGTCGAGCCGATGCTGCCGCATTGTTGACTGCAATCGGAGTACGTTCGCCCATCGACATCGCTTCCCCAGCGTATCCATCGAATGAAGACGTCGTTACCGCGCAGTCGGCTACGGGCACCTGCCAAGGACCAACCATTTGATCACGGTGGATTAGACCCGTTACGGTACGGTCCCCAATCGTGATGAGAAAGGTTTTGTCAGCCACCGTAGGATGTGAAAGCACCCGTTTGACGGCATCGGAAAGAGAAACCTCATTTAGAGAAAGAGGGGTTTGCGGACGATTGAACGAAGTCTCTCTACGATGCATCTTGGGCGGCTTTCCTAGTAAAACCTCGAGTGGAATATCGATGGGTCGGTTTTCGAAATGAGAGTCTTCGAGGACAAGCTGTCGCTCATTCGTAGCCTCTCCGATAATGGCGAAGGGACAACGTTCACGACGACAAATTGTCTCGAAATCATCAATACGATTGGAAGGAATAGCCATCACATAGCGCTCTTGCGACTCGTTGCACCAGATTTCCAAAGGACTCATGCCCGGCTCGTCATTAGGAATCTTTCGCAACTCAAAGCGACCCCCCTTTCCTGCATCGTTAACCAACTCCGGCATAGCATTGGAAAGCCCGCCCGCCCCTACGTCATGAATGAAGGAGATGGGGTTCTCCGATCCCAGAGCCCAACAGCGATCAATGACTTCCTGGCAGCGACGCTCCATTTCCGGGTTGTCACGCTGAACGCTCGCGAAATCCAAATCCTCCTCCCCTGAACCGCTATCCATGGAACTCGCAGCTCCACCACCCAGACCGATGAGCATAGCAGGACCGCCAAGAACGACCAGCTTATCGCCGGCCTCAACCTTTCCCTTTTCAACGTGCTCTCTTCGGATATTTCCAAGACCCCCGGCCACCATGATCGGCTTGTGATAGCCTCGAAGCTCGGTTTTCTCCGTCGAACCATTGCCTTTTGCAGGAACCTGCTGTTCGAAGGTTCGAAAATAGCCAAGGATCGCTGGACGCCCGTATTCGTTGTTGAAGGCCGCGCCACCAAGGGGCCCTTCTATCATGATATCGAGGGCCGAAACGATCCGCTCCGGTTTACCAAAATCCTTTTCCCAAGGCTGGAGGGCTTCAGGTATCTTTAAATTGGATACAGAAAATCCCGTCAAGCCTGCCTTGGGCTTCGAACCTACACCTGTCGCGCCCTCGTCTCGAATTTCGCCTCCCGAACCTGTCGAAGCTCCGGGGAATGGAGAAATGGCCGTTGGATGATTATGAGTCTCTACCTTGCAGAGAATGGCAATATCCTCGAGGATCGAATGGTATTCGTTCGATTTCGAGTCCGGAAAAAAGCGATCAGCATTACTCCCTTCGAAAACAGCGGCGTTATCCTTGTAGGCGGACAGAATGCCATCGCTTCGCATCTCGAAGGTGTTCTTGATCATCTTGAAAAGCGAAAGCTTTTGTTCCTCTCCATCGATTTCCCACGACGCATTGAAAATCTTGTGACGACAGTGCTCTGAGTTTGCCTGGGCGAACATCATCAGCTCTATATCAGTCGGATCGCGCTCAAGCTTTTGGAAGCTGTCCACCAGATAGTCGATCTCGTCTTCGGCTAGAGCCAACCCCAAAGATTTGTTAGCATCCACGAGAGCTGCTCGACCTCCGGAAAGCACAGGAACTGTCGTAAGCGTTCGAGGCTCTTCATGACGAAATAGAACTTCAAGCTCTTCGGGTTTTCCAAACACAGCTTGCGTCATTCTATCGTGCAGAAAACCGTCTAGTGTCCTCGATTGTTCTGAAGTCAGATCATCATCAAGCTCTAGATAGAAGGTCGTCGCACGCTCAATCCGGATCACCGTTTTCAAACCGCAGATACGAGCGATGTCAGTCGCCTTCGAAGACCAAGGCGAAAGCGTCCCCGGACGAGGAGCGACAATCCGCAGAAGACCCTCCGGTTGGTGAGAAGCCAACCTGGGACCGTAGGTCAAGAGCTGTTTTAGAATGGAGTGCTCTTCATCTGAAAGTTGCTCGGTCGTCTCGGCAATATGCAAGTACTCGGCGTAAATACCTCCAACGGGGAGATCTTGCGACTTCAAGTCAGCCAACAGTTTTTGTAAGCGAAATTCTGAGTGGGACGGCGCGCCACGAAGGATCATCATATCGCCAGGAAACTTGAAAGCTTACCTCTGCTCCGGCAAGCGCGGAATCGAGGAATGAAACCTTTGATTGAAGCAGCGAAACCGATCACCGTCATTTCTTCTGGTTTCAGATCTGAACGCGCCGCGTCTATCGAAATTTTTCCTTTGCCTAAGTAGATTAAAGCAACGAGAAACCTGACCAAAATAAATGAAAATCGCACGCGTTCAGGACCCTTCAGGGAAAATTGAATACATAGAACCTATCTCCGAGAGAGAGGGAACCATTTTGGAGGGAAGCGTGGAAAAAGGATTCGTACGATCCAATCGACAAATCGAATACGCTGATTTACTCGCCCCAATCGAGCCGACGTGCCTGCTCTGCATCGGCCTGAACTACAAGGAGCATGCAGCCGAGACGGGCAAGGAACCCCCTGAACGCCCGATGCTGTTCATTAAGTCTCCCAACACTCTCCAAGATCCCGGAAGGCCCATCGAACTGCCGCGATTTCTGGAATCGGCGAAAGTCGACTACGAGGGAGAGCTGGCAGTCGTCATGGGAAAAGCGGCTAAGAATGTTTCGGCAGCGGACGCTTTGGAATATGTTTTTGGATACACGGCTGCCAATGATGTGAGCGCTCGTGACTGGCAATGGGAATGGGGAAACAAGCAGTATTGCCAGGGAAAGAGCTTCGATACGTTCGCCCCTTTGGGCCCATGGATTGTAACCGCTGATGAAATCGAAAATCCTAATGCCCTCAAAATCGAAACCCGCATAAACGGAGAGGTCAGGCAATCGAGCTCGACTAGCGATATGATTTTTTCCGTAGCCACGCTTATCGAGTTTCTGAGCGGCAGCAAGACCTTGCTACCAGGAACGGTCATTCTAACAGGAACCCCTCCCGGGGTAGGCGGGGGCATGAGTCCCCCTCAGTATCTGAACTCTGGAGACACTGTTGATATCGAAATCGAAAAGATCGGGAAATTGACGAATCCAGTTATTGAAGAGCGAATCTGAAGCTGGAAGAATCGAACCCTTCTTTGCAAAAAAGAAAGGGGCTCTGAGAGCCCCTTCCTCTGTCCGAATGTGCCTTTACAGATGAAAGTATATTCTAAACCGCGATTTCGTTGTAACGAGCGATCTCCTCTTTGACCGTTTCATAGACAGCGATAAGCGTCTTATTCTGAAACGATAATTGGTACATCGCCTTGCTTGGAGAAAGAATCCCGCGGTGCTCGTCCAAAAGCGTGCGAGCAACGTAGCGCGAAGCGTTAAGAGCATTGGCTTTTTCCATGTTTTCTCGACATTTCATGGGTTCGAACTGACACTCGATGGGCTGGACGACGCGTTCCGCAAAGTTCCATTTTCGCAAGGCGATGGCCGCGACTTGAGCCTGGTCCATACCAATGACGCTTTTTTCCAGCATGGAAAGCCTTCTAAACGGGGTTTCCGCGAAGTTGAGGGAATCGCTCGAATGATTGGCGTTGACGAGATACTGGTTAATGAGGGCCTCGCCCATTCCATGCATTAGCCCAATAGTATAATTGATGCCTCCAATATCAGTCTCATCGGCCGAGATTTCATCCATAGCGATGGCCGCGGCGACCGACTTGACGTAGAATTCGTCAGCAGAAAGTCCATACATGTCGAGAGGCATGGTAGCCAATCTCTTGAAAGCCTTGGCGCTAACGAATCGATTCAGTTTCGCGTAGCCAATAATGGCAATGGCATCGTTGAGCGACGCCGCTTTCTCGCGACAACCGAATGACGCGGAATTGGAATATCGGATCACATCTGCGGCAATTACGGGATCTTGCTGTACCAAACTCTCGACTTTGTCGGGAGACACTTCGTTTTGCCCTAGCAAGCTTTGTAGTTCACTGAGGAGCGCTGACGGAGCGGGGATCTCTTCCAGTAATTCATAGATGTCATCCGAACTCATTTTTTCGAATTCGATGACTTCCATGGCAGATGTTATTTATGTTCTGTAGTTTTAGGTTTCATTCAAAACGGAGGTTGCGGATTTATGTGGAAATCGATGATTTCATTTTTTGCGATGGTTATAGAGTATGTATTATTCAACTACGCTCGTGCGATTAGAATACGACCCGGTCCGCTACCCATCCCCGGCATGATCTCACTTGGCTGTATTGGCTGTGTTGCCAGCATAACACCCTTCCCTTTGACCATCGGATCCGGTTTATCGGCAGCGGCAGCTTTAGCTTTCGCAATGGCGGACAGGTTGATCCGCCTCGGCGATGGCTGTAAAGCTGGTCCCACTCTTCCCTCTGAGCTCATATTCAGTATTATTAGTATTTCGAGAAGCTGCTAGTATAGCATCTCTCTAAGACGGATTGAATAGAGCATGACGTTCGTTTTGAGAAAGGAACCTACTTATTAAATCGGAAATCTGGGCCGAAGCGCCTAATCTACTTGGGCAGGCCATACTAAGTCTTGATACGCTATCGATACCTTTGCCGATGAGGCCTATGGGTTTCAACGGAGATCATGGAATAGGCGTGTTCGAATGTTAGCTGCGTAGTTGATTCCCAATGCAATTTCACTTTTGTTATTCGCCATGGCATTCATCCAATGCGAATTCTTTTCCGACGAACTGGGCCTGACCTGTTCAATGAACGCGATAGCGCCTCAGATAAAAGGAGACGGGGCGGACGCTTTCAAAGATCGAGCGGAAAAAGGGTTTCCCGTTCTCTATTTGCTGCACGGCTTGTCGGACAATCATTCCACCTGGACTCGAATGACCTCAATCGAACGCTATGCCACTGAAAAAGAAATAGCGGTAGTCATGCCAGCCGTGAACCGAAGCTTCTACGCAAACATGGCCTACGGCTTGAGATATTGGAATTTCATTTCCGAGGAGTTGCCCATAATCGCAAAAGCTCTGCTGCCGATCAGCGAGGATCCTGCTTCAACGTTCGTCGCCGGGCTCTCGATGGGTGGATATGGAGCTTTCAAGTTGGCCTTAGCTTTACCGGACCGCTACGCCGCCGCAGCTAGTTTATCGGGGGCTCTCGATTTATCAGAGGCATCCCAGTTAAAGGAAGAACGACTGCCCGATTGGCAGATGATTTTCGGGGACAGCGAGGATTTTCAAGGAAGCGAGAATGATCTGCTCTCAGGACTCAAGTCATTCGCCGAGCATTCAGATCCGAAACCCAGGCTTTATCAGTGGTGTGGGACGGATGACTTTCTTTACGAAAGCAACCTCAGCTTCTTGAAGGAAGCGAAGAGGCTGGGTGTGGAGATCGACTACGAAGAAGGCCCAGGCGAGCACGATTGGGGACTATGGGATCAGCAAATTCGACGCGTTCTCGACTGGCTTCCACTTGAGTGAGAGGGAAACGACAGCTGGAAAATCTTTCAGCTAATAGCATCCAGGTAAAGGATTCCGCATTCTCACCGATGGAAACCTTTAACCGACATGAAACGCTACCCCTCGTTCAGAAAAAGCTCCATCCATCCTCTGATGGGTGTTGAGCCTATGGTTATATTCGATTTGGAAACGACTGGCTTAAGAGCCTCGGAGGATGAGATAACGCAAATCGCGGCTATTCGCATTGGTGGATGGAATATGGAAATCGTGGATACATTTGACACTTTCGTTAACCCAGGAAAGCCCATACCCAATCGAGTTCGCAAGCTAACCGGTATCACTGACGAAGATGTGAAGGACGCGCCATCGCCTTTGGAAGCCCTACAAGCGTTTTGCCGATTCGCGAATGGAGCTGTGCTTTTCGGTCACGACATCTATCGCTTTGATTTTAAATTTATAAAGAAGCATGTGACGCCAAAACAGCAGGAAGCAGACGAGTTCAGATTCATAGACACAATGGACATCTTCACTTTGATGTGGTCTGACTTCTCTAGACTCCATCACGGATTGGATGAAATCGCAGAACGACTAGGTACAGGCTTAAACACCCTCAAGCGCCATAGAGCGGACGGAGACGCCGCTTTGCTCACGCGTATTTTCCATCGGATACAGACTGATCCGCGATTGGAGGGCATTGCTAGCAACGTTCCGATCCATACGGGTCGGCTGCCAGCATTCTCGACCAACCCAGGACTAAACTAGTTCAAGCGAAGCCCACTCGACAGCGGTCTAGCTCGAAATTGCGAGTTGACCAGCAAAAGGCATAGCGGTTTTTGTTCCGTTTCGCGTAGATGAACAAAAGCCTAATCACTAATCTAGTTGCCGCTGGAGTCTGCCTCGCGGGGCTCTTCACGCCGGAAAATCAGCTGAAGGGATATGTGCTTCACGCTGGACTGTTCGCTCTCTCAGGAGCTCTTACCAACTGGATTGCAGTTCAGATGCTGTTTGAGAAAATCCCAGGCCTATACGGCTCGGGGGTGATCGTCGACCGATTTGAGGAGTTCAAGAATGGCATTCAAACTCTGGTGATGGAGAATTTCTTTACGGAAGAAAACTTCAAGATGTTCACCGACGCCGCTCTGCATGAAGGAGTAACCCCCGAGTCAATACATGAGATGATCGATCTCGATTCGGTCTTTAACGGTTTTCTAGGCGCAATCGAGGCTTCTAAATTCGGAAGCATGCTTTCCTTCGTGGGTGGATTGAAGGCGCTCGAACCATTGAGAAGCCCCTTCAAAGTGGAATTTGAAAAAAAGATCGATGAGGTGATCGAAAATCTCGATCTGACCAAAGGGGAGATGAGCTTCGAATCGTTTAAGCCAACCGTGGAAAAGCTGGTCCAGGGCAAACTTGATCAACTTAATCCTCAAGAGGTAAAGCTCATTATCGAACGAATGATTCGAGAGCATCTTGGTTGGCTCGTCGTATGGGGAGGAGTCTTTGGAGGAGTCATCGGAGTCCTCAGCTCGCTCGTTTTAAGCTAGGCCTTGTTAAGGATATAAAAGCGATAGGCTTTTTCCGCTCCTTTTGGCTAGGTAGTTGCCTCTAACATACAAGATCCTGCCCAATAATATTGTGGGCATTTAATTAGCAATTTATTAGCAGAGTCTTTCATCGCATCTCAATATCGAGCAAGCAACCGCCTTAGAAACCTAGTTGGTCAGGCGGACTCATACCAACTGAACGAGCGCCTACGCTCATCGCCTGAGTAACGTATTGGGCGCCGAGCGCAAGTAGGCTTACGGATATGCGGATTCGAAGCATAGAGAATGAAGTCTAAAAGAACGCCACTTCTAGAGGAGAGACTCAAAGCAGGTCTTTGTAAACCGTGTTCAATGAAGCGTTTGCGCAATGCGTTCACGCCTTACGGAACAAGTCTAAATGCGTCTCGGAATCTCCCACATTCTATTCATATTTCTTTGTATTCTCAATTCGATCAATGGCTTTGGTTCGAAATGGGAAATTGGATACAATGAACTTGTTCAAAAGTACGGAAATTCTCTTCCGCAAATTGACAATCTGAATATTGGCATGGCTGAAGCTATGCGAAACGGGGTATGGGCGCCCGACGAATCGCACGAACTTCTAGCGGGAACGCGTATCACTCAAGCGATTTTCAATTCCGTGGGGAATTCCAGTCATGCGACTGAAGTTGGAAAACGATTCTTTGGCAAGGATAGCCTTCTCGAAGGAATCTCTGACAGCCTCGTCTTCGAAGCAAGTTCATGGTTGTATCTCGTCGTGGAGAATGGGGAAGATCCTCCGGAAGATCTCGGAATGGATCTCATGAATCATAGTTGGATTGCGAATACGATTTCGGACCCAGAACAGGTACTTCAACGAGTAGACTACATGATCGACGTTTACAACGTTCTTCAGGTAACGGGAGTCGACAACAATCCAACCTTTCCATCGTTGCTAGCAAATAGCCACAACGCGATTGTAGTTGGATCGTCATCAGGTAGCCACAGTCTCGGCGGAACGATCCTCGACGGAGAGGATCGGCAGAAGCCCGATATTGTGGCAGACGAAGTTTACACGAGCTACGCAACCCCCATCGTAAGCTCGATAGCAGGTCTTTTGATTAGCAAAGCGAAAGAAGAAGCTGAACTCAATAACGCCTTGAACACGGAAGTCATGAAAGCGATTATCTTGGCAGGAGCGGAAAAGGATGGCCTACCAAAATGGGAGCATAGCTCGAATCGTCCGCTAGACTCGGTTTACGGAGTTGGAGAAGCTAATGTCTTTCACAGCTTCGACATTCTGATGGGAGGAGAGCAAATCCAGAACCATGACGAAATGGCAAACCATTCAGGATGGGATTTCGGGAGGACCGGAGAAGTCAATCCCATCTACTTTATCGAGATCCCTAAAGGCAGGAAGGGAAAGCTTTCGGCTATTCTCTCATGGAATCGAGTTATTATTCCTGTAGGTGAAAATTGGAGACAATTGTCGTCCTATCTAGCGAATCTTGATTTAAGCTTATGGCGATCCAACACGAACGGCGAAGAAGTAGAACTGATTTACGAAAGCAGAAGCGAGATTGATAACGTCGAACACGTTTTCGAGACCGACCTTTCTTCCGGCTACTATATCCTGGAAGTGGAAGGGAGAAGCCAGGAAGTGGATTATGGCCTGGCCTGGCGGCTGGACTTAACAAACGTCAGCGTAAACGACCTTTCCATTCAAATAGCGTCAGGTATAAGCAAAACAGATACGTTCAAAGGGCAAATCCAAATCATAGAACCAGGAAGTCCATTCGCCGTGAGCTTAAGCGGTCTAGCTGATGGCAGCTCCATCAATTTAGGCGAATCAAGGACACTAAAATGCCAAATTCACCCAGGCGACTATGACGGTATTGAGACCTTTCTGTTTCTCAATGGAATGATTGTAGCCACAGAGAAATACGGACAGGCTCTCTTGAAATGGGAGGCCAGTACCGCAGGAACTTATAAGGCCTATGCTATGGCGATCACCGAGACCGGAGAGATTTACAAATCCAAAGAGGTAAGCTTCAGCGTCGGCTACAAATCGCCATCAAATTAGCCGCTGATTTCTCGATCTTTTAGATCCAGCAACTTGGCCGAGCATCCCGGAAAGTGGAAAATGCTCATCTAAGAAGAGTCAGGGCTAGCCTCCTCAATGGACGGGTGATCAGCCGGATTACTAAGTTTTGGTCAATTGGAAGGTCATTACCCTAATACGACTAAAGAGAGGGCAACATCGACCGAATATAGCTCTTAAGGGAAACTTGCGCCCTTAGCCGTTTTTCCTCGCTTTATTATTACTTGAAGTAAGACCTTTCATTAAATACCGTCATCTTTTCCACTACGAATTTGCGCAAAAATGGCCACAAGAATCTACATAGTCGATGATCACCCGCTGGTAAGACAAGGCTTGGCTCAAATTATCGAAAAAGAGGCGGACATGGAAGTCTGCGGCGAAGCGGAAAATTCGCCAGGAGCTATGAAGGGCGTAGGCGAAACAAATCCGGATGTCGTCATCGTGGATATTTCGCTGCAAGGAAACAACGGCCTTGAGCTGATAAAGAACATAAAGGCGGTATATGAAAATATACCGATTCTCGTATTTTCAATGCATGACGAGACCATCTACGCTCAGCGAGCCCTGAGAGCCGGAGCCAAGGCCTACGTCATGAAAAAAGAGCCTTCGACCAAGATCGTGGATGCCATCCATCGGATCACGAAGGGTGAAATTTTCGTGAGCCCCTCTGTTGCTGACCAGGTGCTTCATCAAATCGTGAATGGTCCAAACAACGTTTCAACCTCGCCAATCGATCGCCTTACAGATCGAGAACTAGAGGTCGTTCAACTGATCGGACGTGGATTGTCCACGCGCGAAATCGCGGACAGCCTTAATCTGAGTGTTAAGACCATCGAATCGCACCGTGCTCACGTTAAGGAGAAACTAAACCTGCGAAACGCCACCGAGCTTGTACAGTTCTCCGTTCAGTGGGTTGACCAGCAGGTAATGTAAATCCTTCTCTTCCAAGAGATTGGATACCGTTTATCGATTTTAGAGGAGACGGGATTGCAATTAGGATTGAAGATTGGCCAAGAGGATAGTCTCCAACTGTAGATCCTTGAATCGATTTCTCCCCTAGGTACTTGCTTGTAGTGACTAAACAAGCGAATTGCCGATACCCCCTCATCAATCGGCTCTTTTAATCTGCAAGTCTTGCCCAGCTATAACAGCAGCTAGGCCCCGATTGTTAATAATTAGTCAATTTCTTACCATCTACGCTGAATTCTCGAAGGCGTGGATAGAAAGAATACCAATACCAAAACCATTCTCATTGTCGATGACCAGCCGGTCTGCAGTTACGGATTGCAACGAATGCTTGCCGAGCATCCAGAGTTTGAGATCAAATCCTACGTCAAGACGTTGGAAGAAGCTTTCCGGCAAGACGCTCCCGACATCATCGCTGTAGATATCTCGACAGCGAAAACCAAAGGCATCGCGGCATTGAAGGACATGAAGTCCAGATTCTCTAACGCATCCATACTCGTCATAACCAATCACGACGAGCTTCTATTCGCGGAGCGTTGCTTAAAAGCCGGAGCGACAGGCTACATTATGAAAACCGCTGGTAGGGATGAGGTAATTCTCGCCTTAGTGGACGTTTCTAAAGGAAATCTTCACGTCAGCTCACGTATGAGAGAACGTATGTTAAGCCGGTTAAGCGGAGCCGCAACCGTGGATGAGGAAAAGAAATTCGATCGCCTTTCAGATAGAGAGCTGCTCATCGTCCAGCACATCGGTCAGTCAAAAAACAATAAAGAAATCGCGAATGAGCTGCAAATCAGCGTAAAGACCATAGAGTCGCATCGCTCTCGCATCAAAGCCAAGTTACAGCTTGGAAGTCCAAATGAACTGGTTCGTTTCGCGATGAAGCTGCAGAGCGCTGCCTACTAGAGACCAGACAGTCTCGCCATTCCGCATGGTCGACCAAATCGAAAACTCGAAATCCACTGCGCTGATAGCCGAGGATGACGCCATGATTCGAGAGCTCGTCGCTCTTTATCTCGACAGAATGGGCTACCAGGTTCTCGAGGCCAGCGATGGCCGAGAGGCGATCGATCTGATTGCGGATCAGAAGGAAGACCACCTGAAACTCATCGTCACCGACCTCGTCATGCCAAAGGCGGGAGGAGCTGAGGTCGTGCAATCGGCTCGCTCTTCCGGAAAGTGCGACAAGATCCTTATCATTTCCGGCTTTACCGAAGATCTCTCCTTTTTGGAAAAGACAATCAAGGACGGCTCCGCCTTCTTGAAAAAGCCTTTCACTTTCGACGACTTCGCGGCAAAGGTCGAAGACCTGCAAAAACTGGCTAGCTAAAGCTTTTCCAATCTTCCAGAAGCCTGAAAATTTTGTTGCGCCGCAACGAAAAACGATTCTTGTGGTCTCCTTTCACGCTAGAGGTCTGCGGCAACACCGCTCTCCTCCTCGGAATTGCCCCCGAATTTTTAAGGGCTCCAGCGGCTAGCTCGGCTAAAACCCTGGCTAGCGGTTCCTCCAACGAGGAACTGAATTCCGTGAACTTCAACCGTAACTAAATGGCAAAAAGCAAAGCTATCGATAAAACTCAAATTATCGGCGACTTCAAAACGCACGATTCTGATACTGGTTCATGCGATGTGCAGATCGCTCTTCTGAGCGCCCGCATCAATCACCTCACGGAGCACCTCCGGACTCATCGCAAGGACTTCCACACCCGCCGCGGCCTTCTCGCAATGGCCAGTCGTCGACGTAAGCTGCTCGACTACTTGAAGAAGCACGACCTCGACAAGTACAACGAAATGCTGCAGCGACTGAATCTTCGCCGATAGTTGCGACAAGAAACCCAGGCAAAGCTACAGCTTTCACGCTTCGTCGTTTGCAATTTGAACACGAAGTTCTAACTTTGGCGGACCTGTTGAAACTCTGCGAATTGTCAGGGTTCCACAGGTCCTTTTTATATAACTGAAATCCCAATGCGCTGAATGGCGCCACGATTGAGAAATTTCCGAATGAGATCTATCGCAGGTCAGTCGGACGCGATCTTATCCGGAAATCTCTCTATACATCGAGCCCATTCAGTCGCCAAACTGTTAATACAGAAATGATACAAAAACACAGTGTAACGATCGACGATTATGGAATGACGTTTTCCACTGGCGATCTAGCTCAACTAGCAAGCGGAACAGTGACGGTCATGATAGGCGAAACCAGCCTCTTCGTGTCAGCTCAAGTGGCCAGCTCGGTGAGAGAAGGCCAAGACTGGTTTCCACTCACCGTCGACTATAGAGAAAAATACGCGGCCGCCGGCCGCATCCCAGGAGGGTATTTCAAGCGCGAAGGCCGTCCCAGCGAAAAGGAAATCCTAACCTCTCGCCTCTGCGACCGGCCATGCCGACCTCTCTTCCCCAAGGGATTCCTCAACGAAGTCCAAATCATCGGTTTTCTTCTGTCCGCTGACCAGCAGAACGAAGCCGACATTCTGATGATCAATGGAGCTTCCGCGGCTCTCGCCATTTCAGACATTCCTTGGAATGGACCCATTGGAGCGGTTCGTGTCGCTCGGATTGACGGAAACTTCGTCGCGAATCCAACCATCGAAGAGCAATACGAATCCGATCTAGACTTGATCTACGTTGGCACCAAAAAGGAGATGCTAATGATCGAAGGAAGCGCCGATCAGATCCCTGAATCCGATTTCATCGACGCTCTTGAATTCGCTCACAAAGCCATTCAGCCCGTTATAGAAGGCATCGAAGAACTGGTAAGCGAAGCCGGCAAGCAGAAGTCTGAATTTCCGTTGGTAACGCTTGATGACGATGTTCGTGATCTCGTGAGCAATCTTATTGGCGATAAGATCACAGAAGCTGCTCGTCTTGGTGACAAGACGGAACGTAATGCCGCCATGGATGCGCTAAAAGAGGAAGCGGAAGCTGCTCTGATTGAAAAGCTAGGCGAAGATGAATACAATCCCGCCCAGCTATCAATGGCCATGGAAGAGCTGCAGGAGCATGCCTATCGCTCCCCTATTCTAGAGAAAGGCGTCCGCGCAGGCGGTCGTGGGCCAGACGAACTTCGAGAACTTAAAGGAAGCGTTAGCCTAATACCACGCGTTCACGGTTCAGCTCTCTTCTCACGCGGCGAGACTCAAGCTCTAGTGATGACTACGCTTGGGCCGACGAATGAGTCGCAAAGCCTTGACGCCATTACAGGCGGTCCGAAAACGAAGTCGTTTATTTTGCACTACAATTTCCCGCCTTACTCCGTTGGAGAAACAGGACGCTTCGGCTTTACTGGCCGTCGCGAAATCGGCCATGGCGCCCTAGCTGAAAGATCGCTTTTGCCAGTTGTTCCGCCAGAAGACGAATTCGCTTACTCCATACGCATAACATCCGAAATCATGGCTTCGAATGGCTCGACTTCCATGGCTTCGATTTGCGGCGGATGTATGTCTCTCATGGATGCGGGCGTTCCCATCAGCAACCCCGTGGCTGGAATCTCCTGCGGTCTCGTAACGGAAACTGATAGTGAAGGAAATATCACCAAGCACGTAACGCTTACTGATATTCTGGGAGAGGAAGACCATTTTGGCGATATGGATTTCAAAATTGCTGGTAGTGAAAAAGGCATTACCGGCTTCCAGCTGGACCTGAAAATAAACGGCCTCCCATTTGATATCACAAAAGAGGCTGTCATGCAATCACGTGAAGCTCGTTTGCAGATTCTGGCCGCAATGGCGGAAGCCATTCCAGCTCCTAGAGAAAATGTAAGCGAACACGCGCCGCGCATAACGACGGTTCAAATTAATCCTGAAAAGATCGGAGCGCTCATCGGTCCCGGCGGGAAGAATATCCGTCGCATCGTGGATATCACCGGAGCCCAAATTGACATTGCCGAAGATAATAGCGGCAAGGTCAGCGTGTACTCGACCAGTCAGGACTCCATGGATCGAGCCTTGCAGGAAATCGATCTGGTTTGCGGCGAAATCGAAGAAGGCAAAATCTATCGAGGTATCGTCAAGGGCGTAAAGGACTTCGGTTGCTTTGTTGAAGTGCTACCAGGCCAAGAAGGACTGGTTCACATCTCGGAGCTGGCCGACTTTCGCGTTCGTAGAACCGAAGACGTGTGCAAGCCTGGCGACGAGATGGTGGTCAAGTGCATTGGCATCGACGAAAAGGGTCGAGTACGCCTGAGTCGCCGCGCCGCTTTGGAAGAACTAGAGGAGCGCAAAAAGGCGAAGGAAGAGGAAGCTGCCGCGGAACCCGAGAGTTCGGAAGAACCTGAAGAGGAAACGGCGCAAGCGTCTTCCTAATCATTAGCTGAGCCTATGAATTTCAAGGCCAGCGCTTATCGCGCTGGCCTTTTTTCTTCCATAAATCTCTCAGGAAATTCTAAAACGTATGAGAATTCTAATTACCAATGACGATGGCATAGATTCTCCTTTCATGTTGCCATTGGCGAAGGCTTTTATGGACTTGGGAGAGGTTGTGATTGCCGCTCCAGCTGAAGAGCAAAGCTGGATCAGCAAGGCTATGAGCCGCTTTAAGAAAATCAGCTTGAAGCGTCGCGAAGGCTTTCCCTACTCTGCCTTTAGCCTAAGTGGATCTCCAGCGGATTGCGTAAACATTGCTCTCGGGCATCTTCTTGAAGGGAAGCCCGACTTGGTAGTTTCAGGGCTCAACGTCGGTCATAATACAGGACTCTCATTTATAGCATCTTCCGGCACTATAGGAGCAGCTTTGGAAGCAGCGCTGCACGAAATCCCATCGATTGCCGCTTCCATGGCCTTAAGACCGGAAGAGTACCAGGATCTGCAAAATCGAGACGAAGCCATCGATCCAAAATATATCAAGAGAGCCGAGGAAGCGTCCTCGCGACTAGTGACATTCGCCAAAGACATGCTCCGAGACCAGTCGGAAAACTATGCCATCGTGCATAGTTTGAACTTTCCTTTTACCGATTTCACGAAGGCCGAGATTCGTGAAACCACAGCGATGAACACTGTTTCGAGCTGCCTATATAAACGAGACGGAGACGAATTTTCATTCGAATACTCGCATTTGAGAGAGCTGCGCGAAGATCATCTCGCAGACCTGAAATGTCTGAAAGACGGTCACATAAGCTACACGCGTCTCGATTACTCTCGCATATCCAGTGCCTTGTAACAATTTTTCGATTACGCGGAGATCGAATTAGCCAGATGATTGACAGCTGGTTAAGCTTTCTATAGCGGCCTTTCGTTATTCGATTCATGAAACCCACGCAAAAGCCAAAACGCCCGCATTTCTCATCGGGACCCTGCTCAAAGAGACCAGGCTGGTCGCCAGACCATTTGAAAAACGCGCTCGTCGGCCGATCCCATCGTTCTAAGGAGGCGAAGGCTTGTATACAGGAAGTTATCGAACGATCTATAACGCTGCTTGGCATACCGGACGACTACGTGTGCGGTATCGTGCCCGCTTCGGATACGGGAGCAGTGGAGATAGCCCTTTGGTCGCTTCTGGGAGAACGCGGCGTGGACATGCTCGCTTGGGAGTCATTCGGTTCGGGCTGGGTAACGGACGTTATTAGACAATTGAAGCTCGAGCATGTACGCGTCCTCAAAGCGGATTACGGCGACTTGCCAGACCTCAGCTCGGCGAGTTGGTCAAATGACGTGGTATTCACCTGGAACGGCACCACTTCGGGAGTGAAAGTGCCAAATGCAGACTGGATTTGGGATAATCGAGAAGGCTTGAGTATTTGCGACGCTACCTCAGCGGCTTTCGCTATGGATTTGCCATGGGACAAGCTGGATGTAGCCACTTGGTCTTGGCAGAAGGTGATGGGAGGCGAAGCGGCACATGGCATGCTTGTCTTGAGCCCTAGAGCTGTGCGTCGCCTGGAAACCTATACCCCACCCTGGCCGCTTCCGAAAATCTTTCGCCTGACGAAAAACGGAAAGCTGATTCAAGGCATATTTCAGGGAGACACGATTAACACCGTCTCTATGCTTTGCATCGAGGATGCGCTAGACGGGCTAAGATGGGCGGAGGAAATCGGCGGGCTTCCCGCATTGATTGGTCGCTCTCAGTCGAATCTTCAAGCTGTAGAAGACTGGGTTTCCAAAACGCCATGGATCGATTTCCTGGCCAATGATCGAGCGACCCGCTCAAATACTTCGATTTGTATGAAAATTGTGGATGCGTGGTATCGATCGCTTCCCAAGGAAGAGCAAGCCGTAAAGGCGAAGCAGCTAGTGAAGATCCTTGAAGAAGAAGAGGTGGCTTACGATTTCGGATCCTATCGTGACGCTCCTCCAGGAGTTCGACTCTGGGGCGGAGCAACGGTCGATGCGGACGACACCCGACTGCTTCTACCCTGGCTTGACTGGGCCTTCGAGCAGATCAAAGACTAGATTGCGAAGCGGAAAGCTAAAACAAATGCTCAGGTAAAATCCGTCGACCTTCAGGTCGTTTCTTGTCCCATGGAAGGCTTACCGTTTCGGGAGTGTGATTCCAAACCTCATACACATCGAAGATCTTTCCTGGATTGAGGATGTTATTCGGATCGAGGGCTTTTTTTATCGCACGCATGGCATCCATTTCCGCTTCGTTTCGGGCGATCTTCATGAACGGCGTCTTGGCTAAACCAATACCATGCTCTCCTGAAATCGTACCTTTTAGGCCTACAATTTTTTGCATGAGTTCCTTAACCGCCCACTTGGCTCGAGCCATTTCATCGTCATTATCTCGATGATACATGATATTGACGTGAAAGTTGCCATCCGCCGCATGACCAAAAGTGGCGATGGGTAATCGAGATCGCCTAACGAGCGTATCCAAAAATTTGGCAAAACGAACCTGATTCTCTAGAGGAACAACGATATCTTCATTGATTTTGGTATCGCCCAAAGCGAACATCGCGCCAGAGCATTTGCGTCTGGTTTCCCAGAGCATTTCCGCCTCTCTATCGTTTTTAGCCTGCTTATAGGCTCTGCTCGTTCTCTTTGCCCAATTAAGGACTTTTGGTTTGAGCTTAGTCAGAGCCGCTTTGGGGCCATCAAATTCGACAAGAAGCAAGGGTTTTCCGGATACGTTCTTGAAGAGACGGACGCCTGCAATCTCTTCTGCGCAATAAATAGTTCGCTTATCAAGAAATTCGAGTATCGACGGATGAAATCCCTCCTCTAGCAGACGTTGGACGGCTCTCAAGGCATCTTCATCGCTATCGAAAGCTGCCACCAAAGTCCAAGTCTTCTCTGGCTTCGGCAGGAGTTTCAACACCGCCTTAGTAACAACCCCCAATGTCCCCTCGCTTCCAATCCACAGATCGCGAATATTGTAGCCAGTAGCGTATTTCCTGTATTCGCCGCCCCAAGACACTTTTTCTCCATTGGGAAGAAAGCCTTCGAGGGCCAGGACATAGTCGCGTGTCACCCCGTACTTCGCGCAACGCATGCCCCCGGCATTGCAAGCGATATTGCCCCCGATGGTACAATACTTCTGGGAAGAAGGATCGGGAGGATAGAAAAGGCCTTCCGCTTCCGCCGCAGCCTGAATCGAACTAACGATTGCCCCTGGCTGAACAATCGCCATCGCCTTGTCCTTTTTTATAGCAATTCGATTCATCAGAGTAACGTCCAGCACCCAGCCGCCTCCGGCAGGACTCGCTGATCCCGTCAAGGATGTTCCGGCTCCTCGAGTAGTGACAGGGACTCCGTATTCGTTTGCCAATTTAAGGCAGACTGAGACGTCATTTTCGCTACGAGCCCGTAACAAAGCATCGTAATCGAAAGCCAGCTTACTACTATCAAAGGACCCCATGTACTTGGCGTTTCCTTGAGTAATGACTTTTCGACTACCAAGACTATTTAGCAGTCGGAGAGTAGCCTTCTTGGCAGAGTCCTTTTTTTTCGTTAAGCGTTTCCTGGTCATGAAGTACAAACCGTGGTCGTCGAATTAAGCTCGATTCTTTTGCCTAAGAAACAAGGCGATTGCCTCGTTTGCGGTTTCCATACGTATCAATTTAAGTATGACGAAGTAGATGAAAGCTCCAAGCGGAATGAGCAGAATCAACTTTATAAGGCTACCCACGTGTCCAGCGGACAAGTAGGGGCTGATTCCCTTTTGAACAGCCCAAAGAGACAGCCCCATAACGGTGGAGCCCAAAAGGATTTTAGCAAAATCCGGCAACAGCTTTCGCAATTGGACATCAGTCCGCCTTTTTCGCAACATCCAATGCAAAACGAGGCATTGAAACACCACCGACGTATTGCTGGCCACGGCTAAGCCTATGGTCTCAAATCGAGTCATAAGGACCAAACTCAGGACGAGATTGACGCATAAGGCAAACGTGGCTGCTTTGACTGGAGATTTCACATCCTTAATGGCGTAGAACGCGCGCGTTTCAACCGATACGAAGGAGTAGAAGGGCAAGCCCATCGCGAAAATGATGAGAATGGGAATCATGGATTCCGTATCGGCGCTCTTGAACAAACCGTGTTGGAAAAGAGTCTGAATGATTTCATGAGATAGCAAAGCAAGGCCGACAGCGGCCGGACAGGCCATCATCGAAGAAAGACAGATTCCCTTCCGGTGAGTTTGGGCAAACTCCTCATCCCTTCCGCCAGCAACCGCTTTAGCCAACGCTGGAAATATAACCGTCGATATTGCGATGGTAAACATCCCTAAAGGCAGCTCCACAAGGCGGTTGGAATAATAGAGTAAAGAGGCTCCCTGGTCATTGATGTAGAAAGCTAGTTCGCGAGATATCAGAATATTAATCTGGTAGGCAGCCGCCCCATAGATGCCCGGTAAAGTAAGAAGCATGACGCTTCGCAAGCGATCCGAAACAGCGAAGTCCAGGTGCGGCCTCCATCCTTCCTTGCGTAGGGCCCAGACGGGTACAGCCAATTGGAAAAGTCCGCCAATCAAGACTCCCGCGCAAAGGAACATCATTTTCTCGAAAGGCGATTCGCCGAATAAAGAGCCAAGACCGCCAAGGAAAATAATGATGCTGGCATTAAGCCAAACCGCCGTAAGAGCGGGCACTCCAAATCGTCCGAATAAATTCAATACAGCCGCAAGAATGGCAGCCAGACATATTAAGGCGATGTAAGGAAAAAGTATGATTCCTAGCTGAGCTTTCAGCACCCATTTTTCTGATACACTCGCGTTTTGAACGAAAAAAAGAATTATCCAGGCAATCACGATAATCGCGGAACAGATTACAAGCAGCCAGCTAAGCGTCTTATTGACCAATGCGTGAACGGCTTCTCGACCGCCTTGCTCCAGCTCTTCACTCAAGTTCGGCATCAACGCGGCCGTCAAAGCGCCCTCCCCCAACAGCCTGCGAAAAAGGTTGGGCAAAGTGAAGGCCGTGATGAAAGCCGAGTTCCAAACAGAGGCTCCAAAAATGGCGATGGTAAGCATGTCTCGACCCAATCCCAAAACGCGCGAAAAGAGAGTGAAGACGGATACTAGGCCTATCCGAGACAGCAACTTTGACATCGATTTCCTTCTCGCTTAATCCCCGCAGTCGAGCAAGACATTTGAGGCTCCGTCATCAGCGAATGATAGACCTCTTCAAACGGGCTAACGCGTTTGACAGCTTCTTCATCGTTCCTAGTTAAACAGTTGCCCCAAAGAAAGTAGAATCCTCTCGAAACTAGCTCTCCACGACTGAACATGGTCCCCATCCTGCTGACTAACGGCCTATACCTATTTTACCCTGATGAATTTGATAGATAGATTAGTGGAAAAGCTGCGCAACCATCCCAAACGGATCGTTTTTACGGATGGTGACGACGCCCGAATCCTGCAGGCCGCTAGGCAGATCGTATCCCTTGGGATGGGGGTTCCGATCCTGATAGGCGATCGAACCAAGATAAAGGACAAGGCCGCGAAGCTGGATCTTACAACGAAAGGGATGCGCCTGGTCGAGCCGGCTCGAAGCAGCGATATCGAAGCTTTTGTAGAGGACCTAAAAGAGGTGGAACGCTACAAAGAGAACGAACCGCAAGAACTCAGAAAACTTGTCCTCGATCCGAACATCTTCGCAACTCTGATGCTTAAGCGCAACCAGGCGGAAGCCATCATTTCGGGAGCGACCGCCAAAGCCTCCAGCGCCTTGCGACCTTTGTTTCAAATCATTGGAACGCAGGAAAACGTAGAGGTAGCTTCATCCTTGGTGATTTTAGAGATGGAAGAGAAGCCGGTTGGCATTGACGGCGCCCTTTTCATGGGAGACTGCGGAGTGATACCTGATCCGAATTCAAAGCAGTTGGCTGACATAGCCTTGAATGTCGCTCGCCTGGCAAATCATTTGACCAATGCCTTGCCCAAGGTCGCCATGCTCAGCTTTTCGACTCATGGAAATGAAAAGCATGCTCCCATCGCGAAAATTAAGGAAGCTACTCGAATCGCTAAGGAAAAAGCCCGCACACTGGCCTTCGATCTGGAAGTCGAGGGAGATATACAGGTAGATGCAGCCTTGGACATGGCAACCGCCATTACCAAGGGAATCGATTCCAGTCCCGTTGCCGGTAACTCCAACGTGCTCATTTTCCCAGACTTGAATAGCGGTAATATCGCTTCAAAACTGGTTCAAATTTTGGCCGGAGCCAACAACTACGGACAAATAATCATGGGCCTTAAAAGGCCGGCAGCGGAGATCAGTAGAGGAGCAAGCGCTCACGATATTCTAGGAGCGGCAGCGATTGTCGGCTGCCAGGCAATCGACCATAACTTGCTTTACCATCCTGAAGGATAGCCGATTTCGATGGAAGCAAAGCGAAAAACGGCAGGCAGGAAGCCAAACAATGCCTTGTTGACCAAGCCCAGCAATACGGAAACCAAGCGGATATTCGTGGCCGGGACACGTATGAACGATGGAAAGACGACCACTTGTCTTGGCTTGTTCTCGGCGCTCCAGCATCGATTTGGCAAAGTTGGCTTTATCAAGCCGGTAGGACAACGATTCGTCGAAATCGAAGGTCAGCTGATCGACGAAGACTCAGTACTACTGGAGCGAACCTACAACGTCGAGGTGCCCATCACGAGCATGAGTCCCATCGCGATCGACGGGAACTTTACCCGTCGTTATTTAGAACAGCCAGACCAGACGAAGGCTCGCCTTACTGATCGCGTTTGCCGAGCGTTTGACAGGTCGTCATGGGAAAAGGACTTCACGCTGATTGAGGGAAGCGGACACGCGGGCGTGGGTTCGGTTTTCGACATGTCAAATGCCCATGTAGCAAGGCTTCTAGACGCTAAAGCCATTATCGTAAGCAGAGGGGGAATCGGGCAGCCGATTGATGAAATTGCGATGAACAAGGCTCTTTTCGACAAGGAAGGAGTGGAAGTCGTGGGAGCGATTATCAATAAGGTGCAGACCGATAAGATGGAATTCATCCGAAAATATACCGGCATTGGCTTGAAAAGACTAGGGATTCCCTTGCTCGGTCTGCTCCCGGAAGTGAAAGCCTTATCGTCACCCAACCTTCATCAGGTGGCGGAAAGGATCAATGGCGAATGGCTTCATGAAGAGAAGGATCTTACCTGGAATCGAGTCAGCAAAATAATCATCGGGGCTATGACGGCTACAGGAATTTTGGATACGCTTACTCCTGGAGCCTTGATCATAACGCCAGGCGATAGGGAAGATATCATAATGGCGGTAATTTCCTACGCCGCCACGCCAGGAGTGGAGGCTATTTCCGGAATCGTGCTTACGCGAGGCATTGTTCCCCACAAACGTCTCAGCGATATGATAGCCAAGAGCCACATTCCCGTGCTCCTGGCAAAGCAGGACAGCTACAATGTGGCTTCTCGCATCCACAGCATGACAGTCAAAACTCAGCCAGAAGATCAAGACAAGATTCCCGTAATCAAAAATATGATACAGGAAAACGTCGACCTCGACTTGATAGCAAGTCTCTTGTAAAAGAGGCAGCCGTCGCCAGTTTCTCGAATTGATGGCGGCTAGCTCGCGCTGCCGACCTGGATAACAAAAGACCCGTCTTTCGAATCGATTTGCTGGATAGCCTTCCAGGCGTTAACCATGTCCTCCTCAAGAGGAACTTGCGACAGAAAAGAACCGACGATCATCGACCCTCCTATTCCTAGCGGTATAGGTAACGAATTAAGTAGCAGTTTATCAACTACAAGACGAGGACCGTTGCTGGACTTCTCGAAATGGCCGTAAGACTGGATTGTCAGGTCAAAGCGATCAGTTGTGGGATTGATGGTGATTGGCAAGGAAAGCACGAAGCCCTCATCAAGAATCCGAATGTTAGGTGATCCCATTCGAACGTTGGTTTCCTCGCCGTCAGCCGTTTTCTCCGCTCCTTTGAATTGAGCGAGGAAATAATTGATCTCGCGCTCCAGAAAAACAACCTGCCCAGGCATTTGACGTACCAGTCGGTTGATACTAAGACGAAAATTCTTGGTTTCGGACGTTCCTGGCTGTCCCGGTATGTAGTAAGCCTGATACCGGCCTGGCTTGGCAGCCTGACTCTCGCTTGGCTCAACCGTCGCCTTCGTTGCAGGAGCGGAGATGAGAAGATACATTCCCAACAACAGCCCAAGAATCGAACCGCTGACAGCTGTGAAAAGCAGCGCGACTAAGCTAGGCTCCTTTATTTTCCGCAATCTCATGAACCTTCCTTCTATCGACTCGAAATCTCTAATTCTTTATAGGTATATCCCATTATATAGAAATAGATAGTCGCGCCAAAAAAGAAGACAAAAGGAACAATTGCCAGTCCCCCTAGGAGAAGAAGACCTAGGAAAGCCAGGGTGGGAACCGCATAACTGAAAACGCCTCGCTTCAACATGATTCCAATCGCGGAAAACTGCAGGCAATCCTTCCACTCCATCCTAACCAAGTAGAGGTAGAGAGAGGCCGACATAAGTGGCCCTACGATAAACATCACAGGGATTAGGGGCAGGCGAGCGAGGATCGGATTGCCGGCAAACGGCCATGATAGGAGCCAGGCTAAAAACAATGGAAGGGAAATGAAGACAAGAAAGAGCAGAAAGAATTTCAATCCATCGACCAAAAGCCCTTTCCAGTCTTCCCACTCGGGAAGCTCGAACTCTCGCTTTTCCTTGCCCGCCAAGAAGAGACGATAGAGGTAGCCAAAGGCGATTATTTGGGTGATTATGATTGGCAATAGGGTTAAAAAACCCCCAATCATAACTTTACTAAACCACTTGGAGTCGGAAAATAAGCGTTTTATTAATTGCTCGAGGGTCGGCATCAGAAATAGCTAGGAACCAGTTTCTTGCTCAGATTCGCACATTTCGCATGGAGTTCAAAGAGAAATTATCCAGCTATGTAAATACCGTCGAAAACGGAATCGATTTTCACCTTCCAAACGAAAACACCCGACCCGCACGTCTGCACCAGGCGATGCGGCATAGCATGAAAGCAGGAGGGAAGCGCATAAGACCCGTTTTAGCCCTGGCAGCTAATGAAATGATGGAAAGCGAAACGGATGCCCTACCCGCAGCCGTAGCCATCGAATGCCTACACACTTACACTTTGATACACGACGATCTGCCGGCAATCGACAATGCCGATTTAAGGAGGGGGGTTCCTACTTGCCACACGGCCTTCGACGAACCAACCGCCATATTGGCCGGAGACGCGCTTCTTACCTTCGCCTTCCAACTTCTGTCTTCGAAGTATTCAAGCCGCCCTGGGTTGGGTGAAAAACTGATCGCCGAACTGGCCACAGCATCTGGAAGTGAAAGGCTCATTGGCGGCCAGATGGAAGATATCCTAGGAGAAAATCAATCTCTAGATGCGTCACAGCTTGAATACATCCATTTGAATAAGACGTCCGCTCTCATTGAAAGCAGCATTGCTATGGGAGGTCTCGTCGGCAAAGCGGAAACGCCTCTAATCGACTCGCTCCGAGAATACGGCCGCCGCATCGGATTGGCATTTCAGGTGATTGACGACATTCTAGATGCCACCAGCAGTCCGAAGGAGCTGGGAAAGGACGTTGGAGGAGATGCTCATCTAAAGAAAACGACCTACGTATCGGTCCATGGCTTGGACAAGGCTAGCAACATTGCCAACGACCTAACCGAAGAAGCCATCGAAATATGCAACGCGTTTCCCGGCGATTCCTCGTTCTTTTCAGGCCTGGCCTCTCATCTTAACAATCGACTCAACTAGCTCTGGTGGCTTCGGTACGCATATCCTTCGTGTGCTCGATGTTTAATTGCGTAGAGCTGACCAAAGCGATGTTGGAGAGCCTGGAGGAAACGGTAGATTTAAGACAGGACGAAGTCATACTGGTAGACGACGCTTCGACCGATGGAACTAACGATTTCCTGCTGTCATTAAAATCTCCCTACAAAGTCTTCCGAAACGAAACTAATCTCGGCTTCGCGAAATCGAACAATCTCGGAACCAAACAGGCAACCGGGAAACTGATCGTTTTTCTCAACAACGACCTGGTTTTAAAACCCAATTGGCTGGAACCAATCCTGGCCGTGCTCGAAGCTGAAAGCGACGTGGGGATCGTGGGCAACATCCAATTGAATCACAAAACGGGGCTAGTCGATCACGCAGGTATTTTCTTCGATCTAGAAGGGATGCCGACACACGCCTGGAAGACGAGAAAGCGACCTCCAAGCGGAGAGTATCGTGAAAGAAATGCAGTGACCGCGGCATGCGCTGCCGTAAGAAAAGAGGTTTTCGAAGAAATGGGAGGATTTGATGAAGGCTATTTAAACGGGATGGAGGACGTAGATCTTTGCGTTCGACTGAAGCAACACGGGTTCAGGAACTTCGTTTCCCACCAGAGCATCGTTTTGCACCACGTTAGCATGTCGCCAGGACGGCATGAAAACAATGAAGCCAACTCTAGACGATTTCGGGAAAAATGGACAACCACGACCAGCAAACTGGGGACCGAGGAATGGCCAAAGGAGTATCTTGCCCGCTACGCTCGCTACTGGTGGCGAATGGAACCCTCGAAATTCGCGCGAGCAATGCTCATGCTTCTTTTACCTTCCAATAGGAAAGGATAACGCTAAGCCTAGCGTTTTGTACTAGGCGGAGCGCGAAATAATCACGTTTTTTCTTCATATCGCGCTTCATAACGCGTTAGATGATTTCTACTTACAGGTCGTAGCTAAACAGACAATGATCCGCTCCCTCTTTAAATCCAAAACGCGAAATCGCATCCAGGAACGCTGCCAAGAGGATAGTCTAACGCGGCTTAGAAAAAAGTACGACATCCTCTACCACATCATAGAGAACCAGCAGGGGACGCGCGTAACGGTTGATGGCAAGCAGCTGGTGATGTTTTCCAGCAACGAATACTTGGGCCTTCACGATCATCCGAAGGTAATCGAAGCTGGCAAAAAAGCGCTCGATCAATGGGGCAGCGGAACCATGGGGTCGAGGGCGGCTAATGGAGGACGCTATTTCCACCACCAACTGGAAGAACGTCTGGCCGATTTTCTCGGAAAGGAAGCCTGCCATGTATCAGCAGCCGGGTACCTCTCGCTAATGTCCAGCATCACTGGATTCGCTCAACGAGGAGACGTCGTCTTGGTAGACAAGAACATGCACTCAAGCGTCTGGGACGGGACACAGCTCTCGATGGCCAGCGTTGAACGCTTTAGCCACAACAATCCGGATCATTTGAGAGCTCTGCTGGACAATCTAGATCCGGAAGTCGCAAAGATAATCGCCATCGAAGGCATCTACTCGATGGAGGGCCACATTGGCAAACTGCCTGAATTTGTGGACATCGCCCAGCAATACCAATGCTTCCTAGTCATGGACGACGCCCATGGTCTGGGTGTCTTGGGTGAAAACGGACGGGGAACGGCAAATCATTTTGGCCTTACAGAAAAAGTCGACGTGATATCCGGCAGCCTTTCGAAATCGCTAGCCAGCACTGGTGGTTATGTGGCTGGGGACAGGTCGATGATCGACTACCTGAGAACCCACTCCAAGCAGACGATCTTCAGCGCCGCCATTAGCCCTAGCCAGGCAGCCTGCGCTATGGCCGCTCTTGATATTCTGGAATCGGAGCCTGAATGGCTGGAAAGACTTTGGAGCAACACCAAACGCTACAAAGCTTTGCTCGACGAGTTGAATCTCAATACTTGGGAAAGCGAATCGCCAGCCATTCCAATCGTTCTAGGCTCACGAGAACGAGCCTACTATTTCTGGAAGCGACTATGGGATAAGAATGTGTTCACGATCCTTTCGACTCCACCGGCCGTACCACCAGGAAAGGATCTGATCCGCACCTCCGTATCCGCCAAGCACAGCGATGAAGACTTCGAGATTTTCGAAGAGGCCATTCGCTACGCTGCTAGCAAGCTCTAAGCTTGTATCTAATTTCTAGATACGATCAATTGGCCCCTATGAGTCGCACTCTGATCGAATGTGATTCATTATCTCTTCGACCGTAGATCGCCAACGAGGAAGCATCTCAGTTTGGATTCCCTGGCCTAACGTTAGAAGCGCTTCCTTGTCAGTCATTAACGTCCGAAGCGCTTCGTAGAGCGATTGTTCGTTCTCTTTTTCGAAAAGACGGCAGCCACCAAAGCGAGCGCTTTCGCGGATAGAGGCTAGGCTGCTGCAAAGCGCAGGTATGCCGCGCCATAAGGACTCAAGGACAGGCAAACCGCAACCTTCGGCGCGTGTCGGAAAAAAAGTAAGATCGATTTTCTCCAAAAGCGTCTGCAATGCGCCGTCCTCGATTTGACCATGCAGATGGATGGGATAGCCTTCTTTGACTGCCTTCTTAAGAGACTTCTCGATCGTCTTTCCGAAGTACGGATTAGCTCTTCCGACAAGATGGAGATCGAACTCGACGCCCTCATCCCAGAGCCTTTTGCAGGCTGTAAGGGCAAGATCCTGACCTTTACGTTTTTCGAGTATCGCGATATTCAATACCTGGGGTCGGTCATTGAATTCGGATTTCGGAGCCGAAGATTCCAGGAAAAAACCGTCAGAACCCAATTGAATTGATTTAACCGATGGAGAATATTCGAAGCCAAGCCACTCCCAGTATTCTTCCAAAAGGATCGCGCTATGCTGGGAAACGGCAAAAGCCCCTGAAAAGTTGGCCAGCATTTTCATATAGCTCGGATGTCTCTGCACACTATGAGGCCAAGTGAATTCAGGATGCTGCAATGGAATGGCGTCATGAAAAATCACATACGACTTGCAGATTCGAGATGAAAGAAAGGCTTCAAAGCCAGGCCGCTCGTATTCGCAAAATAACTCGCTAGTCAAGAATACGTCATCGGGAGTTATTTGAAAGCTCTTCGATCGCGACAAGGGCCTGAACATTTCCGCTCGTTCGCTCCATTCCACTTCCAGGAAATGCTTGCCCAACATCGAACCCATCTCGCGCCGCAAGCAGCTGGAAACGCGAGTCAGACCAGACTTGTGCTTCTGACGAGAAGCTTTGGTGACGTCGAATAAAAGTCTTCCGTTAATCATCCACAAGGAGTTGTTGCGATCCGCTGTTTATCAGAATGACCTAAAATACGGAAGTCTCAAGCAATTTGACTTGATTGCGACTTTCCAAGGCTTTCTCCATCTCGGACAACAATCGAGCCGAATTGACGGAAGCTCTAAAGTTCTTATCAACCCAATCTCTGGCGCTTGTTCGCACTTTCTCGCAAAGCGCATCATCGGATTGAATACGCCGGCAAACCTCAACCCAACCAGAAGGGTCAGTTGGCTTCTGCAGAAAACCGGTCTTTTCGTCGGAAATGGCCTCGACGACGCCTGAGACATCTGAGGCAACTACTATAACGCCACTCGACATGGCTTCAGGAATCACGTTCGGCAGACCGTCTCTATCTCCAGATTCTGCAACCACTCCTGTATGGAAGAGCGCGTCAGCCCATTGCAACTGATCCAAAGTCTCCTGCTGAGTCAGCTTACCGAGCAACGACACGGTATCACTCAGACCCAGTTTAACCACTTCGGTTTCTATCCAATCGCGCAGAGGGCCAGGACCAATGATGCGGGCTTCAAAGGAAATCCCTGCATCGAGCAGAGCTCGATAAATTCTGAGTTGATGGGGAAATCCCTTTTTTTCTACCAGTCGTCCTATGCAAACGATTCTCAGATGGCCACGCTCTGCTCTTAATTTTTTGAATACAGGCAAATCATTCATGCCGCGATAAATCAACCGTATCTTATCTTTCGCTACAAAATGCAGCAAACGATTCAGTGCAGAGTGGGTGGTAGTGTGTATCAGCATGGCATTTTGAGCTTTCTCTTCCAACAGCCAATCTCCCCCGAACTCGAAAACATCGTAAGCATGCGCGCCCATTGAATAAGGTATGGCGGAAAGCAAAGAAGCGAATCTGCCGAAAGCGGCCGGAGCGCTCGCCCAAACGCAGTGGATGAGATCAGGTTTTCGATCACGTATCTCTCTTTCCATTACGAGAGCGGCTCCAAAGCCAAGCAGGTTTTCCCAAAAATTAAGCCAGGACCGAACCGGGGTAGCTTGCAGAACTCGGAGGAATTCAAAGAAACGAACGGTTTTAAGCCAAGATAGACGAATCAAAAGCCAGGGCACGCTCAGGAGCCTGAGTTTTGAAAATCTGAAGATGCGCAGATTGTCGAATAGCTCTTCGCCCCCATGTAGAGATACTATGTGAAGTTCGACCCCCAGTTCTTTCAAAGCGCGAACCTCTCTCTGCAAAAATGTTTCGGAGTAAACGGGAAAGGTTGTCGTTACATAGAGGATACGCATACGAGGTGTCCCTCTTTCATCGAGGAAAGGAGAACGAAGACTTAGGCAGTATCGGAAGCTCGGGTCAAGCTGCAGGTTCTACTCGCCTACAACCTTTAGTCTCGGCTTTTCCGACTCGTCAACAGCATTCTCAGCCAGGCTGACCAGATCTCTGATTGCGTTACTGGGGTCGCCTTTGAATCTCATAGCTGCGAAAGCGCGCTTCAAGTTCTTGAACTTTTCGGGGAATCGATACCAGTCGCCAAGCAGTTGCTCCAAATCGCCAGGACTTGAGATTCTCTCCGCAGCTTCGTCCTGCATGAAGTACTTCGCGGTCAACTTTTCCTGAGGCATGATGCCACCAAAACTATTGAATATGATGGGGCATTGGAAGTGAAGGGCCTCGGAACAGGTCGTTGTGCCGCCACGAGTGATGACCATGTCGCTCACCTGCATAAACAGGTGCATTTCGTTGCAATAGCCTTCAACGTGACAAGACAGTTCCGGATTGTCTCGCTGCCATTTAGTGACCTTCAGAAACGCATCTTGATTCCGACCGCAGACTACCAAGGCTTGGAATTGATCGGAGAACTTCTTGATGACCGGGAGTATCGCGAGATGGTTGTTCGCCCCAGTACCGCCTGTAGCCACGAAAATGATTTTCCGGTCCGATCTTAAACCTAAACGTTCGGTGATGAATCGATGCCGCTCCAAGGGAGAAAGGGTTTCTTCATAGACGCGTGGGGGGAGAAAGTGACCGCGAACACTGATACGGGAGGGGTCCAATCCCAGGTTCTGGATAGCGAAATTCTTAGCGGTCTCGGTGCGTGAAATATAGAAATCGACCGTAGGCTCGACCCAATTCCGGCTGTATCCATACCCGCCTGAAAACTCGGAACAGTAAGTTGCGCAGCGGACGTTATCCTCACCTAGAATTTCCCTCGCCGCTTGGAAATAGCCTCGATTGAGACAGTCATGGACGCTGAAAACCAAATGGGGTCGATAATTTCGAACGACTTCTTCGTAATACTTGTGCCCGAAAGTGACGCGATCCTTATTGAGATAGCTGAGCAATTCGATGATCAGGTAGTAGGGATGGTGCAGCCAGGGAAAGTGACGTTGGATAAAATTGTACAGATTCACGCCGAACCGCGTGACGGGCGAGGAATCCTCCAGCATGCTTTCGACACGCACTTCAACTTCCCAGCCGTAAAGCTTTCGCACCCATCTTCGAAAAGCGATGGCTCGAGCGTCATGGCCTCCCCCCGTGCTCGAAGTTAAAACAAGTATTCTTAGAGCAGACAACTAATTCTTGGTCGGTTAATTCTCAGTCTTGAAGCTTGTAGTATAGCTTATTGGCGTACCGTTGCAGGCTCCTTGAAAAAAAGCGAGCAAAGAAAGGTACAAAAATAGTCTGAAAGTATGATCCCTCCCTAAGGATTCCCGTTCTGTTTCTCCTGATTGCTCGAATCAATGATTTGGCAGCCTTTTCAGGCTCAGGCGAGCGTTCAACTCTCTGCAAAGCAGCATTCCAAACGCGATCTTCAGCCGAACTCAAGGTGGAAGGTCGTTGCATGTCGGCATTGAAACCTGTTCTGAAATCGCCAAGGCGAACATCGAGAACCTTCAGTCCTGAGGCTGGCTCCATCATAAGGCTCTCCGAAAACGCGCTCAGACCAGCCTTGGCCGCATTATATCCCGACATGAAAGGAATGGGAAACTCACTGGCCATTGAACTGACGTTTACCAAATAGCCCCGTCGTTGAATTAACCCCGGCAGGGCCAAATGCGATAGTCGCATGGCTCCAAGCAAGAGAATCTCAATGTCGCTATGCCAGGCTTGATGATCGCATTTCGAAAAGGATCCAAAATGGCAGGATCCTGCGTTGTTGATCAGAACATCAAAGCCGATCTCGTCTAGATTATGACTCGCCCAGCATTCTTCAATGGAGGTCGCGCTACTAAGATCCAAAGAGATGCCTTGAACTCCGTCTTCCCAATTCACGCTAGAAGCATCTCGAGAAGTGCCCCAAACCGAAGCTCCCTCGAGGAGAAAGGCCTCGGCTATCGCTTGCCCAATCCCTCGGCTAGCGCCCGTGACTAGGACTTTCTTTCCGCCAAGATCCATCAGACTTCGAATACCGGGAAACCAAAACTATACAGCCAAAAGATCGCGAGCATGCGATAAGGCGGACTGAGCCGAACGATCTCCCAGCATGCGAGCCAATTCCCCTACTCGTTCATCTCCATCATTTGGTAGTTTTTCAATCGATACAATCGCTCGACTTCCGTCCTGGTCTTTAATCGCCACGTAGTGATTCGAGCCCAGCGAAGCGACTTGCGGGAGATGGGTGATGCAGATCACCTGATGATTCCCGGCAATTCTTCTCATTTTCTCTCCGACAATTCTACCGATCTCGCCTCCCACATTGGCATCGACTTCGTCGAAGACCAAAACCGGCACCTCGTCGACTTCCGCTAAAATCGTTTTTAAAGCTAGCATCACTCGAGCTAGCTCGCCACTCGAGGCGATCTTCGATAAAGGCTTCAAGGGCTCTCCAACATTGGGCGAAAAATGAAGCTCCGGCAAACCGCTGCCGTAGGATTTCAACTCGCCGCCCGAGTTGATAACCACATCGAATTTTCCCTTTTTGAATCCGAGTTCCAAGAGAGACGCTTCCGTTTCTCTGGCTAACGACTTGCCCGCCTTGAGTCGCTTTTCATTTAAAAGATTAGCCTGCGTTTTGAGCAAACGTTCGAGCGAATCGGCTTTGTCATTCAGTCGAGCCAGCGAACCCTCGATATCACCCTGGTTCTCGATTTTGCTAAACATCTCATCCCTAGCATCCAGGACGCCTTGCACGCTGCGACCATACTTTCGACGCAACTCCTGCCATGAGGACATTTTCTCTTCCGTTTCGCGCGCAAACTCGGGCTCGAAGTTGAGCGATGTTCCAACCGCCTCGAAATCGCCTGCAAGCTCCTGGATCTCGATAACGATAGAAGATAGCCTTTCCTCAAGTTCGTTGAGACTCGGGTCCAGTTGGGTCGCTTGCCGGGCAGACTGAGAAGCCTGAGCCAAAGAAGTGAGAGCTCCATGATCGCCTGAAATACCTTCGAGGATTTCCTGGGAAAGCCCAAGCAATTCCTGACTGCTCGAAACACGATTGAAGTCCTGTTCCAGTTTTTGGATACGCTCTTCGGATAGCTCCAACGCGTCGATCGAGGCTATCTGCATCTTCAAAAATTCGATTTGGTCATCGGAAAGCTGAGACTCGCCTCGCAAGCGATCGATGCTCTGCAAAACGTCGCGCCATTCCCGATACGTTTTTCCATAAGAAGCCAACTCGCTCCCCAGGTTTCCATAAAGGTCGATCAGCTCGAGTTGACACTCGCTCTTGAGCAGACGTTGGGGCTCTCCAGGTCCGTGAAAATCGATCCAGTAGCCACCTAATTGCTGCAGATTTGAAAGTGTCGCCAAGCTTCCATTAATGGAAATCCGACTCGGCTTATTCACACGTATCGATCGTTTGAGCAAGAGAGCTCCTTCTTCGCAAAGCGGTAGACCCATCTCTTCCAGTTCCTGGTCCAATTGAGCGCTGTCTTCGAACCACAAGCTAGCCTCCACTTCGCAAAACTCGCTGCCAGCTCGAATGACACTCTTATCTCCCCTCGATCCGGAGAGTAAACTCAATGCTCCGAGAAAGACGCTCTTACCGGCTCCCGTTTCACCAGTGACCACCGTGAAGCCAGACTCGAATTCGATTGTCGCCGACTCCAACAAGGCGAGATTCCGAATTTTGAGAAGCTGAAGCATGATAAATTAACCGAGAACCGATAGTTATCACTGCCAGCGAACAACCAGCAAGTCGGAAACGAGATGTGGGATCCGACAGATCAAATTTGCTGCAGGATCGCCTCATCGAACTCTGTAAGTTTCATCTTGGATATGTGGTGGCGCCAGCCGAGCGTAGCCTGTGAGCCATGACATTTTGCCCGAGCTTAGCCCAAGAGCTTCGCAGGGCACGCTTCTCTTGCATTGCGTTACGGCGAAGCGTGGTGGGAGATCCGAGATTCGAACTCGGGACCTCTTGCGTGTCATGCAAGCGCTCTAACCAACTGAGCTAATCCCCCAAGATGAGCCAAACGAGGTTGCTGGCTTTCGAGAGCGGAAAACGTGCTGAAGTTGAATTTCAGGGGCAAGATAAATTTTCTCGCTAGGGATCCCGAAATAAAAAAAGCCGGCCCAGAGCGGACCGGCTTGAAAAATGTTTATACTAGAAGAGATCTAGGGGGAGTTAGAGAGCAGATTCGCCACGCTCATCCGTACGAATACGAATGGCTTCTTCCACTGGAATGACGAAAACCTTGCCGTCTCCAATCTTTCCAGTCTTGGCAGACTTGACGATAGCTTCCGCCGCTTTGGACACGACATCGTCTTGAACGGCGATCTCTATCTTCACCTTGGGGAGAAAGTCTACCGTGTATTCGCTTCCACGATATATTTCGGTATGCCCCTTCTGACGACCGAAACCCTTTACTTCGGTAACGGTCATGCCTTCGATTCCAATCTCGGAAAGAGCCTCTTTCACCTCTTCCAGCTTAAACGGCTTGATTATGGCTACTACTAATTTCATGTGACAGTCTGTTGAGGTTTAATAGTGATGTAAGTTGATTGCTTATCGTTATGCAAGTAAATGCTTTATGTAATCCAATTAGCGGGATGACATAGAGAAGTCGGGATAGGCTTCCTGACCATGCTCACCTACATCAAGACCTTCAAATTCCTCTTCTTCGGAAACGCGCAGACCGAATATCATTTTCACTACAGTGAACACGATGAAGGCGAGGACGAAAGCTGTCGCAGAAATCGATAGCGTACCGAGCAACTGGATTCCGAAGTTGCCACCACCAAAGATGCCAACCGCAATCGTGCCCCAGATACCGCAGATACCGTGAACGGAGATCGCGCCGACGGGATCGTCGATTTTGATCTTGTCGAAGAAGATAATCGAGAAGACTACAATCGCACCAGCGATCGCGCCGACGATAACGGCAGACCATGGACCCATGGAATCGGCTCCGGCAGTAATGCCTACCAAACCAGCCAGGATACCGTTAAGAGCCATCGAAAGATCGGGTTTCTTAAGAACGATCCAAGAAGTGAAAATAGAGACGATACCACCGGCACAAGCGGCCATAGCAGTAGTCACGAAGACTAGGGATACAAGACCAGGATCGGCATTCAGAACCGAACCGCCATTGAATCCAAACCAGCCGAGGAAGAGGAGGAAGACCCCAATGGTTGCTAGCGGCATGCTGTGACCGAGGATTGGCTTAATTTTTCCGTCAGCCGTGTATTTGCCTTTTCTCGGACCGAGGACGATAACTGCTGCGAGCGCAGCAAAACCGCCAAAGGCGTGAACAAGCGAACTACCGGCGAAGTCGGCGAAGTCGCGATCGTCCAACCAGCCGTAGCCCCATTCCCAGGAACCAGTGATTGGATAGCAGAAAGTGACGATAACTGTCGCGGCGATCATGAAGCTGCCAAGCTTGATGCGCTCGGCGACCGCTCCGGATATAATGGTTGCGGCGGTGGCGGCGAACATGGCCTGGAAGATGAAATCGGTCCAGATCGTGTAGTCGGCATACTCTGGCGACAGATCGGCATCGGAAGCGGAGTTTCCGATAGCGGAACCGAAAGCGAAGAAGTTGTTGAAGGTATCCTGATCAGGATACATCGCATTAAAGCCGTAAATGGCATAGGCCAAGGTGCCCATGCAGATAATGAATACATTCTTGAAGAGAATGTTCACCGTATTCTTCTGTTGGGTCAGACCAGCCTCAAGGGTGGCAAAGCCCAGGTGCATGATAAACACGAGAGCTGCGGCGATGAGGAGCCACAAGTTGCTTACCGTGAAGAAAGCAGTCGTGCTAATCGAATCCAGCGATAAGCCCTCTTGGGCGGAAGCTGGAGCAGCCATGAGACCAAAGAAAAGAATCCCTGGTAATAAATGGAGGAGTTTTTTCATGTCGTTCAGTTGCGTTATTTTGATTCAGGAATTGAAGCTGCGCGGCAACGCAGCCCAAAAGACGCAACCCCTTGAGCAACTGGCATGCCAGGAGTCCCTGTTAGTTAACAAATTGCTTACAACGTGCGCAAAACTACGGGAAAGTATTACTTTTATGCATGAGTCCGCAGGAAGGGACGGCGCTTAAATGTCATCTTTTCAACTGCCAAGACAAAGAGACCGCTCTAAATTGAGCGGTCCGATGGGGAAATTGAGAAGAACTAGAGATCTTCTAACTCCTTATGCTTCTTGATCTTCTTCTTTTTTGGAGAAGAAGCAGAAGTAGAGAGCCTAGACCGGTTCTTCTTCCAGGATCGTAGTCATGATGTGGAGATCCTTTAGCTGGCGATCCGTTACAGGACTCGGACTTTCCGTCATCAGGCACTGACCCTTCTGGGTTTTCGGGAATGCGATCACGTCGCGAATGCTGTTCATCCCAGCCAGAATCATCACAAGCCGATCAAGACCGAAGGCGATACCGCCGTGTGGCGGGGCTCCGTACTTGAAGGCTTCCAGCATATAGCCGAAGCGACTCTGGACGACATCCTCGGGAATTTGCAAAACGTCCTGAAAAACCTTCCGTTGTACATCCGTCTGGTGAATACGAATACTGCCGCCACCTAATTCAACCCCATTGAGCACCAGATCGTAATGCTGCCCACGAACGGCTTTAGGATCCGTATCCAGTAATTCGATGTCTTCGGGAACGGGCGCCGTAAAGGGATGGTGCGAGGCTACATAACGACCCTCTTCCTCTTCGTAGGTCATCAACGGAAATTCCGTTACCCAAAGGAAATTGTACTGGTCGACTGGGAAGGATAGCTTGCCGCGCTTCTTCAAGAGCTCCGCGCAGTCGAGGCGAATTCTGCCCAGAATTGTGCAAGCCTGCTCCCATTCGGAAGCGGCAAAGAAAACGATATCTCCGTCTTCTATGGCCAAGCCTTCCTGCAAAGCCTGCTTTTCCTCGTCAGAGAAGAATTTGACGATGGGAGATTTCCACTCCCCATTTTCAACCTTTATGAAGGCCAGCCCCTTAGCTCCAAGCGACTTGGCGGAATCTTCCAGATTCTTCATTTCTCCCTGGGTGACATCGGCCAAGCCAGGAGCCTTCAACGCTTTGACCACTCCTCCACTCTTGATCGTCCCGGAAAACACCTTGAAGGAAGAAGATTCGAAGACAGCTGAAAAATCCTGTAGCTCCATCTCGAAGCGCGTATCTGGCTTATCAATACCAAAGCGATTCATAGCGTCGTTGAAAGACATGCGCGGAAACGACTTGGGGATGTCGATGCCCATCGTCTCCTTCCAGACTCGCTGCATCAGGCCCTCGATTAGAGAATACATTTCCTCGCGATCAACGAAGGAAATCTCTATATCTAGCTGGGTAAACTCCGGTTGGCGATCCGCTCGCCCATCCTCATCCCGATAGCAACGAGCGATTTGATAGTAGCGCTCGATGCCCCCGACCATCAGCATCTGCTTGTATTGCTGAGGCGATTGCGGGAGAGCGTAAAAGTGGCCAGGCTGAATGCGGCTTGGCACCAGATATTCACGAGCCCCCTCGGGCGTGCTTTTAAATAGCGTGGGCGTCTCGACTTCCGTGAATCCAAACTCGTCCATGTATCCACGAATCGCCTTGTTGGTGTTGCTACGGAGTCTGAGAATATTTCGCATTTTGTTGCGACGCAGATCCAGGTAGCGATAGGTCAAGCGAAGGTCTTCGTTCACTCGATCGCCCTTTTCGTCATCGATGGGAAACGGGGGCGTTTCCGAGAGATTGTGAACTAGGATCTCGGAGACATCCACTTCGATTTCGCCGGTTGGAAGATTTGAGTTAACGTTTTCTTCCGAACGAGCCTCGACCTGACCAGAGATGGCGATAACCGACTCATCCTTAAGGCTATTCACCAGAGCATTGAAATTATTGTCATTGCTATTGGGATTGGCCTTGACCTGCGTCAGGCCTTCACGGTCCCTCAAATCGATGAAGAGGATACCGCCGTGGTCGCGAATCGATTCGATCCAGCCGACCAACGATACCGTTTTTCCAACGTCGTCTCTACGAAGCTGGCTGCAATGATGAGTACGTTTCATAGCTTTTATAAAAAGACTGCGTAATTGGGGGAATCTCGAGGCAGATAGCAAACCCAATTGCCAAAAGGGCGCATCCGATTAGCGGATCTTTTGCGAAAAACTATTAAAAAGAAGCGGTCAAAAGCGGAGCGGCGATCAAAAGATTCGTCGATAAACGGTCCAAATCCGTTACAAAAGATGACGATTGGCGCTGAAACCGCTATCACCTACCCCACTATGATCCTGATTATCAAAGACGAATTGGTGAACCCGCCTTCATGGTTTTCATCGTTCCGGGATCTGACTCTGATATGCAACATGCGGTTGCACACCGACATCGTAATCGAGAGCGAAAACATCGATATCTACTATAAGTGGCTCAAGCCAAGAGGCGGTATGGATTTCGTCGAGGATTTCGTTCGTCCAGGAGCCGAGGATGGCTTAAGGCTCGATACCAGTTTCGAAATCGATCCTTCCATCGTCACGGACCGTATCGTACCGGAAAACACCAATCGACTTTACTCGCAAATCGAGTTCGCCACTACCCTTTAGAAAAACGGCAAAATGCGGATGAAAAAACGCATGTAAATGATTGCCGCGTACGTCCTTGACACGTCAAAGCGGATCAACAATATCCGCCCATTCCAAATCATAGGGCATGGCCGAGAATTATAAAGATACCCTGAACCTGCCGCAGACTTCGTTTCCCATGAGAGGGAATCTAGTGCAGAGGGAGCCAGAGAGGATCGATCATTGGGAGAAGACGAATCTCTATTCGAGAATCCTGGAGAAAAACCGAGGCAATCAAAGCTTCATACTGCATGACGGTCCTCCCTTCACCAACGGTCACGTTCATATTGGCACAGCTCTTAATAAGGTCATAAAGGATATCATCGTGCGCTACAAGAGCGCTCGCGGCTTCTACGCTCCTTACGTTCCTGGCTGGGACTGCCATGGATTGCCTATTGAAGCCAAAGTGACTAGCGAACTCCGCGAACAAGGAAAAGATCTTCCAGCCCACGAGCTGCGCGAAGCGTGCGCCAGCTTTTCAGCCGGTTTCATCGAAACCATGAGGGAACAGTTTGTCCGACTCGGCGTTCAGGGCGATTGGAAAAATGAATACAAGACCATGTCTCCGGAATATGAAGCGGAAGTCGTCAGGACTTTGGCTCACTTCGTGGAAAAGGATCTGGTCTTTCGCAGTAAAAAGCCCGTTTACTGGTCGATCCCTTGCGAAACCGCCCTGGCTGAAGCGGAGATTGAATATAAGGATCACGTCAGTCCTTCGATCTGGGTTAAATTTCGTCTCGAGGACCACGCCTCTTTGGGACTCGAGAAAGAAGCTTCCGTCGTCATCTGGACAACTACGCCCTGGACGATTCCCGCGAACTTGGCTGTAGCCGTGCATCCACGACTCAACTACGTCGCGGTCGACTCAAACAAGGGCGTGTTCATTGTTGCCGAAGAACTGTTCGAAAGCTTCTCCAACGACTGCGAACTGGAAAATGTCCAGGTAATTAAGACTTTTAAAGGGGAATCTCTGGAAGGACAGAAAACGCGACATCCTTTTATCGACCGTGAAAGTCCGATCGTACTAGCGGAGTACGTGACAACCGATTCCGGTACCGGATGTGTCCATACGGCGCCCGGCCACGGAGCTGAGGATTACCAAACTGGCTTGAACTACGGCTTGGAGATCTATTGCCCAGTCGATGACAAGGGCAAATACGTCGACGATGGTCGAATTCCAAAGGAGCTTGTAGGTATAGACATTTTGGAGACCAAAGGTAGATCGCCGGCGAATGTCGCGGTTCTTAAGATTCTCGAGGAGACGGAAAATCTCCTTCAGTTTAAGAAACTCGAACATAGCTATCCGCACTGCTGGCGTTCCAAAACGCCCATCATTTTCAGAGCATTGGATCAATGGTTCATCACCCTGGACAAGAACGATATGCGGCAAAAGGCGCTCGACGCTATCGAGACCGTGGAGTGGATGCCAGCCAACGGCAAGAATCGTATCCGCGGAGCAGTGGAAAGCAAACCGGACTGGTGCATCAGCCGGCAACGCTCATGGGGCGTGCCCATTCCCGCCTTCTTTGACGAGGAGAAGAAAGCCTATATCGATACCAGCGTTTTGCGACAGCTGGCTGACAAGTTCGAAAAGGATGGCGTCAACATCTGGTTTAGCCAAACCGCTGATGAGCTCCTCGAAGGAATTGAGGTTCCCGAAGACTGGAAAGGAAAGACTCTGACCAAGGGGACCGACACCCTGGACGTTTGGATCGAATCCGGAACGAGCCAAGCGGCCGTTTTAAAGCGAAATCCCGATTTAAACTGGCCTGCCGATCTGTATTCGGAAGGTAGCGACCAGCATCGTGGCTGGTTTCAATCATCGCTTTGGTCTAGTCTCGCAGCTACAGATCAACCCCCGTATCGACAAATCCTTACACACGGATTCATTGTAGGACAAGACGGGCGCAAGATAAGCAAGAGCGACGGGAAACCGCAAAACTCGGACTACTTTATCAAGAAGTACGGAGCGGATGTAATCCGCCTGTGGATCGCATCGGAGGATTTCAGAACGGACATTCCCCTTTCGGACGAAATTCTTAAACACGTCGGCGGCACCTACCGCCTGATGCGCAACACGCTGCGATTTCTGATTTCGAATCTCTACGATTTCAATGCCGAGCTTGATTCCGTATCCGAGAATGAACTTCATGTGCTCGACCGATGGGCCCTACACAAGACAGCCGAGCTTGTAGAAGCGTGCGAAGCCGCTTACGACCGATATGAGTTCCACAAGGTCTATCAGCTGGCCAATCAGTTCTGCTCGGTAACCTTGTCCTCGCTTTATCATGACATTCTAAAAGATCGGCTGTACACGTTCGCAGCCAACGATCCGCTAAGAAGATCATCGCAAACGGCTATTTTGAAGATCTTCAACACCTTGGTACGCATCCTGGGGCCATTGCTCCCATTCACCTCGGATGAAGTATGGTCCTACTTCACCAGTGACAGCGATTTCACAGACGACTCTCTCATCCTGCAAGGCTGGCCAAGCGATGCGAAAGAATGGGCTAATGACTCCCTGGCAAATGAATTCGAGACTCTGCTAACGTTCCGCGATCAAGTGAACGAAAAGCTGGAAAGCCTCCGCGCATCGGGAGAAATCGGAAGATCGCTAGACGCTTATCTCGAAGTAGCTGGGAGCCAGGAGGATAGCGTTTTCTCAACATTATCCAAGTATAGCCACTTTCTCGAGGAACTCTTGATTGTTTCGAGAGTCACATTGACCTCTTCAAATCAGGAGGACCTCACAATTTCCGTTAGCCAAGCGACCGGTGGACGCTGCCCTCGATGCTGGAGATGGGAACCCGATCTCCTCAACGGGATAGAAAACGAACAGCTCTGCCCTCGTTGTGAAGAAGCACTAAAATTAACCGTTTAAACACTATGCCCATAAAGAAATCCACTGCCAAGAAAGCGACTAAGAAGGTAGCGAAAAAAGCCGCAAAGAAAGTCGCTGCCAAGAAAGTCGTTAAAAAGGTTGCCAAAAAGGCAGCCAAGAAGGTGGCGAAAAAGAAAGCGGCAAGCGCGAATTCGGAGGAGCTGAAAAAGATAATCACTCGGAAAAAAAGCCCGAAGAAGGCATCCGCTGCCAAAAACGCGACGGCGGCCTCAACCTCCTTCTCTCTAGAAGAGGCAATGTCCATCGCCAAGAAACGCGAAAAGGAGATTAGCGTAGTCGACGCGAAAAAGGCGGAACGGGAAAAGACCAGGAAAGCCATCGAGGAGGCGGAACGAAAAGCGGAAAAACGAGTGCTGGGAGCAGCTTCATTGGCGGATATTCTTGGATACAATCCAGGCGAGTCAGCTCAGACCTCAATACGCCCACAGCAAAAGGTGCCAAAGAAATACGAGAAGTTCTACAAGCTGCTTGTGGAATTGCGGGACCACGTTCAATCGGGATTGAGCATGCACACGGAGGAAACCTTAAAGCGCTCGAGTAAAGAGGACACTGGAGATCTCTCAGGCTACAGCCAGCACATGGCGGATGCAGGTACCGACACTTTCGACCGGGATTTCGCCTTGAGCATGGTTTCTAATGAACAGGAAGCCCTGCACGAAGTCGAAGAAGCCATTGAGCGTATCCACAATGGCACATACGGGATATGCGAAATGACGGGCAAGCAAATCCGAGAAGAACGCCTGATGGCGGTTCCCTTCACTCGCTACTCGGTCGAAACCCAATCGCAAATCGAAAAGAATACGCACAGAAGCGTGCAGCGAGGGGGAGCTTTCGCGGAAGCTACTTCGGACGATTCGATGTCTTTCGGTGATGAAAATCCAGATTCCTGATACAGGACAATTATAGGATGGATTACTAAGACTTGTCTTCTTTATCCAAGTATCGAATTCTATTTAGCTTGGCTCTTGTCATGCTGATGTTGGACCAGGCCACCAAGTGGATCGTGTCCGAAAGCTTGCCGCTTGGAGCATTCTTTCCGCCTGACAGCATCGAGGTGATTCCCGGGTTCTTCAATATCGTGCACGTAGGCAACACCGGGGCCGCTTGGAGCCTACTTACGGGATACAGCTCTTTTTTAGCCATGGTCGCCGTATTGGCCCTTGTTCTAATCTGGCTTTTTCGGAAACACCTGCAACTGGAGCTCAAACCCTCCCAGTGGGCTTTCGGTCTCATAATAGCGGGCATTCTCGGAAATCTAGCAGACCGTATCCGCATTGGACACGTCATCGATTTTCTCGATTTTCATTACAACGGCTACCACTTCCCCAGTTTCAATGTTGCCGATTCGTGCATAACCGTAGGAGTCACGATCTACGCGATCTTTTCGTTCGCTCTAGGACAAGCGAAAAACTAGGAGATTTTCTATTTCAGAAAGTCCACGTAGGTAAACAATCACTACTCAACATTCGCGACTTGCTCGCGAATCCGCTCCAACTCGTTTTTCATTTCCAGAACCAGCCTGGATACTTCTATGGAAGAAGATTTGCTGCCAGTCGTGTTGATCTCGCGAGCCACTTCCTGAACAAGAAATTCCAAAGACCGGCCGACAGCCTCCTCCTTGTCAAGAAGCTGTTCGAATTGCTCGAAATGGCTCTCCAAACGCGTAAGCTCCTCCGAAATGTCACATCGGTCGGCAAAGAGCGCCAATTCCTTCAAGACCCGCTCGTCATCAGTCGAGATAGTTAGCCCAGCCTGCTCCAGGCGGGAGAGTAGATTCTCTCTATGCTTCTCAAGCATGCCTGGAGCGACCTCACGCACCTTCACAACGAGTTCTCGCAGACGATTCCCTCTAGCCTTCAAATCCGACTGCAAGGTACCTCCTTCTTGGATACGCATGGAAACGAGCTTATCTAATGCGCCTTTGGCGGCTTCCAGGAGACTTTTCTCAACCGTATCATCTGAGATCGAAGCTGGTTCCGCCTCGATTAGCCTTGAAAGCTCAATCAAACCGAGTGTATCCAAGCTAAAGGATACATCATTCTTAATGGCTATTTCCTTCAAACGCTTGATAGCGCTGGCAAGCTGATCCTCGCTGGGCAGACCGCTAGCCGCCCCAGTTTCATCGCGTATCTCAATAGAAAACTGAAACCTGCCTCGTGCAGCTACTCCGCGAGTAAGCTCGACAACCTTTCTTTCAAGGTGCTGAAATTCCTTGGGAAGCGAGCATATCGCCTCGAAATTGCGACGGTTGACAGAGGATACTTGAGCAGACACGACAATGCCGTTTGATCCGCTTTCAGCCCGGCCAAAGCCGGTCATGCTTTTCATACTTTCTCTCCTAACAGCTTAGCGACTTGGGCCACGTCCTTGTCGCCACGTCCACTGAGATTCATGACGATAATTTGATCCGTATCCATTTTTGGAGCGCGTTTAATCACATAGGCTAGAGCATGGGTTGATTCGAGGGCTGGAATGATGCCCTCGACACGACAGAGCAGTTGAAAAGCGTCGAGCACTTCTTTATCGGTAGCATAGGCGTATTCGATTCGGCCCATGTCTCGATAGTAGGCGTGTTCCGGACCGATAGCGGCATAATCGAGCCCGGCGGATACCGAATGCGTCAGCTCGATCTGACCATCCTCGTTCTGCAGAATATAAGTCTTACAACCTTGGAGAACTCCTAGTCGCCCACCCTCGAAGCGAGCCGCATGTTGCCCAGGCTCAATTCCATGACCGCCCGCTTCAACGCCAACCAGTCTCACATCCGTTTCATCCAGAAACTCGAAGAACAGTCCGATCGCATTGCTACCACCTCCAACGCAGGCCACCATTTCATCTGGCAGTCTTCCTTCCTTTTCTAGAATCTCAGCACGCGTCTCCTTGCCAATGACGCGATGGAAGTCGCGCACCATCATTGGGTAGGGATGGGCTCCCAAGGCCGAACCCAGGATGTAGTGGGTGTCTCGAACATTGGTCACCCAATCTCGCATCGCTTCATTAACGGCATCCTTAAGCGTCCTCTGGCCGGAGTTTACGCTTCTCACTTCGGCGCCACACAGCTCCATTCGGAAGACATTAAGCCTTTGTCGATCCATATCGACAGCGCCCATATAAACGACGCACTCCAGCCCAAAGCGGGCGCAAACCGTCGCCGTGGCCACGCCATGTTGACCCGCTCCGGTCTCAGCAATAATCCTCTTCTTGCCCATACGCCGGGCAAGCAAGGCTTGGCCAATGGCGTTATTTATCTTGTGAGCTCCCGTATGGAGCAGATCCTCGCGTTTGAAGTAGATTTTTGCGCCACCCAGCTCTTCAGTAAGCCGCTCGGCGAAATACAGACCCGTGGGTCTCCCGGCAAACTCTCTCAAATAGGACTCCAGCTCTAGATGGAAATCTGGATCCTGCTTAGCCTTTTCGTATTCCTGGCCGAGATCGTCAAGAGCCGTCATCAAGGTTTCGGGCACATAGCATCCGCCAAACTGCCCAAAGCGACCGGAATCGGTTGGAAGGGTGTCCTTGTTTACTGTCTGGCCGGCGCTAATCGTCATAGCGGCAATATCCCGATAGCATTCAGAAGAATCAACTGATTTCTGGCTAATGGCCAAAGGGCAAAAAGAGGGTTATGAAACCCGCTTTATCGTTACCAACGTCAAGTCGTCTCCAAAACGCCTACTTCCCGTGAAACGCTCGAGACTTTCGAAAACGCCTTCATTCAGATCGCAGGCCTCTCTTTTTCTCAAAACCTTTATCACATCCGACAAGCGGGATGATGAAAATTCCTTGCCGTCCGCATTGGGCGTTTCAGTGAGACCGTCGGTGTAGGCCACAAAAACATCGTCCCTTTCGAAGGGAACAGCTCTCTCCTCAATGACCTCGTCGAAAATCTCTTCATCCACTAGGCCGACAGGCATACCCTCGCTCGAAAGCGATTCGGTAATAGGCGTCCGACGCTCTTTATCCATACGACAGAGAATCGCCTGCTCATGGCCTGCCCGAGCGAACTCGATCATACCTTTCTCGAGATCGATGATCGCGTAAAGCACAGTGATGAACATTCCCTGCCGCATCTCGCCCGCCATGGCTTTATTAACTCGCTTCAAGACTTCGGCCGGCGAGTGAATACGGTGAGCGTAATGCCTTAAGTTCGTACGGCAGATCGCCATTATGATAGAAGCAGGTATTCCTTTTCCTGATACATCAGCGACCGCAACGCCAAATTTGGTCGGCCCCAACTGGATCAAATCATAGAGGTCGCCGCCCACTTCTTTTGCCGAGACGTAGCGAGCGTCCATATCGATTCCCTCGATTACGGGCAACTCCTGAGGCACTAGCATCAGCTGGATATTTCGAGCCAGGGTCAAATCAACGTCGATTTGCTTCTTTTCGATTTGGAGGCTCAGAAACTCGTTGTTATGGATGGCCATTCCCGCCTGTTCGGCAATCGATTGGACGAGCGAATAATCGGTTTGCGTGAAAGGAAGCCCATCCGAAGAATTACAGACCGTCAGCACCCCAATCAAACGATTGCGGAACATAATGGGAGCGCAGATCGCCGTCTTAACCACCAGCGCAGGGTCGTCATGCTTCACGATTCGTTCGTCCGACTCGCCATCGGCAATGAGTTCGGCTTTGCCCGCCTTGGCCACGGAACCAACTACACCCTCCCCCATAGGAAACTCTTCGGATCTAAGAATCTGCTCGATGAACTTCGCCCGGGTAGCCAGCTTGACGCGGGAACCAGCCGGAAGGGGCCTATGCGGAGGAAACAGGCCCTCAACCGCTACACCTTTCATCGTGTTTTTAGAGGTCTTCTCAAACACGCAAGCGCTGAGAGCCCCCGTGCTTACAATAGACGCATGCACGATACGCTGATAAAGTTCTTCGCGACTGAGGCCTTCGCCTAAGGCCTCAACCATGTTGTGCATGAAATCCACGACAATCAGCTTCTCCTGCTGGATAAGCCGAGCCTTGTCTTCCAAATCGGAATTGCGCCGACGCTCTCTATAAAAGAGGCCGAATACGCAAAAGGCGCCAACAATAAGGCCTACGAGGAATATCAACATCAGCTGCCGTTCTCATCGACTCGGTTTTTCAAATACGTAATAACGTCTTGGAACTTCTCGCGATTACTCTCATCAGCCTCGATTAGATTTTCATGGGCCTCCAAGCATAGTCTGGCATTTTCAATCTCGTTGAGCTGCTCGGAAGTCAGGGAAGTCGTAGCATTACGACTTAAATCGCTATTACCCATATCCACAGTAGCAATACGATGAAGACCCAAATTCCTTACCAGCTCCATATTGCGGTCTCCTAAACGAGATAAGACAAGTGAACCTTTAGGCTCCATCCTCCTCAATTCAAGAGCGCAGCCTGCCAGAACGCCCAATACCGTACTGTCCATGCCCGTGCACTGATGGAAGTCGAAGACGAATGTACTCTTGCCCGCTTCATAGGAAGCTTTGAGGAATTCCTTCAACGGGACTACATTTTGGAACGAAGCCCTGCCGACAATCTTGACGACGACGGGGTTGGAATAGGGATCGACTTGGAAAACAGGTGCCTCGTCTGGCATAATCAGTATCAGGCTCGAGACCTATGCTTCAGGCGTATTCATTACTCTGACGCATTTATAATATCTCTCAAGACAAATGGTAAAATACCTCCGTGCCTAATATACTCCACTTCGATCGGCGTATCCACTCTCACCTTCAAATCGATTTCCTCAACGTCGCCATTGGAACGTTGGATGACCGCCTTTAGCATTTGGGCCGGCTTCAGGTCGTCATTAAGGCCAGGGAGCGACACGACTTCCGACCCATCAAGTCCCAACGATTGAGCGCTCTGTCCTTCAGGAAATTCCAAGGGCAAAACGCCCATCCCAATCAGATTGCTTCGATGGATACGCTCGTAACTTCGAGCGACAACCGCCTTAACGCCTAAGAGATTAGTGCCTTTGGCCGCCCAATCGCGCGAGCTTCCCGTACCGTATTCGATTCCAGTGAAAATGATCAAAGGAACGCCACGCTTCTTGTACTCCTGAGCCGCATCGAAGATGGTGGCCGGTTCGCCTTCCGGCATGATTTTCGTGAACCCGCCTTCCTTGCCATCGGCCATAGCGTTCTTGACGCGCACATTAGCAAACGTACCCCTCGTCATAATTAAGTCGTTGCCACGACGGGATCCATAGGAATTGAAATCCTTCTGTTCGACGCCTCGCGAAATCAGGAATTGTCCTGCTGGAGTCTCAGGCTTGAAGGCTCCAGCCGGAGAAATGTGATCTGTGGTCACGGAATCACCTAGAATAGCGAGAGGCCTCATGCCTTCGATTGGCTGAATTGTCCCGACCTCCATAGAAAAGCCATCAAAGAACGGCGGTTCATGAATATAGGTCGAATCCGAATTCCATTGATAGATAGCGCCAGTGGAGGATTGGATCTGCGTCCATTCCTCGCTGGAGTTGGCAACATCGGAGTACTGCTGGTCGAACATTTCGGTTTTCAAACCTGACCCAATAGCCTCGTTAACCTCGTCGTTGCTCGGCCAAATATCCTTCAGGAAAACGTCCTGACCGTCGTCGCCTTGCCCGATCGGTTCGTTGTACATATCAATGTCGACTCGCCCTGCCAGAGCGTAAGCCACAACAAGTGGAGGCGACATGAGGAAGTTGGATTTGATGGAACCATGAACCCGCGCTTCGAAGTTCCTATTTCCTGAAAGAACGGACGCCGCAACCAGCTCGCCTTCCTTGATCGCCCCTTCGATTTCAGGGGCAAGAGGACCGCTGTTTCCAATACAGGTTGTGCAGCCGTAAGCTACGAGATTGAAACCGATTTGGTCGAGATACTGCTGGAGTCCTGTTTCGTTCAAATAATCAGTTACCACACGCGATCCAGGGCCGAGACTAGTCTTGACGTAAGCCGGAACGGCTAGACCTTTTTCGACAGCCTTTTTGGCTACCAAACCAGCCGCGAGCATCACGCCGGGATTGGAGGTATTGGTGCATGAAGTTATAGCTGCGATGAGCACCGAACCGTGCCCAATGGCTCCAGACCCATTTAGGTCGATACTCGTTTCACGTTGGGAGCTTTCCAATCCGAAACCACCTTCCGCTACTGGCTTATCAAATAGTTCGTTGAACGCGCTCTTAAGTTCCGAAACGGAAACACGTTCCTTTGGATTCTTGGGCCCAGCTACACTCGGCTCTATTTCGCCAAGATCAATGGTCAGCGTTTTCGTGTATTCAATTTCTCCTGCATCGTGTATGCCGAAAATTCCCTGAGCTTCACAATAGGACTGAATAATCTTGATTTGATCCTCGCTGCGACCCGATTCGCGAAGGTAGTCAAGCGACCTCTCGTCGATCGGGAAAAAGCCCATGGTCGCTCCATATTCGGGAGCCATGTTGGCGATGGTTGCCCGATCGGCCAAAGAGAGATTGCGAGCTCCGTCGCCAAAGTACTCGACAAACTTGCCCACTACGCCGAGCTCTCTCAGCTTTTGCGTTATGGTAAGAGTCAGGTCGGTAGCTGTTACCCCTTCCTTCAGAGCTCCTTTGAGCTCAACGCCAACCACTTCGGGAGTGAGGAAATAGACGGGCTGACCCAACATTCCAGCTTCCGCTTCGATACCGCCAACACCCCAGCCAACGACTCCCAATCCGTTGATCATAGTGGTATGCGAATCCGTTCCAACCAGCGTATCCGGATAAAAGATACTTCCACCTTCGACTTCCTTGCCATGCACCACCTTGGCAAGGTATTCCAGATTAACCTGGTGAACGATTCCTATTCCCGGAGGGACAACCAGGAAAGTATCGAATGCCTGCTGTCCCCATTTCAGAAATTCATAGCGCTCCATGTTGCGTTGGAATTCGATGGCCATGTTTTGCTGAAAAGCCTGCGCCGTTCCCGCCTTATCCACTTGTACTGAATGGTCCACTACAAGATCAACCGGAACCAAAGGCTCGATCATGGAAGCGTCTTTACCAAGACGATCAACGGCCGAGCGCATGGCAGCCAAATCGACCAATAGAGGGACTCCGGTAAAGTCCTGCAACACAATGCGGGAAAGGACAAAAGGTATCTCCACCTTAGCTGGAGAAGCGGCCTTCCAGTTAGCCAGAGTCTTAACGTCTTCTTCAGTTATACGAGACCCATCGCAATTGCGTAATACCGATTCCAATACGATACGAATGCTGACGGGAAGCTTGGAAACGGGTCCGATACCACTTTCCTCCAGGGAAGGCAGCGAATAAAGATAGGACTCGCCCTCCTTACCGGAATTGAACGTTTTCAGTGAATTTAACGGATTGGGTAGATTACTCATTGAAATTATGTACTCAGATTTCTACTTCAGCATGACTCGCGGATCAAAGCGTTGAAATAGGAAATATGGTCAATGAAAGTATTCCAGTTTTTCATCTAAAGCGAGTCCGCTTTAGTAAAAAGGAAGAAAATCAGCTTCCTCTTTTGGAATAAAGTGAAACGGTTTCCGTCACGGAAACCGTCTATTAAAGCGTCAGCAAGTTAGCCAGCCAAGGCCGCTTTAAGGGCATCGAAATTAGGCAACTGCTTGGGATCGTCGCTAGACTCGCTATAGACGACGTCACCGTCTTTGCTGACGACAACGGCAGACCGCTTGGATACGCCTTTGAAGCCTAGCAGGTCTTCGAAGAGGACATCGTAGGCGGCGCTCACGTCCTTGTTAAAGTCGCTCAGAAGCGGGAAATTGAATCCGTTAGCCTTGGCAAAGGCTTCCTGGGCAAATGGACTGTCAACGCTGATTCCGTAAACCTGGGCATCAAGGCCTTCGTAATCGGCAAGAGAGTCTCGAATGGAGCAAAGCTCTTCTTCGCAAACGCTGGTAAACGCCAGTGGAAAGAAGAGAAGCACCGTGGCCGTCTTTCCGAAATTGTCGCTCAAAGTGATGTCGGCCAGACCTTCATCGTTTTTGGATTTTAGGGTGAAATCAGGCGCCTTCACGCCAGTTGCGATTGCCATAATAACAGTTAGTTAAGGATTAGGTCGAAATGGAAACGTAAAGCATTGCGATTTCGAAATCCGAGGCAAATCGAAAGCGCAGCGTCGCGCAGGAAATCGATACAATGAGAAATCTCGACACCTGTGTCTTTTCCTTCCAGAACCTTCCCCCTTATGACCATCCTGGAAGATCTGCAATGGAGAGGACTCGTAAGCGACTGCACGGCCAAAGACGAATTGGCTGAGCGGCTGGAAAAAGGTCCCCTCGCCTTGTACAGCGGTTTCGATCCTACGGCAGACAGCTTGCACATCGGCAATTTGGTACCACTTCTCGCCTTGCGTCGTTTTCAGATACACGGTCATCGACCCATCGCTTTGGCAGGCGGCGCCACCGGCAGTATCGGCGATCCTTCTGGAAGGGCTTCGGAGCGGCAGCTATTAACTACAGAGATGTTGCAAAACAACATCTCGAAGGTGAAAGCGCAATTGGCCAGGCTCCTTGATTTTGACGAAAGCCTTCCCAACGCAGCCAAACTGGTCGACAACGCGTCGTGGACCGCGCCCATTTCGTTTCTCGATTTCCTGCGCGAAGTGGGGAAGCACATCACGGTAAATTCCATGGTAGCCAAGGAAAGCGTGCGGGCCCGCATGGAAGATCGAGAGGTGGGGATCAGTTTCACCGAATTCTCCTACATGCTATTGCAAGGCCACGATTTCTACCATCTCAACAAGGAAGAAAACTGCGAACTGCAGATTGGGGGAAGCGATCAATGGGGTAACATAACCGTAGGGACCGAGCTCACCCGCAAGAAGTCGGGCAACACCGTATACGGCCTTACGCTCCCCTTGATAACGAACTCGGACGGCTCCAAGTTTGGGAAGAGCGTGGATGGCGCCGTCTGGCTGGATCCATCGAAAACGAGCGTGTACCGGTTTTATCAATACTGGATAAACGTCGACGACAGGGATGTAATCAAATACCTGAAATACTTCACTTTCCTCGATAGTGCAGCCATCGACGAACTGGAAAATAAACACCAGGAAAATCCAGGAGCTAGAGAAGCCCACCATGCTTTGGCACTGGAAATGACGTCTCTGGTACACGGACAAGCCGCCACGGAAGATGCCATCAAGGCAAGCAGAATTCTTTTTGGAGGCGGTCTCGAAGGAATAACCGAAAGCGCCTTCAAAGACGTGGCTGCGGAAATTCCGAACGCAAGTATCCAGAAATCGGAGCTGGATGGCGAAGGAGTTCCTGTCATCGAAGCTCTGGTAGCCGCAGGGCTATCTTCATCCAAAGGTCAAGCCCGCAAAGACATTCAAGGAGGAGGCGTCAACGTAAACAACATTCGGGTACAAGACCCACAGGCAAAGCTGACCACCAGCGACGTCCATTTCGACCAATACATCTTGCTCAGACGTGGCAAGAAGAACTACGCGGCCCTGACTTTGGAATAAACGGAGTGGGAGGGCTCGTGCGTAAAACGCAATTCGCAAGCATGAAGCCGATAAGCTTTCATAGCAGTGTTCGGCGTCGCGGGACTCTTAAATTGACACTCGAACTAGAATACGATTAAAAGTATTTTATGGAGGAAGAGTCAATGGAATTCAACTACAAGATATTCTCTGAGGATAGATTGGTTTCCTTCCGATGCGCTGGGCCGGTAACACTGGAGTTTGCTAAGGAGTCGTATCTAAACCTGAGTCGAGACGCCGCGTTCGACTCCTCGTTTGGTGGCATTGGCGATTGGAGAGGCATAACGCAAACGATGACTCCGGAAGAGACGAAGCAGCTTGCTTACCTCGTAGTCGATATGAAACTTTCGAGCGGCCGATGGGCAGGGCTCGTATCCGGGCCAATGATAACGGCCTTGGGGACGATTTACAGAAATACGGTCAAGCCTCAACACAATCTCGAACTGTTCTCCACTATCGAAGGAGCGTCAGGCTATCTAGGCAAGGACGTATCCAATTTTTTGATCCAGTCGAATCAAGCTAGCGAAGTCACCTAATCCCTTCAATCACCACACGCTTGTGGTCGCTGTGCAGCCGGAAGTGACTGCTGATCGAATCCAGATAAAGACTATTTCGAGCATCCTCATCGTTGATTAGCTCAAGGGTGATACTGCTATACGGATTGAAGGATCGGACAAAAAAATCTCGGAGAACTTCAAGAATTTGCGACATATCTTCGTCTTCCGGCTGAACATGAAAGAAAAGCGATTTTCCATTTCGATGAACCTCTGCTACCAAATCGCAACCACGAAAAACGATTCGCGTAGACGCTAGCCGTTTAGGCAAAGCTCCTTTGAGAGCATCAAGACCAATTCCGCATAAGGAAGCAGGGTCACAAGCGTTGATCCAGTAGACAGGATTAGGCTCAAAGCCTTTTCGCAAACGTCTGAAAGCTTCCTGCGAGCAAAATTGCAGTCCAGAAATGTCTTGGAAAAAAGAACCGCAAAGAACTTCGCCAGACAATTCCATGAGCCGCAAAGCCTTGAATACATCCTTCCATTGAAAGCCGTTTGTTTCTTTCGCAAGAAGCTCTCGAAATAAAACGCCATACCGATCGAACAAGATGCGGACTCTCTCTTTCTGTTTTTCAAGATCCGCTATCTCATCGATTGCATTTTCAATCTCTGGCAGGGCATACCAGTTTCCTGGATACATAATAGTATTCGCAACCGAAAGCATACGCGTGCGACGACCCATTCTTGCCCTGACAGGAGCGATCGCCTCCCTTTTCCGGTTTTGGGCTTTCGTTGCATCGCCAATGGAAAAATCGGCGGCAGCCCCCTTCCGGACTGCGGCAAACGAATCATTGCTGATTATTCCTTTCCAAACAAGCGACCATAAAGCCTCTTCGAGCTCACTGGCATCTAGTTCCAAATCGTTCAAGAGGTCGTGGAAAGCGAAACGTCCACCTCGCGAGGAAGTAACTGCGTTCAAAACGACGCTTTCCGAAGATGAAAATTGATCTTCGGATAGTGACGAGCGAACCAAATCGAGTTCATCACTAAAACCGAAAGTCAGGCGCCGCTCTCCATTGCCAACCCAATCGATAGGGTCCGAAACCATCCGACTATCCAGCAACGAAGGTTGATATTGATGTACGCGAGCCGGAAGAAATTCCTCCTCCCATAGCGTCGCTCGCTCAACGTATCCAGAAAGCGACTCCAATGCTTGATAAACGCCATCCTCTCCCTTTTCCGGCTTTATAATACCTTGGCGTTCAGCCAAAAACGGCCCCAATTGTTGAAGAGGCAGAGGGTCAAAGGTTGGGCGATTCCTAGCCCGCTGCATACGCAGCAAAGTCTCGAAATTCTCGTAATCGCAAATGTAAGACTCGTCAGAACCTTCCACGATTTTCCCAACAACTAATCGACGCTCGTCGACTAGAGCGTCGAACAAGCTGCTCGCATTTTCATCCCCCAGAGGAAATAGAGAAGAGATCCGCCCTATGGATACAGGACCAAAATAGGAGATCCATTCGATAAAAAGATCGGGCTCGGGCTCAGACGAGAATAGAGATTCAAAACGATTGGATTCTTCCTCAAGATAGACGAAGCCATGTTTATTCACGATTGGTAAGGACGACTGGCTCAGTCGGCCTTTTTCTTCATCATCCAGGCCGACTGAGCCAGTCGTCCCTACCCTTTCCAAAAGCAGCTCCCACTCCTCGTTCTCAATGGCGATCCTATCTCTCAACCATTCCTTCAATTCCAGTTCATCTGAAGGAGCATAGCCTGGAGCAAGACGTTGCCGCTTAGCTTCAAATTCGCGTATCATCTTTTCGGATATCGCAGGCCGCACCGCATCATCAAAAGCTATTGAACGAATCAGATCCTCACGCAAATTCGAGTTTTCCGAAGCCGCAGGATTGTCGCTGTCATACATGTACTCGTCGTTAATCTGACGCCAAGCAACGGAAGAAGCGAATGGGCTCGCGACAGATGTCTTGGCGAACGAGATTTCAATCAAACCTTGCTCCAATTCGGCCAGCACCTGTTTCAAGGATTCCATATCGAACTCGTCCTTCAAGCACGTCCGCCAAGCCTCGAGCATAATGGGAAAGTCCTCGTAACGGCGGACGGAATCCAGCAGTTTCTTCGATCGCATGCGGCTTAGCCATAGGGGCAATCTCTGCCCTGCTCGCTGGCGAGTTATTAGAAGAGCCGTACCCGAAGCTTCCCGAAAGCGAGCCCCAAAGAATCCCGAGTTCTCGAGTCGTAGACGAAGCATTTCCTCCACATTCGAGCTGTGAACAAGCCGTAGGACTTCATCGACTGAGATATCTTCCGAAATCATAACAGCAACGCAGTCATTGTTTACGTAGACTTCGGTTCGATGCTTGAACTTTTTTTCCCATGCCGCGTCGAGAGCTAGCCCGAAAGGCCGATTCACTCTCCCTCCCCAGTGAGTGTGCAACACCAGTTGCTGGCCAGGCGCTCCGCTGGGGGCGGCATCGATAAGCTCGGCGAGAATATGATGTCTATGAGGCAAAGACTGTCTCGTACTCAGTTTTTGCCTACGCAGATGATCCATTAAAGCATTGGAGGTAACAGGATCGAATGCGTATTCCTTTTCCAGGGTTTCAGCAAAGTCCTTGTCTTCGACAAGATCATCGGCCCATTCCAGAAAACTTCCAATGAGGGAGGAATAGTGAAAATCCCGATTGAACTCCTCCGCTCGCCAAAAAGGGGGCATGAGGCTCTTCCCTTCTCCGGGCGACACGAAGACATCGTTGTAGGTGATGCGCTCGATCCGCCAGGTCTGCACTCCTAAAGTGAAAACGTCGCCAATCACCCGCTCCCAGACGAACTCTTCATCCAATTCTCCAATACGCGATCCCGGTCCTTCCAAACGAAGGTGAAAATAGCCTCGATCTGGAATGACGCCACCCGAAAAATAATAGGCAAGTAGAGCACCCTTTCGAATCGTCACTGAATTCTCACTACGATTAATCGAGATGCGCGGCTTTAGTTCCCGAAGCCGACTCGCCGCATAGCGTCCAGCGAGCATGTTTAGCACCAGATCGAAAGGCTCTCGCTGAAGATCACGATAGGGATAACTACATTTTATTACTGAAAATAGCTCATCGATATCCCAACTACCCGAACCTGTCATGGACACAATAATCTGAGCCAAGACATCCAGAGGACACTCAATGGGACGCACAGGTTCAATATCGCGATCCTGTATCGCCTTCGATAATACAGCTGCCTCTAGAAAATCTCTACCATGCGTCGGGAAAAGCGTAGCCTGGCTTACAGCTCCCACCTGGTGGCCAGCTCGACCCACCTTTTGGACAGCCGAAGACACCAAACCAGGGCATTGCACCATAATTACCCGATCCAACGCTCCAATATCGATTCCCATCTCCAGGGAATTGGTGGCCACAATCGCTTTGAGATCTCCGTTCTTAAGGCGCTGCTCGACGGCGAAGCGAATCTCTCTCGAAAGCGATCCATGATGTGAATACGCTATAGGAGCGGGTTCGTCTATATTGATCTTATGGGCGATTTTCTCGCACAGGAGCCGACTGTTTACGAAAATGAGCGTCGAATTGTTTTCGGCTACGATCCGCTTTAGTTCCAACACGATGGGGTGCCAGAAATCGTCTTCGGACAAATCCTCTTTAGCCTCTTCAGGGAAACGCGTTTCGATTGCGTATTCTTTAATTTGTGACGAACTGGCCAGCTTTACGTCGCGTGGACGAAAGCGATCGTCTTCTTGAGCAAATCCTCCAATAAACTTGGCGACGGTTTCCATCGGCCTTACTGTAGCGGAAAGCGCGATACGCTGAAATTCGCCATTTAAATGAGCCAGTCGCTCAACCGCCGTAATCAGATAAACCCCACGCTTGCTCCCAACCACCGAGTGAATTTCATCCAAAATCAGCGACTTCACTCCAAGCAGAGCGCGCTGACCATCCCCAGAAGTGAGCATGAGATTCAAGCTCTCCGGCGTCGTGATGAGTATCTCTGGAGGCTTGCGGAGCATCTTGCGACGATCGCTTTGATCCGTGTCTCCGCTACGCGTCATGACTCGAATGTTAGGCCAATCCAACCCTTTATTTCGAAAGACCTCCTCCAACTCCGCCAAGGGCTCGAGCAAGTTTAGCCGAATGTCGTTATTGAGCGCCTTGAGAGGCGAGATGTAGACAACTCTTGTTTGGCCAGCCTCCCACTCTTCGGCTGCTAGCTGGTTGATTGCCCACAAAAACGCGGCCAGCGTCTTGCCACTTCCCGTTGCAGCGGAAATTAAAGCATGCTCTCCATTCGCAACCAGCTCCCAAGACTTTTCCTGAATGTCGGTCGGCTCGCCAAACTTAGCCGCAAACCATTCCTGGATAACAGGGTGAAAAAGGGACAAGCGAGATTCGACGACTGAGGACATTGAAATTGCGAAACCAGATATGAGCCTGACGAGCTACCTTGGCAACGATCTTAGATGGGCAAACGCAATCCTAAGCAGAACTGTGGTACAGCAGCTGTCTCACCCTGAGATAATGGCGAAGAAAACAAGCTCCCTTATTGGGAGAAATCCAAATCGTATATCTCTATAAGTCCGATACCAGTCTCTCCACTAGAACCACCGAGAAGAATGCCATAGGATCCCTGGCCAAGATCCAAAAGAACCGCGGCATCTCTTGAGTCGGGCGATAACGCGAAGGCTCCGATGGCGTTAGCCGCTTGCGAGATGGCAAGAAAATCAGCGGACTGACCCCAATCGTCATTCTCGGCAACGAGATTGCCCTGAGCGTCGAAAACCGAAATCATCACATCGCTTGCCGCTCCGGAAACGCCCTGTTGTTCGAGCGAAGGGCCGATGCCTCTAATCAGGATTCTGCTCGTTCCCGATCCTCCCACTACAAATCCGCTAATGAGAATTCCATCGCCACTAGTGATTCTTCCACGAGCGGACTGATTCGTCATGCGAGAGTCCGAATCAAGAAATTGACGATTGGCATCAAGATAGGAAGGTCCGGTCTGTGAAGGAGTCATAGGACCATTGAAACGCATCGGAAAAGTGGATACTTCATCGGCTCCTACGTCAGGGAGATTATCGCGTGTTTGGCCATCGATATCCATCGACACTTGACTGAAAGAGCCGAGACTCGCATCGAGAGCAGGGCTGTCCAATGCAAGACGAGCCACACCAAAGCTATCGACGATCAACTTGGGATCGATTTCCGTGTATCCAGAAACCAGATTGCTCCCCATTTCCCTACCGAAAACGAGATTTCCTATCCACGTCTGTTCTCCAGGATTGATGCCCGAGACAAATACTCCTGAGGAACGAGAACCCGCATGCAGGATGTTATTCGCCACGGTCACATTCTGCGGAAGAATGGCGCGATCACGAGTTCCAAAGCCGGTTCCGATATCCAAATACGGCCCTGAAATATCATAGAAAGTATTGAAGGCTATCAGAGCATTATCCGCCTGAAAGTATTCGTTTAGCTCCGAGTTGGGAACGCCAGCATAAACCGTGATGGCAGCTCCATCCCTTCCTGTTGTACCTTGGAAGTAGTTGTTTATCACTACATGATCACGCCCGATGACGCGAACGCCTCCCGTTTCGCTAAGGAAGCCGCCAAGAAAATAGTTGCCTTCAACAAGGCAGCGATCGCCATGGCGTAGCGTCAACGTTCCGCGGCACTCCTCGAAAGTGTTGTAGCGATATACATTATCTCCTGACTTGTTCGAAATGATTTCGATCTCTCCATCTACCCGAGTGAAAAGATTCCGTTCCACGACGGTTCGAGAGGAGGTCATGGATGTCTCGCTAGTTCCAATACGAATCGTCTCCCAGCCATTCTCATTTCCATCTATCCGATTAGCGAAATGATTATGGTCAATCAAATGGTCGTCGGGCTCGCCATCCAGCCAAACAACCAGTGTAACACCATTTACGTCGTGACCAGTGAAATAGCAATGGTCTACTCGATTCCTCTCCCCGTATAGAGAGACCCAGTCGGTACTGTCTCCATTCAATGGAACGTAATCGAATAGGGAGACATTCGTGAGCCGAGAATCGGTCGCTTCAACGCCATTCGCTCTAAACTGAATGACTTCGTCGTCATTTCCTGAATACGGCCCTGTGAAAACCAACCCATCTACAACAAGCCATTCTCCTCCGATCTCAAGTCGAGACTCCCCGGTCAGAATTGTTTTTCCAGGAATCTCGGCTCTGAGCGTGATAGGAGCATCACTCAGACCAGTAGCCTCGAATTCGATAACGGTATCCTGCCAGATGCCCTCAGCCATGAGTATGGTATCGCCAGGGAGAGAAAGGGCAATCGCTTGCTCAAGGGATTCATCATCTTCAACACGACGAACCGTGGACAAGTAAGGATCGATCAGAAACGTTTCGCTATCTACCGAGCCTTCCGCATTCGAGATCCGAGCCCAGAACGACGCCTGGCCAGGGCCAGGCTTCAGATTTAAAGCAGCATCGATTGCGCCTTCGATAGGATTCGATACATCGCCACTTTCTCCTTGATACCATTGAAAGGCAAGCGGCTCTAGACCAACAGCGGAAACCGACAGATCGAAAGCAAGACCGCTAACTGTAAAGTCAGGAAACGTCGTTTCAAGAATGAGGGGCTGCAGCTGAATTTCTGTCGTGAAGGTCAATTCGTTAGAAGGCTCGGATAGAAAGCCGTTGTCGGCGAAGACGCGATACGTGTATTCAGTTTCTGGAAGAAGGGTTTCATCAGTAAAGCTAGTAACGTCCTCGGCAAGCGTGGCGACAACTTCAAAAAGGTCGTCTGAACTCGATCTTCTCTGCACAATGAAATTCAATTCGTTGTCCGCGTTATCGATCCATTCGATTGAAGCGGCCAGAGACCCAAAACTAGTGACACTTAATTCGGTAGGAGCATTAGGCGGAGCGACCGCCGTTGAAAGGGAGCTCACCAGAATATTATCGAAAACCATTCCTCCCTGCCTTTTCGAATCCTGGTAGAACGCGAGCTGACCCAAATCGTTATCTTCCTCGTCGAATTTGATTTGAGGGGCGTTTTCAGGATCAGGGGTCACATGAAAGTCGAATTCGCCAAGCTTAAAGCCATCAATAAAAACATGCAGCGTATTTGGATTTAAAGTACCTTCACCGAGATTACTAAGGTTGTAGTCGAGAAAGTTCGTGTCGTGAGAATTCGCCAGAATGGTCATTCGATTAGCGGCGTCGACATCGTAGCTGCCAAGCGACACGGAGCCTTCGATCGAATTCAGGACAAGCGAACCATTGTTGAGCAGACGCAATTCGAAGGGACGAAAATCGGAATTGTTGAGCGAATCGCCAACTCTGCCCAGCGCGACATGAATCCTTGTATCTTCATCTTCGGCACCGGAAGCGAAAGACCGTTGAAAATCGAAATCCAACCGAACGCTAGACAGGTTTTCGCCATCCGCGATAGAAAAGCGAAAGTGCGTAGGCGTACCCTGCTCACCATCACCAGACAAATCGTATAGGTAGAGGCTTTGACCCGCTATGGACGATGCAACTTGAGACGTTTCATCGATCACCGATGCTCCATTGAGCCCCGTATTGTCATCGGGAGAAAAGGTATAGTCCAAACCCCGTGGCTGAGAATCAGGATCATCTTGCTCAAAGTCCTCATCAATAAGAATCTGACCTGGCAAAGTCCCAACGAAAACCGCCATGACAACAAAAAAGATGAGGAATACTTTCACACCTTCATTACCTCCATACTTATATTTATTAGTCAATACTGCTATTGAAGGAAGGCCTGATCCTTAACTCCGCTGGAGGAAGAGAATGATCGAGAGCTTCTAAGTTTAGGAAAGGCTAAAAGCGAATAGATAAAATATTTACTATCAATAATTTAATATAGAAAAAGGATGGATTTTTTCGGGGATCAGGAAATTGGAAAATTCTCCCCATGGGCTAGACGCAACAGCATGGGAAAGAGAGAGCTAGACCTTGGATTATGAAGTTTTCTATTGAATTCACAGATTAATCTAATAATTATAATTAGATAGTGACTCAATCCAAGTTCCCTCAATTCCAGTGGTCGTTTTCAACGCTTGGATGCCCTCTTCTAAGCCTCAAGGAAACCTGTCAGCTGGCATCCGAATTCGGAATCCAGCATATCGAGGCGCGTATCTTCGAGGACCAAATTAATCTGCCGAAATATTTTTCGGAAAAGTACGGATCGGCCGAAAATGTAAACCAGGAACTTGAGCAGTATGACGTTGGCATCAGCTTCCTGGATACCTCTTTAAAACTCATCGGAAACGACGAGAAGTCCAGGGATGAATTTCTCCAGTTTCTACCCTGGGCGGAGGCTCTTGGCGTAAGATGGCTACGCGTGTTCGACGGTGGCGAAGTCAAACATGAGTTGGACGACGAATCTCTAACAAGCGCACTGGAGACTCTCGAATGGTGGAGAGACATTCGGACAAAGAACAACTGGAAAGCGAACATCGCCATCGAAACACACGACGCCCTGAGCTCTCTTATTTCCTGCCAGACCTTGTTCGATAATGCTTCGGACGAGATAGATCTGATATGGGACACGCATCACACTTGGAAGAAAGCTGGCGAGCCTCTCCAGCCGACATGGCAAACGTTGCGCCCGAACACTCGAAACGTTCACATTAAGGACAGTATTTCGAAACCGTCTCCAAATCACCCTTACACTTATTCAATGCTTGGCGACGGAGAGTTTCCTCTGGAAGAAACACTGGAGATGCTAGAAGGCGATAACTACACAGGCTACGTCACCATCGAATGGGAACGGAAATGGCATCCCTACTTGGAGGATCTCTGGACAGCCTTGCAGACAGCTCGAAACCGGCAATGGATATGAATGGAAAACTGACTGGCAAAAAGGTTCTCATTACGGCGGGAGCTCAAGGTATTGGAGAAGCCATTACCAAACACTTCATTGAAGCGGGGGCACATGTTGCCATCCACTATTTTTCGAGCGATCAAAAAGCCTTGAAGCTAACCGAGCTTGCCCAGGAAAAAGGAGTCAAATGCGTAACGCTCCAAGGCGACTTGACCGCTAGTTCAAAAGCCCAAGAGATTGTCGATCAGACTGCAGAGACTTTGGGCGGAATCGAAATACTCGTAAACAATGCGGGATCGCTTGTATCTCGACGTTGGCTACACGAGATGGATCAGGAGTTTTGGAGCAGGGTCATGGATATCAATCTCACCTCGATGATGAATGTCACCAAAGCCGCGCAATCTCATCTTGCTCGAAATGAAAACAGTAGCATCGTCAACCTCGCCTCTCTCGCCGGTAGAAAAGGAGGCCATCCCGGATCGCTTGCCTACGCCACCAGCAAAGGCGCCATTCTTACGTTTACCCGGGCGCTTGCTGCAGAGCTGGGTCCAGAGGGAATTCGAGTCAACGCGGTAGCTCCAGGCCTCATATTGGGAACTTCTTTTCACGACACTCACACATCCGAGGAATCGGCCAACCAAACCATAGCGACTATCCCTATCAATAGAGCGGGAAGTCCAGATGACGTCGCCCGAGCAGTCGTATATCTAGCTTCTGAATACGATGGCTTTATTACTGGAGCGACTTTAGATATTAATGGAGGCGTGTATGCGAGTTAAGTTAAGCATCATTCATTTTTCAGTTCTTGTTTCAACTGCATTTCTTGTTGTCGGCTGCGGCGCGAAGGAAGAATCGATTTACACGACGTATTCCGGATTTGCATTGTCGGAGGATGTTGTTCTGCCGAAAGCCGAAACGCATCCAAGCCTATGGTTTTCGTCGGAAGAGGTAGCGTCATTGAGGTCCAAACGCGGAGCGGATGCGTATGCCGAAAAACTGTGGAAGGATGTTATCCAGATGCGTTTCATTCTATCGAAACTTCCAGCGATTCCATCATTGGATGACGATAAGACAACCATCCACAAATACTACGGCGATCTTACTCAGATCGCTATGTACAACGCCTTGCTCTACCAACTAGAGATGGACGAAGAGCTTAAAAGCCAATATCGAGAGATCGCGGAGAAGGCCTTGCTGAGGGGATACAAGGGGCCGATGTATTCCATTGATCCGATTGTGAAAGGGACTGCTGCCGACGAGATTTATCAAAGTCTTTGGTCTCAGAACTTCGCAGCGGCTTACGATTGGATCCAACCGAGCCTTTCTGCGGAATCGGACGCCATCATTAGGGGTCATTTGTCGGAACATGCTGAATACATTTACGAAAATCTGTACTCCTGGGCTCGGAATCCGCACAACCACCAGTCCAAGCCCGCTTGGGGCCTAGGCACTCTAGCTCTTTGCCTATCGGATCATCCCAATGCTCGGAAATGGCTCCATCGAGCAGTGGAAGCCACTAATCAGAACACACGCTACTATTTCAGCTCGGATGGCATTTATCGCGAGGGGACACACTACTATATCTTCTCGATGATCAACTTTCTTCCCTTTCTTTACCACTACAAGAACGTTTCGGATGTAAACGGTTTCAAAGACTTCAAGCCTGCTTTCGAATGGCCGATCCTGGTTCGAAACGGAAAAGGTTGGATGCCGTATCAAGAAGACAGTTACATTCGCCCTTATCCATCTCAATTGGTCGCCAAGGCGTTTAGAGATTCATCAACTCGTCTTCACTCATTTGCTCCTCTGAGTTCCATTTTGCAGTGGAACTTCATCAATACGGACTACGCTCCATTCGAGGATTCCGAAGCGACAACAGGTTTTAACTATACGGGCGCTTCCTGGGATTACGCCAAGGAGCTCATCGAATTTCTCTGCTATGAACCAGACATCGAACCCATAGCGCCGGATTTGAATCCTATCGTGTTCCTCGAATCAGGACAAACCGTTTTCCGCAACGACTGGTCCTTCAAGTCCCCAAAACATCGATACTTACTATTCCACGGCGTCCCGGAAGGAGATAACCACGAGCATTTTGACGGACTGAGTTTCATCCTGCAGGCAGAAAACCAGATGATGTCGAGCGATGCTGGCTACTCCCGCAGGAGCTACGGCGAGGCGATTCGAACCGAGTGGTATAAGACGGCAGAAGCCCACAACGTCGTGATGGTCGATGGCAGAGCCCCTGCTGACGAAATCGGAAACGACACTCCGGAATCGCGTTTCCGTCTTACATCCAGCTTCTTTTCCAGCGAGATGAAAACCGCTCCCTATTTAGACAAAGGCACTTTGAACCGGACCGTCTGCTTTATCGACAACCAAAGATTCGCCATCCTCGATGAAGTCAATTTGAACGGAGCAGCTGAAATATCGATTGTAATGCACGGAGGACGAGCTGCTCTGCAAACCAATGGATTAGAGAGCGTCTGGTCGTACTCGAATGATAGATACGGTCCTGAAGCGAAACTTTCGCAGTGGTTCTTTGGCCACGATTTCGAGCGAGAACTGAAATCCGGTGAAACGACTTACATCAAAGGCGACTACCAGAGCTTCCCGTATTTCACGGATTCGAAACAAGGAAAGCATGCTTTCGCTCTCCACATCCTGGATCCTGGCTCGACGGATGCGAAATCTCTCGATCTTGAGCAGCCTCTGGCAACGGAATCGAAAATCGTGGCTAGGAACTCGAACATCATGCTCATAGCCAATCGAACCGGAGAACGCCATACTTACGATGAAATCGAAACCGACGCGTTGCTTTGCTACGCGCAAAAGGCATCTAAATTCATTCAAAGATTGGCTTTCATCAATGGATCGTATCTAAAATTTGGTGATGATTTAGAAATTGACATCGAAACTCGCAGGGCCATCGCCATCGAATACCACACTTCAACAGGTCAAGCGACTCTGAGTCTCGATGATGGAAGTTCTGTCAAAGCAAACCTGATCCTAAAAGGTAATCGTCAATCTGTCGAACTGGATCAAGGGACTCAAAACTTAAGCCTATAACCTCGTAGGATGAATTCAGCTTAGATCGGGAAGAATCTCGTTTTGAATTTCCCAAGATCCAAGCTTAGGATGGTCCAATCTCCAACTCCCTGCTTCAAGGCTTTGTGTACTCCAAGCGGATCCGTCTTCCCTATCGACACCAGCCCAATCCAGGCTTACCAGAAAACCGGTTTCTCTCCCGACTTTCCTTTCAAGAACAGTCAATGAATGGTATGGCGCTTGAATGTGCTGCCGCGACCCATCCGATTCCGTCAGCCTGTCGAAAGATCCAAAGCGTTCGTATCCATAAATCGATTGCAGGGCTACATTCCGCTCCCCATTGGAAGCGAAGGCGTAACTAGTAGAGGTTCGATCGACTTGCAAGGCCTCAGGTTTATCGCAAGACAACGCATAGCCTCCATGGCGGAGCATCGTAGCTTGTTTGGAGATAAACTGATGGACCACAAGATGCCAGCCAGCCCTCCACCACATGTGGGTTTCGACGGAAACCTGGAACTGCTCGAATTTCTGACCCAAGCTGTACAAGCAGGCCATATGATCGTCTTTAATCGCAATCGGAGCCGTGTAATGTCGACCGTATACGAAATCGTCGTTCTTGTTTTCAGCCGTCAATCCGGAATCGAGCGGGCAATGATTCTTGTCGACGCCAATAAGGAATCCAAACCCAGAGCGGTAGCTGAGATTACCCCATTTGTAGGGGCCAAAGCGCGTATTGACCGAGGCTATCTGGGATCCAGCATTAACGATTTCCACATCCCCATCTGTGGAACGTGTAATCAGGCAGGGGATACGATAAGCGCGCGAAAAATCGCTCTGCTCCGAAGGCAACCGTTTCGTTTCTTCTTTCCAAAAAGGATCTTCGGGTTTCAAAAGCAAAGGACCGAAAGCCTTTGCAGCCCAGTAGGTCGAACCTCCACAGCTATAGGTTTCCACCATCTCTTTGAATTCGTCATACCATCCCAATGACAAACATCCCTGGCTTTGGAAAATCGGCTTGTCTAAGAAGAAATCCAAATTTCGATCACAGATTGTTCGCGCCAGCGCTGGATCCAAATCACTGATACCTGCTAGCTGAGCCAAGCCGAAAGGAGCAGTCGCATTAAAGCGGTAAGTGATAGATCGGCCAAAGGCAGGATGTTCTCCTGAAGCAGCGAAGAAATGTATGTATTCGTTAAGGAACTCCGTTGTGTAGGCTCCCCATCGTTTGCATCTCTCCGTATCGTGCTCTCCATAGAGCAACATCCACCAGATGCTATAGAAGTGCCAAGCATAGGCATTATAGAAATCGAAAGCCTGGTTCATTCCGTCCATAAACCAGCCTTCACCGTGGTACATGCCCTCCAGCTCCTCAAACCATCGATCGATAACAGAGCGATAGGAAGATCTCCCTCTATTCTCTTTCAGGAGAAACTCCATGACGAAGATGCCGAAGAACATGTGGTTATTCCAATGATGACCATTGCCAACATCCGATTCGAGCCAGGCAAGAACCCGATCTCGCTCGGGCGTACTCAAATTATCCCAAAGCCAATTCCGACTAAGCTCCAGGCCAATCACCATCAGTCCCATTTCTACTGAATGCTGATGAAAATTGGCGGCATAGCCCCAAAAATGCTTCGATTCAGGATCAGTTCCGGCCAATAGGCCTTTGATGAACCAACTCTCCATCTTTTCCGAAAGACTTATGTCAGCGCTTTCCGAATACACGTCGAGAGAATAGCGCCAGTGAGCGAACAGCAGCAAAGGTCGCGCGTAGGATTCCAAACGATCCGCATTGGCGTCATGGTCACTAGCTTGCCCTTCAATCGGCAAATCGGCCCTACCTTCCTCCATCAAATCAAGAAGAGGATCGATTAGTTTCCGAGCCCGAGCCTGCCAATCACGATACGCCTTTGGAGGATGGTCAACCGCAGTTGGATGCAAATTGAAACTTTCAAGAACAGTCATTTTTCGAAGAACATCAGATTATCAATCGGAGCTTCAGGATGCCCGGTCATACATTCCAACGGTCAATTCGTCCAAAAGCGGTTCCCCTTGCAAATAGCGACGCAGGTTTTCCAAGGCATGGGACCCAGCGTCTTGGCGACGATCAGTCGTAGGTCCAGCTAGGTGAGGCAAAAGCATGACGTTTGGCATTCCTCGGAATGGCGAGTCTTTCGGCAGAGGCTCGACTCCATACACGTCTAGCGCTACCTGCAGATCCTTTTCTGCCGCCACTCTTGCCAGAGCTTCCTCGTCAACCACGGCTCCACGGCCAACGTTGACGAAAGCGGCTCCATCCGGAAGCGATCTGAGTAATGCTTCTGTAATGATTTTCTGGTTATGCTCCGTCAAAGCAGCCAACTCGATAATCACGTCGCTTTCGGAAAAAAGTCGCTCAAGCGAATCGCATCGACTCACCCCCAGCTTCCGGAAAATTTCCTCTGGAACGCTTGGAGAAAAAGCGGAAATATGCGGCGTAAAGGGCTGAAGCAGTTTTGCCGTTTCCTGAGCGATCAAACCGAATCCATGAATGCCAACGCGCCTCTCGAATAGGGACTGAGTTACCGTTTCCGACGTTTTCCATCCTCCTTTGAGATGCATCTCCTCCGTCCAATAGCGAACGCGGCGCATGCAGCAAAGAGTGAGCAGTATCGCGCATTCCGCTACGGTTCGACTCACCGATCCGCTCCAGTTCGTAACATGAATTCCACTCTCCAGGATAGATCGAGGTATCAAGTTGCGTACGGAGCCAGGCAAATAGCAAACGTATCTAAAATTTGGAGCCAGTTGAGGCAGATCGGCAGGAAGCGTAGGCGTAGCCCAGGCAGCCACGAGGATTTCGGGGTTGCATTTCCGCAAAATCTCTTGCCACTCGGCTTCGCCATCAAGCTCCTCCGGATTGACACACCGATGCGAGCCTAGAAGTTCCTTCACCTTATCGAGCAGGTCATTCGGGAGGAAGGTCTCAGCCTCAACCTCGTTTAAGCAGATAATATTTTCCTTCATCTTTTTCTCTTTGATGGATCAATTCAGTTTCTCCCTTGGATAGCATTCCAGAAGCGTCATTCCTCCATCGGACTCAAATGCGATCCTCTCGATTCCCGATGAACAAAACAATCTATCCCAACAAGCCAGATTTGTATTTCCATTCTCGGTACAAATTTTTCCCGATCCGCTTTCTACTATTGTAAAATGGGAGTCAGACATTCGATTTTCCATAGACCCTTTCACATAACGTCTTCGTACGGCAAAGCACGATGTAAGATCGTATCCAATAAGTTCATCCACAGAATTCGAATCTTCTTCTTCAATCCGTCTAGGAGTGCATCTAAAGCGTTCAGGACTGACCGGATCTAGATTGAATACATCCAAAGCGGTTTCCAGATCGCGCCCCATAAATCGCGCCTGTTCGGGAATCTCGAATCCGTCACGCTCGAATTCGAATCGCACGGCTAAATCCGAGGGCTCCATGATTTCCAAGAGGAGAATTCCAGGCCCTAGGGCATGAGGCTGGCCTCCAGGAATGAAAAACACATCGCCTTCTTCTACCGGAATCGGATCAAAGCAATTCTCAATGGCCTGAATGTCCTGTTCCCGAATCCAGTCCTTAAGCTGGGCACGCGATGGCGGACGCTGGAAGCCAGCGTAAATGAAAGGATTTTCAATATCCTCTCGTATTTTCAGAATGACGTAGGCTTCCGTTTTACCGGTGGGAGCATTGAGTCGCTCACGAGCGAATTCGCTAGTCGGGTGGACCTGGAAATGCAAACGCGTAGAGCTATCCAGATATTTCACTAATGGCAACCGCTCCAGAATTTCCTCAAAATCGTCAGCGCTTCCCAAAAGTCTTTGACTCTCATTTTGTAACAGATCTCTAAATACGATCCCGTCCTCGCCATCAATTCTGGCAAGTCCTTCTCTTTTCGGTCGTTCTCCCGGATTGCGAGCCTCAACCACCGAACCAATCCAGTCTTCAGGATAATGCCCATCTTGAGGATTCTCCCGGCCTTCGATCTGATCAAGAACGCGTCCACCTAAATACGTTCGCCAAACTCGGTTGGGAGCGAATTTCAAGATGCCACTCTTAACTTGAAGCATGCTTTCCCTCCTTGTTTGCCGCCTGCCACAGCCCCCAGCCAATCGCCAGGAGAGATCCGCCGCAGAACGCGAAGGCTAAACGGCCGCTCGGGGGATTGGGTAAAGCCATCAAGAGAAAAATAAAACCTCCGTAAATGGCAGAGAGCAATCCGAGAGCCTTTCCCTGAGACTGGTCCAAGGCGCTGGGCTTTTCCTCAGATACGACTTCCGTATCCAATTTTCGGAACAACTCGTTTATCTCCGTGGAACGAGATCCGGTAGGCTCTTTGTAGAATCTGGTTGTAGAAAGGAAAAACGCGGAGCCAAAAGCCAGATTGATAACAACGCCGAGAATCGTTGTCAGGTCGGCCGCTTCCCGGCGCGAGAAGTCCTCAGCTAGGTTCAAGGTGGTCTGAATGAATTCGGGCGTGATGAATTTCTTGACTAGAAAAGAGACGCATAGGCCGAGAACGATCGTGACCCAGCAAGCCCAATCAGGCGTCTTCTTAACGATGATCCCCCAGATAAGCGGAACCTGTGTCGGAATCGCCACCAGAGCTCCGAACTGCAGCATAAGGTCGAAAAGTCCAATGTCCTTCAGCTGGCTAAATTTTATCCCAGCCAAAATTATCAGGATTCCGAATACGGTGGAAGCGATTTTTCCGGCAAAGAGAAGCTCCTTATCGGAAGCATGCGGCCTGAGTGCACTATGATAGAAATTTTTTATGAAGATGCCCGCATTTCGATTCAAACCGCTATCCATAGAAGACATGGTCGCGGCGAAGATCCCCGACATCAGCAAGCCGAGCATGCCTGCAGGCAAAACTTGGATACACATGGCAACGTAAGCGGCCTCGGACCCATTCTTGAGCTGAGGAAACATCGCCCCGATATCGGGAATCAGAATGGCCGAGGTCATGGGCGGAATAAACCAGACGAGTGGACCGATTACGAAGAGCGATGCGGCCAACAGAGCCGCCTTCCGCGCATGTTTCGTATCCTTCGCGCACAAGTAGCGCGAGGCATCCATCATATTGTTGGTCGAAGCGAATTGCTTGATGACAATCACGATCACCCAGATCCAAATAAGAGCAGGATAGACCGTATCCCCTCCGAACAGACGATCGCTGGGGAACTGTTCTACCAGCTGCCCGATACCGCCCACTTCACGCAATGAAAATGCGGCAGCGACAATCGAGATCGGCATCAGGACCAGCACTTGCATGAAGTCGCTGGCCACTACGGCCCAACTTCCTCCCGTAACGGATAGGGCGAGCACTACCAGACCGGTTGCCCAGATCGTCGTTTCGATATCGAATCCGAATACTGCTGAGAAGAACACGCCTAAGCCATTCAGCCAAATGCCGGCGTAAAGCGTCCCGATGGGAAGCTGAAGCCAGGTGAACACCTGTTCGGCAGTTTTGCCAAATCGCTCCCGCATGGCTTGGACCGGAGTGATCACTCTGAGCTGCCTAAACTTGCCCGCGAAGTATAGGTAGTTCGCCAGGAAGCCCAAGGCGTTGGCGAAGAAGATTACGAAGATCAGCGTTCCATCGCTATAAGCCTTGCTAGCCGCTCCCGTAAAAGTCCAGGCGCTAAACTGAACCATGAAGGCCGAGCTACCCGCCATCCACCACTTCATCTTTCCACCGCCACGGAAGTAGTCGCTGGTGTTGTTGACGAAGGAGCGGAAGACGAAGCCTATCACCACCATGAATACGAAATAGAATCCCACGACGGTGTAATCGTATGCGGTTACGAATTTGTCTGGTGCTGTATCCATTTCCTGGTGAAATTGCCCGCTAGATTCAATTACTCCACTTCGTAGACCTCGACAAGACAGATGCCTGTCCCGCCATCCGCTCCCGTAACTATCGCTCCATAGGCCCCGGGAGCAAGATCAATAACGAGTCCTGCCGACAAGCTGCCAGCCACGAGCTGAAATCCAGCCACCTGTTGACCTGCAGCCATTACGCCAGCCGCATCATCTGCGTCCCAATTGTCGTTAGTAGCGATTACCTGCCCACCGGAAAACAACTGTATTTGCGGATCGGCTAGGAAAGTTCCGGCAGCCACTCCCTGATCGAGGAGTTCTGAACCTACCGCTCGGATAAGAACGGTAACGCTCTCGTTTCCACCAACAATGAATCCTCCGATCAATACGTTATCGCCCGTACCGACCTTAGCTCGAGTGGAAATATTGATAAGTTTACCTCCCTCGGCATGCCCCCCGCCCAATGATAAAGGAGTGGTAAGATTTTGCCCTGAAACATCGATATGGAAATCGTCGAAATAGATATCGTCCTTGCCCTTGACAGCATCGATAGTCCCAGCGGAGGTGATAATCAATAGCGTCTCCAGATTATCAAAAGTCAAGTTACGGTAACCAGCTCCCGAATACACCATGGTCTGCTCTGGAAAATCAGTACCTCCTTTCAGATATTGGCTAAAGGTATTATTGAAATGATCGACGACAAACCAGGCTTCATAATAAACATTGGTGTTTAGCGCGGCATTTGCCAGATCGACGTAGCTACCGCCATCGCGAATATCCATTATACCGTTTGCCTCATATCGACCCAATACCGAATAGCTGCCATAAGCATGCAAACCGGTTTCGCCGCTTCGAGCGCTTTCGGCAGCGAGCCCCCAAGTGACATCCACCTCGCCAGGCGCTCCACTTACGGTTGGTCTCCCCACCTTGAAATAGAAAGTGGTTAGTTGCGACTCGGTAACGGGATCGACGATTTGCTGACTCTCCGAAAGCGTTCTCTCGACAGTCATGTTGAGACTACTCGTCGTTAGCGGCACTCCAGGATTAACTGCCAGCACCTTGCCTTGCCCGGCTCCAAGCGGGTCGTCGACAACCGTTACGCTGGGCTCGGCTTGGAAATTGCCTTCTTCCTGGAAGATCGTCCAAGCGCTCGTAAGTCCATTCTCCAAATCATCTATTTTCTGCCAACCAACCACTGGCGGTTCCCCACCGCCTGACGAAGCTAGTTTTGCTCCAGCTATTTTGTAAACTTTGCCTTGTCGTTTCTCGATTAGATATAACTCGTTCTCCTCGTCGTATCCAAATCTTAGGTCTACCCTAGAATCGGAAACCAGACTAAGCAGCGTCGTGGAAGATCCGTCTATCTCGAGGGTCAATTCCTTAATGCTAGCTTGAGTCCCTTGGGTCAATGAATCGGCATCCACCGAGAAAAGTCGGCCATTAACAATATCTCCGAAGAGAAAATAGCCGTCAAGCAGAGGCGCTGCGGATCCTCGATAAACGTATCCACTGACGATCGCCTGTCCCTCGTCGTGATCGTATTGCGCCACAGGATACGTGAAGCCAAGGCTCTCATCATTGGCGGGCAGAGCGAAAACCTCATCGCGAGTCCCATTCTGCGGATTCTGGTCGAAGTCAGGATTGATAACGAAGGTTCCTTCTCTTAAATTCCATCCATAGTCCAGACCGGGCTCGATCAGATTGACTTCCTCGATATTCCGTTCTCCGATGTCGCCGGAAAGCATTTTTCCGTCGCCTGCAATATCCCAGCTGATGCGATGTGGATTGCGAAAGCCGTAAGACCAGATTTCTCCGAAGGTGTTCGGATCGCCATCCGAAGCCCAAGGATTGTCTCCAGGAATTCCATACTGACCATTAGCGCTGTTCGACCCCATTGGATCTATCCGAAGAATCGTTCCCAACACCGAATCGAGTCGATGAGCGTTGTCCGGAAAGCCCTGGATCGTCGTTCCAGCATCGCCAACGCAAATATAAAGCATACCGTAGTCCGAATCTCCATTTTGGGAATTCGGGTTAAAGGAAATTTCCTGCAGTCCATGAATCGTATGAGTTAAATCGATACGCAAGACTTCTCGGCTTGTCCCCTCAAAAGTATCGGCGGACGAATTCGTAGCCGTCCATTCCAGGATAACTCCTTGAAGGGCAATTGGAGCCTCTACTACAGGTCCTGTGAAATCGGCAGGGCCTGATCCGGATGGAGCCATGTGAGCGGTATAGAATTTTCCATTTGCCGCGAAATCGGGATGAAAGGCGAATGAAGTGAAGCCGGTACCCAGTCCGGGAGAAGTGGCCAAATCGCCGACCATCGCTCCGAAATCGAGATAGACGCTAGCATTGTCTTTAGAAACTAAATACAATAAGCCATTCAAGTCGTTGACGAAAACCCGTCCACTGCCATCTCCAGCAGGCTTGAGGTGATTGATCCTCGCTAGCGGGGCGCTACCAGCGCTAGCTGGGATTTGCGTGAATTCCTCGATTTGAATGACGATGTTGCCTCGATCTATCGACTCGGGAATGGGATCTTCAATTTGGCTGTAGCCAGCAGGGATCAAGAAACTGAGGCAGAGGGCGGATTTGGCGAGAGAGAGGGAAAATTGACGGATTGACTTCATGAACTGAGCTATGATTTTAGACAATAAAGCGGAGCAGGCGTCAGCTTATTAGCCTGCTCCGCTTGTTGTGTAATCAACGTTATAACATGCTGGCGCCGGACGGCTGCAACGTCTGGCGCTAGCGATCATCGAGTACTGAGATTATTCGACTTCGTAGACTTCAACCAAGCAGATACCGGTCGTTCCATTGGCTCCGGTTACGATTGCGCCATAAGCTCCAGGAGCGAGTTCGATTAAGATACCTGCCGACAAGCTGCCTGCCGCTAATTGGAAACCAGCCACTTGAGCTCCAGCAGCGCTAATAGCCGCGGCATCATCAGCATCCCAATCATTATTTGTAGCGATCACCGCTCCGCCGGAAAACAATTGAATCTGAGGATCCGCGAGAACCGCGTCAGCTGAAACGCCTTGATCCGTAAGCTCCGAACCAACCGCTCGAATAAGGACCGTCTTGTTGGCTGTTCCACCTACGATAAATCCGCCGATGAGAACATCGTCGCCCGTTCCAACATTAGCTCGGGTAGAGATGTTGATAAGCTTGCCGCCACTGGTTGAACCGCCACCATTTGAAGAAGGCGTGGTGAGATTCATTCCTTCGAGATCGATATAAAAATCGTCGAAGTAGAGATCGTCTTTACCCTTAGCTTCGGCAACCGTTCCAGCAGAAGTAATGAACAATAGATGCTCGAGGTTGTCGGTCGTGAGGTTGCGATAAGTCGCTCCCGTGAAAACCAAAGTGGGCTCGGTAAATTCAGTCCCGCCCTTCACATACTGGGAGAAGGTGTTCGTGAAATGGTCGATAACGAACCAGACCTCATAATAGATATTGGTCGCGAGAGCGGCCTCAACGAGATCAACGTAGCTACCGCCATCACGAATATCCATGATGCCATCGATTTCGTAACGACCCAGAACCGAGTAGCTTCCATAGCCCATTAGACCTGTCTCCGCGCTACGCGCGCTTTCAGCCACCATTCCCCAGGTAACATCGACTTCTCCAGGAGCGCCACTGACAGCAGGGCGGCCTACTTTGAAGTAAAGGGTAGTCAACTTAGACTCGGTGATGGGATCAACGATCTGTTGGCTCGCTGGAAGCTGCCGCTCGACAGTCATGTTGAGAGAGCTATCGGTTAGAGCAACACCTGGATTGATGGCGAGCACCATTCCCTGACCAGCTCCAAAGGGGTCGGGGACCACCGTCGTGCTGGGCTCAGTCTGGAAGTTATCAGCTTCCTGGAAGATAGTCCAATCATCGGACAGACCGCCTTCCAAATCATCGATCTTGTCCCACGCCGCATAAAGCGAACCGACAACGAAGAACGAACTGATGGTTAGTATTATTTTTTTCATTATAGCTTATTTTGACTTTTGTGGTTTCGCTTTGGGGATTCCGTTGCGAGAAAAGTTCTAGAAATTCACCGACAAGGTAAGTCGGTAACCGCGTGGAGCATAATAGACGTCCGTTCGGCGCCGAATCGGCGTACCGTTTTCATTGTAAGTGACGATGGATTGCCCCTTCTGGTCGTCTAGCAAATTGAATACATTTAACTTGAGGGTATAACGCTGTTCGTTGTGGTTCCATCGATATTTAAAAGATGTATCCACTTTCCAACGATCAGGAGTAGCAGGCGTTCTAAACAGATTCGAAGCGAGGTCTGGTCCTCCGATAGGAATCGATGTTTCGGCAGGACCTGTGTAGGTAGCCCCTAAGCTGGCGTCAAATCCGTTGAGCAAACCCTCTGTAAAGCTGTATTTCGTCCAAAGCGAAGCCGCGTCTTCAGATCCTGTATACAAACTGGTGCCTTGCAATCCACCAACCAGATCGAGCGGGCTCACATCGCCCAACGAAATAGGCTGTCCATTTTTTGTGATCGTGTCGATCACTCCATCCCCATTCGTATCCGACTCTTCGAGACCAAAGGCCTCACGGCCAAAGGTTCGCACCCAAACGTCATACTCAGTTCCGAAATTCGCTCCCATGTCGGGATCGACGGCGTCGACTAGATTGAAAGAACCAGTCGCTTCACGTTCCGTATGAGCGTAGTTGAAAATCAATTGCCAATTATCGGTAGCCGAGTAGATTAGCTGGAGATCATAACCAGTTGCTTCGTCCGTATAGGTAACGTTAGCCCCAGTACTGTTGTCCAGGCTTGGATTGTTGCCCAATGCCGTGCCCCGCGTGCGGCCGTAAAACATAGGATCGAAATTATCAGGACCTGCCTGATCCCTAAAGTCCGCTTCGCTACGACTGCGATCAGCAAAGGCTTGTTCGAGGTAGTAGCGCCAGGTTTGACCCGTTTCGTTGCCATCTTTGTCAATGGCGGGCAAATCCAGCTTTTCGTAATCCAGGTACACCACATTTCGCGGATTAGTCGTATCCGATTTTTGTCCTTCAATACCTAGCAATCCGTCAGGGAAGGCGAATTCTCGACCGATGATTTCACCCTGATCGTTACGGACGAAAGTAAGTATCTTGTTTAATTCTACTCCCTCCTCTTCGAAATAGAAACGATCCATTCCATAGGAGAGCGGAACCCCATCGGCAACAAGGGCCGGATCGAATCCGGTATCGAAATCCGCTTCATTGACTGGATCCGTTATACCGCCCACCCATCTTGCTGGCGCTGGCGCGGCCTCGAAATTCCATAAGGCGTTCTCCCGCTCTATACGATAGGTGGAAAGCGTGCCTGATAGCTTCCCCTGCATGAGGTCGAACTTAATTCCGATTTCCTCGCTGGTGCTTTTCTCGGATTGGAGGCCTTCCAAATTGCCGTCGCGAGCCCCCGTGTTTGGCGTTAGCCCTTCCGCCCGCAAAGCGTAGATGGTGAGATCGTCACGTAGTTTGTAGTTAACAGCGATAGTCTTGGTCGTTTCAGTCTCCGCTTCATCAGCGTTAGGGAGATATTCACTCACCCCCTCCGGCAGCGGGAAGAAACCGAATGTATTGTTGTCAGGATTTACCACTACACCACTGGCCGGGGCCAACTCCAACGCGGGACCATCATAGTCAGGTCCAAACTCAGCTATTTCGTCGAACCGATCGTAAAGCCGGTCACGTGAATGGTAACGATCGTGTCTTACTCCAGCAATGACACCAAGCTTATCGCCTAAGAACTGACCTTGATATAAGCCGTAGTGACCCGTAAACCACACCTCGACATTGCGATACTCTCTGCCAGGCTGTCCCAAAGGTTCCCCGTTATAACGAATGGGGGTGTGGTCGTTGATATTTCTAGCTAGAAACGGGTCGTCATCCGCTAGCTCGCCTTTGCTTGCGAACTGCCAACTGATCCGTTCGTTGCCAAGGGTGAAGTCGGCTTCATCCTTGATGTCATGTCGACCCACAAGGATCGTGTGGCGAGCATTCGACTCTCCAAAGAAATTCGTCTCGAAATTATAAACCGCCCGCAACCGGTACTGTTCGGAGGAAGTGGTCTCCGGATCCTTATCCCACCAGTAGCGAACGAAACGGTAATCGGTCAAATTGCGTCGATCATCCGGGTCCACTTCGCCTTGGAAAGGCGATATGGTCACGTTTTCATCGATCCAATCTAGAATGGCTTGTGGATTTTCCGTATTCGGATCGTTGGGACGCTGAATCAGCACTCCCTTGAGATCAAAGGCTCGTTCAAGATTCGTTAAGGTCGAAATATTGACGTTGAACTCCTCTTCCACCGCATCGGTTAGAAACATGCCAGCGGATATCGTGAGATTATCAATCGGCGTGAAATCCACGTTCGCCATAAAATTGTTCTCACGACGAAAATGATACGTATCCGGTCCTGTGACACGGTAGGATTCTGGTAACCCTCCCAGGCTTTTCGTCCAATTGAACTGCTCGCCGAATTCGTTACGGAAATTTTGATCAATGGCGGCGTTCAAATTGTCATGAATGTGCTGAGCTCCGATTCCCTTTTCCTTCTGATCCGCATACTGGCCTTCGAGGAGAATATTCAGCTTTTCACTACGATACTGAAGCTGTCCGACAAAGTATTCCAGCTCCTTGCCTCTGAAATCCGTCCAACTGTCTCGTTCCTCGAAAGCGCCAGCAACACGATAGTTGAGTTCACCTCCCAGAAAATCGTCGCTGATAGGACCCGTCACATCCCAAGTCCCTCTCAGATAACCATCGCTGCCAAATCCGATAGAAGCGGACTGAGCTTGAGCGGAGAGCGGTTTTTTGGGGATGACATTCACGATACCTGATAAAACGCCAATGCCATAGAGCAGAGAATTGGGTCCGCGTACGACCTCCATGCGTTCGACATTCGAAGTATCGATAATCCCGCCGAGAATCGTTCCATACTGAGCGATCAGACCTCCATAGCGAAAGCCGTCTCGGTTCTGGAAGGGAACGTTAAAGCCGCGAATAATCGTCACGTTGTCAAAACGACCGCCTACACCACCTCGAGAAGAAGGGGAACGGTCAGCGCTGTCGGAAACGTTGGCCCCGGGCGTATTCGTTCCGTCACGACCTATGCCGTCAGAGGAAGTGAAATCGTCGAGAAAAACGCCTGAAGAATAGGCCAGCGCTTCCTCGAAATTAGTTGCTCCCGTGTCTTCCAGAAAATCCTGATTGATGACTTCAATCGACATCGGCAGATCCTTTATCCGCGTATTCAGGCTTGTTCCCGAAGTGGAATTCGTAGCTCGGTAGCCTTCGTCCCCAGAGGCGTCCACAACAAAAGGAGACAATGTCACGATATTCTCTCCCACGGCGTCCTGCCCCAGCAGCGAAGCGGATTGGGAAAGCAGAAAAACAAACGCCCCTGCCACTAGCGAAAAGGGCGTTCGAGGGGCGAGGAAATGTCGAAATGAATGCGATGGTGAAGCATGCATCTTTATTTTTGTTTGAGTTTGCTAGGATGATAGTTCGAAAAATCAGCCGAAGCGCCCAAAGCGATTAGCGGCCGATTCGATCAAGTAATGTTACGGGGTGATTACACATTGAGGGGTAATGAACTTAGAGAACTTATAAATATAATCTTTGGCAAGCGCAATTTTTAAAGATAATGCAAAATAATCATCCAATTTAGGTTCATATTAAGGGTTATTAATTATTTTTACCTTACAAAACAATGATTTATCACTTATATTTACAAGTTTAGGATTCCGACTTGATTTATAACTATAATTGATTCTATAAGTAAATCTTCCAGAAATTGACCATCTTGAGATGTCCGATTCCTCCTCAAAACGCATATCCCAGGCCCAGATAGCCAGAGAGCTAGGCTACTCCCAGGCTCTCATTTCCATGGCCCTAAACGGACGAAAAAAGGGCATGTCTGAAAAGGCCTATCAGCGTATCTGGGATTACGCTACTCAGCATGGGTATTCTCCTCGAGGAATGAGATTGGACACGGCCACAGATGCTAACTCGTCTACAAACATTGGATACATCTTGCGATCCCCTCTCAAACTGGCAAACAAGAGCAATTTCTTCAGCCACGTGCATCAAGGATTGCACGACCACTTGAAGGAGATGCGAATCAAGACGATCTTTCTCGGCTCAGAAGACGATATCGATGGGCAAAGCCTGACAACGCCGGGAGCTATTCCGGAATCGGTTCGCGGCATAGCGATCATGGGCGAGGTGCAGCCGCCTTTTCTGGACAGCGTCAAAAAACTCGAACGACCAATCGTCTACATTTCGGCAAGAGCCACAGGACATTGCCATTCCGTCCTTTCTAACGAGAGCGAATCGGCAGAAAAGCTGGTCGGGCATCTTTACGAGCTTGGACACCGGAATTTCGCCTGGCTGGGCGGAAACGCCACAATGGGACGATATGATGATAGAAGTCTGGGAGTGAGGAACGCTCTACGTATTCGAGATTTGGAGTTGGAGGATCGATTTTCGAAAAAGACCAAAGGAGCCGATCGGAAGGAGGGCTACGACTGCGCCATGGAAATCATCGAATCGGCCAAAGGCAAACTTCCCACCGCTTGGATATGCCTGAATGGCCTTATGGCGCGAGGAGCGATCAATTGTCTGTTTCAAAAAGGCTTTCGAGTCGGTCAGGATGTCAGCATAGCCGCATTCGATATGACCAACGTGTGCGTGGAAGAACACCCTACGATTACAAGCGCCGCTGCTCATCCGGAAGATATGGGAGCCGAGGCGGCTCGAATTCTACTTGATTCTATCAACGGCGGGGTGAAAGCGCTGCTCGACGTGACCATCCCCTCCATTCTGGTTGAACGAGAATCGAGTGGGCCCTGCCTGGCAAAGGCGGCCAAAAAACGAGCCTGAAAACCTTCAGAGACGAGGCAAGGTTAGCCCTCCGTCGACCATCACCACCTGTCCCGTGGAGTAAGGGAAATCGCCTCTAGCCAGACTGGCCACCGCCTTGCCGATATCCTTAGGATAGCCCCATCTCGGCTGAACGCAAAGCCCCTCTTCGATCAGTTTGTCATATTTTTCGGATACACCAGCCGTCATGTCCGTCATGGTCACTCCAGGACGAACTTCATAAACCGGAATTCCAACCTCGCCAAGACGGACTGCGAAAAGCTGCGTAACCATCGACAATCCGGCTTTGGCAATACAATATTCGCCACGATTGATACTGGCTACAGTTGAGGAAATCGAAGTGACATTTACGATAGCCGCGAAAAATGAATCATCCTCGAATTTGGCGGAGATCATGCCATTGGCCACCATCTGAGTCAGAAAGAAGCCTCCCTTGAGATTCGTATCCAGAACGAAATCGAAACTCTCCTCAGTCGTATCCAGAATATCGAGTCTCTGTTTTGGAGCGACGCCAGCGTTATTCACTAGGAGATTGATAGCGCCTTCCGCAAACTCCCTAGCGGTATCGAAGATGGCGCTCCTCCCTTCCTGGGTTCCTATGTCTCCCTGAGCGTATCGGACTTCGATTCCATGTTCTTTTAGACTGTCGATGGATTCGGAAATGGATGCCTCGTCGCGCATTCCATTGATAACAAGATTCCATCCTTCCGAAGCTAGAGCATCGGCAATTCCGAATCCAATGCCCCTGCTCCCGCCAGTCACTAGAGCCACTCTTTTCTTAGTCATGTCAAATCCTCAACGTCAACCCATTTTCTAGTATTCCAGCTCTGGATACCCAGTTCGGCAAGTTGAACGCCCTTGGCTCCCTCAAGCAAGCTCCACCTGAAAGGCGTATCCAAAACGACATGCTTCAAGAAGAGCTCCCACTGGACTTTGAAAGCGTTGTCGTAAACTTCCTGATCAGGAACGTTTGACCAATCGTCGTAGAAATTAATCGGCTGATCGATATCGGGATTCCACACTGGCTTAGGCGTGTTGCTATAGTGCTGAATCACGCAGTCCCTCAATCCGGCAACCGCAGAACCTTTCTCTCCGTCAACGTGAAGCGTGAGCAAATCGTCGCGCCGCACCCGAGTCGACCAGGAGGAATTGAAGTTCACGACGACCTCGCCATCCGGTCCATCAATTTCGAACATTGCATAGGCAGCGTCATCGGCCGTGCATTTGTAGGGCTTCCCTTCCTCGTCTACCCGCTCCTTGATATGCGTCGCGCCTCTGCAATTCACACTACGAACCGGACCAAAGAGATTGTCCAAGACGTAGCGCCAATGGCACAGCATATCGATAATCATGCCACCGCCATCTTCTTTACGATAATTCCAGGAAGGTCGCTGGGCCGGAACGGTGTGGCCCTCGAAAACCCAGTATCCAAAATCCCCCGTCACGGAAAATATCCTGCCCAGAAATCCGTTTTCAATCGCTCTACCCAATTTCACTAGTCCGGGGAGCCACAGCTTGTCTTGCACCACTCCATTTTTAACGCCTTTGTCGACACAGAACTGGTAAAGCTCGAATGCCGTCGCGGTGTCTACAGCCGTTGGCTTCTCGCAATAGACGTGCTTCCCCGCGGTGGCTGCCGCCTTAACAGCGTCAGCACGTCGCAAGGTGCTTTGGGCATCGAAATAGACTTCGTAGCTGGAGTCGGAAAGAGCCGAATCGAGATTCGTCGTCCATTTTTCAATACCTGACACTCCAGCGAGCTTCTTTAACTTAACCTCGTTGCGACCCACCATGATTGGATCAGGCATAATCGTCTCCGTCGGACTTACCTTGACCCCACCCTGTTCTCTTATGGCGACGATCGATCTCATGAGATGCTGATTCGTTCCCATACGACCGGTCACTCCATTCATAATAATGCCTACGCGATGTTCTTTCATGATCCTCTTTCCTTAAGCTTCTATTTAAACGTTTTCCTGATAGGCCTTGACGATTCGATCCAGGAAAACGGCTTGATCCATTTCCCAAAAACGGTTGGAGAAAATCTCCACTTCATTGTATCCAGAAAATCCTGATTCCTCGACCCAGCCGCGTATTTTTCTGACGGGAATGCAACCCTCGCCCATCAAACCGCGATCGAGCAGCATATCTTCAGTCGGCACTCGCCAGTCGCACACATGGAAGGCAAACAGTTTGCCCATATCTCCACAGCGGCTAGTTTCCGCCTCCAAGTCAGGATCCCACCATAGATGGTAAACGTCCAAGGCAACGCCCACCCACTCGGAATCAATCGCCTGACACAGATCATTAGCCTGCCTGAGCGTATTCACCGCAGAACGCGTATCCGCATACATGGGATGAAGCGGTTCGATTCCCAACTTCACGCCAGCCGCCTCCGCCTCCGGCAGGACAGTCTCAATTCCCTCGCGAATCTGTTTTCGCGACTCTCCAAGCGGTTGGGTAGAATCCGCTCCGCAAACGAGAACTATCAGCGGAGCCCCTAGCGAATGAGCTAATTCGATGGCCTGTCGATTGTCGTCAATGGCTTTCAAGCGGTTCTGTTGGTTAGCTGATGGGAAAAAGCCTCCACGACATAGAGAAACGACATCCAATCCACTATTTCGTATGCGGCCGCCCATCTCGCTTGCATTTCTCCCCTCAATCGCATCTCGCCAAACGGTAATTCCTTTTACCCCGGCCTCCGCGTAGCGATCAACCGCCTCTTCAATCGACCAAGGTTTAGTCGTTATCGTATGGATACATAACCTAGATAAGTCTTGTACTGGAATAGCCTGAGTCATGACAGACAGCCGAAGAAAGTATAATAGGGATCCCCGTTGATGATACGCTGCAGATAAAGCGCTACTTCACGAATATGATAGTCGCCCCACATGCTGGACTCGCCACAAGGTATCTTGCTCTGGTCAGGAGTGTTATCCCAGCCATTCGGCTGATGATAAATGGAATGGAGCAAAAGACCTTGGTGGCTTGGGTCCTCGCTCAAATACGGTTCTTCCAATAAATGCTTTAGACTGGTTAAACCGGCTTGCCAGTAGCGTTTTCCATCATCCGTATCCAAGCCTAGGTAACGTCCTAGGCGCAATAGACCCTGGGCTCCAATAGCCGCTGCCGAGCTGTCGATAGGCTCCCAATCATTATATGGATCGGAGGTCCGGTTTCTCCACTCGCCAAGACGATGCAGATGGGGAGCCCCGCCATCCCAATAAGGAACTCCATCTGAAGGCGTGTTCTCAATGAACCAGTCGCAAGTCGCTCGAGCTCCTTTTAAACAGATCTGGACAATCCCTTCCTTTTCTCCAGCCGTAGCGAACTCGGATTCGTCCAGCGTATCCAGAAATTCGAGCTCTTCAGCAAAGCCTACCATGGCCCAAGCCAAACCGCGCGTCCAGGTCGTGAAACCACTGAAGCCTTGCTGCGCATTGGGGCAGCGATAACGACCATCGTTTACGTTGAAAACACTCTCATGAGCCGTCCTGCCCCATTCGTCATAGCGATCCCGGCCCTCACCATAGTAAATATTGTACTTCGCAGTGGATTTAATGTGCTCCATAGCGCGGCCAAGCAGATTTATTGGAGAATCGTTTTCACCCATTAGAACATGACCAAGCCGATGGGCCACCATAAGAATGCGGCAACTGCGGATCGTATCCACAAAAAGACTATGAGGGCCATTGAAAGAGTAGATATAGCCACCCCCTTCATGAGTGGCCGACCACCGAGAGGCCTGCGTCGCTCCAGAGACTTTGAGAGCCAATTCGCAAAAATCCCTTTCCGCTTGAGGCGCGTCAAAGCGTTTTTCCGCAATCAATCGAAGCCAATTGCCATAGCAGCTTAAGTTGTTGAAGCCATGGTCGTGCACGCCCACATGACTGACGTGGGTAGCCATGCGAGCGATCGTTTCGCTTTTTCCGAGCTGCAGGTAGCGATCCTCGCCAGTCGCGTCGAACTGGAGAAACATCGCTCCATACTGGAAGCCTTCCGTCCATTCAGTCCATCCACGGCTGCCATACTTTCCGTTGGTCGTGAAAACCGGAGACCCTTTGCCTGGATCGTACTCGCTAGCAATGAGATCGATTTTCTGCCCGGAAACCTCCCAGAAACGCTTCAAGGCGGCAGCTAGCGACTGTTCAGTAATGGAAATGTCTATACGCATCTTAATATCGTTTATCCTTGCGAATGTGAACAATTAGAAATTGGCAGTCCTCCAGGGCTTCATAGGAATGCTCCTGAATGGCATCGAACTGGATGCTTTGGCCTGCTTCCAAATCATGGGACTCGGAGGGAAGGGTTAGCCTCATCTGGCCACGCAACATCCAGCAAATCTCGTGATCGTCATGATGGATTTCAGGTTTGGAAATCATGGACCCTTGCTTCGCCTCGCCTAAAAGACAGTCAGCGTTACTGTAGCGAACAGCGCGAAAGAGAAAACCGTCGGACTGGTAGACTTCAGACTCCTTCTTGTTAGCCAAGGGAGCCTCGGCCAGCGTCAGAATATCGGTCGCCCTCATGCCGAATACGCGCCCCAGTTTGAAGAGGGTCTGCACCTCGGCTTGTGTCTGATTTCGCTCCAACTTGGAAATGACGGCCACGGATACACCACTCCTGGCAGACAATTCGCCAAGCGTCATTTCGGAGCGTTTACGAATCTCCCTCAGGACGCTGAAATCGAATTGCGGCATGACTGCCTCCTCTAGAGTCACTTCACTCATATCCTACAGGAATGAGCCATTTATTTTCTTTAGCAATAAAAAAAATGGGATATATTATCAAATTAGATAATTTAAGCCTACAATTACTTTCAAAACAAAAGTGTTTCTCACGCCAAGAAAATGATCCTAACAGATAGTTTGCCGTTGGTCTTCTCTCGCGAAAGCTCGCCCTGCAAAACCGGAAGCGATGGCATCTCGAACCGGCCAGATCCTATTCGACCGAACAGGACTCTCCTCAAGAATTCACTAGTCGAAAAACAAAGCCTCCGCCAGGGCGTCCTTGCTATCGAGCAGCCGAATAGCGGCGGTCATCGAATGGGACTCTCCACCTATATTCGCTTTGATATGAGCGGAATTGCTATCGATATGCAGCGAACAATTCAGCCCATTATCATTTGTGTACCTAAACTCGAGCGATGGCGCCTCTCCAGAATCTTCGGCATCTTGCTCGAATGAGGCGCTGGGCGAAACGCTGGCGTATTCATAGCATAATGACAAGTCGCCTTCCAGCCACTTCAGCAAAGCGCGTCCTTCTGCGGAGAATCGCGAACCCGACCGAAACGTTATCGCTTCGAGACCATCCACGATGCGGGCAGGGGGAAAGGCGCTGAGAAACTGCCCTATGCACTGGCGGATCGACAGGAGCCGGGAATAGGACAAGTCATGCAGCTTCGCTGGCTCGGGCAAATCGATTTCCTCCGGCGAAAACGACTCTCTGGCGCTATCGAAGACGATTCTCTGGGATTCTTTGAAAAAAACCTGGTAGTCCGACAGCCTTTTTGGCGAATCGAATCGATACGGCCAGTAATAGGTAGGCAAATCGGATTCGAGGAAAATGGAGACCTGATTTTCGAGATACTGTCGATCCCTCATGGGATAGCCCAAGATGATCGCCTCGCAGCAACTCATCTCGTTGCGCGACTTGCCGATGTAGCATTCCGAGTAAATCTTGCAGGCCATCTGGCCCTCCTGGTCGCCCGCTTCCTCTTGAGCGCAGAGAGCGAGTACTCGACAAGGATAGCGTCTCGAGAAATCAATGACAGAGCGAAACGTCGTTTTAGCCTCATCGACCGAAGCGTCCAGCCCGATATGCAGGATAAGATTCATGCGCGACGCCCGATATTCGGACGGAGGCTTGCTCGCGCCTGCATCCAGTGGAGCTTCCCACATTGCTGAAAGCTGCTCGAGCACTTTGCTGACAGGGGTCTCGATTCCCTGCAGAGCCTTGAATGTATCGCAGGTCGCTATCATCAATTTCGGAAATCGAGATTCAATTAAGGACGCCTCCACTCGTGGCCATTGTCCCAAAGCAGCCTATCGGCAGCCAAAGGTCCCCACGATCCTGATACGTAGTTCTCCATACCTCTTTCCTTCTCGCTAGCCCAAAACTCGTGTAACGGCGTGATGAGGCTCCATGAAGCCTCGGTTTCATCACCACGAATGAACAGCGTTCCATCGCCAATCATCGCGTCAAGCACCAGTCGCTCATAAGCTTCGGGCGTATTGGAGCCAAAGGTGGCGCTGTACTTGAAATGCATTTTCACTGGCTGGGTTCTTGTTTGCAAACCGGGAATCTTTGCATTCAAAAGCACCGTCGAACCTTCGTCAGGCTGAATCTGGAAAGTCAAGGTATTCGATTCCAGGTTGAACATTTCATTTTCGCTAAAGAGCGTCGAAGGAGGCCGCTTAAACTGTATCGCGATTTCGGTTACACGTCGAGCCATACGCTTGCCAGACCTTAAATAGAAGGGCACCCCCTCCCATCGCCAATTGCTGATATTCAAACGAAAGGCTCCGAACGTCTCAGTCTCCGAACTGGGCGAAACGCCTTCCTCCTGCTTATAGCCAGGCACTTTCTCTCCATCGATTAGACCCTCAGTATATTGAGCTCGGATGACGTCGCTATTTTCGTATCCGAAACGCAAGGGCTTGATCGCCTTGAGCAGCTTAACCTTCTCGTCGCGAATGGCTTCCGCGTCGAGAGAAACCGGCGGCTCCATTGCCGTTAATGCCAACAGCTGCATAGTATGGTTCTGGATCATATCCCGCGTCGCGCCACTCTGCTCGTAATAGCCACCACGCGTACCCACTCCCAGAGACTCCGCGACCGTAATCTGTACGCATTCCACGTATTGGCGATTCCATAACGGTTCGAAAATCGAGTTGGCAAAGCGTTGCACTAGGAGATCCTGAACAGTCTCTTTACCCAAGTAGTGGTCAATTCGGTACACTTGCCTCTCTTGGAAAACATGGCCAATGACCCGGTTGAGATGGCGAGCGGATTCGAGATCCTTGCCGAAAGGCTTTTCCACCACCACCTTGGTGTGTTTGTCCGAGTCCTGATGGCGAATCGCAAGTCCCGCTGCTCCAATATTTTCTATAATCGGTTCAAAGACGGAAGGCGGTGTTGAAATATAGAATACGCTCTGCACGTCGCGACCAAGCTCCTTTTCGATCGATTCGATCTTGGCGCTAAGGTTCTTGAAAGCCTCGAGTTCGTCGTATCCGCCGCTGCAATAGTAGGTGTTCTGCTCGATGCGATCCCAGATTTCAGTGTTGAGAGAGCGGCGGGAAAACTTGCTGATCGATTCGCTAGCCAGCTCGCGAAAAGTCGCATCCGGCATCGGTTTGCGTCCATAGCCAATCAGATAGAAGTCAGCCGGCAGCAGATTGTCTACCGCGAGGTTGTAGATGGCAGGGACCAGCTTGCGTTTGCAAAGATCGCCCGAAGCGCCGAAGATAGTGATGACCGTCGGAGGAGCTCCTCGATGCTTGCTGAGACCTTGCAGGAATGGATGTCGATTATCTTGAGCCATGTGGATCGGTCGTGAAATGGATGCGTTGGTGAACTTTGCTCTGACTCTGAAAATTGTAAAGAGAAGAAGGAAGTTAATAGTCGGCAGTAGTAAGTGGGCAGCTAGCAGGAGTTTTGATTTGGCTACTAATAACTGCTGACTGGATACTGACCACCTCTACCTCCCTCTCCCCATAGCTTTACTGAAGAGAGGGGCATTTTCGAAGTGTCGTGTTGCGATCGCTGTTCCAGCATCATGCTCCACCTCAACCACATCAAATCGGTAGGTTCTAGGCTTAGGGCGAAGCTTCCCAAGGTAGGCGCGGCAGACACGTCGAAGAGCGTCCCGCTTTCGCTTATCGATAGAGTCGTATCCACCAACTAATGCTCCCTTCTTGCGCGTACGCGTTTCGACGAAAACCAGAACGCCCTCGTCGTCGCAAATCAGATCGATCTCGTCTTTGCCGCTTCTCCAGTTGCGAGCCAAAATTGAATACCCTTTGGACTTCAGGAAAACGGTCGCCTCTCTTTCGCCCATTACGCCAATCGACTGCGGGCTCGTGTCGACTCTCGAAAAGAGCCTCTTAAACCAGGGTAACATACATCCACCCTGACAGAGGGCAGCGGGGCTTCAAGCGGTTATTGTTATCCGCGCTCGACAGCAGAATTCCCTATGCGCTCGCCGCTTCCAGCTCCAAGGTCACCAGATCGGAATCCTCGTGAGTGGAGTTGAACTTCATGGAAACCACTTTCGAAACGCCCTTCTCCTCCATCGTCACTCCATAGATCGCCTCGGCGGCGGCAATGGTACGTTTGTTGTGCGTGATGATGATGAATTGCGAGTGCTTGGTGAACTGCTTGAGGAGCGTTGTGAAGCGACCGATGTTCGACTCGTCCAGCGGAGCGTCAAGCTCGTCGAGAACGCAAAAAGGACTGGGCTTGACGAGGTAGATGGCAAACAGCAGGGCAACTGCGGTCATGGTTCTTTGACCCCCGGAAAGAAGGGAGACACTCTTCAACCGAGTACCGGGAGGCTGAGCCACAATCTCGATGCCGCTCTCTAGAATATCTTCTGATTCGATAAGCTGGAGATCCGCCTTCCCTCCACTGAAAAGCGTTTGGAACGTGCTTTTGAAATTCTCTCGGATCTGCTCGAAAGTAGCGGCAAACTGCTCCCGCGACTTGGTGTTGATCTCCTCGATCGCGGCCACCAGCTTATCGCGAGAAGAAATCAGATCGTCGTACTGCGTCTTCAGAAACTCATGACGCTCCTTGAGTTCTCCATATTCCTCTATGGCCACGAGATTGACTGCCCCGAGATTCTGGATACGCTTACGCAAAGTCTTCACTTCAGTCTGAACTTTCGTCCAGTCGGTCTCGTCCAACGCGGCCAACTCTTCCTCAGTAGGCTGTTGCGGTTTCGAGGCATCGGTAGGCTCCAATTCCTCAGCCTCCGAATCGGTTGCCTCATCGCCAACGGGGTGTTCTTCCACTTCATCTGACGACACCGAATCGTCGTCGTCTTTTGATGCCGCAGCCGCCGCATCGAGGTCCAAATTGGGTAAATTCTCGACGGGCTGATCAGCCTTCCAGATCTCGTATTTCCAGTCAACAAGTCGCAAATCAACGCCGTATTCGCGTTGCATCTCCTCCTGGATAAACTCCAGCCTAGAACGCTTCTCGGCTATTTGCACTTGTTGGTTGCTCAAACTGGAACGCAAAGAATCAAGCTTCTCTCGCACGAAAGCCTGCTCCTTCTCCAGAATGCCGATCTTCTCCTCGGCTCCAATGAGAGACTGACGAGATTTCTCGACATGAGTCTTGGCATCCTCCAATTCCGTATCAAGTTCTTGGCTACGGTCTTTGGACTGAACGACCGCGTCTGACAGTTCCTTTATTTGAATGCCCCACTCATCGATGTCGCGCGTTTTAGATTCGGTGAGACGGTTCAGCTCGGAGCGCCGCTGCTCCAGCTCGACCAGTCCTTGGTTAAGCATATCAAGCTTCTGCTTCTTCTCTTGCAGGTCGAATCTAGCCTGCGATAAAGATTCTCGCTTCTCGTCGCGATCCGCTCGTATGTCGCCCATCCCCTTTTCCTTCTCATCGATGAGGCTCCGAGCTTCTATCAACTGATTCTGCTGCTCATCCAACTTCCCTTTCGCGGCCTCCAGTTTCTCGCCTGCTCGCGATTTCGATTCGTCGAGTAGTTCTTTCTCTCGAGAAATTCGTTCAGCTCTCGCCTTGCTATCGGTCACCGATTTCTCGGCATTGCGAGACTCGGCCTGCAGGACCGTTAGCTCCTGACTGGCAGTATGAATCTCTTGACGCGATTTTTCGACAGCCTCTTCGGCCTCTTGGAGTTTTTCGTTAATCCCTTCCGCTTCGGACTTCGCAGCTTCCAGAGCTTTCTGATCGTCCTTCAATTCAGCAGCGATCTGCCGGAGTTCAGTCTCTCGTTGTAGAATACTCGTGTTTTTGGACCTTTGATAGCCACCCGTCGCGACACCCGAACAATTGACGGACTCTCCCTTTTTTGAAGCGACCTGCAAAAACGAAAAATTCTGATTGCCTTCCCACCATTTGAGGAAGACCCCAATATCATCAACCACGTAGGAAGCGGATAATGTGGATACTAAAGCCTGGTCGTCGTCACCTGAATTGTCTACAAACTCGAGAGCGGGCTGGAGCCATTCCGGCAGCTCAAGTTCGCCGTTCCGTTGTTCCATGCCCGAGGGCAACTTAACGCAGATACGCCCAACTTGACGTTCCTCAAGTTGTCTGAAAATTTCAATGACAACATCCGCGCTGCCAACCGCAACCGCCTCGACTGACGAGCCGAGAAGCGCTTCAATAGCCGCTTCGTAACCGGATTTCACTGACAAATTAGCTGCCATGGGCTGAAAGGATTTCCCTTCGAGGAAACCTTTCATCTGGCCCTTCAAAACCGCCTTGGCCCCTTCACCATAGCCCTCCAGTTTTTCCTGAAGCTGTTGAAGCAACTTCAGGCGAGCCGACTTTTGAGCTACAACGCGATCCAGATCTTGGATACTAACTTGCTTTGCTCGAAAGGCGTCGCGCGACTCAAGGACTTGGTCCCGATTCGTTTCGAGCGTTTCTTCTAGCTGTTTGAGGCGACCTTCAGTCGATTCCACCTTCTCTTGAAAGCCTTTAAGAGCGGCTTCCGCTTCGCTTTGAAACGCTGCCTGCTCTGCCTCTTCTTGCTGCAGGCGTTGCAGTCTGTCTTCGCTGGTGCGCGTCTCTACCTCCAGCGATGAGAGCTCGTCTCGAGAAAGATGAGCGCTTTCCTCCGCCTGCTGAGCTTGTGTCTTAAGTTGTTGGATTTCGCGTTCGGTTGATTCCAGCTTGGCCTCGATATCGGCCAGCTCTCGATTTCTCTCGTGGAAAATCTCGTCGGAATTTCCTAGGATGTCCATGTGTAGCTGCTTGTCCTGCGAACTGGCATCCAGTCGCGCGGCGATCTCGCCAATCTGCTTTTCGTAGGAAGCGATCTCCTCTTTGGCCTGCTCGATACGCTCTTCCAGCGAGCTGGTCTTGATCTGAGCCATGTGGACTTGATTAGCGGCTTGCTCTTTGGCGCTGCGCAGATCGAAAACGGATTGCTGAGCATCCTGCACTTGCTGCATGAGCACTTGCCGCTCCTCCTTATAGACCGTCAGACGCGAATCCTTGCCCTCGATGTCCTCCTGCATTTCAGCCACCTCTTTCTCCAAAGAGCTGGCGTTCTTATCGACGTCCGAAAGCGAGGAACGTAGCTCTCCAAAATCCCGAGCGCTATTGCCAACATCGAGATGCCTTAGCCGATGGCTCAGTTTCTTATAGCGAACCGCCTTGGACGCCTGCCGCTTCAAACTGCCAATCTGCCGACTGATTTCCGCCACTACGTCTGTCACCCGGCTGAGATTGTTCTCTACCAAAGCCAGCTTGTTCATCGCTTCGCGACGCTGGCTCTTGTATTTGGAAATGCCTGCAGCCTCTTCGAAAACCGACCGGCGCTCCTCTGGCTTGGAGGAGAGAATCTGGTCGATTTGCCCCTGGGCCATAATGGAATACGACGTTCGACCGATGCCCGTATCCATAAAAAGACGCTGGATATCCTTCAGTCTACACGCCTTGCCATTGATATAGTAATTGCTGCCACCCTCGCGGTGAGCTCGACGCGAAATTTCGATCTCGTTGAACTCGCTGCCTAGTTCCTTCTCGCAATCCGTCAAAACGATCGATACCTCGCAAAGGTTGACCGGCTTGCGCTTGTCAGTCCCTTCGAAGATGACGTCCTGCATCTTGCCGCCACGCAAGGCCTTGGCGCTCTGTTCGCCCAAGACCCAGCGAACCGCGTCCGCAATGTTGCTTTTGCCGCAGCCGTTGGGCCCCACGATAGCCGTAACGCCAGGCTCGTATCTCAGATGCGTGGCCTCGGCGAAACTTTTAAATCCATTAAGTTTTAGCGAGCTCAGGTACATGAAAAGGCGGGAGAATGAAGAGTGGCGCGGAAAGGTGACAATCTCAAAAATGCCGTTGTGAATAAGTGGAAAAATAACCTGTGAGCAATTTTGTGGATAAGTGGGATCTGGGAGACTCTAGTCTGCTTGTCGCGCGCAACAGGGGATTAAAGCGGCGTCTTCCATGCCATGGATGATCTTCTTGTCGGGAGGGCAAAAGGTGGCCAAAACGCCGGTCAACTCTACCGATTCTCCATCGGTCAGAAAATAGGGATTCAAGCGCAAACGCCCTGAGGCCTCAAAGACCTCACCTGAATCGTTAAAAAGCGGATGCTTGACGCGTATCGATTTTTTGAATTCCTGAATCACATGGGGATGCGTTTCAGCCATGGAGCACGCGGATTCCAGGCTCCCGCGCCAATCCTCACGTGGCACATCATTGCCAATCACCACGCTTCGAGATCCCCAGGAAGTCTCGTGAAATCCTGAAATTTTCAATACCAGATTGCGCTCTTTTTGCGTGGCATCGGCCAAGTCCAGCCAGCTATGCAAGGGCTTACCGTTGGTCAAAGGCCCATCAAGAATCGCTCCTGGGGGCAAGGGAGTCGGGTCGACGATCCAAGACTGAGGTATCAGTTTCTTCAGGACGCGTAGCGAGTTCTTGGACAGGTTCTCCTTCCAGAATTCCGGTAGCAAATGGTGATGGAACAGAGCCAGGCCGAGCTTTTCTTCGAAGAAGGGACGCATTGGAGGCGTCAACGCGATCTCGCCATTCTCCCAGGCTTCAGTGATGAAATCGGAAGTCTTGATATTGGCTAGGTCGAAGAGCTCGTAGAATCGATAGACCACATCGATTTTCTCGGGATTGCCATCGATATCGAAATAAATCGCGCCACCCAGAGGAAACACTTCGTCTGTCCAGAGCGAATACACGCGATGGCCTCGTAGTTGCAGACGCTCGGCCAGCCAATCCATTTCCGGTTTGTAAGTCGCGGCTTCCTCGCTGACCACCAGAGCGACTACCGGCAGATTCTTTTCAGGAGCCTGGCTGGCAAGCTTTTCATAGAACTGCTCTTCCATGAAAGTGTCGCCTCCCAGAATCGGAAAATCCGAACTGCCTTCGTATAGCTGATTCAAATACGCAGTCAAACCAATCCCGCCTGGAACGGAATCGAGTTCAGTCAAAGCGAAGCCGTCATCTGTCATCAAAAGATCGGGACGGATCACGCTAGGAAGCTTTCCCTTGCAACGCTTGCCCAGGCTCAGTTCCGGCAATCCCTTGGGCTTGCCACGATCCATGTAGTCGGCTATCCAGGGCGCGTAGAGCTCTCTGTTTCTCAGAATCTTTTTGCCAGTGGCGGAACGCGTGTAGAGCGTCTCTAAAGCCTTGTAGAACTCCAGACTGGCCTGCCCAATCTGCTTGAGGTGATCCACCTGAGACGGAGACAAAGGCCAGGCTTCCGGGGAAATCTTCCAAGACTTTCCCTCGAAAAGCTCCTGCCTCGAAAAGGCCTCCTGTAGCGTCGCAAGTTCCATGGGTGATGGGTACTAGGTATTGGGTGTTGGGTCCTGGGAATCGACCTGAAACCTAAAACCCCAAAACGAATACCCAATACCTAAAAACCTACTCATCAATCTGAATCTCCTTGTTGCGATGGCGGGGAGAGCCAGCTCTGAGCCAGGCATTTACGAAGCGATCAATGTCGCCATCCATAACTGCCTGGATGTTCCCGGTTTCGACGCCCGTCCGTAGATCCTTGACCATTTGGTAAGGTTGGAAGACGTAGCTGCGAATCTGGTTGCCCCAGCCGATTTCGCCCTTCTCGCCGTAGACCTTTTCCATCTCCGAACGCTTCTCGTCCTCAAGTTTTTCATACAATCGAGCCTTGAGCATTTTCATGGCGTTGGCTCGATTCTTGTGCTGGGAACGCTCCGATTGGCAGGCCGCCACAATGCCGGTAGGGATGTGGGTCAACCGCACCGCCGAGTCGGTCTTGTTAACATGCTGGCCACCCTTTCCGCTAGCTCGATAGGTGTCCTCGCGCAGGTCCTTGTCTTCGATTTCCAAGTCGATGTCGTCTTCGATTTCCGCTACGACATCCACGGCGCAGAAGGAGGTGTGACGTCGCTTGTTTGAATCGAAAGGACTGATACGCACCAGCCGATGCACCCCACGTTCGGCATTGGCGTAACCAAAAGCATTCTGGCCCTCGATGCGAAGCGTTACCTTGGACAAGCCCGCCTCTTCGCCGGGAAGAATGTCCACGATCTCGGTTTTGAAACCACGTCGTTCGGCCCAGCGGGTGTACATGCGAAAGAGCATGTCGGCCCAGTCGCAAGATTCGGTTCCTCCGGCCCCCGCATTCACGCTCAGCAAGGCATTGCAACCGTCATGCGGTTTATTGAGATAGCACTGAATTTCCAGATCATCCAGCTCGCTCTTCAAGGCTTCAGCTGATGACTGAAGGTCGTTGGCTTCCTCCGAATTTTCATCCACACCCTCTTCTTCCAAAAGCTCTTCCATGGCTTTGGCATCGTCGAGCTTGGCCTTAAAGGCATCCATGCCATTGACGACTTGTTTGAGTTGGTTGGCCGAGGAGATCACGGTTTGAGCCGACTTCTGATCGTCCCAAAAACCCTCCGCCGCCATTTTTTCCTCGAGGGAATCTATTTCCGAACGCTTGCCATCGACGTCAAAGATACCTCCACAAGTACCCAGCTCTCTTCTCGATCTCTTCGTGTAGCGTCTTGGTCTCCGGCTTAATCATAGGCCCGGCAAAATGAGAGATTCACTATTCGAGATCAAGATAATGATTGGAGGAGATCGTTACGTGTTGGCCGTGGTCAGTTCGCAGTAGGCAGAATCCAGTGCTCAGCCTGCGGCTGATTACGGACAGCTAGATTCCCCTCCAACAAAAGTGACAGTTGACTAAGTATCCAAAATTTCTTCTACGGCCAGGATCCAGCCTCGGGGGCCGATGGCGGGGACGCGGTTGAGGTTGGGCAAGTCTACGTTGTGCCAATTGCCGTCTGGTTGTTGGACTAGGTAGCGGCGGTCAGCGGCTTTCAGCATGTCGACATCATTGGGGCTATCTCCGATGGCTACGGATCGCCACTGGCCGACGATTTGAGAGCGATAGGCTTCGACCACTTCAAGCAGCGCTTTGCCTTTGTTGCAGTTCTTGGAGGTAACGGTATAAAAGCGCCCGCCACAGAGGCATTGCAGGTCTACCGCATCGAAGGCGGTCTTCACCGCTTCCCATTGTTCATCGGAAAGCGAGGCGGTCAGGGTCTCACTAAAATCCCGTTTTCGGGCATTGGCAGCGGCCATAGAACTCAAGCCGGTGATCTCGACTATTTCAGGGTCGCTCAATGTCGAATACTGCTTCAAATCGATTTTCAGGTCGCGGGAAATGTTTTGAATATGGTCTTGTATTTCAACTGCCGATACGCCTAAGGAGATGAGGCGATCTCCATCGGAAGCGCTCACGGCCGGACGACCCTCGAAAAGTGAAACTCCTTCCGGCAGGTAAATGCCGCTTCCGTTCTCCACGATACAAGGAGTGACGATTTCCATGGTCTCCATGAGGGCCTTTTGCTCGGCCAAGGTTTTGGAGGAACAGAAAACCAGCGGTAGACCATCGTCGATGATTTGTTTGGCAAGCGGTGTGGCCAGCTCTGGGGAGTAGGTCTCGAAGTCGATCAAGGTTCCGTCGAGATCGGTAAAGATGACGTAACGGAATCCTGGCGACGAGCTTAGGGGCGAGCTCATGACAAAAACTAGGAATACTTTACTTGAAAAACCTTCTCAAGTTCGCCTCAGGTTCGGACGGAGGCCAGATTGAAATTAAGGGCTTCGTCGCAGCAGCTCAAGAAAGTATCCATATCGATTTTGGAAAGCGATGGGTACATTTTCACCGGAGCGATTTCCTTGGGAGATTCGTCTCCTCGGCGAGATCGTACGTTTTCCATAATCTCCCTACGCAAAAGCTCAGGGCATAAATCGGAGTGATAGATAACCGATAGTGACGCATCGATCATGTCTTCCACATGATCTTCGCCCTTGGACTCGTGCATGTGAGGATTGCGCGACTCGATCTGACAAATGGTCACCTTCTCGCTGACCTCCTCATCGTCTTCGGAGGCCAGAAGACCACCGTATTTTTCCAGGAGATTGACAAAGTGGTGGGTTTCAACCGCGTAGCCAGCGGCGTATTCAAGTTTCAATGCCAAGTCGACAGTCAAGGCATGCTCCCCGGCATTGCCAGTCTTGACGATCTCGGTTTCGAAACCACTGAAATGAGTCAACAGGCGATTGAGCATCATGTTGGAATTCACGGAACTGCGACCCCACTTGGCAAAGAAGATACTGCTCTCCATGATCTTGGGCTTCGAGTGCCAGGAGATGCGGACGAAAGTGTTGGAGGTATTGTTCATGGCGAAACCGGCCGCGTATTCATGAACGTACTCCAAAACGGCCCCTGGAAAATAGTTATCACTGTCGACAAATCCCAAATACTTTTTGCCCAGCCACTTGGCTAAAAGAGTGCCGACGATCATCCCCTCGGCCTTTCCGGATCGAACGATCCCCGTTTCGTCAAGCAGCTCCGAGTACCCTGCCTCGACGAAGGCCTTGGCCAAGCCGGGGTCCTTTTGATGAACGACGAGGATTTTCTTTCCGGTAAACTTGGCGTAGTTTTCCAAGGCCTCTTTCTCGAGATTAAAGCGGTCGACTGGTCCGCGTGGACTGTTGGAAACCACGATGACCTGGCAAGGACTCGGAATGCCGACCAGCACGCCTTCGATCAGCTTGAGTCGCTCGTTTTTGACCGGGACGACGATGGCCATCTCCCGCATCCGATCATAAAGCACTTCGGAAGGAATCCGCTCGATAACGGAATCGTGCTCGTGAGGGCCCTCCCCACCGTCCAGTTCATAGACTTTCTGCAGACCATAGATCTGCAGCGATCCGATTCGTTCGCACTCCCTAGGAATTTCGATTCTCATGACGCAATTGGTTTATTTTGAGCGCCAGAGGGCGCTCCCTGGAAGGAGCAAATGAAGCGCCAAACGTAAAATGGCGCCATTTACACCCTTCGTTTAACGAAAACGTTAAGGGAGAGAAAGGGAGATTGATATCCCTCTAATGGCTATGTAGCCATCCATGGATTCCAGCAAGTAAACTTCGGATCTAGTCGCACCTGATCGCGTCAATAGGATTGGCATTACTCGCTCTGATGGCGGGAACGAATATCGCGGCCGAACAAATGGCCGAAAGCATAAAGAGCACCGCGATGTAGACTTGTGGCTGATAGGGACTGGTCTCGGCTAGCAAAGTCTGCATTGAAATGGCCCCGAAAGCGCAGAGCACTGCACCGGCAATCAATCCTAAGACGATTTTAGGCATTCCCCACTTCACGACTCTCGACAAGATGTTCGCGTTCGAAGCGCCTATCGCTTTCCGAATGCCGAACTCCTGCTTCCGCTGTTCAGTGGTGTAGGAAATCAACCCATACAGACCAAAACTAGCCAGAAGCAGCGAAACAACGGCAACAATGCTGGCGTAGATCATGGGCACGCGCTGCATGACCAAGGCGTCATTTAGGGACTTCCACATCGGAATGATTTTGTATTCGAGTTCTGGATCGATCTTTCCAATCGTCTTGACGATCTCGCTGGTCAGGACCTTTTCAGGGCCCCGATAGTGCACCAGAATGTTCGACCGATAACCATTGCCCGGACTCTGGCGATGGGGGAAGAAAATGGTGTGCTCGGGCTCGTTAGCCATAAAGCTGTAGTCACGCGTGTCCTCGACAACGCCAACAACCTGATATTCCTTTCCTTCTAACTGTAGCGTGGAGCCGATTATATCGAATTCGCTAAAATACTCCATGGCACTCTTGCTTACGATCGCCACTGAGGCGGAGTCCTTGGTATCGGTTTCATTAAAGAGGCGGCCACGCAGCAGGGAAACACCCATGGTATCGAAAAAACTATGCTGGATCCGATACCAATTGGTGCGGATGTACTCTTTGTCCGCATTGAGGCTGTAGCCTTTTATTTTGAAACTCGTGTTGCTAATGCCGTCGATTTGCAGTGGTATCCTTATAGTGGATATAGCTGCATTCAATACGTTCGGCAATTGGAGGAGGTTTTCTACTAGATTCTCTTGATAGTCGTAAGACTTTTGCGTTCCCCCATAGCGGTACTGTGGAAGGGTGAGCTGGATGCCTAATCTGTTTTCAATCTCGATGCCGAAATCGCGACTCGTCGTCTTTGAAATGTTGTAGTAGAAAAGACCGCTCATTAGCACCAAGAGACAGGTCAATGCAATCTGCCCCGTAACGAGAAGATTTTGCAATCTATTCTTGGATACGCTTTGCGTACCAATGCTGCGAGCGCTTCCCATGGCCTGATAAAGAGATTTTCTGGAAATGAGAAACGCTGGAAGCGTGGAGGAGAAGACCATGGCGATAAAAGCCGCTCCCAGACCGGCAAGGACCACTTCGTAATTGAGTCCTTTGGAGTTTCCTACAGGCGGTTTTGGGCCCATCCAGTCGGAATCCAGAATCACATTAAGCCAGTGGGTCATAACAAGGCTTCCCAAAGCTCCAATAATAAACAGAATCAGATTTTCGGATACAAGTTGAGAAAAGATTCGCATCCTACTCGCTCCAAGAGACCGTCTAAGGCTCAACTCGGGGAGTCTGGACACCCCCTTAGCGAGCATCAGACTCGACATATTCATACATCCGACGAGGAGCAGTAGAATCCCAGCAGCCTGGAGCCCAAGGAACAAGGGTACAAGAGCCGGATTGTTATTCGAAAGGAAGTCCTTGGAAAGAGAGACGCCGTATGATTCGCCAGCTCGCTTCGACCAGTCTCGCTTTTTCGGATGGAGCTCCAAAAACCGTTCGTACAGCGCAGCCAGTTCCTGCCGCGCTTGAGAAAGGGATACGCCCCCCGCAAGACGAGCCAAAATGTGGTTGCTATTTCTGCCTCGGCTTTTTTCGGAGCGTTCATACTCGCTGAAAACCTTGGGAAGCCAAAACGTATCCGTATTTAACAATACACTGAATTCCTTTGGCATGACGCCTATGATCTCATGGGGCTCCCCGTTTATATGAAGCATTTGACCGACGACCCTACTCCCGGGAGTGAATTCGCCTTTCCACAAGGCATGGGAAATGACGACTACCTTGTTTTGCTCGGCGATATCGGTCTCCGTAAAGACTCGACCCATCATCGGATTGATCGCGGTCACCTCCCAAATGCCAGGCGTGATGTAGGAGAAACTTCGAAATCGAGGATTGCCTAAAACTCGAACATCCGCCGCGGCACCATCCACGAAGCCGATTGCCTCAAACGATTTCTGCTGCTCTTCAATATCGAGAAAATCGATACTGGAAATCGTACTGACTCCACTACCAGACGATTTCCATTGCTTGCCAACGACTACCACACGATCCGGATCCGGGTAGTTGAAGGGCCTAATCAGATAGTCCAATACCCCACTATAAATCGACGCGTTAAAGCCTATGGTGAATACGAGAATAAGCAGAATAAACGCGCTATGCATAGGAAACTTGAATATCTGCCTGAGGCCGCCTTTGAACGACCGTCCCATCATCTGGAATAAGGTGAACCCCCAGACATCCCGACAGGTCTCCTTAGCCAGATCGACATTGCCGAATTCCTTCAAAGCTTCTCGCCGCGCTTGCCCACGCGTCATGCCTTCGGCCATGCGATCCTCGATAATCATAGCCAGGTGGGCTTCGAACTCGTCCTTGAGATCCGTTTCGCGTTGACTGCGATTGATCGAAGAACGCATCCTAAACCGTATCCAGTTTTCTATTCGCTTCATCATCCCCATATCCCCAATAAAACTTAAACGGAAAATTAGCCCTTCTGCAAAATGGCGTTGATGGCCTGCGAAAAATCGCGCCAGTAAGCCCTCTCCTCCTTTATGCGACTACGCCCCGTATCGGTGAGTTCGTAGAACTTCGCTCTTCTTCCTGTCTGGGTAAGATCCCAGTTCGACTCGATGTATCCCTTCTTTTCCAAGCGATGCAGAGCGGGATAAAGCGAGCCCTGACCAATCTTAAAAAGATTGTTGGAGACCGTTTGTATCCGCTTCGCAATGTCGTAGCCATGACGCTTCTTGGTTGATAGCAATCGAAGAATCAGCATGTCCAGAGTCCCTTGCAACAAATCCATCTTATCCCTGCTCATATGTCGCATGTCGACATAATACATGTCGAATGTCAACATATAATCCTGGTGATCTGGATTGAAACTTCTATGGCTATCGAGACGATAGTCGCTAGCAGTTTCCGGGTATCGATCGGCATCTCCTAAAAATGCCGCAACAGGCTAAGGAAGAAAAGCCCTTGCCGAATGATTGGAATCAGACGCTGCGGATGGCTCCGGATTTCCGTTCCTCGAGGAAAAGCGGGTAAGTGAGTTTCACACCTTCTTCGAGAGGAATACGGGATTCCCAACCCAACGAATTCAGAAGGGAAACATCCAGAATTTTACGGGGAGTTCCATCGGGCTTCGATGGATCCAGTACAAGCTCTCCCTCAAAACCTACTGCGTCCTTGACTAGGTTGGCGATTTCCAGAACCGAGTGATCCACGCCAGTACCGGCGTTCACGAAATTGGGTGGATCTTCAAGCTGCAGCGTGAACAAAACCGCCTCCGCCAAATCGTCGGCGTACATCAATTCGCGGCGAGGCGTCCCACTCCCCCAAACCGAGACGGACTCCGCCCCCGATTCCTTAGCCTCCTGAAATCTGCCAAACAAAGCCGGCAGCAGATGGGAGTTCTCGGGATGATAGTTGTCGCCTGGCCCATATAAGTTAGTAGGCATGAGCGAATGATAGGTTACTCCGTATTGAGAACGATAGTACTGGCAGAGTTTCAAGCCCGCGATTTTAGCAATGGCATAAGCCTCATTCGTTTCCTCTAGTGAGTCCGTGAGCAGATAATCCTCCTTTAACGGCTGAGGAGCGAGCTTAGGATAGATGCAAGAACTCCCCAGAAAAAGAAATCGGGATACGCCTGATTCGTAGGCAGCATGGGTCGTGTTAGCCGCTATAGCCAGATTTTCGTAAATGAAATCGGCAGGATACGTATTATTCGCATGGATACCGCCAACCTTGGCTGCCGCCATGACCACTACTTCCGGCCTTTCCGACTGGAAGAAGGCGTTTACCGCATCCTGACAGGCTAAATCCAATTCGTTACTCGTCCGCAAAACGAGATTTTCAAAACCCTCCGCTCTCAGTTTCCGAACCACAGCTGAACCGACCATCCCTCGATGGCCAGCGATGTAGATTTTGGAATTTTGATTCATCGGAATAAAGACAAAGGAGCAAACTACGCCAACGCTTCCTTTATCTTCTTTTCCTCTTCGGCAAGCTTTAGGTCAGCTTCAACCATAATTTTGACGAGCTCCTTAAATTTTACCTTCGGCTCCCAGTTCAATTGCTTTCTGGCTTTTTCGGGATTGCCGATGAGAAGGTCGACTTCCGCGGGTCGCTCGTAACGTGAGTCGAATTTGATGTGTTCCTGCCAGTCTAAATCGAGCAAACCGAAGGTCTCCTCGACAAACTCTTTGACCGAATGGGTTTCATTGGTGGCGATTACGTAGTCATCCGGCTTATCCTGCTGAAGCATCAGCCACATCATTTCCACATACTCCTTAGCATAACCCCAGTCTCGCTTGGCATCGAGATTGCCCATGTAGAGATTTTTTTGCAGCCCCATCTTGATGCGGGTAGCCGCTCGGGTGATCTTACGGGTGACGAAGGTCTCCCCTCGTCTGGGCGATTCATGATTAAACAGGATTCCGCTACAGGCATACAGATTATAGCTTTCTCTGTAGTTCACCGTTAGCCAATGAGCATAAACCTTGGCGCAACCGTAGGGAGAACGCGGCCAGAGAGGGGTCGTTTCGGTCTGCGGCACCTCCTGGACTTTGCCAAACATTTCAGAGGACGAAGCTTGATAGTACCTCACCTTATCAACGAGATCCGCTTCACGGATGGCCTCCAAGATCCGCTGAGCCCCCAGGCCATCAACATCGCCGGTATACTCCGGGACATCGAAGGAAACACGGACGTGGCTTTGAGCGCCAAGATTATAAACCTCGTCCGGCTTCAAGTCGTAAAGCAGCTTCACCATCTGTACCGAATCAGCCAGATCTCCATAGTGAAGAAAAAGCCGCACACCATGAACATGCGGATCTTCGTACAGGTGATCGATCCGGTCGGTATTGAACGTCGAAGCGCGACGAATCACGCCATGCACTTCGTATCCCTTTTCTAAAAGCAGTTCGGCTAAATAGGATCCGTCCTGACCAGTAATGCCCGTGATGAGAGCTTTTTTCATATTGGTAAGCTTACAAAGTACAATTTTTTGGCAACCAATGATTTAATTCCTTCCAATGTCCAAGTAAATCTCCAACGAGCGATTCTTGGGAATTGAATTTCGAGACAATTGATGTCGAGGTGAACGCCGTCCTTTAAAACCAAACCTTGCTAAACGTCGTACTCATAGCCGCTCAATCTATCGACGGGTTTATCACACGTAGTGAAGAACCGGGTACCGATTTCTGCTCCCAAGCAGACCAGGAATTCTTCTTCAAAGCCCTGAAGGAGTTTGATTGTCTCATAATGGGTCGGAAAACCTATGAGCTCAGTAGGGAGTCCATCCACGCTTCAAAAGCCACCAATCGCCTGAGAAAAATCTGGACACGCAATCCGGAAACATGGGAGCAAAGCGAGATTCCACGAGCGGTGGAGTTCACCGGGAAGACACCAGAGGAAGTACTTTCCGAGCTGAGGGACCGCGGGAAAACACAGTGCGCCCTGCTGGGAGGCGAAGAGACTTATTCCGCTTTTCTCAATGCTGGGCTCGTTGATGAACTCTGGCTGACGGTTGAACCCGTGCTATTCGGATCGGGAAAACGAATTTCCCAAAATCGCATCGAGACTAGCTTCTCCCTGGAAAAGACAGAACGACTATCCCCAGACGTTCTTCATCTCAAATACAAGCGAACCCGCTGAAGGCTCATTTGGCATTCATTTCCTTCATCTCCATGGAGAAGCGCTGAAGGAGCTTTTCAAGAATGCTCAAGATCGTTTCTGGACGATTCGCAATCCCGAGCGATTGCTGCTGCCAAGTGGTCAGAGCCATCATCACGATGCTGTCTCGAGGCCGTTCTAACTGGGCCATTTCCTTAAGTTCTAGTCGAACCGAGTAGATGTGACTCGGCCCCTGAGCATGGATGACATCGATGCTCACTTCGAGATAAGGCTGACCAGGCATGACATCTAGCTCGATGTCGGTCAACAATCTCACATCCAGCTCTTTCAACTGGGCAAGAACATGGGCTTCAACGGTTTCCGTTTTAAGCTCGAATTCTTCAGCCTGGATGTTAACCGGTCGCACCTCTAGGCCCACGCCCCTGAGATTCACAAGTACGCTTTTACTGTATTCGCCCGCAGCAGCCTCCGAAACGAGGGACAACAAGAGTAAAAGTGGGACGATAAAGCGCTTCATGATTCTTTATTAATCGGCAAAAGCGGGATGATTCTTAGAGCCCTCCTAGTGATAAAGCGATGATATATAGATTTCGAATCAATCACGTATGCCGGAAGGTCGCGTACCATCTTCATAAACCAGGTTGAATCGCGGTCTCCCGACGCAATTCGATTCCAAGAAAAGCGCTTCAGCGACCAGACTTGCCCTGAGCAAATCGCTACCCCAATTTGGCTCCGCAAGAGCATGGATATCAACGCGCCAGACCGAACCGTTAGCCTTAGCGTAGGAGAATTCTCCGACTTCTCGGTTTATCCTCGACCTCGCATTTCGACAGGAAACGGTGCTTGGAGGGCTCAAGCCGGACAACAATGGCACAGCGCCATCCAAAAGCAATCGGAGGCTCGCGGAGAAAACATGAAAAGCGAAAGTCCCATCGAAGGAAACGTTCTTTGGAAGGGCTGGGAATTCAAGTTAAACGGCCGCATCGATCAAATCAAGTTGAGCCCAGCCGAGAATCGTATCCGAGAAATAAAGACGGTTTCAACGAAGCTGCCAATCCCGAAAGAAGAGATAATCTCGCAATACAAGCACTACTGCTTGCAGTTGCTTTGCTACCATCAGCTGATTCGCAACGGCGGCATTGATGCGAAAGCGGAAATCGAGCTTGAGCTGCTTTTCGTCGAGATCGATTCGGGCATCACTCAATCGTACTTGATTTCTGATGACGACACACATCTGTGGGCAAAACATCTGGACGCTTTTCGCGATTTTCTGGAATCGAAGCGAGAAAGGCTGACGAGACTGCAAGACCTGAAATTCAAGAAAGCCTACGAAACGCCGCGCATCGGCCAGGAAACCATTGTAGACGACCTCCGAAAAGCCTTTGGCAGGACGAATGTCGTATGCCTCGAAGCGCCCACCGGCTACGGAAAGACGGGCATTGCTTGGGAAGCCGCCCTGTCGAAGCTGTCCAACGGCGAGGCTGATCGTATCATTTACCTGACCAGCAAGTCCACCGGTCAAATAGAGACAACCCGCCGTCTTGAAACCCTCTTGGGCCACAATCCGCAGGCCACCTTTTGGCAGATACGAAACAAGCAGGAGCACTGCGTGAACTCGGAGTTTCGCTGCCTGTCCAGCGTTTGCCCTTATATCCGCGAATTGGATACTAAATGGGAAAAAAGCGGGCTTCAACGGCTTCATCTCATGACACGAGAGGCGACCGATCTCGAGCAGGTCAAAGCGGAAAGCGAAGCGGCAGAAATCTGTCCCTACGAAACCATGAAAGCGGCTTTAGGATTTCGGGACATTTGGATTGGAGACCTCAACTATCTCTTCTCGCCCTCCAGCGCCGGTCTGCTGGAGAACCAGCTGGACTTCGAGCCAAGTCGAACGTTTCTGGTAATCGACGAAGCCCACAATCTCCCCTCAAGGGTCGAATCCAATTTTTCATTCGAAATCGAAGCGCTCCAACTCTCAGTTGCAAGCGAGGAGCTTCGAAGTTTTGGCGCTTCCGCTAAACTTCGCCATATAATCGATCTGCTTTCCCAGGACATTCTGACCTATCATTCTGGGGACACGCTCAGCGCAAGACAGATAGACGATTTCATGGATTCTCTGTACGAGATCAGTCGGGTCGCCAGCCTGGAACCGCTACCGTTCGACGAAATGTCGCCAGAAACTAATGACTTGATCTGGAGAATTGCTAGAGCAGCGAGCGATCATCGGGAATTCGAGCTGCCTCTGCTAGCTTGGCTGAAACAGTCAGGAGTTATGCGTATCGATTGTCTGGATGCAAGCAAGATCATTGGAAACGCGATCCGGTCATTTTCAAACGCTCTCCTCCTATCAGCGACTCTTTCTCCATTCGAGACCTTCCTGGAAAGCTGCGGTCTCCAAGATCTGGCCGCTCCGCCAGAAAAACTATGCCCGCCTGCACCCTGGCTGGAAAACGCTTACGACATGGCCATCGATACTCGGGTGGATACGCGTTATCGCAAACGCGAAAGCTTTTTCCCTAAGACAGCTCATACCATTGCCGATCTGGTTGAAAAGCACGCTCCAATCGCCGTATTTTTTCCAAGCTATGCCTACGCAAAAAAGATAGCCGATGAGCTAGACAAAGAGCATCCCTTCTATCGCATCGCCATCCAGGAAAGTGGGGGCTCGTTAACCGAACAGGAAGCCTTCATTGAAGAGGCCCTTCGGTTTTCCGAAGCCATTTTTCTTATCATGGGCAGCAGTTTCTCGGAAGGAGTCGACCTGATTGGCGGAAGGGTGAAAGCGGCGATGGTAGTCAGCCCGTCACTACCTGAAGTCAACGTAGTCCGAAACGCCAAGAAGGACCTCTTTGAATCGGCATCGAAAGACGGTTTTGAAAGAGCCTATCTCCACCCAGGCATGCAAAAAGTAAACCAGGCTTTGGGAAGACTGGTGCGGGCCCCCGGTCAAAAAGTGAAAGCCCTGCTGCACTGCCAAAGGTTCGCCGAGAGAAAGACCAAAGAACTGCTTTCATCGCAGTATCAAGAGGCCAAATTGATCCTAAGCGAAAAGGACTTTGAAGACTGGCTGAACGATTAACCTTGGACAGGGGAAGTGTAATCCACTACACTGTGATTTGTGGTTGTGAAAGGAGCAGTGGAGCTTTGGAGAAACATTCTGCTGATTAGTATAGCAGGTTGGTTTCATGTAGAGATCTTGCCGACTTCGAGTGGCGCTTCTGTTCGTAAAATCGCTACCTGGCCGGCAGAGGAAGGCGGCTCTTACTATCGCGTGAAAATTTGGGGGGAAAGACTGCTCGCCGCTAACAAGGAGGCCCTTGACCTTTATGACATCTCCAACCCGCAAGCGATTACGCTCATTTCATCTAAACGGGTTACGAATAATTTTCATATAGACGAAATAGATGTGAACGATAAGACCATCTATGTCCTTGGTGGCGATCGTCTTCATATACTAGAGTTGGACTCTAATAATCAATTTATCGAAATCGGTTGGCCGATTCAAATTGAGGATGGAGAAGACCTTGAAATTGATAATGGCTTTCTCTACGTCGTGAGCAGTGAGGAAGGATTAGGTATTTTCAGCCTTCAGGTGCCATCGGCTCCAGAACTGATCGAATGGGTTGAACTTGAACGAAATCATTGGGCCAGAACGATTTCGGTTGATGGGAAAATAGCAGCTGTCTCTCAGGGGACAAAAGGCATTGAAATCTTCGACATCACCGATCCAAGGAACATTGAAAGAGGGGAGCTATTCTCTAGGAATGATGAAAATGATACAGTCATTGTGGAGGGAGAGCGCATTTTCACATTAGATGGTGGATGGTTTAAGTCGCACTTTTTGTCAGACAATCAATCCAACTTAACTTTTGGTGGCCGAGTCGCAGGCATACCAACCGAAAATACAATCGGGGGCAGGCGGCCTAATTTAGCCGTTAAAGGCGATTACGTATTCTCAGCTGGCGATATCTCAGGAAGGTCTGGTGAAGGAGTTCTTGTAGTTGATGTAAGCGACCCCTCAGATCCAACCATTGTCGATTCCTTTCTGGTCGGGGGCTTCATCAATGATATAGATGTACATGGCAATCTAGCTAGCGTGGCCCTGGGACAAAACGGCCATTTGGTCCTCGATGTTTCCGATCCCACAAACATCGAACTCCTTAGCGAATTTGAAGTCACCAGTAGAACCACGGGTTCAATTGCCGTGAAAGACGGCATTTTGTATTCGGCGGATGGATTCGGAGGATTAAGCATGCTAGGAATGCGACCAGACGGTAGCCTCGAACTACTTGGCAGGGAACGAGGCATGCATTCAGCCGATAGCGTGTTTGTAGAGGGCAACCAAGCCTTCGTATTTGATGACAAGACCCTTCATATTTACGAGATAAACGATCCAATAGACCCAAACCTGATTTCATCGATTATAATCGCGGATCACGAGCCATCAAAGCTTCCTCAATTAGCTTTAATTGGAGAACTCGCATACGTTGGCGTAGATGATACCAGTGGAAAGGGACATTTACTTCAGATCGATATATCGAATCCATCAAGTCCCATTATCCTCAACCAAATTGCAGTGGACAGCTTGCCGAATTTCACGATTTGGGAAGAGAGAATCTATTTCCACAGAAATCGAACTGCGGTGGACATAAGCGATCCAACAGCTCTAACAATGCTGGATTATCAAAGCGAGGTTCCCGATTTTCCGCATGGATTGAAAATAGAGACATATGTAACGGGGCCGATTGGCGGACCGAAGTTCACGGTCACAAGCCAAACTCCAATAAAGCCAACTGGGTTTCATAGTCTGATGTTTTCTGACGGGCACGCCTTTTTTATGGCCCATCCAGAACAGTTCGAACCGGAAAATCTAGTCGATCCGACCGTCCAATTTCGAAAAGAAAGTGGGTTTTACTCCTACGATACGACAAAGTCTCCATGGGAATTGATAGCAATCAAAGAGGAGCTTTTTTCGGTTCCGGCCAACAGCTACTTTGAGATATTTTCTAATATAGCAATAGTGGATACTTATTTTAGCTTTGAGGTAGTGGATGTAACCGATCCGAAGAATTTGATATCAATCGGATCAGCGAATACTAGTATATTATACGGACAAAATATTCGAGATATCGAACTTGTCGGCAACATCGTTTACATAGCGAAAACCAACATCGAAGCATTTCATGTTGATGCGTTGGATCCGATAATCGAAAGCAAAGAAGATTGGCTTGGTTTTTATTTTCCAAAGCAGAGGCAAGACCCAGGCCTGAGGGAAAGCGTTTGGGGGGATGAAGCCGATCCGGATAATGATGGCTATTCCAATAGCATGGAATTATTGTTTGGAACGCATCCAAAAATTCACGACGCTCCTTCATTTGCGATAAAGGAAATTTCGGGCGAACGATACCTTGAATATCCCGTGTCGCGTATCCAAAGTGAATTTGCGCCCCAGATCCTAAAATCTAATGACTTGACCAATTGGGAGCCGTTAGATGCGACGTCGATCCACACACAAAGCGTGGGAAACGTGGAAATACGACGAACGGTCGTAGATAAAAACGAGAACACTTTCTACCGTCTAGCTCAAGTTAACGGCAGTTTCCAATGATTAGCCATTAGTTTAGTTTTTAAGGCGATTAGACTCCTGTTGCCAGAGAGCAATCCGACCTTCCTCCTGATGGACAAGATTCGCTTCATTTTTGCAAACAATGGTATCGTACAACCTATTTCAGCTTTACCGGAGCCGAAAGTTAGATCTATGAAAGAAAGCGTGAGCCTTAAGAAAAGCATATCATCATCGGAAATCGAGCAGGCCATAGAAAAACTTGCCGACCAGATATCCCAAGCTCACCCCGAAACGGAGAATCTAGTATTGGCAGGCATTGCGAACGGTGGCGTTCCGTTCAGCGAGATTCTTTGCCAAAAGATTTCGTCTACTGCAGAAAAGAAGGCCCATAAAGCGGTGATCGACATTTCCTTTTACAGGGACGATATTGGCCAAAATCCGATCACTAAGGAAGTCGAGGGAACTGAAATGGCTCATGATCCCGAGGATGCGGTGATCATCCTGGTCGACGATGTGCTTTTCTCCGGCCGAACGGTTCGAGCGGCGATGTCGGAAGTGCATTCGATGGGTCGTCCTTGCAAGATCGAGTTGGCGGTGCTGGTGGATCGGGGAAATCGTCGCCTGCCCATCGAGGCCAATTATGTGGGGTTGAAAGTCGAAACGACAACGGACGAGAAGGTAGAGGTAAACCTGTTTCCTGAAGAGATCGAGAAGTCGCGCATTGACATTCTTTCAGCATAGCGCTGGATGGCCTTTTCAGGAATGCCCTGGAATCGCAAAGACCTGATATCAATCGAGGAACTGGATGTTGAGGAAATAGAGACTATTTTCGAAACCGCTGAAGCCTTTAAACGAATCCTCGGTCGAAAGACTGCCAAAACCCCCGCCCTCCGCGGCAAAACTGTCGTTCAACTCTTCTTCGAGCCGAGCACGCGGACCCGAGTAGCGTTCGAGATGGCGGCTAAGCGACTCAGCGCCGACGTTCTCTCGCTGGACATGAAAACCAGTTCCACAACCAAAGGGGAAACGCTGCGGGACACGGTGGAGACAATTCGATCACTACAGGCGGACATTATCGTAATGCGGCACTCGGCTCCGGGATCTTCTGGATACATAGCCCAAGTATTAGATCTTCCAATACTGAATGCCGGAGACGGCGCTCATGAACACCCGACTCAAGCGCTTTTAGACTGTTTCACTCTCAAAGAGAAATGGGGATCCTTAAAAGAGCGAAAGATCGCCATCCTAGGCGATATTCTATACAGTCGCGTCGCCCGATCGAACATCTGGGCTATGACCAAGCTGGGCGCAAAGGTCACTCTAGTTGGACCTTCAACTCTAGTGCCTCATGAATTCGAAAAAATGGGAGTCAAGGTGTCTCACGATTTGAAGTCGGCTCTAGAGGACAAAGAAGCCGTCATGCTGCTTCGAATACAACATGAACGTCAGAATGCTTCGGCATTTCCATCGCTAAACGAATACACCAGCATGTTCGGGTTGAACAAGACGAGACTGTCATGGCTGCGCGAGGACGCGATTATCATGCATCCCGGTCCAATCAATCGTGGCGTCGAAATCGATTCCGAGCTGGCCGACTCGGATCAATCGGTAATCCTCGAGCAGGTCACCAACGGCCTCGCCGTCCGAATGGCGGCCCTTTATCTATGCTCGGGTGGAAAGGCTGGAGCCGTAGCCGCCAGTCAATGACAAGGAGTTTCAAAGCGATATGAGCGAAGCGATTTGCATTAAGAATGGCAGGATAATCGATCCGAAAAACGATCGCGACGAGGTAGGCGACCTTTTCATCGTGGACGGGAAATTCGCAGATAGACCCTCTGACGAAATGGCGAGCAATGCAGTCGTTCATGACGCGTCCGGCTTGATCGTCTGTCCAGGCCTGGTTGATCTCCACGTCCACTTTCGCGTTCCCGGCCAAACGCATAAGGAAACGATTTTCACAGGCACTAGCGCCGCAGCTGCGGGCGGTTTCACGAGCGTGATTTGCATGCCCAACACAAACCCTCCTGCAGATTCGGCAGGGACCATTCAATACATCAAAGACGCCATCGAGCGCGAAGCCGTCGTCAACGTGTTCCCTACCGGTTGCATAACCGTAGGCATGGAAGGCAAGCGCCTGGCTCCAACAGGTTCTTTGAGCAAAGCGGGAATCGTCGCCATTTCCGAAGGAGGCAAGTGCGTGCAGGACAACGGCCTGATGCGAAGGGCGATACAGTACGCTCATATGTTCGGCATACCGGTCATCGATCATTGTCAGGACGAGTCACTGAACAAGGACGGGGTCGTTAACGAGGGTTTTGTATCGACAAAACTAGGACTGATTGGCAGTCCAAGAGAAGCTGAAGACATTGTCGTATCCAGAAATGTGATTCTTTCTTCATCGACAGGAGCTCATATTCACATGCAGCATATCAGCTCTCGGACAGCTGTTGAAATAATAAGGAGAGCGAAAGCGAGGGGCGCGAACGTCACGGCCGAGGCAACGCCCCATCACATAGCTCTGACAGATGCCGAAGTAGAGGGCTTTGATACCAACTTCAAAATGAATCCCCCATTGCGGAGCGAAGAGGATCGCTTAGCCCTTATAGAGGGTCTGGAAGACGGGACCATTGACTGCATTGCGACAGGTCATGCGCCTCACACCGACTACGAAAAGGAAGTGGAGTTCGACTACGCGCCCTTCGGCGTGATTGGTCTGGAAACCGCTTTGAGCATCGCGCTTGAGGAACTTTACCACAGCGAAAAGCTGTCCTTGATCAGAACTATAGCACTGCTAACCAATCGACCATCGGACATTCTAAAACTCGATAAGGGAACCTTGGATACCAACAGGTCCGCAGACGTGACGATTTTCGATCCTAACGAGGAATGGACTCCTGCGAAGGACTCCTTTCTGAGCAAATCGTCCAATTCGCCCTGGATCGGCAAGCCACTGAAGGGAAGAGTGAAAAAGACCTTTGTTAACGGAAGACTCGTATTTGATGAGGGGCGAATCTTGCAGGGCGATTAAAACCCCGGACGCCCACCGCCACCAGGACCTCCTCGGCCAAATCCGCCTCGACCGCCACCGCCGCCATCGGACTCAAGCATCATCTCCATTCGACGCGAAGCCTGCTGGCGATCCAGCATCTGCTTCTCGGCAAGACTCGCAAGCTGATTGTCGTTTAAGGAGGTAGCGACTTGCTCGAGCACCAGATTATCGAAGGCCTCCTTTTCTGCCAAATAGGTGGATACCGTCTCAGGTGTGAAATTTTCAGGCTGACCTCGAGTCCGACCTCCGAAATCATTCGTGTATTCAAAATTCTTAGCCACATTCGTGTAGGCGCTGATAATCGATTCGCTTTGCGATTCGCTGAGCGGGAAATCCGTGTAGCTAAGCGACTGTGATAGCTCTTCGACATCTCGACGGTAGGGAAGGCCGTCAGTATAGGCGCTAAGCCTGGCGGCATCTTCTTCTCCCAGTAAATCGTTGATATCCTGAGCGAGCAATTCACGCTCCAGAATCGTTTCCTCTCGAATCCCCTCACGATCAGCTTCATCTGCGGTAGCCATTCTCATTTGGCCCTCGAACCGCTTGAGCTCTCGCTCCGCCATGAGCGTTTTAAGAAGATCCATTTCCTCAGCGGAAAGATCTAGGGTTTTGAAAAAGGCAGCAAACCTCTGATCGATGCGACCCATATTGCGCTCGATCAGGTCCAATCTAGACTCGGGATCCTCAAGCATGGCGAGCATGCGTTTGATACGTTCCTGTCGTCCTTCGAATCTGCGTTGTTGGCGGTCGGGTTCAGACGGCGACGCTTCCTCCACCCGAGCGATCTCTCCAGAAGCATTTTCTCCTAATGAAACCTCAGCTTCCGCAGTCGTTTCTTCAAGCTGATCCGGCGTTTGCGATTCCGCAGAAACCGATTCGCCGCTTTCGTACTCCGCCAATCGGTCTTTGAGACGACTATTCTCAAAACTTAGATATCCCGCATAGCCGGCAAGCGAGACAGCGACAAGCGAGACGAAAGCTATGGGCCTAAGTTTCATGTTCAACCCAACGAATTAGAAACGATTTTGGTTACAGATCACGCCAAAACCGATCCGATTCGCAACACAGGATAAACCCTTGCAATCTTCGTATAGCCCAAAGATTGTCGCCCCTTTATCCAAGCGAACGAGACTTTCATGGGCACCGAATCCAAATCGCCGAATTATCCCAATCATATTGGAATGATCATGGACGGAAATGGACGCTGGGCGAATCAGAGGGGCCTGTCTCGTAATAAGGGGCATCAACAGGGTGTCGAAGCTTGCCAGCGAGTGGTAAAAGCCTGCCAGGAACTCGATGTCCACTATCTCACCCTCTACGCCTTTTCCGCTGAGAACTGGAAACGTCCGGAAAGCGAAGTGAACGCGTTGATGGAACTGCTCGAGCTTTACCTCGCCAAGGAGACCAAGACCCTCATCCAAAAAGAGATAAGACTCAGAGCCATCGGGAGGCTTGATGGTCTGCCCGCCAAGCTGACGAAATCCATAATGGAGGCGGTTGACGCGACAAGCAGATTTGGCGAATGGAATTTGACGTTGGCCCTCAACTACAGCTCCCGCAACGAAATGGTGGACGCGTCCAAAGCGATCGCAAACGCGGTGGCTCAAGGAGACCTGTCGATTGAGGATATCGATTGGGACACCTTCGCCAAATGCATGTACACCAAGGATCTGCCTGATCCAGACCTAATCGTAAGAACCTCGGGAGAAACCAGGCTTAGCAATTTTCTCATGATGCAAAGCGCCTACGCGGAACTCATTTTCACTGAGACCTTCTGGCCGGACTTCACCAAGGCCCATTTGGAGGAGTGCATCAAAATCTACTGCGCAAGAGAACGGCGATATGGACTGACTGGCGAGCAGGTCCATAAGAAGAAACTGGCTAACAAATAGATTCTGTACTCGTGATAAAACGCATAGGGAGTACCATCTTTCTCTGGGGTCTGGCTGGAGTATTCTTTTTCTACTTTGGCGGTGATGCCAGCGTATGGCTGCTAGCTTTCCTAAGCTTCGGGACCCAATGGGAATTCTACGGTCTTCTTGAAAAAATGGGTCGCAAGCCATTCAAGAATTCGGGAACCGCTCTGGGAACCATTATGATCGTCGGGCCCTACTACGCCAGCAAGTCCGATCATGTTCATATAGAAGGTATCCAGTCTGGCATTATAGCGATTGCAATCGTCGCCTGCTGTTTGAGAATTCTAAACGAGCGAGATTCGAGCGACCGTATCGAAACTTTGGGCTCAACCTTGCTAGGGCTTATTTATATTCCATTCATGCTCGCCTTTCTAGTGCGCATTCTCGAACTTCCTGGCGACGAGCTGCATGGCTTAATGCTGATTGCCTGGACTGTAGGCGTCGCGAAGTTCTGCGATATTGGAGCCCTGCTTTTCGGCAAAGCGTTTGGGAAGCATCAGATGTCGCCGAAAATGAGTCCGAAAAAGACATGGGAAGGCGCGGTAGGAGGCTGCTTGGTATCCATAGGCGTGGGTTTTGCCATTTCGCATTTTGGAGCCCCCTACCTGCCGCCATTCTTCAATTCCTTCTGGGGCACGCTCTTCGCCCTTCCCATTGCCATTGTATCTATCATTTCCGATCTGGTGGAAAGCGTCATCAAGAGGCGAGCCGACCAGAAGGATTCGGGCAAATTCATTCCCGGCATTGGGGGAGCCTTCGATCTTACAGATAGTCTTATCTTGTCAGCCCCGGTCGCTTTTCTGCTTCTCGGTCTCATCTCTTAGAAAATGGATAGACGGAAGAGAGTCGTGTTGCTGGGGGCCACCGGATCGATCGGCGAAAGCGCCCTTAAAGTAATACGTCAACATGAAGAGCAATTAGAGCTAGTTGGAGCCGCCGCGAATGAAAGCTGGGAAAAGCTAGCGAACATTTGCAAGGAATTCAATTGCCGCAAAGCCTGTCTGCACAACGAAAACGCATGGAAAGTCGCTGACGAAAACGGAGCCTTTCCGACTACCACGGAAACGCTTTCAGGGACGGAAGGACTATGTGAATTGGCGAATATGCCTGAAGCGGATATCGTTTTAATGGCCGTAGTCGGAACCCAGGGGCTGGTACCGGCACTTGACGCTCTAAAGGCGGGGAAAGACCTTGCCATTGCTAGTAAGGAAATCCTGGTACTCGCCGGAAACTTCGTCATGGAAGTCGCCCGCGAAAGCGGGGCTCGAATATTACCAGTGGACAGCGAGCACAACGCGCTTTTCCAGTGTTTGGAAGGGGTGTCGAAGGACCATATTGAAAAGCTGATTCTCACCGCCTCCGGCGGCAGTTTTCGCGACGCTTCCATTTCGGAGATGGAGAACGCGACCATCGATGAAGCCCTGAAGCATCCCAACTGGAATATGGGACCGAAAGTCACGATCGATTCCGCAACCATGGCGAATAAAGGCCTGGAAATGATTGAGGCTCGCTGGCTCTTTGGAGTGGAGCCGGCTCAAGTCGACGTAGTTATCCATAGACAGAGCATCGTCCATTCCATGGTCCAGTGTTGCGACGGATCGATCCTCGCCCAGATGAGTACGCCGCATATGACTTTCGCCATTCAGCACGCCCTTCTCTACCCCGATAGGAAAAAGGGAGTGACCCCAAGCCTCGATTTCAGCCAGGCAATTAGTCTCGATTTCGAGCCGATAGATTTGAGAAAATATCGATGCTTGGCTTTGGCTCGATCCGCTATGGAGGCAGGTGGAGTGACACCAGGCGTCTTCAACGCGGCTAATGAAATCGCAGTCGAGGCCTTTATCCAGGGCAGGATTTCCTTCCTTCAAATTGCTAGCGTGATTGAGAAAACGCTCGAATCCGTCGATAATGTAGAACCAAGGTCACTTGACGCAGTCTTGGAATACGATCTACTGGCCAGAAAGCTCGCAAAGGACTTTATAGAAAAAGCAACTGCATGAATTTCGAGTTCAATCAAATTTTCTCCAACATTTGGGCCGTGGCCATGGTGATTCTCTTCTTCGGAGGCTCCATCTTTTTTCATGAGCTAGGCCACTTTCTCGCCGCTCGACGTAGGGGCCTACACATCGAGCGCTTCTCCATCGGATTTGGCCCAAAACTGTTCAGTTGGAAGCGAGACGGCGTCGAATATCGCATTTCCCTTCTCCCTCTCGGCGGATATGTTGCCTTACCGCAACTTGCGGATATGACCGGGATCGAAGGGGGGAGCAGCGAGGATGCAAAGGATCTCCCGCCCATAAGCTACTCTTCCAAAGTGATCGTTTCGGTCATGGGAGCCGTATTCAATATTATATTCGCCTTCGTATTGGCAACGATTCTTTGGCAGGCGAAAGTGCCAAGCTCGGAATCCAAACAGTCAACACAAATAGGATACATCATGGACTCGATCGTCGAAGCGGATGGAACCGCCGTCATCAGTCCTGCCAGACGAGCCAATCTTCAACTTGGGGACGTGATACTTGAAGTAGACGGAGAACCAATAGACAGTTGGGCTTCTCTCAGTACGGCGATCGCCATCAGCAACGGGATAGACCAATCAGGCGAAAGAAAGACCGATCTTCTCATCGAAAGAGCGGGAGAACGAATGGAAGTGATCACCAATCCTGCTTTGTCCGCGTCAGCGAATCGACGGCAGATTGGCATCGGACCAGGATATGTTGTCATGGTCAATGGACTACACGAGAATTCTCCGGCCGCGCAATCTGGAATCCAATCTGGCGACATCATTGAAGAAATCGACGGAGAAAAGGTGTATAGCGTCCCTCATTACTTCAAGTTATTCCAAGAGAAAGCGGACCAGCCGGTCTCATTCAAACTGAAACGCGGAAACGAATCGTTAACTACAACAGTAAGGCCGCAAAAAGTGGTGGTCACCACAGATGGTCAAACTGAAACGCGAATCGGCATTGCCAGCTTTTTCGACAATGAAGTCTTAATTAAGAAGGATCCGGTAACTTTGGTACACGAAATCGTCACCCTGACTATTAGAACGCTCAAGTCGCTGCTCGACAAGAATTCGGATATTCAAATCAAGCACATGAGTGGACCAGCCGGAATCGCAAACATCCTTTATGAAACCTCGAAAGTGGATTTCAGGCTGCTGCTATGGGTCGTGGTCGTGATAAACATAAACCTGGCCATCTTCAACCTCCTTCCAATACCAGTCCTCGATGGAGGCCATATCCTCTTCGCAACGATCTCGAAGATTCGCAACAAACCATTGCCGATGAATTTAATCGCCTCCGTGCAGGGTACCTTTATGCTAGCCCTTCTAGGCATGATTTTGTATGTAAGTTTCTATGACGTGGATCGAATTGCGGCCAACAGTAAAGCTGTAAGCGAATGGAAACAGCGCATCGAGCCTGTATTCACCACTCCAAACAGTGAAACGGATGCAGCCCTAGATCAGGAGACGGCGCCTAAGCTCTGATGAATGCCAGCCGATACTGCGTATCGCGCTTTCAAACTGTTCGTAGAAAGAGTCGCGAAGTTTTCGTAGGCGAAATCGGAGTCGGGGGCAATCATCCCCTTCGTATCCAATCGATGACGACGACGGATACGCAAGATGTGAAAGCGACGGTAAAACAGTCCGTTGCCCTGGCGGAAGCTGGCTGCGAGATTATTCGAATTACGGCTCCAAACAAGGCTGCCGCCCGGGCTCTCAAGGAAATTAGGCACGAATTTAGAGCCCATGGCTTCCATCAGCCCTTAGTTGCTGACATTCATTTCCTGCCGTCTGCGGCGATGGAAGCCGTAGAACATGTCGAAAAAGTGCGAGTCAATCCGGGCAACTATGCGGATCGCAAGAAATTCATTCAAAGAGAGTATACAGATGCTCAATACGATGAAGAATTGGAGAGGCTGCACGAGTCGTTTTCACCACTTGTGAAGCGATGCAAAGAGCTAGGGAAGTCAATGAGGATAGGAACCAATCATGGCTCGCTATCCGACCGGATCATGAACCGATACGGCGACACACCTCTTGGCATGGTAGAATCGGCTTTGGAATTTCTGCGTATCGCAGAGTTTCACGACTATCGAGACATCATCCTATCGATGAAGGCCAGCAATCCGAAAGTCATGATTCAGGCCTATCGCATGCTTGTGGAACGGATGGAAGCGGAGGACATGCGCTACCCGCTCCACTTAGGCGTGACTGAAGCAGGTGACGGCGAAGATGGTCGCATAAAGAGCTCTATTGGCATAGGCAGCTTGTTGCTGGATGGATTGGGCGACACGATTCGCGTTTCACTTACCGAAGACCCCGTCTACGAGATTCCAGTGGCTCAAGCTTTGACTAGAAAAGTATCCAGTATTTGGAGAGCACGCTCGGATGTGAATTGGACTGTCGATTCAATAGACCCGTACGAGTTCAAGCGAAGGGAAATCACCCATGCGCCAATCGGTAGACGAAGTCTCCTGGGTTCTGACATCCCTCCTACTGTCCTTTGCAAATTGTCAAAGCCATTGTCAGAGCTGGACTCGTTTATCGAATCTCTTAATAAAGATGGCATCTCTCTGATTGATACCCCCATTGAAGGTTTGCTAATCGACATTCGAAGTCAGGAAGATCTCGCAAGCCTGAAGTCCAGCGAAGATAATCTAAACGATGGCATCGATTTTCTGGTTTTGAATATAGATTCCAGAATTTCAATCAAGAATTTGGATACATTCGAGTTTCCAAACAGTATCCCCCTAGCCCTTCAAAAGAATTTCGAAAGGAATGAAGAAACCGAGGTAAAGGCATTCACCGAACTTTGCGAAGAGAAGAGAGTGACGGCTATCGTGGGACTTCATCCGGAGTCCTTCGACGATGTCTACGGCCAGCTTCCCGAAACCACAATCGTAACTTTAAATGACGCAGCCCTCGAATCGCTTGGCATCCATGCCACTGGAGCCTATCGATTTCTTGCTGAAAAACTGAAGTTTTGGGATGCAAGCAACCCGATCTGGATAAGAAATACGGACGCGACGAGTATTCAGAATCAACCTTCATTCTTAAGTCGTTTGATAGAAGCAAGCATTCTAAGCGGTTCGCTGCTTTGCGACGGCATAGGTGATCTGATCAGTATTGAGACTGAAGTAGACGTGATTCGATCAACCAAATTGGCTTACAATGTGTTGCAGGGAGCGGGAGCGAGGATATCCAAAACGGAATTTGTCGCCTGTCCGAGCTGTGGTCGCACCCTATTCGATTTGCAAACGACCACCCAGCGTATTCGCGAGAAGACAGGCCATTTGAAAGGCGTGAAAATCGCTATTATGGGTTGCATAGTAAATGGCCCAGGCGAAATGGCGGATTCGGATTTTGGATACGTTGGAGGAGCTCCAGGCAAAATAAATTTATATGTAGGGAAGGAGTGCGTTCAATACAACATTCCTCAATCCGAGGCCGATGATCGCCTAATCGACCTTATCAAACAACACGGCAAATGGCTGGAAGTCGAACCAGTGGAGGCTTAGCCTAGTCGCCTTGCTTTTGAATAGACTTGATGAAGGCTTTTCTGGGCATTGACGGTGGCGGTACGAAAACCAGAGCATGCCTCATCGATTCTCATCTTGATGTGATTGCCAAAGGCGAATCGACGGGTTCGAACCCAAACAATGTGGGCGAAAGGGAGGCGGCAAAAACAATAGCGGAAGCCGCTCGTGAAGCTATACGAGCAACAAGCTCAATCACAGTGCAGTCAGCTTGCTTAGGTATTGCGGGAATCGCTACAAAAGATCAATCGGAGAGACTGGAAAATCAGTTGCGAACGTTTTCCGTTTTCGATTTTCCGATTAGAATCACACACGATATCGAGATCGCCTTGGAGGCGGGCATAGAGGGAAGACCAGGTATTGGCATCATAAGCGGAACTGGCTCTTCCTGCTATGGCAGAGGTCATGAAGGAAAAACAGCTAGAGCGAGTGGCAGAAACCTTGGAGAAGACGATCCAGGTAGTGGATACGCAATCGGGCTTGCCGGAATAGAAGCTGGTTTAGTAGAAAGCGATAGCGGGCGAAGAGAGTCGGTTGCAAGCCTGGCTACGAAAGTGATGACCCTGGCGAATTCGGGGAACGAAGAAGCGAGAGGAATTCTGCAGCGCAACGCGAAATCGCTAATAAAACTTATCAATCAGGTTCTGGAAGAACTCGAACTCCCGGAACCGGTTGAGGTTGTCCTAGCGGGCGGACTGATTCAGAATGACACTCTCTACGAGAAGATTCTAAGAAACGACTTGGAAAGTACTGTCACCAAGATTTCGTTACGAAGACCAATTCGCGAACCTGCCGAAGCAGCTGCCCGATTCGCCTATCAAGCTTGGATCGACTAATCTACTCTGACCCAATCTTAAGCAAAAAACGCGTCCCCTATCTGGAAACGCGTAGTATTCATAAATTGGTTTTGCTTAAAGCTAGTTTCGATTGCCCATAACCATCGTCAGCAAATAGAGCAAGTAAGCTAGCGACGACACGAAGGCGGCTACGTAGGTCCAGGCAGCGGCATTCAACGTCTTGTCCACGCCAACCATCTCGTCATTTCCTAGAATACCCAGAGCAACGAGCTGCTTTTTAGCTCGACGACTCGCGTCAAACTCTACGGGCAACGTAATCAATTGAAACGCCGTTAGAACCAGGTAGCAAACAACAGCTAGCTGAGTCAGCATACCACCCATCGCCCCAAGTCCTAAAAAGAAGGGTCCGATGATTACCCAAGGCAAAATGCTGGAAGCAATATTCGTCACAGGAACCAAGGCCATTCGAGCCTTCAACGCGCTGTATCCGACTTTATGCTGAACAGCATGACCTGCTTCGTGGGCGGCAACGCCAAGAGCTGCTAGACTTGTGCCATGATAGTTGTCCTGGCTTAGGGCCAGCTTCTTGTTAATCGGATCATAGTGGTCGGTCAGCTTTCCACGAACCTGCACGATATCCACATCATAAATACCGGCGTTTCTCATGACGGCGGCGGCGGCTTCGGCGCCGGTGATTCGCCCTCTCGAGGGAACCTTAACAAATTTATTGTAGGTAGACGTTACCTTTGACTGAGCCCAGAAGGCTAGGATGAAAGTGGGTACAATTAAGATTAGAAATAGCATTGTTTTTTCCTCGCTGATGATGGAAAGCAAAGCTTGTTCCAGGTTCCAAGTTTAAAACAAGAATAAACCTTATTAAATCACAATTCGCTAAAAACCAATAGGTTAGCAAAATTGCAAATGCCGCAAAATCGATTGGACAACAAGCATAACCGATTAAAGAGGAGCTCACTTAGGGGCAGCATGTCACAAAAGAGACAAGGTAGTCCTACAAAGTGACTCAGAAAGGATAGCCCAAAGCAAAGTGGAACGTTCCGTCAGGATCTTGCAGGCGGCGGTTGAGATTGTGCCCGTATTCGAAACGAATGGGGCCCATAAATGTCCTGAATCGGAGACCCGCTCCAGCCGAGAGGAGAGTATCGTTGAATGGATACTGACCAATCCTCGAACTCGTCCCTACCCCATCCAGAAAAACGACAAAGGAGAGACTATCGGAAAGCATTTGCTCGAGCTCCAAATTCAAAAGCAGATAGGAACGAGCTCCTTGAAATTTCCCTTCGGCATCGATAGGAGCGGCTTCTCCGCGTTGGTAGCCGCGAACCGAATTCTCCCCGCCTGGAAAGAACAACTTATTGGTCGGCACCTGACGTTCCGCTTCTGAAAAGGATCCAATGACGCCATGGGTTAGACTTCCATGCCAGTAAAGCCCTCGGGAAAATTCGCCGTGATAGGAAATACCCATATCGGCCCTCTGGTAATCGGCATCGCCACCTAGTACTTCAGCCGCATACTCGAACCTGCCAAAAAAGCGGTAACCGCTTTTTGGATTCAAAGGATTGTCGCGACGATCACGACCGATTCTCAGTTCGACGCTACCCGCTTTCAAATTGTCAAGGTCGTCCGTTTCCTGACCAAACTCGTTGCTGATGGCCTCCAGCGATTGAAAGGTGTACACCGCATCCACATCGAGATTAAGATTTTCAAATCGTCGCGAAGCGGCAACATCAACCCCAATCTCTTCGCGATCGAAAGAAACCTCTTCGCGATCAAGAGCAAACAGCTTTGTCGCTATCGATGTTCTCGAGCCGAACACGTCAGGCATCAAATAGCGGGTTTCGCCTAAGGCGCTTTTAAGCGATAGGATCGATCTAAATCGAAGACGGTGACCCAGTCCTCGAATGTTGATCTTTTCAGCCTGAACACCCGCTCTCAACTGTTCATAGCTTCCCCAGCCGACAAACGTATCCACAGACCAAGGATATCGCTCGTTAAACAGGAACTGAATGGAACGCTGACCCGGACCAGACTCTTCGTATTCATATTCCACTTTATTGAAAACGCCTAGCCGTGAGAGATTGAGACGCGATCTATCGAGCAGAGCTGGATTAAAAGGATCTCCCGACTTTACTTTAACTCGAGATTCAAGAGCGGAACGCTTCGTGTTTCTAGTCCCTAAAAAGGCAATCTCGCCTACATTCTGTTGTTCGCCTGAATCCAATCGAATCAATAGCGAGACACTCGCTTCGGAATCGGACCTTGAAACAATCTGCATTTCCGATTTTAGGGAAACGTCGGGATAGCCAGCCTCGAAATGCTGATATCTTAGGTCCTGGAGAATATCCTGAACGAGGAAACGGGAATAAGGCTGTCCAACATATTTGGAAACATCGAATTGCGGCTGGAATTTCTCGCCCTCCTGCTCGATAGCTGCAGAACGAAATATGAACAGGGGGCCTTCTGAAACTCGGACCTCGGCTCGAACGACTCCCGTCTCGTCGTCAGTGTTAATAATTCGACTTTGGATCTCCGCCTCTTGATAGCCGAGAAGATTCAAATGAGCCTGTAGATTACCTGCTCCCGAATTCAGTAACGAAGGAGTGAATACTCGCGAAGTCTCGTTTTGAAACATGAGAGGTTCGGCATAGAAAAAGGCTGCCACTTCCTCTTCCTCCAACGCCTCGGATCCTATGATGTTCAGATGCTCATAGTAGAATCGCGGCCCCGGCTGGAGCTTGAAGCTTGCATGAAGAACGGCGGTATCGCGTGGAAGAAAAACGTCGAAAGCGCTATCCCAATTTACTGTATCCGTTTTTCCACCATCATCTTCCAGAGTGGCAATTGCGCTGGCCTTTAAGAAGCCTTCGCTTTCCAACGCAGAAATGAGGACAAGGGCCGCATCTTCGATGTCGGAAGCGCTAAAATGCGTCTTCTCCTCTGCGAAAATGATGTCGAGCCGATTCTTTAATGAACGATTCTTGAAGAATCCCAGGCCTTCAACATGCCAGCGAGCAGAAGGCTCTTCTGCAGAAATGCCCTGGGAAACCAGCGCAAGCAGGAACAAGATCGCAAAGATTCGATTGAGGCTAATCATCATCCGCCCCTTTGAACTCTCTTCGCCTTATCGCTTTCCATCGAATCCCAGCATTCCAGGCGTCGTATTCATCGTACTCGCCCAATAGCTGAAACTGTTCGTCCAGTTTGAATTCCACGTCGAGAGTCTCTTTTCCCTGACGAGAAAGATTTTGACCTGAGGAAAGGCTGAAACGGCTACCTAAACCGCTGCTTGACCCACGGGAGGAGAAAAGGCCCTTGGCCAGATACGTTCCTACTTTCGAAGCCCTTTGGGAAACACTGTAGTCAAACATTCCATCCGGATTCTCGCCAGCCATTACCATCATCAGAATCTGCTCGGAAGTGAGAGGAGGACTCGATGTGAATCTAACCTGGGGATCGAAAGCGGAACCCGTGATCTCAATACCTAAATCGTATCCAAAGCGTCGCGACTGTCCACTTATACTCAAAATGGGAGTGTAAGGATCGTCGGATCGAATTTCGACAAGACCTTGTTCCACAGAAAACGCGGCGAAAGGGAAAAGGAGGCTTCCCTCATTGTATTCCACACGCCCTTGAAGAAAGGGTTCTCCTAGAGTGCCAGCGAGCTTCTTATCGATTGACAGAACGCCTGTTGCAGCAGGGGTCTGTAAAATAAGAAAACGCTCTCCCTTCAGAGCGATATCCAACTTCCAATTATCTAGCGGTGGTATATCGATAGCGAAATAGGGCGGTCTCGATGCAGCGGTCTGGCCTCCTCCAGCCCCACTTGTTAGGGATGACAAATTCAACAAGAAAAGACTTTCTCGAAGACCTAGCTCGCCAGTAACGGATGTAGGGCCATCTTGATTCTTCAAAACGGCCAACTCCAGGTCAGACCTGAGCAGAATGCCTTCGCTTCTCAGCAAAGGCAGGTCTTCTCCAGAAACTTCCATTTGAAACCGCAAGTCTTCGAGATCGGAAAAATCGATGGAGCCCGTAATCTGCAGCGGTTCGAGACCTATGTTGCCAGAAAACGTTTCCAGATTGGCCTCAAAGCCCTCGAGAGAAAAACGAGTCGAGATATCTCTTAGCGAACCGAAAGGAAATATAGGTCTAGTATTCATATTTTCAATACTTATAAAACCAGATAAACCCGAGACGAGACTTCCCTTGAATTCCGATTCGATCAAGCCGCCTGTTCGCAACAGTTGCGGCGCGAAATAGGCGACTGGAGACAAGCTTGACTCAGGGATAGAAACCTCAAACGCAGTGGTCTTCCAATCCAAAGCTGGCTTCTCAAGCATTAGATACTGCAGCGCTTGATCAGGAAAATCCACGATTCCGGATGCCGAAAAAGATTCTCCGAGAAGAGAAATACTCGCTTCATCCAGTTCCATGCGTGAACCCGAAATACTGGCATTAAGATCTATATCCGCAGGAGGTTGACTATTTTCTCCAACGCCCTCCTTTGTATCCAAATTGATAACAACAACTCCTTCAGGATCCAAAAGCGTTCCTCCGATGTCGGCGGACATGGAGAACGACGCTAGCTCGTAAGGCAGAAACTCGCCCAGAAGCCGAGCAATGGTAGGACTTTCTTCGCTCTTCAGATTTATCGAAATCGCCCCCTTTTTCTTGGGAACGATCCAATCGTAATCCTCAGCGGAAATAACATAAGGAAGCTCTCCATCGAATTGAGCCAAAGGACCGCTAGCGTCACGAAGTTCGAATCCATCAAGGCGGACGCCACTCTCATCAAGTTCGACATCTCCTAAAGCAAAAAGAGTATTTCCGTCGTAATGAATCCAGGCATCCACTTTTCCATCCGCGAGAATAGGCCCACGATTCCATGCGACATCAAAGGAGGCTTGACGTATTTCAGCGGTACTCGCCGGGTTCTTGATCCAAGGATCATGCCAATTTCCCGTATCCAAATTCTTGACTATCAACTGAGCCTCTACGGATTGAGGATAATTCGATTTCGCATTTAGGAAAACCTCTCCTCCAGGTCCAAGCAGATGGAAATCGCCTATTTCAAAATAGGTCGATTTCTCGCTTTTCGTTGCGATAATAGAAGCCGCATTATCGAGAGAGACTAGGCCTGTCCCATCCAAGTCGATACTAAAGCTCTGAATCGAAAACTCGGCTTTTTCATTTATGAAGTCGCCATTAGCTTCGAATGTTAGCGACGCTCGATCATTGGAAGCGGAAAGCGCAAGGCCATCGAAATCCAGAAAGCTACCTTTCCACGCCAAGTTCCCAGAAAGAGGCTTTAGATTCTCGTTCTCCAATTGAGTGAAGGAAACATTGCCCGAATGAGCCGTCTCACGCCAAGGACCATTCGCTTCAATTTCAATCCAAGCTTGTTCGATGCTAATCCCCTCGGGGACCAGAAGAGCGAGAAACTCCTTCTCAAAAACGCCTTGAATTCCCAATTCGCTGAAGGATATTGCATCTAGATCTACGTCGCCATCAATGGAAAGGCTGGATTCTCCGTTCAAAGATAGCTCGAGGCTATTGATCTCAAGAAGCGGCCAATCTAAATGGGCGTCAATATCCACTAAGGGCACTTGGTAGTCTCGAAATACGATGTCATTACCCTGTAATTGAAAAAATCCTACAATTTCTCCATCTTCATCCGAAGATAGCGAAAGTCGCCCACGCAACAGGCCCTGTAAGTCTTCCCAGTTAAGCGTCGATACATCGAAATCGATATCAAAATCGACTTCTCCCTGAAGGCGGTTGCTCTCGACGTCGAAAGAAAGCGGCTTGGCAATGGCAGCTTTAAGACCTCTCGCTTGGAAATTTAGACTAGTAGCTTCGATCTGATTTAAATCTCCCTCGATTCGAGATTCGAATTCCAAATCTGGCAACGACCAACGACTGTCACCGTCCGTAGACCTAGCTAAGCCGGAGGCCTCGTTTTGGAAGGTCTCGCTATTCCAAGAGCCTTCCATATCGAACTTGTATTCAGAATATGGATTTGCTAATCCAAGCTTTCCGGCATCAATCTGCCAAGAATCAGCATTCCAGACAGCTTTGATAGGAAGCCACGATTCAGTTCCAAAATGGGCTTCGACGAAAAATTCGTTCTGCTGGAAAGACATCTGGGAATTCAAGATCGCAAACCGTTCCGAAAGGTTAAGTCGAGAGCGGTAAGTCAAGTCTTCATTAGGGGCCTGAAAACTGAACTCGAGCCCCTCTGTATCCAGAGCAAGATCCACTTCCAGTGAACTTTCCGGTCGATTGCGGTAGGTCGTTTGAAACTGAAGCCTTCGATCCCTCCAGACAACGTCAGTCACATCAAAAATATGCCCTGCAAAATCTATCTCCAGTTTTTGGGCACGAAATCTAGGCAGCCAGCGATCGGCAATCGCCAGTGGCGTTTTAAGTTGATCAACAGCTTCAAGCAGATTTCCAGGCGATCCATTGGAAACGGATCCCGACTTGTCATCAGCTGAAAGTAGAGAAACGCGAGCCGATTGGATTTCGACTACATCCTTCTCGAATCCCGTAACCAACCCCCGGTAGGTCCAATTAATTGGAGTAGGGGCAACGATCGAATCGATGCGAGCCACAAGGGAAGGCGTGCTAATCGAGACACCCGAGAGCTCGAACCATCCATAGCCCCTCCGCTGATACCCTTCGAACGTGACCATGTCCTTAGGCAAAACGGCTTTAAGAGCCCCATTCATCCAATACGGCAAGGTGAGGATTCCAGCCAGGACGACTAGAAGCAGCAAGCCCAGCGCCTTAAAAGCGGTTCCGAGGAGCCTTTTCCAGATCGGCCGAATATCCTGACTCATAGAAGAGAGTGATTAGACATCTCAGAAAGCCAATAGCGAGCGCGGTTTCGTTTTAATAGGAATTCCGGATAAAATGAAGAGGACTAAGTCGCGCATTTACCCAGACTGCCTAGTGGTTTTCTAGGAGAAAGGAGCCATTAAGCTAAGCCTCCAAGTGAGTTTCAGCTTCATCTTGCCGAGGCCTAGCATTCCTCATTCGGATGAAGGAGAATTGCAGACTGGACTCAAGGACGGCGTCTCTTAGCGGCCAGAGGCTGGGGACCACGCGAAGCTCGACCCCTCGAGCAGTCAGTTCCAGAATGGGAGAATCTATCTGCCGCTTGGAAATAGGATATTCGATTCTTGTCGAAACATGGTAGCCCGCCCCCTCATCGATGACGAAAAACGATTCGGGATCGAATTGATAGAGCCAAAGCGATTCACTCATAGCTCTCTCCAACCAGCCAGATTCGATAGCCACGATATGTCTCCCGCCACTAGGACCTATCAGTCTATCCACGTCTTCGGCTTTGCTATCTTTCCTGGGATAATAGGTAACGCGAGGGAGCAGGTAGTTGACAAGTCTTTCTTCATCGATGGCCCATACCGCGTTTTTCGTAAAACCCGAGTCCAAGGATGGTGGAGGCCGAGGCTCGAATCGCTCTATCGATTCGTCATGGCTAGCATGATACAATTTTTTCACTTTCCCATTACAGAAAGTCAGGCGACCAAGCCGCTTCGCTTCAGCAACGCCTCGGGATCCGGTTCTCTGCCCATGAAACTCTTGAAAAGATCCATCGGATTTTCCGAGTTGCCTTTGGAGAGAATTTCTTCGCGAAAAGCCTTACCAGTATCCGCATTAAAAATACCCTCCTTCTCGAAACGAGTAAACGCGTCTGCGTCCAGAACTTCAGCCCACTTGTAGGAATAGTAGGCAGCCGCATAGCCGACAGAGCTTGAGAACAGGTGGGAAAACTTATGCACAATAACGCCGGAGACCGTTTTTGTTGGAAGGATGTAGTCTGAAATGACCGTTCGAACTTTTTCCTCAAGATCGCCTTCGTAGTAGTCTTCTGGATGCAAATGCATTTCAAGATCCATCTTGCCGAAGGAAAGCTGTCTCATCATGCCCATAGCGCTTTGAAAGTTGCGAGCGGCGGTCATTTTCTCGAAAAGAGCATCCGGAATCGGCTCATCCGTTTCATAGTGGCGAGCGAATACGTCCAAGCTCTCCTTGTTCCAGCACCAATTCTCCATAATCTGGGACGGCAGCTCGACGAAATCCCACGCTACATTCACCCCGTTAAGAGACTTTATTTCCACATTGCCCAGCAAGTGATGCAGGAGGTGTCCAAATTCGTGGAAAATCGTCTCCACTTCGTAATGGGTAAGCAAGGCCGGCTTTTCGCCAACCGGAGCAGTGAGATTTCCGCAGATCAATCCAACATGCGGCTCTCGGTTTTCACCTTTTGAGGCTGGGGGCATTCCTGTATCCAGATAATTCATCCAAGCCCCACCACGCTTCTCTTCACGCGGATGCCAATCCGCATAGAAATGGCCAAGCAGATCGCCGTTAGCGTCATGAAGATTGAATACGGTTACCTCCTGATGCCAAGGGGTGGCAGCTCCGGAGCATTCAGCGATTTTCAAGCCAAAGAGCCGTTCCACGATACCGAACATGCCCTGCATCACCTTGTTCAACGGGAAATAGGGGCGTAGTTCTTCTTCGTCGAAATCGTAGCGCGACCTACGAAGTTTCTCGGCCCAGAATGCAATGCTCCAGGGTTCGAGTGGACCAACTGGTTCACCCGTCTGTTCGGAAACGAAGGCCTCCAGTTCAGAGATCTCTGTTTTGAAGGCGTCGATCGTTTTCGAATGCAAGTCTTCAACAAAGCCCAGAGCCTGGGCACCGGACCTCGCCATACGGCGTTTTAGGACGTGATCGGCAAAGTTATCTTTGCCAAGTATATCCGCTTTTTCCTTACGCAGTTTCAGAATCTGCCGAATGAGATCAGTGTTGTCCTGCTCGCCTTCTTTGCCAACTTTAGAGGCAGCGGTCCAAATTTCCTTCCGCAACGCCTCGTCTTCGGCGAATTTAAGAAAAGGCATGATCGAGGGAGCATGAAGAGTGAACCTCCAAACGGGGCTTTCATCGCTTCCCAAGTCCTTCTGCCGAGCGTTTTGGGTTGCTGCCTGCTTGGCCGATTCTGGAAGGCCGGCCAATCGAGCTTCGTCCTCGATCACAAGCTCATAGGCATTGGTCGCGTCGAGAACGTTTTCCGAAAACTTCTGGGTCTTCTGAGCCAATTCGCTGTTCAAGGATTCTAACCTCGTCTTTTCTTCGGCGGGCAAGTCTGCTCCAGCCTCCTGGAAATCCTTAATCGTTTCATCGAAGAATCGCTTTTGAACCCCAGATAGCCCGGAAGCTTCCGGCTTTTCCGCAAATGACTTAAGAGCTTTCCACAGATCCGCGTTCAATGGAATGCGAGTGTGGTATTCGGTGACCTTCGGAAGCAGTTCGTTGTAAACGTCGCGCAATTCCTTGGAATCCTTGACGCTCGTCAGATGGCCGACTCGACCCCAGGCCCTCTCAAGGCACTCGCCAGCGTTTTCCAACGCTAGAAACGTGTTCTCAAAAGTCGCCTCCTCGGGCGCCAGCTTGCAAATAGCATCTATATCCTTTTGGGCGGATTCCAAGGCCTGCTCTATCTGAGCCTTGATTAAATCGGTCTTCAACGCATCCCAATCGACAAGCTTTGAATCGCTAAGAAATTCAGTCCTATTCATAACTTGAAATGCTTAGAACACGGTCCCCGGCCAAAGCCAACAGGGAAATGCTAAGGAATATTCCTATTCCTTTCATTTAATTTAAGTCGCTAAAACTTCTTGGAAACGCTTCTAACATTTTGAAGAACGCAACCAGCCCCACCACTTTCCTTCCAATCCTCGGCGATAATCGCCCAACGCTCGTGATCCTTCCACTCGCCTCCTATCTTCAGATACTTTGCGGAAAATCCTTCCCGTGTCAGACCAAGTCTCTCGACCAGCGCAATGGAACGCGTATTCGATGGCTGGATATTGATCTCGAGTCGATGCAAATTCATCTTCATAAAAGCGTGATCGAAAACGAGAGCTAATCCTTCGCTCATGAAACCTTTCCCCTCGAATCCGCTAACGAGCCAGTAGCCAACGTAAGCGCTTTCCAAGGCTCCCAACACGATTTCATTCAAATTCACCAGACCGATAATTTCATCCGAGCGTTTCAGGCAAATCAGGAAACCCTCGTTCCGGTCGTCTTCAATACGATTCAGATAAGTCCTAAATCCGTCTTCGGAAGTTACCGGGAAAACCCAAGGGCGATGCATGCTCACACTGTCCTTCGTCTTCTTGATGAACTCCCGCGCGTCGGACGCTTGCGGTCTACGAATATAGACTCTCATCTTATCGATTCTTTCAATTCAGCCAAAAGCTTGCCTCCAAAGAGCTAAAGAACAAGCTTAGGAGCACATTCGCCATAACCAAATCGAATTCGTACGTGGATATTCCTTCACACTCTCAAGCTCTTCGGTTTCACAGCTTCGGCAATCCAAATGAAGTGCTGCGGCTTGAGCCCATCCCGCTTTCCAAACCAAAGGAAAACGAGATTGTTCTCGAGACCATAAGAGCCCCGATAAACCCGGCTGATGTTTTCAGCGTGAAAGGGCAATATGGCATTCGAAAAGCGTTGCCAGCGATAGGCGGCATGGAAGGCCTAGGTAAAGTCATCGCCGTCGGATCAAAGGTGAGCTCCCTGAAGGTGGGTGATCGCTGTTTCATCCCAGCAGCCGCTGGCTCTTGGCAAAGCCATGTAAGGATTGAGGCTGCCACCGTCTTCAGAGCTCCGGAAATCCTTGACGAGGAAATCGCCGCCATGTGTTGGATAAATCCGCCAACCGCCTGGCTCATGCTGAAGCAATTCACTCGCCTCAAGCCTGGTGACTGGATTATTCAAAACGCCGCTACTTCTGCTGTAGGTAAATTGGTAATACAATTCTCAAGACATCTTGGCTACAAGACGATTAATCTCGTACGAGACCTAGCGCAGGCTGAAAAACTCAAGGGGTTGGGAGCGGACGCGGTCTTGCAAGACAAGCCGGACGCAGCGAAGGACATCATTGAATTGACAGCTGACCAAAAACCAAAACTGGCGCTAAATGCCGTAGGCGGTCAAAGCGTTCTGGCAATGGCAGAAATTTTAGAAGAAGGCCACGACCTCGTCACCTACGGAGCGATGGATGGAAGACCTGCTTCGTTTCCGGCAAGGTTTCTGATATTCAACGATATCCGCTTGAGAGGATTCTGGGTTTCGAAGTGGTATCAAAAGGCCAGTAGGGAAAGTATTGAATCGATGATGACAGAGCTGTTCACCTTCATGCACAACACTAACACGAAAATCGACATTGCATCCACTTATCCGCTGAGCGAATACAAAGAGGCCATCATGAAGTCGATAAAGCCTGGCAAAAAAGGCAAAATCCTCTTTTCGCCATAATCAGCCAATGTCCAAACAACCCTACAGATTTAGTCGTCAAGTTGAAAATCTTATCGCGAATTTGCGAGGGATTCCTGAAGACCATAGCATCGTCGAACGACGCCGACCAAAGAATCTGGAAACCGCTCTCAGCAACATCCTGGATAGATATAAAATTGGTATCGAGTCGCTGGAAGATAGGATCAGAGACAACTGGACAACCATCGTAGGCGAAGACAACGCCCGCTACAGCCATCCATCTAGAATCGAGCGCGATTCCATACTTTTCATTTCAGTATCCAATCCAATAATACGTCAAGAGCTTCAATTCAATAAATCGATTCTGTTACGGAAAATTCACGCTATAAAAAACGGCAAGAAAATTAGACAGATTGTCTTAAAATCGGGTTAGGAATGTGACGGGGTCGGAAAAACCAAAGCTTTGGCTGAAGGGTCCCAAAATCGACCTGCTAATCGGCTGCGGCGGCTGGTCGCTACCTCTCATCGGCCTCACATTCTACCTAACGGGCAGCCATTACGGGGCGATGTCGCTTGGGTTCTACTTTCTAGCCCTATTCTGTAACAACCCGCATTACATGGCCACTTTGCATCGCGCTTATGGGCTGAAGCGCGACGTCGATCGTTACAAGGTTTTTTCGATCTACATAACGGCGATAATCGGCGTATCCGGAATTGCAGCGCATATTTCGCCTCAGATGGTGCCGCTACTATTCACCATCTATCTAGTTTGGAGTCCTTGGCATTATACTGGGCAGAATTTCGGCATTGCCATGATGATGATGCGAAGGGGTGACGTGAGCATCAAACGAGGCCAACGAAATGCGCTCTACGCATCGTATATAGGCTCCTATTTAGTCTGGCTCGTTGAGCTCGACGGCGAGAAATCGCAAGACGCCATGACCTTAACAATCGGAATGCCTGAAGCGATCGCCGTAGGCCTCAAGCTAATTGGCTACCTTATATTCGGTATAGGCGCAGCTTACAGTTTCTTGTCGTTGTCACAACAATACAGTACGAGGGTTCTCATAGCCCCCATGCTGTTGCACACCAGTCAATTTCTCTGGTTTCTGTTGCCCGGAGTGTTGAGAGGATCGCTAGGGCAAGAGTATCCGGCCACCTATTTCAGCGCTGGCATCCTGGCTTTTATGCATTGCGCCCAATACTTGTGGATCACAAGCTACTACGCTAAGAGAGAGAGCGAACAAGGTCCCGAGAGGAGCAAACCGGAGTGGCGTCCATGGCGATACTTTTCAATACTGGTCCTAGGAGGCATAGCCTTGTTCGTACCAGGACCATGGATTGTATCCACTGTGTTTCGACACGATCTGTTTGAAAGCGCTATGATTTTCATGGCTTTGGTCAACATACATCACTTCATGCTCGATGGAGCCATTTGGAAATTGAGAGACGGTCGCATTGCTCGGCTGCTGTTAGGCTCTAACCAACGCGAGAAAGAATCGGAGCCAATTGAGAACAGCGCGATGCCGGATCTCCTAAAATGGCTGTTAGGCAAATCCTGGCCTGCTCGCCTCACGCGCTTCGGTGGCGGAACAATACTTCTGCTGTGCGCCGTCGTGGACCAAACGCAGAACGTTCTTACAACCAGAGGATCCGGCCAAGCTATGGTCGAAGCAGCAAGAGCCATTAACGCGAATGATAGTCGCGTCTATTTCCGCTCCGCTCAAAACCTGCTAGCGAGTAATCGGCGTCCGGAAGGCATAGCGGAACTGGAAGCGGCTTTGGAACTCAATCCCAGGAATTTAGCGGCGCTACACGCTTTGGCCCAGCAGAGAATGGTGTCACAAGAACTTTCCGAAGCGAACGATCTGTATTTGAAAATCTTAGACATTTCGCCAAAGGATCTATCTGCTCTTAACAATCTAGGACTGTTTTCGATAAACGACGAGAACTGGGAACAAGCGGCGGTCTATTTCCGCAAGGCTAGCAAGATCGATCCTGTTCGCTGGGAGTCTCGCTGCTTTCTTGGGCAATCCTTAACAAAGCTAGGCGAGTATGCAAAGGCAACCGCTTCACTAGAATTCTGTCTGGCTAGCATAGACCAATTCGAAAAGGAGGATCAGCCTCGACGGCTGGCCATGATCCTCCCCTTTCTCATCGAGTGCTACGAGCACACGGGGCGTACGGAGGAAGCCGATACATTTAGAAGCTTGGGATTCCCTACGAAACCTTGATCTTGGATTTGCGTATGATCTGGAAGAAATCGTTTCCTTTGTCGTCGACCAAAATGAAAGCGGGGAAGTCAGTGACTTCAATTTTCCAAATCGCTTCCATCCCCAATTCCTCGTATTCCACGAGCTCGACTTTGTTAATATTCTGCTTGGCCAGAATGGCTGCGGGGCCGCCTATGGAACCAAGGTAGAAGCCTCCATATTTTTGGCAGGCATCGACAACAGGCTGACTACGGTTGCCCTTGGCCAGCATGATCATGGAACCGCCATGTTGCTGAAACAAATCCACATAGGCGTCCATCCGTCCAGCGGTGGTTGGACCAAAGGATCCGGAAGGGAGTCCTTTCGGCGTCTTAGCAGGACCGGCATAATAAACCGGATGGTCCTTAAAATACTGAGGCAGGTCTTCGCCATTATCCAAACGTTCCTTGAGTTTGGCATGAGCAATATCCCGAGCGACAATGATGGTTCCGTTGAGCGAAAGACGTGTTTGAACGGGATACTGGTTCAACTCGGCTAAAATGGCTGACATTGGCCGATTGAGATCAATCTCAACGACATCCATATTCTTTTGCCCGCCAGCGGATTCCGGAATCAACCTACCTGGATCGCCCTCCAGTTTTTCCACCCAGAGGCCGTCCTTGTTAATCTTGGCTTTTATATTTCTATCGGCCGAACAAGAAACGCCGATTCCAACCGGACAACTCGCTCCATGACGCGGTAAGCGAATTATCCTTACATCGAGAGCGAAGTATTTACCGCCAAATTGAGCTCCAATACCACATTCCTGAGCTCGGCGAAGCATAGTTTCCTCCAGCTCGGTATCACGAAAAGCGCGACCGTGCTCGTTGCCGGAAGTCGGCAGTTTATCCAAGTCCTTAGCCGAGGCGACCTTGACAGTCTTTAGGCAAGCCTCGGCAGACGTTCCTCCAATCACGAAAACCAAGTGATAAGGAGGACAGGCGGCCGTCCCCAAAGTAACCATTTTATCAAGAAGAAAAGCCTCCAGCGTTTTGGGATTCAAGAGGGCCTTGGTTTCCTGATAAAGGTAGGTCTTGTTCGCCGATCCGCCACCTTTAGCGAGACATAGAAAGCTATACTCCATTCCCTCCGCAGCGTAGATGTCGATTTGGGCGGGGAGGTTGGTTCGCGTATTCTTCTCCTCGTACATGGAAATAGGAGCGGTCTGCGAATAGCGAAGATTATCTCCAGTGTAGGTGTCATAGACCCCTTTTGAAATCGCTTCCTCGTCGTTGGCGCCGGTCCACACTTGCTGTCCCTTCTTCGCCATTACGATCGCGGTTCCGGTATCCTGGCAAAATGGCAAGACGCCTTGGGCGGCTATCTCGGCATTGCGCAGCAACGTAAGGGCGACGTGGCGATCGTTCTCCGAAGCCTCTTCGTCTTCCAGTATCTCCGCGACCTGTTCCAGATGCTTGGTTCGAAGCATGAAGGAAAGGTCGTGCATCGCGGTATTCACCAAATGGCTAAGACCTGCCGACTCTACTTTCAGAATCTCTTTCCCATCGAATGAATCGACTGAAACGAATTCGTCGGTCAACAGACGATACTCAGTATCGTCCTCTTCTAGTTCGAACAGCTTTTGAAAATGAAATTCGGGAGTGGCCATAGTGAATCTATAACTAGCGAATTCATAGGCCAGTTCAACAAAGGATTAACCAGATCAAGACTTTAAGCAGATCTAATAGCCGTTATCGAAATCTACGAATCGGTCGATAATGCCTCCGAAGGAACCGTTACTGAAAAAGACGACCAGCACCTTCTCAGCGCTACTCGAAATCCTTTCCTTAAGAAAACGAAGCGCCTCATCGTTACTGTTGCAGGCTTTTGCCGCAATGCCTGCTCGATTAAGCGAATCGGCAAGCGAAAAAGTGTCCATAAGCTCAACGCCTTCACTCTGTCCAGACTTCGCCTCGCCGATAACCACTTCATCGGCTTGGGAAAGAGCTTGATGCATGAGCTCTCTCATCGCCTCCAGTCGGGAAGTATTGCTCCGAGGTTCGAAAGCCGCGAGAATTTTCGTATCCTTATATTGGTTACGCATAGCGACGAGCGTTTCCTTGATTGAAGTCGGATGATGGCCGAAATCCTCGATCACTGTTAGCCTGGAGGAAGTTGCTCTTACGCTTTGACGCCTCTGAACGCCGCGAAACGAAGCGAGATGTCTCAGATCGAAACGCGTGGGGTCATCCGAATTTCCGGAAGCCAAGGCGGCCGCCAATGAAGCCATCGCAGCGTTGCGAGCGTTGAACAGTCCGCTTAAGCCCCATTCCACCTCCTGCCAAAGTCTGCCTTTCCAAAGAATTTCGAATCGAGAACCCGAAGCAATTGCCTCATAATTACGGATACGAATATCACAGGCGTCCGAACGTCCCACAAGAAGATGTTTGGTCCAGGGGATTGGCAGTAGGGATAGGACGTTATCGTCGTCTCCGTTTAGCAAGAGGCAGCCGCTTGACGGGACAAGGCGAAGAAAGTGAGAAAAGGAGCGTTTTACATCCTCGAGATCGCGAAAGATATCCGCGTGATCGAATTCGAGATTGTTAACAATCGCGAAATTAGGAGCGTAATGAATGAACTTGCTACGCTTGTCGAAAAAGGCGCTGTCGTATTCATCTCCCTCTATCACAAAAGGGGCTTCAGGAGAACCGTTTGACCAACCGCTCGGAGGATCTATCGGAGCTCCGCCAATCAAGTAGCCCGGAGAAAGACCAGCCTGCTCAAGAAGATGAGCGGCAATCGAAGTGGTTGTCGTCTTGCCGTGCGTACCCGTAACCACAATATTGTTACGCTTGGATAGAATGAACCGATGCAGTGTTTCAGGCAAGGAAGCGTAGCGAAACCGGCGGCTCTCGAGCAAAAATTCCACCTCTGAATTGCCCCGCGAAAAAGCGTTCCCCACCACGACCAGATCGGGATTCAAATTTTCCAGACGCTGTGGATCGTAATCCGACAGCGCCTCGATTCCAGCCTCCTCAAGCATGACGCTCATGGGCGGATAAATCGCTTTGTCGGAACCGATCACCTCATGACCAAGAGCGCGCAACAGCAAAGCGGCATTTCCCATAGCCGTGCCCGCAATGCCAAGAAAGTAGATACGCATATTCGGAACAAAAAAGAGCGTTTAAAGGAAAGCAACGTTTCTTGCTGAGAAGAGTGATCGAAAAAGCCGCTAACTCAGGTTCATGGGATCCACATCGAAAACCTGAATCACGTCTTTCGGCCAGTTTATCTCGGTCTCGATTTCTCCAAGCGACGTCATAATGTCGCTTACCCTATTCGCGAAATACCAAATCTGATAGCGGTAGTTGTCCTTCATCTTCTCGATCGCGCACGGAGCTGGACCACGAAGCTCGACCCGATCCTGGAGAGCATTGCCTGCTCGCTTGGCGAACTGTTCAGCGAAGAAGCGGACCTTATCTTCGTTAGGCCCGCGAAACACCTGTCGAATCAAGTGGCGGAAAGGAGGATACCCATGAGATCGACGACTCTCAGCTTCGACTTCGAGAAAATGGCTAACATCCTCTTTTCGAGCGAACTGAATGGGGTCGGCATGGGGGGTGAAAGTTTGGACAACCACTTCGCCGGCCAGATCTCCCCTCCCCGCTCGGCCTGAAACTTGCACCAGAAGCTGGAAAGTTCGTTCGTTGGCCCGAAAGTCGGCAATGTGAAGAGAAAGATCCGCATCGACCATCCCAACGAGGGTTACGTTGGGGAAATCGAGTCCCTTGGCTATCATCTGCGTACCCACTAGAACGTCGATCTTGCCCAATCGAAAGTCGCCTAGAATTTCGCGGAAAAGATGCTTACGCGACATTGTATCCGCATCGATTCTTTGAATACGAGCTCGTGGCAAAACTCTCTTAACAGCATCCTCGATCCGCTGGGTGCCCATGCCTTTCCATCGTATTTTAGGGCTCTTGCACTCGGGACACAAAAGAGGAGCCGCCACTTCATTCCCGCAAAGATGGCATTTGAGCGTTTCATCCGAACGGTGATAGGTCATGGGCACGCTACAATGATCGCACTCCTCTACGTGACCACACTCCTGGCAAAGCATACTAGCGGAATAGCCGCGCCGGTTTATAAATAGAATGCTTTGCTCCCCTGATTCGTATCGTTCCTGCAGTTTATCAATCAATAACGATGACAGTTGAACCGGCTTGCGAGTGCGCATAACTTCGGAACGCATATCGACAACATGAAAAACGGGTAGAGAGCGATCATCCACCCGTTTTGTAAGGAGATTTTGAATATATTTTCCGCGATCGACATTTCGAAACGACTCGAGAGATGGCGTTGCTGATCCTAAAAGGCAGACCACGTTTTCCAGGAAAGCTCGATACACCGCCACATCTCGCCCATGATAGCGGGGCGTCTCGTCTTGTTTGTAAGCCGGTTCATGCTCTTCATCGACGATAATCAAACCCAGGTTCCTTATTGGAGCGAATACCGCTGAACGAGCGCCCACCACAACCTGAGCCTCTCCCTTTGAAAGCGAAATCCAGGCGTCAAGTCTCTCGCCCTCGGAAAGTCCACTATGCAAGACGACAGTTGAAATGTGCTTGTATCTAAAAAGTCGTGACCGAATACGACCAACCGTTTGTGGCGTCAAAGCCACTTCCGGAACCAGGAAGAGAACGCCCTTCCCCTCGTCCAAAGCTTTCGTCATAGCAGCGAGGTAGACTTCAGTTTTGCCAGATCCAGTCACGCCTTGAAGCAAATGAGTCGCAAACGTTCCCTGCTCCATGCTAGCGAAAACGCTTGCGACCGCCCGCGATTGCTCGTCGTTTAAAACAATATCCCTTTCCTCGACAAATTCCGCTTCAGCAAGCTCGTCATCATACGCTATTCGCTTTGAAACGCGGGCCTCTTCCGTGATGAACCCTTTTTCCAGCAAGGCTCGGTAAGCAGCTTCCGAAGCGTTTACTCTACCTAGAAGCGCGCTCTTCTTTTGAGCCGTGAATTGCTGAGCAATAAATTGGTAAAGCGCAAACTGCTTTGGGGCGCGAGATTCCAATTTGGCTAGTTCCTCTCTGTCCAGCGAGCGGACAAGCTTCGCGTATTTTATTTTTCTAGCGGACTTTCCTTGGCGAGCAACCGATGGTATCATCGTTTCCAATACCGATTCCATACTTGCTCCATAGTAACTTCGTATCCATTCGGCGAGCTGGAGCAGATTAGCGTTTAGAATTGGGTAGGGATAGATAATCTGAGAAACAAGTTTTAGCTGCACAAGCGGCAAGTCGGGCTGACTGTCTTTTTCGAATACAACCCCCACAACAAATCGTCGACCGAGCGGGACACGTACAAGACTGCCCGGCCATATCTCGTCTGCCCATCCAGATGGCACTCGATAATGCAATGCTTTGCCAAACCCGGTTAGCGGCCAAACGCTGACTATCCTCTCGTCAGGATCCATAGACCGATAGAAGGGAACCCGAGCAGGATGGCTACCCTGTTTTCGCTTTTCGTTTTCAAGACAATCATTGACAGCAATTGAGAATCAATTGAGACTCAATTGAGTGACAATCGACGAGTGCAGAGAAAAGTTTCGGGCCTTTCTGGTAAAGCACAACCTGCGAATGACGGGTCAAAGGCTGGCCATATTCGAGGCGGTTTTCAATGAATCGACTCATTTCACAGCCGAGGAGCTACTCGACAAGGCGAGAGCAATTGATCGCACGGTATCGAGAGCGACCGTCTATCGCACCTTGCCTATCCTGGTGGAGAGCAACCTTGTTCGAGAAGTGGATATCGGCATCAACATGAAGTACTACATGCCGAATTCGGAGGAGGACGCTCCCAAGGCTCAGGTAATCTGCAACGACTGTCAGAAGATCTTCGAGATCAGCGCACCGTTTATGGAATGGTATGGAAGCAGCGTATCCTCAATGGTAGGGCTGACTCCGATAAACCAAAGACTGCAAGTCACAGCACGATGTGATGAGTTTCATAAAAACGGATCCTGCTCTAAGTCCTGAGCCTTCAAGTCGACGTGTAGTTATCCAATGGTTACTTGTTTTAGGTCTGAATCGGTCTTACTCAAGACCTAGCGCATAAAGAAAAAGAGAAGGACCCCGAACGAGTCCTTCCCCTTGCAATAGTGTTTCCTGATATTATAAAATCGTCTTGGATTACCAGTCCGACTTGAGAGCCAGCAAGCGCTTCTGCGAAGAGTTGTGGCCCTGCTGCGCAGCATGTCGATACCAGCGAATAGCGCGATTCCGATTACGCTCGAAACCCTGGCCCTTCTCAAGCATGGTTCCCAGCGTGTACTGGGAAATCGCATCACCAATGTTGGCAGCCTTCTCATACCAAATGGCCGCAAGATCGTAGTCTTTCTTAACGCCTTCGCCATTGTAGTAAATCGAGGCGATCTCTCTCATGGCGCCTGAATGACCTTGTTGAGCGGCAAGCGTCAGAGACTCGAAAGCGTTTTCGAAGTGCGGCTCTGTTCCGCGTCCACGTTTATAAAAGAGACCCAGCGAATAAAGCGCATTGGCATTTCCGCGAGCAGCAGCCTTGCCATACCACTTGAAAGCAACCTCATCATTACGAACAACGCCAATTCCATTGTCGAATACGCGGCCGAGATTGTACATGCCAACTGTGAAATCCAATTCCGTCGAACTACGATACCAGAGAAGGGCTTTGCCAATATCGCTTTCCACGCCCCAACCAAATTCATAGCATTCGCCTAGAGCATTTTGAGCGTAGGCGTATCCATTTTCCGCTGCTACTTGAAACCATTTCGCAGCCGAGTTGAAATCGCGATCCCCGCCCTGTCCATCACGACACATGCTGCCGTAAATCTGCATGGAATCCTTGTGACCGAGCTCGGAAGCCAATTGGAAACGCTCACGAGCAACTTCGTAGTTTCTCAGCTCCTCAGGACCATAGTAGCGAATCGACGCCAAACTGTGCAAGGCGACGGGATAGAACGGATTCAACTCGAGAGCTTGTTCGTACTCGAGAACGGCGCTCGCGGGCTTGCCATCCAGTTCGAGAACTCGACCGAGCTGAGCATGAAAGCGAGATTCGTAAGGGAATTCTTCGAGTGCAGCTTTGCAGGCCTTTATGGCCGCCGCCACATCCAAATTCTCCTTCTCTACACCTTCGCTGACAAGAGAGAAGGCGTCTCCAGGAATGGAGGCTAGTTCGTCGCACTCATGGATAGGAGCGCGAGGAAGGACTATCGTCTTCAAACCAACTTCTAGAGACTCGGGGTCGATTTTCGCGATGATGGTACCGTCAACAAAATCGGCGGCTTCGCCACGAGCGATTTCCAATTCCATGCCATCGACTATCTTGTAGACGGCAACCCAGTCGCCCTTGTTGACCTTGTCGGATGGCTCAAGGAGGAGGACGGTAGCATTGTCATCTCCCAGAGCTACGAGCTCGCCAGGCAGACCCAGTTGCTTTGCCCAGAGATTTCCAGACAAAACGGATACCGCTAAAAGCGAAAGTAATGTAACGTATTTTTTCATAGCTGATATGTGCCAAATGTTGTATAGCGACAATCAGTGCAGCTAGGGCGAACACTCGAGTCGCAGGTATAACATTAGATATCGGCTATGATGATACGCGCGTTTATGAAATCCGTTCTGTATCAATGTTAAAAATACGCAAAATCCGGATTTCGCGCGATTGGAGCTCATCGCTCCTTAAGCAGTAGAACTCAAAGAATCAGAGGATGCTCAAACCTAGTAGGCAAGCATAGCCTACCTTCAGGAAGCAAAGCGCCTAGGGAATCTTCGAGGCTAAAGGATATGAGGAAAGGCAGGATGGGTTGGCCGTTTCGCCTACCAGTCCTTTTTCAAACGAGTGAGTCTTTCCTGAGCTAACTTGTATTCCTGGCGAGCGGCTTTCTGGAACATGGCAATCGCCTTGTTCCGATCGCGAGCAACGCCTTGCCCCTTTTCCAGAAGCATGCCGAAATTGAATTGCGAAGCGGCATCCCCTAACTCAGCCGCTTTAAGATAGTAATCGGCAGCCTTGGCGTAGTCCTTTTTGAATACTTGGCCTAAATAATAGAGAGAACCAAGTTCCCGCATCGATCTAGCTTCATTTTGCGAAGCCGCTTTAGTCAACCAGTCGACGGCGGTTTGGTAATCCTGCTGAACCGCCCTACCCTTTAAGTAGAAGATACCAACCGCATGCTGAGAGGGAGAGTCATCAAGATCTGCCGCCTTTTTATACCAAGCAAAAGCCTTCTCGTCGTTGGCCGTGACACCAGTCCCCTTGTCAAAGGCCAGACCGAGATTCCTCAAGGCCTTGGGATAGTCTTGTTCCGCCGCGCTGCGAAACCATAGAAGAGCTTCGCCAGCGCTTTTCTCGACTCCCCATCCATTCTGAAAGCACTCCCCCAAGGCGTTTTGAGCGTAGGCATTCCCTTCATCAGCAGCCACCTGAAACCATCTGAAGCTGGATTCGTAATCCACATCGCCTCCAAGACCATCGCGACACATGGCACCCAATACCGGCATCGATTCCAGGAAGTTCGCCTCAGCCGCGGCATTGAAATTCGTTCTCGCGGCTTTGTAATCCTGCAATTCCTCGGGACCAAATCGCTGTATCATCGCCAGGTTATGAAGAACAACCGGATAGTTGGGTTCCAACTTCAAGGCTCGTAAATACGACAAGACGGCATTGGCCGGTTTTTGATCCGCAAGAAGGGCTCGAGCAAGCTGAGCATGGAAGCGAGCTTCTTCTGGATATTCGGCTATCGCTTTTTTACAGGCTCCAACCGCTGAAAGCGCATCCAGCTGTTCGATACGGGCCCCTTCAGATACGGCGAAGATATCCTTTGGATCGGCTGCCAGCTCATCACACTCATGAACAAGTCGCTGCAATTCGATAACGGCCGTCATCCCAACATTAACGCGACCTGAATCGGGATCGATATTAACGATAGCCTGCGTTTCCGACACATCGGCAATTCGTCCCGTGGCCGCTACGAACGTTCTGCCGGAAACGGTAGTGAAAATTCGAGTCAGGTCGCCCGGTCGAACGTCATTGGCATTATCAAGACTAACCGTAACGATGGTGCCGCTTGTAGCGACCACCTCGCCCTCGACTTTCGCCCCCTGAATCTTCAGAGTCGAGAACAGGAAGAGAAGCAGAATAGATGAAATTCTGGATACGCTTTCGTTCATATTATTCAATTGATCTTAGAATGGAAGTATTTGGGATAGATCTAGTTTTCAATACGCTGATACCGCCAGACGATCGTAAAACGGGTGTCGCAAGTCACCATGAATTGCAATTCGAATTCTTTCGCAATGGGATCGATAACCTTCAGTTCGTATAGAAGGGTTCCCTGAAAATCGTAGGCGCCTAGAGCCAGTCGCTCCCCTTTCCCTTCTAATGCCGCTACTACCACGCCCAATCGCCTCATAGTAGACGCTGTTGATAAAACCAGGTTTCGTGCGCGACGCATCGACGCTGAGGAAACCGGTTTGCTCCGCTGGATTTCCTGGGGAGGTTCGGAAAAACGAACGCGAAAAGTCCCTGTGTTGGCCAGCCAGGCGAGCAAATGTAAATTGCGATCTTGCGCCGCTCGATTTCATTCCTAAGGTGGTTTCAGCTATGGATATCGACGCGCAGGACGCCTTCGACATCAATTTCTTCGAAGGCGTGATAAAACGAAATCCTAAAGACGTGGACGTTTTGGAGCTGCTAGGAGGACTTTATTCCAAATATGGGATGGCTAGGCAATCGCTTCGGATCGATCGTCGCTTGGCTCGTATCCTCCCGTCCGACGCTAGAGTGAGGTACAATCTCGCTTGCAGCTTGAGTTTGCTCGGACGAAAGCGCGATGCCGTAGATTCGCTTTCGAAAGCATTGGATCTCGGCTATGACGACCTGGGCTGGATGATGCAAGATCCGGATCTAAGCCAACTAAAAGGCTATCGGCATTTCGAGGACTTGCTCACATCGCTGAAAAACGCCTGCTAGCCAGCCAATTATTTGGAATATCTGGCCACAAGGCCTGTATTCTGGCTATTTAATCGGAGTGTCCTACCATTTCCTGCACCGTGAGCGATAAGGTCCAACTTCCCAATTCCAAAACGGAGATCGGCAGAACAACGTTTCGCTTGGACCTTATCAGAGGCGGAATGAACGGAATTCTCGACGCTGGCTGGCGAACTTTCGCGCTTCTTATCGTTACAACCTATTTCCAGGGACCTTCCTTCGCCAAAGCGCTTGTTCCATCGGCATTCGCGATCGGATTGATGGCAACGCCCATAACCGTTTTCTACTTTTCAAAACTGGGAATGAAAACGGCCAGATTGAGCTCGATAGGCTATGTCTTGGCGGGAATCGCCCTGTTTATCGCGTCACAGGGTTCGGACTCCCTTTGGCTGTTTCTAACGGCTGGCGTCGTAGGAGGCTCCGCCCTCGCTCAACAAATGCCGCTGCTTATCCACATTTACACTACAAATTATTCAAATGCTCAGCGAGGCAAGAAAGTCGCAATTGGAATCTCCCTAGGTGTGGGGCTTTCATTGCCATTCGGATTGCTTGGGGGTATGCTTTTAGAGAAGGATATCACTCAATTCCCCATTCTCTTTCAAATCATGTCAGTAGCTTGCCTGCTATCGGCAATCTGCATGTGGCTCATGCCATCCGAAAAGCTGCAAGCTTCTCCAGGCGGGAATCCCCTAAAGCATCTCTCCCTTATTTGGACCGATAAGATATTCGGCTGCATGCTCGGCATGTGGATGATTCTGGGATTCGGCAACCTTGCGACCATGCCACTTCAAATTGAATACATGACCAACGAAGCCTATGGTATCCAGGCATCGTATACACAAGTAGCTATCGCTTCCATTATCATCCCTAGTCTGGCGAGGATGGCCGCCACGACTATTTGGGGAGACTTTTTCGACAAGTATAACTATTTTCTTATTCGAGGGATCGCCAGCGCGATGATTCTAGTAGCGATGCTGGTCTTTTTCTTTTCGAAATCAATCGAATGGATCTACATAGGCTCTGCCGGTTACGGAATAGCGATGGCAGGAGCAAACGTGAATTGGAGTTTATGGGTGACGAAATTCGCGCCGCCAGGCCAAGAAGCGAATTATATGAGCATCCATTCTTTCATGACGGGCATTCGAGGGCTGGTGGCTCCCTTTTTCGGCTTCTACATGATCATCCTCTTCTCGCTACCCCAAACCATCACTTTCGGAGCGATTCTAGTAAGCCTATCCATCCTTCTACTCTACCCCATCAGTCGAATGGCGCGTCGCTAGTCCAGCTCAACCAAAGTGGACATGAGCGTGCGAATTTTAGCGAAAAGCAAATCTTGATTCCCCAAAGCATCTGAACATCTTCTTGCGAACCATGAGCAGCGTACGCGTCAGATTCGAGCCCAGCCCAACTGGTTCCACTCATATCGGAACAGCCAGGACGGCCCTCTTCAATTGGCTCTTTGCTCGAAAACATTCCGGATCCTACATTCTGCGTATAGCGGACACCGACAGGGAACGAAATAGTCGGGAAGCGCTCGACGAGCTGCTATCCGTACTGCGTTGGCTTGGATTGGATTGGGATGAAGGGCCGGAAGTAGGGGGCGAATATGGCCCCTATTTCCAAAGCCAGCGAGGCCAGATCTACAAGGACTATTTAGCTCAGCTAAAGCAAGCGGGAAGAACCTATGAAAAAGAGGGAGCAATCTTCTTCAAACTTGAAGGCGAAAGATACACCGAATACGACGAGTACCACAAAGCGGAGATCGAAAAGGTCCGAACGGAACCCGTTGTCATCAAAGATTTGATACGAGGCGATGTTACCAGAAGGGAGGAACGGGATTTCGTAATCGTTCGTTCCAATGGCGATCCCGGATTCCACTTTGTGAACGTGGTAGACGATATCGCGATGAAGATCACCCATGTCCTGCGCGGTGAAGATCACCTTTCCAACACCTCGAAACATTTGGAGCTATACAAGGCTTTCGGCGCTGAACCGCCGGCCTACGCTCATATGCCAATGATTCTCAAGGATCCGAAGCAAGGCAAAGGCAAGATGTCCAAGCGCGACAAGGGAGCTATCATTGAGGAATACGAAGGTCGCCACTTTCTGCCGCAGGCAGTCGTCAATTTCCTAGCTTTGCTTGGCTGGTCTCCTAAAGACGATCAGGAAATTCTCTCACTCGACGAGCTTATTGATCGATTCGATATTAAGGATGTGCAAAAAGCCGGAGCTCGTTTTGACGAGAAGAAGATGTCGTATGTGAATTTCGAACACATGAAAAAGCTTCCGCTGGATCGATACACGACTTTCGCGAAATCCGCTTTGGCAAATAGGAATCTCATCGACGACTCGACTGAGGAGGATTATATCAAAGCCGTATTGAGCATTTGCCAACAGAAGATCGACAGTTTCGAAAATCTATCCGATTTCGCCAGCTATTTTTTCAGTGATGACTATCCTATTAACGAAAAGGCCGAGAAGAAAACCACCGAAAAAGGAGAATCCATTGCTCGTATCCAGGAAATCACTCCCGTTTTGCAGTCATTAGGGGACTGGCAGGAAACTGCAATTGACTCGGCGTTCAACCAGCTTGCAGAAGAAAAGCAAGTCAAGCCTTTCGCATGGTATCCTGTGGTACGCTTTGCGGTAAGCGGAACCAATTCAGGTCCCGATTTCATTCCAATGCTTCGAGTTCTCGGTCAGGCTCGAGTCGTAAAGAGATTGCTGGCCTTTCAGGACAGATACGCGAATTTGGCAACAGGCTAAACTCAACATTTACCATGTCAGAAGAAAAACCCTCCAATTTCATTCGCGATATTATCGACGAGGAACTCGCAGCTGGGAAGCATAGCCAAATCGTAACCCGCTTTCCTCCCGAGCCAAGCGGGTATTTGCATATTGGGCACGCTTCCGCCATTCAGATCTCGCACAGCATAAAAGAGGATTACAAAGGCCGTTTTCATCTGCGTTTCGATGACACCAATCCAGCCAAGGAAGAAGACGAGTACGTCCAGTCGATCAAGAGAGACATTCAATGGCTCGGCGCGGATTGGGGAGAACATCTCTATTACGCTTCAAGCTACTTTGATCAGCTCTACGAATGGGCTGTCTATTTAATAAAAGAGGGCAAAGCGTACGTGGATGACCTCCCTCCAGACGAAATGCGAGAGTACAGGGGATCGCTTACCGAACCAGGTAAGAACTCTCCCTGGAGAGAAAGGCCGGTCGAAGAAAATCTCGAGTTGCTGGAAAAAATGAAGGCAGGGGAATTCGGCGAGGGAGAAAAAGTCCTGAGAGCCAAAATTGACATGTCTCATCCCAACCTGAACATGCGAGATCCCGTGATGTATCGCATCCTTCACGCCCATCATCATCGTACCGGTGACAAATGGAAAATATATCCATCCTACGACTACGCTCACGGACAAAGCGACGCGATTGAAGGAATCACTCATAGCTTGTGTACATTGGAATTCGAGGCGCATCGCCCACTCTATAACTGGTTTGTCGAAAATCTGCCAGTGCCTCATGAACCACGACAAATCGAATTCGCGCGCTTGAATGTCGAATACGTCATTACTAGCAAACGCAAATTGCTGCAGCTGGTGAACGAAGGTCATGTCGATGGATGGGACGATCCGCGCATGCCAACCGTTTCCGGCTTTCGGCGGCGTGGATACACGCCAGAGGCGATCAACGAGTTCTGCCATCGGGCGGGCGTTGCCAAACGAGAGCGGGTGAATGAGTACGCGCTTCTTGAATACTGTCTGCGTCAAGACTTGGAAGGAAGGGCTTTGCGACGAATGGCAGTGCTCGATCCTTTGAAGGTTGTCATAGAAAATTTCCCCACCGACGACGTCGAATGGTACGAAGGGCCGAACCATCCTGCCAACCCCGAGATGGGAACGAGAAAAGTGCCCCTCACACGAGAAATCTATATTGAAAGAGAGGACTTTTTGGAAGACCCGCCCAAGAAGTTCTTCCGACTAGGCCCTGGCAGGGAAGTCCGCCTTCGCTACGCTTGCTACATTACTTGCACGGAGATCGTTAAGGACGAGGAGGGCAATATCGTCGAACTCAAGGCGACTTTCGACCCGGATTCTCGAGGAGGCTCTACGCCTGATGGACGCAAAGTGAAAGGCACCATACACTGGGTGAGCGCCAAGGAGAACATACCGTTAGAAGCCCGTCTCTATGAACAGCTTTTCACGGAGATCGTACCCGAACAAGTGGAGGAAGGGCATGATTTTATTGAAAACATAAACCCGGATTCCAAAACCATAGTCAAAGCATTCGGCGAACCGGAGCTCAGGAACGCAAAGCTGGGCGATCCTATTCAATTCGAAAGAAAAGGCTACTTCGCGATCGATCCGGATTCTACGGAAGACCAGCCCGTATTCAACCGTTCGGTGGGACTGCGAGATAGTTGGGGCAAAAAGAAGGGCCAATAAAAAAGCCCGCTGGTTTTCAGCGGGCTCAGTATTGAAATTATTCTTACGGCTAGAGAGATTCTCGAGCGGCTTCCACTGATTCGCAGAATACCCAGTCTTTGGACTCTTCGAATTTCTTGCTGTCTTCCACAACCGTCGCGTTGCCAGCCAGGGCGTAATTCAGACTGAGATCGCGACAAAGTTTCATGGATTGAAGCAGAAGCTTGATAACTTCCATATCCAACGACTTTACTTCCTGGGCGTCGAAAACGACATTCGAGATGCCCGAATCGACCGCTTCTCCCGTTTTCGTTTTCAAGTAATTGCTTACTTCATTAACGACCGAAGCATTGCAGGCGCTTGGCAGCTTAACCGTCATGTAGTCGCTCTCGAGAGCAAAGTACTTTCCGGAAGTGTCCAGATTGACAGCCTTGCCAACCTTGTTTTCCAGATCTTCAAAATCGATAGGCTTGGTGATGATAGTGCTGAATCCAGCTTGCTGAGCGCGATTCTGTTCTTCCGATGCCGTTTTCACGGACAGACCGAAGAGAGGAACGTATTTGGTTTTCGCATTCGAACGAATGATTCGGAAAAGCGTGATAGCCGCATCCTCTGGAAGCGAGAGGCTGATCAGGATGCAATCAGGAACCTTCTTCTGGCAAAAGTCTATGGCCTCTCCGGTTGAGGAAACGCCAAACACATTCCAAGGAGTGTGCTCAAAGCCTTGCTTGATTTGATCGATGATGGCTGGCTTGTCTTCGACAACAAGAATGTCGATGGGATCGTCGATCTTCTTTTGCGTGGGCTCTGATTCGCCCGCTGGTCGAAGATCAACCACTCGACTTACCTTGTCGCAAAGAACGTCTTCCTTAAAAGGCTTAACGATATAGTCCCGGACGCCGATCTTGGCGATCTTCATAACATTCTCGCGACCTGCTTCGGCCGTGAGCATGATGACAGGGATTGATTTGAGGGTAGGATCCGACTTCAGCTTAGTAAGCATTTCAACGCCGTCCATGACGGGCATTGTGATGTCGAGAAGGATGATGTCGGGATTGACCTTCGCTGCCATAGCAAGGCCTTCAACACCGTTTTGAGCTTCTAACACCTCGCAATCGAAGCTTTTAAATGCTTTCTTGACGATGATTCTTACCGTCTTGGAGTCGTCGACTGTCAGTACCTTGATACGCATGGCTGCTTAAACTTTAAACTTCGTCTTCTTCTTTAATGAGAATATCGAGCACGAAGGAACTGCCTTCGCAGTCGAATTTAAAAATTCGCCTTAGAGCGGCCTCCGCTGGCTCGATCGTATAGTTCGACCCGCGAAGAATTGAGGGAATGGTCATGCGGCACTCATAGCCTTTGTTGCTGAGGTCGTTTTTGAAGGTGCCGACAATCATGTTGGTAAGTTCGCCGATGGCGTCGTTGACCGTCTCATGGCCCTCTTCTTCAACTTCGTCAGGCTCAAAACCTAGGAGCTTGCATGTCGTTTTCATGGCCAATGGGAGATCCATGAAAATATAGATGATGCCGGTCAGGTTGCCAATGAAGCCAACGGTGCCAGCCAAAAGTATTTGAGAAGTGTCGATAGGAAGCTGCATTCCCTCTTCGATGGAGTTATCGTCGACCTTGAGAGCCTCACGCAGATTCGCCTCGGATTCCAACATCGTGTTGAAGACGCTACTCACCGCATTTACGGCTAGCGCTTCGAGTTCCTGATCTGAAATGGGGAAAGTCTGTTGCATGAGAATACGTGGGCTCTAGATGTATATCGTTCTTCCCACTGAAAGGTTTAGCAGGAATTTCCTCACAAGAGTCCGAAAACCGAAGCTTTCTGCTGAAAATCACGGAGGGCCAAGACTTCGGGAATCCATTTTCGTAAAATGAGATAATCATTTTACGAAATCCGTTTGAAGGTACCCCTATAGAAGTTACTCCTCCACTACAGCAACCGAGATCGAAGGATTAGGCGAGAAGAGCGAGCGAGCTCTCGCAACCCAAGAAAATCTACTCCTCTCCTGGGATGAATTCGCCGTCTTTCCGATAGGCGGCAAGCTTGTTACGAAGCGTACGAATACTGATGCCAAGCAGTTTGGCTGCCTTGGTTCGATTTCCATCAGTAGACTCCAAAGTAACTAGAATATGCTGCTTCTCGATTTCCTCTAGCGGCAGCGGACTTTCATCTTCGCTAAAGCTTCGAAAGGAGGTTTCGCTAGAAGCAGGAGCGGCGCTTGCCAGACTTGAGGAAGCGGTCGCTGCGCCTTGATAAGCTGGATGACCGCCGCCAGCGCTAACGTATTCGGGAACTGAAGGCTGAAATGACGGAACCGCCTCCTGGTTCTGAGAGTAGGCAGGCACATTCAACTGCATTGGCACCAAACCAAGCGAGGCAGCGCTGATTTTTCCATCTGACTCCGTCAAAATCACCGAACGCTCGATCGTATTTTGTAGTTCGCGCACATTCCCAGGCCAGGAATGGACTTCGAGGGCTCGAATTGCGTCGTCTTGGAAACCTTTGATCTTAGAGCCATGCTTTCGCGCGAAACGCTGAGCGAAATTCTTGGCCAGCAATAGAATATCGCCTGATCTCTCTCTTAAAGCTGGTACTTGAATAGGGAATACATTCAACCGATAGAAAAGATCCTGTCGAAAATCCCCTTTTTCGACGCATTTAACCAGATCCCGATTGGTGGTGGCAATGACTCTCACATCTACCTTAATCGTCTTATTGCCGCCTACGCGCTCGAACTCCCTTTCCTGCAAGACCCTGAGGAGCTTGGCCTGCAGTTTGGGCGAGATTTCACTTATCTCGTCGAGTAGAATGGTTCCGCCATCCGCCAACTCGAATCGACCTTCCCGGCGCTGCATGGCACCCGTATAGGCCCCCTTCTCATGACCGAAGAATTCGCTCTCGATAAGCGACTCGGACACTGCCGCGCAATTGACGCGAATGAAAGGCGCATCCTTTCGTGAACTGCAGCGATGAAGCTCGTTGGCCACAAGCTCTTTGCCAGTCCCGTTTTCTCCATTTATCAGGACGGTAGCTTCAGTCGGAGCGACTTTTGAAATCATCTCTCGAAGCTGAAGGACAGGGCCGCTTTTCCCGATAATCTCCGCGCTCTCCACACTCTCTTTAGTGAAGAACTGGTTCACCTTTACCAGCTGCCGATAGTTTTGAGCCTTTTTCATCAACACGTCGATCTGCGAAGAAGAGAAAGGTTTGATGATGTAATCGAAAGCTCCCTCCTGCATGCATTTAACAGCGGATTCAATCGTTCCATTTCCCGTAATGATTGCGACGAGAGGAGAATTCGGAATCTGAGAAACGCGTTCAAGAAGGTCGGTGCCCATGCCGTCCGGCAGATGAACGTCGACGAAGAGCAAGTCGAATTCGTCCTTCAGAAGATGCTCTTCAGCTTCCTTGAGCGTAGACACGCTGCAAACGGAATACCGCTTTCTACGCAACTGCTCTTCGAGGGCTTTCCTGATGATGAGCTCATCGTCAAGGATGAGAATCCGTTCTACAGTCATAAAAGGAGCCGTATGGAAATGTTTGGGAAATAAAATTTAGGACCACAGGTCGGTTCGAGCTTCCTACTGTACCGATTTAGAAGATGATTGAAACAATTTCGAAAGCCTAAATTGTAAATTTCAACTCAAAGATGTACCGATCAAGCTGCAAACTCCACTCAGCTGCTAGCTAAATCCCCAAAGTATCCCCACATTACATACTATTTACATGCTTGAAGGCTCAACAATCCTCATCACCGGCGGCACTGGCTCCTTCGGGCAACGTTGCGCCTGGGAACTCCTCAAGAAATACAACCCTGGCAAGGTCATTATTTTTTCTCGCGACGAATTAAAGCAGTCCGAGATGGCTGCAAAACCATGCTTCACGAGCAAGGCCTTGCGCTTCTTTTTAGGAGACGTCCGCGACCGGAATCGTTTGGAAAGAGCTATGGCAGGCGTCGACTACGTCATCCACGCTGCCGCCCTGAAACAAGTGCCAGCCGCGGAGTATAATCCGCACGAGTTTATTAAGACGAATATCAACGGCGCCATGAATGTGGTGGATGCAGCCCTAAGCGCGAATGTCAGGCAGGTCATAGCTTTGAGCACTGACAAAGCGGTGAATCCGGTAAATCTCTACGGAGCCACCAAACTTTGCTCTGACAAGATCTTCATAGCGGGAAACAGCTATAGCGGGAAGCAGGAAACGCGTTTTTCCGTGGTGCGCTACGGCAACGTCGTCGGAAGTCGCGGATCAGTGATCCCCATTTTCCTAAAGCAGAAAGAGAAAGGAAAGATAACCGTGACTAAGCCGGAAATGACCCGCTTTTTAATTACCATTGGCAACGGCGTTAAGTTCGCTCTCCAATCCTTGAAGGATATGACGGGCGGCGAAATATTCATTCCCAAGATGCCTAGCTGTTCTCTGGGCGATCTAGCAGAAGCCATTGCTCCGGACTGCAAAATGGAAATTGTGGGACTGAGACCGGGAGAAAAACTCCATGAAGCGCTGGTTCCGACAGATGAAGCGATGTACACAGTGGAACAGAAGGAGAGATTCATCATTCACCCTTCGCTTCCATTCTGGGAGTATAAGCCCAAAAAACATCGAGGAAAGAAATGCAAGGAGGGATTCGGGTACGACAGCTTCAGCAATCCTGAGCGACTTACCATCCAGGAAATCAAAGAACTGATTAGCGGATTCCAGGAGAGCAAGCTAGTTTAGCCCTAAAGAAGCCAGCCATGAGCCTGATCGAACGTATTCATGATTTCGATAAGCCTCCGGTTATTGTGGCAGAACTATCGGGAAATCACCGCCAAGACTTCGATGTAGCCAAAAAAATAATACAAGAATCGGCTATAGCTGGAGCCGATGCGATCAAACTTCAGACGTACACTCCGGACTCATTGGCACTTCCAATCGACAAGCCGGAATTTCGTGTCGATTCAGGACCCTGGAAAGGTCAGCTACTTTACGATCTATATCAAAAAGCTTGCACACCCTATGAATGGCATCGCCCATTGAAGGAACTAGCGGACGAATTGGGCATATCGCTTTTCAGCACTCCTTTCGATGAGGAGGGAGTGGATTTCCTCGAAGATCAGATCGATCCGGAAATCTACAAGGTGTCTTCTTTTGAGCTGACCCATATTCCACTGCTGAAGAAAATAGCCCGAACTGCAAAGCCGGTAATCCTAAGCACCGGAATGGCCACTGAAAGCGAGATTGCCGAGGCGATTGGGACCCTAAAGTCAAACGGATGCCCTGATATCATCCTTTTAAAGTGCGTTAGCTCGTATCCAAGCGATCCGAAGGGCTTTCATCTAAATTCCATGCAATCGTTGCAACAAACTTTTGGATACTCTGTAGGCTTATCAGATCATTGCCTAACAAATGAAGTCGCATTGGCAGCTACTGCCTTAGGAGCGAGGGTCATTGAAAAGCATGTAACCGACGATCGCAATAGAAACGGCGTCGATTCAGCGTTTTCTCTAGAGCCTGATGAGCTTGCCGAGATGATAAAGCAAATCAAAATGGTCGCTAGCTCCCTGGGGGATAGTATTATCGGGAAGACAGATCAGGACGATGCTCAGACAAAGTATCGAAGATCCATATACGTTTCAATTCCGATAGAGAAAGGCGAAACTCTCTCCGAAAAGAACCTGAAAATAATTAGGCCAGCACTTGGACTAGACCCCAGGTTGTGGAAGGCCACTCTTGGGAAAAAAGCGTCAAGGGATCTTGAGCCGGGTCATGCATTGAAAGCGGCCGATATTCGCTAGCTAACGCCATCAGCGAAGTTGCAGGATAAGTGAACCAAGGAATTGGAATTTTTTCCGAATCAAGGGGGCGACCAGCTGCCAGAGAATTCAGCCAGCCGGAAGTTAACAAGGAATTTGTATTCGCAGGAAGGAGACGACTAATGTCTCCCCAATTCGCGGCGAGCGCCAGAACATTGGCGAAAAAGAATCCCTGCCTTGAAAATCGATCCCTCTTACAAGGCCTTTGAAATGAACGAAGCCGCGCCCTGGACATCTCCTTGCTCTATAAATTTGTCGATCGATTCTATCATAGCCTTTTCGGTGGATTGCGGAATACTAAACGTATTGTCCAAAAAAAGAGATTGAATGATCTCACAAAGAATGGCGAAGCTTTAATAGATAGCTCATTGCCTGCAGAACACGATCTACCACCCTTTGTATCAACATTCGCATAGGTCTTTTTCGCTCGAGGTGAAGGTTTCGATTATTTGATGAACCCTTCAGAGGATGATTAAGTATAATAAAAAATCTAGAATAAGGCTTTTTCTTCAGATCATTCTAAATACTCGAAATGCATAGGGATGTAGATACAATTATAATTTTTAAGACCCGATCTTAATAGCTTATGCTAGCTGTCGCCCATATTCTCCAGTCTAAGCCGCACGAACACGTTTTCGTCGCCGTCAATGGCAATAGATGCCGTTCGCAATCCATCGGGATCAAGGTCTGATATCGCAACCCCCTCAGCAGTCCAGTCCTTAAGATTCTCGCTTGATTCGAAAATATAGACGATATCTTCACGTCCACTATAATACTGGTATACTATTTGAGTACCGCCATAAGAGATAAGGGTTGGGCCGCTTTGCTCGCCCGGAGCAAGCCTCAAAGCGTACGATACAACAAGAGGACCCACCATGTGGGTATCGTATGGCAGCTTATTTTCGATCAGCCACCGAGTCTGCCGAGATGGACCAAAATCGTCTCCTGGAACAGGACCCATGCTAATAGTAGCGAAGTCTCTCCATTCCCAGGTATTGAAGCCTCCGAAGTCGTCATAATGCACGAGATTGGGAGACGCTTTGCCAAACGTAACGTCATCAAAAACCAAGGGAGGAGCTCCCAAGAAATAGACGAACTCGAGGCTATCGCAATGCCTGAATGCATCGTATCCGAGGAATAATATACTAGCCGGAATCGTAATGCTTTTCAAACGACTACATGCATAGAAAGCATAGCGCATGATTGATTCGACACCGGATGAAATGACGACATTCTGAAGATTACGACAATGAGAGAATGCATATGATTCAATGGTGGCGACCGTGCCAGGGATAATGAGCCTCTCAAGGCTAGAGCAACTGCTAAATGCGCTATTCCCTACAACAGTTACTCCCTCCTCAATTGCCACACTGACAAGACCAGAACAGCCACTGAAGGCATTGTTACCAATCAGATCCACATTCCCCGGAATAGCTAGGCTTTCGAGATTGATGCAACTCATGAAGGAGGAATCGCCAATCTTTCTCAGAGAACTGGGAATCTCAACGGTCCTTAAGCTGGAGCAACCGCTGAAGGCATGATCGCCAATGGTAGCAACTCCTTCTTGTAGAAAAACAGAATCTAACTCAACGCAGTTGCTAAAGGAATAGTTCCCAATGGTCTCAACGTTTCCTGGAACCTCGATACTGGCCAGATTTGAACAACCGCTGAAGGCGAATCCGCCAATTGAGACAATCCCATTATGAATCGAAACGCTTTTCAGATTCTGGCAGTCGATAAATGCTCCATATCCAATTGATATCACACTATCGGGAATAGCATAGAGTGTATTGTCTCTTCCCATTGGATACGTATGCAAAGTATTGTTACGCGATAGAATTAAGGTCCCATCAATGTCGTGATAATGCGGATTATCCGAGCTGACTCTAAGGCTTCTTAGGCTCGCGCATCGCCAGAAAGCACTCGAGCTAATGAAATCAACACTCTCCGGTATTTCAAATACCGCTATCTTGTCGCATCTGGAAAAGGCTGCGTCGCCAATGCTTTCCACCCCTATTGGAATAGAAACTTCAGTGAGACGGTCGCTATCATAAAACGCATAATGCTCGATGGTCTGAGTGTGACTAGGGACAGAATAGATCGTCTTGGCTTTGCCCGGAGGGTACTTGATAAGACGACTCAAATGCTGATCAAACAAGACGCCTTCAACACTTGCATAGGCAGTACTCCCTGGAGCAACATAGATACTCTCAAGGTTGCTACATCCATTAAACGCAGTTTTGTGGATCGAGGCCAGCCCTGCTGGCAAATTGAGGTTAATCAGGCTATCGCAATCGAAAAAGGCCCCAATTTCAATAGATGCGACACTTTCAGGTATCTCCACACTTTTCAAGCTGTCGCATGCGCTGAATAAGTAGTCTTCGATAGACGTCACGCCATGGGGAATCGAGATCGATTCAAGACTTGAACAGTCTGAAAAGGCTCGTGTACTGATCGAACGGATACTTTCAGGCAGCGAGAGAGATGCAAGGCTCGCACATCCTCTGAAGAGATTTCGTTCTAGTTCGCTTAGACCAAAAGGAAGATCTATACTTGCCAGGTTCGAACAACCGGAAAAGGCGGAGTTACCGATGGATTCAACGCCATCTGGGATGTCGATGCTCAAGAGACTTTTGCAATCAGCAAAGGCGCTAGAGCCAATACTGGTCAGGCTTTGAGGAAGCGGAAGACTTCGAAGACTCGAACAACCGGAAAGGGCGAGCACCCCGATAATAGTCAACCCTTCAGGCATGCTAACGCTTCTCAATTTAGAACAGCCCTCGAAAGCCGATGTGCCAATGGAGCTTACTTGAGATGGCAAAGCGATATTCCGAAGGGCAGCGCAATCTTTGAATACAAGGTCCTCAATGCGATCCACCTCATCGGCAATAGTGAAATGGCTAAGTCTTGAGCAACCCCAAAATGCCCCGCGGCCAATCGAAGTAGCGTCATCTGAATAGGCGACATTCGCAAGGCTGGAACAGTCTCGAAATAGAAAAGCCTCAATCGCCGTGACCCTATCGGGCAGCTCTATACTCGATAGGCTAATGCAATTCCTAAAGGCAGAGTTGCCGATAGATTCGAGACGAGCAGGCAAGCCGATATCCGAAAGACTTGTGCAACCTTGAAAAACGGAAGAACCCAGTGAGACCACGCGTTTGGGAATTTCTATGCGCTCAAGACTGGCGCAATCCTGGAAGACATTGCTGCCAATAGTGGTGAGTGTATCTGATAAATCGATACTGCTTAAGCTGGAACATCCCCTGAACGTGGCAAATTCGAGAATCGCGAGATCGTCGGACGTGCCAAAGCTGCGAAGGCTTTGGCAATCTTCGAAAGCTCCGCTTCCAATCGATGTCACGCTATTTGGAAGTTCGAGGAAACTCAGGCTTAGGCAATTTTTGAAAGCTTCGCTCCTTATCGATTCGACTCCATACGGAATCGCAATCTTGGCGAGGGCAACGCAGTCCTTGAATGAACGACTATTTATCGTATCGACCCCTTCAGGAATCGAGATGCTTCTAAGGTTAGAACAGCCTTCGAATGCCTCGCTCTGAATGAAGGATAGGCTGCTTGGAAGGATGGCTTCGGACAAGTTGGTAGCATTTCTAAAAGCTCCCCAATCGAGGACGGTGACACCTTCGGGGATCGAAACGCTTATCAGCTTAGTCGCATGCTCGAACGCGTAGTCTATGATTCTCGTTACCCCTTCTGGAATGGAGTACTGCCCGTCATGCTTTTGAGCAGGGTACTTGAAAAGATATTGCGGGCTTTTGCTAAGCAGTACACCATCTAGAACTTCGAAAATAGGATTGCCAGAGGCCACACTAATTTCGGTTAGGCTTGGACAGTTTTCCAAGGCGCCACCACCAATAGAGGACACCTTCGCCGAGATATGAATTTTCGTTAGGCTCTCGCAAGAACTAAAAGCGCGGATTCCGATTGAGGCTACCTCGCCAGGCAGCTCAATGCTCTCGAGACTGCGGCAATTCCAAAAGGTAGAATCCTCGATGGTTTCAATTCCGCCAGGTAAATCAACAGTACGCAGCTTGAAACAATTTCCGAATGCTCCTGACTCGATTGAGGTTACGCTATTGGGAATTGTGACATTGGCTAAATTAACGCTGCCTCTAAACGAGGCCATCCCAAGAGTCGTCACACCTTCAGGAACCGAATAGGATTCACTGGAATGGCCTGCAGGGAAAATCACCAATCTGTCCCTAGCCTTGTTGAAAAGAACGCCATCGACGCTTGTAAAAAACGCGTTTGAGGGATCAGCATGGATTCCGGTCAATCGATCACAGTCGGCAAAGGCGAAGCCAATAATCGTTTTTACGCTTCCCGGCACGGTAATTTGCTCAAGTCCATCGCAGTCGAAGAACGCAGCGTGACCGATGGATTCCAGCGTAGGCGGCAGATCGACTTCGGTAATTGTATCGCAATCGTTGAAAGCATTCCCTCCGATGGAAACAACATTTCGTCCATCGATAGTCGAAGGGATCTCGACTTTGCCGATAGCGCTTTTCGAGTAATCGACGATCTCGATGCCAGACTCTTTCACCACATAGGTGAACAATCCGAATTGAGCTGCTTGCCCCGAACTAGCCGTTATCACCCAAATCGCCCACAAAAACCAGCGGCACACAATTACATCTTCCTTCATAGAAAAGCCCGAACTATTACAACCAACCTAGACATACAGCGCTAAACGCCACAATATAATCGGAATTAATGAGCTTATGGTATGCCACAGGCAAGCGAGAATATGTCGACTCGATTACACAGGAGCCTGATCATCCTTCCAACCTCACAAATCCTTTCTTCTTCAATATGATTCTATTGTATCTAATATTCGGCTACATCCTCTAGTGTCGATTCTTGAATATGGTAGATTTCCGCTTTTCTCATATATTTCTTGCAGCTGCTCCATCGCGGTTGAGAAACGCGAGAAAAAGCGGCCCCCATTCTCAAGGTGGAGAATCGGTAATCCCCAGAGCTCATTAATACGATCAGCCATGCTTGATTGATTATCGACAACGGATAAGCCGAGAAATGGGGTATTCATCGCGGCAAGCTCGAAAGTCGAGGTACCGCATCCAATGATCGCATAACGAGACATGCTTATCAAGCCGGCTATCTCCGGGCTTTCCAGATTTGAGTGCCATTCGTATTCAGAAAACAATGCCAAGCCTTTTTTTATATCCTGATTAGTCTTGGATTCCTCTCCTGTTATCAAGACCGGCAAAAATGAAAAGTCGCGAAGCTTGGCCAGGTGATGAAGAACGCGACTGGAAAAGCCGAAGGAATCGGTTCCGCCAATCATAATGAAAACAGGTGTAAGATCTTCGTTCGGTCTCCAGTCGATATCGGCAGGATTCGAGAAACCATCTCTAAGCATACAATACCGCTCTCCTAAAAGCCGGACGCAAGCCTTAGGATAAACGCCGGACTTCAATCCGAGCTCAGTGTTTACGACGACATCCACTGCCTCCATTGATCTCCGCTGCATGTCATCGATACCTACGACGATTGACCGCTTAAGGGACGAAAAACTCCTGAATAATTCTACGAATCGAGCGATCTCTTCATCGCTCCAATACATCTCGTCAACTACTAGGAAATCGACATCGGCAAACTGAGCTGGGAGAGTCGTCAACCTAGCCACGTCTTCCCGAATGTATTCGGAAAACGACTCTCTCATTTCAGCTGGAGCAAGACTGAGATCGGATTCGCTTAATAGAATGGTTTCCCAACCCCTCTTTTTTGCCGCCTGAGCTAACGATGAGCAACGAGAGAGATGACCCCAACCATCTAGCCCTCCAAACCGGCACTCGAACGCAATCCTTGTCATAGACTAGTCGACCTGCTCGCAAAAGGATTTCAAGGTGCTCGTAATTCTCTCTTGCTCGCTATCCTGAAGGCTTGGGTACAAGGGAATGCTCAGGCACGAAGCGTAGAACTGCTCTGCTCCTGGCATCTCTTCGCGACCAATGATATCTTTGTAGTAAGAATGGTGGTACAAAGGAATATAATGTACTTGCGAACCTATATTCCGTTCTTTGAGAAATGCATAGGCTTGCTCGCGGCAATTCGGATTTCGAAAACGAATCGGATACAAATGCCAGGCGGATCGTTCATCGAGTTGAGGCAAGTTAAACACTCTCGCGAAGGGTTCTACTGAGAAAGCCTCATGGTAGCGACGAGCAATTTCAAGACGTCTATCCACGAATTCGCCAAGCCGTGCCAATTGATTGTAACCCAGGGCCGCCTGCATCTCAGTCATTCGGTAATTGAGACCTAGCTCTTCCTGTTGATAAGCCCAAGGGCCATACTGCTCGGATATGGACTGGCTTCTCTCAACACCATGCGAACGCAAGCGTCGAGCTCGTCTCGCCAGAGCTTCATCGTTTGTCAGTATCGCGCCACCCTCCCCTGCACATATCGATTTAACGGGATGGAAACTGAAGATGGCGGCATCGGCATGCGCGCAAGACCCGCTTTTGCAGATTGAACCATCCGAGGTTCGATAAGACGCGCCCAAGCTGTGGGAGGCGTCGTGAATTACCGACAGTCCGGATTGATCGGCGATATCCCTTATACCCTCGAAATCCGGACAGCTTCCCGAATAGGAAACAGGTAGAAGCGCTTTCACTGGCAACGAATCGGACAGCGACTCTTCAAGAGCCGCTTTAAAATGAGAAGGCTGACTCAGTCCAGTTGTTGGATCAACATCGGCGAAGATCACACCCCCCCCGGCCAGTTTAAGGCAATTAGCAGTCGCTACGAACGTATTTGCAGGAACAATACCAACGGAATTAACAGATACGTCCAAAGCAAGGCAAGAGAGATGCAGGGCAGCCGTACCGCTCGATACGACTACAGCATGACTAGCCCCAGTAGCCTCTTTCAGAGCTTCCTCAAACCAGCTAGTCCGAGGCCCTTGCGTTATATAGTTCGACCGAAGCGTCTGAACAACGGCTTCAACATCGGACTCTTCGATACTCTGTCGCGCATAGGGAATCCATTCAGGACGATCATTATCGTATCGATTTTTCGACGACATTAATAAATCAAGCCTGATCCTTAAATGTTCTGGAACTGGAAGAGCCCATACCCGTCTTTCCGTAGGCCCTGCGAATCTTCGAAGCGGAATCGGCATTCTGAGACAGCTTCTTGTAAGCCGCTCGATTCTCCTGCATCAGTTTCTCTAGAAAAATCTCGTTCTCTTTTTCCTGTTTTAGTAAAATGGATACACGCCGATTAAATTCTTCTCTAGTTTCGGGAGAAAGATCCGCCTCGGCAGCGAGTCGCTGCAGCTCTTCAAGAAGTTTCGCTTTCTTATCCTCTAACTCGAGCATGCCTTTTATGTTGGCTTCTCGGAGGCAAAAAGTCTCCTTCTCCGTAAGCTCCTCGTAGGCCTTGAGAAGAACCATTTGCTTTGGGATGCTATCCATGATCGGTTATTAGAATACGGCGACTGAAGGTTAAAGCAAAAAGGCCCAGCAATATACTGGACCTTTTGAAAGAACGAGAAACTGAAAATACTATTAAGCTCTTAAGGATATGCCACATCCAAGCCCAGCCGCATCGTCTTTCGAGACCACTTCGGCTTTCACCTTTTGCTTCGAAAGCATCTCAGCCCAAGCGTCTCGGATTTCGGAAAACAACCGGATGACCGTATCAATAGGCTCAATCTCCTTCTTAAAATTGGCTTCGTTTAGCTTCATAATGTAGAAGTCGTAGAGCTTGTACATATGCTCGGAAAACTCGCCTCCCTTGTCCATGCGAAGAGAACGCTGAAGCTCGGCGAAGATATTCTGAGCCTTTATGAGACTGTTGCTGATCGTCTCGTTACGCTCCTTTATTTCCTCGATGTCGAAACCTTGCTTGGCTCGATTCAAAGCTTCCAAAGCTCCGTCGAAGAGCATCAGGATTAGGCGTTCTGGGCTAGCGGATAAAATCGCTGCTTTCTTATAGGACGCTACGTTTGATTTCATTAACTAAAGCTATGGGATTGGCTGGTCAGACCGGCTCTAGCCCGTCTTGGTCGGGGAGTTTAACTACTCCCTATTCATCATCGGCAAACGGTGTGACGAGTTTAGCTATCGAGTTAACGATTTCAGTTGATGGAAAGCTCGGATCTTCAAGCAGTTCCTTGCCTTTGGCTACAACTTCGGGCCTCACTTCAGGCTCGCTACGCAACTTGTCGAGAATGTTGAACTCAACGCTGTCTTGTTTCGGGCTGGCGGTTGTTTTGGCCGGTTGAACGTTGTTCAGGTTAACGTTCTGTCTAGCGGCTAGGATCTTAGCTTGGATCTGGCTGGCATTGTTAGGATCGATATTCATGGTAGTCTTTTTAAGGTTTCTTCAGGTGATTTGTTAATTTTATGTTTATATGAACGACGATCTCCTCAGAACCTTTAATATTTTTGTAAAGAAATTGTGCTAAATATGGAATTCGCTACGTATTTAGAGAATCGATTCGGGCTGTGAATGACGGATTGGGTGCTTTGCAAAGGAAATTGAAAAACGGATTTCGTTTTGTAAAACTTTCGGGCGGAATTGCTTACGGAAGGCGTCGATGAATCGAACATCTCATCGACCGCCCATACTATCCTACCTGTGTGGCCATCTAGCAACTTAGTTTTCACACCGAGCCCGACAGGTTGATAAGCATTAAAATAGCTCACGTCGACCATTATGATCCCATCAATATCGTAAGCCGAATGAAGTTTGGAGAGGAGTTTCGTGGGTAGAAACTCGACCGTCGAATAGCTCTCCTTCGGAAACATTTGGATCATGGCCTCCTTGGTGACAGGCACCACCTCGAAAAGATTCCGCTTGATGAGTTCGCCGATGAAGTTCTCCTCCATCAAAGTCATGTCGATGTGATCGTATCGACCTCGGTGGATGGGAAGAAAGGCGACTCGCTGTAGATGGTCAGGCAAAGGATCCGCCTGATGCACATTGGCGACGGCCTTTTTCTTGCCCAGCGTAGTATCGTAGCGCTGGTTGACGTAATTTACGGTTGAGCAACCGCTTAGAAAAAGGAGCGATATCAGAATCGCGAAAGACTTAAGCAATCGCCCGTTCGAGCGGTTTTGAATCATGTTCATGCCTGTGGGAAGAAGTAACCATAATATGCCGCAATCAGATCGTAGTCAGACTCGATAGAGCAGATGACTGGTTTTGAATTTTCGCTTGTGCCTCTTCCATGGCGATGAACGCGGCCTCCAATGCCGCTTGTTGAAATTCTATGCGACGCTCCATCGTCTCGATAGTATCGTCGATCCGGTTGTTGGCCTCAGTCAGATTGTCCGTTTGGATATCGATGATGCCATCCGAAATGGTGTAGTTTTGGATAAAGTCCTCCATTCGAGTAGCGAAGCTATCGTCGCCTTCCATGAAGAAGGTCTGGAGGGTATCGAGCTCGTTCGACAACGCGTTGTCCAGCGCGTCCGAGTCTTTGATTTCAAGTTTCGACGTGTCGCTAATAAAATCGATTCCCAGATGCTCGAGGCGGAAAATGTCGCCTGTCATGCCGCTGACAGCTTGGAAGGCTTCAGAGCGCAGCTTCTGGCTTAGGGTAGAAACTTCACGATTACGGGCTAGAATATCGGAAGTAACTTCTCCATCCTCCACCTCGATCTTCGTCTTTTCGAGGATGAAGTCTTGGACGTCGTTATAGGCTTGAATGAAGGTGTTAATCTTGTCCTTCAATTCGGCAGAGTCTCTGGCAATCGTTATAGACTGAGTGCCCACCTCCGTTGCAGTAACCGTTAATCCTGTGATGCCATGATCCTCGCTACTGATAACATTGTCACGGCTAGTGATCGTGGCGCCGCCGTCTACGGAAAAAGAAAGATCATTACCAACGGTGGCAGAACCATCGAGACCAAGAGCGGCAAGCAGCGTGTTCGAATCATCGACGGCGTTCATCTCGTACGCCCCTGTCTGGTTGTTGACGATACGAAATTGATCAGCGGCCGTATCGTAAGTCATCGTGACATCGGCATCCGATGCATTCACACGGTTCATCAGCGTTTGAATGCTTTCCGTATCCGCATCGTAGTCGATCTGAATTCCATTGATGAAAATCGTACCTGATCCTGTAATGGGACCACTGATACCGCTAGAGGCGATAGAACTATCGAGATCCACAACCCCGAGAGCCTTCGTACTTGTAACCTCCGAGCTACCCCCTCCAGCATCCTGGACTTCCAGCTGCTTCAGCCTCATAGCATCCAGAAAATTGCTCGTATCGTCGGAACCGCCCAAGTCGAGTTGACCCGAACTGCTCGTTAAGGTCACGGTATCGGCACCGCTATCATAGCTAGCGGAAACAACTCCGCTTGTAGCTGCTGATATCGCATCGAAAACATCCTGGAGCGTGTCCGTCGATGCTACGGTTATTTCCTGTCCGTTGATTGAAAATGTGCCCTCGGTAATATCAGTAGCCAAACGCAAATTGGTGATAACGGTACTGGTCGTACCCATATCGCCTCCCACATCGCTCGTACCGATACGACGCGTGGCGGTGGCTAGTTGGCTGATCGCAAACTGGTAGGTGCCTTGTACGGCCGAGGTGTCAGCCGAAGCGGAAATATTAAGGTTCTCGTCGGAAACGCTCGTCGATTTGGAATTGTAAATAGAGGTGGACTTGAGATCTCCAAGTCGAGCGTCGAGGGTTTCAAGCTTCGTATTAAGCTGATTTAAGGCGGTTATCTGGTTGGTATTTTCACTCTGCTCGTCTCTCAGAGCATTCTGCGGGATACGCTCGATAGCAATAAGCTGATCGATCATGGTGCGCCAATCGAAACCGCTAGCTAGGCCTGCTAATTGGAATTGCATACTTGTGAAGCTACTACGTCAGCTTTCAACTTCGGTCGCTAGCGAGTTTACTTTAGCAGAATATCATAAAATAGGCAGAAATTCTCTAGGGGCGAAGAAAAGCTACTCACTAGATCTCCCTATCGGGGAGCGCTTTACTTCAAAGAAGCACGAAGGTCGCTTAAGAGCTTGAAGGAACCCTCCGCAAGAGCCCATGCGAAAGAAAGAAGTTCTTCGATCTCCTTATTAAGCGGGTTCTCCGTGGAGAGAGAGGAACGCATCTCTCGCGAATGTTGCAGCAACTCGTATTTCAGAGCCCCGTCTTTCAAAATGGAATGAAAGTCTTGATGCGATTCGAGTTGCTCGATGAGAAGTCCTCGTATTTCAAACGCTTTGGCAACCGTGTCCTTAACGTTTTTCGATTCGTTCAACTCATTGGATTCCAATAAGATAGCTAGTTTAAGAGAGAGCGAGCAAACCGAATGAACGTACTGATCGAATTTATCCAGTTCGGATCTGGCCATCTTCCAAGAAGTGGAATCATCGCTAAGCGAATCGAATATTCGGCAAAACTTCTCATTTATGGAAGGCTCCTGACCATCTCGCAAACGCCGCTGAATTTCAGAAAATTCAACGTAAGGTATCCCTTTGATCCTAGCTCCCAATCGAGAGGTATTCCAGATCGACAAGCGATTTTTATTGAGACGGGCTAACTCTTCGAAGGTCTTGAGATAAACCATCAATTTCTCCTCCACCAACACGGATTCCAGGGTGTTGCCAGGATAGTGGCGGCAGGCATCTACATTAGCGCGGTTCCCGTTCAGGTCTGAGTAGAAGGAATCTTTCGCGTGGCTCTGCCCTGATGAGGAAATAGCTAAATCCTGTCCAACCAGTACGATTTCCGAGCAGCCAAAGATTCGAGCCAAGTCGAAAGCGCAAGCCGAGACGGTCCCCTTTTCGATCACATTCGTTCCGAGGGGAAGGCCAAGCTTAAGCCTTAGGTAGGAAGCCAGGAGATTTTCGCCAGACCAGGTAAGGATGCGCGGAAAAAAGGTCTCCACCACAGGCGGATGCACGATGAAAGGGCATATTAAAATAGAGCCATCACAGGAAACCCCTTCAAAGCCTTTCGCCGTATGCTCGAAAGGATCGGCCGCCAAAACGAAATGAGGAACGATGCCAGCGTTACGAACAGCTCGATAGGAGGAGTTTACAGCGACAATCAAAGAGTTCTCTTTTATCGATTTCAGGAATTCCAGAGATTCGTCAAGCGAAGGACCGGCGGATACAAGAGTTAGCGTGGCTCCCGCAAAAGCGTCTTGGAACTCTCCCAGGTCAGGGGCTCCAATCAGGTGCCTGGTATTCGCAATGGTATTACGTTGCCAATCACCCGATGAAACGACGTTGGTACCGAAGAGCTTTCTCCAGTGTTCAAGGTGGCGAACGAATTCCAGGAAAAAGCGAGCGTATCCTTCCTCGTTTCGCTGATAGAAAGGAGCGAAAATAATGGGCTGGGCGCCCACCACATTCAATACCGGGAATTTCTCCATAGTCTCGAAAAAGGAGTCATCAAGCTCCCCAATCCCAAGGAAGAAACGATCGTCTGCAAGAAGCTTGGACGCGTTGTCCGATTCAAGAAACGCCTTCGCTATAGACTTGTCCAGCTCTCCGCAAAAAACAGAACAGTGCCTGGGCAGCGTATCCAATAATCTAATAAGATGGGATCCGTCTCCAACTCCTGAAACCGCCAAAGCTTCTCCCTCTTTTATTTCGAGACCGGCTATCCATCGATCCAATAGAGCATCCCAGCCCAATGAACGATTACGGATTTCACGGATCTCCTCTTCTCCTGTGGAGATGGAAACATCCCGGAGGCCGTCCAAGAGTTTAGGAAAACGTTCAATCCATACATTTGCCGCGTCACCCATTTTTAAATACGCGCCTCCAAATCAGGCTTTATCTCACTTTCGAGGAGAGCGAAAAAGGATTCAAGCAGTCTCGATAATCTCGAAGACGCTAAATCGCTAAGAACAATCGGATCCCTCGACTCTAAAGCGTCCATCCAAAGCTCAAGCTGAGCATTGAGACTGGTGGCGATTTCTTTCGTCGATTGAGCCCAGGAAGCATTGATCGATTCTCCCAGCACTTGAGTCACGCCTGCAAATTCGACCAGATTGCTCGAACCCTCGAGAACTTGCGCCGAAGAGGCGACCATTGTCTGTTGATCTTCTGAAAGCACGCGATTTGCAAAAAAACTCCAGGATTCCAAAACGGCTTTCTTAGATTCGAGGAATCCTTTCAAAACGTCCAGCAGCTTCTCGATTTGACTAAGACTGGAGACTTCAATTCTCTGATACAAAGTGGATACTGTCTCGTCCCCCATTAGCCATAGCTCCCCATTCAATTGGAAGGAGTCGATAACACGACCATTTTCACCAAGGAAATTCTCCAGAAGCTTCCATACCGCTTCCGCGCTCACAGGCTGCTCGCCCTGAAAATCAACCGTCTCCCCGTCTAAAACTACGATTGGCATTCGTTGTACTGGTTAATCAACTACAGCAAGATCGAATTCGCCAATACGAATTTCGCCAGAAGAGACGATACGGCACCGCAAGCCGCCGCGATCCTTCAACAAAGCCTCCGCTCCATCGCCAATCGCTCGATTCATCCAATAGCAAGGGGCGCATTCTTCCGAACCTTCGAAAGTCGCCCCATTAATCGAGAAACGCTTTCCGATAAGACTGTTCAGATCGATACCGGCAACAACGATATTCCGCCGAAACACGCTGGCATCCATATTTTCGCTACCAAGACTATCTATCACATCGTTTATGGCATCCTCATCAATAAAGGTCACTTGGCCCTTGAAATCGTCTTTGTATCCAAAAAAACGATCTCCTACCAATCCTTTTCCTGCAACGCATTCCACCTCGGAGACACTAGCCACCGTATGGTTAAGTCGCTCCTTGCCGTGGCGCCCTTTAAAATCGTGGCCCTCTGAAATGAATATCCGAATAATTCGACCCGTTGCCATCCATCTACTGAGAACTATCTGAAAGTCGTTTGCGAGCCTCTTTGGCTTCACTCATGGTATTCACACCAGCAAGCAAGTTCGGTCTGGCGGGCTTGATGGTCTCGACATCCTCATCAATTAAAAACCGTCTTAGACTCCATTCTCCTTTCAAAGCTCGAGCTTCGAGCAAAGACAAAGACCGCGCTTCGTAAATGGCGCACAGGGGCTCTGGCATTCCATCTTCGGCAACAAAGCAGGTCGCCATTCTATCGTGATCTCTTAGACTGACAAGCTGTAGAAAGAGAGCCGCATCGACAAAAGGCATGTCGCAAGCTACCGCCAGAACAGGAAGGCCTTCAGATTTTCTAAGCCCTGAAATGATGCCATTAATAGGGCCTTTTGATGTATTGCCATCCTCGATTACAGCATACTTATTCGCACCCTGCGATAACTGCTGATCCTGTCGAACCGAAACTGCTGTTCTCGAACAAAACGTTTCAAGCGCTTCCAGCAAATAGTCGAGCTGGCTCACCCCCTCATGTATTCGCATTTCCTCTTTCGATTCGCCCATTCGAGCGCTACGCCCGCCTGCTAAGACTAATCCAAGAATGTCGCGCCTCATGTCATCAACCTCTACGCAGACTAGACGGGTCTGGCATGAATAATAGCAAAAGATCTCTCGTCTTGCAGGTTCATCGTCTTTAGCGATAGAATGTCGAAAGAAGCGCTCTCGATCAGCGAACGGAGCCCCTTTACGGAAGGTAGCCACACCGGTCCTTTTTCAACCTGAATGCTCGAGAGGTCGTTATCGAGGTCGGTGCTGCCTAGGTTAATCTCCATGGCTAAAACCAGTCTTTCCGAACAAAGCGTTCGCAGAGCATCCAATGCGAACATCAAGTGCCTTAAGGCATTGGCGTTTGCTAGTAAAAACACCCAGTCAAACATGCCATGATCTTGCGGATTGAGATGATAGACTTGGCTGGGCAATAAGCGCATCCGATCTTCGGATACGTTCAAAGCGCGTTTACAAAGCTCGAAATGTTTAGCCCTTGACAGGAGTATTTCACCATGTTCCGAGAGCTCGAAACAACCTTCGGCAGGTATTGCCGTGACTTCTTTCGCTCCACGAATAAGCGCCTCAACAGACCAGAAACCATCTATGCAACTGGCATCCAGAACACGACTTCCCGCAAAAGACTCGGGAAGCCCGTATTGCTGAGTGTCATACGCTATCGCTCCATTTCCGACTGGCTGCTCCTCGATTTCAATTGCTTCAAGCCAAGGGCAATCCAATCCTTCGTCCAATGTTGGAGATATCGATTGCGCCGATCTCTCTGAAACCATCCTCTCGCCACTGCCAAGAGACCGATAAGCATCTTCCAGTTTCACGAAGAAGTCCCGAGCGAAGGATGCTCCATCACCCAGGGAACACTCGCTTATGTTTCCTCTCAATCCTGTTCTGAAATCTGCCAAATCTTCGGGACGTGTAGACCATTGAACAGCATTATCGATATAAGTTTCAACAGATTCGCAAACAAAGGAATCCATACTCATCTGATTGAGCAGACTCGCTCCCACTCTGGCGCTATTCCGTTCGCCTAGAAGAGAAACAACAGGCACTCCCATATGGAGCGCTTCACATGTAGTGGTAGTTCCATTATAGGGAAAAGGATCGAGACAAAGGTCTACATGGCGATAAGCCTCGAGATGCGAGGAATACTTGTGTTCCGGTTCAAGCAGAGTGATACGATCAAGAGGAAGACCTTTGCGAACCAGTCGGTTTCGGAATTGCTCGCGAAAATACTTATCCTTAAGTTGATAAGACTTCAATAAAAGCCGAGAAGACGGGGCCCTTCTCAGGATTTCCGCCCAAGCGGAAAGCGCTTTGTCTCCCACTTTGGAAAGGTTATTGAAAGAGCCAAAGGTAAAGGGAGATCCCTCAAGCGCTGGAGAAGGATTAATAGCGGGACTATCAGCTATCTCAATACAATGATAACCATTTTCTAGATACAAAGGTGCCTCTTCAAACAATTGAACCTCTTCTTCAGTCAATGAAATGCGATCCGAGATACGAAAATCCATGGCCTTAAGCCCCGTCGATCCCGGGAAGCCTAACCAGGTCGCTTGGGCAAAGGCTGGTCTCAAGGCGAAGAGTCCAAGTCGATTGCGATGGCTATGCCCAGCGAGATCGATAAGAAAATCGATACCGTCGCCTTCAATTGAAGAAGCGACTTCGTTGTCTAGCTTTCCATAGATATTCTGCCAATTGTCGGAAAGGGTTCTAAGTTCATTCGTAAAAGGGTCCTCTAACGTAGAATCGTGATACAGAAAAACGGATACACGATCACTCGGCTTGTTTCGCAAAAGGGGCAACAGAAAGCGAGCCACCGCATGCTCTCGAAAATCGCCTGACACGAATCCGACTCGCAGTCGTTTGCCATCGTAGCGCTTCTCCGGACGCTTCGAAGACACTGGAAACAATTCTCCAAAAGAACGACAGGCTTCGGCAATTTCGGAATTCGTCACCTCATCGGAATACTGCAAAGCGTAAATCAAATTACTCCAGGCCCAGGCGTTTTTAGCATCCAATTCAACCGCTTTGCGGAATATGGATACGCCCTTGGAACACTCTCCCACCGCCACATAGCTGGCTCCCAGATTCAAGTAGGCTCCTGAGAATCGCGAATTTAACTCGACCGCCTTTTCACCAGCCTCGATAGCCTCTACTAGTTTGCCAGATTGTTTAAGAGCCACGCCATAGTTGCTCCAGCATTGAGCCGCAGTAGGATCGATATCCAGACTTCTTTTGTAAACCACAGCCGCATCTACAGCTTTACCCGATTCCAATAAAGCGTTGCCGTAGTTGTTTAGAATTACAGCGTTATCAGAAGCGTTTTCCGCCGCTTGAAAATGAGCTTCGACCGACTCATCAAGTCGTCCTGCCTTTTGCAGGGAACAGCCAAGATGCGTGAGGATCTCCGCGTCGCCTGAATCCGCTCCCAACGCTTTTCGGAAGAAATCGACACTGCGATCGTATTCCTCCATCGCATACAATGCAACGCCCGCATAATGATTTGCTTGTGAGCAAAGAGGATCTATTTCCAATATTTCCTCATATTGGGAAAACGCTTTTTTCGTTTGGCCCTTCCGCTGCAGCGCTAATGCTTCGGAAAGCATATTTTCAATCCTCTGAGAATCGTCAGTACGACTTACACTTCCCAGAACATCCTCGATTAGATTCCCAAAGGCCGTGGCAAAACCAGGGCCATCGCAAAGCTCGGAAGCCGCTAATTTAGGTCTGATCGACTGACGTAGAGACATAAGAAGTTCCACGTCTTGGGCCAATGCTGCGGCGATACCGATGTAGTCGTCTATGGATGCGGCAAGGAGGTTGTCGAGTCCAGAATAAGTGAGTAGACTTGCGCCCACTCGAGCGGCATGCCGATCCCCTTCAAGACATACGACTGGCACGCCCATCCAAAGCGCCTCGCAAGTCGTAGTCGTACCATTATACGGAAATGGGTCGAGCGCTACATCGATCCGACTGTAGGCTGCCATATGATCGAAATAGCTTTTTAGACGAGTGGAAAAACGGATACGGTCCTCTTCAATCCCGTAAGCCCGAAAACGCTTTCTAATTGAAGTCATCAAGTCAGCATCCTCGAATTGCCAAGACTTTAGAAGAAGGCGTGAATGGGGAACCGTATTGAGAATCGAAGACCAAACACGAATGGTCAGGTCATTGAGCTTAGCCGCGTTATTGAATGATCCAAAAGTGATATATCCATTTTTCAGGGCAGGAGACTCCGAGGTTTGTGGCGCTTCATCCCCGGGCGAGTAGCAAAGAAAACAGGAATCCAACCTCACCAATTTTTCAGAAAAATCGTCCGTGTCATGATCTTTCGGATCTGTAATGCGATCTACAATACGACCATACATCGAGCTTATTCCATGTCGATTTGGATACCCGAGCCAATTCAAGACAATCGGGGCTGGCGATTCGGCAAGAACGTCGGTTCGATTTTCAGCCGTATGACCAGCCAAGTCGATAAGCGCGTCGATTTGCGTTTCCCGAACGGCAGCAGCGACTTCTTCGGAAGATTTTCCATTCGTATCGAACCACCCATCCGCTAGATTTTGAAACCTCTCCGTGATCCTATCATGGGCTTGCGTATTGGAAAAACAGTGAACTTCGAATCGCTCGCGATCAATGAACTCGAGGAGAGGCAATAAGAAGAAAGCGACCGAATGGGAACAGAAGTCTCCCGAAAGAAACCCGATCTTCAATTTCCCATCTCTTTCTTTTCTCGCAGGAAACTCCGCCGATTTTGAATCGAAGCAATCGTTAATAGCAAGATGGGCCTTTTCAACTTCCTCCCTGCTCAAGCTGGTCGAAAAATTGAGAGTATACAAGAATTTGGATACTACATTAGGATTTGTCGGATCGAGCTCTAAGGCTCTTTGAAACAATTGAATCGCCTCCTCCGGCTGTCCTTGATCCCTGACGACAGACGCCAAGCTAGCAATGCATTCAGCCCGATCGGGTCGTTGCTGAATCGCCTTTTCCAGCGTGGCTCGAGAATCTGAAATGCGTCCGGCGGACTGATAGGCCAAACCAAGGTTTTCCTGGGCCAGCAAGTAATCGGGATTTACTTCCAATGCCTTTTCAAATGCCTTTATCGACTCTTCTTTTTCACTTTTGGCCTGCCACGCTTCGCCAAGACAATTCCAGGCAATCGCATTTTGATCGTCGAGCGAAACCGATTGCTCGAAAGCGGCAACGGCTCCATCCAACTGACCGAGCTTTCGCAACGTGTTTCCATAATTAACCCAAAGCCCGGAATCGTCTTCTCTTAATTCGACAGATTTCCTGAGATACGGCTCCGCTTCCTGAAATCGATTCATTTGAGCGAGAAACAAGCCGTAGTGAGCATTGGGATCCGCTTTGTCAGAACCAAGGGATAGGGCTCGGAGATAGATTGAATTGCTTTGCTCGAATTTCTTGTTGAAAGCCAAAGCGGAAGCGTAGTTGAGCAGGAAAGACAAGTTGTTTGGATAGCGATCGCAGGAAACTTCGAAGCGCCCCTCGGCTTCATCCGACTCCCCAGACTGCATAAGCAACATGCCTAGAAGATTACTAGCGTCAGCATGCTCGGGATTTTCATCCAGTATCTGCCGATAAGCAGATTCAGCTTGTTCAAGCCGACTTTCCTTGTGCCATTCTAAGGCCTGCTCGATGGTCGCCATTGCCTAAAACCGCACTACGTTAGCGCGGTTAAACGCATTTCATTGAACAGCTCTTCTATCTTGTCAACCGTTGCTGGTATCGAAAATTGCATGGCGCGTTCGCGACCCGCTTCGGCAAGGCGTGTCCAGCGCTCTGGATTTGAAATGAGCATGGCGATTTTTCGAGCCAAATCCTCAACACTTCCACCTTCAAAATGAAGACCGTCCACTTCATCTCTAATGATTTCCTTTGAACCACCGCGTCCTGATGTGATGACTGCAAGACCGGAAGCCATTGCCTCGACCTGTGAGATTCCGAAGGGCTCCTCAAAAATACTTGGAAAGACGAGAATGTTGCTTTTGCAAAACAACTGGATCAGTTGCCTTCGGTTTAGAAAACCAGGAAATAGGACTCTGTCCTCCAAACCAGCCTGGGCAATTCTGGATTTGAGACCTCGGACGAAAATCTGATCAGTACTGTCGCCTGCAATTGTCGCTTCAAACTGCAAGCCAGCCTTATGCAATTGGCAAAGCGCTTCTACCAAGGTGTGAGGGCCTTTATATTCCATGAGCAAGCCGGCAAAAGCGATCCGAGGGACACGTGTACTTGGAAGAACATGACGGTAAAAATGATCTAGTCGAGCTCCCGGATAAAGGGTATTAGGCTGATGGAGATCAAAGCCATTGTTAACTAGATCATCGCGCAAATATTCGCTCGCCGGTCCTGGCCGGAACCATCGCTCGTCCGGCGTGAATCCATCCAACCAGCCTGTAGTGAAATTTCCCATGCATTGGACCACGGGAATCTCGCGAGACGTAAACTCGGGAATCGCATAGTCTCCGATCAAGTCCAGATTGCCCATCAAGCAGCAATCGGGCTTGAAATCATTAATAGCTTGTCGAGCCACCAGCTGATTTTCCTTAACGATACTCAGGGTCCCCGGACCATCATGCGTCAATTCCGAGGAACCGTTAGCCCATTTTCCGAAAAGCTTCAAATGACGTCGCGTAAATGGCTCTAAAGAGCCTTCTTCATCCTGAGGCTCCTTGTGCAAGTATGGAGCGTCCCCAGCAAGTACATACAATTCATGTCCTCGACGCTTTAGCTCGTAAGCAAACTCCCACATCTTGCGACCGTAGCCACCCATCTCTTGCGGTGGAAAAAGATTCGTGTAGACAAAAACGCGAAGAGGCTCTTTGGATACGAGTCTTGTGCCGCCCTGGCAGTGATCCTCGTAGTTGGAGATAAAGGACGCTGATTTTTCTACTTTTCTTGCAATTTCATCCCAAAGATCAGCTGCCTCGCTAGGAATCTCTCCAATTCTACGAGCCTCACTCAACGCAATGTAGGCCTCATCGGTTTCGCTAAGCTGGCAATGAATCTCGGCGATTGCGACATACACGTCGACCAAAGAACGATCTAAGGAAATACAATGATTAAGAAAATCAAGACAGGCTCGCAAGTCTCCAATAGATAGCGCCACCTGGGAGGCCAAAATCAGTTCCTCAAGACCCAACAGAGTCTTATCGACTTCCGGCAACTCTCTCATTATCGCATTTTTCGCCCCCAAACCTTGCCATCGAGAAATCGCAGCTAACTCGTAAGACAACTTGAATACATTTCTTCTGCCTTCTATAGCACCGAAGCCCAACTCTTGCAGAGAGTCCCCAAGTTTCGATTCCTGGCCAAACGCGCCGATCACCATGATGTAGCGACCAACAAAACGCTGAGCCAAATCAGTAAGCGAAGCCAGGTCTCCCTTGCTCCCATCCAAGACAAGGACATGCTCTTCATGCAATCTCGCTAGTGGACACTCCGCATAGTCTTGTTCTATCTTGTACAAGGGTCGCAGTTCGAGTCTCGGCAAGTCCCGCGAAAACGAGAGGACATCCTCAAAATCTTTAACGTATGCAATAATACGATACGTCGAGATATGCAGTTCTTGCAGAAACTCGTATTGAGAAACCTCCTCTCGTAAACTGGCATTCGAAAAAGATACGAGACACTGGTAACGTTGGTCGTTTAAGGCAAATAGCGGACATTCGCGCTCCTCGAAAACCAAGTCGAGAAACTGATTTCGCTTGAGATCAGGAGAGTGTTCCTTAAGCAATCTCTCTTGCCCGGAACGGCGAATCCTGAGAGCTTCGTCCTCGTTTTCCAAATACTTTTGGACTTTGCTCTGCAAGTCCTCGCAGCCATCGTAGAGGACCAGATCCTGCCCGTCCTTAAAAAGCTGTTCCAGTCCTGAATCGGGAGATATTCGATCAGTCAGCAACAAGCCTCCTGCTCCCAAAATTTCGAATACACGTAGATTTAGATCTCCATTAAGGCTCCCATTAAGACTGATAGAGCTGGAAGCGTAAAGGTCCGCTGCTTTATTGGGCGGAGCTAGTTGAGTAATCACAGGCAATCCGCTTTGTTGCAGGTATTCGAACATCGATTTACGATAAGGATGATGCGCTCCGGTTTGTCCCACAAAGATAGCTTGTCGTAAGGACGGAGAGCGGACGAGACGCTCGCACAGTCGAAAATTCAAACCCGGGAGCCAATGGACACGCTGTTGACCATTACGCCTAAACCAATGCAAATGATGCCTGTCGTGATCGGAAACAATAAGATCGAATGATTCGCTCTCGAGATAATCGAGTAGATTAGTCAAGGGCTTGAAAAACTGATGCGGAGCTCCGATAATCAAAACCTTTGGACAAGAAAAAGCGGATAGATTTTTTGGCACTTGGCGCAAACTGGCGTCTAGCTTAACGACTATCAAATCCGGCTCCCAGCCTTCGGGTAGCTGACTCGCCGTCTTCTTCGCATCGATTATCCCAACCTCTGTTTGCAGAGTAACTGGGCGGCCTTTTTCGATCTTTGTCTCTTCGTCAGGACTACACAGCACCTCGTTTCGAGAAACAATGACGTCTCTATAATGATGCTTAGTCGCAAGCATGAAAAGCAGAACGTATGGTTCTCTCATGATAACCTCCTCTTTACGCCAAGGCGGACACTTGCATGCCTTCGAACATTCTCTCGATTGTATCCACAGTTGCCGAGACAGAAAATTGCTTGGACCTGTCCTGTCCATTCTTCGCATATCGAGCCCAGGCTTCTGGATCAGCAACTAGAGAAGCGATTTTCATGGCTAAGTCGCAGGCATCGCCTTTCTCGAAATGTAGCCCATCAACGCCATCCCTAACCACTTCGGAAGCGCCTCCGGTAGCGGATGTAACGACCGCCAGGCCGGAAGCCATACCTTCCACCTGAGTAATGCCAAATGCCTCGTCAACAATACTTGGAAATACAAGTATATTGCTTCGAGCGAACAGTCGAATGAGTTCCTTGCGATCAAGAAGCCCAGGGAAAACGATTGAATCACCAAGACCGCTTGATCGCGCTTTGCTTTTGAGCACATTCAAGTAATCGTCATCAGAAGCGTAACCTGCCATCGTCGCCTGAAAATGGATACCATTTTCGTGAAGAAGGATCAAGGCATCAACGAGTGTATCAGCACCCTTATAGGGCATTAGAATACTGGCAAAGGCGATACGTGGCACATCGAACGCTGGATCTTTAAGGCGTATGAAATCATCTATCCGAGCTCCGGGATAGAGTACTTCGGGGCGACTGACTGGATAGTCATCGTTTGATAGGGCCTTCGAAAGAAATTCGCTGGCCGGACCAGAGCGATAGAATGAAGCTGAGGGTCGATAGCCTTTTGGCAATCCTGGCGTGGGATTACCAATACAATGAACGATTGGTATAGAGGCCTCTGTCAATGCCTCGACAATGAGGTAACCGATAAAATCGATATTGCCCATAAGACAGAAATCTGGCTCAAAGGCGTCTATCATCTCCTTGACGACGCCATGATTCTCGTTGGTCACGCGGAGGATCTCTTCTTGAGAGGAACTAATTCGAGCCAATCCAGATGACCATTCCCCGAAGAGATGGAGCCGACGCTCTACATGTTCATCCAGAGCAGCTACCTCTTCGTTAGCTTCGGCATTTAGCGAAGGAACATCGGCACTCAGGATTTTAACTACATGACCTCGCCTTCTCAGCTCGCGAGTGAATTCCCACATCTTACGCCCATAGCCACCAAGCTCTTGTGGAGGGAAAAGATTCGTCAAAACGAGAATCCTTGCTGGTCGGTCAAGACGACGACAAACGGGATTCATGCCAATTGAATCCAAATAGGTTTTAAGTCGGTAAGAAGATGTATCCAGTCTAGCCTCTAGTTCCTTTAAAAGAGCTTCTCCATCCTCGCCGATAGGCTCGAAACGCCGAGCCTCCATGAGATGCATATATGCCTCCTCCGGCAAATCGCCCAAATTAATCAAAGCCTCGACCATACCAAAGTAAGCGGTTGTAAGGGATCGATCAATACTGAGGCAGATGCTAAGGAAATGCTTGCTTAAGTCGAAACGCTTAATGGCTATAGCCCATCCGGCTGCCTGACATATTGTCTCCAGAGGAAGGCGGTCAGCATCAAGCGTTTCAAGAATACGAGCAACTGCCGCGTTTTTGCCAGCTCCTAGCCATCGTTGTGCAGCTAATAAGCAATCATCCAGTACAAAAAGATTGGGTACATTCTCGGTTGCAACGAAACCAGCATGTGAAATTTCAGCAAGAAGTTCCTCATCTTGCCCAGAGGATCCAAGTAAAACAATGTATCTTCCTACAAAACTCTCCAAGCTGGCTCGCAAGCTATTCGCATCAGCGCACGCAAGGAAGCGAACTTCCGGCAGACTCAATTCGCCCTCGGCACCAAAGTCTTCATCACATCGATCCAAATCGTGTATTTCCAACCGAGGAAGGTCCCTAGCGGAAGACAACTCCACTGCCCCGCTAGCGTCAGCATAGAAAACAACCTTCGAAGATCTACGATGCTCGTCCTGGATAAACTGGTACAAAGCAACGTCTTTCATAATATCTCTTGCATCTCTGCTTGCGAGAGAAATGAAGCGAGTGTCATCCAACATCAGCTCTGATTCAACCTTGCCGTTGAAAGCTAGGTCCATTAGCTGTCGACGCTTGATTGCCGGCGTATGGTTAGCTCTCAGCTTATCGAAGCCAGCCTGGCGGATTGCCAGTCTTTCCTCTTCGTGCTCCAGATAGTAGACGATTTTCTCGCGCAACTCGCAAAGAGAGAGATAGGAGAGGATCTCCTTTCCATCCTCGAAAATGCGATACAGTCCGGAATCCTCGGAAAGTCGATCCGTTAGAAGCAGTCCTCCCGATCCCAAGATTTCGAATACACGCAGATTAAGATCGCCGTTAAGGCTGCAATTCAAGCTTATGGCGTTTTTGCTGTATAATGTCACTGCGACTTCTGAAGGCGCAGTACGTACTTCGAGAGGCAGATCCAAACCCTTAGCCTTTTCGAACAAAGCCCGCCTGTAGGGATGATAAGCTCCGGTTTGACCCACAAATATGGCTTGCTTTTTCGCATCCATTGAAAGCGGACGGGGGCGAAGATTATAATTTAAACCGGGAATCCAATATATATTCGAAAATCCACTACGCTTAAAGAAATGCAAATGATGGCGATCATGATCCGAAAGGATAATGTCGAAACGTTCTGATTTGGCGTAATCGATTAGAAATGAAATCGGAGCGGGCAAATGGTGAGTATCGCCTAGGATCAGGACCTTCGGGCAGGACAGCCTCTCCAACCCGACAGGCATGAGACGAGCTGAAGCATCGGTCTTAACAACGACCAATTCGGGCTCCTTGCCAGCAGGCAATTTTTCGAGAATGCAGTCTATAGAGAACCGACCTTCTGGCGTCGCCAGCGTTATGGGGCGGCCGTTTTGGATAAGTTCTTCTTCATCAGGACTACAGAAAATCTCCTCTTCCGAAACGAGTACAGACCTGTAATTAGATTTCGGCCCTAGACAGAAAAAGAGAGTGAAAGGATTCATGTAACGATTGCTAACTCGAAACCTGTTGGTCGAGCATGCCCAGAATAGTCGACTCCATATTCCTTGCGAAGCTACTCTCGTCTCGTAGTGGAGAATCTGTTACGCGTTGACGAAGTTCCTGGCGAATTTCCGATAGCTTTTCCAGATTCTCTGATAGCATGGCAGTCTTTTTAATGAAGTCTTCTTCGCTCTCAGCTGTAAGATCGCTCAAGCCAACAACACTGTTTAGGCTTGCTCCTACCCTAGATGCGTGACGGCTACCGGCTAGAGTAACAACAGGCACTCCCATCCAAAAGGCTTCACAAGTCGTTGTAGTGCCGTTGTAAGGACTGGTGTCCAGAGCAATATCAACTCGATTGTAAAAGGAAAGGTGCTCCCGAATGTTAGGCAGGCGAGGCATGAATTCGATACGAGATTCATCGATATCGTTATTCCCGAAAAGAGCAGTCACACGCTCCCTAACAGCAGGATCGTCGGCCTGGTGGCTTTTCAAAAGGATGCGAGAATCGGGAACGGCTTTCATTGCGCCCGCAAAAAGTCTCGCGGACAACGGTGTGAATTTTGCGATATTGTTAAAACAGCCAAACGTAATGGACTCATTTTCCAGAGCGGGGAGAGGCCCTACTTCCGGAGCCTCATCAACTGGCCGATAGCATAGGAAACAGTCAGGCATTTCTGCCAGACGCTCTGAATTGAATGTCTTTTCTTCAGGGTCTGTAACCGGATCAACAATACGGAAGTCCATTGATGAAAGACCAGTCGAATGAGCGTAGCCTAGATAGGAAACCTGGATAGGGGCTGGCTTGTAGACGAACGCGGCTATTTGCGAGCCAGCGGTATAACCGGCCAGATCGAAAAGAACGTCGATTCCGTCTTTTTTGATATCACTAGCTAGATTTTTGCCAGATGTATCCGAAATTTCATGCCACTCATCAGCTAGAGACTGAAAACGCCTAGTCATCTCGTCTGGATTGGGAACACTGGAATAGCAGTGGATCTCAAACCGGTCTCTATCTAGATTTTCTATCAGGGGCTCAAGAAAGAAAGCAACCGAATGGTTTTTGAAATCGGGCGAGACAAAACCTAGCTTGATTTTGGTCGAGGAACGCTCAATGCGATCATGGGAAAGAGGTTCTACCCCGTCCTCGATGCGTGAAGCCGCTTCACAATGGAGTTTAAAAAGAAATTCATCTTCAACATCGTCTCTGGCAATCTGCGTCGCCGCCATTCCAAACAAGGCGATCATCTCTTTGGGGTTGATTTCCAGCGCTTCTTGGTAGGCTTTGAGACTCTCAGGGAAGCGTCCTAGCTCGTAGTTATACCGCCCCAGGCTCACCAAGATTGAGGTGGAAACCTCTTCTTTTTCAGCAATGGAATCGATAAGCTCTTTGGCCCTGGAAAGATGGCCCTGCTTCAAGAGGGCGGCCGCGAAATTGGCCTTTCCTATAGCATAGTCTGGTTTTAAATCGATAGCAGTTTCGAAGGCTTCCATCATTTCATCGAAACGACATTGAAATTCCAATACAAGAGCTAGGTTGTTGTAGTATTCAGGCTGCTCTGGATTGATGCGAAGAGCTTGATCGTAAGCTTCAGCGGCTTCATCAAGCTTGGCCATGCCGCGATAGGAGCTACCAGCATTATTGTAGGCAATATCGCAGTTTTCATCCAGCTTGACTGCCTTTTGGGCAAATGGAAGAGCCTCGGCGAAAAGGCCTTCTTCGTTCAGCATGGAAGACAGATTGCAGAGCGATTCTACATGGTCGCTATCAATCTCCAAAGCATTCTCTATAGCTTTTCGCGCCTTATCCAAATCTCCAGTTGCTTTAAACGCCAGAGAAAGGTTGTTGTAAACATCAGCATCAGCCAAGCCATTATCGATCAACTGATTCAAGTAGTCGATAGCAAGTTCAGGCAAGGACTGCCTTTGGGCAATCATGGCCAAGCCTCTTAGGCAAGCGGCCTGGTCGAATCCCATGCTGAGAGCCTGAGCATAGAGGGTATTCGCTTCGTCGAGACGCTCCTGACGGTCGCGTAAACGAGCAAAACTGTAAAGAGCGGTCGGAAATGTCGGCATACGCTCAAGCGCTTTGATGAAGCACTCCTCGGCTTCCTGCTCTTTGTCTTGATTTAAAAGACAAATTCCCAAGTTGGTCCAAATGTCCGGCAAATTTTGATTAAGCTCCAGAGCCTTGCGATAAGCGGCCTCGCCATCATGGACACGGTCCATGAGACAGTAAACTTCCCCGACGTTGTAGTAGGCGGGAAGGAAGAGCTTATCCAAATCGATTGCCGCTTCGTAGGCTTCAATGGACTCGACAAGGCGTCCTACGGCTTTAAGAGCGCTGCCAAGATTGGAAAAATAGCCAGCATCGTCAGGATTCAGCGAGATGGCTTGTCTAATCAGTTCGACGCCCTTCTCGGATTCTCCCAGCTGATGATTCGCTACACCTAACAAGTGCAAACTATCGGAATGCTGAAAATTTGTATCCAAAATTTGGCTGTAAATTGAAATGGCCTTATCAATTTGACCTTCATTGTGGTAGCCGATAGCTTCATTAAAGAGCGTATCGATGGAATCGGTTGTTTCTAGCTGGCTCATTATTGTTTATTAATTGTATCCACTAAGCTGTGGCATGATTATTCAAATAGCGATTGACTTCGAAATACTGTAGATCGATGCGATCTTCGCGGCCTTTCAAATTCAGAATAGGCGTATCGCCAAAAAAGGAGGCCCATCCGGAAAAAGTGCTGTTGGGCGCTCCCAATATGTAGTCGCATTGGGAAAGCGAATACATATCTTCTATCGCCTCGCCATTGGAAAAAAGAACGGGCAGCGGTTTAAATAGAGCGTCGTCTAATCCTTCATCCGAAAAAACGAGAAAAAGCGGCTTTCGATCGAGAAGCTGCCCATGCAGACTCCTCATGGCATCAGCATAGTCGCTCACCTCGAAAAAGCATTTTCCGTCGTTCCATGACTTGAAATCCGACTGCCTGATGTGTACACCGACGATTGCCTGATACTGGGCGCGAAGCGATTGAAACGCCGTGTCGACTCTCATTCGAACCGAGTCGATAGGCTGAAAAAAGCTTTGAATCGCGCGACGATGCTTGTCTACCAGATGGTCCGCATGAAAGTGGAATCCGTCCAGCCAAAGAATTTCTTTACCTTTTGCCGACTCAAGCTCGAAATCCAAATCATAAGCGTCATCCAGGTTCTCCACATAAGCCACATTGCTGCCCATAAGTTGCCGACGTAGTTTCGCTCCATCGCTCTCCTCGGTTGAACCGGGTAACGGATACTCGCAAAACCGCAATTCAGTGAGGTTTTGAAAATAGGAAGCGTAGCCATCATCGACGAAAGAGAAGTCGATCGCCCTAAGGCCATGCTCCTTGGCGAAGGCCATGATGTTCCCGAAACGATAAAGTCGATTCCCCAAGCGACCATAGCCTAATTTGAATACGACGGTACTCAAAGTGGAAACAGGAGGACGGAGCGCTTGTTGCATGCTATCATGCATAGCATGCATTAAGCCAAGAGAGGTATCTGCATGACCGGCCCAACTGAGAGCCAGTTTGTATTGATTATTATTTTACGCGATTTAACAACTATTTACATCCCTCGACTGAGAGCTGGAGCAGCTCTTTTCTCTTTTCATTTTATATGACGCGCGCGAGGGAGGAATCTCGTTCTGGCACAGGGAAAAAAATGCCCTGCTGGAAATAGGATGTTAGCTCAATCGCTGTGGACATAGGAGACTAGGCAATAAGCTTTTTTCTCTAAAGTATTCCATAGAGCGCCGATACTAAAGGGCGTAACTAAATCCGTTATATGTGTGGCTGACACATCATAAAACAGCCCGTTGCGACACGGATGTCGCAAGGCTAACAAGGAAGTTAAAATGTCGGTAGTAATCAATACTAACAGTTCGGCTACAGTAGCCGCGAACAACCTCGCGATGAGCAACGCCTCATTGCAACGCAGCCTTAATAGGCTATCCAGCGGGATGAAGATTGTCAGACCATCTGACGATGCAGGCGGTCTCGCTGTTTCTATGAAACTCTCAGCTACGATCAATCGTACGTCAGCTGTGAATACGAACCTTCAAAACGCTCTGTCGTTTCTTCAAACGCAGGACGGCGCCTACACAACGGTCACCAAGGTTTTAGACCGTATGTCGGAATTGAAGATTCTCGCTCAGGACGTCACTAAAAACTCTAATGACGTCGCAAACTACAACACGGAGTTCCAGCAGCTCCAGCAACAACTAAGCTCGCTAACCAACCAGACCTTCAACGGCGTTTCTCTCTTCACGCAAGGAGGCTCTTCAGTGAACCTGGCGGTAGCGACCACCGAGAGCGGAGGAAGCACGGTAAACATCAACCAGTCTAACCTCGCAAGCCAGCTCGGTACTGATCTTACGGCTACAACTAATCAACTGACAGCCGTCGGATTGACCACGATCACGGACGCCATTCAAAGCGTAGCGACGCTTCGCGCGACCAATGGCGCCCAGTCGAATCGACTGAACTTCGCTTCAGAAATGCTTACAGTCAACAAGCAGAATCTCGAAGCCGCGAACAGCCGCATCATCGATGTGGATGTCGCCGAGGAATCTACCCAGCTATCCAGATTCAACGTTCTGGTACAGTCGGGAGCCTCCATGTTGGCTCAAGCTAATGCATCCTCGCAGGTCGCGCTCAGACTTTTGGGTTAGTTACTACTACGACATCGGCTCCTCGCTGACGGGCGAGGAGCCTACCCTCAAAAGTCGAGCAGCGGCATAATCGTCGTAGTTGGATTCTGGCTGAAATACGAATCTCTGTTCCATCGCGCCCCACGTTCTTTGACAGTCCGAGAATGATTCTCGTAGTTTCATTCCAATACAAGTCTTAGCTTAACAATCAGCTCGCTTTCTCATCCTGAGCGAAAGCGCTCAAAAGCCATGTAGGAGAGATCGCTCCTGCATCAGTATTTAAGCTCAAAAGCCTCAAATCCATTCGCTAACAAGCGATAGGATCCCTTGCACCACTATCTCTATGGAGCAAGGCGAGGCTAGACGTCTATTCCCTTCTAGCCCGTTGCGGCACGGACGTCGCGCTTAGATCAAGGATGATATAATGCCAGTTGTTATCAACTCCAATTCCGCGGCCACGGTCGCGAAGAACAACCTGAACTCTTCTAACGCCATGCTGCAGAAGAGTCTGAACCGCCTATCCAGCGGTCTCAAAATCGTAAGCCCC
>JANQRT010000054.1 GCA_028284385.1 Opitutaceae bacterium | reverse complement strand
AAGCGCGGCTGGTGCGCTCGGACAGATCAAGGGGCAGGAGGCCGCTCAATCCCTCATACAGGCCATGAAGAGCGACGAGAATTGGGCGGTGAGACACGACGCGACCCGAGCGCTCGGACAGATCAAGAGTTTGGAGACCATTCAGCCATTGATTGATTGTTTCCAATCCTCGGATACATCGAGTGAACAGGAAAGCTTTGCAAACGCTTTGAAAGTTATCTCCTATGTCTAGGTCTTCCCTTGCCCCTGATCAGCCTGCCGAGCAGGATATGCTCGGGTTCGATCGTATTGTGCAGGCGGTTGAGGATCGTATTTTAAAGGAAAGGACTGCCGATGAAACCAATCCTTCCATGACAGTAGGAATCTTTGGCGGCTGGGGTTCGGGCAAATCAAGCCTGCTGAAGCAATTGCAGGAACGTATTCAGAAACCGGATTATTCGAGAAGGTACCGTACTATCGAATACAATCCCTGGCAATACCAGCACGAGCCCAATCAACTGCTCCCCTTTCTACTTACTGTTTCTAGATCAACTGACACTGGTTTGTTCAATCATATCGAGTATGGATGGCTCATCGTATGGGAGATTCTGAGACGCTCGATCTTCTGGCTGATCGACTGGATAACCGGAGGGCTGATCAGTTCGAAGTCGCTTCACGAATCAGCTAAAGCGACCATAGAAAAGCGTCGCGTAAAAAAGACCCTCAGCGATGAAACGCGGCTAAAAGAAGAAGTGAAGAAACTGGTGAAGAAAGCCCGCCAGCGAAGCGAATGGGAACCGAATGAAGACGCCAGCCTGCTGCACTGGAATCGAAAGACGTGGGCCAGCGAATTGATCATCTTTATTGACGATCTTGACCGTTGCCATCCCTCCGACCAAATCGTGACCTTGCTGGAACAGATCAAGCTGTTTCTCGACTTGGAGGGTTGTCTTTTCTTTCTGGCCTGCGATCGACAAGTCGTGGTTAACGCCATCAACCAGAAGTTTCCCAATACTGGCGATACCTATCTGGAGAAGTTCATCCAAGCTCCGCTCTATCTGCCAAAGATCCACCCTACTCCTTTCGAAGCGCTTTTTGATAAACTGCTGCAAAGCAGTCGGGAGCAAGAACCCGAACGTCATGCTCTTTGGGAACACATCCTTCCTCTCCTCGATTACAATCCGCGTAAGGTGAAGCGGCTACATAACGAACTCGAGCTTTACTACGAGAGTCTGATAAATCTGGATACGAACCTTCCCCTGAGCAAATTGAAGGCTTTGAGATGGCTAGCATTAAGACAGTGCTGCGAAGCAATCCGAGAAAACCCGAAATTGATACTTCGCATCGACCCCCATCTGCAAAAAAAGTCACAACTGCCCCAAAATTTCCTCAAGGAATATGCAATCGGCGAGAACGTCCACAACTTCCTGCGCTACACGGCCAGACAGAAGAGCATGCGCTTCGAGGATATGGAAGAATGGATTCTCTACCAATTCGCCCCCACACGATCGGATACGACGCAACGAAATCTGATCGAGCAACTTTGCGCAGAAGGCATCCCTATTAAAGAATATGAGAAGAACGTATCGCTTCGTCTCGACTATGCCGATCTGCAGAATGGAGACTTTTCTGAAGTCAATCTGATGGGAACTACCTTTCGCAATTCCAACCTGGAGGGGGCGAATTTTTCAAACGCCACCTTCTATTCGGTCGATCTAACCAATGCTAAACTAGAAAACATCAAGGCAACGGACGCCAAGGGACTGGAAACAGTCCAGCCTAAGCTTGCCAGAACAAAGCTGAGCAATATACTGGAATCCGAATTTAAAAAATAGGCATGGCAGAGAAATTCGAGGCGGATAGTGACGGCGTTTTAGAAACAACTCCTGAGATATTCGTGGAAACCGTCAAACCGGACGAGATCAAACGGATACTCGATAAGGCTCTCGCATTGCAAAAAGGCTTTAAGAGCGCTTCGGTCGAATTTACGATAGGCGAGCCCTTGCCAGAAAAGGAACGTATTATCGCGGAGCGAAAAGCGGACTTCTGGGGTGAGGTAGCCAAGCGGCTATACAAACGAGAAAAGGACGAACAGCAATCTCTCAGAGCTCGCAAACAGATGTAATCAAGATTTGATTACAGCCTAATTTTCCAACTCGACGTTCCAGTAGGCCAGATCGAGAAAGTGTTTCCACTCGTCGTGCTTCTTGCCCCGAGCGGCCAGACTGATAACCGGGCGCCATTTAGGGCGCGACGGCTTTTGGATGAGACGCATGTTCGCCTCGTGAGGCAGCCGATTGGCCTTGCGGGAATTGCACTTGATGCAGGAACAGACGATGTTCTCCCAGGTCGTCTTGCCTCCATAGTGCCGGGGAATGACGTGGTCGAGATTCAGCTCTTCGAATGGGAAACTCTTGCCGCAATACTGGCAATGACGCTTGTCCCGCTCGAAAACGTTCTTGCGCGTCAGCTTCAATTCCTTTTTCGGCATCTTGTCGAAGACGGACAGTAGAATAATGCGAGGCAATCGAACCGGATAGCGAACGGTTCGCACGGCATCGGCTTCTCGCAGCGGTGGATTCTCTCGCGAGAAATCAATCCAATCCAGAATACTGAAAACCTGAAAGTCATCGTTTTCCGCATGCACGACCTGAGCATGCTCGCTAATGAGCAGAGAAAAAGCCCTCTTGGCAGCAACCACATTCACTGCCTGCCAAAGTCGATTCAAGACGAGCACGGGCTCGGTCAGGGCGGCCTCCATGCCCGATCCTTGTAGCCCCAAGCGTATGTTTGTCAAGCGACTAAGCCGCCAAGGCCGCTCTATGTAACAATCTTATCACAAAGCGAAAGCGCCGTTTCGTATCCAGAATTTGGACGGGGCCAGAATAAAAAGCGCGGCAAGATAGCCCTACTCCATATCGAAAACTTCAACGCGTTCCCAAAGCGGGGTGTTCGTAGAAACGTAATCCGTGTGTAGCGGATGGACTTGGTAGGTGTTGTGATCCTCTACTGAATCGAACATGACCGTGATACCCAATTCGTAATCGTTACGACAAACCGGTCGTTCGGGCACCGCGGCGGGAGCGCCTATATAGAGTTGCCGTACCGTTTCGATTTTACCAAGGCCGCGAGCCATTTCGGCCACGCCTTCGATTTGTTCAGCAGTTACGTCTGGCTTGAATTTGAAGAATACGGAGTGAACGAGCATATAGGATAATAGTTAAGGAGTTGCAGTTGCGGAATCGATTGCCTCGAACCGGTCAAGGGCTGCATCGATATCGGTTTTGTTTTTCTTGTAAAGCATGACGTTCTCCTGAGCTCCATTTTGCAGCACTTTCAGCAGACCAGTCATCTGCGCCATGACCTCCTTTACCTGTTGCGCCTGCTGCTCGGTAAGTTGTCCCGAGTTGTACATAGCGCTGATTTGAGCCATTTCCTGCTTCAAAGCTAGCTCGTTCATAGGATCGTCCGAAAACTCCTTAGCGAACATCAGCTTGCCAACCAGCGAGACGAACTCGGCGCTGGACACGTCCACTTGATTCCAGATTGCGAAGCCGCGAATCGTTTCCAGAGGGTTTTCCGATTCATCGGCCGCAAGCCATTCCTCAGCATTTGCTTCCGCCCAGGTTAACACGGAACCAGCATGCTGCAGAAAAAGATCGACCTCGGCCTGCGTGAGTGGCTGGGCCAGCAGATCGTACAGCACGTCTTCGACTCGTTTAGCCTTTTCGAGAAGGGAAGCTCCCGCCACGCGAGGGGCGGCAGTTGCCCCGCAAACCAGAATGCCAGACAGGGCAATCGAGGTGACAGCAGCATAGAGATTCTTTTTGTATCCAAACATTGGTTTCCTTTCGTATTAGCGGAGCAGCTTTACGGAACCGCTCCCGCTGGTGACACTTCCCACCAGCTTCGCCTCGCATCCGGCCTTGCGGCAATCAGCCATAATGCCCTCGGCCTTGTCCCAGCTGGTTACCAAGGTCATGCCAATGCCCATGTTGAAAACTTCGTACATCTCGTCGAAGTCGATTTTTCCCTTCTCCTCGATCAACTTGAAGATCGGCAACGGCTTCCAGGCATTCGTGTCTATAACCACATCGACATTGTCTGGCAAAATGCGAGGAATGTTCCCTGTAAATCCGCCTCCCGTGAGGTGAGCGATGCCGAATATCGCATTTCCCTTCCTGACTTTCGAGGACGCTCCGCGATTGTAACGCTTCAACAGAGCTTGGACAACTTGAGAATAGCTCGTGTGCGGGGCCTGTAACGCCTTAAGCACCGTCTGACGAGATCCGGGAACCCTATCCTTGAAACCGAGTTTGGCCTTTTCGAAAAGAACCTTTCGAGCCAGGGAGAAACCGTTCGTATGCAAACCATTGGAAGGCAGGCCAATCACAGCATCCCCTTTGCGAATGGTCTGACCTGAAATCATTTTCTTCTTCTCGACCACGCCGACAATGACACCGGCTAGGTCGTATTCTCCAGCCTGATAAAAGCCGGGCATCTCGGCCGTCTCGCCACCAATCAAAGCGCAATTGGCGGCCGCGCAAGCTTCGGCAAGTCCCGCGATCAACTGTTTGAAAACCTTAGGCTCCAGCTTGCCTACTCCAAAATAGTCCAGAAAGAAAAGTGGCTCCGCGCCAAGAACCGTAATATCGTCTATACAGTGGTTCACGATATCGATACCGACGCTCTTGTGCATACCCGAGTCGAAGGCTAGCTTCAATTTAGTACCCACTCCATCGATACTGCTGACCAGAACAGGTTCCTTGTATTTCAGCTTGGAAATATCGAACAGTCCACCAAAGCCGCCCACCGCTCCTAGCACTTCAGGACGAGTCGCGTTTTTCAGCGAGGATTTAAGACCCGTTTTCACTCGATCGTAGAGATCGATATCCACACCTGCTTCCGCATAGGCTTTCGTTTTCTTTTTTGGTGGCATTATCTTAAAGGTAAAAGGCAGAAGGGAAAATGAAGAAATTCAAGATTTCTGTATCCAAATTTTTATTATTTAATTCCTGTTTCCTAGTTTGACTTAGTAGCTTCTTACTTGAGCGTTGTCGAAGTAGTTCACAAAAGCTCGGTTCACGACTCGGTAGCCGCCGTCCGTAGGAAAGTCGCCTGTGAAATACCAATCACCGGTATGGTTAGGCAAAGCCGACCTGAGGCCTTCGATCGTCTGGTAGACAATGCAGACTTCTCCATTCCAGCCCACATTCTTTGGATACACCAGTTCGGCAATCTTGGCTGAAATCTCCTCGGCCGTAAAGGGTTTGTAGATCTCCTTCACGTAGTTGATAGGGCAGACTTCCTGAGAGCTCAGACTTTCCAGGCACTTACGGTAGATTTCACTGAGGAGATCGCCTTTCCCCTTTTCTCTGAGCAGGGAAACCGCGGCTTCAAAAGCGATGAACTTGCCGAGCTCCGACATATCTATGCCATAACAATCTGGATACCTTATCTGTGGCGCGGTCGAAGCGATGACGATCCGCTTCGGCTTCAGGCTGCTGAGAATCTTAAGGATGGATTGGCGAAGCGTAGTGCCCCTTACAATCGAATCTTCGATGCACACCAGATTGTCGTTGGTTCCCACGATGCCATAAGTCACATCATAGACATGCGAGGCGATGTCGTTGCGAGACGACTCGTTGGAGATAAAGGTTCTCAACTTCGCGTCCTTATGAGCTATCTTTTCCCCGCGCGGCCAGTTTTTCATGATGAGCTCGTCAAGCATCTGGTCATCGAGAGCGTTCTCAGATTGGGCTCTCAAGATAGCCTCTTTGACCACCTTACGACGCGACAACCGCAGCTGCTCCATAAAGCCGAAGTAGGCGACTTCCGAGGTATTAGGCACGAAACTGATTATGGTGTTTTCCAGATCGTTATCGCAAACCGCCATCACCTGATCGGTCAACCTCGCCCCCATCGCCTTGCGCTCCTTGTAGATGGAAGCATCGTTGCCTCGCGAGAAATAGATGCGTTCGAAGGAACACTGAGTCCGCTCGCCATCGCCTTCTTTAAATTCCTCTACAATAACTGAGCCGCTTTTCTTCACCAGAACGATATGACCGGGCGGGACTTCCTTAATGTCGTCCACACCCTTGCTGAATATTGTCATCAGCGGAGCTCTTTCAGAAGCGGAGGCGAAAATCTCGTCATCCTCGAAATAGAAGGCCGGGCGAATCCCCTTTGGATCGCGCAGGATGAACGAGTCGCCATTACCAATAGCTCCTACGAGGGTGTATCCACCATCCCACTCCCGGGCGGAAGCGCGGAAGACTTCAACCAAATCGATTTCCTGGCTGATGCGACTCGAGATTTCTTCAGAGGGACAACCTTCATCACGATACTTATGAAAGAGATCGTCATGAGCTTCGTCTAAATGAAAACCCACCATTTCCAACAAGGCCTGGGTATCGGCAGCGAAAATCGGATGCTGGCCGATCGAGATCAAGCTCTCGTTCAACTGCCGCGTATTGGTCATGTTGAAATTGCCCGCCAGGATCAGATTCTTGGTCGGCCAGCTGCTGCGACGGAAAAAGGGATGACAGTCGCCCAAGGAATAGCCGCCCGCCGTTCCATAACGCAGATGCCCCATATAGAACTCGGCGCAGAAATCGAATTTGGATTTCACGGACGGGGCATAATCGGCCAGCATGTCTCCATTGCGCTGCAGCTTGTTGTACTGCTTGAGGGTGCTTTTGTAGATACGATCCAACGCGTTGCTCTTCACGCTACGCTCGCGAAACATATAGGGCTCGCCGGCCGGCATATCGAACTTCATCGCAGCCACTCCAGCTCCATCCTGACCGCGATTTCGCTGTTTCTCCATCAGCAGGAAGAGCTTGAAAAAGCCGTACAGCAAAGTGTCGTATTTGTCCGCGTAATACTGAAGCGGTTTTTTCAACCGGACCTGGGCCACGCCGCATTCGTGCTTAATCAATTCGCTCATGATCGCTAAGAAATTCGAATAAGAACCACTAAACTAAGACCCTTACTTTGACAGCCCTTGCATCCTGAGAATTTCAATACAGCGAGCTTCATCGTTTCATCAATTGCTTTTCGTAGGCCGAGCTTCAGGTCAGAGAAACAAGCATCTGCAATGCAGGGCAGCCTCACGGAAGCCGGAAGGAAACGCTTCGAATTGAAGGGATCCAGGGCGCTTGATAAAAACGCAGTTAGAGTGATCGCGAGAGAAGGCGGCAACCTTAGCCGACCAAAGCCGAACAACGGGCTTCGCGTGAGAAGTTAAGCTAAATTGCGACGTTTCCACTTAATGAGCGAGAACAAGGAGAATGATATTTTAAAGTCCATCTCCTACGCAAAAAAATGGGGGGGTGGCAACAAATCATTGCGAAATTGTTTCAATCATTTTGCATCCCCTCTGGCTGCCTCTTTGAGGAGCAGCATTTATACGCTTTCCTTACATGGATTCCTCTTCTCGATTAAGCGACATCCCCTTTCTACCCAGCCCATCACGCGAAATGTCATGGCGCGATTTGAATCGCTTCGAAAAGGACGATCGCGGCGAGACCTTCTACCGCACCTGTCTTGACTACGGTCAATACCTTTGGCGAATGAGATTGCCTGCCCGAGCGATACTGTGCCTCGATAGAGCCTGGGGAGCCGACTTGTGTGGAGATGAAGTGGTCCTGTCCCAATGGCCGCTGCCCTATGAAGCCCTTGTCCATATATTAACGCATGCGCCTGAAGACGTCTTTATCGGAAACCCTCGGGCTCATTTCCAGCACTACGCGGATCGGCTTGGAGAACCAAGAAAAGAGCAGCGCAAATGGCGATCCTGGGCATGTTGGCTACTGACATGCAAAGCCAGACCAGACTTTCCTGACGACCCCAAGCACATCGTTGAAAAACCCAGCAAGGAAACGGTAGCCGAAAAACTCGAAGGACATGGCCATCCGGAGGAAGCTCGGCTCTGGATGGACATTCTTGAAAGCATTTGAAATTTGTACGCCTTAAAATCAGCCCACGATTTTATAAATCTAAAACTCTCGCAGCGTTCCCTTGAATCTGCGGGTAAGCGCTTCCAAACCGGCTCGGTCCTTTTCCTTTAATCCAAAGCCAATCACGTGGAGCCGCACGCGGAGACCTCTCTTGTCCATACCATTGCGAATGGCGTTACTGAATTGTTCGTATGGGATTTCCGGATATCGATAGCCACTGCCTGATCGCTCTCGGCGATTGAGTACACCATCAGAAACGAGAAAGATCAGATCGGGATCCATCTCCAAAGCTAAGGCCAAGCCAGCTTCGTGCCCTACTAGACGATCGTCTTCCACTGGCGGATTCCCCTTCATTTCCGATCGTATCCAGTCCAACGCGACCCGCTTGTTTGGGCCTATGGCTGGAGCCAGATTGTTAGCAAAACGTCGCGCTCCCTGGCTGAACTGGACTATGCCAAAGAGTGTTCCGCTCTCCAATCCCTCAATGAGAGAAACAACCTCGTCTTGTATCGCTTCAATGGTTACGCCTTTCGCCTTGGCTTTGCGAACCACGGAAGCGGAAGTGTTTACCACAATGACGATACGCTTACCTGAATCTCGCGCTCCGAAGAACGAAACCGATGAGGATTGGGCTCCAACAATGGAATCGATCTTCAGAAGATCAGACTGCTCCAGGAGCGAAGCAGCCTCTTCCATGAAAAGCGAGTCATGCGGATCGGGCGAAAACGCGTCAGAGGCAAGATTAGGCAGAGGCGGTAGATCGTTGCCGAAACTCGTCTCGACCGAAAGCCTGTCCATCAAGCGAGGCTTGCTGACGCTTCGCAAGTAGCGGTCCAGGATCTTTTGTTGTTGAGGGTCGGGTCTCGATTGCTGGACGCTTTGCCTCCCTTGAAACGCTATAGGATCGGGCTCCGATTCATCAACCACCACAATAAGTAAAGTGGCCGCCAGAAGAACGACCTGGAAGACGATCGCGACGACGAGTGAACCGCGCGAACGGCGACGTTTGGTCATGGGGTAACGACTAGCAGGAGAAGGCAATGCGGAAAGGGTTGGAAACAGGCGAAAGCAATTTCCAACACAAGCTCCTAAGAGTCAATGAGAAGAGATAGTAACAGAACGTTCTGAATTTATTGCAACTTTCGAACTAGGCAACGTGTAGCTAGAGAAAACAAAATCGTGAATAGGGATCAGGTTTAGCTTGAGCTAGCGAAGTCGAATTCGCAAAAACAGGCCGACAACCACAAGAGAGGATATAAGGTATTATGGCAGGACAAGGATCAGGCGGAAACGTGCTCGCTGCTCTGTGCAGCTTCTTCATTCCAGGACTAGGACAATTGCTGCAAGGCAGGATGCTCATGGCGGGAATTCATTTCGTCCTGGCTTTCCTACTTTGGTTTGTGCTTTTAGGATGGATCATCCACCTGTGGTCGATCATCGACGCCGCCAAGTTCGTTCCCAAAGGAGCCAGGTAGACTTTAATTCAATCAGTCGATGAGCCAATTGGTGAACTCGCCCATAGAAATATCCAGCGACCATAGCGAGATTCCCAGCAAGTAGACTGCCATCGTATGGAAAAATATCTTCTTCTTAATCCCAGGCTCCTTTTCATCGATGAAAGCCGCTACAACTAAGGCTAACGGGGCAATGACCACCGCGAGAAACGATAAAAGAAAACCAAACAAGGTAATCGAGTGAAGGAACGGAGCATCCAATTGTTTGGGATCAGGATGCGCGTAGTAAGGCCAATGGCCAATCTTGAGCCGCGAAAAGAGAGCGAAGCAAAGCAGCATCAAGTAGCCTAGACGGAATCCCGGATAACAGCAGCAGCACATAACGGTAGGTATTCATATTTCCATTTCCTTACGCCCAACCATCACACTATCGAGTTAGAATCCCAATGCAGAGTAAGGCGGTTGGAAATATTATCAATGAGAATTTGGTTGGCTTACTCTCTTTAAGAAAAGCTGTCCGACCAATTCAGGGAAGACCTGAGTAGAATCTCATCGAGATTCTTACTTTTGATGACAGGAGGGCCAGGAAGGCCGCGCTGCTCAACTAATTCCCACCAACCGCAGCTTCATCCGCCGCCATAGAGCTGGACGAGCCGGCTCCACCGTAGTTGTTATTGTTGTAGCTGTTGTTCTGTCTCTGCTGCTGCATTCGCTGAAGAGCCTCGCGATCGATGCTGCTTCCCCCGTAAGGATTGCCTTGACCCATCTGCTCCAGCAGGCCGCCCAGCCCTGCCGCGGCTTGATTCAACAGTTGCCCCATATCTTGGACCGGTATGTTGGGGTCGGGGTACAACTCAGCAGACGCGAGTTTTCTTTCCACCATCGACTTGACTGTGAAACTGGAAACAACTCGATTACGATCGTATTCAACGCCTTCATACGGAAAGCCATTAATTTCCTCTAGATCATTGAACATGTTTCCGGAAGGAGAATCGAATCCTCTTCCCGCCATGGCTGATTCGCGCATCTTGTTCGAGAATGAACTGAAATCGGCAAACACGCTTTTGAGCTGAGAACCGCCTGGCACATCACGCCAGTCAACGACTTTGAACTCGTTCTTCAATTCCGCCCCTACATATTTCCTCCAGACACGGTAGCGCTTGCCGTCCGATGTCCTGCCGGTCTTCCCAGTGTCCACATAGCGCTCTTCATCACCGCCAGATAAACCCTGTCCGCGGGTCGAAGGAACGTTGGCTCCGCTTTCAGCCATTTGCCTCAAGATCTCAGCCCTCTTATCCTCGGGAAGCATACCCCAAACCGCTGGCGGAAAGCCCGGAGGAGCATCGCCTCCACCGCTAGACATGCCTTGAAACGGATTCGCAGCTGCCATCTGAGCAAATGAATCAAGATTGATCGAGAAGCCTTGGGACCCGCTAATGAAAACCATCTTCCTCTCATCCCCAAGATAGTACATGGTACCGCCTTGGTCGCCTGGCGAAGAACCGTATCCACGACCACTCCCTCCTCCCGAGTAAAACCCGGAGTTTGACGACTGGCCACGGCCAGAACCAGGAGCTATCCCCATCTTCAAATTCTTCCCTTCGGCCCACATCTGCATGGAATCGACGTTAGGTGAAGATTGTTCGTGATCCTTCGTCTCAATCTCGAAGACGACCCCTCCAATGAGAAGGCTTGGGAATAGAATCAGGAGGAATGGGATCAGAGTAACTTTCTTCATAAAAGCGATTGGGGTTATGCTCAGGTAGTTAAATGAGAGTTTGCGTAAAACCTATGATAAGCGGAGCGGATGTCACTTCCCAATTTGGCAAACACCATTTGTCAAAACAGGAAGATGTTCCAGCTTCAAACATCTATTCCAGCTCAGAACGAAGGCTATCGAGAAAGCGCTTCGCCAGTCTTCGATTCAACACATTTGCCAAGATCACCAACAGGACCATCAAACACAATCTCACCGCCATGGGATCCGCCGCCAGGACCCAGATCGATGATCCAGTCGGCTAGGCGGATGAAGTCGAGATGATGTTCGATAACAACAATGGTGTTGTTCTGGTCGCGTAGTTGAAAAAGCAGGTCAACTAGCCGTTGGATGTCGGACCAATGCAAACCGGTCGTGGGCTCGTCCAAAATGTAGAGTCGTCTGCCCTCGCCTCGCTTGGAGAGTTCCAAGGAAAGCTTCAGGCGCTGCGCTTCGCCGCCACTCAAGGTGTTGGCCGGCTGGCCGAGCTTGAGATAGCCCAGACCAACCGCATCCAAGGTTTGGAGACGGCTCATGATTCGCGGGACGTTCTTGAAATGTATCATTGCCTCGCTAACCGACATTTCCAAAGCCTCCGCGATATTCTTGCCGCCAAAACGAGCTTCAAGCGTTTCCCGATTGTAACGCTGGCTATTGCAGCTGGGGCAATCCACATAGGCGTCGCTCATGAAGAGCATGTCCAGTTTAATGACGCCCTGGCCCTGGCAACGTTCGCAACGACCCCCGCGAGCGTTGAAACTAAAGCGGCCTGGCTTGTATCCACGCACGCGTGACAAAGGAACTTTAGAATAGAGATCACGCAAGGTATCGAAAAGCTTGGTGTAGGTGGCCGGATTGGAACGCGGGCTTTGTCCGATAGGATCCTGGCTGACCCGCACCACCGCATCGAACTCCTCCAGCCCCGATATCCCGCCATGCTGGCCTGGAATGTCCTTGGAGCGATTAAGCTTTCGAGCGGCGGCCTTAGCCAAGATCTCGTTGATGAGCGTAGATTTGCCAGAGCCGGAGACTCCCGTGACACAGGTCAATAGCCCAATCGGGATGCGAGCATCCACTTTCTTTAAATTGTGATGGCTGGCCTGCTTGATCTCTAGCCATAGGGCCTCTGGCTTTTTATCAGGGGCCTCTTTGCTTAGGCTGCGTTTGCCGGAGAGGTAGGCTCCCGTGGAAAAGCCTTTGATCTTCGACTTAGCGCAGTCCTTTGGTGAACCTTCGAACAGGATTTCCCCTCCAGACTGCCCGGCCCCTGGACCCAACTCGATCAAGTGATCGGCCGCTCGCATCGTATCCTCGTCATGCTCCACTACGATCACCGAATTGCCGCGATCCCTCAGTTCCTTAAGCGTGTCGATGAGCTTGAGATTGTCTTTAGCATGCAAGCCAATACTCGGCTCGTCCAAAACATAGACCACCCCCATCAGGCTCATACCGAGCTGGGTAGCCAATCGAGTTCGTTGAGCCTCGCCGCCGCTAAGAGTACTGTATTGGCGATTCAACGTCAGATAATCGAGCCCGACCTCCTTAAGGAACCGCAGTCGAAACTCAATGCCCTCCACTACCTCGCCGTAGGTCGATACACGGCTCTCGCTATTCTCTAGACCAGAAACGAATTCATAAGCCTGACCAATGTCCATAGCCATAAAATCCGGCAGACTGAGGCCGCTTACCTTAACATTGGCGCTACGCGGCGAATATCGATGACCGCCACACAGAGCGCAGTCCTGGGAAGTCTGATACGTCATCAAACGAGCCCGATAGCCTTCGCTTTTCGTTTCGCGACGACCCTTCTCGAGTAGTGCGAAAATCCCCTCGAAGATTTGCGGAGCTGGTTGGGTTTTGCGACGAGTAAGCTTGAAAGTGAACTCTCGATCCGGAACGCCATGCAGAATCTGCTGACGGATTTCCCCCTCCAAATCCTGCCAAGGAGTGGTCGGATCGAAGGGCAGTTGCTCAGCCAGCTGCCGCAGCAAGGCATTGTTTCGGATAATCAGCTGCTTGCCGCCGATCCGCAGCGGTTTGAGAGCTCCCTTTTTCACGGACTTGCTTGGATCGGGCACCACCAGCTCTTCCAGAAATCGCATAGTCTTGCCCAAGCCCCCGCATTCCGGGCAAGCTCCCTCAGCTGTATTGAAGGAAAAATGACGTGGAGTGATCGGCTCGTAGACCGTTCCGCAAATAGAGCAGGCCAAATTGCGACTCAGCAGGAGTTCCTCCCAATCAGCGTCGCGAGATTTCTGGTACAAAACAATGGAACGATCCTTGCCCTCGCTAAAAGCCAGCTCTAGAGAGTCGGCAATGCGGCTACGTTGATCGGCGTCCACCACCAGCCGGTCGACGACGATATCCAAGGTTTGCTCCTTGCGTCCGGCCGGGGCGGAATGAGGATCGTCGACATCGATGATATTTCCATCCAATCGCACTCGCTGGTAGCCTTTTTGCCGCAAGCGGGGCAGTTCGTCCCGAAGGAGAGCCGGCTTGGCAGTCATGTAGGGAGCCAGGAGCATGACTCGCGATCGGGGCGGAAGGCTCAACACCTGCTCCACCGAACTGTCCAGCGTCTGCCGTACAATCAGCCCGCCATCCTTAGGACAATACTGCTCACCCTTAAGCGTCCAAAGCAAACGAGCGTAGTCCGCGATTTCAGTGACAGTGGCGATTGTACTTCGAGGAGACGCGCTGGCCGCTCGTTGTTCGATGGCCAGCACAGGCGACAAACCGTGAATGAAATCCACATCGGGGCGTTTGAACTGCTCCATGGCTTGTCGAGCCTGAGTGGAGAGACTCTCCATGTATTTGCGATAGCCTTCAGCGTAAAGCGTGTCGAAAGCCAAGGATGATTTCCCTGAACCACTCACACCGGTAACCACAACCAGCTTATCGCGAGGAATACGGACCTCGATATCACGGAGATTATGCTCCCTGGCCCCTTTAATATGAATGTGCTTAGTCAGACTCAAAATGGTTTCGCTTAGGGTCTTATGCGGGAATCCAGTCTACGAAGGCGAGTTTTTAGTCCGGGCTATGAGACCTGATTAGAGCAACGAGTAATCAATTTTACGGCTTCGACCTTTCTTATTTATGGATACATTGGCGGCCAGGATGAAATTCGAATCTTGATTCTCGAGGACGACTAAATTCCGATGGGGGAGCAATCCGTGAAAAGCCACGAAAATTCGAAATGAAACCCCAGACTAAAACCCTCTTTGGATTCATCGTCCTTCTGATCCTCGTAGGCTTGTCCTTGATAGACGGTTCCGGACTCTGGGACTTTTCCGATTGGCTGCCTTTTCTAGGAAGATTCCATCCGGTTGTGCTTCATTTGCCCATCGGCCTTTTCGCCGGAGCGGTGCTATTGGAAGTGATCAGCTTTGTTCGCCCATTAGCGAGGAAACGGGAGAACGTTCAAATTCTCTTAAACGCCTCGTTCATCTCTGCCGTTTTCGCATCGCTGTTTGGAATATTCCTGTCATGGGACGGCGGCTACGAGTCCGATGCGATAAACTTCCACAAATGGGCTGGAGTGGTAGCGACAGGACTTTTCTACCTGCTTAGCTATCTCAATCGAAGAATTCAGATCACGGAAGCCATTTTTTCGCCCTCCTACGCAGGCGCGATGCTATTGTCCATCGTGGCCATCAGCATTGCCGGACACCAAGGAGGTTCTCTGACCCACGGCTCCGATTACCTGACCAGGTACTTTCCCTTCGCCAAAGAGGAAGTTGTCGTAGTCGATCCCGAGACCACACCTGTATTCGTTTCCCACATACAACCTGTTCTAGAAGACTATTGCGTGCAGTGCCACGGACCGGACAAGATCAAAGGGGACCTGCGACTGGACAGCTTCGCCGGCATCATGGCTGGAGGAGCCGGTGGAGACGCCATAGAACCAGGGGACAGCGAGATGAGCTTCCTCATCGAGACTATGCATTTCCCGATTGACGACGAAGAGCATATGCCGCCGGAAGGAAAGCCACAACCCAACGAGGAGACCATCGCACTCCTGGAATGGTGGATAGATCAAGGCGCTAGCGAAACGGCGACCATCGACGAGTTGACCATCACTCCGGAAGTCGCCATTCATTTCCAAGAGCAGGAGATCCTTGTAGCCAAGACACGAGAGGAAATTGATCTTCAACTAGAGTCTTTGTCACAGAGCGCCAACTACCAAATCAACTACATCGCCAAAGACGATTCGCGTCTCGATGTTGTGGCCAAGAAAGCGACCGATACCGATTTGGAAGAACTGCTATCCATCAAGGAGAACATTCATGAGCTGGATCTTGCAGGATCCGCGATAACCAACGCGGCCTTAGACTCCATTGGCCAGATGACCAATCTAGTGAAACTGCATCTAGAGAATACAAGTATTAGCGACGCGAATACAAGTAGACTTTCCTCCCTGTATCAACTGGAATATCTGAACCTCTACAACACCAGCATTTCAGACGATACCTTGATCCACCTCAGAAAGCTCAAGAACTTGAAGGATCTTTTCCTTTGGCAGACCGATGTTTCCGACGAAGGCGTAGAAGCCCTTTACCTGTCAATCAATCCCGAAGTGGAGATAGAGAAGCTCAAGCAGCGGATTTCGGAAATCGAGCGGGACATGGATCGCCTGAAAGTGGAAATCGTCACTGGGAAAGAGGAGCCGGTTGAAGTCGTCGTCATGGAACGTCCTCTTTTCGATCCATCGGAAAAGAGCATCGTCGACATTATGGAGGAAATCCACAAAGGGGACGATTCCGTAGCTAATCGAACGAAGAGAGGCGAAGGGACTCAGGATGACTTCAAGCTCCTGCTAGCCGGCTATGAGGAGCTGATGAAACTCACTCCGCCCAGAGGTTCGGAAGAAGGCTGGCAAAGGAGCACCAAGCCGCTTTTGGAAGCAACCAAGGCCCTCATTGCTGAGGAGCCAGACGCCGTTGAACGCTACGCTGAGGCCGTGAGTTGCAAAGCCTGCCACGATCGACATAAGTAGAAAGCCTTCTACTCACCGGCCACTAGAGGGAGCTCAGCTCGCTGGAATACCCCCAACTCGAAGACGATGCGTCCGTCATCCGAAAGACGTGCATCCAGCTTCAAATCAAGAACGGTAGCGAATGCCTTGGCCACCGAGAGCCCTAAACCACTGTGGCCCTCGTCTGAACGAGCTGCGTCCTTTCTCCAGAATCTTAAAAACAGCTTCTCAACGTCTTCGGCTGCCAGATCTTCGCATGGATTGGAAAAGGACAAGGTCCCCGTCTCTTGATTAAACCGAATTTCAATCCGTCCTTTGGATGGGGAGTAGGAGACTGCGTTCTCAATAAGATTTCCCACTACGCCAGCCAGTCGATCCCGATCCGTTTCGATTTCCAGATCTTCAGGAATCTCGATCTCCGAAACCAGTCCGCGCCTTGCCGCCGCTTCCTGGAAGTGGGCCCAGTTTTCCATGATCAGCTCCTTCAAATTGAACTGCTCGCGCGTGATACTAATCTGCTCGTTTTCGCAACGAGCCACGTCGAGCAGCTGGTTGACGATGCGTTCCATTTGCAAGGCGATCTCCAAGGAGGTTTCGATTTCCTTCGAACTAGCTTGATCTCCCCATTTGAGACTCACCTCAGCCAGATTCCTCAACTCGGATATCGGAGTACGCAACTCGTGAGCCACATCCGCGCTGAAGCGTCGCTCCTGCTCGAAGGCGCTTTCAAGGCGTGACATCAGAGCATTCAACTGACGCGCGATCGGCATTAGTTCTCCGGGCAGATTCTCTTGGGGAAAGCGTCTCGTTAATGTATCCGCATTCATGGTACTCGCTTTGCTGGCCAGCGATCTTAAAGGGCCTAAGCCCCGCTTGAGGGCGAAGGAAACCAGGAAGGGCGTAACGACTAGAGTGATCAACCCCACCAACAGCAAAGCGCTTCGAAGGTCTGCCAAAGCCTGGGTGACTTCACCCAACTCCGATGCCACCACTAGGATGAGCCGAAAGTCGTCGTTCTCCTCTCTACGATCGCGAGCTCTAGGTTCATAGAGCACCCCAATCGCCCTGCCAGTCACGCCCGTGGGAAGCTCTAGATTCCAATAGACCGGCCTTCTCACCTTGCCGTACTCCCGCGGGAGGTCTCCCAGATCATTCAGCGAGTCGGAACGTCGGACAACTTTGCCATCCTTAATCCAAAGCTGGAAAAAAGCCTCGCGCACATCATCATCGAATTCGCGTAGAAACCGGTCGGTAAAGTGGACTTCCACTCGCCGGTCCGCCTTCTGATAGGTAGCGGTCATGATGGAAAACGCCTGCACTCGCAACTTCTGATCGAAACGATCCATCAGGTTGTCTCGAGCGGCATAGAAGATCACCAGACCGCCAGTGGTGAGCAGCAATGCGAAGCAGACGACGAGGGCCAAGGCAAGACGAGCGCGAATCGTTTTCATGACTCAAACCCTTCGTCGAATATGTATCCAAGACCTCTGCGCGTCTTTATGGGAGCAGGACGCTCCTCTGTGGAAAGCTTTCGTCGAATGGATGAGATAGCAGACTCAACCACATTGCTTCGCACTTCGGCCAGATCGTCATAGATATGGGATTCGATTTCCGATTGCGTAACCACTTCTCCACGACGCATTGACAAGTATTCAAGAATTCGGTATTCTCGAGGTTTGAGCTCCACAAGATCTTGGTTAAGAACCACTCGCTTGGTGGCCAGATCGATTGATAGACCTTCGACTTCTATAGTGGTTTTCTTGATACCATAGCTTCGACGACAGAGAGCCTCGACTCGGGCTTCCAACTCGTCCATCGAGAATGGCTTCACAAGATAATCATCAGCTCCTGTCTTCAGGCCTGCAACCTTATCGCCAATTTTATCCTTGGCGGTCAGCATTAGGATATGGGTTGGGTTATCTTCTTCACGCAGCCGTTCAAGAATCGTCAGACCATCCATTCCCGGAAGCATGATATCGAGTATGATGGTATCATAATCACCCGTCTTGGCCATCCAGAAGCCTTCCTTGCCATCCCCGGTCGCATCAATCACATAGCCAGCTCTACGCAAGCCAAGGGTTAGCGATTCTCGCAGTCGTTTCGAGTCTTCGATAAGGAGCAGTTTCATGGTCGCCAAACGACAGGAATAGCTGATTCGATACGCTGGAGGCGAGGATTAGCAATAGAAATGCGGTCCAACTGCGGAAATGCACCGGGATTTATCTCAACAATAAGCTTCCGGTAAGCTAACCCGCTCTATAATAAACGCTCGAAAAACAATCCAATCGAGATGAGCGCAAAAACCACAAACGTATTGCTCGCGTTAGCAATAGCGACTTCCGTAGGGTCCCTTGCCGTGTCCCTTTTTCCCGAGAAAACCAGCCACTACGATGAGGCGAAGGCTGAACGTATTGAAGCTTTGGAAAGAGAATTAGCGCATCTGAAAGGGCGTATCTATCGAGAGACGAATCTAGAAGACCTCGAGTTAGAGGAAGCTTCGGACGAGTCTCTCGTTTTGTATTTAAATCCCGATTACGAAGGAAGCAGTCACGCAGCTTCGGTTGAAAGAGACGTCGACGACATGAGATGGACCATGACATTACGCGGTCTGATGCCGCCGACAGAAGGCCATATCATGAGATCGAAAGAGATCATCTTCAGCGGCCAGAAGGAAGTTAAGGAAAAACTAGCCGCTTTGAGGATCTTGCGATCGGCAAAAGAACGCTCGGACGATGTAGTTCTCAAAATGATCGACGAATTCCACAAGACCAGCGACGAGGACATGAAGGCCGAAATCCTAAATCATTTGGATGACGTCAAAACGCCCGAGCTCGTTCAGGTGTTGCTGGAGGCCTCCTCGCAGAGCAGAAGCGCTCGCGTGCGTAGAGAAGCGGTGGATTCGCTTTCCGGTTTCCTGCCTGATCCCGATTTGATGGACTGGCTTTCGTATGTGGAAACCAATGACACGGAAAAACGCGTGCGCAAGGAAGCCACGCGGTTGATAAAGAAATTCGGCTCTAACTAAGATCCCTTCCCAGCGAAAGACTACCTCCCGGATCGAATATTTCCGGCGACTGGGGTGATGCGGATGAGCAAATCGTCCAACCGTTTCTTCACTTTATCTCCAGGTAGAAATTGCGAATCGACTCCCATCGCTTCGAAATCGCTTTGCAGATCGGGATTCGAAGCCACGACTTCTAGGGCCTTGCGCACAACGTCGAGGCGGTCAACTGGGGTTCCTTTAGGAGCCAGCCAAAGAAATAGACCTTCAAATACGACATCAATTCCTCTCTCAATGGCGGTAGGCACTTCGGGAAGACCCGCAGCTCGGGATTCGGAAAACACAGCGATGGGCACGATCCCCGCCGAGCGAAAATTCTTGAGAGCCAGTAGTGAAAAAGCGCTTACGTCGGTATGATTGCCAAGAAGCGAAGTAAGACGACGCGATCCACCGCCAGCGTTAACGTAGTTGAATTTAATTCCCGTCTCCTCTTCGAATAGAAGCGGGATGACGTGGGCTCCAGTTCCCATCTCGAGAGCTAGCTTGATCGATTTAGGATCCTCTTTTGAAATAGAGACGAGATCCTCGATCGATTTAATGGGCGAATCTTCCTTAACCCCGAAACCCATTTTGTAGGAACCGGTAGCAGCGACGATTTCGAAATCGTTGTGATCGAAATTGGAAATCCCCATCACCTTGGAGATCATGGTTCCCATATTCCAAAGGCCGATGGCGTATCCATCAGGTTCCGAATCCTTGATTTTCCGGGTACCAACAACGCCACCCGCGCCACCGATGTTAACGATAACGGTTTTCTTAGGCAGCAGCTTGTCTTCAACAAAACTGCGTTGGAACAAGCGAGCCATGGCATCGGTGCCTCCCCCGGCGCTTGCCGGTACGATAACCTTAATCGGCTTCTCAGGATAGGCTGCGGAAAGAAGAGGAAGGCTGAAGCAAAGAAAGAGTATGATAAGTCGTTTCATAGCGAGTGTTCCGACAAACATTCACGGAAGAGGTTGCCGGGTCAAAAACTTCCTTTTGGAGGGAAGAAGGAGAAGAAGAACAGGAGTTTCAATTACCAGTTGGTGTAGGATCCATCAGGACGCTTCAAGACTTGTACGCTTCGGCCTTCTGTGATCTCGATCATTTTCTCGCAATCCGTCGAGTCAAACTCGATACCGAGACCGGGAGCACTGCGAGGATAAAGCTTTCCGTCCCGGAAATCCAATGCGTCGGAATTCAGGTATGAAGGCGGACGCCGACCAGAGTTAGTGAGTTCCATCATGGCGAATCCGGTGTAGGAAGCCAAACAATGAGTGAGTGCGATGGTGGCAATGGGTCCCGTGAAGTGCGGGATCACACCAAGGTAATGCGTTTCGCACATCGACATGATTTTCTTGAATTCCGTGATCCCTCCCGTGTTTGGAAGGGTCGCCCTGCAATGATCCATCAAGTCCTCTTCGACGAGGCGATTGAAATCCCAACGCACTCCAAAATGCTCTCCTAAGGCAATAGGCACTTTAACCTGCTGACGGAGGTATTTATAGACGTTCTGGTTTTCAGAGCGGATCAAGTCTTCCACGAAAATAGGCTCCAAAGGCTCGATCAGATCGGCCAAGCGGATCGCATGCGGGTTATCGAAACGGGTATGGAAATCGATGGCCCATTCACCAACGCCACGCACGCCTTCCTCGATCTCAACACACGTCTGGTAGATTCTTCTTACCTCCTCATCGGCATCCCAAGGCACGCTCAGCTCGTCGCGACGCGATCGGGCATGGATGCGATAAGCCTTGTAACCCTCCTCCACACAAGCTCGAGCCGTATCCTTCCAGGATCCCTTCCAAGGATAGCCAGTCGCGTAACAGTAGATGTAGTCTCTCAACATGCCGCCCAGAAGATTATAGATCGGCTGATTAAGCAGTTTGCCTTTGATGTCCCAAAGAGCGATATCCAAAGCCCCCATAGCGTGCTGAAGTTCGCGCCCGCCAGGATAGAAAAGACCGCGAAACATAAGCTGCCAGATATGCTCGGTGTTGATCGGATCTTGATCAATGAGCCAGGGAGCCAAGTTTTCGACGAGGTCAGGCGTACCACCCTCGCCAATCCCAGTCAGCCCATTATCGCATTCAACCATCACTACCCCTTTAGCTTGGGCCAAGCGACTCGGTTTGTAGTTGGGAGGGTTGTAGAAAGTAACCTTCTTGATCTTGATGCCGGTGTGATCCGCCAAGTCGGGAGCGAATGGCTTGGCTCGAGCGGCTTGTCCAGCCATAGCCGCCCCAGCTCCAAGCATGGCGGATTTTAGAAAATGACGACGTTGCATAGCGGAGAATCGAGTTGGGATTGGGGGATTATCGAGGAAGACGAGAGGACTAGGTTTAGATTACTCGAGCGGTCTAATCAATAGCCTAGCCTGCGAATCAGATGCGAAAAGCAGTCAGCCTGGTCTCAGTCGAGGTCAGAAGAAGAAAGGTCTAAACTGTCTTCCTTCCGCCCATGATCGACCAGAGATGGTATTTCACGTGAGTATCGACTTCTTGGAAACCCGCAGCTTCTAGCCATTCAAGCTGATCGGAAATGGGAGCATGCAAATCATCGCCCTTCTCTTTCGGCTGATCGTGCTGATCGACGTTGCGAATCTTCCATTTCTCGAAGTGGGCCATCCATTCGTCTCGCAGAGACCAAAGACGCTCAGGCACGCTCTCTTGATTGGAATAGACATGCTGTACCCAGAAATCCATGGCGCGCAAATAAGTCGACTCGGAACGAGGAATCGCTTCGTCGATATTGCAAAACCAGCCACCGGATACGAGGGCATCAAAGGCTTGTTGATACACCTGGCGCTTCTCGTCATGCGTCAAGTGGTGAATGGCGCACATGGAGAAGATATGACTGGGAGCCTCATTCAATAACGCCTTCCAATTGTCCTCCAGTCGAGAAGCGACAAACGTGACGCGATCGCCAAAACGGTCTAGCTTTTTGCGGGCAACTGCTAAAAACGCCTCTGAAGAATCGAGCCAGACCGCGCGAGCGGTTTCGTTACTCGAAAGCAGTTTTTCCAGAAAAAGGCCACTTCCTCCAGCCAGATCCAAGACCAACGGCGAATCGTCTCTGAGGGCTCCAGTAAATTCGAGAGCTTCCGTTTGCAGCCAATCGTAACCAGGAACCAAGTACGGAGCCATTGCATCATGACACTCCGCCATTATTTTCCATCTTTCCCTATTTTTTAAATCATCAGTCATTGATAGGTCCCCATATTTCTAATATTGCTTTCTCGCAAGCTTCGAAATTATGAGCCAATGGCCTGCAGGCGAGCAAGCTATGGCATCTTTTTCATAATCTACTCAAAGAAAGCGGAAGCAAAGGACACTACTAGGCAACGAATCAATGATGGAGGCATCAAAGCAAAACGAAATTGAGGACTTACAAGAGTCTTCGAATCGTACGCTGGTTAAGAGCATTATCGAAAAACGCTACGACGACTTGTATCGTTTTGCTCTCAGTCTTTCTCGAGATTCGGACCAGGCGAAGGATATTTGCCAGGACGCCTGCATCATCGCTCTCCGACGTCACGCATCGATTAACGATCCGGAAAAGATTCAGTCATGGTTATTCGGCATTATTCGAAACGTGTGGCTGAATCGCAGCAGAGCTCTTGAGCGGGATAAGGCTCTTATGAGTCACATATTCGCAGAAGCAAGCATTGAGGCTTTGACTAGGAATAAATTCGAATACTCGAAACGCGCTGAGGAGATGCGGAAACGCATTGGACAACTACCTTGGCAAGATCGAGAAATTCTCCGTCTGCAATACCAACACCACCTCGAATATCAGGAGATCAGCTCCTATCTAGGCCTCCCAATATCGACAGTGAACAATCGAATACATGCCGCTAAGAAGAGACTCAAGGCGGCCCCTGAGAGGAAATCAAAATCAGGTAAAAAGGAAATGAAGAAAGAAGCATTATCAGAATCATCCGGTCGCGTTCTCAGCGTCCAAGGATACCTCTGGGAAATCGAATTCGACGAGTACCACGTACCCGACAATCTGGATACGATTGAAATCGCGAATCCAAACTGGAAAGAATCCCTTAGAGCTGTAGTCGCGGAGCAACTGGAAGGAAATTGCGTAAGAGCGATTTCAGACCAGCCGGTCAACGCCTTGAAGTTGCATCCCTTCGATGACATCACTTTCAAAACGACAGACGACCGCTTGGAAAATCTACCCGACGAAGCTATTCAGGATGTCATAAAACGTCTCGGATCGCAAAAATCGGATACCACAAAAGCCGTAGAGATTGGCATCAAAGGAATCGATTTGCTTTGCCCGCTACCCAAGCAAGGCAATATCGGTCTTTTCGCTCCTACGGGAGTCGGTAAACTTATCTCCGTCGAAGAGATCTATCGTCGACTCACCGACCTCAAATGGAAAGGGACCATCTTCGTCTTTCAGTCCATTGAGGAACAGCAAATCTATTCTGGCATGCGTTCCCGATTCTGTGACGACAGAAAGGAACTCCACCATTACTATCGGCCAGACAATGAACGCATTTCATGCATTTACATTCTTAAAAAAGATCGCATGGACGAAGCCTGGATCCGGCGCGCATCGCAATGGCTTGACGCTAGCATTGCACTAAGCGTTGAGCTTGCCTTGCTTGATTGTTGGCCACCGGTAGATCCGGAGCTATCCAAGTCAAAAGTAGAAAGATTTGCTTCCAATAATTGGATACAAATGATCACTGAAAGCAAAGAATCTCTTCTTGACAAGCTGGTGGATCGGAAAACTTGGAGCCACTTGGCAAATCAATCAATGAGCGCTTCCCGGAAGCGCATGAAGCGAAGATTATCGGAACTCTCGGATCCGACCCTGCTGAGACAGGTGAAAACGATACGATATCTGGGGACTCCCTACTACTGCGCGGAACGGTGGACGAAAAAACCAGGAGCATATATAGCAAGAACCGATACCATTTCCGACTTGACCCAAATATTGGAGGGAGAATGCGATGCGATATCACAAGACAGGTTTACGACAATTGGTCGTGTAGCAGAGGCAAGCAAAGCAAACTGATTTTTTCTAGTCTAGTGTCGTAGATAACTTTATATAAGTTTCTCTCGACAAGTAGTATTTCAACGAATAGCGCTACGATTCAATCGTTTTGCTATTATGAATACACATGGGCGGGCTGCTTTAGGAATGGGAAGCATCGTCGTCGGCTTATTTGCCACGATGATTGAAGGTCACGAGGGAGGAGATGACGATTATTCGCATCCCGCGATCGAACGAGTTGAGGAATCCGCCATCAAGCCATGGACGGACAAGCCTTTTTACAACGACCCAGACAATTTTCAGTTTGCTATCGTAAGCGATCGGACGGGAGGGCATCGAGATGGCGTCTTCCCCGCGGCGATGGACAAGGTCAATCTTGTGATGCCGGAGATGGTTCTTTCGGTGGGAGATCTGATTGAGGGAGGCTACGCCGATCCAGACAGAGTTGACGAGGAATGGGAGGAGTTCACCAGCTTCGTCGACAAACTGGAAATGCCCTTCTATTATTTGCCGGGCAACCACGACATTTGGAATCCAATGTCCAAGCGGAAATGGCAGGAGCGTTTCGGAGTCACCTACTATCATCGCGTATACAAAGACGTACTCTTTCTTCACCTTAACACGCTTGACGGAGGCCGCGCTATTCTATCCGAGGCCCAGCGAACCTACTTCAAAGAGGTTCTCGAAAAGAACCAAGATGTTCGCTGGACCATTGTTTTAATGCATGAACCGCTTTGGGTTTATGAAGAGAATCGTGGCAGCGATGGAAGTACAGGGTGGCGAGATATCGAGCAACAATTACAAGAGCGTGACTACACCGTATTCGCCGGACACTTTCACTACTATCGAAAATATGTAAGAAACAAGAGCAACTACTTCATACTCGCCACGACAGGCGGCGGTACGGGTTTGGAAGGGCCAAAGTATGGAGGTTTCGATCATTTCGTCTGGGTAACGATGACCGATGATGGCCCTCGCCTCGCCAACTTGGAACTCAACGGCATTCACGATGAAAACGTGTCCACCGAAGAATCCTACTCTACCTACAGACCACTAACGAGCGGCCCTCGCGTGGCGGCGGAAGCAGTCTATTTTGATCGTGATGGAAAACTCGAATCAAACGAATTCAATATTCGAATACACAATCAAAAAACCCTTCCCTTAGAGATCGAAGGGCAATTCAATCCCAGCGACGCATTCGCTTTCGAGCCTTCTATTTTCAAAGCCGAGGTTGATTCTGGAGCAACGGTTGAACTGCCGATCAAGGTCACTGCTCTAGACACCTTGAAGAAAAATCGGGTCGTTCCTATCCACTATAGGGCCACCTATCGCCCAGAGGGACTCGAGGAAAGTCGGCTTGAATACGAAGCTCGTTTCAGCGCATGGAACAAAATAGAGCTCACCCAAAACAACCGTGTTAAAGTAGACGGCGACTTAAAGGAATGGAAATCATTACCCTATGTGATAAACGATCTTACCAACCACAGCGGCTTGGGCTGGATGTGGGACAACGAGCAGGATGGGAGCTTCCGTTTTGGAGTAGCGACAGATAGAAAAGGCAATCTCTACCTAGCTGCCAGCATTGTCGATGAAAAGCATGTCACGAATTACAGCAGCAAAGAGCCAGAAAAGCTAAATTTCACACGGTGCGACTCTATGATTTTTAGAATCGACTCTCGCCCAGATCCTGAGCGATCTCTTAACGAAAATGCCCCAGACAAAGCCTTCGAGGAATTTCTGCCTATCCAAATGGTGGCTGCGGGAAAGGATGATGCCATCGAGTGGACGGAAACGCTTAAAGATAGCGACCGCATGCCCAATGGGGTCGAAACAAAACTAGTCGCTACAAACGACGGCTTTGCAGCCGAAGTTATGATCCCTGCGGAAGTCCTTGATGCCATGCATGGCAGCCCATGGGAAGATGTAAGAATCCAAGCCGCGTATTATGATACTGATGACAAGCGTAGTCAGGGCACGGTTCTTCTATGGCAACCAAAATGGCAAAAAAGATACGGCGTAGCCACTAACCTCCCTGGCTCCGGAACATTTACGAGAAGATCTAGTAGATAAGATACAGCAAGGTACAAAATAGCCTAAGGATCTTCTCGCCACACGCGTTGTCGTGGAGTAGAGCTTTGATAAATCCAAAGGCAGCCTATGAATATAAAAAACCTCTCTTCGATCCTATCCAGCTTCCTTGCAGCCACATTATCTTACGCCGCAGCCATTCCGGTTGAGTCCGACATTACCGAAGTGTCTCTCTTTCAGGACGGAGCCTTGATTATCCGAGAAGCCAAAATCGATGTCGAAGCCGGGAAATCGCTCGCCCATTTCAAAAACCTGCCAAGCAACGTGGATCGAAACGCGTTGCAAGCTCAGGTCATCGAAGGATCAGGTGTGGTCGTCCGCAATGCCAAGCTGTTCATCCCTGAAGATATAGAAGAAAGTCCGGAAATCGAAGAGCTAAGAAAGTCGCTTCTTAAGCTGGACGACGAGCGAGCCGCCATTTTAAAGAGCCAGCAGCAGGCCAAGAATCGGATCGCATTCGCAGGATCTATGGGTGAGTCGTTCGCCAAGAATTTCGGAACGATAAGCGAAGGCGTTTCGCTGGACGTCGACCAAGCCAGGAAAACCTGGGAATATATTCAGGAAATCACTACAAAAGGAAATGACGAAGTCGCTAAGCTGACCAATGAAATTAGGCTGGTTGACGAAAGAATTGAAGATGTGAAAAAGGATCTCGATAAGACTCTGCAAAGCTTCAACAAGCTGAAGATGGTCGCCGAGGTCGAACTGGAAGCGGTAGACCAGACCACGATCACTCTTGCAGTCGGGTATATTGCTAACGAAGCTCGCTGGCAGCCTAAATACGAACTGAGAGCCAGACCAGCGGAAGGACTATTGGATTTTGGATACTTCGCCAGCGTTTGGCAGAACACTGGAGAAGACTGGGGCGACATCTCCCTAACATTGCATACCAACCACGCCAATCGCCAAGGAAACGCGCCAGAGCTTCAGCCTTTGAGAGTGAATCAATCCCATTACCGTCCCTACTATTCGAAGGATTTAAACGCCGTTCAAAGAACAAGGGTCTCAAGCTCGCTGGAAATGAGAGAAGAGGCTACTAAAGCGGAACTTGGTGAAGCAGTCGTCTCCTCTTCAAGCGTCTCTTTTCAGGTAGAGCTTCCGGGCGCCGTCGATGTGCCTAGCTCGAAGGACCACACTTCGCTGCCATTGCTTGAAACGCCATTGGAAACTGAATACTGGTCAGAAGTAGTTCCGAAGATTCAGCTCGACGCCTACCTAAAGGGGAAGACGGTCAACAAAATGGATCTGCCGATTATGCCTGGCCAGGCCATCGCTTTCGTGGACGATAAGCTTTCGTCAAAAGTCTACCTGGACAAAACCCTTCCAGAGGAAGATCTGGAACTCTCGCTAGGCGTCGATGCGAATATCGCCGTTAAACGAAGGGAGGGCGTACAAAAGAAATCCGATTCGGGTTTCCTCGACAAAACCACAACCTTGCGCCGCGAATTCTACAATGAGGTAAGCAACTTTCATTCGGTAGACCATAAGGTTGTCGTCGTAGACCAGTTTCCAGTTTCTCAAAACGCCAAAATCGAAGTCAGAAGATTGGGCCCCTCGCCCGCCGAAGTAGAATTCGAGAAAAACGAGGAAGAAGAGCAGGATCTTGGGATCTTCAAGTGGGACGTCAGCCTCAAGTCAAAGGAATCAAAGACCTTCTCCACTCGATACGAAGTCGTCTACCCTCGCGACTGGCAACTCTGGCCAGAACTTTGATACGCCTCGTACTGCTCCAAGTCCTCTACTCTTAGTTTCTCATGAAGTTTATGCCTGAACAATCCATGTAATGGCGGCTCTCGGTTTCCTATTCCTCGCAGTCTTTCTGGCTCCACTAGTAATTTGCATCGTTTTACTGGTGAAAAGGAAGAGCGATCTCCGTCGTATCCAAAATCTGGAGCATATCGTTTCCAAACTGGATATTCAGTCCACGACCCATTCGGATCCGCTGAAACAGGAAAGGGAGGAAGTCCTGACGAAGAAGCCTACGCCTAGTCCTGAGACAGAAATAGCCGCTGGAACGAAACACGACAAAGACACGGCGATCGAGAGCGATCCCATTCCAGTGCCTCCGGTTAAGAAACCGGTTCCTGAGCCAATATCAGTCAAGTCTAAGTCTCCAAAAAAATGGACGCCTAAAACAATTCCACCTAGCCAGCCAAAGCTTCTGCCCTTCCTGCGCTCCATGAGCCTTTGGCCGCCAGAAGAATTGGCTCGCAAGGAAGCCGGCCTGATTCAGTGGTGGGCCCCGCGAATCGCTGCTCTCCTATTCGTTTTAACCGTAATTTTCGCGTCGGTCTATATTGGAAAGAGAACATCGCCCGGTATACGCTTCATCGGCCTTCTAATCTCCGACTTTGTCGTCATGGGCGTCGGGTTTTACTATCTGAAAAGATTGCCTCGCTTTGGAACCGCGCTTTTCGCGACTGGATTGGTAATGCTCTATGTGACATGCATTGCTGGATACGCCGCTCCACCCGTTCGCGTCATTCAACATCCTGTATTGGGAATCGCGCTTCAGTTCCTCGTTATCGTAGCCATTTTCGTTTCCAGCCTGAAACTCGAGCAGCGAGGGATCGCTCTTCTGGCCCTTGTCCTGGGTTACCTGTCGTCGATTTTTTCCGCCCATGAAGGATTGAAGGAAAGCGCTCTCCTGTCCTCGCTAGCGCTCTACCTGGTCGGCCTTCTTTTCGCGAGAAGGTTTCAATGGGCTCCCCTGTTGTCGATATCCGTTCTGGGCGTTTATCTACCGATACCCGCCCTGACCGCTTTCGGGCTGATTGGATCTAGAGTGCTCATACTTCCCCACGAGCTCAGCGCCCTTGCGTTTCTTCTCGTTAGCGCGTCGCTGCTGCCCGCGAGCAAACGGTTTGGCAAGAGCCACAACGCGCTATCGACAGAAGACAGTAAAAAGCTAGCAGCAATCAACACGACACTGTGTCTGGGATTTGGATACCTGTATTTTAGAATGTTCGATGGCGAGCTGGTCATGTTTTACGGCTCGATGGGCATCGTCTTTGCCGTATGGGCTGCCATATTCGCTCAAGAGTCACTGAGATCGTTCTTCTTTCAGCTGTTTTTTCTAAAAGCGGTTGCTTTGGCCGCCTTGTGGGCGACCAATTATTTCAGCGGAGATATTCGCTGGTTCGCTCTTATAATCGAAGCATTGCTAGTAAGCTGGGTGGCGTCTCGATCCAGGGCCGTGTGGCAGGAGGTAGCCTGTTTATTGATATGGTTCGTTTCATTCGTTCTCGTCCAGCGGAGCCTGGCTCAATCCTCGCTTGTCATAGGCTCATTCGATTGGTTTCTCTTTCTGTCATATCCAATTCTCGCTTGCATCCTTTTCGGCTTCCTCCTGCACTCGATGCCCGAAAAGAGGCTAAGAAAATACATCTACGCTTTTTTCGCAGTTCTGGTCGGGTTTTTAGGTGGCGACGTCTTTCGCATGAGTAGCGAATTCGGCTACATACTGCCATTCGAAACAGCCCTCTACGCTGGTGTACTTGCTCTCCTGGCATTTGTACCAAGACTGAAAGCGCTTCCAATCGGAGTCGCTTCCTCGATTCTCCTTACGCTAGCCAATATACGATTCTGGAGTTCTCCAAGCGATGCGATTACCTTGGCAGCGTTGGTAGGCTTATCGGCCGCCTTCGCCTATGGAATAAGCCGCCACTATCAGAATGAACCCAAAAAGCGATACCATGCAATCGAGTTCGTTTTCCATTTTTCCTGGATCACCACTCTTTATGCGTACTTGTACAACGACTACCAGACGCATGACTGGTTTCCTCTAATCGCTCCAGTCCTTTCGCTCGGCATTCTGTTCGCGGCGAGAAGACCGTTCCGCAGCATGGCGGATGGACATATTATCCCAATCGCCTACTTGATTGCGTATCCGAATTTCGATGATTCCAGCTATTTCTCAAGCTTGGCAACGATAGCTTTGCTCGGCGTTGTCCTGACTTTTCCGCAATGGAGCAAATCGGTGGCAAGACAGTTCTCACTGACTCGTAAAATGCAGGCCTGGCGGATTTTGAGTCATCTTCTTGTCCTCATTGGAGCCAGCGTGATCAGCTATCAAAGCTTTGAGTGGCTGGGCGGCATACTCGTTCATTGCCTGGTGGCCATCGGCTTCTTCGCTCTCTGGCGACAACACCGAAGAGGCATTGCTCTTATGGCCAGCGAAGTCTCCCTGTTTCTTGCTTCCATCTATATTGTGCAAGCCGTCATCCCCGGATCAAATTCTCTTTTTCAAAACCTTCCTTGGGGGAAGGAAATGCTTCAAGGCGCCCTAATTCTCTGCTTGATTTCCTTAACTATCGGATACGCGGCATTCAAATGGCCTCAGCGATATCTGAGCAACCGAGCGAAGACGAGCATTGCATACCTAAATGGATTCGGGAGCTTTGCCATCATGGCCCTTGCCCTCTCCTATACGGATCTGTCACTGGATTCCTACTACACTCCCTTGACAGCCTTATTCTGTTTAGGATTGGTCGCCACAGGCATCGCTTTGAAATGCAAGCCATACCGACTGGTCGCCATTATCGGACTCTTGCTGCCGCTAGTCCGCTTGTTTGTCTACGACATCAAAGAGACGCTTTATCGCATCATCGCCTTCGCGGCGCTCGCCGTCTTATCGGTATTGATCGGCTTTCTCTACCATAAATTTCAAACCCGTATCGAATAGGGTCCAGGGAAGTTCGTGTCTTAAGATTAAGGTCCCATGAAGAATTCAAGGTGGGGTTTTAAAAACGTTGCATCTGATAGGGCCAACACGCTTCTTGAGAAAGCATGAAACCGCCACACAGCGATAGTTCATTCGATACGGCAAGCGGGCTGATCTCTTCCCAAGAAATTCGGAAGAACTACTGGGCCCACTCGATCGAAGGCGGTCTCTATTTCGCAGGCATGGCTTTTATTTCAGCAGAGCTGGTATTGCCCTCCTTGATTCGTTCTTTGGGTGGCTCAAATCTGGCGATATCCTTTTCGCCCACTTTGCTGATGGTCGGATTCATGCTGCCGCCCTTGTTTACCGCTCATCTGGTCGAAGGACTGCGTCGACTTAAACCTGCTGTTACTCTTTTTGGAGGGCTACACCGCATTCCGTATTTCATAATTGCATACGTACTTCTTTTCCATGGAACGCTCCATCCGGAACTGGCTCTCTACACAACTCTGATCGGACTCTTCGTCACAGGAGCTCTTTTTGGATTGGCCATGACAGCCTGGATGGAATTTCTGGATATCACTATCGGGTCGCGTCGCATCTCCTCGATGATGGCCATACGAAACGTGATCGGCGCCGTCGCTGGCGTCATAGCCGGGTTTGTTATCGAATACGTTCTGCGAACAAGGGAATCGCCAGAAGGCTACGGCATTCTATTTCTGATAGCAGCCATCCTTACTGGAACTTCGTATTTGGTATTTCTTACGATTGGAGAACCAGAACAGCAGCATCGCAAACCAGCGGAAACCGTGACTTTCTGGCAGAACATCAAAGGAACGCCGGCCATGCTGAAGCGGCATCCGAACATGAGGAGGCTGTTGATTTCGAATTTCACATTCACTGGCATTTTTATTATCACTCCTTTTATGGGAATCCACGCTGTGGATACGACGGGCAAAGGCGAGAGCTTCATAGGAGAACTCGTAACGATGTCGATGATTGGCTCTATATTCGGAAACATTCTAGCCGGTTATTGGGGAGACCGTATCGGGCCCAAAACGCCTATGGTCATCGCGCGAGCCATGCTAGCCGTTTTCTGCATTGGAATGCTGCTGAACACCCATGCTTGGGGGTTTAAAATTCTCTTTTTTGGCTACGGCATGGCTTTCTATATGAACATGTCCGCTCGTATGGCAATGGGACTGGAAGTTTGCGGAGCCGAGCGACGCCCGACATATATGGCGCTGATGACAACTTCCGCCCTCGTCTGCATTCTGTTGGCCTCCTTTGTTAGCGCTGGGATTCGCAACTGGACCGGTAGCTTGACACCTGCGGCTATCTGTTCAGGCATTGCCGTTTCGCTGTCGCTTTACTACCTCACACGCGTTCAAAATCCACGCAAACGAAGGGCGTGAAGACGAAACGTATTTATTTTCTAATCACGAAAATTCCAAAGAAGTATAATGAGCATATCGGTTTATTTATCAGGAGAGATTCACAGCGATTGGCGAACTGAAATAAAGAACGCCATCTCGATAGCAGGACTGGACATCGAAGTCCTCGAACCCGTTACGGATCATTCGGCAAGCGATGATGTTGGGGAAGCGATACTCGGTCAAGAGGATCGATCTTTCTGGCGGGATCATAAAGGGGCGAAAATCAACGCCATCCGCATCCGAGCCTTTATCGAGCAAGCAGACGTCGTTGTAGTGAAATTCGGAGACCAATATCGCCAATGGAACGCGGCTTTCGATGCCGGCTATGCCGTCGCTCTGGGCAAGCCTCTGATTACGTTGCACGACTCGAGCCTGACCCACGCTTTGAAGGAGATTGATGGGGCGGCTCAAGCGACCGCGGAATCGCCCCAACAGGTAGCGGAAATTCTGAAATACTGTTTTGGCTAGCGGATCAGACTGCTACTGTTCAACAGTATAGTCTAGTTCAAGCTCATCGCCAGGAAGGCCTCGGATTCCCCAGTTTTCCTTTGGCGATTCGAAAATCGTTACCTCAACGTTCTGTTTTTCGATTCCAGCCTGGATTCCAATATTCCGATACAAAGCTCGAATCAGATTCTTTTTCGTATCCCTGGTCCTTCCAATAAACATGGAGATCTCGATAATCGTGTATTGGCTGGAGCGATCGGCTGGAAATTGGAAGTATTTCTTTTCTAAGGGAATGAATCTCTGAAACCGCTTTTCCTTCGGCAACCCAATGGCTTGGACCAGACTATCATGGATGGCGTCCGACAAGACCTCGCCTTTGGCTTCCAAAGTCTCCCGAAGCGCGAATACTTTTACTTGGGCCATACAAAGCAAAACTGGTAGGCCAAGTTTAAAAGGCAATTCTAAGATTTCCGGAATCCTACTAGTATTCGTACACTTCAAGTAGGCAGATGCCATCCGCCCCATTCTTGTCAGTGACAATCACGCCATAAGTTCCAGGAGGAAGCGTGGCGACCATAGCGGCGTCTAAACTTCCTTCAGGCAATGAAAAGGCTCCCACGTCATTGAATGCCGTATTCATAGTCTCACTATCGCTATCTTCCCAATTGTCGTTAGAGCTATGGAGCTGACCGGCAGCGAAAATCTGCAGAACAGGATCTGGTAAAGGAGATGAAACTCCTTGAGAAACGAGACTTGGGCCAATAACGCGAACCAAAACCCGTTTGGGATCCTGTCCCTCTACAATGAATCCGGCAATGGCCGTTTTCTCGCCACTTCCGGTGTACTGTCGCGAGGAAATATTTATCAGGCGCGTGGATACGGATTGAGCTGTCGAAACGTCGTAGACTTCCGCAAGCGTAACGCCACTGCCGCCATCGTCGCCAAAAATAAGGGCCCCGTACTGGCCTGGCTCGAGACTGACCAGCATGGCCGCGTCATCAGGACTCTCGAGAGGGAAAGCTCCCATTTGGCTAGAAACGCTCTCGATTTGAGAGCTATTCGCCTGGTCGACCCAGGACCTGGCCGTAGCCACCGGAGTTCCGTCCTTAAACAATTGGAGTAATGGTTTTTCCAATACCTCGACTACTCCTTGGGTTACGAGAGTCGGTCCGACAGCTCGGATAAGGTAATCCTTTACCTCGGTCCCTTCGACCGTAAATCCGGCAATCATGATACCTTCTCCAGAAGAAGCATATCCTCTGGACGAGATGTTGAGCAGATAGTTGCTGGCGATAGAAACCTGAATGGGTTCCGAGACGGTAGCTCCGTCGGAATTGCTAACTGTTACGGTGTAAACGCCTGAATTGGATTCCGACAAATTCGAAATCGAATAGGTTGACGAGGTCGCCCCTGGTATAGCGAATCCGTCCTTATTCCATTGATACGAAAGCTGCCCTACTCCGTAGGCCATTACTTCGAGCAACACGGTTTCGCCTTGCGGCTTGGCAATACCGACCGGCAGAGCATCGATAACTGGAGGCCCCTCAGTCGGAAGAACGTTGATAGACGTGAGCAAGACTCCTTCGCCAAACGTATTGGCGGCTCTCAATTCAACCGGGTGCGTGCCGATCGAAGTAGGCGTTCCGCTAATGAGGCCGCTCAAGCTGTCAATGCTAAGACCTGAAGGGAGGCCACTTGCGCTGTATGAAGTAGGATTTTTCTCTGCTACCACTTGAATCGAGGTTGGCTCTCCAAAAAGGGCTTCGAGCGCTCCGGTATTGTCAATGACAGGCTGCTTCCAGGATGGATTTTCCTCGACGAATCCCTCGATTTGCACGAGCCCGAAATCCTGCCCTAGCTCGCCATTGAAACCGTCAACAGCAATGCGATAGGTTTGACCGAAAACGGCATCGAATATGACCCGGCTGGTTAAAGTTCCTCCGGCATCATCGCTTTGATCGACTGCTATCAACTGACCCAAGCCAGCTCCTTGATAGACTCCTAACGTGGTGTCAAAATCGCTACCAAAAGTACTTATGTAAGCTTGACCGTTCCGCGTTGCCGTCCAATCCCACCAAAGAGATCGCCCTCCTTGATTCTCTCCATGCAACGGCTCATTTGATTCCTTCGTAGCCAAACCAGTAAACGCGATGTCATTGAATGTATCCGAAATGTAAGGTCGGGCATTGGAAAAGTCATCGTTTTCTCCAGACGCAACCGTGAGGGCAATGGCTCCAAAACTGTCATTCCATCCGTCGACGGCAATACGATAGGTCGTATCTTTCTGCGCAGTGAAAGTCAGTTCGCTCGTCCAGCCAGGACCGGAGTCGTCATCTGAAGCGACCTGCTGAAGTGAGGCCAGTGTATCACCCGTGTAAACGCTTAACACTGTGTCGAAACTATTGCTGGCAGATGTCGAAACCGTTACATCGCCAGATAAAGGAGCCGTCCAACTCCACCAGACCGATCGAGAGGCCGGAACCAAAGGAGCATGATTAGGCTCATCATTCTCGCTAGTCGCGCTCCCGTTATTGCTTGTAGCGCGAATGTTGATACCTTCAATCGCCTCGCTGGAGGCGAAGTCGTCATTGGTCACTCCCTGCCCGATCGTCAAACTGATGTTTCCCGTTCCACCGCCTATTCCGTCAACCGCGATGTAGTAATCCTCTCCGGAAATCGCTTCGAAAGAGAGATTGCTTCCTTGTGGATTCGGTCCTTCGTCGATATCGCTGGCGACCAAGGTCAAGGCATTCAAGTCGGATCCTCTGTAGACCGCCAAAGCCGTAAGAAAATCGCTGCCAACGGTAGAAATTTCCGTTAGACCATTAGTAGTTGGTATCCATTTCCACCATACTGATTTATCCGAGGTGCCCGAAGCATGCGAAGGCTCGTCGGACTGCGAGGTGGCCGCCGCATTGAAGCCCGAGGAAATGGCGGGAGAACCGGAAATCGCTGCGGCATTTTCGAATTGATCATTAATAGGAGCCGGAAGATCAGGCAAGAGGGCTCGGGCTAAATTCAATCGACCCCCGGTTCGACATCTCCGGGCAAGACTGGCAAGCGTATCCGATGTGGCATACAAGCGACTTTGAATACTTGAGATCGATTCGTTTGGAAATTGACCTATGAGCAAGGCGAGCGCTCCACTCACATAGGGAGCCGCCATTGATGTGCCGCTAAGAGCTCGATAGTCGAGATCGGAACCGATGTACGTGGAATAAACTCCTACCCCAGGAGCCGCAATGTCCACCGAGTTTTCGCCAAAGTTGGCGAACGAGGCGAATTCGTCGTACTTGTCAGTGGCAGTAACACTAACGACGTTGGGCAGTTCGTAGGAGGAGGGATAGGAGGGATTCGCATCGTTGTCATTGCTTTCGTTGCCGGATGCCGCAACGAACAAAACGCCCGCATCACTAGCATCCCGTATCGCTTGTTCTAATACGGTGTTGAATCCTTCAGCTCCCCAACTATTATTAATGATGCGAGCTCCTTTGGAGATGGCATAGTTTATACATTCAATCGCGTCCGAGTCACGACCCGCTCCTTCGGCATCGAGGAATTTAAGAGCCATGATTTTCACATTCCAAGCCGTACCCGCAATTCCGATACCATTATTTCCAACAGCTCCAAGAATTCCTGCAACGTGAGTGCCATGGCCCTGGTCGTCTATCGGGTCGCCTGAATCGTCAATCGAATTAATGCCATGAATATCGTCAATAAAGGTATTTCCATCGTCATCGATTCCATTACCCGGGATTTCGCCTGGATTAACCCACATGTTTCCTGCCAGGTCTTCGTGCGTGTAACGCACCCCCGTATCAATGACAGCGACGATGACATCGGATGCATCGCTGATAGTATCCCAAGCCTCGGGAGCATCGATATCAGCATCGGCCACACCTCCAAGCTCCCCCTCATTGTTTAGTCCCCACTGCAAAGATGCTCCATAGAGAGCGTCATTCGGCTCAACGGACGCCCTTCGAATGTAATTGTAGGAAAGTGCCTCCACAATTCCACTACGCTTATAAGATTCGATAGCAGCCTCGAGGGACCCTTCACGTTCGATTCGAACCAGAGAAACGCCTGGGATATTGGAAAAACGTTTCAGCACTTTTGCTCCCATATCAGCGTGGAAGGAACCGGCACTGGGGAGCGCTACATCATCGCGAAGCTTGACTAGCAATTCATTGGCGACGATTTCACGACCATGAGGAGAAAAGACTTTTTCTTTGGAGCCGGCAACCAGCTGTATCAGAAAAAGACTGGCCCAGCCCAATAAAAGAAATCTCCCAAGGCGTTTATGCTTCATGGCTATCCGAAAACCGCCCGAACCGGGCAAATCTCTGAGTTCGAATTCGCTCCCGCTAGGCTCTCGGATGCGCTTGGTCGAAAACCGCTTTGAGTCGACCAATATTGACGTGCGTGTAGATCTGCGTCGTCGAGAGTTTCGAATGTCCTAATAGTTCCTGCACCAGCCTTAAATCGGCGCCATTGTCCAAAAGATGAGTGGCATAGGAATGTCGGACTTTATGCGGGGTCAAATCCATCGGAAGACCAGCCAAAGCGAGGTATTTCTTCAAGAGTAGCTGGATCTGGCGAGGAGACCATTTTCGGCCTTGATTGCTGACAATCACAGGGTCCTGAAAACCGGTTTGAGGGGCAAATTCATCCCTCCATTTGCAGAGGACTCCGATCGCTACTCGACCCAGGGGGCAGAGTCGCGATTTTCCGCCTTTTCCGACGATCCGGGCTACCTCCTCTTCGAAACTTACATCGCCATAGGTCAGATTAACCAACTCGCTGACTCGAAACCCCGCTCCGTAAAGAAGCTCTAAAACAAGCCGATCGCGCCAGGCGGGAAAAGGCTCAATACCCCCGCTTTCCAAGAGTTTCATGGGGCCTTCTAATAACTTTCTGACCTGAGCCTCAGTCATGTAGGCAGGCAGCTTTTTCGGCAATTTCGGCAAGACGACAGCTTCAAACGGATTCAGTTCAATAGCCCCTTGCCGGATCCAATACTTCATGAAAGCTCTGATGGCCGAGACCTGATTATGCAAAGTGCGTCGCGAAATACGTCTCTGCTCGTCGATCACGAAATCGCGAGCCTGCCGCATTTTTACGCTTTTAAGCTCACCATCCCAATCGCCCTCTTTTCGCAAGTAGACAAGAAATCGTTCCACCGCTTTTCCATAGTTGCGAAGCGTGTAAACCGATAGCCTGCGCTCGTGCTCGAGATTTCTGAGAAAAGGCTCGAGCCATCTCAGGCGATCTTCTTCTTGCGAAGGGGCAAGCAATCTCTCTTGGGCCGGTTTCGCCACAGCTGGAAACTATGCTGAGAAGAAGGGAGCCAAGCAAGCTCAGGTGGTCGAGCAAAGCTCTTCCGTTTCAGCCTGGACCTTTCTCGCATAGCGACGAGCGGCCGATTCGGGATCAATCCCCTTAAGTCGGCAGGCAGCAGTCAGCTCGAAAAAACGTCTACCAGCGGATTCCTCATCAAGCGTTTCCGATAGCGAACTTATGGACTCCTGGTCTATAGACGGTCCCGTAGGCAACTCCTGTTTTGAGATGCGCTTGTAAACCTCATAAGCGAAAAGGAGAGCCGGAAGAGCAGGAGGAAGTTCCTTGAAGATGTGATTCGAGCGAGCCTGATTCCGCTTTTCCGCGGCCTTGATTTGCTCCCATTTATGAAGAACTTGATCCGATGTTTCCAGATTCTCCTCGCCAAAGACATGCGGATGGCGACGGATGAGTTTGTCGTTAATCTCTTTCGCAACGTCTTGAAAGTCGAAGTTTCCGGATTCGTTAGCGAGTTGAGCATGAAAGACGACTTGGAGCAGAACATCTCCCAGTTCCTCCCGCATGTGCTCCATATCCAGATTGTCAATGGTCTCCAATAATTCGCTACATTCGTCGACAAGACATTGAGCGAGTGATTGGTGATCCTGTTCCCTATCCCATGGACAGCCATTCGGTCCTCTTAGCCGAGCCATGGTTTCAAGCAATTCTTCTATGGAACTCACGCAGACTGTGTAGTCGCCAACATTCTCGAAAGGCAATCGTTTAAGCAGACTTTTAATTCTTTGCTTTCGAAGCCAATCATGCGATTGGTCTCCAACCTAGGCTTCTTATGGACAAGCTAACCGAGATCATGGAATGGAAACGAAAGGAGATCGCTCCTTTGGTCAGGCAAGTTTCGAATGCCGAACTCGAAGCATTCAAATTGCAAAAAGATGCCAGAGGAAGTTTACTGGAAGCATTGAAGCGTCCTTCCGGGCTCGCCGTAATCTCTGAAATCAAACGCCGCTCGCCTTCTGCTGGTCAGATTAAAGAGCTCGGTTCATCGCTCGAACAGGCCGAAAGATACCTGGAAGCGAAAGCGGACTGCCTGTCGATACTCACAGACGAGAAATACTTTGGAGGCAGTCTCCAGGATCTGGAGCAAGTGACCTGCGCCTACAATGCCCGAGGGCAAGGCGTCCCCTGCTTGCGAAAAGACTTCATGTTGCACCCGTACCAAGTCCTGCAAGCGGCCATGGCGGGAGCGGCAGCGATTCTCATTATCGTGAGAGCGTTAGACGATGACACCATGAAAGGGTTAAGGGAGGCAGCCGATCTTGCTGGCCTCGATTCGCTCTACGAAATTCATTCCGAAGCGGAGCTTGAGACGTGTCTGAAGCACGATCCGAAAATCATCGGCGTAAACAATCGAGACCTGGCGGTATTTAAAACGGATCTCGCTTTTTCAGAAAAGCTGATTCCTCAATTTCCTGAAAATGTGGTAGCGATAAGCGAAAGCGGCATTTGGAGCGAAGGGGATGCCATCCGCGTGAAGCAAGCAGGAGCGGATGCGGTCTTAGTAGGAGAAGCTCTGATGAAATCGGAATCGCCAGCATCATTGATTGAGCAGTTTCACAACGCTACCTGAAACGGTGACCTCGTCTCCGCCAGGCATAGGCGAATCCGAATAGTAAATGCGACCTCTCACCCCTTCACAAACCAGAGCCTTGCTGGAGAAGATCGGGCATAGACCGGTTAGGAAACTGGGGCAAAACTTTCTGATCGAAGGCAATATTGTTAGAAAATCGCTCGAACTGGCTGATATCCAGAGCAACGATACGATTGTAGAAATCGGTCCTGGACTGGGTACGCTTTCACGAGCCCTAATCGAAGCGGGAGCAAATGTGTATTCAATCGAAAAGGACAAGCGATTGGCAGACTATCTGCAAAAAGAGGATTCATTGCAGGGCGAACGATTCCATGTAATGGAAGGCGATGCCCTTGATTTTCCGCTGGCCGGGTTGCCGAGCGAAATCGAGAACTTTAAAGTCGTTGCCAATTTGCCTTACGCGATTTCAACGCCTTGGATGGATAGCGTTCTTAGCGGCAAGCTGCCCCAATCTATGACGCTGATGCTACAAAAAGAGGCCGCTCAGCGATACACGGCTAAAGAGGGTGGAAAGCAATTCGGAGCTATTAGCATTTTTCTACAAGCGGCGTACGAGATATCCGATCACCACAACGTCAGTTCGAACTGCTTCTATCCGAAACCGGAGGTGGCATCCCAACTCCTTCTAATCAGACGCAAGGAATTTCCGTATCTATTTTCCGAGGACGCCAAACAGTTGATTCGCGAACTTTTTCAACAGCGTCGCAAACAAGTCGGCGTTCTACTGAAAAATCTGGAGAGCGATCTAGCGAGAGAATGGCTCGCGCATATGGAATTGCTACAGATCGATTCGAAATCGCGCTCCGAACAGATTCCCTTGGAGAATTGGATAGCCTTGGGAATGGCCAAGAAAAAAGAGCTGGATGAATAAATCATCCAGCTCCGAAATTCGAAATTAAAACTGTAGTTAAACGATGACTACCACTTTAGACCACCAGTAATCGTGTACTCGGGGTCGCGATGGAATTCATAGCGATCAGCCGAATTGGGCCTCCATCCATACTGGATACCCTGACCGATACTAACCGTCTGGTTCAGGAACTCTTCGCCTGTGAGGTTACGGATGTTCAACTGCAGATAGTAGTCGATACCATCAGTCAGCGCCCCCTTCTTCTGGGCGAAGACGTCTAGACGAGTGCGGTCAGGATTCTTGCCAGTGAAACCGTTACGAGAGGTCGGAGTGCCTTCAACTGACTTGAAGCCGCCACCAAACGAGATTCCAGAGAGAGGACCGTCAATAATGTTATACTTGGTCCATACGGAGAACTTGTTGCGTGGACTCGCGAAAACATTACGGTCAGCAACGCCAGCCGTCACAGCGGGGACATCCTTGTCGTTATTCGCCCAACCGAAAATAACAGACCAGTTTTCGGTTGGATAGTAGAAGATATCCAAGTCGAAACCTGTAGATTCAACGTCGCCCAAAGGCACAAACTGTTGAGTCTCAGAATTGAAAGACACCACATCAGTTTGATCCACGTTGTAGTAACCCAGACTGCCGACTACTTTCTCTTCGAAGAGATCGAAACGTATACCAATCTCCTTCATTTCCCCTACTTTGGGAGGGAAGAAGAAATCAGATTGGTCTGCTGGCGGAGCTTGATTGGTGTTTATGGCAGCCGACTCTGTGACCGCGACATAGACACCGAGATCTTCATTGATGTCATAAACGGCTCCCAACTGGGGAAGGTCGCGGTCGCTATCATGGATACGCTCGGTAGAACCGAAGTTCGTCATGTCTTGAGTTAGGCTCGTGTTGAACCAGCCGATCATCGTGTGAAGCTGTCCATCCAGCCACTCGCCCGTCCAATTGACAAACAAGGTGTCCTGGGAATTTACTTCAAGGCGATCTAGATGAACATCTTCGTACAGAAGGCTAAAATCATAAGCGAGTTCGTCCGCTGTCCTAGCCGTGACAGGCACTGCGCTGTGCCAAAGATCGTCCGTTTCGCGACTACGTAGCCATCTGAAATCGAGGACCTTGTCCTGATCGAAGCTTTGGAAGCCGAACATGACTTGATGATTCGACTCTCCGTCCGCGTCCGGAATCCAGGTAGCCAGAAGGCTGGCCTGATCGATGATGTTGCCAATGAGGCGAGACCTACCCATGCGACGTTCAATCATATAGTCGTTCAGATCTTGCGATCCACTGGGAGCTCCATCCTTGAGGGCCAAACGGAAGGTGCCCATGCCATTTCCATGGAACATATTGATGAAGTCGAGATCGCGGTCCGCGCGAGTGAATGACAGATCGAAGAACAAGTTGTCCGAAACCTGATGGTTCACGTTGATGAGAAACTCATTGTTCGTTTCCGGCGCTGAGGCGTCAGGACCAAGCCAGGTGTGACTGGCTGGAATATCCAGGCCTTGATCAAGGGCAGCAATAGCGACTGGCTGCTGAGCTCCGTTGTTCGGATCGACAGGCATGTTCAACCTCATGGCCGCAAACTGATCCGTTCTGTCAGAGTCCAGCTTGTAGTGATAAAACTCAGCCGTAACCGTAGTGGTTTCCAGAGGACGCCAACGAGCGGAGGTCATAAACGAACCGTAGTTCTTGTTTACATGCGGTCCCGCTCCAGAATCATACTGATAGGCTCCTACAAAGCGGAAAGCGAGAGTCGAACCATAGTCCGCTTCAGGACCCAAGTTACCCGCATTGATGTCTAGACCAATGTTTTGGTAGGAATGGTCTTCCGCAAACGTATGCTGGAAGCGAGATTCTCCAAAGTCGGATCCAAGAACAGCCTGCTTGGTGATCACGTTAATGGCTCCACCAGGGTGGATGGGACCACTGAGAATAGCGGTTGGGCCACGAACGATTTCCATTCTTTGAATAAGGAAGCCCTGAGTATCAGACAAGTGCTGGAAGCCATGGCGGTAGAATTCTTCCGTACCAAAGCCACGCACGTTCTTGCCTTCTACGGCAGCATGCCACTCGAGAGCTTCACGCTGGGTGATGCTCACAGTGTCGTCGATAAAGTCAGCCGTCATCACAGGGATGTTCACAGGCACTTCATCGAGCGGTACATTCAGGCGCGAAGCCGAAATGGTCGTCGTCGCGCGATAGCCCTGCTCACGCTCGGAAGTAACCGAGAATGGCATAAGCGTATATATATCATCGTCGTCTTGAGCGATGGAAGATAGCGGCAACAAGGCTGCAACTATCGACAATCGCAGGATTGAACGAGGGTTGTAGTTCATATCAGGATACGTTACGGATTCGTTTAGTTTGAGGTCGTTTTTGGGGTAACCCGTCTACAAAACAGTGGCGAATTAAGTAAAACCGCCCAGGCGCTGTCAATAAATAATTAGATTTATTATACTGATCTTACCAGTTGTCGACGTCTTCGAAAAAATGGAACGAATAGGCGACTATAAATTGCGCAGAGAAGCGCGGGTTGAAATTGACGGCTTTAAGATTAGAAACAGAGGGCGCGTTTGCAAAGCAACCCGAGCAATTTCAGATTTTTTTCTCTTTTCCCGCGTCAAAACGCATTGATTTGTGAATTTGCCCGACGTCGGTTTGCAACTACAGAAACACAGTCTACGAAAGAGCCATTCCGAGCTTACTCGTAGTTCTTCTCGAAGACTTTCAGATTTTGAATGGCCTGAGCCCGCGCTTTGGTAGCGGCCTTGCTTTTTATCGCCTGGTAAACCTTGTCATGCGCTTCAAGAATGACCTGACAGCGCCCCTCGGTTCCGGCATGCTTAAGTAAGACAGGTTGAAGCTGATCTCGAATGACCATATGCATCTGGAGGAGATAGCTGTTGCCGGCAGCCTCGGCAATCGTCTTGTGAAAAATCATATCCAAAACCCCAAATTTTTCCCTATCGTCGAGCGCTTCGCTGGTGTCCTTTAAAATACGCCTAAAGGCTTTCAAATGCTCGCGCGTCCGTCGCTTCGCAGCTAGATAAGCAAGCTCGCCTTCCAATAACAGCCGCGCCTCCAGCAAATGCTCGCGCGTCTCCGACCGGAGATTCGGATGCATCGGCAGGAAGACGTTTTTCAACGAAATCGGATTAATATTATCGGTGACGGTCGCTCCCCTGCCATGCGTGACTTCGATAATGCCAAGCGCGCTGAGCCGAGCCAGCCCTTCCCGCAAAGCGAAACGGCTTACCTTTAATTCCTCCTGCAGCGCCTTTTCACTCGGGAGCGAATCTCCGGGCTTCAATTCGCCCATTCTAATCCTATCGGTAAACAGGTTTACAACCGCTTGCGAAGTGGATACTTTCTCTAACATCGATACATTGAAAAACGATACAAACGTTGCATCTCATACCCAAGAAGGGGGAAGCGTAAAGCAAAATTGGACACTGCGAAAAACAGTGTCATGCAATACTTAATACTAAACCGTAGCAACCTGCACGCCAAGAGCAGCGCTGCTCATACAGTAAAGCTATAGCCTGTATTATGCGGCGGAAGGCTTCTGGAGCACTCCACCGTTGGCCAACAGCAACCATCTTCGACGCCGAAGCAACACCTCTTTGCGCGTGCCCAACAGCCGATCGAGCATATTCTGGCTGCGGCTGTCTTCGATGATGATTCTCCTGTTTCTCTTATCCATTCGTCTATTCTCCGATTTTGTACTTTATTTTTAAATACGCTATTAAATCTCCTATACTCGCGGCGTCTTTGCCATAGCCCTCGAAATCCTCACCCATAGAGACAATTGGCTGACGATTGAGAATCTCCGTCATGCCGCCCCCTCCATAGCTCGCTCGTCTCTGAGCCACGCCAGCCAGCGCGTCCGCCGCATATGCGGCGGACAGCGGCTGGCGCTCGTTTTCGCTCCTCCCCCGCTCTAAAGCGAGAGGTTGGAGACTTGCTTCTCCCATCTTCATGTGGCCCTCCTCAATAAGGCGACCATAACGCCCTGGATCACTAGCTCCATGGCTGGCACCAAGTCCGGATAAGTTGGATTCTCGGCCTTCAAATAAGGTTTGCCATTTCGCTTGATGAATCGCTTGAGCGTCGTTTCCCCATCAATCAAAGCCGCCACGATATCCCCATCGCGAGGCTCCTTGAATTCCATGATGACCAGATCCCCATCTTCAATATGGGCTCCGATCATCGATTCGCCACGAGCTTTCAGAGCAAACGTGCGAGCGTTTCTCGGAATTCCCACTGACGACAGATCCACCGCCAGACAGCCTTCATTCGACTCCTCCCCATATGTCGGCCGTCCGGCAGGGATGCTGCCAAGTACTGGAATATCCGCGTACTCGCGACGAGCTAGCGGCACTAGATCTCCCGGCAAGCGCCGCAAAGCTCCTTTTCGCTGCAAGGCCTTGAGGTGGTTCACTGCGGCCGTCTGGCTAGCAAAGCCAAAATGACGCTGTATCTCTCGAGTAGACGGCATGCGCCCATTAACGCTCCGCTGCTCGCGTACGAAACTCAGTACCTCCCTCTGCCTAGGCGTAAGACCACTTTTTATAGTGTTCATGAACACTATTTGAAGAGCGCTCCATGGGCTTTGTCAAAGATCGATGTTCGTTTTGAGCTCGATTTTAGCGATTCTTATAAGAAGTCGCCTGAGAGCTTAATAAAACTGAAAACACATCTTGCCAGACCCCCTCAGACAACAGCTGTCCCAGACTGCGCGTTCCAAAATCGAGGCCCAGCTACCTGTCGAATTTCGATTCCATTTCAAAGGATGCAGACATCCTTGTTTTATTAGTTATTTTGGGCGCTTGGCGCTTGAGTTCGACCACTCGCGCATTGATTCCAAGATTGTGAGACAAATCCTGATACACTAGCTATTAGTCGAAAACGAGCGGTCAGAATAGATCAAAGCCCTTATAAGCATAGCCTTCGATCCCTGACATAAATCGGTTCAAAGTATGAACATGCCAAATAATGGATACGGATCTGGCAGATGCTAAGAATTGCTTGAAATTTTTGTGAAAGACAATAGGATGGAAATTATAATATAGGACTTTCCCTCCCAACCCACACACAACACACACCCACACCTGCCAGGCCGTTTTTCGACGGCCTGGCCTTTTTTTACAGTGCTAGCCAAGGAGGAGAAAACAGGAGCCCGTTTGTGAACGAATGCCAGAGTAAGCAGGCTATCCCCAGAAAACAACTACTCGACTTTTCTAAACGGCTCCGATCACAAGCTCAACGCGATGGGCCTCGGTCAAGTAGTCTCTAGCGAAACGCTGCAAATCGCTTATCGTAATCGCATCCACTCGCTTATCGTAGTTTCGCCAATCATTGGCGGGCAATCCATAGGCGACATTCATGGCAGCTTGCCCTGCGCAAGCGGCATTCGTCTGCATTCCCATACGCCGGGCGGCCTTGAGGCGCGTCTTGCAACGAGCTAGCTCGGCTTCGCCAACATCGCCAGCCTCAACGCGATCCCGCTCGCGTATCAACTCGCGAACGACCTCCTCGTAGCGGTCAGGAGAAGCTCCCGCGCAAAAAAAGAACATAGCCGTATCTAGTCCTATGATACGGGACGAGCGAACGAAGTAAGCTAGACTCAGCTCCTCTCGCACGCGTTCGAACAAGACGCTCGACATGCCGCTAAACAATTCGTCAGCCACTTCCGAAACGTAAAAGTCGTTCTGTTTTAATCCAGGTCCTGGATACGCGTGGAATACGACCGCCTGCTGCCGATCCATCGATTTGCGATGAGCGCCTATATCGGCAGGCTTCCCAAAGACGGCAGCCGAACTTCGAACGTTGCCTCTCTCTATTTTCGCCAGAAACGCTTCCAATCTCGGTAGCAGATCGGCCTCGTCGAATTGACCCGAAACGGCCAGGCATACGTTTTCGGATACCAGAATGTCTGACAGAAAATTTTTGAGATCATCAATCTCGATTTTCCGGACGGTATCCAAGGAGCCGGCGCCGCTGATAGCGAAAGGATGCTCTCCGAAGAATCGCTTCCTCAATTCGTGGCGGCCTGCCGCTACAATATCGTCTTCCTGTTCCTTGATGCCAGCGAGTTGGGCAGACTTTTCGATCGCGAATGTATTAGGATCGAATTTCGAACAATGGAGAGCTTCTTCGAGAAGATCGAGAGCCAGGTCCACATCCGACGGAAGAATCTCCATGGCCAGACCAAGGCTATTGTTGCCAGAGAATTCGTAGAAACTACCACCTACGCCTTCAATAGCCTCGGCAACCTCAGCCGAACTACGCTTCGCCGTATCTTTGGTCAGCATAGTGGCCAGCAAAGAAGTGAGACCCTGCTTGCCCTGCTCCTCTAGCAGAGAACCCGCCTGCATCACGATCCGGAAGTGCAGGTTCGGCAGGCGATCGTCTTTTCTCCAGAGCAGAACACTTCCATTCTCCTGCCTGGCCTCTTCGAACTCCAGGCCTGATGCGGAGACCGAAAGCTCCCCTCCACTGCCCGGATCTTCCCCTTTAGGGCTCATTACGATCCGAGTCAAACGATCAGGACGCAACCACTTCTTCAATACACGAACTAGATCTACAGCTTTAACTTTGGACACATTCCTTAAATAGTTTCGGGCGTATCCAATATCTCCGACAACCACTTCGGCCGCTCCTAGACGGGATGCTTGCCCACTAACGGTTTTTCTAGCATTGACCTCGGAAACCAGCAACTGGCGAATCGCCTTCTCAATCAACTCCTCGCTAAAACCATCTTCCTGCAAACTCTCTATAAAGGCCAGCGTTTCGGCAATCGCCTCGCGACGCTTTTCCGGATCGCAGACGATCGACAGATAGAAAATACCTACGCTTCCTGGAGTCCAGTTTGTCGATTCAATACTATGCACCAGCCGCTTTTCTTCACGCAGCTTTAGGTTGAGCAGCGAGCTGTGGCCGTGACCTAGGATGATCGAAAGAGTGTCGAGAACTGGCGTATCCTCATGCGTAAGACCCGGCACTTGATAGCCTAAGCCGATACGCGTGATCTGAACATCTTCCTCGAGCTCCAGCGACCTGCCTGCCAATTGAGTCGATTCCTCGGTCAGGAGGACGGGGGGAAGCGCTGCTCGTGACGCCTCTCCGAAATAGCTTTGTATCTGTTGCTTGATTGCCGGCTTTTCATAATCGCCAGTAACGATCAACGCCATGTTGTTGGGAACGTATCTAGCTTTATAATACTCAACCAAATCATTTCTCGACAGTTTCGAAAATACCTCTCTGTACCCAATAATAGGATATCTATAATGATGACTGCGAAAGGCGGTTTCGAACAAGGCCTTGGTGAGTTTGCTATCGGGATCGTCCTCACCCATATCAATCTCTCTCAGAATGACCTCGCGCTCCTTCTCCACCTCCTCTTCGGGAAGAGTAGAGTGGAATACAGCATCGCTCAATACATCAAGAGCCACTCCGACGTTTTCCGAAGGGATATCGATATAATATACGGTCCGATCAAACGTAGTATAGGCGTTAATGTATCCGCCCGATGATTGCACCGTTTCAGATATCTCTCGTCCGCCTCGTTTCGAAGTGCCTTTGAACAGCATGTGCTCAAGAAAATGGGACATCCCAGCTCCAAGATGCCTGCCTTCATGGATACTGCCGGTCTTTATCCAAACTTGGACCGAACAAACTGCTGCCGCCCGAGAGGGCTTCATGATCACCGTCAACCCGTTGGGCAAGACGTATCGGTCGACAGGTTCCTTGAGCAAAGGAGCAATAAGAGCTTCGCTAGTTTCGAGAGAGCGGGAACGTGGGAAATCTGACATGATTCGGAAAATCTGAATAGCCTGAAAGCGACAGAGCTTGGCTAAAGCCAAGACCCATTCAATGAAAAGATACGGCGCGCGACGCCACGGAAGCTTAAAGGGTCTCGATTGGCTTGTAGCGAGGCCTCTTCAATCGACGTCGTGACGGCTGGAAGGGCTTAACGAAGGCTTCCTCAAAGGTGTAAATCGACGTGAAGTCCTCCTTCGAATCCTGCTCGTTTTTGCTGAAGACGTTGTAGTCGATTAGATTGAAAACCATTTCCCCAATGTCTTCGCAGGAATGGATGCCCCAGTCGGATAAAACCGTATAGGACATCGGTCCGTATTGCTCCAAAGTATACTCTCTAACGCCCTGCAAAAGCTCTTGCCCTGTCACGTGGCGTTGCTTGCTAACCACCTTGCCCTGACTTTTGCGCTCCTTCTTGATCGTGAAATCGAGGGCCTTCTTCAGAAAGACATAACCCCCCTTAGCGTATCGGCCGTCTTCTTTGACGATCAAATCTACGACTTCCAGAAAATTATGTTCTTTCATTGCCATAACGCTGTGGTATCAGAACCTGCTCCACGGACCAAAGTACGTGGCGCGGTCGACCTTCTCAATGCAAAAGACTAAACCATAATCGAGCCGCAACTCTGTCAACCCATCAAAAACGTCATTCAATCGCTTCAGATCATGCTTGAAAGTGGCTGTTTCAAGCGCAGATCAACAGTCAAACCTCCGTTTTATGAGCGAATCCATAGCGAAAATCGGCATCATCAACATCTCGGATAGAGCGTCCCAGGGAATCTACGAAGACCTCCCCGGAAAGGCCTGCCTCGAGTTGCTAAAGGAGTGGTTGACCTCCCCTTTCGAGCCAAAATACGCCGTCATTCCCGACGAACAGGATCAAATCGAAGCGAAGCTCATAGAGTTCGCCGATAAGGAAAACTGTAGTTTGATTGTGACGACAGGCGGCACAGGACCTGCCGCAAGGGACGTCACTCCCGAAGCCACGGAAATCGTTTGCGAGAAAATGCTTCCAGGTTTTGGAGAACTCATGCGAGCAGCTTCGCTCAAGTATGTGCCCACCGCTATTCTATCTCGTCAGACGGCTGGTACGCGTGGCAGCAGTCTCATCGTCAATCTCCCAGGAAAACCCAAAGCCATTCGAGAAAACCTGGAAGCGGTTTTCCCCGCTATTCCCTACTGCATCGATTTAATCGGCGGGGCGTATCTAGAAACTAACGACGATGTGATGAAAGCGTTTCGCCCTTCGCCAAGCAAGTGAATCGTTGAAGGGTTGGAACTTTTTCAGGTTAAGCCTTTAGCGCTTTTCGACGGCTTTTCAGCGTAGCAAACAAAGCATAGAGCGAAGAAGCGGCGATAAACATCGATAGGAAAGGCATCAGCGCGAGGAAGAGTGTCGGTTCGAAATGCTCAGCAAGAACCCGTTGCGAAGCGATGTTCTGAAAAGAGCTGATGACGCTAATGATGAAGATCAGAGCAAAAGCGGTCAGGTTAACGTTATGATGGTTTTCGATTTTTGACTCCATGAACAGTGTTGGGCTAAAAAGTTAAAAATTTGTAAGTCCGCAAAATATAAATAAAACGTAAACGAAAGGCAACCGGGAGGAAGATGAAGCGGCTTTAGGGGTGAACCAAAACATGGTAGTCCGAATCGAGTTCTCGCTCTACGGGAGATTGAGCGAAACTACTCATGGCGACTTCGTCGAACCCACTAAAATCAATTCAGCAAGAGATGGAAATCGGGCTAGCGAAGCTAGCTGCCATTGGATTCCCAGCTAGCGAAATTCTTCTCTAATCGCTCGAGAATCTCCATCGATTCGCTTTTTCGCTCCTCTTCGGCCGACTTTTGCAGGGCCTTGCTATCGACGTATAGACTGTCGATTCCGAGCGCCATGGCCGTATTCGAAATGTAATGGGCCTTCTCTTGGATAAAGGCGAAATCCTCGCTCTCGTGGGCCTCCCGCATCTCCTCACTGAGCTGATAAACCTCTTTCACCGCATTTTGCACGAGCTCGGGAGAAAAGATGCCCATACCGCCACCGGTTATCGAATCGGAGCTCTCGACTTCAACGGATTCCCGATCTTCGCTATTCTCTTCTTGTACCGGATTTTCAACTACATTGTTAGACGAGTCCGTTGCGAATTCCTCTAGATGGGGAATCGCCTTGATTCGCTCTAGCAGACCTTCCACGAAAAACGGTTTTCCTAGAAAATCATTTATACCCGATTGCCGCGCTCGCTCGATTTCAGCCTCCGCTAGGGTCGCGGAAACGCCTATAATCCAAGGATGATCATCGCTTTCCGATTGGCTGCGAATGTTCTCAACGGCTTGAGGACCATCGATATCAGGCATGCGCAAGTCGATGATGACAAGATCGTAGTTCAAACCCTTCTCGGAGGCGGGTCCGCCTCCATCAACCAGATCAGCCTTGTATCCAAGAGAGTCCAAATACTGAGCTACGAGTTGGCGGACCATCGGATTGTCGTCGGCAACCAGAATCCTGAGAGGGAATCGCTGCCCGAAGGCATACAATGCCTCCACTTCGATAGGATCCCGAGCGGTTTCAATGGCGCCCAGATCGGAGGTCTTCAACAGACGATCGAAATGGAAGCTCGCCACAAATTTGGAACCCACGCCTCGCTCGCTTTCCACCTGAATGCTACCGCCCATGAGTTCGACGATGCGATTGACAATTGCCAACCCAAGACCCGCCCCCTCACGGCCGAAATGACCCGTATTCTCTAGCTGAATGAACGGCTCGAACAATCGGCCTAGGTCCTCCTTCTTGATGCCGATGCCCGAATCCTCGATAATAAAATCAACAGCACCAGGACGGTCTTCATCCGATACGGATCCCTGCAAAACGCTTAAAGACACTCTACCCTTCTCTGTGTATTTTACGGAATTGCCGAAAAGGTTCAGCAAGACCTGGCGCAAGCGCACGCTATCGGCAACGACCACCTCAGGAATCGCGTCATCCACTTTCAACTCGGCAACTAGGCCCTTCTTTTCCGCCATGGGCCGAATCGTATTGAAAGTCTCATCGATAAGCCGTTTCAGCTGCACATGATCGTCCTTCAGCTCGAAGCTGGCTTTGCGTAAATTGCTGAAATCGAGAATGTCCTGAACGATTCTAAGCAGGATTTTCCCCTCGGACTGTATGGTATCCAAACAAGACATTTGCTTATCGTTGAGCGGCGTGCCTCTCAGAAGATCGCTGTAGCCCAGTACGCTTTGCAGAGGCGTGCGTATTTCATGACTAATGACAGCGAGGAATTCGCTTTTCGCTCGATCCGCAGCTTCGGCCTTTTCTTTGGCAAGAGCGAGATCGGCCTTCGATTCGTGATCTATCTGGTAATACAGAAAAAAGAGCGTCAAGGCCATCACCAGACCGACAATTATAATAGTCTGTAATCGAGTTCTCGATACATTTACTACCCAGTCGTTTGCGCTGAGATCAACGCCAAGCCAGTAGGCTGGCAGACCTGTTTCGCTATCGATAATCGGAGAGCTGACATGGATGACCGAAGTCGTATTGGAAATAACAGGACCAAATAGAAACGACTGACCGTCCAGATAGCTCGCGTTTCCAGCCAGAACTTCTCGAAGCGATTCAATAAAAGGGACGCCCTTCGAATTCTCCTGATCGGATATGGTTTGGATGCCTTCTTCGTCCCCAGCCCACGCATACACGTTGACGACATCGGAACCGATGCTTTTTATATCCAGCATGCGACTGGCAAGAACATCCGGATAGGATTGAGCCTGAATCAGCAGATTATCCAGAACATCGCGCAGCGGCAAACCGGCCATCACTAGCGCAGCGGATTGAGAACGCATTAGATAACTTTGATTCATCTCCTCCTTCGCTCGCTTGCCATTCGACTGGGTTATCAGAAAACTAAGCAAGACGATAAAGCCTAACGCTCCCGGAAGGACACGGTATCCCCAAAACTGAAGCTGCCGCCCGATAGATGGTTCCACGTCATAAATCCGGCCCTGGAGACGCTGACGCCAAAAGCCCGTCAGAATCGTCCATACCGAAAGGATATTTATCGCTACCGATGGAATGCCGTAGCGGGGCAGCTCCCCATAAAACGGGTCCGACTGAACGCCCAGAAAAGCCAATCTGTCGATTCCGAGAAACCAGGATGGAGCGACCAGAACCAACCCAATCGCCATTGTAATGTTTCCATTCGCATTGAGTTTTCCGGACTCCTTGAAGAAGAGAAACGCCGTCCAGAAAGAGGCGAAGAGCACTACAAGAGCCGCTACAACCTGCGAATACAGAAGCTCATTGGTTTCAATGGAAAGACCTAACAGAACGCAGATCAAAGCCACATAAGGCAGATGTCCGCGGTTCCGATAGGTTGAACGACATCGAAGAGCAAACTCGATCAGCAAGCCGAATCCAAGCATCTCGAAGGCGGTTCCCACATTGAAATCGCGGAAGAAGGGATCCGAAAAGGACAACAGCCTGATGAATTGAGCAACCGCTTGCGAAAATCCGAAGTACCCAAACCAAAGCCAAGGGAAGGAAGCTCGCTCGCGTTCAGCCAGGGGTTTTGTCCAAGCTAAAAGACCCACCAGCATCCAACCGAAGAACGAAAGAAAGATGAAATAATCCTGCTCGAGCAGCCGATCGAGCAAGACAGTCGTCTGCAATGGGGGACTAGCCGTCATAAATCATGCGGAGGAAGCCAATCAGCTTGTAATAGCCATGCTGACACTCGCCTTTGGTCCAAGGCAATATTCAAACCGGAAATCAGGAAGCTTTCTGGCGAAGAGATAAGTCTTCAGATCGAATATAATAAAATCAGCTGGTCGTAGACTGACAACAACCAGGACCGGAAGGCCAAAACCGCAACAATGTGACTATATTAATAAATGATGAAAAAGACTACGGGAACCACACATAGTTGAAAAGAACCGGGTTCTTAGCGAATCTGGCCGGATCTTACTTCCCTCATTCCTAGCCACAAAAATTAAAGCAGAGCCGAAATCGCGCGCAAACAGCCACAAGAGGAACACGCCCATCGATGGAATCCCCGTCTGGCGTGGATTCTTTATCGTTGCGGTATTCCTGCTGTCGACTGTTTCAACGACAACAGCTATTGGCTGGACCCCTTTTGATTCGATCGAAGTAGCGATATCACCTGACTCGAATGAGAGGACCGAGCTTTCGGTTTCGAGTCCAATAGCCGAATCGACTTTTGATTACTGGCCTGCGATCTACACCTTTGCCCTACTAGCCTCCTGTATCGCTTTTTTCATTATAGGGCGGAAGTCGTCTCGCAAAGCATCGAAGGAAAAGAGTCGCCTCATCGCGGAATTGGAAAAAAAGACAGACGAGCTCAACAAGGCAAATGCCAGATTCCAGAAAACCATTGAAGCGACCGAATCCGCTAGCAAAGCGAAGAGCGACTTTCTGGCCGCTATGAGCCATGAAATTAGAACGCCGCTGAATGGAGTGGTGGGCATGACCAGCTTATTGAGGCAAACGGATCTCACCAATGACCAACGCGAGCTTGTTCAGGTAATCGAAAGCAGCGGCGAAAGCGTCGTGGGCATCGTAAACGACATTCTCGATTATTCCAAAATCGAAGCGGGCAGGATCGAACTGGAAACTTTGAAATTCAGTCTGCGCGAATGCATCGAACTAGCGCTCGACATTTTCATCGAGCAGGTCGCCAAGAAGAAACTGGAGCTTGCATACTACATGGAGGAGGACGTTCCCGAGCACGTTAGCGGCGATCCAGCTCGCCTCAGGCAAGTCTTGGTAAATCTAATCGGCAACGCCGTCAAATTCACTTCGTATGGGCATATCACGGTATCCGTTTCTGCACTTCAACAGGAAGACGAATTCGTAAAACTGAAATTCGAAATACTGGATACAGGCATCGGCATAGCGCCCGAGAAGCAAAAGCTCCTCTTCAAGACCTTCAGTCAAGTCGATGTGTCGAATTCCCGCGAATTCGGAGGAACTGGTCTCGGATTGGCGATTAGCAAAAAGCTCGTAGAGCTCATGGGAGGCGAAATAGTTGTGAAGAGCAATGAGCAGGAAGGATCGAAATTCTCATTCACCACCATCCTCCAAGAAGAAGAACCTCCCTACAAACTGAGTAGCGAGCTCGTAGGGGGAAAACGAATATTGATAGTTGAAGATAGCGACATACAGCGAAAGCTGATTAGAAAGTATTTGAATTCCTGGGGAGTTCAGCCAGTCGAAGCTTCCACTTCCCAACAGGCCATCGAAATGGCAATGCAAAGCGAGAGTCCAATCGATCTGGCCATAATCGACTACCATCTGCCCGATATGAATGGCAACGCCCTGGCCGCAGAGCTTAAGAAGATCAAGCAGACACGATCCGCTCGTTTTGTATCCGTAACCGCTTCGACGATACAAACGCCGTGCGATATTTTCAGCGTGGCCCTATCGAAACCGATTAAGCCAAGGTATATGCTCGAAGCGCTCGAACGAGCTCTGACAGAATTCCAGTCGGCAAGTCGAGATCCAGGCGAGGAGATCATCCCGCCGGACATCCAATCGGTTGCGGCGACTAATCCTCTGAAGATTCTGCTAGTAGACGATAACGACACGAATCGCCAAGTAGCCCGAATGCTTTTGAGAAAACTGGGCTACACCCCCGAAGAAGCCATCAATGGCGAGCAGGCTATTGAAATGACCAGAGAAAACGGATACGATGTCATTCTGATGGACGTGCAGATGCCAGTAATCGATGGAAGGCAAGCCACCCGAGCGATTAGGGAGGAGCATTTAGAAAAGAATCCCTGGATTGTTGCCGTCACCGCCGGAGCGCTGAGAGACGATATGGAACAAGCCCTCAAGGCAGGAATGGATGATTATTTGAGTAAGCCCATCTTGCTCGACACCCTCAAGAATGCTCTTTTGCAGGCAAGTGAAGGCCTAAACAAACGCTGTAAAGAGACTAGCAAGGCTAGTTGAACAAATCCAAGTCGAGACATACCTAAAGGAAGCGCGGCAAATATTCCTCTAAAGGTATATTCCTCTTGACGTATGTAGAATGGGGGAAGATAGATTCGCTTCATGGATCTGGTGGCGCTGTACAAATGCCTTAGCGAGCCGACACGACTGCGCATTCTGAATTTGCTCAGAGAAGGACCGCTTTGCGTTTGCCAGCTGCAACAAGCTCTGGGAGAATCTCAAGTCAAAATGTCTAAGCATCTTGGATACATGAAGCAAAGGGAGCTTCTCATTTCAAAACGAATGGCTAATTGGAATTACTACGAAATAAACAAGATCGCCCATCCGATCTTGAACGCGAACTTAGAGGCTCTAGGCAAATTCGCGCCATACGACACGGAACTATCGACCGATCTTAAACGACTGGAAGAGGTCAAGGAACAAGCCAACTGCGCGTAGCTCATGGAAAACGCTAAACGGCTAATAGCGCTCATTCTCTGCACCGGCAATTCCTGCCGTAGCCACATGGCGGAAGGCGTACTTCGAAACGCGGCCAGCAACTTGTTCGACGTTCATAGCGCCGGTTCGCAACCCGCAGGCTATGTTCACCCCAAGGCCATTTCCGTCATGGAGGAAATCGGGATAGACATTTCGAATCACACTTCGAAAAGTATGAATGATTTTCTCAACCAGGATATCCACATTGTGATTACAGTATGTGGCAATGCTGATCAAGCCTGCCCCACCTATCCCGGACAAGTGAAGCGGTTTCACTGGGGTTTTGTGGATCCGGCCAAAGCTGAGGGAAGTGACGACGAAATCATCAATTGCTTCAGAGAGGTACGAGACCAGATCAGACTCGTATTCGAAGCCTTCGCAGAGGGCTATCGTCTGAATGCGTCTCAATCATAAGCCAAAGATTTAGATGAATAAAACTTTGAACTGGATAGTCGGAGAAGGCCTGGGGACTTTTCTACTCGTTTTTTTCGGCTGCGGAAGCGTGGCAACCGCAGTGACCCTTGGCGCCCAAGTGGGTCTGTTTCAAGTAGCTATCGTATGGGGTATGGGACTCGCCTTAGCCATTAAAATGACCGGTCCCTTGAGTGGAGCTCACCTCAATCCAGCCATCACCATCGCCATGGCGACCTTTACTCGGTTCAAGTGGAGTAGAGCACTAGGCTACATCGGTATTCAAATGTTGGGGGCATTCGCCGCGGCGGCTTTAATCTACGCTATCTACGGGGGAGCGATTTCATTATTCGAACAAGAGCTTGGTTTGGAACGAGGCTCCGCAGGCAGCGAAGCCAGCGCCATGCTTTTCGGCGAATACTACCCTAATCCCGGAGGGAAGCCGGTATCCGAAACGATCCGACAATCGATAACCGCAGTGCATGCCTTTCTAGCGGAATTCGTCGGAACAGCCCTCCTAGCTTTGGCCATTTTTTCAATAACCGACAAGAGCAACAACAACGTGCCTGCCAGATTCGCTCCGTGGACCATTGGCATGACTCTCACTGTGCTAATCTCCCTTTTGGCTCCTATTTCGATGGGAGGTTTTAATCCGGCTCGCGACTTCGCCCCTCGCCTCTTTTCCAGTCTCGCTGGCTGGGAATCGCTACCCTTCTCCTTTAATGGAATGGGCTGGCTAACCGTCTATATTCTAGCCCCAATCGCCGGAGCCTTGCTCGGCGGGCTATTCTATACCCTGCTACTGAAAGACGGATACAAAAAGTAGATAGGTTTTAGGTACTAGGTTTAGGTTTAAGGTTTTAGATGAAGCATCGAACCAAATACCTAAATTCCTAACACCCAACTCACTGCTTGCCTTCGAAATAGAAGCGGAAAAGAGCATGGGTTCCGTCATCCGCTCCTCCATCGGCAGCGAGACGATCGTAAAGACTTTTGGCCAGGGATAGTCCAGGAAGCTTGAGTCCCATTTCTTCCGCGGACTCGATAGCAATGCCCATATCCTTGATGAAGTGCTTGACAAAAAATCCAGGCGCATAGTTGTCGTCCAAAGCGCGCGGAGCTAGATTGGTAAGCGACCAGCTTCCCGCAGCTCCTGTCTCAATGCTTGCCAGAACTTGTTTGGGATCGAGCCCGGACTTCTTTGCATAGGCTAAGGCTTCGCCAATCGCGACCATACCGCCTGCAATAGCAATCTGGTTACACATTTTGGTATGTTGGCCTGAGCCTGCAGGGCCTTGAAGCTGGATGTTTTTTCCCATGATTTCAAAGATTGGCTTGGCTCGCTCGAAGGCGGATTTCTCCCCTCCAATCATGATCGAAAGTCTAGCTTCGCGGGCTCCAAGGTCGCCTCCAGAAACAGGAGCGTCTAGCGAGGTAACGCCTTGCTTGGCACCTTCTTCGGCAATTCTTTTGGCCAGCAATGGACTGGAAGTGGTCATGTCGATCACCAAGGCTCCCGACTGTATTGTTTTGAAAATACCGCTTTCTCCAAAATAGGTTTCCTCTACATCCTTAGGGAATCCCACAATCGTTATCACCACGTCCGCATCCGCCGCCGCTTCCGAGGGAGAATCCTTCCACTCGGCTCCCCTAGCTACCAGATCGTCCGTTTTCGACTTAGTCCGATTGTATACAGAAAGTGGATAACCAGCGTCGAGGAGATGGCCAGCCATGCTACGACCCATTACGCCAATACCAATGAATGCGATACGTTCTTTAGACATATCTCGCCTTTCATAAGCTCAATCAGGCGAATGGCTACCGAATTTTTCGACAAAGCGAAAATTCTCGTTTTCAGTCGCTACAGAGACATTGACGCTAGGGAAATTTCAGTCGCCCCTAAGCATCTCAGCAGCGGCTGTCATACGCCGTAGAGATGACTCCACCTCAGGCCAGTCACGCGTTTTCAGTCCGCAATCCGGATTAATCCAAAGACGATCCTTCGGAATGCTACGAGCAGCTTGCTGTATAAGCCGCACCATTTCGCCGGTGGTCGGAACGCGAGGCGAATGAATGTCATAAACCCCTGGTCCTATCTCGTTGGGATAATCGAAATCGGAAAACGCCTTTAAAAGCTCCATATTGGAACGAGCCGTCTCGATAGTGATCACATCGGCATCCATCGCTGCAATGGAATCGATAATATCATTGAATTCCGAGTAGCACATGTGCGTATGGATTTGCGTATCCGCTTTTACGCTACTGGATGATAAACGAAAGGCCCTGGTCGACCACTCGAGGTAGTCGTTCCAATCGGCTTGCCGCAGGGGGAGCCCCTCACGAAAAGCAGGTTCATCGATTTGAATGATCGAGATGCCTGCCGCCTCGAGATCGCTCGCTTCATCGCGGATCGCTAAGCCAATCTGATAAGCGATCTGTACGCGTTCGAGGTCGTCTCGCGCGAAACTCCATTGCAGAATCGTGACGGGACCGGTCAACATGCCTTTCATTTTACGATCGGTCAGGCTTTGCGAATAGACCGCCCAATCAACCGTCATCGACCTGGGTCGTGAAACGTCGCCGTAAATCAGAGGCGGCTTAACGCAGCGCGATCCGTAGCTCTGCACCCAGCCGTTTTCAGTAAAGGCGAACCCGTCGAGCTGTTCACCGAAGTACTCCACCATATCGTTACGCTCGAACTCGCCATGAACCAAGACATCGAGTCCAATTTTCTCCTGCAGTTCCACACAGTTTTGAATCTCTTCCTTCAAGTAGCGCTCGTATTCAGATTCGGATACATCGCCCTGCTTGAAGCGACGTCGGATTGATCGGGTTTGGGCGGTTTGAGGGAAAGATCCGATTGTTGTGGTAGGGAAATATGGCAAGTCCAAAGACTTCTGGGCTTGACGCCTTTCCTCGTAAGCCTCGGTTCGTCGAAAATCGTCAGACTCCAAATTGCTTAGACGATCCCTCAAAGAAGGATTAATAACCGAGGGGTGGGAGCGGCGTTTCTCGAAGATCGCCGCGTTTTCACTCAAAAGCCGATCGGAGCCCGGAGCGCGCAGAGCGATTTTTCGCAAATCGCATAATTCACCAAGCTTCTCGTCAGCAAACGCTAACCACTCTCTCAAATCACCACCCAGTTGGCTCTCATTTTGCAAGGTCACGGGCGAATGCAGGAGCGAGCAGGAAGTGGAAAGTATCACTCTTTCGCTTCCCAAAGCTTCGCTAGCCAGCTCGATCAATGGGAAGACCCTATCGTATTCGGTTTTCCAGACATTTCGCCCATCGATAATTCCAAGCGATAGGCTCTTGTCATTATCAAGGCAGGACAAAGCAGGCTCCAAATCTTCAGGAGCTCTTCTCAGATCAAGATGCAAAGCGTCGACCGGCAAGGAACAGTAGCTTTCTAGATTCTCTCCCAACGTTCCAAAATAGGAAGCGACAAAGATTTTAGCTCCTTTGCCAGAAGCGCGAATCCGCTTGTATGCGCTTTGCAAGGCGGAACGCTCAGCATCTGTCAGATCGAGAGCGAAAATCGGCTCGTCAAATCGTATCCATTCGGCTCCCAGCTCGACGAATTTCGCAACCATCTCTTCATAAACCCGTAGCACCGGATCTAGTAGTGATAGCTTGTCGAAATCGTCGCCAAGGGATGCGCAGGCTTTGCCCAGCCGAAGGAAAGCAATAGGACCGACAAGCACGGGCACCGTCTTCACTCCTATTTCAAGAGCCTCTTGAAAAGCATCGAACGGATGTGACGAAGACAGCCGAAAGCGCGTAGACTTATCGAATTCGGGTACGATGTAGTGATAGTTCGTATCGAACCATTTAGTCATTTCGCAAGCCACTGCATCAGTAGAGGTCTGCGAAGACGGAGTCTTCGAGGTAGTTCCTCGCGCCATGCGAAAATAGGTGTCCCAATCGACCTGCCCTCCTTGCCACGAAAATCTAGCGGGTACATTCCCAAGCAGAGCTGATGTATCCAACATGTGGTCATAAAAGCTAAAGTCGTTGCTCGGTATCCAATCAATGCCTGCCTTCTTCTGCTTGAGCCAGTTTCGTTGCCTCAGCTCTTTACCGACCTCTAGCAGAGAATGGAGACTGTGCTTGCCTCGCCAATACGCTTCCAAGGCCCTCTTGAGTTCCCGTCGCTCCCCCATCCTCGGATACCCGAGAGCATGCAATTTCAATCCATTCTCCGTATTCATGAGCGGGTATCTATCGGCGATATTCGGTCTTGGTCAAGTTTTATATCAATATATCATGATATTTTGATAATTAATGTGATTATCCCGAGCCGACGCTTCGCGAGAGCAGGATATTCTTCCTGAAAAATGAATAGCAGGACCTGCTCTTTGATGCTGGCAAAAGCCATCCTGCCGCCTAGCAGCATCAAGCGAATGAAGTGAGCGTTGACCCAATCGAATCGGCGATAGACTCTCAGTGTAATGCCCTCCACGGAAATCATCGCCAACGAAGCCATCTACCAGAAGGTCATTCTGGGGGCGATAAACGACTGCGAGGATTTTCTGTGGATCGCTACGGCCGACCTCAAGGATCTGCACGTCAAAAAGGGACGAAGAATGATCCCCTTGCTGGAAGTTTTTTCCAACCTCATTGACGATGGCGTATCGGTTCGTCTGATACACGCAAAGGAGCCTGGCCCCGCCTTTCGGACCGATTTCGATCGCTTTCCTAATCTTCTAACAGGACTGGAAATGATTCTCTGCCCTCGGGCCCATTTCAAAATGGTGGTCGTCGATGGGAAGGTGGCCTACACCGGAAGCGCCAATCTTACCGGAGCTGGAATGGGAGCCAAGAATAAGGATAGGCGCAACTTCGAAACCGGGATCTTTACCGACGACCCGAAAATGGTAAACGAGCTGATGAATCAATTCGACGCCCTCTGGATCGGCGAGCCCTGCCACACCTGCCAACGCAAAGCCCATTGCGTGACCTACCATGAACTGATTGGATAGGCATCTCATTGACCCGCCTATTGATGTTTAGTCCCCTGGCACTTGTCACGCCGTAGCCTTGGCGAAGGAGGACAACCTCCCATTGCGCAAAAACAACACAATCATCATAGTCGGCTTTATTTGAATGGTTTAGGATCAATTGCCTTTCAAATCGAACCGCCACTGACTTTAATTACGCAAGCAATGAACCTACAGGACCTGGGAGATCGAATCCGCGACCGTCGCAAGAAGTGCGGCCTCACTCAAACTGACGTGGCCAACGCCGTTCAGATAAGTCCTCAGGCGGTATCCAAATGGGAACGTGGCGAAAACGCTCCAGACATCAGCAGCCTGCCCGCCCTTTCCCAGCTTCTCGGCGTATCCATCGAATGGCTGCTCGGCTGCCACAGTGTGGACAAGGATGTTATCGAGGTAACGGTCATGGATGTTCGCGCTCGAGCGGCGAGGAAGAAATCTGAACAGCTCGAACCTCGCGACTTCGCCAACTGGACCAACAGCATCTGCTATCAAGTTACCGAGTGCGTACTACGTTTCGGCGGCATCCCTATTAAAACCAGAGGGGCAGGCATCCTTTGCTTTTTCTCCGGCAGTCAAAATCAGGATCGCGGCGTCAGCGCAGCCCTCAACGCGAGCAAACTCATCAACGAACCTCTGAAACTCGGGATGAGTTCGGGCGAGATCTATTTCGGCACCATTGGCCATCCCGACTATGCTCATCCTGATATCATTGGCGAAGCTGTGAGCATCGCTTTACTCAATTCGGAATGGGCGGGCGAAAACACCGAGAGCGGATTGGCTATCGATCAGAGAACGCTAAGCGGCTTGGAGAAAACGAAAACCACCACCGCCAAACGTACCCAGGTCAACTATAAAGGCATCAGCCATCCAGTGATGATCGTCGAACTCGAGGGACCAAGGGATTGAAATAAGAATACCTCGCCCAAAGGTTGCTGAGAAAAATTAGAAATCTGAGCAGACCTTTCTACATCCGAGGAAAATAAAATTTTCTATTTAGGATACTTATCTCTTGAATACTTTCAAAACACAAGTATTCATAAAACTGATTCGCCTCCATGAAGCCTGTCGTTTTAAAGAAGAAACGCTCGGACTGCCCAGTAGCCTGCTCCCTCGACATCATGGGTGACAAGTGGACTCTGCTCATCATCCGAGATTTATATTTGGGGAAAACCCGTTTCAAAGACTTTGTCGATTCCTCGGAAAAGATCCCCACCAACATTCTCTCTGAGAGACTGGAGCGACTCTTAACTCATAGAGTAATCGAAAAAACGCCCCTCTCCGAGAGCTCCAAGCGCAAAAGCTACCAGCTCACCGAGCGCGGCGAAGAGCTGGTCAAAATCATGAAGAGCGTCGCCTACTGGGGCATGCAGAATGTGAAGGGGACAAGGATTGGAATAAAAAGCAGCCAATAACCGAACCGTCGCGAAAAAACCAAATTCCCCCATTCAGAAATTTAAAAGTCTAAAATCCACTACCGCACTGGTTGTCGAGGGGCATCGAGTAGCTCCAGGCAAAAGCGAGAATAACCCATTTAAGTCAGGGAGCATCGAAATGCAGGCTCCCCACTTTTTAAGGAATGGGCTAGATATATCTATATATCATTCAGGGACTATTAACCTCTCAATCAGCCCAAAAAAATTTAAACTTTTTAACCCTCAGTATACATTCAAAGAAATACATTGGGCAGAGGGGTTTCCGCCAGAGGATTTTTCTTTTTCCAAATGTATCATCAGATTTAGGGATCGAGACTATAATGGCTTGATATACTATCCTCGCTTGGAAACCAAAATTGGGCATCGAAAATCGGAATCAACTATAGAGACCTTAATGCCCTTTATTGAGAATTTGAAATATGGCGATAACGTTGAATTTCACTATAATGATAGTGAAATTGAGATTTTTGAACCGGATCACGAAAACTGATTCGATTCGCGCATAAAAAAAGACCGGCCATTCAGCCGGTCTTTTAGTAAAGTAGTTAAATCTTCGCTACAGACTAAACGGCGACTTTACCGTAGATGGACTTGCCGGTCGAGAGCAAGTCTTCACAGGCCACTTTCATGCGGTCGCACATGTTTTGCTCGGCAGACTTAAGGTAGGACCGTGGATCGTAGGTCTTCTTGTTGCCAATCTCGCCATCGATCTTGAGCACGCCATCGTAGTTTTTCATAACGTGGTCGACGACCGGACGAGTAAAGGCGTACTGGGTATCGGTATCGATATTCATTTTGATTACCCCATAATCCAGCGTCTCGCGGATATCGCTGAGCTCGGAACCGGAACCGCCATGGAAAACGAGATCGAATTCAGCGTCTTGTCCGTATTTTTCAATGACAGCATCCTGTCCTTTTTTCAGAATGTCCGGACGTAGCTTGACGGCGCCTGGCTTATAGGAGCCATGGACGTTGCCGAAGGTCGCGGCAAACATGTAGCGACCCAGCCCATTGAGCGACTCATAGACCTCCACCATGTCTTCAGGCGTAGTATAAAGCTTATCAGCAGGCTGATCGGAATGATCGACACCATCCTCCTCACCGCCAACGACGCCTGCTTCCACTTCGAGAATGATTTCCTGCTCGGCACAGAGTTTCAACAGCTCTTGCGACAAGGCCATGTTTTCCTTCAGAGGCAGCTCGGAAGCGTCCAGCATATGAGATTGGAAGAGGTTCCCATCACCTTTAGCCCGACGCTCGGCAGTCGCTTGAATCAAGGGTCGAAGGAATCCATCAACCTTGGCAGGCTGACAGTGGTCGGTGTGGAGTCCGATCAGGATGTCGTATTTTTCGGCGAGTCGATGACAAGCCTCCGCCAGAACGATCGCCCCGAAAGCCGCGTCCTTGACGTTCAGCCCGGAAGCGAACTGGCCTCCCCCAGTGGAAACCTGGATAATGCCATCGGATTTCGATTCAGCGAAGGCCTTGAGGGCGGCGTTGATCGTCACGATGGACGTTACATTGACAGCGGGATAAGCGTACGAGCCCTCTTGGGCGGCGTCCAGCATATCGGCGTATTGCTGTGGTGTGGCAACTGGCATGATATTTTCGGATTTTAGATCGTTCCGTTAGTACTTAAGATTTCTGTTGCTAGCCCCTCGAAAGCGAAAAGCAACGACTATCTTTAAATCAAGTTAGCAGGTCGGTGTCCAGCGTATCGTGACTCTACAATCGCGCCATCCAGGTGAAAAATACCCTCGCCAGAAGCTGAATTAATAAGCGAGCGTCTTGGAGAGTGTCTGAGATGATGGATATACTGCTACTAGCTCTGATGGCGTTGATCACTTCGGCCTTCACAGCAGTGGTGGGCATTGGAGGGGGATTTCTTCTGCTGGTCTTCATGGTAGACTTTTTTCCACCCATGCTTCTCATCCCCGTGCACGGTTTTATCCAGTTAAGCTCAAACGCCTCTCGGGCATTCTTCGATTTAAGCCATGTCAAATGGGAAATCGTAAAACGACATGCTATCGGAGCAACTTTGGGCGGTCTGCTGGGCTCGCTTTCAGTATCGATCTTTCCTTTCGACTATCTTCCCCTCGTGCTAGGCAGCTTTGTCCTATTCATGACTTGGAGACCTTACGATCCTCGCAAAAGCCGACCTCACGGAACCATGCTTTGGATGGGGGCTGGACAGACCTACCTTTCCTTTTTCGTAGGAGCAACAGGGCCGCTGAGCTATCCGCTCCTTTTGAGACGAGCCCTGACACGACACGAAATAGTCACTACTCACGCTTCGATGATGGTCGTCATGCATCTTATAAAAGTGGTTGGCTATGGAACCCAAGGACCGGCGCTGCTAGGATACTGGGACTTCATGCTGAGCATGAGTGTTGGAGCGATCTTAGGTTCCTACATTGGCAAAGGATTCCGAGGCAAAGTGTCGGAAAAAGCCTTTAGCTGGATCGCCAAAGGTTTGCTTACCATGGTATCGCTTCGTATGCTCCTGAAGTTCTTCCTTCCGCAGATTCCATGAAACCCATGCTCTTCAAATCGTTAGCCGACCAGCTGGATGGCGAGCTCTACTGGGACGAGACCATGCGAATCCTTTACGCGACGGACGCGTCGGTCTATCGTGACATGCCCTTAGCGGTCTGCATTCCCAAGAGCTTGAAAGACGTTCAGGCCCTGATCGCCTTTACCAATGAGCAGGGACTTTCACTCATACCCCGCACAGCCGGAACCTCCTTAGCCGGACAGGTGGTTGGAAAGGGAATCGTCGTTGATGTATCCAAATATTGGACTGAGATTCTAGAGCTAAACGCGGAAGAGAAATGGATACGCGTTCAACCAGGCGTCGTTCGCGACGAGCTGAATCTGTTCCTAAAACCGCACGGTCTGATGTTCGCACCCGAGACATCGACATCCAATCGATGTATGATCGGCGGCATGGCCGGAAATAACTCCTGCGGCACCCACTCCTTGATCTATGGCTCCACCCGCGACCATGTGATGGAAATCGAAGCCGTTCTGAGTGATGGATCGCTGGTCGCGTTCGGGGACCTTTCCCTTGACGAGATGGAAACAAAAGCGGCCGCAGATTCACTAGAAGGCAGTTTGTATCGAAATATTCACGACATCATAACCGACGAGGAAAATGCCAAGGAAATCAGAAGCAGCTTCCCGCGACCCGACATCCATCGACGCAACACAGGCTATGCCATCGATCTCCTTTTGCGAGACTTCCAGAATCTCGCTCCCAATGATCGGATTCGCTTCAATCTCTCTAAACTGCTCTGCGGTTCGGAGGGGACGCTAGCGTTTTTCACGGAACTGAAGCTAAAGCTGGTCCCACTGCCACCCAGAGAGCAAGCCGTGGTGGCCGTTCATATGAATTCGATTCCGGAAGCGGCGAGAGCAACGCTAATCGCTAGGCAATTTAATCCGCGGGCGATCGAGCTGATTGACGACGTGATACTCGGCTGCTCGAAAACGAACATCGAACAATCGGCTAATCGCTTCTTCGTACAGGGCGATCCGGGAGCGTTGCTGGTAGTCGAATTCGGCGCGGACAGTAGAGCCGAAATCGATCAAAAGGCAAAGGCCCTCGAAAAGAGGCTGAGAGAGGTCGCGTTAGGCTTCCACTTTCCCGTGATTCGAAACGAGGAAATCTCCAAAGTCTGGGCTCTGCGCAACGCAGGACTCGGAGTGATGGTCAATGTGCCTGGAGACCGGAAACCGGTTGCCGGCATCGAAGACACGACCGTCCATCCGAACGATCTTCCTGAATACGTTGACGCCTTTCTGGAAATCATGAACAAGCAAAACGTTCAAAGCGTGGCGTATGCGCATATTGGCGACGGAGAAATTCATTTTCGTCCTCTTCTCGATTTAAAGCTTGGCAAGGATCGTCAGCTTTATCGGGAAATCAGCGAGGATGTCGCCGCACTCGTGAAACGCTATCGCGGTTCGCTTAGCGGAGAGCATGGGGATGGTCGAGCGAGAGCGGAATTCATCCGCAAGATGATCGGCGACTCCAACTACAAGCTTTGCCAGAATATTAAAAGAGCCTGGGATCCCAATGGCATTTTCAATCCTGGAAAAATCGTAGACGCCCCATCCATTGACACGGATTTGAGATACGAAGAAGATCAGATCACCCACGATTTCGATACGGTATTCGATTTCTCCGACACGCAAGGAATTCTGCGCATGGCTGAAAAATGCAATGGCACCGCCGCTTGTCGCAAAACGGAGAAGATTGGCGGAACGATGTGCCCAAGCTACATGGCTACACGTAATGAAAAAGATACGACGCGAGCTCGCGCAAACGTTCTGCGGGAATTCCTAACCCGCTCACCAAAGGAAAACAAATTCGACCATCGTGAAATCAAGGAAGTGATGGACCTGTGTTTATCCTGCAAAGGATGCAAGTCGGAGTGTCCATCGAATGTCGATGTCTCCCGACTGAAAGCGGAGTTTCTGCATCACTACTATGAGGCGAACGGCATCCCAAAGAAGGTTCAGACCATTGGAAACATAAATACTTTGTACAAACTTGGCTCCTTCTTTCGCCCCGTATCCAATTTCTTCATCTCCACTAGAATTTTGTCCAATGGAGTGAAATCGATACTTGGGATTGCCAAAGATCGTTCTCTTCCAAGGTTTTCTCGGCGAACGCTGAGGTCGTGGATTCGCAAAAACCTAGATCGAATCAACCCATCTGAAACCGAAGCAACGAAAACGGTTTATCTATTTTGCGACGAATACACGAACTACACGGATTCCCACATCGGAGTGGCCGCCATTGAGTTGCTAACCCGTTTAGGCTACCGAGTCGAGATCCCCGAACATGCTGAGAGTGGGCGAGCTTTCCTATCAAAAGGCATGCTTATTCAGGCCAAGGCGATAGCGAATCGAAACATTTCGCTGCTTAAAGGCAAAGTCTCGGCAGCCAGGCCGTTGATAGGCATAGAGCCCTCTACGATTCTCGGCTTTCGAGACGAGTATCCAGATCTTGTTGACGCCGATTTAAAAAAGGCAGCCCAGGAGATGGTTCCTCATTGTCTCTTGATCGAGGAGTTTTTGAGCAATGAAGCCAATTCAGGTAAAATCAGGAAAGAGAACTTCTCGGAAGAAAGGCGGAAGATCAAACTCCATGGGCACTGCCATCAAAAAGCCTTATCCTCGGTATCAATCGGCGAACGCATTCTTAGTATCCCGAAAGATTACGAAGTTGAAGTCATTCCTTCTGGCTGCTGCGGCATGGCGGGCTCGTTCGGCTACGAAAAAGAGCATTACGAACTTTCACAGCAAGTTGCGGAACTCGTCCTTTTTCCATCAATACGCTCTGCCTCTTCAAACACCATCATCGCCGCTTCGGGAACGAGCTGCCGACATCAGATCAAGGACGGTTTGGATATCATTGCCAAGCATCCGGTGGAGATTTTAAGAGACGCGCTAAGAATAAAGGAATTCCAACGTTGAGCAAACCAACTACACTTCAATCGCTCATAAGCGGATTGAGTGGCTTGTAGCAAAACGTGTATTCAGATTGCCAATCTTGCTTCCCTTCGATACGAAGGACGAGCTTGAAGACCTGCGCATCGAAGGTCGGCAGCTTGTAGCGTAAGGTCGGACCTCGACTGTTTGAATTCGGTTCAATAGCTTCGAAATCCCAGGCCAAGGCGAACACCTCTTCGTCCGCGAATTGCAAATACGCTTCAACCGTATCGCATTTGATAACTTCAGGAGAATCGTTAAGCATCCACAATTCGGCTTCGAACCACTCCTCCTCGGTCCAGGAAAACTTCTCCGCTCTAGCGCTCGCCAGGATGGGACGGCAGCTTTGCTTTACCGCCTCGTAGGCTGGCTTCGGCTCGCAAGGCCAACTGATGAGGCTATTGTTTGCCGCTGTCGGCCAAGGCTCGTTATAGCACCAATTCAGGGCCATGGAACAATAGGGCTTTTGCCGCCGGGCTTCTTCAAACATAGCCTTGTAGCCTTCGCTTTGCAGTATTTGGCCATAGAATACAAGCTCCTCGATTGACTCCGCCTTGCCGAAATAGTGGTCAATGACTTCAGGACAAAGCCACGAGCTTTTATGGCCATCCCAAGCATTGAAGGCGTGGTGCGTTTCCCAACTGCCGCCAAGCTTGGGAGGGAAGAGTTCGTCGTCGGGAATGAATCGCTCGAGATAGTCGACAGAAGCCGGTCCCGGGCAGCCAAATTCAGTGTAGGCGGAAAAACGCGCCTTCTGGAATTTCTCGAAACACTCCACGCCATCGGCATCTCGAAACAAGTAGTCTCCATGGCCGACTCCCATAACAGGGCTGGTAGGAAGAAAGGGAGTATCCGGATCGAGCTCGTAGCAATTCTTGTTTAACAGACGAAGGGCCTTGTGCTGATCAGTCATTCTAGACCAGCTGTTGAAAAGCTCGTTCCCTCCACACCAGATAACGATGCTGGGATGCGATTTGAGTCTCAGAATGATAGACCGAGATTCGCTATTAAGCGTATCCAAATATTCAGGAGTCTCCACATATTGGTTACAAGCAAGCGGAAATTCCTGCCAGACCATAATGCCGAGCTCGTCACAGAGATTGAAGAAGGAATCCTTATTGACGATACCGCCACCCCAACAACGCAGCATGTTGAAATTCGCCTGCCTGGCCTTTTCGATGAGAGGCCGATAAGTATCTTCGCCAATGACGCCAGGAAACACCTCCGGCGGCACCCAGTTCGAGCCCTTTGAAAAAATGCGGCGGCCGTTTATCTCGATGGTCATGGGAGGAACGTTGCGACTGGTCGGAAGCGATGTTCGCTCGTCCCAAGCCCCTTCGTTCATCACCAGTTGAACGCGACGGAAACCGACTCTTTTGCTTTTCCGATCCTGAACCATTCCATCCGCGCCATGCAATGAAAGAGCGAGCGTATACAGATTCTGCTCCCCCTGCTGATTTGGCCACCAAAGCATAGGGTCGAATATGTCGGAGGTAATATCGACAATCTGCTGGCTTTCCAGCGAAACGGAATGAGCGTCGACCACATCTCCATTCGGATCTGAAAGCGACCATTCAAGGGAGCCCGACATGGTTTCGCTCAGCTCTATCGCCAAGTCAATCCGCGCCTGGCTGAGATTCTCCTCGAGCATGTAGTCGAATTGCAAATCAACGATGTGTTGGGCGCTGCGGGTTTCCAGAAACGCGTTTTTCCAGATTCCCGACGGGATCAATCGCGGGTGCCAATCCCATCCGTAACTGCATGGCGGTTTCACGCTTTCCTTAGCCTCGCATCGGCCATTGGAGTAGTCGCCGGAATCGGGATGCGGAAAGACCACGATTTGCAAAGTATCCCCGTCCGTGACGTCGTCCGTGATATCGAATGAGCACGGAGTGAACATGCCTTCCTGACCGTGAAGCGTCTTTTTGTTCAGGCGAATGAGAAACTGATAATCCACGCCTTCGCACACGAAATAAAGTCGCTGCCCATCCGCGAGCTCAGGCTTGCTGATTTTGGATTCATAAACCCAATACACGGATTCCATCGACTCGAACTGCATGCAGTTTTCGCCTCGCCAATAATCCGGCCATCCTTCCGCATTCGCCCAATCGAGTTGAGCGGCTCCCGGAACGGAGGCAGCTACAAACCTTTCGGGAGGCTCGCTGGGGTCGCGAGTATATCCTACCGTCCATCCCAGCTTATAGCGTTGCATGAGGAATCGATTGGCAGACCAGAATCATGTATTGGTTAAACGTTGGAGCAAAGTTAACGGATGTCCAGCTTCGCGTCATGAAGGTGGCCATACATTGAAATCGATAACGAGAGGCGGTAGGTCGACAAGAATCTTGTTGCCGCCCAAAGCTAACTGTTTTCAATGCGTCCCATTCTCCGGCATCGCGGCCTCCATATGCCTTTTATCGACAGCCATATCCACCTATACGATCCTTCTCGACCCGAAGGCATCCCCTGGCCACCGAAAGAGAGCTCGATCTACAAAAAATCCTTCCAAGAGCATTTCAAGGAATATGCCAAACCATTGACAATCGAAGGCGTGATCGTAGTCGAAGCCAGCCCAAGAGAAATAGACGACGAGTGGACGCTGGAGCTAGCCAAGAATGATCCTTTCATATTAGGAGTGGTCGCCAACTTACAGCCAGGAGAAGAAGGCTTCGAGCAGCGACTCGAGGCCTTTGCCAGCCATCCGAAACTCAAGGGAATTCGTCTTAGACCTATTATTGACTACGATCTGACGAGCAGCGATTTACGCAGACGCCTGGAAGCCTTGGTAGCTCATAAACTGACCTTCGAGCTCGGAGCGATCTCTCTGAAAAAGCTCAGAGAATACACCAGCCTAGCAAGCGAGATGCAGGAAACATCTTGCATCCTCGATCACTTCGGACACGCGGAAATCGATGGCGAAAAACCGCGAGGCGAATGGCGCGAATGGATCGAACGATTTGCCGCCTTGCCCAACACGGCCTGCAAGCTCACCTCTCTTATTGAATTCGCCAAAATGCGCCCGCCCTCCAGGGATCCCGAATTCTACCAACCCATACTCGAATTTCTTTTCAAGGCGTTCGGAGAAGACCGCGTCATTTACGGAAGCAACTGGCCTCCCATTTCCATGGCGGGCAGCTACGAGACTAATCTTGGCTTGTATCAGCATTTCCTGGGAGACAACCAAAGGGCATCGGAAAAGTTTTTTCATCAGAATGCCAAGCGCATTTACCGTCTGGATACATGAGCAATTAAGATGCAATTGAATCATTCACAGGCGGACCTATATGTGCCAGACGGAATTTCGATTGAAGAAGCGCTCCGAAGAACGACTTGCATGGGTATTGGAGCTCATCAAGACGATCTGGAAGTATTCGCCTTTCACGGGATTATTCGTTGCTACGATCAGAATGATGAATGGTTCACCGGAGTAACGGTCACCAATGGTTCGGGAAGCGCTCGTTCGGGTCCGTATTCAAGTTTTTCTGACGAAGAAATGCTAGAAGCCCGTCGGCTGGAACAAAGAGCGGCGGCGGACTTAGGCAAATACTCTGCCCAACTTCAGCTCGGATACGATTCTTCCGAGATCAAGAGCAGGGAAAGCAGGTCGCCCATCGAAGATCTGAAGCGGATTCTGGAGGCGGCTCGGCCGGAAGTACTGTACCTGCATAATCCCGCCGACAAACATGAAACGCACATTGCGAGCCTGGTAAAATGCGTTGAGGCGATTCGAGCGCTAGATCCCGGAGCAAGGCCAGCGAAAGTCTACGGCTGCGAAGTATGGCGCGACTTGGATTGGCTATCCGACGAGCAGAAAATCTGTCTCGATGTGAGCGGCCACGAAGAATTGGCAGCCTCCCTTCTGGAGGTGTTCGATACCCAAATTGCCGGGGGTAAACGCTACGACCTGGCGACGCTTGGCAGAAGGCGAGCCAACGCTACCTTCTACGACTCCCACCAGATCGACAGATCCGATAGCGTGACCTTCGCGATGGACCTATCGCCGCTTTTCGATTCCGATATCCTGTCTCTCGAAGAGTTCGTCGAGTCGAAAATCCAGGATTTTAGAGCCGAGGCGATCAATTCCCTGAAGAGATTCGAAAACAGATAGCGAGTAGTTTAAAAATAACTACATTCTGCGCTGAATTTCAGTCGCCGCCGAGATGCGAATTTAAGCGGAAAGTTTTTCTGCAATCGCCCTTGGAATCGATCCGTTTCTCTCAACAACCTCCCCGGAAATGAAAAGCCTTCCTCTAGCAATGAAATTAAAATCGGCACCTCCTTAAGGATGTAAGAAATCGTATTCGATTTTCAATCACCGATCGATGTTTAAATCACCGGCTAGCAAGGCGGAAAAACCATCGCTAGAATTCCTAGCCGCTTCACACTCTGTTAAGAATTAGAGACGCCTTCAGCAATTGTCTTGAAGCAATATCAATCTGGAGTCACATTGCTCCGTCCCTTGCCGACAACTTTCCTCCCATGACAGCCAGTCCAGATACTACCAGCCAATTCCAGGCCATCGCCAGAGCGGCTGTCATGGCCAGCATAGAAAATAAACACATACAATACATCGCCATGGCGGATCGTAGAGCGCAAGGGTTGCTTGCCATGAGTTCGGTGCTCATGCCTTTCGCTCTCACCAGGATTAACACTCCAGAATGTCAACTAGGGGTAATCGTATTTGGCGTAGGCGCCGTGGCGACTATTATTGCCGCCGTTCAATGTCTGGCTCCAAAGAAACCTAAGCACCTAGATAAGCACGAGCGCCACAATCTTCTCCACTTCTCAGGGATCAGCAAGTTCGAGGAATCGGAGTATCTTTCGGCAATTGCCGAAATTCTGGACGACACTCGCAAACTCTCGAAGGAAGTCGCTAGAGATTTGTATCATATAAGTAATGACATTCTAAAGCCAAAATTTCGTTGGTTGAGGATCTCCTACACTTCGTTCGTTCTGGGCATATGCCTGGGCTCGGCTCTCGTGGTGTACGGCTACCTCAACTGAACCAATTAAACACAAAGCCTCATTAACATGATAGGAAAACTTAGCATCGACCTACACAAGCTCGCTAAATTCACAAATTTGGCCATACCCATCCTAGCGGTTCTCTTCTTTCTGGCAGGATTCAGGTTCTCATTCTACTTCCATTTCCTTACGGTAACCTTTCTCTTCCTAACCGTAATCAATCTGTTTTACCTGCATGTCCAATCCAGCCACTCCGTGCTGCGCAATTTCGGGATCCTAGGCCAAGGCCGCTATATGCTGGAAAGTATTGGTCCAGAGCTGAGGCAGTATTTGTTTGCCAATGACACCGAAGAAAAGCCTTTTAACCGAACCGAGCGAGCGGAAGTCTATCGCAAAGCTCAAAACATCGATTCCGCTTCCTCCTTTGGTTCGCAATTCGAGTTTGATTCAAGCGAGATCAAAATTCGCCACTCGATGTTTCCCATAGGGAAAGACAAGCTTGTCCCTTACCGCCTTACTTTTGGCGAGGAGCGCGGTATCACAAAAACCTATACGATCAACAAGCCGTTCGTCATCAGCGCTATGAGCTATGGAGCCTTGGGCGAGAAAGCGGTAAGGTCGTTTGCTCGCGGAGCTAAGATGGCGGGCATTCCCATGAATACTGGCGAGGGAGGGTATCCAAAATATCATCTCGACGAAGGATGCGATCTGATTTTCCAAATGGGCACGGCTAAATTCGGCGTTCGCAATGAAGATGGAACGCTAAACGACGACAAACTGAAGGAGCTTGCTGGAAAGGAATCCATCAAAATGGTGGAGATCAAGTTCTCTCAGGGAGCTAAACCTGGCAAGGGAGGTCTTTTGCCAAAAGAGAAGATAACCGACGAAATAGCGGAACTCCGAGGCGTGCCCAAGGACAGGGATGTCGTTTCTCCTTCCTCCCATGCCGAATGTACCGATATTGAGAATACAGTCGCCTTCATCAAGCATGTGCAGGACGTCACAGAACTTCCCGTCGGCATAAAGCTCTGCGTCGGAAGACCCCAGCAATTTGAGGAGCTGGTTGTGGAAATGAAGCGGCAGGATGTCTTTCCTGACTGGATTACGGTTGACGGAGCCGAGGGAGGAACAGGAGCGGCTCCTAAAGCTTTTATCGACCGTGTTGGAATGCCGCTCTTCCCCGCTTTGAAGTCGGTAAATGATATCCTAACCAAAAACGGCGTCCGCGATCGGTTGAAACTGATGGCTTCAGGTAAACTCGTCGCTCCAGGCAGGCAAATGGTCGCATTCTGCTTGGGAGCGGACGCCATATACTCGGCCAGAGGCTTCATGCTATCTTTGGGCTGCATTCAAGCTTTGCAGTGCGGAAACAACACCTGTCCTGTCGGAATAACGACCCACGATCCCGCTTTGCAGCATGGAATAAATATAGACGCCAAAGCTCCTAGAATCGCGAACTATGTTCACAATCTGGAACACGATCTCGAGGAGCTCCTCGCCTCGGCTGGCTGTCGATCAGTCAAAGAGCTGACTTTCGACCACCTGTATGTTCCAAGCGAATCAACTTTGCATCCCTTCATTAACGCCAATTAGCTTCAACCTGATATTCCTTTATGAAAAACAAAGCCTACATTTTTTCGTGGATCGCCCAATTAATCGCGGTGGTCATCATGGGACAAACCTTGTTCTTCAAGTTCACAGGCCACCCGGAAACCATAGTCATTTTCGAAGAAAAACTGAATATGCCTGGCGGCCAATACGTGATCGGAACTCTGGAACTCATCGCCTGTATTCTATTGCTCATACCAAACAGCATAGCCTATGGCGCCTTGCTGGGAGCCGGCCTAATGACCGGAGCCATCATTGGCCACTTCACCAAGATCGGATGGGAAGGCTCGCATTTACAGTTGGGTATCATGGCCTTCATCACCTTGGCCTCCTGCATCTCGATCCTACTTATAAGACGCAAGGAGCTGCCTTTCATCAACGCCGCGCTGAAAGAGAAATGCGAGCAGGCAAACGATTGATCAACGTAACCTTTTGTTATCCAATTAGTAACAGAAATCAGTGAAACTTTGGGCTGGGTTTGCTTTCATGCTGCTAGCTCCAGACAGCCAAGACGGCCTAATTTATTACAAAAATTTAAGAAAAATTTTGAATGCTTTCGGCTGACGCTTGTCTAATCAACCGATGCCAAAATCCCGAGGTAAAATCTCGCTAGAAGATCTTCTCAAGGCCAAGAGGCTAGGGAAGCCGTCTGACGGGTTTTGGGAAAAGTTCGAAAGAGATCTCCAACGCAAGGAAAGACGCTTGCTGCAAAAGCAGCCAGTTGAAGATCTCGAGATGGAAATTGGCTTCTGGGCTCGCTTCAAACGCACCACCGCAATCATTGCCGCAACGGCATCGACTGGAACGCTAGGGCTTATACTCATCACCAATTTTAGTATAAGCTCCCTAAACACGGCATCGATTTCCGAAGAGGGCGAACTCGTTTCGGCAACACCTTCCGCCAGTCCCGTTTTGATTGAATCGGCAAAGCAGACTTTCAAGGAATTCGAGACCGTTGGCGGATCACTAGATCAACCCGTTTTCGAGGTCGCCTCAAAGGAGGAGCCGATTGGCTCAATCAGTCAGAAAGACGAAATTCCGGTTCAACGTGAAGACGCGCTATTGGCCTCGACGGAAGTAGAAAAAGATTTTGCTGCTCCCATCCCAGAGGAGACTTGGAATACAGAATCAACTGTCTCGTTTGTGGATTTCGATATTCAAACCGCTACGGCATCGAACGATTATATCGATTACACGGGCTTGCTGCTCAGTAAATATCAACACCCGCTTAGCGACAAGGGCTACGCTTACGGCTACGACAGCATGAGCGTCGGCAAAAGAACTCCCCTTGATCGCATCACGTCAATGGCGATCGAGTCGAATCTGCTAGAAGAGGATTCGAGATGGGGACTGAAGCTGGATACTGTTACGCTTAAGTTTTAAGCTAGACTCCGTAAGTTAGATTCAAGTCAGGTAAACTCGCAGTAATGCGAGTTTTTTTATTTTAGCCCGGAAAACTTTGGCAGCATTCCAGGGGAGCGACGGAAACAATCTAGATAGATTCCAAGGTTGGGTTTGCTTCCTACATAAAAATTTGCGAGCAAAGGACAAAATTTTATGGATACGTTTTCCGAAAGGATAGAAAACATTCAAGCGGAAGGGGCCTACGCCGTCATGGCCAAAGCTCAGGCGCTGGAGAGCGAAGGTCGAGACATCATCCACATGGAAATCGGTCAACCGGATTTCGAGACTTTCGAATCGATTCGGGAAGCTGGGAAAGACGCTATCGACCAAGGATTCACCAAATATAATCCATCGGCTGGATACGCCGACCTTAGAGAAGAGATCGCTCGCCAGGCTGAATCTAGAGGCCATCTAGTCTTGCCAGAAAATGTAGTGGTAGGTCCCGGAGCAAAACCAGGAATAATCTTTCCGCTATTGGCTTTAATCAATCCTGGTGACGAAGTCTTGTATCCAGATCCTGGATTTCCCACCTATCGAATGGCTATTGAACTGGCCAACGGGATTCCGGTGCCAGTGCCTCTGGTTGAGAAAAACGGCTTCGCCTTCGATCTGGATGAACTCGAAAAACTGATCACGCCCAAGACCTGCCTCTGCATAATCAACTCTCCCTCGAACCCAACTGGAGGGATCGCTCGCATCGAAGATCTAAAGCGGCTGGCGGAACTTGCCGCAAAACACGATTTCTGGGTCATGAGCGACGAGATTTATTCAAGACTTGTATACGATGGAGCGTTTCCGGCAAGCATAGGCACGATGGATGGAATGCGAGATCGAGCCATCATCGTGGATGGCTTCTCCAAAACGTACGCCATGACGGGCTGGAGATTGGGCTATGCCATCATGCCCGCTGCTCTGGCAGAGAAGGTCTCACTACTGCTGATGCACGCAGTAGGTTGTACGGCCGGCTTCACCCAGAAAGCAGGCATTGCGGCACTCAGAAATTGCGAGGTCGAAATCGCCGACGTTGTTGATGAATACCGAAAACGCCGTGACTTGATTTCGAAAGGACTTAATGCGATTCCAGGGTTCCATTGCCAGAAGCCCGATGGGGCTTTCTACGCCTTTCCCAATGTCAAGGAACTGGGAATTTCTTCCAAAGAACTGGCGTCGAGGCTGCTAGAGGAGGCAGGCGTTGCCTGTCTTGCTGGAACGGACTTCGGTCCAAACGGTGAAGGGTATTTGAGATTTACCTACGCAACCTCTCGCCCTCACATTAGGAGAGCCTTGCAACGAATCGCTGAATTTGTGGATACGCTTTAGCTTTAGAAGCGCGGGACAGCTTATTGAACGCTCGTAAAAATGCTGTCCTCGTAAGCGGAGCCCATGATGACGTAATTCTCATCCAGGCTCAGACTCGATCCAAGACCTGGAACAAAGTAGGATGACGATTCGCCCTCGGCATCTAATAATGGCAGAGCGAACTTTTGCGGACTATGAGTCCATCCCTGTTCAGCATCTATGGTATAAAGGTAAGATCCGCCCTCCCAGAAACTGAGATCATTAGATCCAACGAGAACGCGCCCTTCCGAAATATCCATGCTGTATCCAAAATGATAGAACCGACTCAAGTCGCCAGCGCTCAAAAGCTGCTCGCCACCCCAAATGCCTTGATTCAATACATACGCAAATGCAGAACCCGAGTTGATCATTCCATTGATGTCATGATTAGGAGCCCCAACTACAAGACGATCTCCTTTAAGCGAAACGGCATGCCCGAAGTGATCGTATTTGCTTCCGTTTGAAGCCATCAGCTTCGTCTCCAAATTCCAACTATTAGTGCCAGCCGGTCTAGTGTAGAGATAAACCGCTCCCGCATACCTTCCATTGGTCGCATCCCCTCGGGCTCCAATCGCAACACGATCTCCATCTAAGGAGACACTCCATCCGAAATATTGCCTGACCGCGCCATCGCTGGGAACGATTTTCGTTTCATTTCCCCAAACTCCATTTACATCGCGAGTGTATAAATATACGGAACCGGAAGCCACCCCGTTTTCGGCATCGTCGCGAGCGGTTACAGCCAACGAATTTCCGTTAAGGCTCAGGGTGTATCCAAATCTATCATGCTCAGTCGCATCGGAAGCTGTGATTTTCTGAGTCTCCAGCCAAACGCCATCCGCATTTCGTTCAAATAGGTAGACGGCGCCGGTATCCAAGGCTACGCCATCATGATGGAAGGCTCCAATGGCGAGGGTATTTCCATCGAGACTCAAAGCGTTCCCAAAATGGTGATAGGCGCCTCCATCAGAAGCCAGGAGCTTTTGACGAAGAGCCCACTGGCCATTGTTAAATCTGTCATATATGATGACCGATCCTGCTTCAGGACCATTATCCCAGTCTTGATAAGCCGAAACCGCTAGCAATTCGTCTTGAGAATCCAGGGCGGTGCCAAACGAACCATAATCGTAGTAAAATAGTTCACGCAGCGATCCTGTAACAAATTCTGAACCTGCGTCAGCAAGACCGGACAAACTGAGCGAAGGCGAAGAAAATGATTCTCCCGCTTCGCTAAACGCGACGACCTTGTATGTATAAGTTTGATTCAGATCAGTAGGCTGGTCCTCAAAACGAAGAGTGGTAGGGGAAACTTCTCCAATAATTTGGAATCCCAATCCTCCAGCGCTCCGCAAAACCCTGAAACCGGAAAACGCTTCGTCCCAGGTATGCTGCCAACTCACAATCGCTTTCCCATAAACCGTATTGAGCTGAGTTTGGTATGGCGAATTAGGACGAAGAGTCCGCGCTTCCAAGGCTCCTTCCAGATTGGCTCGCGCGTTCGATCTTACTTGAAAAGAGCCGACTAGAGAGGATTCGCCACCTTGCATGACACGTTCAATTAGTTCCAGGTAACCATCGGTCGGATACTGAGCTTTTACTAGAGCCAGTATACCGCTGACGTGAGGAGCTGCCATTGAGGTTCCCGTGAGAGAGACGTAATCCGAATCGGATTCGATTCCAGTCGATAGAATATTCGTACCTGGAGCCGCAATATCGACTCGCTCTTTCGAATAATTCGAGGATCCGTCCAGTCGGTCCGCATTGTTATGATTCGCTACCGAAAGAATGTTGGGCAAGTCATAATCCGCTGGATACGATGTTAGATTATCGAAGCCCAGCTCCAGTCCTTCATTACCCGCAGCGGCGACAAAAGGAATGCCAGCATCTTGAGCGCGCTTGATTGAATCGTATACCGCTTGGGTAAAACTTGGGCTACCCCAGCTCGCATTGATAATGTCGGCCCCATTGTCGACCGCATAGTCAATGCCTTCTATCAAATTCGAATCAAAACCCCCAAGAGGTCCAAGCGACTTCACAGCCATAAGCTGGACCTTCCAAGCAACTCCCGTGACGCCAAGATTGTTATCGCCAGTCGCTCCAATCGTTCCAGCAACATGAGTGCCGTGCCCGTCATCATCGTTGGGATCGCCCGCCTCAGCTCCATCAGCCGCAAAGAGGGTATCCACACCGTGGATATCATCTATGTATCCATTACCATCATCATCGATGCCATTGTCTGCAATCTCTCCTGGATTAGTCCACATGTTGGCCACAAGATCCTCGTGCGTGTATCGAACTCCCGTATCAGTGACTGCGACGACGATGTTCGAAGCATCGGTTCTAATATCCCAACCCTCTGGAGCATCTATATCCGCATCTGCTGCCGAACCTTCTTCGAGACCAGGATTATCCAAACCCCACATATCGCTTTCACCAAACTTCGGGTCATTGGGTACAATGGCGGGATGTCTAAGAAAATCCAAAGTCGTGTATTCGATAAAATGCGACGTTGCTAGATCGTTTAGACGATGAAGAGCCTCTGGCGTCGAGTCAATTTTCGCCTGTTCTGTTTCGACGAGATACAGACCATACTTAGACACCTGTCTGCCAAGCTTCATTTCGAATTCGGCCAAAAATCCAGCAAGCTCCTCTTCATGGATACCCTCCTTAACTTTTATGATAACGTGTTGGGCGGCGGATTCCTGGAGAATGACTGACTCGTCGCCGCTATCGCTTACCAGAGCTTCAACACGAATTGGATGAGCGACCTCAGGATGCTTAACCACTTCGACGCGACGATTGAAACCTTTGTGACGACTCTTGACGACTCGCGATTCAAGAACAGGAGCTCCCGTCCATCTCCCGATTGCGGAAAGCCTGGTCTCGGATTCGTTGGATAAAATTGATTCTCCTGCAGGAAGCTGAACTCTGGCGGAAGCGCTAGGCTTGGTCTTTCCTACCATTTGGGAGACTTGCTGAGCAACCACTGAGGAGTTCAGTTCGGAGCTTATTTCCTTAGGGTCCGCACTTTGATTCGACAAACTCTTAGGTTCGCTAACGGGCTGAGGAGAAAACAGAAAAAGACCAAAAATGGCCAGGCTAGAGAACGTGAAAACAAAGGCTTTTTTCATAAGAAGACGAGTTGTACAAAATGTCTACAGGCACTCCGCCTAACTATCGGGCGACACGGCTAAAAATTCAGCTTTCCCAAGGAAAATCTTAGGCAAAAGCGTCTATTCCTACCGATTGGGAGAATTAGCCCTGAGTTAATCCACTTTAGTCGCGCCGGAACACTACTCAGAAAGCCTGGTAGGAAGGGCTAAATACGTTTGCCAAGATTGGGATGCTGGATAGCATCAGCAACGGAATGAGCGCAGAGTCTCAAGAGGAGAAACAGAAGCGATTCGCCATGAGCCTGTCGCTCTGGGTGGGGCTCTCAATGCTGGCCATTAAGACGACTGCCTACGGAATGACCGGGTCGTCCGCGATCCTGAGCGATGCCGCCGAATCAGTCGTGCACGTCATCGCAGTGGCTTTCGCCGCATACAGTCTGCGTTTGGCCAGCCGACCTGCAGACGAAGACCATCGCTATGGTTTTAGCAAGATCAGTTTTGTGTCTGCAGGATTCGAGGGCGGGATGATTGTCATCGCCGCTCTTTTCATTCTCTACGAAGCGATTACGGATTGGATTTCCGGAATTGAAATCCAGCACCTGGATTGGGGGTTGCTGCTCACCTTGCTAGCGCTCCTGATAAATGGAGCTCTCGGAGCGTATTTGGTTTGGGTGGGCAAGAAACGCAGTTCTCTCATTCTTGAAGCGAATGGCAAACATGTCCTCACCGATGCTTGGACCAGCTTGGGAGTGCTAGTCGGCGTGGCCTTGACCTGGTGGACCGGATGGCTTCCGTTCGACCCGATTTGCGCCATCATCGTCGCAGTTAACATTCTCATATCGGGGCTGGGTCTCATGCGACGCAGCGTATCCGGTCTGCTCGATGCGGCCGACCCGGAGATTTCCAAAACGATAGAAAAGACGCTAGAACAAGCTGCCGAGGAATTCGAGATACGCTATCATCAGGTACGCCATCTGAATGACGGCAACGGCTATCGAATCGAAACGCACCTGCTCTTCGACGACGACATGACGATTCAAGAGGCTCACCGGATCGCGACTGTAGTTGAAGAGCGGTTACATTCGGCTATTTCCATGCCGATTGAAGTATCGACGCATCTAGAACCGAAAATTGCTCACGAAAAGGCCCATCTCCACCATCATTAGCCGTCGCTGATTCAAGCGTCGAGCTTCTCGATCTCGGTTTGCGCCCGTTTAAAAGCGCTAGAGTTTTCACTTTCCTTGATCTCCAGATAAGCGGTTCTCGCTTCCTCCAGTCGTCCAGCTCCGTGGAGAGAAGCCGCCCTAAGCAGAAAAGCCCACGATCGAATCCACCTGAGAGTCCTTCCATCTTCAGATGATTGAATAGCGCGATTAGCGTACTGAAGCGCGGAATCGAAGTCGCCATTGCCATGGTGAATTTCGCCAGTTTTCAAAAGCAATTCGGTTCTCAGTCGTTGAAACTGGTCTATTTGCGGTTTGGAAAGCGCCTTCTTGAAATACTCATGGGCTACATCGTTTCGCTTCTCCGCCCTTTCCAATACCCCAATCATCCTCAAGAACATTACATTATCTGGACATTCCTGTATCAGAAATTCTAATTCGCGTCGAGCTGCCGCTCGATCTTCACGCAAGAACCAATGGATCTCCGCTAGATTAGCCGAACTCTCTAGGGTAAGAAACAATCCGTTTTTCTTAACTTCATCGAGCTGGATCAAACCCGTCTCCATATCGCCCTTGAAACCGAAAAGCATGGCGAATGGCCTAAGATAGGAAGGAGCGTCATCCAAGTAGCAATTCGCCATTCCAAAGGCAAGTTTGGCATCGTGGAAATCCGGATACGTTTCAAGTATCTTTCTCAAATGCCTCAAACCGGATTTCGCTTTGAACAGAGCTCGGAACCAATGTCTGCGATCGATGTGATAACGAGCAATTCCTAGTTCTAGCATACCTAGGCAATAACGGGCTTCCGGACTCTCGCGATTTTCTCGGAAACTCGATTTCGCGGTTTTCAGGGCCTCCTTCGTATGATTTTCGAAAGCTTCTCGCAAAGCGGGATCAACCATCGCGTAGTTTTGCAGCATGAAAAGCCTGCCCGATTCAAGAAGTGGACCGACAGGAGAATCTGGATACGCGCTTATCAGATCTTTAACATCGGACTCTACGCTAGGGTCCAGATTGTACATCCGAAAAATGATATCCGATATTCTTTCGCGAGGAATCGAGAGAAAGAGTTCGCTTCCGAAAGCAGCGGACACAAGCAGGAGCGTCAAAACCAAGCTAATGCAACGTCGCCCGAAACCCATGGGACTCTTGTACACTTTCCAGGCCCTGAAGTTTCAATCTTTTTCTCTAGAAGCTAGCTTCAAAAACAGGATTTGAATCTATATCTGCCATTCGCTATTGAACTCGAAACGCAGCTTATATAGACAATTCGTAAATGTCTTCGAAATCTTCTATTTTCTCCAAAAAATCTATTCACTTCGCAGCCACATTGCTAATCTCTTCACTCTTGCTGACTTTTAATACAGGCTGCGTCGTTTTAGCGGCCGGGGCGGCCGGAGCGGCAGGCATCGCCTACTTGAAGGGAAGCCTTGAGGGCAATCTGGACGCCTCTTTGAAGAAAAGCCTATCCGCCACAAACGAGGCCGGGAAAAAACTAGAACTGAACCGCATATCGGAATCGTCGGACGCCATTAGCGGCGAAGTTCTGTTTCGCGACAGCAAAGACCGAAAGGTAGTGGTCACGCTAACCAAGATCACTCGCAAAATCACCTCCGTTGAAATTCGAGTAGGCTCCTTTGGGGACGAGAACATGTCTCGCATGCTGCTTGCCGAAATAGAGAACGCTCTTTGATTCGATATCGAATCAACTCCATCCCAGTCCAGTAGACTAGGAGAAGATTCTGGAAAGCACATTGCCCGAAGCCTTGACCGCTTTGGCAATCGAAGCGGTCAGAGCGGCGAAAAACTCGCCAACTACTTCCTGAATCGAAGCTCCGGAATCTTCGGCCCCGATATTCTGCAGCCTGAAAGTCGGTAGGGAAATGCCGGCTCCCTTGCCGTTCGTCATTGGCGAAGTTACCATGACCTTGCCGTCGTGAACTACAAAGTCTTCAATGATCACCTTGAGCCCAGCCGACTCGGCTTCCGTTTCCTCCTCCTCAGTGCCCAGATAGGCATCGATATTTTTCTGAATCCGCTTAAAGTTCACCCCTTTAAAACCCATCTCGTAGTTGATCTCAGGAGCAAGAACGGCGATGGACTTTATTTTTATAGTATCCGAAAAAAGGGACAAGGGCTCCAACTCGATTTCTATCAAATCGACGGCAAAGGCGTATTCCGATTTAAAATCCTCAGGGTTCCCGATAATCAATCCATGCAAGGAAGCGCGACCTTTGAAAACCGACAGCTTTGCGTCTCGAAGAGTAACCTCCGATCCAGTAAGCCGAGGCCCCATCGTGCGAATGCCTGCAGCTATGGCATCGCCAGAATACAGCGAAACCAATATCGCCGTCAGCATCCCTAGGAAACAAACGGAGGCGATCGAGAGTAGCAGATAGAGGCGGGACTTCTTCAAATCGAATTCTCCTGTGTCGAGAAAGACCAAGCATAGGATATGACCACAGGAAATCAATCATTTAGAAAATAAACTAGTGCTGGATTGATGGAGAGAAATGTATCTAAATAATGGATATAAAAGACTAGAAATTGCCAAAGTCGTTTATCTCCAAAAGCCTTTCCCGAACCCGTCTTAAGATACCTTTCAAAAGCAAGCGCAAGCTCCTTACTATTAAATGCAGAATAGAACACAAGTTTCCAGGGTCGGAAAGGAGCAGTCGATCTGTTACTCCCTTGATTATGGGATTGGATACGTTGTTTCAGATCTGAAGTGAAGCCCGTGTAGGATTGATCAAGATGTCCAACGCTTTGGATTCGATAAACGTAGTACATCGTTTAAAATAACGCAGGCCCTACTCCGCTTTTCAAGCTTCGAAGGGCATCCTTCGCCCTAAAAATACAATCTCACTCAGATGTCACCCAGGCCAAAACAAAATGGCCGTGTCATCCGAAGCTTCATGCGAAGGATGGCAGCCCGGTAGGGATTGATTCGCTTCGCTCAGGACTTCGTCCCAATGCTATTATTCTCACTTTGTTTGTTGAGGTGTCGGCTTTGCCTCGGTACGCATTGCCCATCTTCGCTCACAAGCTCGCTACGTCGAACCTCTCGGGGTTCTCATCCCTACATCTGAATACGTTACGTGAGCATCCCTCAATACTCACTCTTCACCCTTCAAAAATTCATTGGCAGCCCGGTAGGGATTCGAACCCCAACTGAATGGACCAAAACCATTTGTGCTACCATTACACCACCAGGCTTCCGAAGGCCGCATAAATTGCTTGCTTCCCCTACAGGCGTCAAGCGCTGAAATCGCTCGCCCTTGCAAACGCAGGATTGACGACCACAACTGCCTATGACTTAACGAGTTTTTAATGTCCTCCGATGCAAACAACCCCGGGAAGCCGAAATATAAACGAGTGATACTGAAGCTGAGCGGCGAAGTACTTCGCTCCTCGGAAACGGGCGATCCCATCGACTGGGACACCCTGCAGAAAATCTGCCAGCAAGTAAAAGATATCCAAGCTCTAGGAACCGAAGTCTGCATCGTCATTGGCGGCGGCAACATCTTTCGAGGTCTGACGGGCTCAACGCAGCAAGGCGTCGATCGCACGACGGGCGACTACATGGGCATGCTGGCAACGGTCATCAACGGCCTGGCCTTCATGGAGTGTTTGGAGAAAATGGGAGTGTATACTCGAGTCCAAACCTCGATTCCCATGAATCAGGTCGCGGAGCCCTTTATCTTGCGGCGAGCGATCAGGCATCTTGAAAAAGGCCGCGTGGTCATCTTCGTGGCGGGCACCGGAAACCCCTATTTCTCGACCGACACGACGGCCGCTTTGAGAGCGAACGAAGTCCAAGCGGAGATCATCATGAAGGCCACTAAAGTGGATGGCATTTACGACAAGGACCCCATGAAGCACGACGATGCGGTTAAATACGACCAGATCTCATATATGGACGCCATCCGGCAGCGTCTAAACATTCTCGATTCGACCGCCTTTTCGCTTTGCATGGATAACGAAGTGCCTATCCTGGTTTTCAACCTCTACGACGAGGACTGCATTAAGCGGGCGATTCTCGGCGAATCGGTGGGCACGCTCGTAAGCTAAGCGTATTTATAAACGAAACACATTAATCTCAAGGAGACAACATCATGGACGAAGACGCTATATTCGATCACATGGACGAGCAGACCCAAAAGGCGATTGATCACGCCATCCACGAGTTCGCCACTGTAAACACAGGCAAGGCCAGCCCATCCATGGTGGAAGACGTAATGGTAGAAGCCTACGGCGGCATGATGGCCTTGAAGGAACTGTCAGCCATCTCCACGCCAGACGCTCGCACCATCGCCGTTCAGCCTTGGGATAAAACGGTGTTGAAGGCCGTCGAGAAAGCGATCCAATCCGCCAATCTTGGAATTAACCCCGTTATCGTCGGCGAAGTAGTTAGATTGCCACTACCAGAACTTACGCGTGAAAGACGCCAAGAACTGGCCAAGCTTGCCCATAAATATGCCGAAGAAGCCAAAGTGGGTGTCAGGAAAGGGCGTCACGATGCCATGGACGCCATGAAGAAGCTGCAAAAGGATAGCGAGATCACCGAGGACGATCTCAAGCGTAACGAAAAGGAAATCCAAAACAAGACGGACGCTGCGGTAAAGGAAATCGAAAGCCTGCTGGCGGCCAAGGAGAAGGACTTGCTAACGGTCTAGCGCCTTCTTGTTGAAAATAGGCGTTTAGCTTTCTGGGCTGTAGGCTTTTAGCTCCTGCAGCCTTTTTGCTTCACAAGCCAGTCCTATCGACCTAAACCCTACCGCCAAACAACCTAATCTCGTGAAACGCATCGTCATCAAGCTCGGCACTGGTATTCTGACCAAAGGTATTGGAGAAATCGATACTGAAAGGATTGGCCAGATCTGCGGGCAAATTGCCGAGGTTCGAAAACGGAATATAGAAGTTCTGGTGGTTAGCTCGGGCGCCATTGGCATGGGCATGGGAGCTCTCGGGTTGAAGTCGCGTCCCCAGTCCCTAGCCAAACAGCAAGCCTGCGCTGCCATTGGCCAAAGTCGTCTGATCCAATGCTGGCAAGACGGCCTACAACCACATGATCTATTGGCCGGCCAGATTCTGCTAACTCATGAAGGTCTCCGCATTCGCAATCGCTACGTTAATGCCAAGATGACCATTGATCAGCTGCTCAGCTACAAGGTCGTTCCCGTAATCAATGAAAACGACAGCATAAGCGCCTTTGAAATCAAGTTCGGCAACAACGACATCCTGGCTGCCATGGTAGCCAGCCTTACGGAAGCGGACCAGCTGTTGATTCTCTCTACCGCGCCCGGCTTGGTAGACATGGATGGCGACGGAAACGTAATTCCAACCGTCTCCAAGATTACGCCGAAAATCGAAGCCTTAGCCAAAGATACGGATTCGCCAACAGCGGTAGGCGGCATGATCTCCAAATTGCAGGCCATCAAGCTCGCGACCAACAGCGGCTGCTCCGCGCACATAGCAGGAGGGGCGGAATCTGACATTATTTTGCGGATACTCGACGGCGAAGAAGTTGGAACGCAATTCGAAGCGTCAGACTCGCCTATGGTATCCAAAAAACGGTGGCTAGCCTATTTTCAACGCCCTAGCGGTTCCATCAGCATCGACGAAGGAGCCTGTAAGGCTATCATTCAAGACGAGCGGAGCCTGCTGGCCGCAGGTGTAACCGGATGCTCAGGGGCCTTCCACGAAGGTGATGTAGTCGATATTCTAGATACGAGTGACAAACCGATTGCTAGAGGAGAAACGAAATTCTCAAGTCATGAAATTTCGGATATCGCTCATAAAAGCGGCGATGAACTCAATTCAATGTATCCAGACCGTAAACGCCTGGAAGTCGTACATCGCGACGTGCTGGTCTTGCTTTAGAAGCCCTTAAGGCACCACAACTTCCCGTTCGAATTCGTTGATCTGAAGCGTAAACGTAGAATCGATGAAGTATTCGACAAGGGCGACGCCTTGCTCGCCATCTTTTCCGGAAACAATAATACCATAATTGCCGGGGTCTAGAATCGTCGTGATCACAACATCACGCTCGAAGAGCTGAGAGCGTAAAGAAATGAACTCTTCTATCTTTCCTGAGCTTGGTTCTCCCTCCGAAAAATCTTGGAGCAGCTTTCTGTATTGCGGATCGTTGTAGTAAAGGACAAGAGCGGCGCCTTTCTCCCATTCCGCTAATTCGCCTCCATTATCGTTGGCGATTATCAGTTCGCCTGAGGCATGGTATAGAGACACAACTGGGTTCTCGATTAGATTTTCAACCCCAAGGTTGGAACTACTACCCCGAGCGCGAACTGCAAAACGCCTTGGAGGACCACTTGGAATGTTAAATCCAAGGATAGCCACTTTCTCATTTTCGCCAACGTATGTCCTAGCTGAATGGATTATTGGACCTGAAGAGAAAAACACATCCTCATCCGAGTTTTCAGGAAAACCGGGAGTAAGCGACCGGTATTCGCCTTTAAGAGACTGAAGGAGTTGAAACGCTTCTCCATAGAGCAAATCAGATTCAATCATAACCCTGGGAAAGATGAACTCGACCAGTTCTCCGTTCAAATCTCTATGAGTTATGATCTTATCCTCGAATCTCATTCCCAGTGGGTTTAGCAAAGCATTAAGTCGCTCCGTTTCCTCTTCCGAACTCCTCAGTGGGAAAAGCACAAAACTATCAAGAGGAAACGGCTCGACGATGGTTGCGAATTTTCTACCGGCGAAGGACTCGGAGAAAAAAAGGCAGAGGACCAGAAGACACGAAAACACACGCATATTCATATTTCTAATACAGGTTGAATGAAATAATCTAACCTGGTGGGACCAGGAACGACAGTTATCTGCAAAGACAGAAACGAGAGCGCCTTGTTCAGAAATGGCGCAAAAAATAAAAGCCTGCCTGCCATCAATTCCTAAGATTGTGGCAAGCAGGCTTGTAGTAATTATGCTTACAAGAATTGCTATTCCTGAGCAGGCTGTAGCTCTAGCATGTAATAATCTTGAATATAGACTTCCAGCAGAGCGATGCCCTGGCCTCCATCCGCCCCGAAGACAATTGCTCCATAGGTTCCAGGATCCAAGTACGTAACCACTACCGACTCCTTTTCGCTCTTAGGAGCATCAATCAAATCGCTGAAGAGCGCCTTCTCCCAATCCTTCAGATCGGTCCAATTGTCGTTGGCGAAGACAAGGTTTGGCGTTCGATCGAAGACCATCAAGTACGGGTCGGCCAGCGGTTCACTGATATCCTGGTCAGACATGCTGGGACCACTGGCTCGAACGACCACAAGCTTAGGCACTGACCCGGGAACCACGAAGCCACCAATGCCGGATTTTTCTCCCTCTCCGACAAATGCTCGCGAAGAAAGGTTAAGCGTCCGATTCACGGAATACGGAGGCTGCTGAATGAAGAACAGGACGTTGGGACTAACGGAATCCAGCAGATCGCTCGTCGCTTGAACCGTCTGAAAGCTGTAGCCGAAAAGGGCCTTAGGCTCGAGCTTGAGCAAATGCGTCCGTTGGGACAATTCATCCACTGACGTTATCCCCTTATCTGCCAACAAAGCCAGGTAGTCGCTCCTATCCTGTTCTGAGACAGAGTCCTTAAATTGAATCATCAATTCGTCCTCCACGAAAAAGGGTTTCTCCACGGCCGGAGGCTCGAAAATCGCCGTTGGCTGAAGAGGAGCCGCCGAAGCGAATCCCGCATAAAAACCCATTACACCAAATAAAACTTTTATCGTTTTCATAACACCTATACCTGCTCAATACGTTCGGAGAATGAGATTTGATTCGCCAGGAGTCATTTTTCTGAAAAATCGGAAAAGAAAAATAGGGCTCAGACTTTAGCGCTCGCCTTCATCGCATCCCTTTCAACACTTGGCCAGATCGTGGAATTCGAATTGCCAGCCAGCTCAACGCTAGAAATACCCCCGATCGACTATCGGGCGGATTTGAACGACGAGCAATTCGCGGCGGTAACGGCAGAGCCCGGACCGCTTCTTATCTTGGCGGGCGCGGGAAGTGGAAAGACCCGCACCCTCACCTATCGAGTGGCTTATCTGCTTTCTAAAGGCGTCCCGCCACAAGAGATTCTATTACTTACCTTCACCAACAAGGCAGCCAAGGAAATGCTGGGGCGCGTGGAAGAACTGACGGGTGTTGAGTCTCGTCGGTTTTGGGGCGGCACTTTTCACAGCATTGGGCATCGACTCCTGCGACTGCATGGCGAGTCGATCAATATGCCACCCAACTTCACGATTCTCGACGCGAGTGAAGCCGAAACCATTTTGAAGCAATCGGTAGAATCGATTGAAGCAGGTTTCTTCAAGAACAAGACTCACCCCAAGCCGGGTCCTCTTTCAGCAGTCATCAGCATGGCTCGAAACACGATGACCAATATCGAGAGGGCTGTGTTGGACTACTTTCCGCAACATCAGGATTTTATCGATCAGATCGACCGATTCGCAGCAGCCTACGACGCTCGCAAGAAAGAACAGAAGGTGGTCGACTACGACGACCTGCTCGTGCACTGGCTAAAACTGATCGAATCCACTCCGGAGGTCGCCGCCTACTATCAGAATCGCTTCAAGCACACTTTGGTCGACGAGTACCAAGACACCAACATCCTGCAGGCGAAAATCGTAGACGCGATGTGCCCCAGCCATCAAATCATGGCGGTTGGAGACGATGCTCAATGTATTTACTCCTGGCGAGGAGCCAATTTCGAAAACATCATCACCTTTCAGGATCGGCATCCGAATACGCGTATCCTAAGAATCGAGACAAATTATCGGAGTAGTCCCGAGATTCTGAACCTCGCCAATGCGGTCATCAAAAACAGAGCGGCGGGCCATGGCTTTGATAAGGAACTGAGAGCCTTTCGCCCGTCATGCCAAGCTCCCTACGTTGTCCAAGCCATGGATACGCGAGAGCAGGCTCATTTCGTCATCACTCGCATCCGAGGTCTGCTAGACGAAGGAAGAACCGCCAAGGAGATTGCCATTCTCTACCGAGCTCATTACCAGGCGCTCGACATCCAGATGGAGCTTTCCAGAGCAGGTATCCCCTATCAAATTACAAGCGGCGTGCGCTTCTTCGAGCAAGCCCACATTAAAGATCTGGTTGCTCACTTAAGACTGGTTTTTAATCCGAACGATGCGACGGCTTTCGCAAGGATTGCCACCCTCCTGCCAAAGATTGGCGAAAAAAGCGCCCAGAAGCTATATAGTTTGACAGTGGATACAGCCAGGCAAAACGAAATGGACTTCATCGACGCTTTGGGCGCCGACGCTGTGGTGAAAAAAGTCCCCGCCCCAGCGAAAGCCGATTGGGAGTCTCTGGCGTTGACTTTGCGAGACATGAAGCAAGTCAACGAATCCGGTACTCCCGACGAAGTCGTACAGATGGGAATCGATGGCTGGTATAGCCAGTATTTACAGGGCGCATACGCCAACTACGTTAACCGAATGGATGATCTGAAATCGCTGGTGGGATTTGCCGCTCGGTTTTCAGAAATGCAGGAGCTGATCGCTCAAATCACCCTACTCAACTCGGAAGTCTCCGACCGGCAAATCGAAGACTCGGACGACGCCATCCGCCTCACAACGGTGCATCAAGCCAAGGGGCTTGAATATGACATCGTTTTTCTTCTCGGTCTGGCCGAAGGACTTTTCCCGATCAGAAGAGCTATCGAGGAAGGCGACACAGAGGAGGAGCGACGATTGTTCTACGTGGCCGTCACTCGAGCGCGCGAGGAGCTTTATCTCGCCTTTCCAAAGATGAATACCAAAGGTGGACCCAGCATGTTTCTCTCGCCAAGTCGATTTCTACAGGAGCTTCCCAATGAATTATACGAACCCATTCGCATACGGCGGTCTTATGGCTGGTAGGCGAATCTGAATATTGATATGAAAAACATCGTTGTGTTAACGCTGCTCGGGCTGGGCTTCATGGTCGCGAATCTGGAGGCAATTGAAGTCGTGTATTCAAAATACCGAACAGCAGACTCATTTAAGCGAATTTCGGAACACTTGTCAGGCAAAGAGAATCCCGGACGCTACACCATTGCGCGATCAGTTGACTCTCGACGGGACGGGCACTATGTTTCGCTCCGCATCGAAAATTCGGATACACCTGAAAGCTATCACTCCATCAAGGCTTATTATGTGAAGCCAGGAACAACTAAGGTGGAAACGAGATCGATGCCTCTAGAAGGAAAGGTCAGAAGGAACTTGCTAATCGGTTTGACAGACGAATTTTGGGCAGACCAAGACAACATGCCCGTCGCTTGGAAAATTGAAATTCTGGACTCGACCGGAAAGGTAGTAGGCCAAGCCGAAAGCTTCCTGTGGTCTCCAAGGGCAGTAAATCGATAACGAAGCGCCGCTGTCTGGTAAAATTCGAGTATAAAACCTGTAAATCGAAGCCTATTTCGGATCGATTGATTCCAAATCAGCCATTTATCGCTTTGTAGCTAGCTTTTAACCAACAGCGGTCATTTCCAGCGCCGATTTACAAGGGGATGCGTGAGGTCGAGGAGCAACTCAAGCTAACCCAAGCCTTGGCTATCGAAGTGGCCAAGCAGAACTGCGCATTTCCCTACCTGGCCAGTCGCTATTTGGAGCGTGTAGAAAACATCGCTCGCGTAATCGCCTACAACCTGCAGATTTCCAACGAGTACGAGGAGGCTTGGGAATACGAGTCAGCCGTTTCTCGTTTCGAGCCTATGCTGTACGCTCTCGACTGCATCGATTCGTATCGACTCTTTCATGAAACGACGACGGACCAGGCTGTGTTCCACTTTCTAACCCTGGAAGGGGACAATCCTGCCTCGATTTTGAACTGCATCAATTCCGCAAGTTCCTATGCAAGCCATCCCCAATCAGATATGCCCCAAGAGGCGAAAGCCTATCTCAAAGGATTTCTCGATACCTTCAACGAGCACCGAAACACCTATCCAGATCCATCGCAAATCGACTATCTGATCCACTTGGCTCGAAGCTCAGCTCAAATGATTTTCGGCATGATCGAGGCTACAATGACGCGCGGCAGACAATTCAACTTCTTCGAGCTGGGACGTAGCATCGAGAGAGCGGACAATATTGCGAGGCTCTTGGAAGCGAAGCGTTTCAGTCCTCTGCCTGACGATACAAAGGAGCGCAATCGAGTGTCTAACATCCAATGGAAAGCCCTGGCCAACCACGCTTCAGCCAATGACTCCATTCGGGTAAAAGATTTGGCCGATCCAGCTGAACGTGAAAAATCGACCCTCCAAGCCTTACTGTTGAGCAATACGTTTCCAAGGTCCATCCGGTACTGCATTAGCGAAGCCGACCGCTGTCTAAGACGCATTTGCGAGATAAAGGATCACGAATTCGTCAATCCGCCAACCAAAGCGGTCGGACGTATGAGGGCCGAGTTCGACTATATTGAATTGGATGAAATTTTGAAATACGACGTCTCTAAATTTCTTGAAGACTTCAAAAAACGGATACAAGCCCTTCACGAATCGATTGAAGCGTCTTTTTTTCTCCAAGTGGATTAATAGCATAGCGATTTTAGACACTCTTGGCTGAGGAGACTTGCAACCGCTAGCAATGAAGCGTTCCTATTTCTTATGAATTGGACGCCTTGGCAATACCTCAAACTAAAGTGCCCCATTAATAGAGAGGCACTGAAAGAGACCTTAGATGGCGGACAGGCTTTTCGCTGGAAATGGATGGAGGAAGAAGACTGCTGGGAAGGGATTTGGGGGACTACGGTAGCCCGGCTCAAGCATGCTACAGACGATCGACTACAAATAAGCTTACCCAAAGCGCTTGAAGCCAAAGCAGAGATAGGCGATTACCTAAAAATAGGTACGGATTGGCAGCAGATCATCGATCAGCTGCCGTGGCGAAGCGACGAAATATTGAAGACCAGCATAAGCGCTTTTCAAGGGCTTCGCATACTAAAACAGCCATTCGGCGAAACGCTGCTTGCTTTCCTTTGCTCAGCTACCAAGCAGATCCCTCAAATAAAAATCATGTGCGAAAATCTTGCCCAAACCCATGGGGAGGAGATAGTAGAAGGCTATCACGCGCTTCCTAGCTGGCAAAGACTGAGCAATGCCACCGAAACGGAACTACGGAAACTGGGATTAGGTTTTCGAGCTAAAAACATTAAGAGAACGGCAGACATTCTGGCCGATAGCCCAGAAAGACTGTCGACCATTGAATCGCTGCCCTATGCCGAAGCTAAGGAAGAACTTATGCAACTTCCTGGCGTAGGAGAAAAAATAGCCGACTGCGCCCTGCTGTTCGGAGCAGAAAAGCTCGATGCCTTTCCGGTCGACACTTGGATTCTCAAATCGTTGCAAAATCGGTACGGTCTGCATGACTGGAATGCCAAGCAACTCACCCATTTCGGTCGTATCCACTTTGGCGAATACGCAGGTCTAGCTCAACAATTTCTATTTTCCTGGGAACGAAGCGAATCTTAACTGGAAGGCTACTCAGCATTAAGGCGATACACGCAAGTAGGCACACCCCATTTAACGTTTTCACCTGGCTCTATGCACTCCAGCTGCGCTCCTATCCGCTCAGCCACTTTGCGGGATGGAAGATTATCGGGAGCCATGTAGACGACCACGGTGCTTTTGCCCAAGTCGCTGAAGGCGTATTCCTTCACCCGGATCGCCGCTTCGGTAGCATAGCCTTGTCCCCAGAATTTTCGGACAAATAGATAGCCAACGTCATCTTCACGATAGCCTCTTGGGTTGTTGGGAATCAATCCGCATTGGCCGATAAACTCACCCGTCTCTTTCAGGTGCACCGCCCAGAGACCGTGACCGTCAGAGGCATAGCTATCGAGATTCCATTGTATCCAATTCTTCGTTTCCTCGATCGACTTAGTAGCCTTGTAGTACTTCATGGCTATCGGATCCGCGAAAATCAGTTGCAGATTATCCACATCCTCCATCGTCAGTTCCCGAAACTTGAGCCGCTCCGATCGTAAAAAATAGCCTTCCTTTCCCATAGACGCCTCTTGTGAGCATAAAGTTTTAGCAGATCAAGACTGAACCTAACCTGATCCCCTCGTTACAACGACGATCTATAAACTCATTACATTGTAGACTAAGGCAGGCGTTTGCCTAATCATCCTTCACGTGGCCAAGGAAGATCCATCTAAGAATTTCATGTCGAAACCGCTCAATCGGCAGGCTGAAAAATCGCATTCGAGTACGCCACGCAAGCCTGCCTTCCCCATTAGCGAGCCGCTACGCTACTATCTACGCAGCTTTGGCCGAGAACATCCGTTGCCGGTTGGCTATCAGGACTTGGAGGGGTTTCAAGCCGCGGCGCCCCTCTACGACGAAGAGGGCAATGACACGCTTTGGGAATCGGTCGTCTACAGTCCCGGCGAAATGGATATCCTCTCGCGAGGCTTGAAAGAAGTGTACGCTATTCTAAAAGCCGGAGGGGAGCTATCGGTAATGGAACATCTCTATGTGGATCGAATTGACTATTGCGTATTTGGAAACTCCAAACCTTTTCGTATCCGGATTGTGAATTCGCGTAACGATAATCAGGATTATTTCTACGTAAAGAAGGCGGACGCTTCGCGAATCTACGGATTGGAACTCGAGCATTTGCTCTCTCCAAACCGAATGTTCTTTCTGACCCAGGACGATACGCTCATCGAAGAGCATATCGTCGGTCTGCCAGGAGACATGTTCATAGACCAATGGATGGACAACAAGATATTGAAGGCCATCCGTATTGCCAAAGAACTGGTCAAGTTCAATGAACGCTGTTTCGTGAGACTGCTAGGCGACATGCGGCCTTACAATTTCGTGGTGGATATCACCCCGGATTTTGAAGACACTCAAATTCGTATCCGAGCGATGGATTTCGATCAACAGTCCTACGACGGGCGAAAGAATTTCTATCTGCCGCAATTCTTCAAGGGCAATAATCCTCTCGTCGAGTTTTGCGTTCGCCACATCGAAGCGAAAACGGCTTACCAATACCAGCGTGAGGAGCAGGCCTTGATCTTCAGGAGGACAAACGTGGCATCGCTTCGGCTCAAGTCTCTGCTCAGGGTAATGCGATCCGAAGAGTTAGCTCCTAGAGAACACGTGCTTCAACTTAGGGAAGAGCTATCGGCCCATTACAAGAACGATGTCTTCAGGAAATGCGAAACTATGGGCGATCTGGTTCGCCAAAGTCTGGATCTTGTGATCGAAAAAGCCAGAGGCTGATGAGCTTCATGGCGATGGAATGCGAGAAAACCTGAAATGTTCATAGATGTTCATACACACTTGTATCCAGAGAGTGTTTATAAAGATCCGCTAGCTTGGGCTGCGCCGAGAAAGGAAAACTATTGGCTGAAATGCGTTGCTCCGGAGCAAGGGCCGAAACTACAAGGCTGGGCAACGCCCGATGCAATGCTGCGTGACATGGATGAAGCCGAAATCGAAAAAGCGATTGTCCTCGGCTGGTATTGGGAGAGGAGTGAAACGTGTATTGAGAATATCAAGTGGCAAGCCGCATGGATCAAGAGCCATCCCGACAGATTGATCGCATTCGCTCCATTTAACGCTAACGGCGGAAAGGAAGCCGTCGAAGCGATCAAAAACGCGTTTGGAATGGGCTTTGGCGGCATTGGAGAGCTGAATCCTCCGGCACAAGGATATGGATACGAAAACGAATACCTCGAACAAGCCCTGCAGCTTGCCAGCGAGTACGGGGCAGTCGCTAATTTTCACGTAACGGATCCGGATACACGCGACTATCCAGGGAAAATTGAGACTCCTATCGAAAGCCTAATCGACCTGGCGCAAAAACATCCAAAGACAAATTTCATCTTCGCTCACTTGGCCGGCATGATGAAACTCTCGGAGTTGAAAAAAATCCCTAACATATTTTTGGATACAGCTGCCGCTCCCTTGTTATACAAATCGAATATCTACGATGAGGCGATCCAGGAGATCGGAGCGGACCGCCTGCTATTTGGCACAGACTATCCGCTTCGAACGTACCCAAAACAGCAAAAAAAGCCTGATTTCATTACACATTTAAACGACATCCAGAATGCGGATATTGGCAATGAGACAACGCGCAGGATTCTTTATCAAAACGCGAAAGCGATTGGAATTTGAGTATGATGACGACTAAAGAACGTTTGGATAAATTTCTAAACCGAGATCCTCGGATCCCGGATTCCGCCTATGTCGCTGCTCAAGCGACCGTCCTAGGAGATGTTCGACTGGGAGAGAAAAGCAGCGTCTGGCCAGGATGCGTTTTGCGAGGCGATATCAACTACATCCAAATCGGCCAGCGGACGAATATTCAAGACGGCTCTATTGTCCACTTGGCCGACGACTATCCGGTCGAAATAGGCGATGATGTGACGATAGGCCACGCTGCCATCATCCACGCCTGCGTTATAGAGAATGAATGTCTAATCGGCATGGGAGCTACCATTATGGATGGAGCGATTATCGGGAGTCGTTCCATTGTGGGAGCCGGCGCGCTTGTCACGCAAAATACGAAGATTCCTTCAGGATCGATGGTTTTGGGATCCCCCGCCAAGGTCAAACGAGGCCTTAGCTCTGAAGAACAAGCGAAAATCAAGTATTGGGCGGATAAATACGTTGAGGTTGCCGCCGCCCACAAATCAAAGCTTTCAGGAACGGGCTAATCTTTCGCCAGAGTTTTTTCCGAAAAGGGAATTTTGCCCTGCTCTGAGAGCGATCCACTCCATAAGAAAGGAGAGCGAAGCCACGAAAAGCAGATCGGAGGTCAAGCTATGTCTAAAAAAGGACCAGGTAGGAGCGAAGCCAGGTAGACCTATAGTCAAAGCTTGCCACCAGCCGGCTAACGATTTCGCGTAGCCAGGTTCGACAACCCATGCATAGGAGTTCGTGATGAGATAGAACAAAATCGACGCTCCGAAAGCGCCGCCAAAAATGGCTGTCCACGATTTATTCTTCGCCACCCAAAGACCAATCATGAAAGCCGCGGCGAAGGACAAGTATTTGAAAATCATCCCAACATAGAAAAGAGAAACTCCGTAGTAGTGATTCAGATACAAATCACTCACCAGCAACGCGAAAAACGGAATCAAGTAGCCGTAAGGCCGCTTCAAGTAAATCGCCCCGCAAAAGGCAAGGGCCATCATCGGGGAAAAATTAAGCAGCTCAGGATGCTTTAAGGCAAACACGCGACTTAAAGCCGCTACGATGATGAGGAGAATCGCGATACCCATGATGCAGCGCAGTGTGTCGAATCGCCAGGCCGGCTCAAGCGTGAATTTCCGTCGACTTTCGATTGGGAATCCAGAGCCCCAGAGCAACACAGACAGCGAGTAGACCGTAACTGACCCAAACGAACCAGTTTCCATGTTTCGTGTAGAAAGTCTGAACACCCTTCCAGCGCTGGTCTCGATCGAGATTCCAAGTCGCTCCGCCTCTTATCCACATGCTACCATTCTCATCGACCAACTCAGCCCTGACTCTCCCATACTCGTCAATCCAGCCAGACCAGCCATCGTTGGAAGATCTTACGACTATCCGACGATTCTCTACAGCTCGCAAAACCGAGTGAGTCATATGCTGCCTGGCAGCAGCACTCTTGCCGTACCAAGCGCTGTTGGTAGAAACGAAGAGCATTCCCGCCCCCTCTCTAACGGACTCGCGCACCACGCTTGGAAATACATCTTCATAGCAAATAAGTGGTCCGACTTGAACAGTGCGTTCAGGAAGATTCAGGGGAAGAGAAAGTCCTTCTTTGCCTGGATAGACATCGCTTTCCAATGGAACGATCGTTTCGATCCAAGGCCAAAAGGATCGAAAAGGAATGTATTCGCCGAATGGCACCAGATGGCGTTTCGAATAGTATTTGGGGAAGAGGCCGTGCTCAGGACGGACGAGGAGAACGCTGTTATACCAAATCGAGTCATCACTATCATCTATCGCAAAGGCGCCCGCGAAGATGGGAAACTCGAGTTGATCCGCAAGCAGGTTGGCCCAGGTCTCGAGAAGATCATATCCCTTGATGGCGTCCGGCACCACGGCCTCCGGCCAGAAAATCGCATCAGGCTCTGATGGCTTAAGCAAAAGAGAATTTCTTTCGATGATCTCCAGGGTTTCCCTGAAAAAATCAGCGTCCCACTTCAGCTGTTGGGAAATGGCAGGCTGGAGAACCGCCGCTTTGAAAAGCGGCTCCCTTTGCTGCCCTGTCAGCTCCTTGCCCATAACGAAGGTGGTCCAAACGAAGAAAACCAGAGCCACATAGAATTCCGGACAAATTGCCTTGCTCTGGCGATCTTTCGCGTAGCGAACAATGCGAACAAAATAGCCCGCGATTCCGGCATTCAGGAAAACCAAAGCGAACGAAAGACCCCACGCCCCGAAAACCGATGCCCCTTGCAGCATGATGGGCTGATCCCATTGACTAGCAGCCAAAGGAAGCCAAGGAAACCCGGTAAAGATCCAACTTCGGATATGTTCGACGATAATCCATAAGGCGGATACGCCTAAACTAAGAGGAAGGCCATGCCAGGAATCAGAAGTGGCAAACGACCTCGACAACCATGCGGCTCCTAAACTCCACACCATGAAATGGGCTGCTACGATTCCCGAAAGAAGAACCATCCCCAAAACGGTCACATGGCGTAACCAGAAAATCAAAACAAGCCATACCAGCCAAGCGGCCGCCAAGCTAGTCCATGCCACCGACTTGTAGGAAGGCTTTAACCGAAGCCAGAGAAGCATCGGGATAATGAATACAAAAGCGGCTTCGGACACGCCAAAAGGCGGAAAAGCGCTCATATAAAAAAAGGGAGTGAGGACCAAGACTATTACTTGGGCTACACGCAAGCGATGCTTTGAAAGCCATTCCGAAGTCTCGCTAATCCACATTGGTAAAAGGCAGACCCAATTGTCTTACTGGTTCAATAATTAACTTCACAGAAACCTACAAAGGAGCCCATCCAAAAAAGCCAGATACGGAGGACTAGGTCGACGCTTGACGCAAACCCCGAATCGCTCACATTAGGATTGCTATGCCGACCTACGTTTATGAGACGATTCCGCAGAGCGAAAGCGAAGAGCCAACGCGTTTCGAATTCAAGCAGAGTATGAATGACGAGCCTCTCACAAAGCATCCCGAAAACGGTAAACCCGTTAAGCGATTGATCAGCGGCGGCTACGGCTTTTCGGTCTCGGGTGGCGGCAAGAGTTCACCCGCTCCCGCTCCAAGCAGTTGTTGCAATTCAGGCGGCTGCGGCTGCTCCCATAATTGAGAGATCAGACTTTCACTCAACGAGGCGGGAAAGCAAAGTGGGTTCGACCTCGGATGTCCTCCAATAAAAGAGACAAACCCATGGCGAAATCGACCATCTTCAGGAGTCGATGACAGTCGCCCTATTCGAACCGTTCTTCACAGGATCCCACGCCCGTTGGGCCGCGGAATTAAAAGAACGCTCACGTCAGCAGATCGAGATCTTCTCGCTTCCCGGACGGCACTGGAAGTGGCGAATGCACGGAGGGGCCATCACTTTGGTAAATCAGTACTTGTCATCGAAAATTCACTACGATCTAATTCTGGCGTCGGACATGATGGATCTTACCGTTTTTCTTGCTCTTGCTGGCAAAAAGAGGAACAACACGCCGGTTGCCATGTATTTCCACGAAAATCAGCTATGCTATCCCTGGTCGCCCCGCGATGACGATCGAAAGAAGGGTCGTGATCTACACTACGCATTCATAAACTACGCGAGCGCCCTGGCAGCCGATAAGCTTTTTTTCAATTCCCAGTACCACAGACGAGCGTTTATCGAAGCGCTTCCCGAATTCCTAGATCGGTATCCAGATTATAAAAACAAGAGCTTAATAAATGACATAGAAGAGAAAAGCGACGTACTTGCTCTTGGTATGGATCTGGCAAAGCTGGACGATTTAAAACCTGCCACCGACAAGGCGGAAAAGAAAAAGCCGCTGATACTGTGGAATCATCGTTGGGAATACGACAAGAATCCAATCGGTTTCTTTCAGATTCTCTACGGGCTTATTGAGCGTGATCTCGATTTCGAAGTCGCCTTGCTTGGAGAGCATTTCGATGAGGAGCCTCCTTACTTTAAAGAGGCTAAAAAACGACTGGGAAATCGAATCGTTCAATATGGAAGAGCGGAGCAATTCGAGGAATACGCAAAACTCCTTTGGCAGGCCGATATTCTACCTGTTACCTCTGTGCAGGACTTCTTTGGAGGCAGTGTTGTGGAGGCGATTTATTGCGAGTGCTGGCCCATTTTGCCTCTACGACTAGCCTACCCCGATCATATCGATCCTAGCGCATACCCAGAATTCTACTACACGAACCTCGAGGAGGCGATTGAAAAAATGTCGACAATCATCGAGAATGATCGATGGAGGCAGCCCTGCCATCTGAGGAGAGAGGTTGCTAAATACGATTGGACGCACTTGATCGAGATGTACGATCATGAAATGGAAATCGTATCCAAAATCTAAGTATTGCTTTGAGTCTCCAGTATAACCGCGTCGTAGAGGTGTTTTTCCAGGTAGCCGAATTTAATGAAGCCATAGCCAGCGGTCCCCCATTTGCGACCCCATGAATTACGAAAAATGAAAGTGAGATCCTCCTTCTTTCCAGTAGGGCATTTGTATCCCACAATCGTTACCGCATGAGCATAACCCTCTCTCGGCTTCTGTTGACTGAGAGTTGGATTTCGCATCAAGGTCTTGTAGTGCGGCCAGGCCATTCCGATGACCACCGGTATACCCGCATTAAGCGGATGGAGAAGATTTGCGATCAGCGACTGTTTCGTGCGACCAGGAATTTTGTAGTAGCCGATTTTCGCTCTCGACCGAGCGCTCCGAATAAGTTCAGCGGATGGATCAACGTCATTCATCAAGTGACCAACAACTGAATACGGCATCTTTTCTCGCAAAGGCACCCCATAGGCCCTCAAGGCTTGGACAACTTCGGTCAAATAAAATCCAGCGTCTCCGTCATTCGATTTTTCAGAGGCGCTCCAAGCATCGGAAATGTCATAGCGTCCTAACGTCTTCATAGTCGCCCAGATCAGATATTCTTCCGACAGCTTTTCCGGCTTCCCCGTTTGAACCGCATTCTGATACTCAAGAGCGCTTACTACGGCAAAAACCGCGCAGCTCGGACGGCGACCCTGACTGCGAACGGCTAGATCCAATTCGTTGAATTTCGGTCGTAAATCAACCCGCTCCCGAAGCTCTGGTTCTTGACCAAAAGCTCTGAGAATCGCCGATACATCCGATTCTTTAGAAACAGATTTTCTTTGAGGCGTTCTTTTGCTGGAGACCGCTCGCTGCTGAATGTCTCGCTGCAATTCATCCCGCCGCCTTTCCGCCAATTCGGCATCATAGTTGTATTCCGTTTGAAGATCGGCGCTGAGATCCTTCAGCTCTACTTGGCTTAGCCCGCCCGAATGAAGAATCACTAATGACGTGGCATTTACGGATCGTACCGTGACATTCCGGAAAATCCGATTCCCCACTTTTAAGGATTCATATCGGTCGGAAGCATGAAGAGGGGAAAGGGCGATGAACAAAAATGCCAATCTCGCCATCCTCAAAGACCGCAACCCGATATCCATCTTAATGGATCCCATCACAAAGGAACTATCGCCCAATGGACTGGTTTCTTAAGCGGGGCAGGATCCCTCCTAAGCTTTCTAAAAAAGCGAAAACGCGCCTCCTTGAGGGAGACGCGCCTTCTGTCGCTATTCTGGTGAAATTGTTCGTAAACGAGCTAAGCACGTTTATTATGACGTAGGGCTAGTTATCCCAACCGTCCTTAAAGACTTCGTCATTCGAAGTGGAAGCGGGAGCGCTTTCTCTGTTTGGCAAATCGAAAGACTGAGCTGCTGGAGAGGAAAAACTATCCTGATTATCCGCAAATGAGCTAGCAGCGAGTCCCGTAGCGGCAGCGGCAAAAGCAGCTTGACCACCACTTGTCTGGTTGCCGTTTACAATGGCAACAAGATCTTCGATGGCGGACTGAAGCGAATTCGATTGCTCAAGAAGAACCTTAGATGAAGATGCGGTTTCCTCGGCTCCAGCCGCATTGCGCTGAGTGACCGTATCCATTTGCGTAATGGAATTCTGGATAAGACCTACGCCTTTGTTTTGCTCGTCAGAAGCGTCGGAAATCTGGGCTACCAGCTCGTCCATCTTCTGAGTATGCTCTACAATCGTTTGCAGATTTTCGGCAACGCGCTGATTCAACTCAACGCCTCGTTCGCTCTTCTGCACTGAATTGTCAATCTTCTGGGCGGTTACCGAAGCGGCTTCAGCACTTCGATGAGCGAGATTGCGTACTTCATCGGCAACTACAGCAAAACCGGCTCCCGACTCTCCAGCGCGCGCCGCCTCAACAGCAGCGTTAAGAGCAAGGATATTGGTTTGGAAAGCGATTTCATCGATTGTCTTGATAATGTTTGCGATATTGTCGCTGGAATCCTTGATCTCCTGCATCGCTACGACCATGTCCTTCATGGACTCCGCTCCAGATTCGGCAGCCAAACGCGCTTCACGAGCTAGCGTCTTGGCGCTTTCAGCGTTCTGGGCGTTCTTGGCAGTCATGGCATTCACTTCTTCCAGAGAAGAACTGGTTTCTTCAATGGAAGCGGCCTGAGCGGAAGAATCGCGGGCAAGAGCCTCGCTGTTGGAAGACACCTGCATCGAGGCTTGAGAGGTTTCGCGAGCGCTCACTTCAAGGCGTGTAACAATATCGTGGATATTCCGAGTAAGACCACGTACGATTTTAAAACTGACTCCAAGTCCAAAGACGAATCCGAGAATGCTTATGCCCCAAACGAAAAACTGAACGGTGGATTGAGTGCTTTTCGCATCGTCGCTCAATCGGTCTTGAGTTGAAGCAATGAGAGACTGGATGGCCTTGATCTTGTCGGCGAATTCTTCTCCTCCAGGAAGAAGTTCGCTATCGAGGATAGACTTGATCTCAATAAGCGTTTTGGAAAGTTCTTGAACCCCTGACTCGTAAGTATCGCAGGTAGCTAACGAGCTTGTCAGAAGCGACTCCTTGACCTCGTCTTTAAGACTGTCGTCAAACTCGATTCCCATATCGTAGTCCTCTTTAAGAGAGCTAAGCTGGTCACGCAGTTTGGAAATCATAGCCAGAGACTCGTCGGCATCCTCTTGTTTGAATGAGGCGATAAAACGATTGGACGCTGTATCCGCTTCGAACATACTCTGAAGCGCGGATGAAGTAGCGAAAGCGCCAGCTATGTCACCTTTCGACTGGTCAGCGGAAAGCAGCTTTTTAAGATCGGACTTGATCGAGAGGGCGCTGGGCTCAATGGTTTGAGTGAGGAGCTCGTTTTCCTTGTTGCGGAGATTTACGATGTTGTTGAAAGCCCCATCGTATCCCCGCATAATAGCCTGGGCGTCTTGTAGAAGCTTCTTGTTATCGGAACTGGCGTTTTGCAGGGTCGCTCCAAACTGGCGATTCAATTCCTGATACATGCTCTCGTGTTTGGCTACCAGCGAAGCGTCGCGTGTCGAGATGTAGTCGCCAATATTCGACCGCATGGTGAGAGCGACTGAGGACATGTTGGACGCCGCATTGCCCTCGTCTACGCTGTCGGAGAATTGGCTAAAGGAACCGTTCAAGCTTGAAACAGCCCAAAAGGAGACCGCCGCCAGAAAGACGAAAAACAAGAGTACAATCGCTACAGTAGCGCCGATCTTTTTAGCAAGTGATAGTGTGGTCATTGTGGGAACCGATGTCGTTGATCATTGGGATGTTTAAGAAGAACCGAGACGAAAGCCGCTATTCGCTGACTTGAAAGTATGGCGTGTTGAATCCGTGGGTTATGCCTTTGGATTGAAGGTAAACTTGAAGGGGACGCGCAGTTTGGATTTAACGGACTTGCCTCCGATTTTCGCGGGCTCGAATTTCCAAGTCTTGGCGGCTTCCAGTGAAGGAGACTCCAATTCAGGATGAGTCGATTTGCGTACTTTGGCGAACATGACCTTGCCCTTCTGATCGAGTACGAGATCGACACTCACCATACCCTTGAACTCAGGCGTATGAAATTGGTCCGGTAGATCCGGCATGACACTCTGTTTAATGACAGGCTGCTTGTCCCATTTGGTGTAGACGTCCACCGATTCAGGATGTTTTTCAGCCCAGCCATTAATCTTCGCCTGGCTAGCATCATCGAAATCCGTGACTGGAACGGTAATCTTCTCGTCGGCGCCGTTCTTGAGGTAAGCCTGACCTTCAAAGATCTTATACAGCTCGCCTTCATATGTTTCGCCAGTCGCGAGCGTAAAGGTCTCAGCCGAAATCGTAGATATAGCTGACACTGCAAATAGAGCCGAAAAGATGAGATTGAGGAATTTCTTCTTCATTGTTAGATATGGGATGATCCAAATGTGATTCGAGTGAACTTAGTATGATTTGATGAAATCGACCCTCCTCTGCGCATCTTAAGCGCTAGAGCAGTGTAAAAGATCACATTCATAGATATTCCCTAGCCAATGAATGCCGCGCATAGAGGAATGCGCCTATATTCGGTCTAAAACACGAAGTCTGAGCACCAATTCTTAGCTAGTCGTCGGAGAATTGTTACCTAGTTTCCGTTATCCGAATTACTAGAAATGGGCGAATATCTTGGAATCAAAGCGTTCCAAGAAAGGCTTTGCCAAAACTCGAATAGGGTAAGCTAGTCAAAAGCGTTCTTACTCAAGATCGACAATAGATCCGTATTCCGGATCGAACAATCGCTTGTAGATTCTCAAGGCCTGGCCATCACTAAGACCAGCCATGAAATCTCTCGCGATGATCCATTTTGATTGTTCATCGCCAGCTCTTTTAATCATTTCCGTTGTCCCATCAGGAAGAATGCTCGCAGAGTCTGATTTTCCATCCAGGTATGTCTCTCTGATCGCTAGAAATAGATTCTCAAGAATGCGGTCTCCCTTGAATTCCATTTGCTGCAAGGGGGCCGATTGGAAGATCAAATCGACCGCCACCTTCTTATAGAAGCGAGCCAGGCTTTTGGCTTCTCCATCAATCGCCAATCGAAAAGCGTAGCGATTCGAGTGATTAGATAACGCGTTGGTAACCGCCTCCAGACGACAGGATTCAATTAGCTGTCCGATCTTGCGACTGAAAACAGCCTCCAGACGATCACGCCGAATATCATTCATAAACTGCTCAAAGAGAGGCTGAGTCTCTGCATTCAGTCCTTCTTTGGCAGCCCAGCTTTCCAAGCGCTCGACTGTCAAAAAGCCGGCTCGCACGCCATCTACAATATCGTTGATACAGTAGGCAGTGTCGTCTGACCAATCCATGATCTGACACTCGATGCTCGAAAGCCTTTCGAAGGCCCCTCCAGCCTGCGTCCCAATTAGGGTCGCATCGGCTTGGTGCACGAAATCGCGACAAGAAAGCTGAAAATCGTAGATGAAATGGTTGGGAGGATTGTCTAGTTCAGAGAAGAGATTCTTATATTTGAGCACTCCGTCAAGGAAAGCTCTGGTCGGCGACATGCCGCTAGTACGGTTCTGCGATTGGTAAAGGGTTTCCGCTATCAAGCGAAGCGTCTGGGCATTCCCTTCGAACCCGCCAAACGTTTTAAACTGTCTATGCAAGGCTCGCTCCCCTCCATGGCCAAAGGGGGGATGGCCAAGATCGTGGCTAAGGCAGCAAGCTTCCACTAAATCCGAATCGATAAAAAAGGTATCGGACAAGCTGGGGCTCGAAGCTTGTAGATAATTGCAAATCGATCTTCCGATTTGGGCTACTTCGATAGAGTGCGTCAGTCGCGTACGATAAAAATCGTATTCGCCTGACAGATACACCTGGGTTTTGGATTGAAGCTTGCGGAAAGCGGCGGAGTGTATAATCCGATCGCGATCGACTTGAAAAGGGGTTCGGTAATCGCTCGGTCGACCCGCTCCGAATGATTCTGTATCGTAGACGTTGTAGAAAGCGTTGCGGGACATTGCCGCTACATCAAATACCCGTAGGCAGGCCCTCAAGTAAAAAGATATTTATCGCTAACGCCGCCCGACAGTTGAAACTGGCCGAACAGCTTGTCTAACAGAGCGGTAACAAGACAAATAATAGTTGCAATTCATAGCATATCTCAGAGTAAATAATCTGAACAAAACAGAGGCTCCCCATGAAGAAAATCGTTCATCTATCATCCGTTCTAGCTCTCGTATCCGCCTTGCTGCTACCCACTTCCGCCCTAGGGCAGTTCGGCGGTCTGATGAAAGGCAAGAAAACCAACGCCACTAGCGAATCGAAGGAGATGCGCGAAGAAATGGGGGAATACACCGGCGTGAAACACGCTCTTGGCGTCAACGATTTCAATAATCAAATCGGCTGGCGAGGCCAGTGGGAACTGAGCAACAATCTAGCCGCCATGCTGGAATCAGCCTTGTTCGACTCGGGAAGATTCGTGATCGTCGAGCGTCAAGACCTCGGAACGGTTTTTACCGAACAGGATTTACAAGCCAGCGGAAGAGCTGCCAAATCCAGCCAAGTTGCCCAAACTGGCCTAGTCCGTAGTGCCAAATACATCGCAACGGGAGATATCACCAGAGTGGATGTCGCTACCGGAGGCGATTCGGGCGGCATTGGAATCCGTGGACTTCGTATAGGTGGAGGCAGTAACAAAGCAGAACTCGAACTGGTTGTTAAACTAATTGACACCACCAGTAGCCAAGTCGTGGCGAGCGAACGCATTTCAGGTACAGCAGGCGGTTCGCGAATCAATATTGGTTTCGCCACCAGCGGGGTTTCCGGAAACATGGCCGGTTTCGCTAAATCCTCTTTGGGAGAAGCTGCTCAGGACTGTATTTCTCAAGCTGTGAAATTCATTTCGAGAGAAATGGAGGACTACGAGGTAACCGCGAGTGTGGTCATGGCTCAATCGGAAGATCGTATTGTGATCAACAGAGGCGAAGATTATGGCATTTCAGTTGGAAGTCGTTTCGCCATTCGCGAGAAGGGCGAGATTCTAACCGATCCCGACACGGGCGAGATCCTCGATGTCTTCGAAGGTGAAATAACCGGACGCCTGGAAGTGGATCGCGTGAGTAAAAAGGTCTCCTACTGCAAGTTGGTAGAAGGCCAGTTGCCTAAACGTGGCGATTCGGTCGTCCTAAAATAATTAAGCTATTCGACAGTCGTCTTTTCCGTAACGTCGACTTCGACCCGTGTATCCACTTGGCGCGTCAAGGTAGCCTTAAAGGTCATGCCGTCGCGAATCATCACCTTCTTATCCCAAACGTCGTGGCCGGGAAGGCTAACCCGTATGGAGTGGAGGCCAGCGGGGATTTCGAACTCGCTTCCGGCATTGCCGTAGAAGACTCCGTCCACTTCGACATCCGCATTTTCCGGATAAGACTCGATCTTCACCTTGGCCATTGTAGTTGAGGGTTTCTTTTCCTCGAAAAGTCTTTCCCTAGCTAAGGAATCCACCAGAAATCGGGATACGTTTTCAGCCAGACGAGTATCGATGGTGGTATCTATAACTCGCGAACTCTGGCCTTGCACGACACTCTCTTCGGCCGTTCCGCTTCGCGAAAACAGAATCCTGCCCGTTTCTACGTCAATGAGTCGAATGCCAGCCTTCAAGCGAAAGAAAGTCGTAGCTGAATTCACATTATAGCCTCTAAAGGTGCGGACCTCGCGACCATAGTCGGAGATTTGACCCGTAACAATGTATTGGATACCCATCAGCTTGCCAAGTCGGATGGCCGTCTGAGGATCAGTAAAACCGGAACTCTGAAAACCCTGTTCCTGCATGATGGAATTTAGCTTGCTGCGCTCGAAAACGTCGAACTGACCCGTGTTGACCAGATCTTCCGTAATCTGATCGGGCAGACCATGAATCAGACCCGTTTGCTCGTTAGCAGTAAAATCGACCACCGCGATTTTGGGTAGGTCGGCAAAGGAAAATACAGAGAGCAGAAGCGGTAGGATTAAGAAAGGGGTGCGTTTCATAGGCTTACATTAATTAGCAGGCAGCCAAACGAAAATGTCAGCCAGTGGCAAGAGCTGATCAAAGTGATGGCTAGATTGTTACAAGAGCGAATTTTTAATATAAACCCTTGAATCAGAAGCTTCTAAAGCCTTATTCCTTTTCAAAAACCTGTTAGGTAATCTAGTTCGAGACCTTATCAACAAGTTGGAAAATGAATCAGAAAAGAAAACGTCTTACTAAACTGAAATTCGCATTAGCAGTGCTATTGCTACCCGTCTCAGCTCTAGGCCAGGGAGCATTGGCTCCTGGCGAGAATCACGCAGGGACCATTGGGGTTGGAGAAGAGGATAATTGGACGCTAACAGCCGATCTGGGAGACACAATCGTAGTTTCAATTACAGAGGATATCCCAAACGGCCAACAAGACTCGGCATTCCGGCCCCGTATCAGAATATTGGATCCTGATGGAACAGAAGTACGGGACACCTTTGCCAACGTCTCCATATCGACGAGTCATGTGGTAGCCAAGCCTGGAACATTCACCGTAATCGTCAGCGATTCCCTAAATACAAACGCGGCAGCCTACACCCTCAGAGTCGCTCAAGCTCCCAAATCCTTCATTGTGCCAACTGGTGACGAAGGCGGCGAGCTGACCAACGGCGAGAACCACGCTGGAACTATCGATGTCGGGGATCTTGATCTCTGGACGGTCGACGCCGAGCTGGGCGACACCCTTCTGCTATCCATTGCGGAGGAAGTGCCTGACGGACAGCCGGAGTCAGCCTTCCGGCCTCGCATCAGGCTTTTCGATCCGGACGGTACCGAGGTTAGAGACACCTTCGCCAATGTATCCATTTCTACAAGTCATGTCGTGGCAAATCCAGGAACCTTCAAGGTTCTTGTTAGCGACTCTCTCTTCGCCAACACCGCTGAATACACACTCAGATTAGCCCACGCACCAAAGACCTTCATTACGCCAGATGGCGACGAAGGAGGAATCATTATAAACGGCGCAAATCAGTCAGGAAGTATGGAGGTCGGCGACTTTGACATGTGGTCGATTGAAGCAGAACTAGGCGATACGATTAACCTTTCAATTGCGGAGGAAGTGCCAGATGGACAGCCGGAGTCCGCCTTTCGACCTCGCATCAGATTGTTTGATCCGAACGGTTCGGAGGTAAGAGACACCTTTGGAAACATTGCAATAGAAACGAGCCATGTTGTCGCCACACCTGGAACCTTCACAGTTCTTGTAAGCGATTCGCTTTTCGCTAATACAGCGGACTACACTCTCAGATTAGCCCACGCTACAAAACCGTTCATCGTTCCTGATGGAGACGAAGGGGACGAAATGCCTAACGGAGAAACACTGAACGGAACAATAAACGTGGGCGACTTCGACATCTGGAGTTTCGAGGCTGAATTCGAAGACGAGATTTCTTTGACTGTAACAGAGGTGGTTCCGAATGGCCAACCTGAATCCGCTTTTCGTCCACGCATCAGACTATTCGATCCAGACGGATCGGAAGTGAGAGACACATTTGGCAATCTCACAGCCATCGCAGCGCATATAGCAGCAAAGACGGGTACGTACATGGTGCTTATCAGCGACTCGAACTTTGCCAATGCAGCATCCTATACGCTTGGCCTGGTCAAGCTTCCCCCCGATCTGATAGTCCCGGCAACTCAAACCATCAACGAAGAGGAATTGTTCAGTGCCCAAATCTCGGTTACAGACCCAACTGGAAACAATAGTCCTGCTTCTTTCACTCTGGTGAGCGGTCCAGCAGGAGTTTCGATCACCCCAAATGGATCCAATGCCGCCACCGTTAGCTGGACGCCAGACTCCATGGTCGGACCAAGCACACAGGTGATCGAAGTTCAATTCAATATGAACATCGATGGTTCTGTATATTCGGATACGGAAACATTCACCATCAATGTCTTGGATACCATCACAGGCGGTCCTGCTCCCTCCAAGCTGGTCAATATCTCGACACGCGGATTTGTTGGTACCGGTGAAGGTCTGATGATCGCAGGGTTCGTCATAGATGGCACGGAGCCAATGGAAGTCGTCGTTCGTGGCCTTGGGCCGACAATCGGCATTCGCGACGGTGTCAATGGCGTCGTCCCCGATCCCACTATTTCCGTCTTCTCTCTGACTCAAGGAGCCACGGTCGTAAGCAACGATGACTGGGAGGTCGGCAATGACACCGCCGCATTGCAAAGCTCTTTCGACAGCGTGGGAGCAGGTGAAATTCTCAACGGCAAGGATGCGGCAACCGCTGTTACTTTAGATCCGGGGGGCTACGCCCTCTTCGCTAACGACACTGCCAATCTTGAGGGAATCGGACTCGTCGAGGTCTTCGACAAGACTTCAAAACTGAACCCGGACGCCGACACCAAACTGGCCAATATCTCCACCAGAGCTTTTGTTGGTTCGGGAGATGCGGTAATGATAGCGGGCTTCAGTATTGAGGGTGGTCAGCCGCTGAAAATCCTAGTCCAAGGCGTGGGCGAAGGTATTGCAGGCGAAGTAACCAATCCATTAGCAGACCCGAGCATCATTATCCTAGATCTCTCTGCCGGCGGTACAGTCGCCGCCAACAATGATTGGGAGAGCGATGGGCAAGCCGCTGAAATTCAGGCTGCTTCAGTTGCTTTCGGATCCAGAGCCTTGTCTCCAGGAAGCAAGGACGCCGCTGTCATCGTTGTGCTTGAGCCCAACAAGCTTTACGGCGTTCTGCTGTCTGGAGCAGACGGCGGCGAAGGTATTGCCGTCGTCGAGGTCTTTGACATTAATAGCAACTAAGAGATATTATAGCTGGATTTAGTCGGCGCGTCTTCCTGCCACGCTGTAGTCCCTCAACTAGGGACGAAGGAGGGAGACGCGCCGCTACGTAAAAGATTTCGTAGCTGTATATCTATGACATGCAGCAGTCCCCTGATAAATGGTAGGGAAGCTTGTCCCCAAGCTTCCGTACTCGCTTATCTGAGGCGGAGGCATAAGGATATACCTCCCTACCCTTAACTAGGCATTCCCAAAATGCTTTTGCAGGAACTCGAGATCCAATTCTGGATACAGAACAAACTTTTCGAGGAGGGCTTCGACTCGCGAACGAGCTTCGCTGGCAGCGACTTCATCGAGATCGTACTTCACCTTGCTAGGCTGACCCGCGTTTTTGCCTTTGGTCAGGATCCGAGGCTTAGTATTTGATAAAATCAGCTTAAAGATGCGAGCGATCTCCTTCATCTCATCGGAGCCCATTCCCAGAGAAGTCACGGCAGGAGCTCCAACACGCAAACCGCTCGTGTAGTGAGGACCGTTGGGATCGAATGGCAGGGAGTTGCGATTAAGAGTGATACCGCATTCGCGAACCGCGCTTTCGGCCTGGCGACCGTTAAGGCCAAAAGGCGTTACATCGATCAGCAGGAGATGATTATCAGATCCGCCGGTAGGAATGCTGAGCCCTTCGTCAACCATGGCCTGAGCCATGGCCTGGGTGTTGCTGACCACCTTGGCGGCATATTCTTTGAACTCCGGCTTGAGCGCTTCTTGGAAGGAGACGGCCTTGGCAGCCATCACATGTGGTAGTGGCCCTCCAATGACAAGAGGACAACCTTTGTCGACATAGTCAGCGAATTCCTTTTTGCAGAGCACGATACCGCCTCGAGGGCCACGCAACGTCTTGTGTGTTGTCGTTGTCACTACATCCGCGAATGGGAAAGGATTGTAGTCGCCTTCGAAAACGCCTCCGGCAACCAGACCCGCAAAGTGAGCCATATCGACCATGAAAACCGCCCCAACCTTGTCGGCGATCTCCTTCATGCGTCGAAAGTCCACTTTTCTTGGATACGCGCTGTAACCAGCCAAAAGAATGAGCGGCTTTATCTCCTCGGCCTGCTTTTCCAAATCGTCGTAGTCGAGCAAACCCGTTTCTTTGCTCACCGAGTAATTATATGCGTCGAAAGTCTGAGCTGAAATATTGAAACGGTAGCCGTGCGTTAAGTGGCCACCTGAATAATAATCGAGGCCCAGCAAACGCTGGCTGCCCATAGCCGCACGCACCTTGTTCCAATCCTCCTGCGAGAGCTTGGAAGGATTCATTTCTCCAAGTTCTTCGAGCTTGGGATCGCCTACTTTGGCTTGGAGGATGGCCCAGAAGGCAATCATGTTCGCGTCCGCTCCGGAGTGGGGCTGCACATAGGCGTGCTCAGCACCGAAGAGCTCACAAGCTAAACGACAGGCCTCGGACTCGATCGCATCAACGTTATCGCACCCGGCATAGTAACGCGAGCCGGGGAAGCCTTCCGCATACTTGTCGGTCAACAGATTGCCCATGGCAGCCTGCGTGTTAAGCGAGGTGAAATTCTCCGAAGCGATCAGTTTTAGATGACGCCGCTGGTCGGTCAGCTCTTGTACAATCGAGGCTGCAATCGAAGGGTTAATGGCGGCAACTTGTTGCAAATTAGCCACATAGCTAACGGCGGCGGGAGAAACGGTATCAGGAGTCTGACTAGAAAGATAGTCTTCCAGAGCCGTGGAGGCGGTTTGTATTTCTGACATTATTTGAAGCTTCTAAATTCGATTTTACTGCATCCTACCCAGGCGAACGATAGAATAATGAAGCTTCCTAGCGGTCAATCCCGCCTTGCAGTTTCCTGCCACGCCAGTCGCGAAAAAACCTGTCCATTCAGAAAACAGGAGAGCGAATAAAGTCAACGCCTGTCGTAAGGTATGATGAGATTTACAATCGGCGAAGAATGGTATGGGCCGCAAAAAAGCGTCCGTTTTGTTAAACGGACGCTTATTGCGACGGGTACACCCAGTGAATCCGTCAATTAATACTGAGAATTATATTAGATATCGATTCCGAAGCTAAGGCTCACGCGGCGGCCTTCAACTTTGGCCATGCGCAGGTTATTGCCCTCAACGCCTTTGATAACCGAGATGTAGTCATCCTTATCCAGGAGATTCCTGACGTTGAGCTGGAGATCGTAATCGCGATCGCCGAGCCACTTGAGCTTGCCGCGATAGCGAGCGAAGGCGTCGATATAGAACTCTTCCCCGCCGAAGTAAGGAGCATCGAGATCGATATTCTCGTTGCCAGAAACGTCCTTGGAGGCATGGCCTACTACCGGAGCTTCACGCCAGCGAGCAGCTCCACCGACGGTGAATCCATCGAATATGCCGTCCGTAAAGCGATAGCTGGCATTGAAGTTCCAGCGCTTCTGACGGTCGAACTCATTCGGCTTGCCATCAAGCGCTTGAATAACCGCAGATCCGATAGGTCCGTTGACAGTGATTTCCTCGTAGTATTCCGACAAGGTACGGTCGCCATCGTTAGGATCACCCTCTGGATTATTGTTGTTATACCAGGCTGTATCCCAAGTCCAAGTACCAATCTGACCATCGCCGTTCATATCTTGACCGGGGACAACCGTTCCATTGTCGAGGGTAGTCGAGGTACCAAAACCGCCTTCAGGAACATTGAGAGACTGCCATACAGCGAGACGCTCGGCCATGTATTCAAACCAGATTAGACCGATATTCGATTCCTTAGCTTCGCGATCGGTGTAGGTGAAACGCAGGTTCAGATTATCAATCGGAGTCGCTTGGATGGTGATTTCCTTACCTTCAGAGGTATTGTCGCTCATTACCCAGTAGCAACAACGACCGCGTTCGCGGAAGCCGCCGGTACCCTGACCTGGATAAGTCGGATCCTCGACCAAATTGCGCCAGCGATTTTCCACATTCCATAGAGGATCGCGCCAGCGATTGAAAGGCGTATTGGCCGCGCGAGAAGGTCCAGCTGTCAGATCGAACTCGTTATACTTGATAGAGAGTTTGCGATTCATGAGCTCGAGCCTGACTCCATAGTCCTCGCCCTCTCCCTGAGCGCCTGGATACTCGGTACCATAAGGATCGAAACGACCGATGTTGGGCTGCCAGGTGTCGGATTCATTGTAGAACAAGCTGATCCACTCCACAGGGCGAACGATGATGCCCTGCGTGCTGGGCTTACCGCTTTGCTCTTCACGGAAGTCTCCCCACTGCACGTCCTTGAAGTAAGGGAAGAAACCATGGTCATTACTCCGACCAGGTGTATTGGATGCCGTGTCACGGCCAACGGAAGACGTATCAATAACGCCATAGGTCAGAACAATGCGGTTATCCCACATAAATCCTTGGTAAGAAAATTGGCGTGTTTTCTGATCTTCCCATTCGAATTGAGCGCCATTGGGACTCGACATTCTGAAACCATCATCCACGAACCCTGTGTTAAAGGCGTCCATGGTGAAAGGCACTCCAGCTTCGTCCACAAAGGTAAGCGGACTGCCGTCGAATGCGATGTTAGGGCGAGCGGTAAAATAGCCATTCTCCTCGGTTAGATACTGGCGTGTGCTGAATTGGCGGTCGCCATCCGCAGCCCATCTTCTAGAACCAGGCGCAGCAAATGATGCTTGGCTATCGGGGAAAGAAGGCGTTTCACCATTGTCGTTAAGGAAAACCCGGTAGCGAATACCTTGCTGCCCCATGTTGGTGCTTCTGTCTTCAGAAACCAGATACCCAAAGCGCTGACGTCCAAAAAGACTGACCCAACTATCGCGGTTGGTGAAGTCCAATTCATAGGACATCATGATGCGGTAATTCTCTCTGGACTTGATGGACTCAGCAATATTGCCACGGCCTTCCGTGTAGAATTCGCCGAAATGAGGATTCGGTGTCACACCGTCCGGCATGTACAAGTTGGGATCCACGTTAATGGTCCGGTCCTGTGTGCCTGGGTCCCAGGAAAACTCGGTGGTTTCTTCTTTATTGTAGGCGACTGAAATATGCCAGTTTTCCATCAGCTGATGCTCGAAGAATATATTGTAGTGGTCCGAGTTCCACTCCGCAAAGGATGCCAAACCCTGATGATTAACATCCACTGGGAAGATAGAGGTATCCAGAATGGTCCAGTTATCAGCCTCGAAATCGAGAGGGTTAACGCCTGGAAGGTCTTGGCGCGACTCCACTTCCACCGTCTGGCGGTAGGAGATAGGATTCGCTACATTACCGTTTGAATCGATGAGAGAGACCACCTGGTTGTTGTGCTGCGTGAAGATGTCAGGCAGATTCTGGAAATTTCCATTCCCGCTTCTAGCGGCATTGGGTCCGTTATCGAAGGCTGGCTGGCCAGCTTCGTACCAAGCTTGAACGTTATCGAAAGGAAGGAAGCGATTTACCCGATTCGGCCTACGCTGAGAATCCTCATAGTGAAAGGAGAACGTAGTCTTGTCAGTGGGCTTGAACAAGAAGGTGGCATAATACCGATTGTCTTTATCGAAGTTTGGATCCCACTCCTGCTGGCGCTCCTCGTTCAAAAGGGCGAATCGCAGTGCAAGCTTATCTTCAATGAGGATCTTGTTGTAGTCGAGCACCACGCGGTGTGACCCGAAGTCGTCGACTTGCACCTCGAACTTACCCTTGTCGCCTCCGAAATTGGCGCGATTCATCGTGACGTTGATAACGCCAGCGGGGGAACCGGTACCAAAGAGAATGGACTGAGGCCCACTAGCGATGGTCGCTCGAGACAGATTATAGTTATCGGTAGGCATATCGGTCGCGAAAAACTCGCGAGCATTAGTAGCTCCGCCAACTCCACGAATCTGACTGAAGTTATTGATCTGAGCGTTACCGAAACCTTCGCCATTGCCCGCAATACGGTCATCGGGATTAGCAACGTTCACCGAATAGATAAGAGCTTCCTCCACGCTATTGACGGCGAAATCGTCCATGAAATCCATAGTCATGGTCTCGATCTGGGCCGGCACATCCCTGAAGTCGGTTTTCAGGCGGCTTCCCGCCAGAGTCTGGGTGGCTACCCAGCCTTCTTCAGCTTCAACCGTAAAGGGAGACAGCTCGAAAATTTCCTCGTCGTCTTCATCATCTTGAGCGAACGAGACGGATGAGGCGGCAAAGCCGCAAATAAGAAGAGAGGACAGGCGTCTTAACTTCTTATGTAGTAGGTGTTTATACTGGTAGTTTGATCTCATGATAATGCGAATTGTAGGGCATTTTAGATGGGAAGAATACCTGGACAGCATGTCACACAAACGGACATGGCCCCTATCGAAGGAAGTCAGGATCTTTGATGAGTCAAAGAGTGGGTAAGTGGGTGGTTTGCTGATTTAAAGGGAGTAGTAGCAGCAGAATAATGTATTGCGCTAGTCTGATCACGAAGACTAAATTACTAAACACGTTACGTAAAGCAAATTTCTATGAAAGAAAAAGCCCGAGCAAGCATGCAGACCATAGCTAGCCAGGTGGGCGTCTCGAAGGCAACGGTTAGCCGAGCCCTACGCAATCTACCTGGACTGAGCGAGCCCGTTCGTAGCCGTATTCTGGATACTGCCCGTAAGCTCGGATACGTGAAGCATCCGCTCATTTCCGCAATGATGAGCGACGTCCGTTTCAAGAAGACATCCACGTTTTCGCCAGTCGTCGCTCTTCTGCACTGCATGCCTTGGGAAAAGGCGGAAAATCTTCATTTGAACATCAAGCTGCTTCGCGACAAAGCGAAGGAACACGCTAGCAATCTGGGCTATTCGGTGGAGGAATTCTATCTGAACGAGCCGGGCATGACGCCCAAACGTATGTTGGACATCATCAAAGCTCGAGGGATTCGCGGTATCATCTTCGAGCATTTCTTTGAGAGTGACGTGAGGTTGGAGATCGACCTTTCAGAGTTCGCTTCCGTGGCGATCGGCTTTACTTTAAAATCGCCAAATCTACACCGCGTAGTGGTCGACCAATACAACGGCCTGCTTCTGGCGATCGAGAAGCTGAAGAGTCTTGGCTACAAGCGCATGGGGGTGGTGATTCCAGGCTTGAATGAAACCTTCACCAATTTCAAACGCGAAGCCGCCTTGCATGTGGCCCATCAAGCGACGCCACAGAGCGATCGCGTCCCTATGCTCATCTACTCTGTCGACGTAGATGAAAAAACGCTCCGAAATTGGCTTCAAGATCATGAACCAGACGTAATCCTGAGTATACATAATGAAATCCCAACCCGCATAAAAGCATTGGGATTCCGAATCCCGGAGGATATCGGATTCGTTCATCTCGGGTGGCATAAATCCTACATGGATTGGGCAGGCATCGCTCCAAACTGGGACCAGGTAGGCATAGCTGCTACCAATCAGGTTGTCGATCAACTGAATCGAAATGAATTCGGAGTTCCCGAGAAGCCTCTCACCACTCTGATCGAAGGCACCTGGATGGATGGTCCCTCTATTCCGAGGAGGAAGTGATAACTAGAAGCGCCAAAAACAATTGCCGAGCAGAAAAGGTATGAAATTTCCAAATACATTTTTTATATTTCTCGCAATGACTGCATTCATGCCCAACGCGATGATGAGCGAAAAATCCGTATCAGCGATGAAAGAGCCTTTTTCGAATTTCAATATGCCAGAGGATGCTCTTCACGCCTACGAACAGCGGTTGTCTCATCAGTCATGGGAACTGATAGAAGATCTCATTCACGAGGATGCTGTTTTTATATTCACCGAATCGACTTTTAGAGGAAAAGAGGAAATTCGTCAGGCCTTCGAAAAGACCTTCGATCTCATAAAAGAGGAGAAGTACTGGATCACCGATCTCAATTGGGTCGCCAAGACAGACGCTATGGCGTCCTGCGAATACACCTTCAATTGGGAAGGAATCATACATGGGAACCCTTCATCCGGAGGAGGAAGAGGAAGCTGCGTCCTGATCAGGACAGAGAATGGATGGAAGATTATTCAGGAACATCTAGGACCGCCAGCCAAATAATCGATGTTCAACAAACCGCGTGAATCGACGGCATGCGTCCTTAAACACCGTTGACTGTCCTCAAAAAACAGATACGCTATCTACAATTCGCTATACTTGTTCGAGGAACCCTTGGCCTTGTCGATCGGATACTTTTGAGCGTTGATCTCCATCTTTCGTCGAATAGCCGTCGCAAGATCGATCTCGGCTCCGTTGGCGAATTGTAGGCAGTAAATCACTACATCGGCCAGCTCTTCTTCAATGGCGGTTCGTTTTGCCTCGTCATCCAGCAGGGCTTGAGCCTCTTTGCCTTCGACCCATTGAAAGTGCTCAAGCAATTCCGAAGCTTCGACCGAAAGAGCCATGGATAGATTCTTCAGGGAGTGGTAAGGCTGCCAGTCCCGCTCTTCGGAAAAAGCTTTCACCTTCGACTTCAATTCTTCGATGGTAGTAGTTTCGTCGCTCATGCTTTACAGAGAAGAAAGATTCTCGCTTGCCACAGAGTTCGTCAAAGACTACGTCCGGTCAAGAGCAAGCTCCTACGCGAGGCACTCTCGTCGCAACGGTCTAACATCCGCCTATGTCCAGAGAAAGTAAACTTCCCAGTCTGCCTTTTGGCATTGGCCAGACCAAACCCAAGCATTTCCGTGACATGTTGGGCATCGCCTGGGAGAATCGCGACAACCTCGGCTACGCCTGGAAGGTTCTCAGCAAGGGCGTGTGCGATGGCTGCGCTTTGGGGGTAGCCGGTTTTCACGATTGGACCATCGATGGAGTCCACCTCTGCATGACGCGCCTCAATCTGCTGCGACTCAATACTGTCGGACAGCTCGATCACAAACGACTGGAGGACGTCGAGAGCCTGCGAAACCTATCCAATAAACAACTACGCGAATTGGGGCGACTCGCTTTCCCCATGCTGCGCGAAAAAGGCAAGCCAGGGTTTTCTCGCATCTCCTGGGAAGAGGCTTACAACCGTATTGCCAGTCGGATACGGAAAACCGATCCAACTCGACTCGCCTTCTTCCTGACCTCGCGAGGCATCACCAATGAAGTTTACTATGTCGCTCAAAAAGTAGCTCGATTTCTTGGTACCAATTCGGTGGACAACGCCGCTCGTATTTGCCATTCGCCTTCAACAGCGGCCATGAAAGCCGCCCTTGGTGTAGCGGCCTCGACTTGCAGCTATAAAGACTGGTACGGAACCGATCTCATCGTTTTCTTCGGCTCCAATCCAGCGAATGACCAGCCTGTCGCCACAAAATACCTACACGAGGCCAAGAAACTCGGTACCAAAGTCGCTTTCGTCAACCCCTACCTGGAACCTGGCATGAAGCGCTACTGGGTTCCCTCCTCTCTCGACAGCGCCCTATTTGGTACAGACATCGTAGATCACTGGTTTCCCGTCAATCAAGGAGGGGACATCGCTTTTCTATATGCCACGATCAAGATTCTAATCGAAAACGGCTGGGTCGACCAAACCTTTGTCGCTGGCAACGTAAACGGATTCGCCGCGCTTAAGGCAGCCGTGGAAGAGCTGGAAATGAATCAGCTCGTCCAGCAAAGCGGAATGAATCTTAAGGAAATTGAAGTATTTGCAGCACTGATACGCGACTCCAAAAATGCAGTCTTCGTATGGAGTATGGGAATCACTCAACATACTTGCGGAGCCGACGCAGTACAGATGATACTTAATCTAGGCCTTTTGAGGGGCTATGTTGGAAGAGATAAATGCGGCCTGATGCCGATTCGCGGGCATTCTTCGGTACAAGGAGGAGCCGAGATGGGGGCCTACGCCACGGCTTTTCCGGGAGGCAAGCCGATCAGCGAGGAATCGGCCAAGGAGCTAGCAGATCACTATGGCTTCCCCGTTCCCAAGAAGCCAGGGCTAGCCACTACGGAAATGATCGAAGCGGCTCACCGAAAGCAAGTGGACGTCCTTTATTGCTTAGGCGGCAATTTGCTAAGAAATCTCCCCCAACCGGAATATATCGCCGATGCGCTGGGCAAAGTTCCAATGCGTATCCATCAAGACATTATTCTAACCGATCAAATGTTCATACCAGGAGAAGATGAGGTCATTCTTCTCCCTGCGAAAACGCGCTACGAACAGGAAGGTGGAGGCGTCGAAACAACAACCGAACGACGCGTGGTCTTCTCTCCCGAAATGCCCAGGCAAGTGGGCGAAGCTAGGACGGAGTGGAAGATTCTGAGAGACATCGCAGCCCAGACCCTTCCGGAAAAGGCCCATCTCATTGGCTGCGAAACGGGTGAAGGTGTCAGAGAAGAGATCGCTCGAGTCATCCCCTTCTACGACGGCATCCAAAACCTAAAGGAGAGCGGCGACTCCTTCCAGTATGGCGGTCCCCATCTCTGTTCGGAAGGTCGTTTTTCAACTCCAGACGGCAAGGCCAACCTGATCGCAGTCGAACTTCCCGATAAATTGACAGGAAAAAGCGAATACAAGCTGAGCACGCGTCGAGGCAAACAGTTCAACTCATTGGTCTACGCGGAAATCGATCCGCTCAACGGCGCCGAAAGAGAAAGCATTCTGATAAATCACGAGGATGCTGCCGAAGCCAAATTGATGCATGGGGATTCCATATGGGTAAGGAATGGAGACCGCCAAATGAAAGGACGCGTGTTTCTGGCTTCGATCGCTAGAGGCAATATTCAAGCCCACTGGCCAGAGGCTAACGTTCTCATTCCAAGTGGAATCAAGGACGAGCGTGGAGGCGTCCCCGATTACAATGCGACCGTAACCATAGAGAAGGCGGAATAGTGATTGATCCTAACCACAGCGAGACTTCGAAGCATAGGTCCATAGTGGAAAGTTCTGTCGTTCGCATGAAGGCGGACGGAAGCAATCGTGTATTCAAAGATCCCCTATCAATCGAAGAACCGCTGGAAATACGAATTGGAAACAAGCCTTTCGTAGTTACGATGCGCACACCGGGTCACGACATTCAGCTAGTCGCCGGTTTCCTCGCGACCGAAGGAATCATTGCCAATCCACAGCAAATCAAAGAGATAGACCACTGCAAGCTCGCTTCACATCCGAACAATACGGTTCAAACAAGATTGGAGAACAGTTCCAACTCCACTGAGATAATCAGCGAGCGCTTCGGGGCCATTTCAGCCAGCTGCGGCATTTGCGGCAAAACGGCCATCGAATCCGTATCAAGAAATCTGGCGCATATCGATTCAGATCTGAAAGTTTCGAGATCCACCATTTTATCGCTCCACTCCACACTCAGAGAAAGGCAGTCCGACTTCGATCAGACCGGCGGGCTTCATGCAGCGGCTATCTTCGACAAGAAGGGGGAGCTTGTATACGTGTCGGAAGACATTGGCCGGCACAACGCGGTGGATAAAGCTCTGGGATTCGCGTTCATGGAGAAAATGTGGCCACTTGATGAATACATATTGCTCGTTAGCGGTCGTCTTTCGTTCGAGATTGTCCAGAAATCGCTGGCCGCTGGAGTTCCCATTCTTGTAGCGGTTTCCGCGCCCTCTTCCCTCGCGGTCTCGTTGGCGAGAGAAAAAGGCCAAACTCTGGTCGGGTTCCTCCGCCCACCTAACCTTAATATCTACGCCCATCCGCAACGGCTATCGTGAGATTCACGTTTTAGCTGGACTGAAAGTTCGATAGCCTGCCTATTGCCAGGCCCATGGAATCAAGAAGAATCCTTGTCACCTGCCCAAAGGCTTGCTCCAGCTATTTGCAATCCGAGCTAACCGAGCTCGATTTCGAGACAGAACGCGAAGTGGCAACAGGAGTTTTCACCAAAGGCTCGTTCGAAGACTGCATAAAGCTGAACCTATTGCTGCGAACGGGACTTCGCGTGCTTTGGGAGATAGGAAGCTTCGAAGCTTCCAATGGCGACGCTCTGTATCGCCAAGCGGTTCGATTAGACTGGGAAAAATGGATACCGAAAGACGGATACGTATCCATTATCTCTTCGGTCAGCAACGATACCGTGACCCACACGAACTATCCGAATCTCAAACTGAAAGACGCTCTAGTGGACCGAATGAGAAAAGCCACAGGTTCGCGTCCCAACACAGGAAACGACTCGTCGAAAGCCGTCGTATTCCTCTATTGGCGAGATAAGGAAGTGTGTATTTATCTGGATACATCGGGAATTCCGATCAGCAATCGCGGCTATCGGGTCAGCCCGCACAAGGCGCCTATGAGAGAGAATCTAGCAGCCTCCGTCCTACGAGCCACAAAATGGGATCGCCAATCGACCTTCGTGAACCCCATGTGTGGCAGCGGAACGTTGGCCATCGAAGCAGCTCAGTGGGCTCTCGGCCTAGCGCCCGGAATGCTGAGAGATAATTTCGCTTTCATGCACCTACACTGCTATGATCTGAAGAGTTTCGAGAGAATACGAAGATCGCTAAAGCCTCAAACTGTCCCCTCGCTTTCATTTCAGATCCTGGCATCTGATAAAGATCCCAAAGCGATTGAAGCGGCTCAGCGCAACGCGGAGATCGCCGGGGTCGAGGAGCTTATCAAGTTCGAAATCCGAGACTTTAGACAGGCTACCATTCCTCCTGAGCCCGGCGTTATCATCCTGAACCCCGAATATGGTGAACGTCTTGGCGACGAGAAAAAGCTTCTGGCCACCTACCAGGAGATTGGCGATCTTTTCAAACGTAAGGCACCTGGCTATTGGGGCTACGTCTTTACGGGAAACATGAATCTAGGCAAAAGAGTCGGGCTCAAACCGAAGCGACGTATCGAATTCTACAATGGTCCGATCGAGTGCCGACTTCTTGAATACGAATTGTATTCGGGTTCAAGAGATAGATAGACAACTTCAAGCGGAGAGTTAATCGAAAGCCCCCATAGGGCCATACGGAGCCAGGCCAACCGTAATATATGGATTAATGGGAGTATCGTCGACGCTTCTGGCGAATTTCCACATTTCCTTGGCAAGCGACTGTTTCATTTCTGCGTATTCGGCTTTCTCCGACAAGTTCGTCATTTCATGGGGATCGTTTTCCAGATCATAGAGCTCATCGAAATCGAAACCGTTATATGCATATTTCCATTTGTCCGTCGTGATGACGCGTTGAGTATAGTAAAGCTCAACGCCATCGCATTGGAAACAAATGCTATCCCGCCAGTCCGAAGGGCGTGAGTTTTCGACAAGAAAACTCGTCAAACTCTTCCCTGTGTATTGCTCGGCATCATACGAAACCTCTGCGGCGTCAAGAAAGGTGGGGCCTAAGTCGCAGAGCGATACGAAAGCGTTCTCCACTCTACCCTCGTCTTTGATACGCTCAGGATATCGTATAAACAGAGGCACTCGATAGGCGCTGTCGAAAGACGCTATGCCCTTGCACCACAGGCCGTGATCAGCGACATAATCGCCATGGTCTGAGCAAAAGACCACAAGCGTATCCTCTTTTTGACCACTCGCATCCAAAGCCCGTAGGATGTTTCCAAAAAGCTGGTCCATCTTAGTGCAATAAGCCCAGTAGTGTCGCATGCATTCCCTCGTTTCGTCTTCGGAAAGCTGATCCCAGATTTGACTTCGCAGACGCCGATAAACATTGGGCTTGTCGACGAGATCGTCCTGATAGCTTGGCGGCAACTCCACATCGCTCAGTTCGTATTGGTCGAGCAGTTCCTGGGGAGGGACGTACGGATCATGCGGTCCGATCAGGCCGACAAAATAGCACCATGGACTCTGGCTGCTAGATAGATCGTGGATCCGCTCAACAGCTTCAGCCGCGCATTTATCGTCGACGTCAGGTTCGGTTTGGACACCGTAGGTCTGCCAATTAGGATAGCCAGGTCGGACAATCTCGCCCTCGTTTCTTTCCGCATCGCCTTCGGTCTTGGCCATTTCGCGGTAGTCGCTCCAGCTTTTCCCATTCTGCTCAGTGGTGGTCCCTAACTGAAAGCAAGTTCCTTGCTGCCAGCCGAAATCCTGTGGATCCTTGCCCTTGCAGGCATGCCATTTCCCTGTGTGATAAAGTTCATATCCCGCTTCGACCAGCTTGTCGCTCCAGAGAGTCACGCCCTCCTTGAAACTGGCTGCCAAACGCTGCCTATTGAGCACATTGTTTTTAATGCCATGTTCCGATGGATACAAGCTAGTGAAGAAGCTCGCTCTGGTTGGGCAGCAATGGGGAGAGGGGCAATAGGTTCGACTGAATCCGACGCTTTCCTTGGCGAACTTCTCAAGATTGGGCATTTTCGCGCGACTCCAAGGAGGACAGGAATCAGCCCGCTGTTGGTCGGTCATGACGATCAGAATATTTGGGCGAGACATGATGGATGGGATTCAGAATTAAAAATCTCCCGGAGCAAGACAAAGGTCTCAAACGATTCCGCAAATAACGCTTGCGAAGCTCCAGCCCTCGTCTAAAAGTGTCTGCAAATGCCAGTCCGGAAAATATCCACCAGAAAGCAGGCCGTCACTCTGGGTTGACGCTTTCACGCTCCTCAAGTCGACATCCGTCGCTACGCATGGGCAATAGTAGCCATGCATGAACTGGACTTTTTTAATTTGTAACCAAATTATGGATATATCATGGACCAATTGCGTCTCTATTACATTTTCAATTTTCTGTCGGCGTTCTTTTTTCAGATCATCATCACCGTAAATCTCATCTACCAAGTCGAAACGGTTGGCCTAAACCCGCTTCAGCTAGCCCTTGTAGGAACAGCGCTTGAATTAACAGTATTCGTTTTTGAAATACCAACAGGGGTTTACGCGGATACGAGAGGAAGAAGAAAATCCATTATCATCGGCACATTCCTAGTTGGAATCGGATTTGCCCTGGAGGGTTCAGTACCCCTTTTTTGGGCCGTTGTTCTAGGACAGGTTATCTGGGGAATCGGCTACACCTTCGAAAGCGGAGCGGTTCAAGCATGGCTGTCGGACGAAATCGGAGTTGCCAAGGCGAACCAAGCGTTTGTTCGAGGAACTCAGTATCGGAATATCGCCGTGCTGATAGGCATTCCCGTCAGCGTGGGACTGGCTCATATTTCGCTGACAACCCCCGTTGTCCTTGGGGGACTCGCCTACGCCAGCATCTCGGTCCTACTTCTGTTCTACTTGCGGGAGGATCACTACCAGCCTAAACGAGTGAATTCTCGCATGGCGATTCAAACGCTGCTCGCTTCGCTCAAGGAAGTTCGGCAGATGTCCATTCGCAAACCGTTGATCCTTTCGATTCTGCTGGTGGGTTTTTTCTACGGCTTGTACGAAGAAGGCTATGATCGCCTGACCGTAAAACATCTTCTCGACAATATTTCCTTTCCCGAGTTTTTCGGCTGGCAACCAGTGATCTGGTTCGGCGTTATCCAGATTTTAACTACGATAGTGGCCTTTGTGTTGATCGAGTTGACCAAAAGAAAGGCGAACGCCTCGTCCATGAAACAGGTGGTAAACACTCTAACCATTCTTACAGTGCTGTTAGCCATTCCGATCGCAGTCATCGCATGGACGGGAAATTTCATCCTGGCAGCGCTGTGCATGGTCGGTGTCGGCTCGATTCGCACCGTGATAGATCCGATGCTGGATGCCTGGGTGAACCTCAACGTCGACAACGCTCACCTCAGAGCCAGCGTGTTTTCAGCTCAAAGCCAATTTGCAGCCGTTGGAGAGGCTGCCGGAGGCCCTCTTGCCGGAAGTGTCGGCTTGCGATTCGGCCTTAGATGGGCCATATCGCTTTCGGCTATTCTCGTAATGCCAGCCCTTTACCTTCTCTTCCGCTCTAGAAATAGAACCTAGACGACTTCATCTTTCTAAATCCAAACCGATTTCTCCATCGATGCCCTTACCACAACCTCAAGGCGATCTTCTCGAGCACAAGATCGGAGGCGGCTGCGCCTCTCTTTTCGGCCTGCCTTTTTTTCTAGCCGGGATTGGCGTCATCGTATTGACCTTTGTGCCCAGGGAAATCCGAGGGGGCGACGAGATACCTATCTTCTTCGGAATTCCCTTTGGAGGGATCTTCGCCTTCGTCGGCAGCATGTTTCTATTTGGGAGAGCAGGAGTCGTTATCGACAAGAGCTCAGGTTCTGTAACCAAATGGTGGGGACTTCTCGTTCCGATGAAATCGACTACCTATAAGATCTCGCAATTTGAGAAGGTCGCCCTGAGCAAAGAAATTCGTCGTTCGAAAAACTCTTCCTACACGGTCTATCCCGTCAAACTGGTTGGCTCTGCCGACGAAGTAGACATCTCGGCTGAACGCGACTTCAATAAAGGAAGAAGCGATGCCGAGAAGCTGGCGAAGTTTCTGAACCTGCCAATCCACGACAGCTCGGAAGGCTCCGAGCGAATCAGGGAAACCGAAGAGCTCGATCAAACGGTAAAGGAGAGATTCGAAAGCGGAGCGATCTCAAACGAGGTTCCGGAAACGCCGGCTAATTTGAAATCGAAAATTGAATACGATGGAGCCACCCTAAGAGTAGATTCGCCGCCAATAGGCTTTCATCCGGTCTTTCTCATTCCCATCGTGATTGTGGCTTTTTTCGAAATATTCGTATTAGTCGGATTCGTCCTGCCCATTTTAAGGAATATGGACAACGGATCAGGCGCCTGGATCCCCCTCGCGTTCGCTAGCGTCTTCTGCATATTCCCCATACTATTTCTAGTCGGGACCATTCTTCCGAGGATGCTTTCCAAAGAATCGATTACCGTGGATCGCCATCAACTGAGTGTTACGAAAAGCTGGCTGCTGCGGAAAACCCAAACCATCCCCACAGATCAGCTGGAAGAGCTTCACATTGGAAAGTCCCAACCAGGCCAGAAAAACAACGTGGCCCAATTTCTCTTGAAAAAACTTCCCATCATCGCTCGCTCGGACGATCAGACGATCACTTTCGCCAGCGGACTTCCAGTCGAAGAGAAGGAGTACATTCTGGCTCTGAGCAAGGCGGTTATCGTATCGTAGGCCCAAAGCCCAGGCGGCTAACATTTTCATTGCGCGATTTAGAGGGCGCCGCGATAAACGACGCCCTTGAGCTCTACCGAGACACATAGCGCGGATCAGCCAAAGAAACTCACTCTTGGCATCATCTTTCTGACGATCTTCATCGATCTGGTTGGGTTCAGCATCATTTTCCCACTCTTCCCTTTCATACTTGAATACTATCTAGAGAAAGAGGGGGGAAGCGGGCTTCTACATTGGATACTGGAAAATCTGGATACGCTTTCGGCGGCGATCGGAGGAGGCGACCGCTTCACTCCAGTGCTTTTCGGAGGCGTCCTCGGATCGCTCTACGCTACGCTGCAATTCTTTTTCGCGCCTCTCTGGGGAAGTATTTCGGATCGCCATGGCCGACGTCCCATTTTGCTCCTTACGACTGGTGGGATGGTCCTCAGCTACGTGCTATGGGTGTTCGCAGGCAGCTTCGGTCTTCTAATAGCTGCTCGAATGATCGGCGGAGCGATGAGCGGAAACCTTTCAGTGGCCACCGCAGCCGTTGCGGACGTGACGGACGAGTCCAACCGATCCAAAGGAATGGGAATTGTTGGAGTGGCCTTCGGGCTTGGGTTTGTGATTGGTCCAGCTCTTGGAGGGATTTGCGCTCAATGGAATCCGTTGGAAGCGAATCCTGGTTGGGGCAGCTTAGGAGTGAACCCCTTTTCATTCGTCGCGCTGGTGGCGACCCTGCTGTCCATACTGAATTTCGTCTGGATTAAATTCCGTTTCGTCGAATCGCTTTCAGAGGAAAGCAAGGGAGTTGCTAGGCAAGCGAGAGGAGCAATCGCGAGACTGCTAAGCCCACATAAGCCTGAAATCAGAAAAACGAATTTCGTCTATTTGGTGTACATTCTCGCCTTCAGCGGAATGGAATTCACGCTGACCTTTTTAGGGGTAGAGCGATTCGGCTACGATCATGGCGATCTGGCGATGATGATGATTTATGTAGGATTCGTTCTCATTCTTACACAAGGCGGTCTGGTCAGGCGTATGGCTCCTAAGATGGGGGAAAAGCTAACTGCCACGGCAGGATTAGGTTTGGTAGCGATTGGTCTATTTTTCCTTTCGTCAGCCTCCTCGACGAGACAACTCTACATCGGACTGACTTTCATGGCTATCGGGGCAGGACTGTGCAGCCCGACGCTGACATCCCTCGTCTCGCTTTACGCCGACGATGCGGAGCAAGGTAGAGCTCTGGGAACGTTTCGGGCGATCGGCTCGCTAGGGCGAGCGGTGGGACCCATTTTAGCGAGCATCGTATTCTGGTGGTTCGGCTCGGATAAGCTGTATCTATGCGGAACTCTCATTGTGGTCATCGCATTTGTACTAGCGTCACGACTACCACAACCGCAAAAAGCTCGCTAGAAACTGCAGTCGCCTTAGGGGACTAACAGGATCGCCAAGCGGTGATCCCCTAGACAAGGCCAGGCACTCCAATCTAGGAGAATGTAAAGCTAGTAAATATGGCTTAAAGATCCTTCTTCGCCAGCAATTTCGGGGTGGAGGTGTCGATTTTATGGTCAGCGAAAGGCCGAATCAGGCTCGTTCATTCAAACCCTACCAACTGTATAGAAAAATCCAATACAATTCCTTTTAAAGAATGTGCTTTCGCGTAAGCTTTTGATGTCAAGGTCTGTTAAATCAATTATTTCCATTTTTTTCGTCGCCTCTCTTTGCTCGATGGCGACGGCGGGCACTTCGGTAATCGTCCACAGCGAAAATAAGGAGATAATCAAGGAGCTAGACCTTGCTTTCCTGCTTCTAGGGAAAAGACAAAAATGGAATGACGAAAACGAGGTTGTCATAGCCCTTGTGGAAAACGACCAATCGATAGAAAACGCGTTGATCGAATACACGGGTCTGGGCACCGAAAGATTTAAGAGACACTGGAATCGAATCGCTTTCACCGGAAGAGGCCAGCCACCTCGAAAGTTCAAAACCGCGAAGGAGCTCGTAGCGTTCGTCAATGCCAACAAAGGGGCTATTGGACTAGTAAAAGAGTCGAAGTACCTGCCAGGGGTGAGAGTGCTGAAGCTCGCGAAACATTAACTTTAGGTCAAGGCGAGCCGCTTTTTCTAAGAATAAAGGCCCCCGCTCCATCATGGTCTTGCCTCCAGGGAAGATTGACAGACTCCTTTTCAAGACTGAATGCGCTTCCCGAATCGCTGTTGAGAAAAGCGGCAATCACATCTTCGTTCTCAGATGCATCGATACTGCAAGTACTGTAAGCGAGGATGCCATTATCGATTACGTATCCTGAGGCAGAGCGAAGCAACTCAAGCTGAAGTACCGGAAGCTCCTTCATTCTGGCCGGTGTCAACCGCCACTTGACGTCGGCCTTTCGTTGAAGGACACCCGTATTGCTGCAAGGAGCGTCTAGAAGAACTGCCTCAAACCGTCCCAAGGACTCATCGAGGCTTCTAAGATCGGAGGCGATTGATGTAATCTTTGTTGAGCGACAGCGAGCGAAATTATCACCCATTCGCTCAAATCGAGGCCCCGGCAAATCCACGGCAAAGAGAGCATCGAGACGATCACGAAGCTTCTTCTCCAGCATCAAGGACTTCCCGCCGGGAGCGGCGCATAAATCCAGAACCCTCCCGCCTTGGAAGACTTCGTCAATGAGACGGCAAACATGGCCTGCTCCCGGATTTTGCAGGTAGATGTCTCCTTTATTCAGACGTGCAGCCACAAGGCTCCAATCGGGAGTTTGGACGAGACCGTAGTCAGCCCAGCGAGAAGGAAAGATTCCATCAATCGAATCAAGATTGGTCTCGGAGTGGGCGGGAGTGAAAACGTATTGGTCTGGTTCCCGTTGGTTCCATTGGAGGAACTGACGAGTATCTTCCATTCCAAATCCCTTAACACACCGTTCAACAAGCCACTCTGGGTGACTGTAGCGAACTGAGAGCTCCGGTACATCGCTAGCAGAGGATTCCATTTGCTGTGACAAGAAGCCAGCCATCTTTCGCAAGACGGCGTTAGCTAAACTTCTTTCGGGAGCGCTTAAGCGCTGGCCAACCTGCGTAACGGCATGATCGACGATTTGGGAAGCTCGTTCCGGCATAGCCAATAACTCGTAGGAAGCTACGACGAGTCTGGCCTGGAGCTCAGGTCTGGGTTTCTTTTTGATGAACGTTTCGAGCCCCTTTTCGATCAGACCAAGATGTCTAATTGACCCGTAAACCAGCCTTTGACAGGACCGTCGTGGCGAACCATCGAGAAAGGAAGGCAAACGCTCCAATAGATGCTGCAAACGGGCAGGCTTAGAGAGAAATAGACGCGTGAGCTCGACGGCCCAATCCCAGGAAGTGTCGGGTATTTTCAATCCGAAGACGCTCTACTTGGAGGTTGCTAGGTAGTAGCTCGTTGACAACTCCCTAAAAAGCCCACTCTCTAATTTGTTTAGTTTCATAACTTCCAGATGAACGAAGAAGCTGTCCAAGAATTAATTACTCGAAAACCTGAGCTGAAAGTAGCTAAAGCCAAGCTCGAATCGATGCAGCCAGGGAACTACTGCATTCATCAGAGTTGGGGATTTGGCAAAATCGTGGATTACGATCCCACCGACACAAAGCTGATAATCGATTTCGAAGGCAAGGAAGGGCATCGCATGGACCCAGGGTTCTGCGTAGGCACGATGCAAGTACTTCCTCCTGAGCATCTGCTGGTTCGCAAGGAAACGGAGCCCGAAGCGATCAAGGAAATGATCGCCAATCAGCAGGTCGAATTGCTAGTCGAGCTTCTCAAGCAGTACCAGAATCACGCGGCCAGCGCCACCGAGGTGGAAAGCGTTCTTTCGAGAGTAATTGGTCCTATCAAATTCAAGAAGTGGTGGACTGCCACCAAGAAAATCCTAGCAAAGGATCCCAGAATCGCCGTTCCGCCTAGGAAGACGGGCATGTATGTGCTGCGCGAAGAGCCTGTCAGCCTGGAAGAGGAACTCATCGAGGATTACAATGCCACCCAGTCCGCGAAGCGAAAGGTAGCGATTTCAGAAAAGCTCTTGGACCGGGTCCAAGAGAAGCCGGAGATCAAAGATCAGCTTGCCGTCATCCTGCACGGATTGGCCACCGCGGTAAAAGATAGCAATCAGCTCACGCTCGGCGAGAAACTGAAGGGGGCTTGGATTCGCAACGATATGGCTAATATTTTAGAGGTGGACATCTCCGACTTTGAGCCGACCTTGGCCGAACTGGTGTCCGAAACCGATGAACTGGACGCGTTGATCAAGGAACTTCCTACCGGCATGCAGGCTCGGGCTCTGGATCTGATCAAGGAATCTCACCCAGCCGACTGGAAGGAGATAAGCTTTAATTTGCTCAAGACCAGTAGCGGAAAATTCACTACAGATTGCGTAAACTTCCTTCTGGACAACAAATTCGACAAGGAGCTGAAAGAAAGGCTCTTCCGTTGGCAGACTGAGCAGAACCTCAAGGAGTCCGTACTTCTGTGGATCGTCAAGAATCGCAATTCTCGCAAGTACGGAAAGCTGGTCCAGGACATGATTAAGCCTGGATTGCTAAACGCCATTTTCTACGCGATCGACTACGAAGCCCTTCAGTCGGCCAGTTCGCGACGTATCCCTTTAGCGGATATACTCAGTGAAGACAAAGAGCTTATTCCCGATCTACTAGCCGAGGCGAATTCGGAAACCGCTCGAGACTTGGCCAACAATCTTCTTTTGAACCAAGGCTTTGAGGAACTTACTAAGAAATCTCTCTTGGCTCGCTTTATTAAGATCTTTCCGGGAGTACAGTCTCTCCTTGAATCCGAAGGGGAAGGTAGTGCCATAGATGGCTTGGTAGTATCGAAAGCGAGTTACGAAAAAGCTGTGGCCGAGTACGAGGACCTCGTAGCTAAGAAGATTCCTGAAAACAGCAAGGCGATCGCCGAAGCTCGCGAACACGGCGACTTGAAAGAGAATTCCGAATACAAAATGGCTAAACAGGACCAGCAAGTGCTTCTTGCTCGTCGCAATATGCTGGAGGTCGACTTGCAAAAGGCTCGCGTTTCCGATTTCTCGGAAGTCACAGACGAAGCTATCGGTATTGGAAGTGTGGTTACACTACACGATGAAGTGGCCGATGTCGACCTAACCTACACCATTCTCGGAGCGTGGGATAGCGATCCAGACAATCAGATCATTTCCTATCAAACCCCACTTGGACGGAGCCTGCTCTCGAAAAAGGTTGGCGACGAGGTGCACGTAAAAGTCGAGAACGTGGAGAATCACATGAAGGTCAAATCGCTGGCTCGCTACGTCGACCTAGTGAACACCTGATTCCCAAGAGGCTAAATTTCTCAGCCGTGTCTCCCGTTGGCGACACGGCTTTTTTGCTTCTTAATTCTCGAGTCATCCTTTTTACTTTCCTAATGAAACCCGCCTGGGACCTCCTCAAAGTGCTTTCAGACCCCACTCGGCTGAGGATCATCATGCTGCTCAAACAGGAAGAGCTGTCTGTCGCGGAGATGCAGGAAATCTTGGATATGGCCCAGTCTCGAATCTCGTCTCAACTTGCCATCCTCAGGCAAGCCGAAATCGTCTCCGATCGAAGAGAAGGGAAAAAATCTTTCTATTCCTTAACCGAATCTTCAGCTGAAGGCGAACAACAGCTTATTCAGGCAGCAATGGAAGCTGTTCAGGATTCGGAGGAGGTTGTGGAGGATCGGGACAACCTTAGCCGCGTCATTGCCAGAAGGAGACGCAAAGCGGAGGAATACTTCAATCTGATAGCTGGAAGACTGGGAAAGAACTACTGCCCAGGTCGTTCTTGGGAAGGCATTGGCCACTTTCTCCTTCATCTGGTTCCTAAAATCCGAATTGCCGATCTTGGAGCGGGTGAAGGAATGATCTCCCAACTGCTAGCTCGCCAAGCGGAGCATGTCTACTGTGTGGACAGTTCTCCTAAGATGGTGGAGGTCGGGAAAGATTTGGCTAAGAAAAACGATCTAGACAACTTGGAATACATTCTGGGCGATATCGAAAAGGTGCCTCTAAAAAAGGGATCAGTCCACCTGGCTCTGTTAAGCCAAGCCCTCCATCACGCCAACCATCCGGAGAAGGCGATCATGGAAGCCCATAGGATATTAAAGCCCAATGGACGCATTGTCATTCTCGATCTAAAGGAGCACGATTTTGAAAAGGCTCGTGATCTTTACGCGGATACATGGCTTGGTTTCGGAGAGAATAAGCTGCACGCCTGGCTCAAGAAAGCAGGCTTCGACTCGGTTGAAATATCAGTAGTGGCAAAAGAGGAACGCGAACCGGGCTTTGAAACGATTTTAGCCACAGCTTTAAAACAAGCTCGTTGAAGACAGGAAGTTTCTAATACAACTTGGCCATCCGGGAAGTGTAGAATTCCAGCAGATTCTCGAGAATCTTGGACCCGTCCTTTTCCGAAATGGCCATCTGAGCCAGATCCCTAGCTTCAGCCAACTCCATATTCTGAACCACGTACTTTACGTTGGGGAGCAAGGTTGAGGACATGCTAAGCGAATTGAAACCGAGGCCGATCAGTAGTGGCACCATGACCGGATCTCCAGCAACCTCACCGCAAATGCTTACATCTACCTTGCCATTTTTAGCAGCTCTTATAATTGTATCCAACATTCGGATAACAGCCGGATGCGTCGGTTCGTAGAGATGAGCAACGCGATCATTCAGTCGATCGACCGCTATAAGATATTGGATAAGATCATTGGTGCCGACACTAAAGAACGAACAGTCCTTCACTAGGGTGTCTGCCGCGATAGCCGCGCTGGGAATCTCAATCATGGCGCCCGTTATGATGTCCTCGTTAAAAGCCACGCCCTCCTCTTGCAACTCCTCCTTGCAACGGTCAAGCAGGTCATTGCAGCGACGCAATTCCGTGACGCCGCTAATCATTGGATACATAATGCGAATATCCCCATGGACGCTGGCTCTCAAAATCGCCCTTAGCTGAGCTCGAAATAACGGTTCATGTTCCAAGCAGAATCTCACTGCTCGGTATCCAAGAAATGGATTCGATTCCTTTATCAACGGCATATCGGCAGCCGAAAGGACTTTATCTCCTCCAAGATCAAGGGTGCGAATAATCACCGTATCGCCCATCACTTCGGCGACCTGCTTGTAGGCTTTAAATTGCTGCTCCTCAGTAGGCAGGCTGTTGACATTCATGAACAAGTATTCCGTACGGAAAAGTCCAATACCATCAGCCCCCAACTCGACAGCCTTTTGAGCCTCGTGAGGAACCTCTATATTTCCCATCAGTTTAACAGGATGACCATCCAAGGTAGCCGAGGCTTCCTTAGCGTGCTCAATCATCCGCTTTTCGATGTCTCGTCGCTCGCTCTTGAGTTTCCCGTATTTGAAGAGCGTGTCTTCGCTGGGATTGAGGATCACGCTGCCTTCGTAGCCATCTATGAGAACCACGTCGTTATGATTTATTCGCTCCGAAAAATCGCCCATGCCCACGACGGCAGGAAGATTCATAGAACGAGCAACAATCACGGCATGGCTGGTCTTGCTGCCAGCGTCGGTAACGATTCCCTTCAAGTTCGACTTGTCAATGGAAGCGGAATCGGAAGGAGCGATGTCGCGGGCAACGAGAATAACCCCATCGGGCAATGTTTCGAGTTGATGCAGTTTCTGCCCCGTAAGATTGCTAAGGAGGCGTCGCATAACATCTCTTAAATCGGAAGCCCTTTCGCGCAGGTACTCATCGTCAATCTGATCGAAAGCGGCGATGTATTTGTTTCCCACGTCCCAAAGCGCGGTCTCGATATTTTCGCCCGTTTTTTCCATCTCATGGATGGATTCGTCGATCAATGCGCGATCTTCGAGAACGAGAAGGTGGGCATCGAATATGCGAGCCTCGTCTTCGCCTAGGCTTTCCTTGATTTCGTCCCGAATGCCCTGGATTTGCTTTCGAGTCTCTAAAAGCGCCTCTTCAAACCGCTTAATCTCCCCTTTTTTCTGATCGGAACTGATCTTGTATTTGGGGATGGTAAGCTCCTTTTGAGCCAGTAAGAACACCCTTGCGTGGGCGATCCCAGGCGAGGCGGCAATGCCATGAAAACGCTTTTCTTCTCCTTGAATTGACTCCATCTGATAGCAACAGCGACATGTGTAGGCGCTTGAGGGCAGGTTATCTAACAATCGCGGGCCTCAAAATGGAAGCCCAATTTCAACCGTCAACCTTTTAGCTAGCAGTCGCTTGAAAGGCCTCGAAGATCAACGGCGAGAACCGCCAATCCGAGCAGTCTGGAAAAAGGCCTTCGGCCCCCAGGAATCGTAAACGAGCTCCCTTAACTTCGCCACATTCTCCGATTCGCAAATAGCAAAACAACCGCTACCGCTACCCGAAACCAGAGCCGGCAATCCAAGAGGTCCGCGAATCTCCTTTAACAAAAGCTCTAAGGCTGGAAATTTCGGGAACAAAATTTTTTCGAAGCTATTGTATAACAATGATTTAAATTCAATATGAGTAGAGGGAAGTCCGCCCAAAGCAGCCTCAGCTTGCTCGGCACTCGCATAATTTGATGGATCCTCAGCCATCCTCTCATAAGCCCAGGTTGTTGAAACACTGAAACTTGGCTTAAAAAGGCAGATCGTCTTCTCTTGAGATAGGCCTAAAGAATCGTTTTCCAAGGCTTCCACCCTTTCGCCGCGACCTCTTAGAATAGAGGGTCCTTGGTGCAAGAACATCGGGCAGTCCGAGCCAATTTTCTCAGCTAGAGCGTGGATTTCCTCGGATTTCGCCATTCCGAATAGACGATCCAAAGCCAGCAAGGTGGAAGCGGCATTACTGCTACCGCCTCCCAGCCCAGCTCCGATTGGGATGCGCTTATCGATATGAACGCTAACAAAGGCATTGATCTTAAAGCGTTCTAGATAGAGTTGAGCCGCCTTATAAACCAGATTCGAAGAATCGATGGGAAGATCCGGATCGCTGCATGATAGCTGTAGTCCAATGCCACTGGGAATCACCGAAGCGCGGATCGAATCTCCAAAGTCGAGAGGAGCAACCAGACTGACGATGTCATGAAAGCCGTCCGTTCGTTTTCCAACGACCGCTAGGAACAGATTGATCTTTGCTGGACTGAAAACCTCGACTTCGCTCATAGTTAACGCGGCACAGAACCTTTTCTCATGACAACAGAGCTTAAAAGCAAAAAAAACTGCCAGCTTATCCTGGCCTTGGACATAGAGGAGAAGGGCGATGCGCTCGCCTTACTGGAAAAAGCGGGAGAGGAACTCGATTGGGTTAAAATAGGGCTTCAAATGTTCACCAAGTATGGACCGGAGTATGTTCGCGATATCGCGTCTCTGGGAAAGAAAATATTCCTCGATTTAAAATTGCATGACATTCCCAATACGGTAGCCAAAGCCATTCAATCCGTAGCCGCGCTACCAATACAAATGCTAACGATTCATACCTGCGGCGGGAAGGAGATGATGGAAAGAGCAGTAGAAGCCCAGCAAAAGGCGAATCCCGAACTTCAACTCTTGGGAGTCACTGTTCTCACCTCAATGGACATTCAAAGCCTTAAGCTTATCGGAATCGAGCAGCCAATCCCCAACCGAGTGAATACTCTAGCAAGCCTGGCAAAAGAATCAGGGATGAATGGTCTGGTTTGCTCAAGTCATGAAGTCGTTGCGCTTAAGCAGGCCTTCCATGATCATTTCACTCTCGTGACGCCAGGAATACGCCCGGCAGGCTCAGCCGACGGGGATCAAAAGCGAGTCATGACCCCGTTTAAAGCAGCTGAGGCAGGCAGCAACTACATCGTAGTGGGTCGGCCTATCTACGGATCGGAAGATCCGGTCGCGATTATTCGCAAAGTAAAAGGCGATCTATCCGATTTCCAATGAAGCCATATCGATAGCTTAGTAAGAGACTATAAGTTATCGCCAAGTTCAGCAGGATGCCTTAAACATTCCGAGGTATAGTAATCCAATTCAATCGAATGATACATATAGATTCTGTGGATACTGGACCGAATAGCTCGGTTGTGTCAGGATGGATCGTCGACAATGGAGGGAAGGTAGTTTCCGCCTTCTATCTTGAGGAAGAGACGGAAACTCCGCTTGAAGGTTTCGGACTGCCGAGTCCTGACCTAGTTGGGGCCTATGGGGGAAATCATGAAAATTCCCGGTTCCGTATTCAAATTCCAACCACTAATCTTAACGGCTATCTTATTTTTCAGCTAGCGAACGGAGAAAGAGCCGTGAAACCCTTGGGCAAGTCTTCAGGCGCTGAGGATTTTGTGAATGTTGAAACCCATCAAATCTACGAAGGCGCTTACTTTGGCCGGTTTAAACGAATATCCGACGAGCAGATTGAGAGTATCCGGATTTCGACCGGACTACCCAATGAAATAGACGCTGTGGAGGTTGAGGGAATAAAGGACGAAAATGGATGGATTAGTCTAAAGGCCTGGATACCGGAATCCTGGACCATAGACGCGGTTAACGTTCACTTCCAATTGAGATCCGGCGAATTTCTAACGATATCGAATCCTGGCCATCAGGCGCGTAAGGGAATCCAAGCCTACTATCTAACTGAAGAGTTTTTCCGTTGGGTCGAAGACTCGCAAGCGCCCTTAAAGATCGTGGAAATCGGGTCGCGGGCGCGTTCTAATATAACGAGGCGTGAAAGAATCGCCAATCGACATGAATACATAGGTGTCGACATAAAGCAGGGGCCCAATGTGGACATTGTAGCAGATGCTCACGAGCTTTCCCAAATATTCGAACCAGGATCTATAGACGCGATTTTCGGTATGGCGGTATTTGAGCATTTAGCCATGCCATGGAAAGTTGCGATTGAAGTTAATAAAGTTTTGCGACCACATGGACGGGCAATGTTTTTGACGACTCAATCATGGCCAGTTCATGAATCTCCATTCGATTTCTTTCGATTCTCGAAAGAATCATGGGCATCGCTGTTTAATGAAAATACAGGTTTCAAGATACTGAATGCCGCTGTTGGCGATCCCGCTCGAATTATCAGCGATATTCAGACCGATGCGACTTCCGAGATAAAGCACGCGCCCGGCTACCTTGCATCAACCGTTTATGCTGAGAAATTTTCGGAAACCCGCTTGTCCTGGGATGTTCCCGTGAGTTCAATTTACAAAGCCCCCTATCCCGCCTAGAGAATGCTTAAACAAGCTAAATCATCCAATCTTGGCGGATTTCATACGTATCCAGAAATCCCAAATCTTCCAGTGTCGATACGGGAGGCATATGGCCACTGGGGATACGTTGCCCACTCTATAAATTTAGCTCTAGACGAATGACCCATCAAGATTTCGTCCCCAAATATCTAAAGGGACTGGGCGCTGAAATTGGAGCCCATACAACGCCGGTTCCAGGCATCAAGCCGATCCACATCGACAAGTTCGAAGAATTCGCAGGGGAAAAATGTCAGGCCGACTATTTCGGGGAGTCAGTGTCCTTGCCCTTTGTGGACTCATCGCTTGATTACATAGTGGCTTCTCATGTTCTCGAGCACAGCGCCAATCCGGTGCAGGCCCTAGTAGAGTGGCATCGCGTTCTAAAGCCGGGAGGCATTGCCTATATCGTCGTCCCAGATAAACGCTATACTTGGGACAAAGCGAGACCCCTCACCTCGGTTAATCATATGCTGGACGACTTCAAGCAAGGCACAACAGACTGTGACGCGACTCATGTCGACGATTTCGTATATGGAATAGACTGGAAGGAAGTCATGCCCGAAACGAATGAAGCGGATGTCGATAGTCAGAGAAAAGTCCACTCGGAACATTTCAAGAAGCAGGTGAGGCAAGGAGAGGAAATCAACATTCATTTCCATGTCTTCGATCCAGTAAATTTCCGGGAATTACTGGAGAGTGTATCCAAAAACTCCGATATTCCCATTGAATGGCGAATAGTGGAATTCGTAGATCGCTTTCCAGAAGATTGTCCGCACGGAATTCTTGCCATCTTGAAAAAAAGCAAGAAAGGAAAGCTGGTGAATCTCATTGCAAAACGCTTCTCAGGAGAACGTTCTCGGATGTATCCATTATTAGAGTACGCAAAGCCTTTTCCTCAAACAGCTGGTTGACATGGAATTTGAAGTCGAAAACGCCTACGCTATAATACTAGCTGGAGGATCCAGCTCTCGGATGGGAGAGAGCTCTAACGACAAAATTCTACTCCCATTGGCCAGGAAGCCGGTCATTGCCCACTCCATAAACGCCTTTCTGGAATCCGAAGTCGTTTCAGGGATTGTTCTAGTGTATCGAGACGATGAGCAAAGACTTGCCATTGAAAAGCTAATACAACCTACAAAACGCTCCCTAGTTTGGGCAAAAGGCGGCATAGAGCGTCAGGATTCGGTATGGTCAGGCTTGAAAGCACTGCCGAAAGAGACTGAGATCGTTCTTATCCATGACGGAGCTCGCCCGCTTGTCACCGCAAATGCGATACGCAAAACGGCCCTAGCCGCCTCGAAGCATGGAGCGGCTAGTCTAGCGCGACCGGTAACAGACACCTTGAAAAAAGCAGGCAGTTCATCGATCCCGGAAACCTACTCCCTTGAAACCGTTGATCGCTCTACTCTCTGGGCAATGGAGACCCCCCAAGCTTTTCGATACTCGTTAATCAAAGACGCTTACCAAAAGGTCATTGAATCGGGAATAATGATCACGGATGACCTTGCAGCCGTTGAATCGACTGACCAACCCATCCAGTTCATAGAGAACGAGAGACCGAATGTAAAACTAACAACGCCCTTGGACATATCCTACTTGGAATTCGTCCTGCAATCATAGGGCACCCGATCGATTTTTGGGAGAGACTTTTTTTCATTTGAGGGTAGCGTAGAGACAATTCTATGGCAAACGCTTCGAATATTCGCGTCGGACAAGGTTACGACATCCACTCCTTCAAGGACGGAAGACCAATGGTGCTTGGTGGCGTTACTTTCGACACTCCATACGGACTGGATGGCCACTCCGATGCGGATTGCCTTACTCACGCGATATGCGACGCTCTTCTTGGCGCAGCAGGCCTACCTGATATCGGTCATTATTTTCCGAATTCGGACTTGAAATACAAGGATATCGACTCTCAGGAACTTTTGGCCGAAGTCGCTAGCACGCTTCGCGAAAGTAACTGGGAGATCGTGAACATCGACTCAACCGTAATAGCTGAGAAACCGAAAATCTCTCCAAGACTCGAAGAAATGAAAGCCAAACTAGCTAAAAGCGCGGGTGTTGATCCCAACGCCTTGGGGATAAAGGCGACCACCAACGAAAAACTAGGCTCCATTGGACGCGAGGAAGGCATTGCCGCCATTGCGACGTGTCTGATAGCCAAAAAATGAGAAGCGAAGAGGCAGCTAGAAAATGGTGTCAGGGTATTGGGGTTGAGATTGGAGCCTTTAAAAGCCCAATACCCGGAATCACTCCCATTTATGTGGACAAGTTTAAAGAATATGCCAACGAACCGACAAACGCCGTCTACTATGGAGACGCCTGCGAACTGCCTTTTGAGAATAGTTCTTTAGACTACGTTGCCACTTCTCACGTGCTCGAGCACACCGCGAATCCCGTAAAAGCGCTGGTCGAATGGCACCGGGTCCTGAAACCAGGGGGCATTGCCTACATGGTAGTGCCAGACAAGCATCACACGTTCGACTCCCCAAGGGAAACAACATCACCAAATCACATGCTGGAGGACTACTTGGCTGATGTGGACGACACGGACCCAACTCATATTGATGATTTCGTCTATGGTGTGGACTGGGCTGAATTTTCTCCGAGCGATCCACCCGAAGAATGGGAGAAAAAGAAGAATGAACTTGCTGCGGCTTACCGTAAAGCGACGGCGGAGAACAACATCATCAATATCCATTTCCATGTTTTCACTCGAGAGTCGCTACTCGGCCTTGTCGAAAGAACTAATGAAGATTCTCGCATTCCATTTAGGTGGAGTATCGAAACAAGCGAAACACGGTTCCCCGAGGAAACGCCGAATGGAATATTGTTAGTGCTAAGAAAGCCCGGTAGTCCGTCATTGATCGATTCGATTAAACGATCCTTCGCCAAATTCAGGTCATCGAACTATCCGATCTTGGAAAACGCCCGTCGTTTTGAATAGCGTTCTCGGTGGAACAACCTATTGGTATGGCTACTCGAAATATGTCCATGAATCGCCTTCCCGCCACTTGCATAGCAGCTTTCATCGCAATCGGATCCCTCGTTTTTACTCCCCCAGCGGTCGCAACCAAAGCAGACGATGCGGCAGCGGCTCAAATCTTTCTTTTCGGCAATGCTTCGGAACCGCCCAGCCTAGATCCGCAATTGAACTCCTCGGTCAATGGAAGCCGGATTGTTAGCTGCCTCATGGAAGGTCTGATTGCGTATCACCCCACTGATGACAACCTTCCCAAACCTGGAGTGGCTAAATCCTGGGAACACCATGAATACACCGTATGGACATTTCACCTACGCGAAGCAAAGTGGTCCAATGGCGACGAGATAACCGCATCCGACTTCATCTATTCCTACGAACGCATGCTAAGCCCGGAGCTGGGAGCCCGCTATGCTGAACTTCTCTACATGATGAAGAACGCCAGAGGCTTTCATCAAGGAGAAGTGCCGTTCTCGGAAGTGGGAGTCAAAGCGATCGACGACAAGACCCTGCAAATCGAACTGGAAGGACCGACGCCTCATTTTCTAAGCATGCTCAAACACAGCTCATGGTTTCCGGTCCATCCTCCGACTATCGAAGCGGCTGGCGGCATGACAAAGCAGGATTCAAACTGGACGAGAGAAAACTATGTAGGCAACGGACCCTTCAGCTTAAAAAGCTGGGAGATGAATAAAGTTCTCATCGTGGAAAAGAATCCGAGCTATTGGGACGCGGATACCGTAAGGCTCCAGGAGATCCATTTCTTCCCTACCGAAAATCTCAATACGGATGATCAGAATTTCAATAATGGAGCTAACCATTATGTGAATACAGTTCCACCCGTTCTTGTTCCGAAGTATGTCGAGGAAAAAGATCCCTACCTTCGCATGGAACCTTGGTTTGGCACCTATTTCTACCGCTTCAATACGACGAAGAAACCGTTGGATGATCCGCGAGTCAGGAAAGCCCTATCGCTCGCTATAAATCAAAGAGCCATCGTCAGGCGCATATTAAAGGGCGGCCAAAAACCGGCTTACGGCTACACACCTCCAGGCATTTCAGGCTACGAACCGCCTAACATGGTTAGCTATAATCCGAAAAAAGCTCGAGAAATGCTGGCCGAAGCAGGATTTTCCGGAGGCGAAGGCTTTCCCACCTTGAACCTGATTTACAATACTTCGGAGATGCACAAGGACATCGCGGAAGCCATTCAACAAATGTGGAAAAGCATTTTGGGGATCGAAATCACGTTGAGAAACCAGGAATGGAAGGTCTATTTGGATACACTCAAAGAAATGAATTACGACATCGCCCGCTCGGCATGGATAGGCGACTATATGTATCCAGACACTTTTCTTAAAATGTGGCAAACGGAGGATGGAAACAACAACACGGGTTGGGGGAACGAGCAATACGACAATCTACTCGTCGATTCTCTATCGGTAAGCGATGCCAAAGCAAGGCTGGACATGCTGCATCAAGCCGAAACGATATTGCTAGACAAAATGCCGATCGCTCCGATATACTACTATGCTCGTATCTATCGAATCGATACGCGCGTACGTGGCTGGCATCCGAAACTGCTAGATAATCATCCCTATAAATACGTCTATTTTGAAAATTGATCCTCTAAGAGCTAAGGATCATAGTTAATCCTCTCCTCCATCCTCAGCCCGTTTATTGAGCCTCTGACTTGTGATTCGCTTTATTCTCATTCGCCTTTTGCAAGCCATCCCCGTTCTCTTGGCGATTTACACCATCACCTTTTTTATGATTAAGGCTGCGCCCGGAGGGCCTTTTGACGACGAAAGGAAAGTATCTGAAAGCGTGTTGGAGAAACAGAAAGCCTATTACGGCTACAGCGATTCGTTATCCACTCAATACGTTCGTCTTCTAAAACGACACGTCACCTTCGATTTCCCTCCCTTGGCAAGCGTTCCAGGGCTGACTTCGGGTGATATAATCAAGAACCACTTTGGACCTTCTGTGCAGCTAGGGCTACTGGCCATGCTGGTTGCGGTACTAATCGGAGTGCCAACGGGTACTTTAGCTTCGACTAAGCCAAACAGCCCTCTCGACTACGCTCCCATGAGCGTCGCCATGATTGGCATTTGCCTGCCAACCTTCGTGATTGGCCCTTTGCTCGCCCTCGTCTTCGGTCTGTGGCTGGGATGGCTGCCCGTTTCCGGTTGGTTTGAATGGAAGCACCGTATCCTTCCAGCTCTTACACTAGGCTTATTTTACGCAGCCTATATCGCTCGAATGACGCGTGGAGGGATGCTGGAAATTCTGGGAATGGATTATGTGCGAACCGCCAGAGCCAAAGGACTCAAGGAGCTCATAGTGGTATTCAAGCATGCCCTACGAGGAGGAATCATGCCAGTGGTTTCCTTTTTCGGTCCAGCCTTGGCGGGAGTAGTAAGTGGATCATTCGTGGTGGAAACGATTTTTCAGGTTCCAGGAATGGGCAGACATTTCGTGCAAGCCGCACTCAATCGCGATCATTCGCTCATCCTGACAACCGTCCTGTTTTACGCGATTCTCATCATTATCGCAAACATCCTGGTGGATATCATACAAGTGATACTGAATCCAAAATTGCGATACCAGTAGCAATTCAAGAAGGCATGTCGCAAATCCATCTCAGTCCCAATCAAGAGGAAATTCCTGCCGAGATCCAAGAAGATCCTCAATCGCTCTGGCAGGACGCATGGTTAAGGCTGAAAGCTAATCGTCTGGCGATGTTTGGCCTGGGGTTCTTTATCTTCATCATTCTTCTGTCTTATCTTGGCCCCCTCTTCTATGCTCATTCCCCTGAAGAGATATCGCTATCCCTGGGAGCCACGGATCCTCTTTCGAAAGCCGTTTTGGTGGAAGTTCGTTTCGACAAGGAAAAGGCAAGTCCAGACGAGGTGATCACGATCGAAGAGTTTACGGAGATCTATGCCGAGGATCCAGAGGAGGATGTCGCCAAGCTTGATACAGAACCGACCGTTGAACTCGTGGGTGTCTATTTCAAGCAGATCAAGCGTTTCCATGTTCTGGGTACGGATAATAAAGGACGTGATTTGCTGGCCAGGATTATGCAAGGGGGACGCATTTCTCTTGGGGTAGGATTCCTGGCCACTTTGGTGTCGCTTCTCATCGGCGTTGCCTACGGAGCCGTGGCTGGCTATACAGGAGGAAACATAGACGCCTTTCTGATGCGCGTGGTCGATATTCTGTATGCTTTGCCTTTCCTGATTTTCGTGATACTACTGATGATCGCCTTCGAAGGCTTCAAGCATCAGATCCTCCTGATTTTCGTAGCAATCGGAGCGGTCGAATGGCTCACCATGGCCAGGATTGTACGGGGCCAAGTCGTTAATTTGAAAAACATGGAATTCATCGAAGCTGCAAAAGCGACCGGAGTGAAAACCAGAGCAATCATTGCTCGCCATCTGGCGCCTAATATTTTGGGGCCAGTAGTGGTTTACGCGACGCTTCTGGTACCAGCCGTAATGCTGTTGGAGTCAACGCTCAGTTTCCTTGGTCTAGGCGTCCAGGCTCCGGATGCGTCTTGGGGTACCATGATCAAGGAGGGAGCTGAGCGTATGCAGGCTCACCCCTGGCAGCTCGTTATACCGGCAAGCTTCTTCTCGCTCACCCTTTTCGCGATGAATTTTTTGGGCGACGGGCTCCGTGACGCTCTCGACGTAAAAACAGCAAAAGATTGAACACTCGCAAGGGAACGCCAATCTCCACTTGCTTATGCTGAGAGACCTAAAGGTATTTCTAGAGTTGCTCAGACCCTATCGTCATCGCGTAAGGTTGGCGCTACTCGCTGGAGGTATCGCTGGATTGGCGACAGGAGCAGGAATAACTGTAGGGGCGGAGAAGCTTTTTGGGCTAGTGCTAGATGGAACGCATGAGCGGCCACTGAATGAGGTTATCCTCATCGCCAGCATCTTCCCTCTGTTGTTCATCACGATCGGAGTTTGCACATTTCTCAGCACCTACCATTTGAACCATGCAGGACTCAGCGTGATCCGGGACCTTCGAGCGGAGCTGTTTTCCCATCTGCAACGTCTTCCGATGTCCTTTTTCCAGAAGAAGAAGACAGGGGACCTCATTGCCCGTTTAACCGCAGATACGCAGGCCATGCAGTACGCCTTGACCATTACCGGTCGCGATCTAGCGATTGCTCCACTAACTTTTCTGGGAGCCATCGTCATGCTTGCAATCAAAGGCTGGCAACATGATGGCGTAGTTTACGTCTACTGCAGCATTGCGCTTCTACCCATCGTGGTAGTTCCAGTCAGAAGGCTCACAAGAAAACTTGGCCAGAAAGCGAAGAGCCAGCAGGAAGAGCTTTCCAAAGTCACAAACGACCTATCGCAAAACATAGGAGCGGCCAAGGAAGTGAGGGCCTTCAACCTTCAAGACAGGGAGAACAAACGCTTTTCGACCAAGCTTTCGGAGCTGTTCTTCTCTCAGATGAAAGTAGTGAAATACACCTTTTCGCTGTCTCCCGTGGTGGAGATCATTTCCTCGATCGGTCTAGCATCGGCGTTTATCATCGGCTACTACAAGGGAGTGTCCGGAGAGGTGTTTATCGCTATTTTCGCGGCGCTTTACTTCAGCTATTCCCCCATTAAGCGCATCAGCTACCTGGCCGGAGAACTGAAAAAGGGCTCCGAATCCCTTAAACGTATCCGCGAAATCATTTCAGAACCTATTGAGATCGAAGATCCCGATGAGTCGGTAGACAACTCTTCGATACAAGGAGAAATCGCATTCAAGGATGTCTCCTTCTCGTATGGAGACGAGCCGGTTCTCCAGAATATCGATACCTTAATCCCCAAAGGCAGCATTTGCGCATTGGTAGGTCCAAGCGGAGCTGGCAAGTCGACCTTCGCCAGTCTGGTGCCAAGATTCTACGATGTCGATTACGGCGGCGTATTTATCGATGGACATGACGTGAGACGATTTAGGCAGAAGGAATTGCGAGAGCGAATTGCCATCGTTTCTCAGGAACCGGTCCTCTTTGATGACACGATCCTCGAAAATATTCGTCTCGGACGTTTGGAAGCGACCGACGAAGAGTGCCACGAGGCGGCGAGGCTCGCGTTCGCCGACGAGTTTATCTCCGAGCAGTCAGAAGGTTTTCAGACGGTTGTCGGAGAACGAGGAGCCCGACTCTCAGGAGGCCAAAAGCAACGAATAGCCGTGGCAAGGGCTTTTTTGCGTCAGGCTCCTATCCTGATTCTTGATGAAGCGACATCGGCTTTGGACTCGGAAAGCGAGATGAAGATTCAAAAAGCTCTGGAAAAGCTTGTAGTTGGAAAAACAGTACTGATTATCGCTCATCGATTCAGCACTATAAAAAACGCGAATCTCGCCCTTGTTTTCGAGAACGGACGCATCATCGATTCAGGGTCCCATGACGCATTGTACAATCGGTGCGATTTATATAAGAAGCTTTATAATCAGCAACAAGGCTGATCCACTCATGTCTGAAGGAATCTAACAACTATAATCACTATGAAAAAAGCTGCACTTTATTCTACTCTTATTCTCCTATTAGCTCCGATTGCCCCTATCGCTTCCGCCACCGATTCGATTTCAACGATAGACCACGTTGAAAGATCGAGACAGCTAGCGGCGGCCAAAGCCCTTGAATGGACACGCCTTTTCGCCGATCTAAAGGCCACCAATAATATAACGATAGCAATCGCTAAAGCGGAATACGCATACGAGCTTTTAGGCGTAATCGACCTAAAGCCGAAGGATAATCTGCTCAGAGCAAGGTATAAGGCTTCAGACGGACGGGAGTACATAGCGATTATAGATCCGACTACGATCGTGCTGATCAAAGAAAGCCCTAAAAAGACGAATTAGGACACACAGCAGAGGCAAGGGTATCAGAAAACATGTTTAGATCCTTATGCCTGAAATCGATTTTGTTATTGCTCGTCGTCGCAGCGACTCGCTCAGCTGAAAGCAAAGAACAATGGCTCATCGGCGAGTTTGAGAATTTTCAAATCTATAGCAATGCGCGAAAAACCTATACCAAGAGAATCGTTCAGGAGCTAAGGGATGTACGAGAAGCGCTCGTCGACGTGTTTCCGGAATACGTTGATCGCAGCCAGCAGAATCTGAGAGTCTACGTATGCCGCAATCAAATCACCGTATCCAGATTTTCAGAGATCTACAATGGTCGACCCAAGACGATAAACGGCCTGTTCTCTCGTGACTATGAGGGTCCTTTCATCGTTGTTAATGCAGGAGGGGATTTCGATTCGACGAGACAAGTCGTTTACCACGAATACGTCCATTTTCTAACTCATAATCGCAAGAGACGCATTCCTCCTTGGCTAAACGAGGGGATTGCGGAAACCTTTTCTACCATCGAATTTAAAAAAGACCGGGTTCGTGTAGGCGAGGTCGATCCAAAGAACCTTGCCCTACTGGAGCGGGAAAGACTGATTCCCTTGGATCGCTTCTTCAAGATCTCGAGATCGTCCCCGGAATATAATAGCAACCAACACGGCCGAACCATCTTTTACGCCCAATCATGGGCTTTGGTGCATTACTTGATTTACGGCAAATCGGATATCCCAACCGAGACGAGAAACGAACTACTAGAGGCGGCTGTTAAGAAACCATGGATCACGGAACAGGAATTCACGCGAATCATGGGCTTCGATTTCAAACAGATGGAACGTCGCCTACGCAGGTACGTATCCGGAGGGCGAAACTCGATCCAAATTTACGATAGGCGAAATTTCGATACGAAGGTCGAAATCGAATTCAGAAAAGCCAGCGAAGCCGAGATAAGCCTAATCTATGGAGCCCTTCTTCTCGCTGCACGCGATCCGAATGATGCTCATTCGTATTTAATTAATGCTTACAAAAAAATAGAGAACTCTCCCGAAGCGGCAGCCTTCAGAGGTTATTTGAACATAAAACGAAGACAATGGGATTTCGCGGCGAAATATCTGGAGGAAGCGGTAGACCGAGGATCGACTTCTCCGTCACCTTATTTCTACTACACGCTTTCTCGTATCCAAAGTTCTTATCCAGGTCAGAAAATTCGTCGCTACAGCTTCAATCAAGGAGAAACGAAAAAGCTGGTCGGCTCCCTTTTGAAAGCGAGAGAGCTTGGCGAATCGCGAGAAGAACTCTATCAGCGGCTCGGCGAAGTCTGGCTCGGCTCGACTATAAAGCCAGACGAGGAAGACCTAGCAACGCTCATAGAAGGCCATCGCCTTTACCCCGAGGACGCCCAAATCGGGTTCTACCTTGCCTTCCTCTATTTCGAGAATCGGGATTATGAGGAAGCGGCTAGACTCATAGAATTCTTTCTCGCCCAGAATCTAGATCGCGTCGCTGCTGACAATTTCAAGGGACTCCAAAGAGGCTTAAAGGAAGAGCTTGCGGAAAACTAGCGTATCGCTTCATAGCGAAATACGATGTCACAAAAAAGCGGCGAGGAATTCCTTACCGCTTCGTAAATGCATGAAAACGGATGGCTAGTTTCCAATTACTATCCAGCCAACTTCTTCGTTAGTGTGGCCCACCTCTGAGTTTTTGGACTGTTCCTCTTCTACGAGAAACTCGACGCTGTTGCTATCAAGATTTCGATAGCGCAACGCAGCCGTATCACCTCCATAGGTAGTCTGCATATTGGCCAGTATGTTGGGATTCGTGTAGTTGGATCCAAACGACACCGTTTCCCATCTTTCGTCAACGACTCGACCTGTATTGGCGGTCCTGATTGGATTGCCGTTCAGGGTTCCCGTTCCAATGGTTAAAGCAATGTAGTGAACGGTCTCGGTCGCATGCACGCCATTTGACGCCTCTTCTTCTTCAACCATAAGCTGGAAACTGCTGTTACTGGTATTACGCTGCCTCACGGTAGCGGCAGAGCTTTCGTTAACCGTTGTGATCTGAGTCAGGACAATCGGCTCGGAACTGAATGCCTGGCTGAAGGTTGCCGTTGCCCAATTCTGGTTGACGTCCACCTCTCCAGCGAGGGCCGTAATTCCATTCAGATCATGACTGCCAGCATCCATCGCAAGATAGGAAATCGTTTCGGTAGTGTGATAGCCATCGCGATAGTCCCACTCGTCGATCTGGAACTCGAAACCATCCTTGGTCACGTTGCGGACACGCATGGTGCTTTGATGAGATCCATTATAGGAAGGAGGCCCCATTACGACAATCGGAGCAGTAGCAAAGCTTTCCGAGAACGTGAGCAGATGCCATGTATTCGAATTAGCCTGATTCACGGTAACATCGCCGTACTGGATTTTTGGAGTCGGCACAACCGCTTCGGAGTCATCGATCTGAAGGAGATAGGCAACCAGCTTATCCAAATCGCCATTGGAAATATTCACTCCTTGGTGAGCGAGAACCGCCTCTTCAAGCGTGGCAGCTGATCCGTTATGCAAATACGGAGCAGTGGCCCAGACTCCAAGCAGCGTCGGCGTATCGACTCCAGCGTCCAAAGCGGCGCCTGAGCCAGGGCCTGAAGTCCCAATATCGTGTTTGGCTCCCGTCAAACTGTCAGTAAAAGTCGTTCCACTGTGACACGCGGCGCAATTCTCAGCCTCGAAAATCAGCTTACCCGCAATGCCATCGGTAGTCAGCGAACCGTCACTTTGACGATAAGGACTCGGCGGCGTATCGGTCAAAGAGCTGACGTACGCAGCTAGCGCATCCAGATCAGCGCTACGACCACCATTGGGAGAGCCCAGAGGATCGTTTACGGACCCGTTGATCAAGCCGGTACCGCCGCCCAAATTGCGAATCTGCACTTCGAAGTCCTGAACTTCGTCGAAATTCGCGCTCCAGTGGAGATCGCCGTGAGCCATGCCGCCCTTGCCGCGCAAGGTAGAGGTGTTGCGAACACCTTGACCCATGCTGGTCAGATCCCAGACGCGCCCATCCTGCTCGCCATCAAAGTGGCAAGAGGCGCAACTGATGTATTCCTCCAGGGCGATACGCGGATCTGCCGCATCGTAGAAGATCTTCTTACCAAGTAGTATTTCGGCTCCGAGAACTTCATTAGATACGAGATCGTAAGTAGCAAGAAGTGGAACTGCTGCGAAAAGAGAGGTTCTTGCAGCCGTCACATCGTGCTTGGTTACCGTACGGTCCATGAAGTTATGAACGTAAACGGTATTCCCGTCAGGCGAAATCACAATGCCTTGTGGAGCTCGTCCAGCATCGAAACGATTGACTTGAGCTGTAATCGGTTGCGACGCGAATACGTTAACCATCACCACATCGCGACTGCCCTCGAGAGCAACGTAGAGATAGTTGCCCAAAGGACCAAACGCGCCCGCTCGAGCGATACCGCCATTATCATGATCCACTCGAGAGTTCGGCGCTTCGCTATCGGAACCGAGATCGATCTTCGATGAAATACTGCGAACTGTCGAATCGTGGGTGAGCGGCATGCCATCTCGACCGCTACCACGAGCAATATTATCCTGCTTCGAGGAAACCCAACCGCTGTCTCCCAATGGAGAAATAACAAGCGGACCGAGGTAATTTGGAATGCCACGCGTATTCATATGGCCATCGACGACTTCGTTATGGCCGAGAGATATCATGGTTAGAAGATTCAACGTTTGTGTATCAAATTTGAATACATCAGCGCCTTCTAGCGGATTGACATTCAATCCTGACTCTCCCGTTTGCGGGATAGTGATAAACTGCGTGGCATACAGCAGCGATCCATCGCTATTCAAGGAAAGCGAACGCAGATTCTGGACCACTGGCTCGGAATCCAGCAAGTTGCCAAGCAGGTCGAATTTGAGCATGAGGCCAGCGGCCGAAAGCGAAACGAAGACGTCCCCTGTATTCGGATCGACAACGATGGCAAACGGCTGCGATGCGTAGTCCAGTGAAATTGTCGCGCCAACATTCAGGCTATCCGTATCGATAATGGAAATACTATCTGAGCGCTGATTCGCAACCCATAGCGATCCATCGATTCCGAGAGCAATAGACCGCGGCGTATCGCCAACGGGTATTTCAGCCAGTTTCGTATCGTTCACGACATCTACCGCCGTTACAGTATCGTTGTCAGAATTGGCCACCCATATGCGGTCATTCTGACCAATGCGTTCTTCGTACACAATGCTTGAAGAGGCGACAGGCGAACCAAGAGTACCGCTGACCGGTGGTGCAACCACCCAGTCAAAGCTTTGGGTATCCTGAAGGCCATTACCGTCCTCAACCGTAATCGTAACGGTGAACGAACCAAGCGAAACGATCTCGCCGAAGATAATGCCGCTAGATGTTTGAATGTCTAGTCCGCTTGGCAAACCGGCTGCGCTAAACGTCAACGGATCGCCATTGGGATCAACCGCAACGAGAGGAAGATTAATAGAAGAACCTGCAGTTCCCGCCTGATTTCCAGGATTCGTTAACTCAGGAGGTAGTTGCAGTTCGGTTACATTCCAGTTAAACGTTTCGCTGTCCTGCAAACCAGTGCCATCATCAACCGTCACCATCACGGAAAATGATCCGACGGTCGTTAACGTGCCGGAAATGACTCCCGTCGCGGTATCGATGGACAAACTACTTGGCAGTCCTGTAGCAGAGAAAGTGACCGGGTCGCCATCAGCGTCCGTAGCGATCAAAGCGAGGCTCACTACATCCTGTTCGACTCCAGACTGGTTGCCAGGATTGGTGAGAACAGGTGGATTCGGTACCGGTACTCCGGGATCAACCGTCCAGGTAATGGAGTGACTATCTTGTCCACCTTTCCCATCGTTAACCGAAACTGTGACCGAATAGGTTCCTTGCGTCTGTAGTGCGCCTGACACGACGCCAGTCGAGGCATTAATCGACAGTCCGCTCGGCAAACCCGTTGCTCCATAGGTTAATGTATCGCCATCCGGATCGGATGCAGACAAGGCAAGATTTACAGGATCGCCTTCTTGACCATTCTGATCGCCAGGATTTACGAGTGACGGAGGATTATTAACTGGCGGAACGATATCGACTGTCCAAGTGAAGCTCGCCGTATCCTGGCCACCATTCCCATCATCAACGGTAGCAGTGACCGGATAGGTTCCAGCAGTTTGCAAAGTTCCAGAAATGACTCCCGTCGTTACATTGATGGATAGACCCGCAGGAAGTCCGCCAGCTCCATAAGTTAAACTATCTCCATCCAGGTCGCTAGCCACCAACGCAAGGTTTACGGAATCGCCCTCAAAGCCACTCTGGGCTCCTGGATTGGTAAGCGATGGCGGATTGTTAACAGGAGGAAGAGTGTCTACAGTCCATGTGAAGCTGGCGCTGTCTTGGCCGCCATTTCCATCATTAACCGTAATGGAAACCGCAAATACACCAGCCGCGCTAAGCGTACCTGAAATGTTGCCATTATTGGAGTCGATGGAAAGGCCTGTCGGCAAATTCAATGCTCCATAAATTAACGAGTCTCCATCAGGATCGCTAGCGGATATCGAAAGATTCACTACATCGGATTCGGTGCTCGTCTGATCCCCTGGATTTACGATCGAAGGGTCTTGATTGGCAAGTGTTCCAACCGGCGAGAGAAACGCTCCATCAATCACTACCTGAGATTGTCCAGGGTATTGCCACGCAACGGCAAGATTGTCCAGAACCGCACCCTCCTTGTGAATGACCTCGATGTAGTAGACTTGTCCTGCTTGTAGAGAAATGGTGGCCGACTGCTGTTCGGGAAACTTATCCCACTGGCGAGGAGAGGCCCAAGAAGGCACGGAAGCAATGAGCGAGGCATTGGCGGCATCATGGTCGGAGCTCAGCCAAAGTTCGCTGCCATCATCGGTAGCGATCCAGAAAGTATAGTCTCCCGAGACCGGCGGATAGAGGAAGCCGTAGACACGCGAACCGTAGTTCTCTGCCCAATCGGTCGGACCCTCGAAAGAAGTCAAAAGTTCTGACCCGTCGGGATTGTCCGGATACGCTGAGTTGGAAGTCAAACTCGAGACGCTGCTGCCGGGTATGCCAAGCCACCAATCGCGAACGATGCTGCCCGTTGGCGGCAGCCCGCCAGAACTTACGGTCCAACTAAAGCTTTCACTAGCTTGTTCGGAGCCATCACTGACGGTGACGGTAACCGAAAACGATCCTTCTGATAGAAATGTGCCGGAAATCGAGCCAGTGGCTGAACCTATGCTCAGGCCATTTGGCAATCCAGTCGCGCTGTAAGTAAGTGAATCGCCATCGGGATCGCTGCCATTGATCGAGAGACTTGCCGTCTGATATTGAGCTCCCGTTTGATCAGCCACCGACTGGATCGATGGAGGATTATTATTCACCGGCGTGTACAGCGAGAGAAACGATCCATCGATCACGGTTTGGGCTTGTCCAGGATAGGACCAGGCTACGGCCAGGTTATCGCCGCCTCCCCTTTCCTTATAGAGAGCTTCGACGTAGTATCGATTGCCTGCAACGAGATTGATGCTAGCGGATCGTTGCTCGGGATACTTAGTCCAGTTGCGAGACTGCGTCCATCCGGGAACGTGAGCGATACGCGTTACATTTTCCGGCTTGTCGTCGGAACTTAGCCACAGCTCCCCATTGTCGTCACTCGAAATCCAGAAAGTATAGTTACCCGTAACCGGAGCATGGATGTATCCGCTTATACGTGAACCATAGTCGTTCGCGACATTGGTTGGACCTTCGAAGCTTGAGAGCAATTCGCTGCTATCTGGGTTATCGGGATAACTCGGATCAGACGTAAGGTTGGAAACGGCAGTGCCACCAATACCCGTCCAAGTTTCACGAAGAATGTTTCCTTGGCCAAGACCGATCAGCCAATCGAAAGCTGCAGAGTCGGAGTCGGATCCGGAAGTAGCGGTTATTGAAATATTGAATACACCCGATTCGTTGATGGTACCGGAAATCAAGCCAGTCTGAGTATCGATAGAAAGACCGCCGGGAAGACCAGTTGCGGCAAACGTAACCGGGTCTCCATCAAGATTGGATACGGCTATTTGCAGAGAAATCGTGTCACCAACGCCATTGGCTTGATCGCCTGGATTAACGACTTTGATCGGAGGCTCTACTTGAAGCACGTGGGCAACTGAGGGGACTCCATCGGCATCGACTACGAAAAGCATCCAATATCCAGGAGTCATGACATTGGGATTGTCATGAGCCGTCAGCGTATAGTTGCCGGAGGTGTCTTCTGTAAACGGAACATTAATGAAACGACTGTCCGTAGTAAGACCATGAGTCGTAGCCACCATTCTGATGAGGCTGAAAGACTGGGCATTAGACGTTGCCGCCACGGAAAAATCTTCACTCAAACCTACGGTCTGGGGAGCGGCGCTTATTGAAGGCCTGGGTGCCAGCGACCCATCGGCAGCAAAGAGATATGGAGGAGTATAAATCTGGGCGTCTTGATGGTCGGCAGAACAACCGCAAAGCCCACCGCCAGCCGAAAGCACGCGTCCATCGGTTAACAGGAGGGCAAGAGAATGGTAGTTTCTAGGAACGTCCATGTCGGCGACCTCACGCCACTGACCGGTCTGCGGATTCCAGATTTCAGGAGCAAGAACAGTACCTGTATCATTGAATTTAATACCAGAAGTATTTCCCCCTACGACTAGCATCTCTCCATTTGGAAGCATCACTGCGTTTGCAAATCGACGCGGATGTATCATAGGATCAATCACGTCGATAACAGGTGTTGCATGATTCATATCGACAGTGTAAGCCGTCTCCGTACTGCCAGCTGAATTACCAGGATCGGCATGAATGGCGGCCCCACCAGCGATAACGACTTTACCGGGTTCGTAAAAAGAGACTGCCGCATGCTTTGGGTAGGCGGCTCCTGGAACGTTGAGATTGACCGAACTCATTGATCCAGCTCCAGTTGGATCGATCCAGTGCATTTCCTCAGTCGGGCCCATATGAAAGATGTTTCCATCGGGAGCCAAGAAGGTGTAGGGCCACCAATGGGATTCAAAGCCGTTGGCATTGGCAATCGAACTCCAGTCAATGGAAAGGCGCTGCCAGCCAAGACCTTCATCCCAACGTTCTACTGTATCACGACCTCCACTACCACTAAAGGTTACTACTTCCCCATCGGGCATCGCTACCGTCGTGGGATACCAGCGTGGATCGTTCATGTTATCAATAGCTTGCCAGGAATTAGTGGTGTAATCGAAAGTCGTAGTCAGGCGCACCGTATTGCGACCGCCGTTGATAAAGACGCGACCATCGGCAAGCATAACAAGATGGGCGCAAAACATGTCGTGATTCTCATTATTCAGCTCGATAAATTCCCCGGTGGCAGGGTCCCAAGTCGCTGCATAAGTGAATTCCGGACCTGAAGGAAATCGGGTTCGCTCGTTAGATGCGAACGTCAGAATGCGGCCGTCAGGAAGATTCGCTGCCGATACAGCAATATGAGGCCAACTGAGAATTGGTCCCCACTGGCCCAATACCTGACTGTCCTCCGGGTTGACGGGAACAGCAGCAGGGAGAGCAGGGGCAGGCATCAGCCTGGCGGCGGCGGCAAAGAATTCGTCGTCTCTTGAGTGGGCGGCTCCAGCAAATGCGTCTGCAGTAAATGAGGAGGCTGCGAAAAGAGCAAGAAATCCAGCGAAAATGGATTTCGATTTATGTCGTAGCGTTGTAGTTGAGGGAAGCATACGGAACCTTTCAGTTTGGTCAATTGGAGAATGTGGAAGCTAAGGAAGTCTTTGGTTGAAGAGAGACGTCGGTAAGTGTCTTTAAAAAAGCTACGAGAGCCTTTTTGTCCGAATCGGATAAATGGATACCGGTGGGCAGATGTTTCGCTAAGTTCGGGTCCAACGTAGAGGATGGCTTCACACCGCTGTTGTAGTGCTCGATCACTTCCTCGAGGGTCGCGAATCGCCCGTCGTGCATGTAGGGACCGGTGAGGGCCACGTTCCTCAAAGAGGGAACCTTGAATTTCCCGACATCAGCAGGGTTTTCGGTTACGGCCTGCCGACCAACATCCGCAAAAGTATAATCAAGACCGTTGTTTGCGAAGCGATTGTTAGTAAAGAGGTTTCCACCGTGGCAATGAAAGCAGTCAGCTCCGTAAAGACCCTTGCTCGGATCGTACTCGGTCACAAAAAGCTCGAGGCCTCGCTTTTCGAGATCCGTTAGAGTCGTTTCGTTTCGAATCGCCAGATCGAATTTCGAATCTTGCGAGATTCGAGTAATCAAAAACTGCTCAAGGGCCAAGCCAACTCTATCAGGCGTAATCTCGGGGCTGCCAAAGGCGGCTTTAAAAAGACTTGGATAGTGCTCGTCTTGACCTAGTTTTTCAACTACACGATCAAGAGACTCGTTCATTTCAAGATGGTCTTGAATGGGCATGAGAGCTTGCTCTCGTAGAGTAGTCGCACGCCCGTCCCAAAAGAAACTTGGGCTCCAAGCCAGGTTGAAAAGAGGCATTGAGTTGCGCTTTCCAGGCTTTCCCTCAACCCCAACACTGAGAGCCAGTGTGTCACTGAAAGCAGCATCGGCTTGATGGCAGGACGCGCACGATTGAGCTTCGCCCTTCGACAAACGTTTGTCGTTAAACAAAATTTCACCGAGATCTACAGCCTCTTCAGTCAAAGGGTTATCCGCAGGAAACTCTACTTTAGGAAAGCGCTCGGTAACATGGAGACGGTATGGAGTCGATCCGGAAACAATATTCGCGTCTGGGTAGGAGCTCAGAGAAGACTGAGAGTGATAAGTATCGGAAGAGAGGTTGGATACGCGAAACGAGGTTCTCAGATTTTCTAAGAGATCCGGTACCACAGAGTCGCCTGGGCGAGAATGACTGCTTGGCGTCTCTAAAATATCGATACGGTGTTTGCCGTCGAGCAGAAGACTGGCATCTAAGGCGAGGTCAATCCTCGCATGACGTTCAGAGTCGAATTCAAAAGGAAGCTCAACGAGAGCCAGATTTTCGTCGTTGGCAATATGATACGAAAATCCGCCAAGAGAACCGTCCCGTTTTTTATAATGGCCCTCTATAGCGAGAAACACATAGCCCCCCTGCCAACCCCAATGCAGCCCATTGACCTGCGGGTTGAGTGGATGCGAGGGAGGATATTGATTGGGATCGCTAGCATTAATGTCCGGCTTGACTCCGACATTGAAGCGGAGAGCTTTGTATTCGCCAGGAGGAGCGTCAATCGCCACTGTATTTCTAGCCTCTTCGAAACTGAAATACCCAAACCAGTTTCGAAGCTCAATCCATTCGTCATCCTTGGTTTGGAATTGGAGACCAGAAAGCAAGTAGTCTAACCTAGTAATGGAAAATCCGCTATCCAAAGCTCCACTGGAATGAGCCGCTAGGGGACGTTCATCGAAAATAGGCGCTATTTCGATCTGCAGGTTTTTGGCCTGGACAATAGTCATCGCCATGCAGAAAAACGCCAATAAATTGACGTATTTTTTACATAAAAACACGAGAATCTGATTATTACTGTTAATACGGCACAGCATACCGAAGGAGTCTCATAAGAGTTAGTTAGCGATTCGGGTCGAAAAGCGACATCGTAGGGGATAGGGAATATCAAGGGGCAAGCGAGGAATTATCGAGTGAAAGCCCCTATATCAGGTTTCCCATTATTCGCCCCCGCAAGTAATTCTCTAGCGGTAGGAAATTCTGCGACAATCTGTAACACTCATTCGGCTACAAACCGGACTCAACAGACATTTTAAGAGCAAAAAAGAATAATCAGAGTAATGACGAACTTGATACTCAACAAGTATCAATCAATCTAAATTTCGATAAACACTCTATTAAAAGAAACTTATACAATAAACAGGAGGCAGATAATTGGATACGCAGTGCCAATCGTCTCCCTGGTTTTCACTGATCCATACGGATCCAGTAGTACTGCCGAATACCAATCTATCGCCAGTGGAATCGACAGCGAGACCATGGCGGTAGACAAGATCGTAAGCGTGCTCTTGTGGCAGACCGTTTCGTAAAACATCAAATGTCTCTCCCCCATCCCGAGTGCGAGTAATGACGAATTGGCCATCCTTGGGAATACGAAGCTCGTCCTTAATGGCCGGAGCAAACCAAGCCGTATCCGGATTCTGGGGATGAACTGCTACGGCAAACCCGAAAACGCTGGGTCCCGCTTCCTTTATCTCAGAGAAATTGCGACCACCATCAGTTGATCGAAAAATCCCGTTATGATGCTGGATCCATAGACTTTCCGGCTGTTCAGCGCACTGGGCCATGAAATGGACATCTTGTGGAACGGGGTCGTAAGCTTGTTCAGGCGGAAGGAACTCGGCTCTCAGGCCTTTTCCTTCAAGCGACCAGGATTCGCCATCGTCTTCAGTCCGCCAAACGCCGCCGCAAGAGACGCCAAGCATGACCTGCTTCGAGTCTTTACCATTAACACAAATAGAATGGATACCTGGAAAATCGTATCCGCCCCCAAACCATTTCAATCGTTCAGGTCGATTCCACATTGAATCAACAATAGTCCAGCTTTCACCATTATCGTCCGACTTGAATAGGCCGCCAGGAATGGTGCCACACCAAAGTCTTCCCGGCTGGTCGGAACCACCAGGAACCAAAGCCCATACTTGTTCCAATGTCCAAGGAATCTCAATATCCCGCATAGGACAGCGATCTGGTTCTCTTCCGTCAGGGAATGGCGGATACGCTGGACAAGCGATCTCTTCCCAACCGCTTCCTAACGTCTTTGATCGGTGAAGCTTTACACCAAAGTGTCCATGCTTCAGGGCAGCGTAAAAATATCCAGACCGGGGATCGTAGGTGGAAATGGTCACCGGATCGCCGAGAAAGTCGGCTGTATCAATTGACCAAGAATTTGCAGCATCACGTTCAAGAGAAAAAAGACCTTTTCGGGTTCCGATTAGTATTCGATCACTCATGACACAAAAGAGGGTTACGCATTTGATCAGCCACCGGAGAGAGCTTGCATTACATAGATTTCATCATCCTTACCCACGGGATGAGCCAGGTGCGAACGGTCCGCAATAGCCTCTCCGTTTACGATTATAGCCATATGGCGATGAAGTGAGCCTTGATCATCAAGAATATAGCCACGCAACTTTGGATACGATTCAAAGACATTTTCAAGAGCAGCAGAAACCGTTTCTCCATCCACGAATTGCTCGGTACAATCGACGTGACGCTTCAAGTTCGTGGTAAAACTTACGCGCGGCATAATCATAAAATCGAAATCTATCAAAGACAAAATTGCAACCTACAACTAGGGGGATCTTTAGAAACGAATAAAGGATGCCCTCAAGTTCAGTTTTACGATTGTAATAACTCTAGGATTAACATTACTGCCAAAAGCGAAATTACGATAGATACATTGTATTCAGGTAGACATGAAATTGAAGCGCTCACGACTCTGCAAAGTAATTACTAGACTTAGTTTTTGCGTGGTCATTTTCATTAGTCCCGTAACCTTTCTGGCACAGAACACGCAGCTGAATATACAACCTGAAGAACAAGGCTTTCGGCTCGTTTGGCAAGATTCCGAAAATCGCTTTCTTCTGCAGACGAGCGAGGATCTTGGCCTTAACGATAATTGGAATGTCCTCTTGGCAGACCCTTCTAACTCGAATGGAAAACGAAGCGTCTTTATCGATGCTCAAGCTCTCCAAGGCTCTCATTTTTATCAGCTGATTTTGAATACCGAGACTGAAGAACGCGATGATACGGGCTTTTTGCTATTCCAATTCGAGATCCCTAGTGAAGCTTACATCTTAGAAGGGGCAGATGTTGAAGGAGAATGGATTACCCTGCCGGATGCTTTACTGGAAGAGAATGGACAGCTGGTGCTACGCATACCAATTGCGGGAGCGAAAGCGTTATACAGAATTCGCCCCAACACGGCTCCGTTGATCGACGGCCCTGCCTCCGCAACTGCTCAGATCGGCGAAAAACGTACTTTCGTTTTTTCTTTTTCCGATTTGGAAGGCGATACGCTGAAAACAGCGATTCAAGGTCTGCCTTCCGGAGCAAAGTTCGAACCTAACTCTGGTCAGATCTCTTTCAATCCTCAACAGGGAGACGAGGGCGTCTACAACATCCAGCTGTCCGCAAGCGACGGGGCAAGCGTTACTCGTTTCGACTTCACGCTCTCCGTACCTGACCCTCCAGTACAATCGGATTCCGGCCTGACTGGCAGACTCCTCGATGCCAATGATGCCGAATCTAACATCGAAACACCTATTGCGGGAGCCAAAGTCAGCTTGCTTGGTACGGGGTTGGAAACCTTCACCGATGCGAACGGAACCTTTCATTTCGACGATGTCCCGGCAGGCATCCAGACAATAACGTTTGATCCAACAACGGTCGTCGGTACCAAGTACGCTGGCTATCGCAACGAGTTTGACCTCGTTCCCGGCGCTAACAATTTGTTTAATCGGCCTGTTTACCTGCCGCAGTTGGCGACTTCCTCCATGGCAACGGCAAGTCAGACAACTCCTGTAACGATTTCAAACGACGACATCGGGGTAAGCATGGTGATCGCCGCAGGCTCAGCGAGCAATGGCCAGCTTCCCTACGAAGGCGACGTATCCATTTCATTGGTACCAAGAACCTTCACGCCCTCAGCATTTCCAAGAGAGCTGAATCCTGCGATGATCGTTACGGTACAGCCAGTGGGCGTGCGGTTCGATCCTCCCGCTCCGATCACCTTTCCAAACATAGAGGGCTTTGCCCCTGGAACGGAACTCGAACTTCAATCTCTCGATCCAGCCACTGGCCGTTTCGCGGTCGTCGGAACAGGTCGAGTGAGCGTAGACGGTCAACGCATAGAAACCGTATCCGGAGGCGTTCCCGCAGCGGATTGGATGTTCATGATTCCAAATTCACCTATTTTGGAGGAAACGGAGGATCACGATCCAGCGGACGGGCAGGACTGCCCTTTTGGTTCAGATGTACTGCTGCACAACGGAGCCCTGCTTACAGAATTTTCCACCCCTCCCTACTTTTCCATGGGCCGGGAGCAGACGATTACACTTCGTTACCGATCCGATCATGCAGAGCCGAAAGCCTTCATACCGCTCAAGGTTACATCGCCAGGAGCGTTTCCGGATTTCATTAGCCTTTCGGCTCAAACAGAGGGGGTTTCAACCCCGCCTGGCAGAGTCGCAATGGACGGAGAACGAATTACGCACTACACCGTTCCCATAGATGCAACTAATTTTCCAACTGGCGAACATGTAGCTGCTATCGAGGCAGAAACAACGTATCCACAATCTTCGCGCATGACGACCCAGAACTTCAATTTCGTGGTCGTTAATCGAAAAGACGGACCCTACGGAGCCGGTTGGTCGATAGCAGGCGTGCAGAAAATTTTTGGAGATCCCGGAGACCCAGCTGTAGTGCTCGTTGAAGATACCAACACGAAAGTATTCGAGCGCGGACTCAACGAGGGAGGGCTCACGTTTTTCGAACAAGGTCAGCAGCTTGTCTTTCCTGACGATCCTTTATTGTCTCGCGATTCGGTAGGAGGAACGACCGCGGATCTGGATAATGATGGCGATTTGGATTTAATCGTTCTTGGCGAAAGCGCGAGCGGAGCGGCAGACTACTTGAGAGTGTTCTTGAACCAAGGTGACGGCGTATTCGTCTATTTGACACGCCTGCTCACGCCAGCAGGGGGAACGTTGAGAAAGGCAGTGGCAGAGGACTTCGACGGCGATGGGAATATCGATCTTGCGATTGCTGCAGGAACTCAAGGTCTCCTGGTTTCTCGAGGATTGGGCGCGGCAAACTTCGAGAGCTTTCAGCTTATCGACATCCCATTCGATGTAGGAGATGTCGTAGCGGGAGAATTCGATGGAAACACCGGGATCGATTTACTGGCGGCAAACGCCTTGCGAAGCTCTGGAGGAGTATTTGCGACGGTGTATCCAGGCAATGGAGATCTAACATTTGGCGAAGCGATCGTGTCATCCGGTCAGGACGTTCTTTTCAATCGAATCGCGGTCGCCGATTTCAATGGCGACCAAAAGGACGATTTCGTAGCTGGCGTCTCAGTTACCAACCTTTCTGGCAATGGAGGCACTCTGTATTTCGCCAATGATGGAGCTGGAAGGTTCACAGCTCCGGTTTTGATCTCCAGTTCAAAAACGCTTTATCTCAGCGCAGGCGATTTCGACAATAACGGATCGGTCGACTTGGTTGGGCAGGCTTTCGGAACCGAAGAGGCCTTTCTTGCCAGAAACAATGGAACTGGTAGCTTTACCGTGGACACTGAAAATGCTTGGCCGGCATTTCCCAATGCTGGAAACTACAATACCGACAATTCTGCAGTGGACGTTGATGGTGATGGGAATTTGGATGCGCTTCTGATATCAGCGAACAATGCAAGTCCATTGTTCGCTGTCGCCTTCGGAGACGGCTCTGGCGAATTCGATTTGAGGCTTTTCGATCTGCCGCCAGCGCCGCCGAACCGCAATTCGCAGGGAAGCACATCGATCATACCACTCGATGCAAACGAGGACGGTTTTCTGGATGTAGTGGTAACTCGAAGACAGTCAGGAATTTCCTATGTACCGAGCAAGGCTGCCAGAAACTTTTTCGCCTCCAGAAGGTTTAAGGGAGACCCGCCTTACAGTACCCGGAACGGAGCGGCTTTCGGCGATCTGAATGGAGATGGTCTATCTGACGAGGTGTCCTTAGCCAACCTTGGCCTTAACATCAGACTTAATCAAGGCAACGGAACATTCGGAGAACAGGAAGTAGGGGTGGAATCCCTACAGTTCGACCCGAGAGGCTTCGCCACTGATCTTTCGCTCTCGGACATGGATGGGGATTCGAATCTCGACGCCCTCTATACTTGGCAATTCGGAAGCACAGTCGTTCCAGTAGTAGTGTGGGGCGCGAATGACGGAAAGTTCACCGAGGAGGATATTTGGATTGAGAACGGAGTGGGAGATCTTCCTAGCGATATCGCTCCTGGAGATTTTGATGGCGACGGCCGTATCGACTACGTGGATATTAGGAGAAGTCGCGTTGGTATAGCCTATCAGGATACAGGTGGAAGAACCTTTAGCCTTCAAGGTACAAGTTACGCCCCACCCGTCAGTTTAGCTGACACGGCAGCTGTGGGGGACATTAACAACGATGGGATTGACGACGTTATCGTTTTCGAGAGAGACACGGATCTGGATCGGCAATCCCCGTTCTTCACCGTACTGCTGGGACAAGGCGATCGCTCGTTGGATCTGGTCGACCAAGACTTCAACGAATTCGTTATTGGGAGCCAAACAAGCGGACTTCCCGCCGCATTGGATGTAGGCTTCAATGTTCTCGATTCATTACTCGTGGACGTAAATGTAGATGGAAATCTTGATCTTATCGTCGCGACATCAGGAGGTGTCTTCGCCCTGACCGGAAGTGGAAACGGCCGTTTCGCTCTGCCGATAAATGCAGCTCCAGATTTGCGGCATCCCTCGGTTTCAAAGATGGTTGCAGGGGATTTAGATGGAGATGGTCGCGAGGAACTGGTTCTAGCGGGCGATTCTATCTTCAGCTTTGGAATGGCGGTGTTGCCCTTCACCGGAGGACGTACTCTCTTCGACAAGCCATCCTACTTCAACCCAGGTTTCCTTGTCCAACAAGGCGGCGCTCAAGGACTGTTGATCGAAGATCTTGATCGCGACGGGATGAATGACCTAACGGTTGTTCACAACGACATCTCTGGCTCGAACCTCGCCACCTATCTCAACGATTTATCCTCAGAAGGCGGAGCTTCAGTAGCAGCTTTCGCAAGCCAGTATCAAGCCCCGCCCGGAGACTTCACACAACTACGCATTCTATCATCAGGAGGCTACGAAAGGACATATCCCGATCAAACCGTAGTCATGTTTGACGAATTGGGTCGCCATATTTCAACTACAGATTCGAATGGAAACACGTTCCTTATAGACTACGCCGGTTCTTCCGATCTCGTTACGACCATCATCGATCCAATGGGAATAGCGACTACACTGGACTATGATTCCGGAAGCAAACTTCAGAGAATTTCCAACCCCGCGGGCGTTACTGAAATCGAGATCGACGAGGACAATCATTTGATGGAGGTCAGATTCCCTGGAGGCTCGACGCGAAAATTTGAATACAAATACGAAGTGAGTTTTCCATTAGGAAGTTTCAGCGGCATATGAAGAAATTAGCGCTCATAGTCATTAGTTTCTTAAGTATCGGATCAGCGTGGTCGCAGTTTTCAACGCTGCCTAAACGTCCCACAGGTTTGCTCGTCGTTGAAGAAGACGGCGAGGGCAATCGAACCACCCACAGCTACCGGGAGAGCCGCGTAGCAGGCGCGAGTTTGTCCGACGGAGAGCTCAACCGCGTATTTCTCTCGCCACAGAGCGTTGAGCTGCCCAACGAAACAGCTGGCGTCGACCGTGAACCTTCGCCGATTCGCAGTTCAGGAGGTATTCTTGAGTCCGGAGACAATCAGACACGGCAGACTGTTTTTGTGGTCGGAGCAAATGGCAAAAGCACGAGCGCTGTCGATGCGGAGGGAGTACAGTCCGACTACGTACTGGATGGGAACGGCAACTTAATTCAGACTTGGCTTCCAAGCGGCCATCGCATCGACACCCAGTT
>JANQRT010000050.1 GCA_028284385.1 Opitutaceae bacterium | reverse complement strand
ATGACGAATACGAGATGCATCTACCGATAGTAATCAACCAGCCAGGTCGATTCATCATTCGATTCGATGTCGTATCCGAGCTCGTTTGCTGGTTTAGGGATTTTGGATCGAAACCTTGCCACGTCGAGGTGGAAGTAAGCGAATAACCCTTCTAGCCCCCGTTTGCTCCAATTAGCGACTTGGCAATTTTGGATACGCTCCTCAAAACGCCTTTCTTCTGGACGGATTTAGCCGCAGATTCAGCTAGAGCCGTTTCCTCCTTTAGCTCGCCTGTCTCTCGCGCTTTTTGCACCACGGGACAAGCACCCGCATCCAGGCAATACTTATGAAATTTGCCCTTGGCCAAGGCCGCCCGTATGCCACGCAGTTGTGGACCATTCCACGCTTCCTTGTAGTCTTTCATCTCGGCGATAGAGTAGCTCCCGTAGCAACAGGGAGCGACGCCACGCCTAAGAATATAAAGGCGATTCCAAGGTTCAAGACAGGCAGGCAGTTTATCTTTTCCTAAGCTTGGCAACGGCTCGCTAATATCGATTTCCTCTGTATCCACTTCGCGGGCACCATCATCAGAGACTAGATCGATAGAGCTTTCCAGCCTGGTAGTCGTTTCACCAAAAAGCTCACGTGTCTCTTGTCGTCCCTTTTCGAATTCCTCAGTGAAGAGATCCTCCAGTCTTTCGCCAAAATCCATTTGATTGGAAAGAACGACCCCTTTTCGAGCACAACGCTCCTCCGTCCTACCCGCCGCTCTTAACAATGTCTTAAATGGAAGCAGTTCTTCTTGGTAATCAAAGTGGTATCCTCCCCTATCCCACTTGAGATCCCAGCTTTCCATATCTATCAGTCGTCTAAGGATCATGCGGTCCACCTTCAGTTCAGCGCAAAGATCCACGAAAGCATCAAGCTCATGGAAATTGGCTTTCATAGGCATGAAAACCAGGTAGACGAACGGGTAGTGGCCTGGACCTCCCTTCGCTTGAATGAGCTTTCGCAGGTTGTCGAGGATCAGTTCGAATTTCGTGTTCCTCAACTTTGCGTAGGTTTCGGCAGTAGCGGCATCGAGCGATACATACAGATGGATGTTACGCCCTAAGAGACGTTGGATGTTTCTCTCAGTTAAAATCTGCCCATTGGAACTCATCTCCAGCATCTTGCTGCGACTGCCGAATTCATCGAGAAGCGTGTCGAAATCGCGCATCATGAAGGGCTCGCCTATGGAGCAATTGATAAGCTCGGCACTGTTTTCAAAGAAAGGACCGTACTCCTCGAGCGTTTCCGAGTTGAATGGCGCTTTCACATTAGCCCCTTCTTGCTCCTTCGAACTATCCCAATCGCAATAGACGCAAGGAGGCTTGATATTGCACACTCCATATAAATCGATACCTAAACCATGAGGGGTAGATTCGAGGCGTATTTTCCTTTCGAGAAGCTCCCTGGTATTCTTTACCCCATTCTCGATCTGCCTGAGGACAGCTTCATGCCTCTTCCTACTAGTGTGCAAACTGAATTGCTTTACTTTAACTCCCAGCTCTCGCGAATCACCCGGATAGAATGCGGTTGGAAAAATCTCATTTAAATTCAATTCAATCTTGTCCACGCCAGGGGCTAAGGCAAATGAAACAGGGCCCCACCCATGAATGACCGGGTAAGAGAAACATTCGCCAGCAGCTTCGCAGCTTAGCTCTTGAGTCAAATCATAAAAAGATGAATACGCTTGGAACTCGAGATAGCGTGGAATCTCGGATTGCTGTAGCTTCAAGGTCGCCTGCTGCCGCATCCAACGAAAATCTTCGCTTCCGTCCTTCTCGGTTTCATAAAAACCATTCGCGAATTCAATTGGCGGAATCATACAGGGTGAAAGGATTGGGCAATGACGAGAAATCCTCAATGATAAATGGATCTAACGTCTTCATTTGGGAGGCTTTTAGCCACCTTGCATAACATAAATCAAACTCGACCAAGAACTAAGGTTGGACCAGGCTAAACTGATCCAGCTAAATCATAGCCCGAAAAAGACTAACTATCGTTAGATGACAGAGAATTCCAAAACACGCATCTATCCTCGGGATCTGATCACTCAGATGAGCGTGGAGGAATTGAACCGGTATTCCGACATTTACTACCTAAAGCTGGATCATCCGGAGGTTCAAATGGGCAAACCGTTTTCGGTTCACAATGAAACGGCGACGCATCTCACTCGTCTGGGATTGATGTTCGAAAATTTGAACTTGGGGCCTGGCATGAGAGTGCTCGATTTTGGATCGGGCACTTGCTGGATTACGAAAATGCTCTGGCAAATGGGCTGCTCGGTTACTGGTATAGACGTATCTGAAGAAGCGCTACGCCTAGGAAGGCGACAATTTGAGGAATTCTCAGGATCGCGAAAGCCTCCGGGAGATTGGTCGCTCCGCTTGTTTGACGGACATAAGCTTCCACTCGCTGATGGCGAAGTTGATCGTATTATTTGTTATGATACATTTCATCATGTTCCCAATCAAGAGGTCGTAGTCGGCGAATTCGAACGCGTACTCCAAGACAGAGGGGTAATTGCTTTGAACGAACCCATTGGAAAGCATTCCGCTAGCGAGGGTTCGCAACGCGAAATGCGCGAGCACAACGTTTTGGAAAACGACTTGGATCTTTTGGAGCTAACAGACCTATTTAACGAAAAAGGATTGAGGGGACCCAAGTTGAAGATCGGAGCAATGCCGGATCTGGTTTTGGGAATCGATGATTGGAAGCGAATCGTTAAAGGTCGTCGAACAAAAATACTTACGAAATCTCTTAGAGTCTTCGCGAGAAATTCGGGAATCATGTATTTTTATAAGGGTGAAGATAGACTCGATAGCCGACATGCCTCAGGTCTAGCCTATTCGATGCAGGTTACCCCAAAAGAGCTTCAAGCAAAGCAAGACGACTCGATAGAGCTAGAAGCGCGCATCGAAAACACCGGCGAAAACATATGGTTGCACAACACAGATTCTGGAATCGGCATCGTTAATATTGGAATAAAGTTAGCGGAAGGCGAGGATGGTTCCGTATTTTCCGAACGTGATCGCATCTCGCTAGACAAAGACATTAAACCAGGTAATGTCATTGAAAAGCGGATACCATTTCAATGTGACCGAAAAGGAAGGCAAACGTTACTAATCGATCTAGTTTCGGAACATGTATGCTGGTTCGCGGAAGGTGGCTCTAAACCTGCTCGAATAACCATTGATGTCGCGTGAATTTATACAAATGGAAACGTTAACATCCTCAGCAGATGCATTTCCACCACCAGGAACAAAAACTACCTCAATAAGGTCGAATCCGTCACTAATGACACGCATTGCGAACTGGGCGCTCGCCGCGATTTTCTTTCTCGGCTTCTTGGAGAAAAGTGATGGTGAAACCGCACTGACCCACGAAGCGCTTTTCGCTCCTAAACCTGACTATCCTTATTTTCAAAACAGGTATCCATTCAACAGTGACAGCGAAACTTTTGATGCGGCAAAAGCGACGTTTCTCGCCGAATCGAGTCTGCTTATCTACGTAAAGGACAATAAGAGGATCGAGTCGATTCTGGAAACCGCAGGGGCTCGAGAGATTCGATTTTTCGACGAAGGCGGGACTTTCGCGTTTCTAGCGACAATGGATCAGGCAATGGTTCTCGTTTTTCGTGGCACCGAAACAGGCGATCAAATCGACTACCTAACGGATGCTAAAATCATTAAGAAGCCGTTCGGGACGTTGGGCAGAGCCCATAGCGGATTCGTCGACGCTTTGGACTTGGTTCGCGAAGACGTTAATCAAACGATTAAATCGATTGATCCCCAAAATAAACTTACTCTGTGGATGGGAGGCCATAGTTTAGGAGGAGCGCTGGCGACGCTTTACGCGCTCCAATGCGACCGCGAGGTAAACGGGGTCTATACCATCGGGGCCCCACGTGTGGGGAACAAAAGGCTAGCAAAATCGGGCAGTCGATTAAAATTGTATCGAATTGTTCATGACAACGACATCATTGCCCGACTCCCCAGCCCGCCTTTCTACTTCCATTTCGGGACTATGCACTTCATTACTTCGGAAGGTAAACTCATCAAGGATCCCGAGCAGAAAAAGAAATGGGAAAGCCGTCGCAAAGGGCATTTATTGTACTTGGAGAACGTTTTCCAGAGACATTGGGCAAATGGAGAGTTCAACGCTATCCCCATCGACTATTTCGCGGATCATTCGCCTTTACTTTATGCTAAGTCCTTAAAGTCGATATTGGAAAATAAGCTTTGATTGCAGCCTGTCCGCATTGCGAATTTTAGACGAGAAATTCGTTGCGAAAAGCCATGGGGCATCTATTATGAAGTCTCCCCGTAAGCCGGACCTGCCAAAAGAATCCGTAACGATTATGCCTATTATCTGGACTGAAGACTACAGCGTGGGCGTCGAACAGATCGACAAGCAGCACCGCCAATTATTCCAATTCGTAAACAGCTTGGAAAACCTCCTGCAGCAAGGAATCCATAGCGGTCCTGAAGTCGAAAATCTGATAATGTTTCTAACCACCTACACGAAAACTCACTTTTCTTTCGAAGAATCCTGCATGTTCAAATACGGCTGCTCCGTATCGAAGAAGAACAAACAGGAGCACAGTCTATTTCTCGACCACTACAACGAAACCATCAGTCGATACCACCAAGAAGGACCCAGCAAAGAGCTGCTGAAAGAACTCCACGACCGCATTAGCAACTGGCTAATCAGCCATATCTGTCGCGTTGATATACACCTGAAGTCGTGTCAAGCCCACCGGAAAACCGATCGCTAATCAGTATCCATCTACTACATACTTCTGCAGAAGCAGAGCTGCCTCGGAAGCGACATTGAGACAATCGATCGCACCTCCTCCAGGAATCGACACGACTTCCGAGCAAGCATCGGCAACGGCATCCGATAAACCGGTTTCCTCATTGCCTAAAACCAAGGCCACAGGCTTACCGGCATCCTGATCTGGGCAAAGGGAAAGGAGGTCCGGAAACGGCTTTCCCTCAGGATTCGATCCAATCACGAAATGGCTTTGCCGTATTGTTTTCAGAAATACAGGCATGTTATCAACCAGACGCAAGTCGACCATATCCAAAGCTCCTCGAGCAATGCGGTAGGCGGAGGCATTAGGCCTCGCCTGCCTACTCGTATTTGCAACCAGCACTTTCTCCACGCCAAAATAAGCTCCTGCTCGAACAATAGCTCCAAAATTATGAGCATTGGCTACGCCATCCATGATGAGCAGAGGCAGACCCTCTTTCGCCCAAAAGGAGACGGCTTTCGGCGTCACTTTCTCCAAGGGACGTCTACGCGTAATTGCCACAACCCCCCCGTGATGCCGAGAATCGGAAATGCGGACCAACTCGTCGCGAGAGACTTGGCGGTAGGGCTTACGCTCCTGGGCGAGAAATTTACATACATCGCCAAGATGCTTTCCGGTCGCATCATCGAAGAACAATCTTTCGACTATGTGCGGCTTGTATCGGAACACGGCATCAACAGCATGGAGCCCGCATACGGCGACCGAGGTGTCATCCGTCTTGGAACGAAAAACTCTCCTCGAGCGCGTTTCAGATTCTGTACGGTCGCCTTTCAAGGTAGGGCATGCTGCTTAGCGGCCTGTCGGTAGCAAGTCGCAAATAGCGGCGAAGCTTAGCGGCAGCAGGAATAAATCCTTCAGCAATCTCGGAACCCGAAGTCGCCCAGAAGGGACTACGACTTGAGCTTCAAACACGCTTGCTCGCCGCTTTGCATCCCCTAAAACTGGTTTAAAATGAAAACATTCTTCGTAGCTCTCCTCTTGGGCATTTTTATTGGATCCGCCATAACCGCCTATTTCAATTCGCCGGAATCTTTTCGCGGTATGCTAGCGCTTGAGAAGACGGACGCGCCAAAGCCCTCAGAGAAAATGGAAACCCTGAAGGAGGCCGCGAAGGACACTCTTGAAGGAGGCAAAGAAAAAGCGGCGAGGCTGGCGGAAAACGTTAAGGAGAAAGGCCAGGATGCGATCGAGTCCAGCGTTGACCTGAAGATAGCCATAGCCATTCGAGGCAAATTCAAACTTGACCAGGAGATAGAAAGCGACCCGATTCGCATCGATGTTAAAGACGGCTTAGTGACTCTTTCCGGGACCGTGCCCGACTACGATATGGCGCGAAGGGCGATAGAGAAAGCCGCCGAAGCGGAGGGAGTCAAAGGAGTCGAATCAAATCTCGAAGTGGCGAAGGAGGGCGGATAACCTTCGTTTTCGTATTGCATTTTCATATACTGCAATCTCTCCTTTCGTGAAGGCGAGAAATGAATACGCTAGTTGCATTCGATAAATTCAAGGACGCTCTAACAGCTAGAGAAGTTTGCCAGACGGCCAGAAAAGCAATCGAATCGATTCATCCCGATTGGAAGATAAACACCGCTCCACTAGCCGATGGCGGCGATGGCTTTTGCGACACGCTGACGGGCGCCATTGACGGCGAATTTCACACGAGAACCGTATCTTCGCCAATCGGCAAATCCGTAGATTCGCTTTTCGGAATCGTATCGTATGAATCAATACATCCTGATGCTCAATCGATTTTAAACTTTCGGTCAAAACCCAAGAAAGTCGCCATCATTGAAATGGCCCAAAGCAGTGGGATTGCTCTCCTCTCTCATGAAGAACGAACACCGTGGTCAACCTCAACGGTTGGCCTGGGCGAGCTTATGAAGGCCGCGATCGAAGAGGGCGCGGAAGCGGCAGTCATTGGATTGGGAGGCTCGGCAACCCATGACCTGGGATTGGGAGCGCTTCAAATCCTGGGATTCGAATTTAAAGACGCGGCGGGCAACATCGCTCATGCCCTCCCCTGCCCTGAAACTTGGGCAGGCATCTCTTCCATCGATAAAGCCCAACAGCCATTTAAGGAAGGGTTTCAAATTGCCATTGCTTGCGACGTAGAGAACCCGCTTTTGGGCCCAGAAGGATCCGCGGCCATTTTTGGACCGCAAAAGGGGCTGATGGAAGCCGACTACGAAGAACTTGAGTCGCTGACTAGGAAAATGGCGACGTTGCTCTGCGAGGCGTGTGGAGCGGATCCAGCCAAAGCGATGCAATCGCCCGGTTCAGGAGCGGCAGGGGGAACAGCGCTCGGACTAGAAGTGGGCCTTGAGGGTCACATCATTCCTGGTTTCGATCTCGTTAAGGCATGGATAGGTCTTGAACCAAAACTTAGCGATGCCGACTTAGTAATCACCGGAGAGGGGCGATTTGACCAAACCTCTTTTCAAGGCAAAGGCCCCGGTTCGCTGGCAAAAGAAGCTCTTAAACTAGGCAAGAAAGTTCAGGTCTTTGCCGGTTCGACGGAAGAAAGCATAAGAGACTTTTCTGAAAATCTTTCAGTAGAAGCCATTTCTCCCAAAGAGATGCCACTATCCGAAGCCTTGGAGAATACAAAGCGTTTACTAACTGAATCTATCCTCAGAAGGCTCGCGTAATAGGATAGCAAGTCTGGAGGGACCTGAGCCAAGCACCGCCAATCGTCAAATTGGCGCGCAACCCGCTCTGTTTACTCAATGACTGATTGGAGACGCCGATGGTAAGAGGATGCGGCCATGAATTTCTGAATGCTGTAACAGATTATTAACCAGCCAGGGGAAATCATGACTTAACGGAAAGCCATCTGCTCATAATTCTTAGAGACGATTTCACAAACTTAACCACTTAATGAAACTAGCAGACCTAGAGGCAAACGTTGAAGGCGAACATCGTAAGAAGCGCCATCATCGCATTCGTCGGGCAAAGCAGTTTCTAAGGCCATTGCCGCGCAAGGCTACGCTACATCGCTGGCCGATTCTAAAGTGGTTTGCGAAGACCGCCCGCAAACGCCCTTTTCTTTGGTCGTTCCGCGTTCGCGAGGTAAGCGTAGCGCTCTACGCGGGATTGATCATCGCCTTTCAGCCAATCGTAGGCCTTCAGTTTATCCTGGCCCTTGCGGCGGCCATCGTTTTGCGAGCGAACCTTCCCGTGATTATGGGCACTCAGCTCATAACCAACGTGGCTACCATGTTGGTCATCTACCCCATTCTTGGGGTCGTGGGCCATTTTCTCATCGAATTGCTCGGTCTTGAAATGCCCGTTTCCGACATCGGCTACAAGGCGTTCTCGATCATGCTGGGAGGCATTGTCGTCGCTCTCGCCCTGGCCTTCACTCTTGATATGATTTATCGGTTTGTGATCTACAAGAAACAGCTCAAGCCGATCAGCGTTAAGAGAATTCTAAAGAATTAGGATTCCGGTTTGCCACAGCGCCGTTTCCCGGCCAAATTGCATTTCCATATGCATATTTGCCCTCTGCGTCCTTTGCGAAAGAGCATAGCGTCACTCAGCAATATTCTGCTAGTTCTAAGCCTGTCAGTTCATTTCCTTCCTACTGAAGGTAACCAAGCCTCAACTACGGCAAGCAGTGCAGCCTCAGCGCTGATGGCATCTCCGCCAGCAGAAGCAGTTAAGCTAGGCATTGATGTGTTGGCAGAGCGCCAATTCGATTTGCTGAGAGGAAAGCGAGTGGGCCTATTGACCCATCCGGCAGGAGTGAATCGAAACGGAGTAAGCACAATTTTGATACTGCAAAGCGCTCACAATGTTAATCTCGTCGCCCTGTACGGACCGGAACACGGCATTTACGGAAAGGAAAAGGCAAGCGTGTCCATAAAGGACTCGATCGACGAAAAAACGGGGCTGCCTGTGTACTCGCTACACGGCAAGTATCGCAAACCTACTCCGGAAATGCTATCCGGAATCGATACGCTGGTAATCGATCTGCAGGATATTGGAAGCAGGTCTTACACGTACAAAAGCTGCATGAAACGATCATTGGAGGCCTGTTTTGAAAACGATGTGGAAGTAGTGATCCTAGATCGCCCTAACCCACTCGGAGGATTGAAGGTCGACGGTCCCCCGCTTGACGACCAATGGAAAAGCTACGTTGGACTATTCCCGGTTCCCTACGTGCATGGACTAACCATGGGGGAGCTCGCACGCATGATCGTATCCGAACCAGGAATACTGGAAATTCCTGAAAAATTTCGAACGAAAGGGAAATTGACGGTAGTTACGATGGATGGTTGGAAGCGCTATATGAGCTGGCCGATGACAGGTTTAAGATGGGTTCCAACGTCTCCAAATATTCCCGACTTTCAAGCTGCCGTGGGCTACAGCATGACAGGTCTGGGAGCCCAGATTGGGGGCTTCTCCCACGGGATAGGAGACCAGTATCCCTTCCGTATACTGTCCTATGGAAACGCTAAGTTGGAGGAGGTCGAAGCGGAATTGAATCGTCGCCGCATTCCGGGGATCGCTTTCGAGAGAAAGCAATTCAAGAAAGACAAGCGATGGGGGTTGTATGTAAAAATCACCGACTGGGAAAAATGGAGACCTACCGAATTGAGTTTCCATATGATGCAGATTTCCGCGCTTTTCGATACCGACAATCCCTTCAAGAAAGCTTCCCCAGGAGAGGCTGAGCTTTTCAACAAACATGTTGGCTCCACCAGCTGGTGGAAGGAGATCACCGAGAAAGGCGTCTCTTCGAATCTGCCTGGATTTATCGGGGCTTGGGAGCGCCAAGCGAAACAGTTTCAAATCCAAAGTCGTCGCTACTGGCTTTACGATTGAAAGACCCAGCGCTTTTCGTCCGTATCCAACAATTGGTGCTCTAGTCTGATTTTCTAGAAAATTTTCATGGAGTCGCGAAAGACGAAATTCGTGGAAAGCGCATTGCTTTCGCATTGCAAGCTTCTAGCGATCATTCCATAAAGCCACTTTCTCTTTTCAATACGAACCGCCAAATTAGATTACCGATTAGTTAGCTATGCCAAGACCTGTCACGCTATTCACCGGCCAATGGGCCGATCTTCCTCTTTCCGATCTCGCTCCGCTCGCTAAGAAAATGGGCTACGACGGACTAGAGCTTGCCTGCTGGGGCGACCATTTCGACGTCGATCAGGCAGCGCGAAGCAAGAAGTATTGCCGAGGCGTTTGGGAAATACTTTCGGATAACGGTCTTACTTGCTACTCGGTATCCAGTCACCTGGTAGGCCAAGCGATCTGCGACAATATCGACGAGCGGCACAAGGCGATTTTGCCGCCAGACGTTTGGGGAGATGGCAAGCCGGAAGGAGTGAGAAGACGCGCGGCGAGAAAGATGATAAAGACTGCCAAAGCTTGCCGCAATTTCATCGACTGCAAGCCAGGACGAGGCAAAAAGGACGACTTCCCCGCAGTAGTAAATGGTTTTACCGGATCCTCCATATGGCATGCCTTGTACGCCTTCCCTCCAACCGACCAGGCTTTTCTTGAAAAGGGTTTTGAAGACTTCGCCAAACGGTGGATTCCCATTCTCGATGAATTTCACAAAGTGAACGTCAATTTTGGCTTGGAAGTGCATCCAACCGAAATCGCTTTCGATGTAGCTTCCTCGGCTCGAGCCATAAAAGCGGTTAAAGGCCACAAGCGATTCGGCTTCAACTACGATCCATCCCACCTTGGGTATCAAGGAGTTGACTACGTTCTATTTCTGCGTCATTTCGCAAATCGCATTTACCATGTGCATATGAAGGATGTTTGGTGGGGTCATGGAGATGGCTCTGTCGGAGTCTTTGGCGGCCACACGGACTTCGGAGACGCGCGTCGCTACTGGGATTTCCGTTCGCTTGGACATGGCGATATCAATTTCGAGGAAATCATCGTGGCGCTAAACGACATCGGCTACTCGGGACCGCTTTCGGTCGAGTGGGAAGACATCCGAATGGATAGAGCGCATGGAGCTAGCGAAGCTTCGGACTTCGTGCGATCCGTCGATTTCCCATCGAGCAACGTGGCCTTCGACGCCGCGTTCGACAAAGAGAACCAGTAGCATAATTCAACCAGACACTTAATATGGGCGTGAAAATTGGAATCATAGGAGCTGGCGGCATGGCCCAACATCATATCAACGGCTTTCGCCAGGCGAATGCCGACATTGTCGCCATAGCAGACTTGAACGAGGCGGCTGCTAAGAATACCGCCGATAAGCACGGGATCCCGCAGGTCTTCGATGACGTTACAGACATGCTGGAAAAAATTCCGGACATCGATGCGGTCAGCATTATCGTCCCAAACAAGTTCCATGCCCCACTCGCTATTCAAGCTCTCAATGCCGGCAAACATGTCTTCTGCGAGAAACCTCCGGCTCTCAATGCCGCTCAGATGCAGGAAATGGTCGATGCCGAGAGCGCTGCGGGCAAACTGTTGATGTTCAACTTCAATAATCGCGCTCGACCTGAATCGTATGCGATGAAGCAATACATAGAGGACGGCACAGTCGGCACAATCAATTCCGCCCAAGCTAAGTGGATACGCCGCACGGGTATTCCCGGATTCGGTGGCTGGTTCACAAGCAAAGATATGGCAGGGGGCGGTCCGCTTATCGATTTGCTGCACATGGTCGATTTAGCTCTGTTTTTCATGGGGTATCCAGAGCCTGATTACGTTCTAGGGCAGACCTTCGACGACTTCATAACCGACAAGAACTTTAAAGGACCGTGGGGCATACCTGATCGGGCAGCAGGCGCAACCGATGTCGAGAGCGCGGCTCATGGCTTTGTGACATTCAAGACAGGACAGACGTTGAGCTTGCAGGTATCATGGGCCGAGCTAGTCAAGCGCGAGGAAGTCTCGGTCGTTTTTCAGGGTTCAAAGGCTGGCGGCAAAATAGAGAGACTTTTCGGTATAGACGGGCTAGATGAGACGTGTATCGACAGTTGCGAGTTGTATGTTCAAGAAAACGGGAATTCGGTTAACCGAAACGTCATTACCGAAGCCTGCGAAGACATGGGCCGCTCTCGCTCAGCAGCGAATTTCATTAAGGCCATCGAAGGCGAAGAAACCCCTCTCAATAAATCCAGCCAGGCGCTCAATCTCATGAAGATCATCGATGCCGTGTACGAGTCGGCCAATACCAGAAAACCGGTCGCCTGCTGATTCATGCAAAGCGATTTGTCCTTAAACATTTAATTTTCACAACTATGCTAAAGAGAAAACTAAGAATGGGAATGGTAGGCGGCGGCCGAGGAGCTTTCATCGGCGCTGTTCACCGTATGGCCGCTAATCTCGACGGCAAAATAGAACTGGTCGCAGGCTGTTTCTCGTCCAAGCCAAAGACCTCAAAGCTCTCGGGTCAGGACTTCTTCCTAGATCCATCACGTGTCTATCGTTCCTATGAAGAGATGGCGACGAAGGAAGCCGCCCTGCCCGAGGATCAGCGCATCGATTTCGTCAGCATCGTCGTCCGCAATAACCTGCACTTCGCGGTCGCCAAGACCTTCTTGCAAAAAGGGTTTAACGTCGTTTGCGATAAGCCCATGACCTTTAGCCTCAAAGAAGCGAAAGAGCTCCGTAACATCGTAAAGAGGACCGGCAAGGTATTCGCTCTGACACACAATTATACGGGGTATCCCATGGTAAAGGAAGCGCGTGAGATGGTCAGTAAAGGCAAGCTCGGCCGTATCCTGAAAATCGTCACAGAGTACCCACAAGGATATGCCGTTGGAGACGTCGATCGGAAAGGTCCCGCGCAAATCGATTCCTGGAGAACGGATCCGAAAGTCGCCGGTCCGTCCAACTGCACCGCCGACATCGGAACGCATGCCGAGAACCTAGGCCGCTATATCACTGGCATGGAAATCGGAGAGCTATGCGCAGAAATGACAGCCTTCATACCTGGCAGAGAGCTTGAAGATGACAGCAACATCCTGATTCGCTATAAGAATGGAGCAAAAGGCATAATCTACGCCTCGCAAATTTCGAATGGCGACGAGAACAATCTCAATATCCGCATCTACGGGACCAAAGCCTCCCTCGAATGGCATCAGGAAGACCCCAACGAACTGATCGTCAAATATTGCGACAAGCCACGCCAAATCTACCGTCGCGGAAATGACTACTTGGGCAAGGCGGCCAGCAACAGCACACGAACGCCCTTCGCCCATCCCGAAGGCTTCATTGAAGCTTTCGCCAATGTCTACTTAGCCGCCGCCGAAGCTATTAGCGACGAAGTAAGCGGAAAGAAATTGAAGACCAACTACGACTTCCCAGACGCCAATGATGGCGTAATGGGAATGGCCTTTATTGAAACTGCCGTTAAGTCCGCGAAATCAAGGGCGAAATGGATTAAGATGCCCAGAGTCTAAAAGGTCGAAAAGATTCAGGAGATTCTTCGGTGAGAATCGACGAACTCCTTCAAGGTTGAAATAAAGGCCCTAGCAGACGCTGAAAGAAAACGCCTTTCGTGCGTAAGTACAAATAGGATACGCTGCATGCGAGCTGAGATCAGAGATTTGAATACGACATCGTACTGAGAGATGTTGTCCATTGCCATTTCGGGCAAGATGGCTAACCCCATTCCGCTGTGAACGAGCGCCTTCACCGTCACCACTTGCGAACACACAGCTACAACATTCGGCTCGAAATCGTTGTTTCCAAAAAATTCATACACTTTATCACCTAGAGTAGTGGATTCGCCGAGTACAATAAGAGGTTCGTCTTTAAAGTCTCGTATGGAAATATTGTCTTTCTTCGCCAACCGATGGTCGCTAGGGGCGACCAAATAAAGATTCTCTTGGAGGAAAGGTTCGGCGGAAATGTTTGAAACCGGTCCAGGATGCGAGGCAATGACAACTTCAAGATCTCCTTGAGCGAGACTTTGAACCAAGCCCTTGCGGAGATTTTCCTCCACTATCACTGTTAAAAGCGGATATCGGTTTCTACACTCGGGAACAAGACGAGGTAGAAGATAGGGACCAACACTGGGCGTGACGCCTATTTTCAGCTCTCCTTCCGCCTCTTCCTCTCCCTCTTGAAGCTCGCGCTGAGCATTTTCAATCTCGAGAAGAATCGAACGGGCACGTTTTTCCAGAAAGCGTCCAGCCGCTGTCAACTCGCTACGACGACCTAGACGATTGAAAAGCCGACGACCCAGCTCGTCTTCCAGCTTTATGATCTGACCGCTCAGAGACGGTTGGGAAACGAAACATTTTTCGGCAGCTTTGGTGAAGTTCCCCTCGTCTGCCACAGCCAAAAAATAGCGTAATTGATGCAATTCCATAGTTTGTGCCTATGAATTGAATAGATATTATGTATTTCAACAATAACAAAAGGCGCGCTATACTCCAAACGTCAGCAAAAACTGACCATAAAAATGAACACGAAAACCAAGAGTAACCTAATCGCATCCGTAATCCTGGCTCTAGTGCCCTTCGGTCTACTTGCGCTTCTACTCCCTGCGGGAGAGATTGTCGCAAGCGTGATCGTAGTCCTGGCATTAGTAAGTCTTGGAATGCTGGAACTGAAGCAAGGAGCTTACGCTCATTTGCCGAAGACTAGAGCGAAAGGAGCCGTAGGCCTCTTTCGCGATCTCAAGACGCAGAACTAGGACTTGAGGCGATAAGGAACATTGAAAAGCAACGATATCGTTGATCGACAACGATTAACGATCTAGAACTACGCCGGGAGGGCGATAGATTTCACGCGAGCCGCCAGTTTAACGACTGGCGGCTTTTTCGTTTTGGCAAATTATAAAACGATTAGCCATCCTGGGAGCTAAAAATCCCCGCAAACGAGACGATATAGTCTTTGGTTAGGTTAGCAAAGCAACCTTGATGATCACTTCGGTATCAAGCATCGCGTCCTCAGTTTTCGTTTCGAGTCTGGATCAAAGGAAACCAGACACTGGTAATCCTTTGGCCAAAGAAGAGGAGAAGAAGGGGATCGGATTCTCGAATGAAGACAAAAAGCCGGTCTCTAAGCCGTCAAAAGAGGATCCTAACAAACTTACTGATGAAGAGAGGGAGCAGGTAGAGGAGCTCAAGAAGAGAGATCAGGAAGTCAGGACCCATGAAGCCGCTCACATGGCGGCAGCTGGCGCTTTGGCAAAGGGAGGCCCTAATTACACCTATCAAAGGGGACCCGATGGTCGAAATTATGCGGTTGGCGGGAATGTCCAGATCGACACTTCGAAAGGCCGGACCGCAAAGGAAACTATAGCCAAGGCTCAGCAGATTAGGGCAGCAGCGCTGGCTCCGGCAGATCCATCGCCACAAGACATGAAAGTAGCCGCCCAGGCAAGCCGCATGGAAGCCGAAGCGATTCAAGAACTGCAAAAAGAGCAAGCAGAGGCAGCATCGGAAAATAATTCTGAAGATAGCAGCAACGTTTCACGAGAAAAGTATGAGCAAACAGACTCAGCTTCTACGTTCGCGCCTTTTGGAACAGGAAGCCATTCGGCTAAGAGAAGCGATGAGACCCAAGAAGACTTTGCCGATAGAGTAAACGAAACCTACACAGGGAACGAAAGCTCGCCAGGAACCTCTCTTACCGTATTCGCATAAATACTACAAAGGCAACAAATTCGCCTTTGAAAGCTCCGACTTGAAAGCGGAGCGATAAAAAAGGAAGTTCACTGTGGCCATTATAGGCACAACGGTGGCTCCAGCAATCGGCACGAATTGCAAAACAATGAGGGCGAGGAAAAGAAGACGGATCAGCCATTTCACGAGAATTCCTTTTCCGGACGGAAGATAGCGTCTGAAAGGAGCTACTAGCTTTAGGCGATAGTAGACAACCCCGAAAACAAGCCCTATTCCCGGCAGAAGACTAAGCAAGGCTCCAAAAAGGAGAACCAAAGGCAGTCGCTGGCCAACCATCGAAATGTACTTGCGGGTCAAATCCGAGTCTCCAAAAAGTCTTTCGCCGTCGACTTCGCAGACTACATTAACTCCTCTTTCTTTAACCAATTCGCCAGACTTGGGGGAACGTTTCAATTCGAGCAGCCTCAGCTTCTGGCTTTCAATGTCTGGGGTCACCTCATCAGAAAGTCTCCCGAGAAAACCTAGACGCTTAGGCTCTCGGACAGATGCATTACAATGATAGCACTGTGTAGCAAAAGAATGAATACGTTCGCCACAGCTAGCGCAATCGACCTTCGCCTCCTCCTGCTTGCGTTCGTAGCGACGGCGAATGAGGTACATCAGTCCCATCGCGATTCCGATGAGAACCAGAACCGGAACGATCATGATAGCCAACAGCCAAACTCCAAACGAAGCCCACAATTCTTCACACCAGCCTATGAAGCTTCGAATTCCCAATTCGTCATCAACGTCGGCCTCAGAAAGAATACTGAGGACATTTTGCCGCGTGGTGCCGAAAAAATAGGTCACCCCGCCAGTCATAATAGCAGGCACAATGTCTAGGAAACCCGCCTGCGAAACAACACCTTCGACAAAAGAAGCGTCCGTTGCGCTTAGAAGCCCAAAGGTCGTCAATCCTGAGATGATAGACTTCGCGTAAATGGAAAAGTCGTCCATTAGTTCTCGGAGTTCTGGGGATTTGTCGGCAATAAGCTCCAATAGAGAGAGAACCCCTAAAGCGACCACCGCGTAACCGCTGGCAAACCAGGGAGGTTCGCTTCCGGTAGATTGGAAAAACTCAACTTTATTCAAGAAAGGAAGATGATCGCCATACCTCAGAGCTAAGGAGGTAGCAAAAGCAGGCAAAAAAGCTCTAGACGAAAACATTCCCGAAAGACCGAGCGAATAGAGTAAAGAGTTCAGTTCCATGGGCGATTAAGATGCTGAAAATTTAGTACCTGATTCCAAGGAATTACTCTGTGGAAATCTAATTTAATGAAACAATTCGTAAAAACCGCCCATCCACGATAAGAAACTGATGGCGTTCGCCATTTCAGTAACTAGGTTTTTGACGATTCTGAAAACAACCAATCCCATATAAACATGTGCGGCATAGTAGGCTACATTGGAAATCGAGATGCAACGCCCATCCTTATTGAAGGACTCAAGCGTCTGGAATATCGAGGATATGACTCGGCAGGAGTTGCCATTCTTAAGAATGGAAACCTCAATCTGAAAAAGCAGAAAGGCCGTGTCGCCGAGCTTTCTCGCAAAGCTCTCAACAATGGAATGAGTGGTTCGTTGGGAATCAGTCACACACGCTGGGCTACCCATGGTGGAGTAACGGAAGAAAACGCCCACCCGCATGTAAGCCAAGATGGTAAAATAGCGATGGCTCACAACGGGGTCATTGAGAACTACGTATCGATAAAGAAATTCCTGGAAAGCAAAGGGTACTCTTTTTATTCGGAAACCGACTCCGAGGTTTTTGTAAATCTAATCGCCTATCATTACGAAAAGGAAGATGAGGATTCGCCCACTCGTTTTTTCGATAGCGTTAGGAAGTGCTTACGCCACATCGAAGGTACCTACGGAATCGCCGTTATGTGCACAGAGTGTCCGAATGAGCTGGTAGGCGCACGAAAGGGATCGCCCTTAATTGTTGGCATTGGAGATGAGGAGTTTCTTATCGCTAGCGATGTCTCGGCTCTCATTAGTCGTACAAGCAATGTCGTTTATCTCAATGATGGCGAATTGGTAAGCCTGAAGAACGGCAAATTGAATCTCCGCACAACCGATGAGGAAGATCTGGAACCGGAAATTCAAAAAGTTGATTGGGAAATCCAGGACAGCGAGCTCGGGGACTACGAGCACTACATGCTCAAGGAGATTTTCGAGCAGCCAACTGCTTTGGAGAACGCCATGCGTGGCCGTTTCACCGACGATTCCAGCACTGCTAAATTTGGAGGATTGAACGTATCCGCTCAAGAACTACGCCAAGTAGATCGCATTCTTTTCTGCGCCTGTGGTACCGCTTGGCATGCCTGTCTCGTAGCTGAGTATTTGGTCGAGCGATACGCTCGCATTCCCGTAGAAGTGGAATACGCTTCGGAATTCCGATACAGAAATGCTCCGCTAGACAAGCACACGTTGGTCATTGTCATCAGCCAATCCGGTGAAACCATTGACACTCTAGCAGCTCTTAGGGAGTCCAAGCGAAAGGGATACAAAACCCTCGCGATTAACAATAGCGTAGGGTCCACGATCGCTCGCGAGTCAGACGGAGGTATTTATCAACACGCTGGGCCGGAAATCGGAGTAGCCTCGACCAAGGCCTTTACGTCTCAACTTCATATCATTTCCATGCTAGCTCTATATTTGGGCCGCTTACGCGACATGAGCTACCAAGACGGAGTAGAATACGTTGAGGCGTTGAAAAAAGCTCCCGAGCTTGTCGCAGACGCTCTAAAACTAAACGATCAAATTGAGGAGATGGCAGCTAAATACAAAGACATGCAAGACTGCCTCTTCTTGGGGAGACAAGACATGTTTCCCATTGCTTTGGAAGGGGCCCTGAAACTTAAGGAAATTTCTTACATCCACGCGGAAGGCTATCCAGCAGCGGAAATGAAACATGGTCCAATTGCCCTCATCGGCAACGAATGCCCTGCCATCGTATTGGCCACGCAACCCGACATTCACACAAAGCTCCTGTCAAACATTCAGGAGGTGAAAGCTCGGGGAGCCAGTGTCATATCGGTTGTTAATCAAAGCAATCCCATGCCAGAGGGTCTAGTAGACGACCAGATCGTCATTCCCGACTGTCACCGATCCATTTTACCAACACTAGCAAGTATTCCGATGCAGCTCTTGAGCTACCACATTGCTAAGATGCGTGGCTGCGACGTGGATAAGCCAAGAAATTTGGCTAAGTCAGTGACCGTAGAGTAAAGGGCGATAAAACTAAATTACGCCTTGGCAGAGAAAATCTGCCCAGCAACCCGCTTCGGTTCGTAAGCTCCCATCTGATTGTAGGTAAGCTTAGTCTGAACCGCGTCTGACAACTTCTGGCGAGCGATTTTATAAACCGTATCGCTGGAGATGTTCACCGACATCTTTACGCGTTGGGACCATTCACGGAAGACGCGCTTTTTGCGGGCTGTCGCATCGAAAGAACTATTCGAATAAGTAATCGAGTTTACTGAAATTGCGTCTGTGAATGCCATTTACACTGTTTTAGCACACATTTTCATATACGCAATAGAGTATAGCGCTCAATCATTACACTTTTTTAATAATTTTTAGGCTAAACTTGCTCTTTTAGGCAGAGAAAAGCGCTTACGAGCGCTTAGAGGCGGCATGGCAAACGTCATCCGTTTTTCTCTGTTTTTTAGCTAAAAACGCGAATTCCGGTCGATTTAGCGACCGGTTTCCAATCCATCAACAGGCCCTTCGACAATGAGGCGTAGGGAGTCCAATCGAAGACGAGCATGGTCGATAGCTTCCTGGAGCCCTGTCATTTCGGCTTTCGCCATCTCAATCTCTTCCGGCCTTACGTTGTCGTTTATCTTTTTCAGATCCACAAGACGTTGAATCTCGTCTGCCAGGGCCTTCTTCATGTGAGTACTGGCTTCAGCCCTTATACGTTGGGAAGCGTCTTCAGCTATGTCGGAAGCTCCCGCGATCATGGAATGAAACATAGACGCGTTAAAACCAGGGCGTTCGAGAAATCGATTTATCGATCCGTTCGAAATTTGAGTACACGTCCAGGCAAAGTCTCTTTCATGAGTAAGATCGCTACCATGAACATCGACCAGAATCCTCAAGGGTGTTGGCGACAGAAAACGATCCACATGCAGTTTTGATAGAGCTACCGGTTCTAACACGAAAATAGCTTCCAGCAGCAGATTCGGAGTGTCGCAGGAGCGAATGGCAAACGAGCAAATTCCCTTATCGGAATTTATCAATAAATTGAATACGTCAAGAACCAGAGGATGGTCAGGAGAAAGATAGGCGATATCCTCTCGAGCAATCGCCTGTTTTCTGTCAAAAGTCGCCAGCATCCCGTCGAGTGGTATGGATGGAAATGAATCCACGAAAGCATGACTAGCATCAAGAAAGACCTCCGCACCCTCATGCTCCTCGATCCTCACTCCAAAATAATCAAGCAACTTGAATAAAAACGATCGCAGGGAAGTATCATCATCCGATTCGTGGATTTTGTCCAATATTCCATTAGCAACCTGCTCGTCGAACGAGTTCAATTCAAGCAGTCTATCGCGACCGAGCTTCAACTTCCTGTCCAGTTTTCGTTTGAATCCAGCTGTCTCGTCGATCATCGACTCCAATTCATCGCGACGAATGGAGGACCTGCTGCTTCCATAGGCGAGAGCTTTGTCGACTAGGCGTTCTCCGAATTTTTGGTAAAACTCATTACTGCCGTGGGCGCATTCTTCGAAAGCATCCAAGCCCTGATGATACCATTCTGCGACGAATTCCTGGCAACTCCCCACAACATAGGGAGCATGGATTTGAATCGTATCAGTCTGTCCAATACGATCAAGTCTGCCTATGCGTTGTTCTAGCAGGCCGGGATTGAGTGGAATATCGAACAGAATTAAATGATGAGAGAATTGAAAATTTCTCCCCTCGCTGCCAATCTCCGAACAGATGAGTAACTGGGCCCCGTCCTCTTCCGCAAACCAAGCGGCATTGCGATCTCTCTGGATTAACGGGAGCTCTTCGTGAAAGAGAGCCATGTTGATATTGATCCTTTCCCTAAGCGCTGTCTCGATAGCCTTTGTTTTTCGGACGGTTTTGCAGATCAGCAATGCCTTAACCCCCTTTCTCGCCTTTAGAAAAGAGACAAGCCAATCTAATCGAGGGTCGCCCTTAAATTGATACCGAATCGACTCATCAGTCTGACCCGAATCCGCTTCCAATTCCTTGTTTAGCCTATTCAGGAGGGTCTTGTTGTCATCTCCTCCATCGAGTGGGGCGGGGAAATATTTTCGCTTAGGGAAGCCCTGCATATTCGATCTCGAATTTCTGAATACGACACGGCCTGTACCATGTTCGTCCAGCAAAGCTTTCAATAAAGATTGCTTCGCCCCCCTCTTGCCGAATTTCATGGCTTCGAGTCGTTTATCAAGACCGGAAAGATCTCGAAAAAAGATTTTTTTCAGCTTCTGAACATCAAGATTATTAAGCGGCTGATCATCGAGAATCTTTCCGGCAACTTGGGCAACAAGGCCAAAATCCTCCGCCTCCGCTCGAAAAGTGTCCAGGTCGCCGTAGCGATCAGGATCCAACAGACGCAACCTGGCGAAATGTCCTGTCAACCCAAGTTGCGTGGGTGTCGCAGTAAGCAGAAGCAGACCCGGACTATCTTTCCCAAGCCTCTCTACGAGATCGTATTCAACACTTGGGGATCCAGGCTCCCATTCCAAATGGTGGGCTTCATCGACAACGACCATATCCCAGCCCGCTTGAATTGCTTGCTCTCTTCGATTCTCCCGTTCGGCAAGAAAGGAAATGCTGCAAAGGACAAGCTGCTCGTCCAGGAAAGGATTTATCTCCGGATTCCCCCTTTCGGAAGCTAGACATCTTTCTTCGTCGTAAATGCTAAACCACATATTAAATCGACGCAATAGCTCGACAAACCACTGGTGTAGCAAAGATTCGGGTACGATTATTATGACTCGCTCGGCTCGTCCTATGGCCTGGAGTCGCTGTAAGATCAAGCAAGCTTCAATTGTTTTTCCGAGACCCACTTCGTCTGACAGAAGGACTCGAGGCATCTGGCGATTCGATACCTCGTGAAGGATATAAAACTGATGCGGAATCAAATCGACACGACCACCCAGAAAGCCTCGCAATTCTGATTTTCTCAGCTTGTTTAGGGCTCGCAACGTTTCGAAGCGAAGCTCGAAGTCTTCTCCGGGATCGGAATGGCCGGCCAACAAGCGTTCATGAGGTTTGCTAAAGCTGCTAGCATCGGACAGTCCATCTTCCTTAGCAACACATCCATTTCCTCGATAGACGACCAGTCCATCTTCTTCGTGGACTTCTTGGATCTCAAACTGCTCATCGTTGCGAGTCTTAACTCGATCGCCGATCCGAAACAACGCCCGTTTTAAAACAGGCGTATCGGAAGCGTAAATACGCTGCTCACCCGCCGCAGGAAATTCCACACCCACTCGATAGTTCTCTACGCTGACTACAATGCCTAAACCCAATTCAGGTTCCGGCTCGCTTACGCAACGTTGTCCGACAATGAATCCACTCATTACGAAGAGGTTGCCAGATCAAGGAATGGGCTCCAATCCGGAAATACCGCCGATCGCAAATAATCATTCCAGACGCATAAGCTTCCCAGGGCCAATCGACACTGACAGCCTATTTTCCCCTGAGAAGGCAATAATCGGATCTACATTTAATTACTCTAAATGAGAGAAACTCCTTTGGGAGTCTTCACGATAACGGTTCCGGCGATCTTATCATGCCAGCTCTGGCGCTCCTCGTCCCAATTCGCCCAAAAGAAACCCATTCCCACGCAAACGAAAGATAGAATGGAGGCTAATGCCCTGACAACGGCTACAGCGATGGTAATGTCTCTACCATCAATCCGCTCCAGCTTCAAATTGAGAGCCGCCCCACCAAGTGTGGTGCTCTTCCAAACCCAGAATGCGACGTGATACCCAAGCCAAATTAGTAGGAAATAAGAGCTCAACTCGATCCAAAGAGCTAGCGGGTCAAGAATCGTAATAGCGATTGCGACAATGACGACATCAATCAGAGCCGCCAGCAATCGGGGCCCAAATCCCACTGGTTCGTATTCTAAATTGTCGTACAAAAGTGAGGTCGACTCTAATTCGCTTTCAGCAAGTATCTCTTCTTGACCTGATTCCGCATAGGCGGGCTTTTCAGGTGTCATTGTACGAGCAAATGGTCTTCGCCGCGGACTCGACGAACTGGCCAGGCTGGAAAACAAGCCGATAAGCACTGCGCCGGATCCTATGAAACTGATGGATACGAATAGCAGCATTCCTAGAATAGGAATCGCGTAGCCCAAGGAAACAACCAAACCGCCAACCAGAACGGCTAAAGGAAGATTCTGGTCAAGACCAAAGCGATAGCCAACCAGACCGTAAACGGCAACGAAGGAAAATAGCCACATGAGAAACAATCCGGCGGTGAGGAATGGAATAGCAATTATGCCAATTACGGTAGCTAGAAGAATTAACAGAATAATGGATACAAGAGGAAGCCCTAGCAACTGAAAACCGATTCCAGCAAACACGGATTGCGTAGGTCGCTTCTCCAAAGCGTCGATACAGGATCGAGCGGGTCCAGGAAAGACCAGACAGAGCAAAGCCAGCATGATCAGCAGGCCTAAAACCATATACCAGGTCCAAGCCATATCGGGAACGATGAATCTTCCCATAGCTAATCCCTCTATAATGAAAGGGTGAACCTTTTCCCAATCGTCAAAATCAAAGGGAATGGGGATAGGCACGATTTGCATGTCTCCCCTAACAACAGCGTCCTCATGCCGATCCAGCGATCCGCCAACAACCACAAGATCTTCTAGTCTAGCGTTCGGACCCAGCTTCGCGTTTCCCAGGACAACAATGGTATCACGACCAACCGAACCATTGATCTCGGAATTTCCTAGAACCGTAATGTGGTCTCCCCTTACATCGCCATCCAACTCGCTATTACCTAAGACGGTTATATAATCTCTCGAAACAGGACCCTCCGCCCGGGAGCTGCCGAGGATCGTAATCATGTCAAGAGCGCCTTCCTCAGCGCCCAGATAATTCGAGTTCAAAATGCTTATCAGGTCTCTACTCTGCCTAGTACGCCTTTCGGAATTCTTGGAAACGTTTTTTTCGGCATCTAGACTTTCGCTAGTGGCAACTTCCTCGGCTTCATTTTCCTGAGCGTGACCTAAAGGCACCATAAGACAGCAGAAAAGGACGTTTTTAACCAAAATCTGTATCCAATTTTTCATGCCATTAAAATATCCGCTCCTTCGATAGCGGTTCAGCCGGTCGAGTAAAGGTTTTCCAGATGAAAGTCCCCGCAGCGAAAAACATTCCGTAGGAGAAAAAGGCGATAAGAAGAACGAAGAGAGCATAGGAGCCCAGAAAGGATCGTCCCATAACCACAGCAGCTCTACCAGTGGCGGAAACCAAATTATCAATGTAAGTTAAGAACGATTCCACCTGCGTTTTCGCGTCCACAAGAAAAGCGGAATTCCAACCAAAGTCGAAGACGGCAAAGGCCAGGACGCCCAATCCAGCTAAAACGCCGCAAGCAACTACTTTCGCGAAAATAGGCCAATTGTATAAGGATTGTCGATACCAAGATTTTTGTTCTCGATTTTCAATTTTCGCCATAACACCGGGAATCAACGCCTGCGGAGCCTGCAGTTCGGGCAGGTTCTTGAACCGCTTATGGAGCTCTTCTTCCCAGGGGCTTTGAAAATCGTGTTTCATATTAGAATCCAAGTTCTCCCTTTCTCGATTGAAGCTTGGACCGTAACGCCAGTCGGCCACGCATAATATCCGTTTTCACTTTACTCAAAGACACTTTCAATTTCCTAGCTATCTCTTGATATGGCATGTCTTCGAAGTGGAAGAGAACGATTGCCAGACGTTGATCGCGAGGCAGTTTCTCCAGCATTTCATCCAACGTCTCACGCCTCTCTTTCATTTCATCGGACCCTGCAAAAGGAATGCTTTCATCGGCAAGCGTGGCCTCGAAATCGATTTCATCCTCAGCGCCTTCGCGTTTGAAGTCGGAGAAATGCTTCCATCGATTCCGGTGACGCGTGAGGTGATTGAGGCTCATATTCCTCGCCACAGTCTTAAGCCAACCACCCACACGAGGACTGTCACGGATTTCCTCGAATCGATCATAAGCCTTCAAGAATACTTCCTGCGAAATATCCTGAGCTTCAGCGTGGTTAGCCAGTAATCGATATGCGGTTGTGTAGACCATGTTCTGATAGCTTCTCATGAATGATTCGAAGCATTTGGGATCTGTCATCGTAGGGAACGACCTTGGGGGTCATGTATGCCATCTCCTAATCAGAACACAGCTGCGAGCGAAGGAGTCGCGAGAAATTTGAGAAGGTTTGCAAGCAGCTAGCCATCTTGGGGATACGATTGCAATTCCAAGGATCTCGAGACTCGGCGGAAGACGTGAAGCTAGACTTCCGCCAACAAGTTAGGCTCGCGCGTCAATGACTGGGTAGCGTAATTCCAGAACCAGGGATTTTTCTCGCTGATTTCGACCCCGCAAATCCATCGAGGAAAGGGAAGTCCGCGAAGGGTGTCGTTCGATCCTTCAAGAATACCTTGGCCAAGATCAGTCAATACAAGCCGCTGCTCATAAAAGTCCGTCCAAGCGAGATCCTTAGGCGGGCAGAGGAATCGGTCTCTACTCTCGACGGTCACAAGCGGCTGCTCAGCAGAACATAACCGATTCAATACCGTCCAAAGTTCCCAATTGTTATAGAAAGGGAAACCTTCCGCTTCTCTACATGCTTCAAAAAGCGTTTGAGGTTGATGCACCCCCAATCGAACCGCGTCCAAGACCTGACACTCGGTTAGCGAAAGGGCGTTTTCGCAACTGGGGTACTCTCGAAGAAGGCGATTAGTGGCTCGCTTTAGGTTCGACTCGAAGCGTGACTGGCATTCCTGGCCAAGAAATCGGTCCAGAAATCGCGGATCTGGAGAGATGAAGGCAAGCCAAGCCGATCGAAAGAGCTCTAGATCATCGAAATCCAATTTAGAGGCTTCTCCAACCAATTCCGCTAGTTCGCTAGGCTTGTATTCAGGAAGAGCCTTTTCCAGGAGAGCGATCCGAGAGCGCTCAACGGCTTTGGGAGAATGCGTAGCTATCCAAGCGAGGATCTGGCACAGCTGCAATTGATCTCCCAAGTTTGGATCGAAAACGAAAACCAACTCTTGGTCGGAATTGATAGCTTCCAGGAACTCTTCGTTACGGAGTTGCATGTCATCGAGAAAAACATGGTCTTCGTCCCAATTCAGTTCCCGGTAAACCTCAGCTCGATCAGCGGCGAACGCGTTCAGGTCCCAAAGCGGAGAAACGCGGCCGACATGCAACGCGTCTCGCCAAGCCGTAAAGCTGGCTTCCAAACCGACGCTAGACAGAGCATTGGCGGTGGATTCTTCCTTTGAAAAGACCCGCATTCCTAGCGAATAGGTGCTCTCAATTGAGGCGTAGGTCAAATCAGATTTGGAATCCGATTCCCTCCGCTCGCAAAGCTCCAGATTCTACTGGCTTGCGTTTACTTGTGGCAAATATCGACGAGTAGCGGAAAGCCCATAGACGAAAACAGGTACTGCTTGCGAAAGCCAAGCTCACTTTCGTCAATGCCGATCCGTGAACTGCATTGAACGACCGGAGTCGTTAGCATCAGATTGGGGAAATTTTTCGTCAGAGCGCCTTTCACGAGCCCCACATAGGAATTCCCAAGCTCTCCCATGACATCCACGATCGTTTCGCGAGTGTCTTCTCCAGCCCAATCAAGGCTGGGCATATCGAGGAGTTTAAGCGTGAATCGCTCTGCAAGGGAGCGCGACAAAGTGAGAATGATCTGTCCTTCAGCATCTCCCACATAGCCAACAGCAATAGAGAAATAGCCGTCATTCATGTTCAGGAGGGAAAGGAAAAGATCGTCCTGACGCTCTTCTTTACCTACGAGGGAAGAGTCGCGTATGAACTCGACCTTCTCGTCGATCATAAAGTCGAAAACGTATCCAGTAGCCTCTTTGGCAAGCTTATCGAATCGTTGCGGATCAATATTGGTAACAGACATTGTTGTATGGGATAACTAGCAGGCTTTCACAGCGTGATAACAACTGGGCCAGTATCATCGGCGGCATCCCAGTAGCCTAAAGAGATTCTGAGGGAGAACAAAAAAATCACTTATTATTAGTAATTCCACTTAGGTAAACTCCATGTTTATCAGGAACGCATCGAGGATTTACGCCAATAGAAGAAATTAAGTCATAGCGACGGCTGCGATTACGAGATCCTATACTTTTCTCCAAAGCCCCTTTTCCATTCGGGAATAGCGGATTGAGCTTAATGGCTAAGGCATTTCGCCGATTAGAGTAAGGTCCCAATAGGCAAGATTACATCGAAACTAATCGACCGAATACTCTTTCACATGTCCCTCGATCCAACAACTTCCAGCTCTGCTTCAGCAAAAGTCGCTATCGCTCAAGCTTTAGAGGAAGGCTTAAATAGCTCAGAAATCGAACTGCCTATCATGCCACGCGTGGCGAATAAGGTATTTACGCTCACCAACGATCCCAACTCGGACGTTAGCGATCTCTCAAAACTAATCCATAGCGACCAATCCATTGCAAGCCACGTCCTTCGCATTGCCAACTCGGCAGCCTATGGAAGTGGCGACCAGATCGTCTCGCTTAAGCAAGCAGTCGCTCGGTTGGGAATGAATTTGCTAGGCGAGATCGCGATCGCGGTTTCCATCCAGAGCGACATTTTCAAGGCGTCTGGATTCGAGGCGGAGATCAGCCGACTCTTGAAGCACGCATTGGCGGCAGCCGCGTATGGCAAAGAGATTGCTCGAAAGAGACGTCGCAACGTCGAGGGCCAGTTTCTTTGCGGTCTACTGCATTCCATTAGCCATCCCATCTCGCTTCAGCTTATTTCCAAGCTATTGGATGAAAAGGAAATCGAGTTAAACGAGGACGAAGTTCAGGAAATCGTTAAAGCCTTCAATTCGAAAATATCGATTCTGGTAGCCAAGAAGTGGAAACTTCCCAAGCAGCTTCAAGTCACCACCATCTTCTATCCGAAATACCGAGAAGCTCCCTCTTTCAAAGACGAATCAGCTGCTACCTATCTCTCCAGAATATTGGCAAACTGGCTGATGGATCCCGCATCCTACGACGCGACCGAGATCGCTCAAGATCCAGCGTTTGAATACCTGAATTTCTACCCCGACGACGTTCAAGATCTTCTTGATAAAAGAGATGAAGTAAAAGAGGTCGTCTCAGCCATAGCAGTATGACGATTGACGAAGAGTTTGATCTAATCGTGATCGGTTCCGGTCCCGGTGGACAAAAGGCCGCCGTGCAGGGAGCGAACGCCGGCTTGAAAGTAGCTCTGATCGAGCGAGAGCGAAAGGTGGGCGGCACTTGCGTTCACCTTGGCACCATTCCTAGCAAAACGCTACGGGAAGCTGCGCTTACCATCACGACATTGAAACGCAACGCGGATGTCTTCGACTTTAAACTAAAAGACGACATGGAGGTATCCACGCTAATGAGACGCCTCGATAGCGTCCTTGGCTCATACTCCGAGTTTATTTCCGAATACGTTCGCAACGAGGGAATTACTCATTTTCATGGAAGAGCCAGTTTCCTTGACGAAACTACGATCAAAATCACGAGCGTAAAGGGAGCGGAAACCGTTCTCAAAGGAAAGTCGACCGTCATCGCAACGGGCTCTCGACCCCGCACCCCTCCCGATATTCCGGTAGACCAGGAAAACATTCTCGATAGCGACTCGATTCTAAGCATGATTTATCTGCCCAGATCGCTAACGGTGATCGGAGCTGGCGTCATCGCTTCAGAGTACGCATCCATTTTCTCATTACTTGGAGTATCGGTGACCATGGTCGATCGCACGCCAAGGCCTCTCATGTTCATGGAGCCCGAGTTGACTGAAAAGTTTCTAGATCATTTCACGCGAAATGGCGGCAAGTACATCGGAGAGGCGAAATACCAGAAGATAGAATGGGACGGCGTCTCCCAAGTAGTTTGCGAGCTAGACAATGGACAAACTATTTCAAGCGACAAGATGCTCATCGCCCAGGGAAGAATCGCCAATACCGAAGAACTGGGGATAGAGCAATTCGACATGGAACGAGGGCGCAATGGCGTAATCGCAGTCAATGAAGACTATCAGACGAGCGTGCCAAACATCTACGCGGTTGGCGATGTGATTGGCCCTCCATCGCTCGCTTCCGTATCCATGGAGCAAGGGCGTCGCGCGGTATGCCATGCAATTGGAATGAATCCAGGCAGCAAATACGAGCTGGTGCCGATCGGCATTTACTCCGTTCCCGAGCTTTCCAGCGTCGGCCTCTCTGAGGAAGCGGCAAGAAAGGAATACGGCGATGACATTCTCATTGGTAGAGCTAACTTCGATGAGGTCGCTCGAGGACAAATCGCGGGCATACAGGACGGTATGCTCAAAATGATCGCGGATCCCGAAGGCAAGAAAATCCTGGGTGTGCATATTGTAGCCGAGGGAGCAACGGATCTCATCCATGTAGGAGAAATGGCGATCATTAACAACAACGAAGTAAGCGTTTTCCTGGAAAACGTATTGAATTTCCCAACACTAGGCGAAGCCTATCGAATCGCTGCTCTCAATATAACCAATAAGCGTATTGAACGATTCAATCGCAAGCCGAGCAGCCGTATTCAAAAACTGATTGAGCAGGCAGAGATGAACTAGGATCAAGCTTGATCCTGAAAGTAATCGAGTTGTCTTGATCCCGTTTGCCGCTTCCCCTTTTATCGGCATCCGATGGATAGCACGAATTTCATTCTTATTAGACACGGGGAAACCGAGTGGAATCGTAAACGCCTCATCCAGGGGCATTCCGATAGCCCGTTAACAGAATTGGGCAGGAAGCAAGCTCGAGCTGTAGGCAGCGCTTTAGAAGGGGAAGTGATTGACTTGCTGGTCTCAAGCGAAGCTGGTCGAGCTATGGAAACCGCTCGACTGATTGGAGAGCGTGTAGGTCTTTCGCCAACAGCGATACCAGATATTCATGAGCGTGGGTTTGGCGAGCTAGAGGGAATGACAATTGCCGAAGCGGGGAAACGGTTTGGCGATGATGTTCCCTATCGGATGTATCATGAACCCGAATTCAGCGACTTTGGCATAGAAAGCCAGACCGCATTCCGAGACAGGATTGTAGCGGCAATCGACAAGCTTGCCATACAACATGCGGGCAAAACAATCCTGACCGTTACACATGGGGGGAGTTTGAGCTCTGTTTTTAAACACACGATAGGGTTGGACCTCGGGGCTCCCAGGCGATACGAGCTAACGAATTGCAGCATAAATCAGGTGAAAATATACCAAGGCGAATGGACCATTTCCACATGGGGATATTCAAATCACTTAAAGCAAGCTAGCTTAGATGAAACGACTGCCTAAGCCCAATCCCATAGGCTAGGAAGATGAGCCAGGACGATCAGCGACAGCCAAGAGTCTCTATCCAATACTGCAAACAGTGCCGCTGGCTCTTGAGAGCGGCATGGCTGAGTCAGGAATTGCTAACCACCTTTTCGGAAGAATTGGGCGAAGTCGCGCTTCAACCTGGCGAAGGCGGAATTCTCGAAATCCGAATCGATGGCGAATTGATATTTTCCAGAAAAGAAAAAGGCCGGTTTCCTGAAGCAAAGGAAATCAAGCAACTGGTTCGCGATAAAATCGCGCCCAATCGCGATCTTGGGCACAGCGATCGAAAGGAATCCGACTAGCGGCAGCTATCCTTTCAACAGTCGAGCCCAATTCTCTTCATTGAAGCCTACGAGACCCTGATTCTCTGAAAGAAGAAACGGTCGCTTGATTAGATTGCCATTGCTTGCAAGCAGATCAATAGCCTCATCCTCCAAGAGATCGGGCAATTTCTCCTTCAGATTCAACGCTCGATAATCCTGCCCCGATACATTGAAGAGCTTCTTTATCTGACCCTCGTAACCCTTCAGCATAAGTCTTATCTCATCTTTTGAAGGTGGCGTCTCTCGAATTGGGATTTCTTCGAAGGAAATCCCTTGGCTTTGAAGCCACTTGGCGGCCTTCCGGCAAGTGCCGCATCCTTTATATGAATACATTTTAAGCATCGATTTCGAGCATGATGCAGGAGAGCGATTCCGCAAGAACGGAAGGCTTTAGGAAGATATGACATCCAACCACGTTTGCCAATAATCTGGGGCTGTAGCGATGATCTCGATTTGCTCGTCTAAAATAGGATGAAGAAAGCGAATACTTCTGGCATGTAGAGCTAGGCGTGATGAAGTTTCTGGCACTTTTCCATAGATAGGATCACCCAGGATGGGATTGCCCACCGACTGACAATGGAGGCGAATCTGATGGGTGCGACCGGTTTTTGGCAGGACTTGCAAGCAAGTGTAGGAGGTATTTCTTTTAAGAACTCGAAAGGTACTGATCGCGGCTTTTCCACCTTCTTTTACGTTTTTCCAGACTCCATTTCCCAGCGAGGCGATTCGCGTTTCAACTCGATTGCAATCTCTTGGCCACTCGCCTTCTACTACTGCCCAGTACTCTTTGCGAATTCGCTTCTTCTCGAAAAGCCGGGCTATCTCCTTGTCCATCAGACGAGATTTACTGAACAGAACAACACCTGTGGTCAATCGATCCAGCCTATGGCAGGCTCTTACCTTGGGACCATGCCTAGAAACGATCATGTCGAGTAGCGAGGGTTCGTCTCCACCCGCCGATTCGACGAGAAGTCCTGGAGGCTTGGATACAGCTATCAGACTATCGTCTTCATAAAGGATATCGAAAGGGGTATTTGAAGGCATTCTATTGTTTTGTAATGCCAATATAGCTACTTTGAGTAACGCTAATATCGAATATAGCTTCAATCTGGTATTCGCCAGGCTCCAACCAGCCAAAAATGGCATTATCAATCCATGGTAAGGCCGCCCCATTGAAATTAGATGAGATAACGCCGGAAGCCCCCGTGAGAACAACCGTTGGAGCCGTCGAAGCTTCCCCTGCCACAAGACCAGAGCCCAGACCTTCGATAGAAACATTGACTGGACCTCCTCCAAATACGGAAATTTTGGATACAATTGATCTTTCTTGAACAGAAGTTGCCAGCTCAAGGTCCTGCAGCAGAAACTGGCTAGACGAGCCTGTTGTATCTTGATAACCCTCAAGGCTGGATCTACCTGACGGACCGGCACAAAAACGGGCCCAGCCTAACGATGCCAGTTTATCCCCTCCTTCCATCGCATAAAGTTTTCCATCATTGCTGCCTACGAAAAGTCGCCCATCAGGAGCCAAATTCGGAGACGAATCGATGAAAGATCCAACGGCAGTCGTCCACCTAAGCTGACCATCGCTCGAAACGACGCTAAGAATGGGAGCTTCAGAACTAGACAACCCCCCAACATAAATTCTCCCAAGTCCATCAACACAAGGAGTTGAGTAGAAATTTTCGCCAACCGTCGTCTTCCAATTCAGATTTCCATCCCAATCAAACGAATACAAAAATCCATCTCTCCCGCTAACCAGAACCGAACGCCCCATTCCTTCCACGCAGGATCCTTCAACTTCAGCTCCCGTTTCAAATTTCCAAGTCAAAGACCCGTCCCCCGTATCCAAACAATAGATAAAGAAATTCTGGCAACCAATTACGAGATCTCCTTCCGAAGTAAGCATCGGGCTTGCCGTAAAACCAGTATCACGAAGTAAGGCTCCCGCTTCGTCGGGAACTTCAAACGACCAGAGTTCATTGCCGTCCAGATCAAGCGCTACAACATTTCCTGATGTAGTTCCAAAATAGAGATTTCCATTTATATCGATAGCTGGAGAGGAATCGAGCTCTCCTCCTATATCCACCTCCCACTTCAAGGTCCCATCCGGATTGAGGGCGTACATGAACCCATCGCTACTACCAAAGTAGATAGTCCCATCCAAGCCCACTGCTGGAGATGCGAAAACCAGACTGCTCGTAGTGAAATCCCAAATCAGGGAGCCACTAGCGGCGTCCAAGGCCAGCAGGCGATTACTCCATGAACCCACATACACCACAGTTTCGGAAGCATTGAGAGCTGGACTTGATTCAATCCAGTCCGAGCTATCATGTTTCCATCTGAAGTTTCCATCACTATCGAGTGAATACAGAAATCCATCGATTGAACCGAAGTATAGATTGCCTTGCGAATCCAAGGTGGGAGAACTAGTGACGGCATCCCCAGTCTGGAATTCCCAGAGCACATCGCCAAATTCGGCCCCAAAAACGGCAGCTCTAAGAAGTAGTGTAGACAATAAGATGCAGCCAAATAATTTCATACGAGTGATTGGGCGTTAAAAGACCAGCCGTAAGGTTGAACCTGAAAGGCCGGTTTCGACCAGAAGGAGTTTAGCGCCGATGTGCCTAGCGAGCTGTTGACAGATTGCCAGTCCAATACCGGCGCCATCGGGCTTCGAGCTTTGCTGAGGTTTGAAAATATTTTCTTTCGCCTCGGAAGAAAAACCATTGCCTGAATCGGAAATTTCGATACAAAATCTTCCATCAGTTTCGTTACTTTTAATATTCACTTCTCCTCCATTCGGGCATGCCTCGATTCCATTCATAGCGAGATTTTCAAGAATCAGCAAGGCGATGCTTGTTTTTCGAATGGAAAGGGAATAAGGGTGTTCGGATTTTATATTTAACTGTATCCGACTATTGGTTGCATTCGCTAGAATTTTATTTCGCAAGGTCTCCAACATGTCCTCCACATCGATATCGTCTCCCTCTCCAAGGGCATCGGATTGCAGAACGGAGACTACATCGTTAATCATCGTTTGCATGCGAACCGCAGCCAGGTTAGCGTGTTCCCAATCTTCCTCATCTAAACCTTCGCCTCCCGTAGCAATGTGCTGGCGTACGCCTGCCAATGGATTTTTCAGGCCATGTATTAGATGAGAGGCTACAGCTCCAACGGCCGACGTCTTCGCAACCATTGCTAGTTCGGTGTTCGCTTCGGCTAAACTCTTCGCCCTCATTTCTAATACCTCTTGAGCTTTTCTGAGGCGAGAAAAGAAGAAGAGAAAAACAATTGAGATCACCACGCCTCCGCCAAAAAAGGCTCCGGCTCCCTGCCAAACCAGCTCTCTATCGATTTCCTTGAATTCGCTTTCGATCTCGGCCCCATCCATTGAGTAGCGAGCCACGGCAAGAAGCTGTCCATTGCTCTCGTCGAAGAGCGGAATCGACATGAGCAATATCGAATTCAAGCCATCTTCCCTGTCTGCCTGATCGACTGAGGACCGATATTCAGCCCAATTCCGTTTCGCTTCAGCAATCGCGACTTCGTTTTCAGAAAGTGGCAAAACGTCTTCTAGATTCGGAATCCCAGAAATGAACTGACCCTCGGCATCGAAAACATAAACGCCCAGAGCGCCATCAATACTATATGTATCCAAAAGGGCATACAGGATGGCGTCTTCGATTTCAAAGGCCTCGAATAATGCCTGGCTGAGAGCTTGCTGAACCTGGAAGCGAGTCAAAGGCGCCCAAATTTCAGCCGATCTTTGCACAATGCTGTCCCTAAGGTCGTCTCGCAGCTGCCAACTGAGAAGGCCGATGATTGAGCCAAAGACAATCAAGACGAGCCCAAGCAACGCTACAGCCGGACCTAAGGACTTTCGAGCAGAGAACTCGATCTCTTTATTTGTAACCTTCAAGCTAAGAAACGAACATTCTATCGGAGCTTAATTCCAAACAGAATACTATTCGAGTCGTAGCTAAAAAAGGTTTCGTTAGAATCTTCAATCTCAAGATCTAAATTAAGGAAAGCGCTCCAGGCCTCGTTCAAGCGTCTTTCAATCTGCAGAGAATAAATCCAGCTATCCGACCTCCGTAAATCGCCATCCTCGACGATTTGAACGAGGTAGTCGCTTTCAGAGAATCCAATATCAAGGCCAAGGCTCCACGTGTGGGATTTGAGAGCCCATTCGAGACCGACTTTTGTTCGATCCCGGTTGTAGTATCCGAAAGCGGGGTCTCTTCGTTCGGAGAACTCGATTTCCATTCCATAGTCTCCCGCCCAATTCGCTAAGTTGAAAGATCGCTCCCATTCAAGTTCGGCAGACAACATCTCCATTTCTCGCGAACTTCCGATTATGGGACGCCCGACAGCAGACCGGGCTTCCAAATCGGTATAAGCTCTGTCAGATCCCTCGATTGTTAAGGTAATCAAGCTCTTTTCGGAAAGCTCGTAGTTCAACTCGAACTCGAGGGAATCCGTCTCGAAATCGCTCCTCCCATCCTTGAAATACATTCGAGCAGAGCTCGCGCTAAATGCGTATTCAAATTCCCACAACAAAGAACTCCATTCCAGAAATAGCTCTGGCTCCTGAGCTCTCAAGATTGCAGTTCGCTCATCTAGAATATCGAAAGAGGCATCGAACGCTTGGCTGATGTAGAGATACCTTGTTCCAGCTGTCAGCTCGCTGAACAAGCCAACCGATTTCGAGAATTTTCCTAGAGCGATGATAAAGGTCTCATCCGGAACGTTGTCTACATCGGTAAAATGACGCAAGTCGCCTGAGGCCATGAGGCTCCAAGCAGCTCCCAGCCCCACTAGTTCCCCCTTTGCATATCCATCGAGATTAAGGTAGCTAAACTTCGAATCCTTAGGAGCTATTTCGCTATACAAAACATTCTGTTTATAACCCGCCCCGAAACTCGCGGATAACTCCATCTTAGACTCGTTCCACAGATCTCCGCTTGCGACTTCCTCAGAGTATCCGACAAGGAACGCCGATAAAAACAGAGAGCACAACACAGTAGACTTCATAATTAGATGCCCAAAACGGACACACGTAGCGGCAGCTACGTGGTCCGAATTTTGGCTGATCAATTAAATATAACGGCTAAAGAAGAAGAGACTCAACCTTCGCCCTCTTCTGCCGCGTCTTCACGCGCCTGACGGCGTTCTCTAATCTTATCACGACGCGCTTCTTTAAACTCTCTGAACTGGTCAGCGAATTGCTCTCGAACATCAGATCTCGCCGCGCGACGTTGTTCGTCAGTAGCGTCTTCACCAAGATCGGAAATCGCAGAGCGAAGAGCATCGCGGAAGTCGATTTGCAGATTCAGAAAATCCCTTTTCGATTCCAGGAAAGCTAGCTTGCGTTCTGAAAGCTCGGAAATGTCGCCTTCAAGCACGGCCTCGATACGCTCTAGCTGCTTGTCCAAGCGACGGTCGTTTATTCTCTCAGGACGCTCAGGACGTTCCGTGTCATCTCCAGCATCGTCTTGAGCAACTGCGTAGTTCATCGAGAAGATGAATGCGGCTAGTAGTAATAGTAGTTTCTTCATGATTTATTTTAAGTTAAGTTTTCTCCCCCTGAATGAGATTTACAATTTAAGGCAGCATTTCCTTTGCAGCCCTCATGCCAACTCCAGACAATTTTCGTAAACTATTCATAATGAATAATTTATATAATATTTCTTGCGATTAGAGTTTCTAGGAGAACGCCAAGATTGGGTAATAAAACCCAAATAAGACCGCTTCACGTTAGAAAATCTGGGTAATAATTCCCAGAGAAGAAAGTTTCACACTCAAGGCTCCTTCTTGAGACGGTAGCGAATGTAATCCCTCTGAACCCCAAGTAGACGCGCGGCTTTGGATACGTTGCCGCCAGCGCTATCAAGGGCTTTGTGAATTAGACGGTTGATTGCATCCTCCAAAGAAATGCCTTCTTCGGGAAATTCCCATAGCGGATTCAGCCAGTCGTCCTTGGAATCAAGGACTTCCATATTCGAATGACCGCTCAAGGAAGGAAATTCAAGATCCTCAGCTTCGCCCAGGATAAGAGCTCTTTCCAATTCATGAGAAAGTTCGCGAACATTGCCTGGCCAATCATATGAGAGAAGCTGGTTTTTCCCCGTATCGGAAATTGAAATACGGTCTAATTGGTACCTGGCGGCAAGACCGGCAGCTAAATGTTCGACCAGCGAGACGATGTCCTCCTTGCGCTCGCGCAAGGGAGGCGCCACAACCCGAAGCAGATTCAGGCGATGATACAAGTCTTCCCGAAACTCGCCAGATTTGGATAGCTCCTCAAGATCTCGGTTCGAGGCCACTATCAGTCTAGCGTCGATCGAGATTTCGCTGGAACCGCCAACTCTACGAATCTTCCCTTCTTCAACAGCAACCAATACCTTAGCCTGCAATGGCGACGAAAGGCTGGCAATCTCATCTAGAAAGAGGGTGCCGCCATCAGCTGCCTCAAAAAGTCCAATACGCTTTTCCTTGGCATCCGTGAAAGAACCTTTCTCGTGACCAAATAATTCCGACTCGGCTAAGTTCTCAGGCAGCGCTGCGCAATTCACGACAACTAGCTCTTCGGATCTACGAGGTCCACTGGCGTGAAGCCAACGAGCAAGGGTGGATTTTCCCGTGCCCGTTTCGCCTTCAATCAGAACGGGCGGCAATCTCCCAGTTAGCCGGCTGTCGGCTGCAATAATCTTATCGAGCTGCCCTTTCAAAGCTTCGAGAGACATTCCGAAGAAAACCCCACTCCCTGAATCTCCACTCGCTATTTGATGCTCACGATGCTGGCGCTTGCGATCCTGCCGTTTAGTGCTCGCGCAACGTCCCAGAACGAGAGGAATCTCCGGAAGCTCAAACGGCTTGGCAATATAGTCCGCCGCTCCTCGCCTCATGGCTTCGACGGCCGTTTCCCAACCGCCATCAGCGGTCATAATAACCACCGAAACGCCGGAACTGAAATCAAGTAAATCGAGACCGAGGCCATCGGGCAAATGCACGTCGATCAGAGCGAAGTCGAAAGAAAGAGAAGTGAGAGCGTTCTTGCCTTCCTCGAAAGTCGTGAAGGCTGAACACAAACCTCCTTCGTCCTCGAGGAACCGAACGAGCCGCTTACGCAAAATGGTTTCGTCCTCGACGATAAGAATCTCTCTGCCCGATAAAAGCGGATTCATGCCAGGCTGATCTCAATCAGCCTTCTTCAGCATGACAAGCGCAGAATCTATGGATCTTGTATTAAAGCATAACCTACAAGGGTTAACGTTTTCCTAAAGACGAGAGAGATCGGGCAAAAAGCCCAGGAGACCAGAGCTTGTCTACTTTAAGTCCCTCGAAAACATATCCAAAATAATGTGACACGAAAAACGGAGCCGAAACGAGAGGAAGTCAATATGTGAATAAGTTGTCGAAAAATTCCTTAAAACGCGCTTGTCAAAAAAATTTAAATCCCTCTAAGTGACTACTTGGTACTTTGGTCAATGGTTAGTCACACGGATACTTTTTCAAATCGCAAAACAGCTGATCTAAAACAGATTTTCGACAACGAGCAGGAACGTCTGGAACAGATAGAAAAACGCTTGGGGACGGATGCTGAACAGCCTTCGGACTTCGAAAAAGCTCGAGAAATCGCCCATCGCATTTCCAATTTGAAGATGCTGTTGAGCCTGAGCTCGAGAACGTCCGGAAAAGTACCCGTAATTTAACTACGTATTGCGATAGGAGGTACTCAGGAGGACTATCCTCCTGCGCGGTGGATTGGAAATCCGTCGGAGGGCTCCATTCGGAAAATGATTGAGCAGAGGAAGTCAAAACGCCTCTCGTTTCGTTGAACTTAAAGGACCCGGCTAAAATGAAATCCCATGTTAATTTAGCGCGCAGTTGGAACGACGGTTCGCTTTCTCGGGTCGGTTAACGTACAATACTGTCTTTTAAAATTGAAAAGTGAAACCCCGCAAAACAGTGCAAAAGCAGTTCTACCATCCACTTATGGGAATAAGTGAAGTGGTTGCGTTCGATTTAGAGACCACTGGCCTAAGGCCATCCCGAGAGGAAATCACTCAGATTGCCGCAGTGCGCATGGGCGGACTGAGAATGGAGATCGAAGATAGCTTTACGACTTACGTAAATCCCGGGAAGCCCATTCCAAAAAACATACAGAGTTTGACTAGAGTGCGAGACAAGCACGTCAAGGAAGCCCCAAGCCCTAAAGACGCTATCCAAGCGTTGTCGAATTTCACAGGAGACGCGACTCTTTTTGGACATGATATTTATCGTTTCGATTTCCGATTTATTTCAAAGCACATCAAGGGATCGGAGGATGGAAATCGAAAGGTGAGATTCATCGACACCATGGATGTCTTCGAGGTATTGTGGAGCGATTTCTCTCGGCTGAGAAATTCGTTGGACGATATTGCAGAAAGACTGTCGGCAGGGCTTTCTTCGATTAGAAGACACGATGCGCAAGGCGATGCCGTTTTGCTGGCCCACGTTTTTCAAAGAATCCAGGACCACCCGGATCTTGAAAAAATGTGCAGCAGAATTCCGGTACACGAAAGCTATCTTCCAACTCCCACCTCGGTTCCATTGCCTGTGAATATCAGCGGGATCGCAGGACTGGCGAATCAAAAGAAATCGGCTTACGCTTCGTTCTAGCCCATTCATTTTCTCTAGAGGCGATGCTTCCGAGGCAATCTTGACAGCGTAGGCGTTTAAGACATCGATACGCGGCAGCCTTATGCCGCTCATCTCTTACATTTTGCCGTCGTTAAACGAGGCAAAACATATTGGGAAGGCGCTGGAGAGCATCGCTAAACAGAAAGGTTCAAAAGAGGCTATCGTGTGCGATGGAGGCAGCATCGATCAGACGCTTTCAATCGCGCGAGCTTTCGATTTTTGCAGAATAATTCCAAGCGAACCGGGTCGCGGAGTCCAAATGAACCTGGGAGCATCGTTCGCCAAAGGAAATTTCCTATGCTTTCTGCACGCAGATACATCACTACCGGATGGAGCATCTTCATCGATCAAGCAGGTTCTAAGTAGACCGCAAGTCATCGCAGGGTCATTCCGGCTGAAATTCGACAGTCGGAATAGGCTGTTGGCTTTCTTCGCCGCATGCTCTCAAATCAACTCTCCGCTCTTCACTTATGGGGACCAGGGATTGTTTCTCAGGAAAAAGACCTTTGAATTCCTTGGAGGGTTTAAGAACTACCCCTTTCTGGAAGACGTGGAAATGCAAAGAAGACTGAGAGTATACGGCGCTTTCGAAAAGTCGCCTCTTTCTGTCACCACTTCAGCAAGAAGGTTTGAGCGCGGCGGTATAATAAGACAGCAACTTCTGAATACATTTATCGTTTCCGCCTTCCTATGTGGCGCTTCCCCATTCGCCCTAAAAAGGCTGTATCCAGATAATAAATAAAGGGAGCCTTCCAGATAAACCTGAAAGACTCCCAGTTGAGATCCTACCTGGTTATAGCTTTGAATGCGCTAGCGAAGCATCGATAGCTCCCATGCACGCCAAGGCCACAACCGTGATTGTATAAATGATTAGTTCTAACATGTTTCCCTCCCAGAATAAAATTATCTATACCTCCTTAAACACGGAGAGATAGGCTCTGGTTACAAGCAAAGCGAAAATTTCTTCGAAACGCATTTCCTGCTCCGCGAATCAATACTCCAAACGGATAGATTCCTTATTAAGATTGACGGGGTTCCAAGGCTTGCAGGGAATATTTCCATGACCATTAGCGATGGATTGATTAAGGCAGCTAAAGGACTTTCAGAAGAAGTCGGCAAACTGAAATTCGGCGAGCCCGTTCAGTACATTTACAATCCTCTCGAATACGCTTGGAAGCCACACGAGAGGTATTTGAAACGGTTTGGAAATTCTTCGAAACGCGTCGTATTTATGGGGATGAATCCAGGACCGTGGGGCATGTCGCAAACAGGGGTTCCTTTTGGAGAAATCGCTGCAGTAAAAGACTGGATGGGCATTGAGGAAACTGTCGACATACCTCAAAGAGAACATCCAAAGCGCCCTATTCAAGGTTTCCAATGCCAGAAGTCTGAAGTGTCGGGAAGACGGTTATGGGGACTCTTTGCCGAACAGTTCGAATCGGCTGAAGAGTTTTTCGAAGAGCATTTCGTGCTCAACTACTGCCCGCTTGTTTTCATGGAGGAAAGCTCTCGAAACAGAACGCCCGACAAATTGCCCGCCTCTGAAAACAAGCCTCTGTTTTCCCTTTGCAACCAGCATCTTAGAGAATGCGTTGAGCTGCTTGATCCCGAGTGGATAGTGGGCATAGGCGGCTTCGCTCAAGCCAGAGCGAAGGATGCCCTCGAAGACTTGGAAATAAAGCGCGGCAAGGTGCTTCATCCATCCCCAGCCAGTCCCGCTGCAAATAGAGGATGGAGCCAAGCGGCTCTCAAACAGCTGCTAGCGCAGGAAATCTGGAAGAGCTAAGCCCCGCTCTGCCAATAGAATCGAAATCCCTTACTTGCTCCAGTCGATCGTATCGAAGTTGCTACGATACTTTTCGCTAAAGCAATTTCTAGGGGCGTCTCCTTTTCCATTTTGGGAGGTCGAGGAGCTGCTGCTAGCGCTATCCGAGGACGTCGATTTCTCGGTAGATTTCGATTCGGTTTTACTAGGTGAGCTTTTGGTTTCCTCTGCCATGAGACAAACAGTTAAAAGGCGTCTTAAAAATATCGGCAAATTGGATTGTCAATTAAATTTGCCCGCCAGCTGAGGCGACGCATTTCACCCATTTGCTCCAGGCAATGCTCCCTTGCGAGCAGATCCCCATACTCGAGAACGAGAGACAAATTTCCATCTGTATTGGCGACTAAATTACTATTCTAAATTATTTTTGAATCCGTTTAACCCAATCTAGCGAATCATAAGGTAAACAGAAAAGCGGCCACATAGGATGGGAAAGCAAATGAAACGAAAGCAGACTAAAAAGACAGGGGAAACGCTAGGATTGGGAAACCTGGCAAATCGCTTTTCTGTGATTTTTAGTACTAGATTTTGGATACAAGAATCGTCGCTTAGTTAAACAAGTGTACACTTTGGTTAAGGACTGGTGAGGAGAGGAACCGGGACTTAAGACAGTTGGAGAGAAAAAGAGGAACGATAAGCAAGAACAGCCTGCCCGCTATGCATCGGGCGGGCTGATTCTTTTTAAGATTTGATGGGTTGCGCAAGTGGCATTCATAGGATCTTATTTTCACATGACAGAAGACGATCAAAAGCCTCCCAGGAGCGAGGAGACGCCAAGCGGTTGCTCGCTTCCGTCCAACGCCGAAATGAAATCCGATGTTTCTGTGAAGCGAACGGAAGAGGAATGGAAGAAAACTCTTTCCGAAGAGCAATTTCGGGTCTTAAGAAATCACGGAACGGAACCACCTTTTCGCAACGCCTACTGGGACGAAAAGGAAGCTGGAAAATACCATTGCGCAGGATGTGGAGTGCCACTTTTTTCCAGCGAGGAAAAATTCGATTCGGGAACAGGTTGGCCCAGTTTTTTCGATACGCAAGAGCCGGAGAATATTGGATCGACCCAGGACACGAGTTATGGGATGATACGGACTGAAGTGCATTGCCAGCAATGCGGAGGGCATCTAGGACACTTGTTCGAAGATGGCCCCAAGCCAACAGGCCTGCGTTATTGCATTAATTCCGCCTCGCTAGAATTCGAGCGAGATATGCAAAAATAAGAAAGATCGCCCTGTCAGTAGCTCGAATTAAATGCGAAGAGCGTTTTGTCTCAGGAAAGAAAAGGGTTAGCTTATCGCTAGATGCCTGTTTTTCGACTCCAGGAAAATCCCACTTTTCCAGATCCTCGACTTGCGGAAGGCAATGGTCTCATAGCCATAGGAGGGGATCTATGTCGGGAAAGGCTGGTATCCGCGTACTCCACGGGGATTTTTCCATGGTATTCGGAAGGTCAGCCTATTCTCTGGTTTTCCCCCGATCCTCGAATGGTTCTTTTGCTGGATCGGTTTAAGATTTCCAAAAGCTTGGAAAGAGTAGTCAATTCCGACAGATTTGAAATTAAGGTCGATTCCGCATTCACTAATGTGATACAGGCTTGCTCTGAAAGCCCTCGCAAAGGTCAAGACGGAACGTGGATAACTCGCGCCATGATAAAAGCCTACGAGGACCTACATGCGGATGGCATTGCTCATTCATTTGAGGCCTACAGAGAAGGCGAGTTAGTGGGGGGCTTGTATGGCGTCTCCCTAGGAGGCGGATTCTTTGGCGAATCAATGTTTTATAAAGAGAGAGATGCTTCGAAAGTCGCTTTCGCTCACTTGGTCTCCTTCTGCAAGAAACGGCAATTCGACTTTATCGACGCTCAAACACCTTCGGATCACCTGGCTAGACTAGGAGCAACGGAAATTCCTCGTAGTCAATTTTTGGAGATGCTCGCCAAGACAATTGCCAAGGAAAGCCTTGTGGGAAACTGGAACCAGCACCTGAAAGCCTAAACGGCTATGCACAACGCTCTGCAAATCCTCCAAGTAACAGGAAACTGGTTACCATATTTTCGATCACAGTCCTCTAAAAAACGGCCAAGTTCAGAAACGGACATGCGGTTTTCCTCCACTGCCCCCGTATCATGAAGCGACCGCAAGGCGTGCTTGGCGGATTTGAAGAAAAAGGTCTCCTCTCTCGTATCGCAACGTCGAATGGAAAATCCGGAATCGACCAAATGGGTTCGAAAGGTTCGCTCGGACATCCATTCAATGGCCGTAAATTGGCCATCTATACCGGTAAACTCTTGGAGGGAACCTTCAAGAAACAATGAAATCAGAAGCTCTCCACTATCTTTCAAAACCTCTCTCCATTTTTTCAAAACCGCAGCTGGATCTGCCGCCCACTGTAGGAGGCTAGATGAATACAGCCCATCTAATCCGATACCTTCTGGTTGCCACGCATCCATCCACTGCCATTCCACATCAGGGATCGAATTCCGCCCGATTCGTAACATATTTTCTGATACATCCGTTGCAAGAAGTCTTGAGAAATTTCTTTTTGCAAGATGCCTAGTCAGAAATCCTGTCCCAGCTCCTAGCTCGAGACCGAAGCGAGTCGAATAGTCCACGCCTAGCAAGTCCGCGCACCAGTCCGCGGCCAATTCCTGCACGGTGGCGCTACTTGAGTAAACAGCAGCTTTCTGGTCGAATCTCATAGAACGACATGCGATTCCGCAAGCAGCTCGCTCAGATCGTGGCCAGCTTTAGGAACAACATTAATTTTCGGATACAGTTTTTTCAGAATAGCGGCATCCAGTAAAACGTCCTGCTCCCCAATATAGCATTCCAACTGCCCATGAGTAGGAATAGGAACCGATTCGGATATCAAACATTCTATCCCCCACACAAGATCGTCTTGAGGAATAGGAACTTCAGTAGGCGCATCGATATTAAGGCCTGCGCGATGGTAGAAATCCGTCACAGCCTCCAAAGGGTCAGCTCTAAGCCACCTCAGAAGCTTTTTGAGTTGCGTCAATCGCACCGCCCCACCGAGACCAGCTTCATATTTAAAATCAAAGAAGGGAGCGAGCAATACAATACGTCTAGCAATCCTCGCTAAATCCATTCTGGAAAGCAGCAGAAAAGCTCCTAAGGAATAACCGAAAAGCACTGTATTCGAATCGATATTACTCTTCAAAGATTCTTCCCATTTGGGGGTAGGCTGAATGCAGATGGCATTAACCTCTCCGATACTCTTGGCGATGGCCTGAAGAAGCCACGCTTCTCCAATGCCCCAGCCATTCATCCAAACGGATTTCATGACAAGTCTATTGCTTTCTTTAAGGAAGCTAGGAACCGATCTATCGTCTCAGAGTCCAGGTTAGCCTTTAGCGATATCCGCAACCTGCTCGATCCCTGAGGAACCGTAGGAGGACGAATGCCTCCTACAAGAAATCCGTCGCGCCGGAGCGATTCCGCGATCTCCATCGTCCTCGCCGCATCACCGAAAATGACAGATACTATGGGCGAGTCGATATCCGTTACCTCCAAACCCATTGTCGACAGTTCTCCCCGAAATCGACGCGCAATCTCACGACCTTTAGATCGAAGGGAGTCATCTTTTTGAATACAAGAAATGGCTGCTTCAGCCGCTGCTGCGCTGGACGGGGCTAAATAGGTCGAATAGATGAATTCTCCAGCAAAGTTTGCGAGAAATCGTTTTAAACGATCATCGTGAAACAAAGTGTAGGCCCCCATCGAACCAAGGGCTTTGCCCAATGTACCGACAAGGATATCAACCTCTGCAGCTACGCCAAATTCCTCCGCTAAGCCGCAACCGCTCGATCCATACCAGCCAAGGGCATGCGCTTCGTCGACAATCCAAAAGAAGCCGAATTTGGATTTTAGAGCAGCCAGTCTCTTCAGATCAGGAAAATCGCCATCCATGCTAAATACCGATTCCGTCACCACAAAAATAATACGGTCATTCTTCGCGTTAGCGACAAGCAAAGCTTCAAGATGGTCCAGATCGCAATGCCTATAACGAACAAGGCGAGCTCCACTTCGCATCGAACCGGAAATCATGCTGTTATGGATCAGTCGATCAGCAAGAATAAGATCCCCTGCCCCTGCCAATTGTGAAAGTATGGCTTGATTTGCCGCGTATCCGGAATTCCATATCATTCCATAGTCAAACCGATGCCAATTCAACACCTTGTCTAAAAGAGATTGATGGGCTGATTTGTAACCGGAAACCAAGGGCGACGCGGATGCGGATGATCCGAAAATCTTGAACGCATTGACTGCGGCATCGATTACTTGAGGATGACGAGCAAGCCCCAGGTAGTCATTGTCCGCCAAATTCACATAGTCTTCGCTCGAATGCGGATTGGGAATGCTTCTTTCCAAACCCTTTGAAGAACGCTCCTCCAAGACCTCATTGATACGATCGGAAAGCGCCTCCTGCATCATAACGACAGCCAATCACGGTTCAGCAGAACAGCCTGCCTTGATCCTCGAGCCTGGGTCGCCCAAATCGGCAGACCCAACTGATCGATTCCTTTAAGCGTCGATTCGCGTTCGACTTCCGATTGCGGCTCGATTTCATTCAGCCAGAGACCAAATTTAAGCGGCATCCTTTCTAAATAGGTGATCAGGAAGCGTGATTGCCCTATCGCTCCAATCCTGTTTTCCACAACAGCAACGGTGGAGTTTGCTGAAACGCCCATCGCAAAATCGCTCCAATCCCGACCATCTTCGTCAATAGGAACGGCAGCCGAACCCGCTCCCTCGAAAATACGAATATCGCAAGGCGGCAAGCCATGGGTTTCATGCATCAAGGCCTCGTAGGACAACGATTCGCCTTCAAGTTGAGCGGCATACAACGGGGCCACAGGAGCCAGGAAAGAAAAAAAAGTATATCCTGTAACCAATTCGTTGTTACAACCATCCAGAATAATCGAAACGTCTTCTTTGTCTGATCTACTAGCTCCGGTTTGCACCGGCTTAACGATTTGAACGTGCAAACTTTGAGCAGCGAACATTGAAGCGAGAGTGGAAACGACCCACGTCTTTCCAACGCCCGTATCGCTTCCCGTAACGAAAATGGACTTCATTAGAGTCGCCTACATTGCGGATACAGACTCTTCGGCTTCCGCTCGAGCGTGAATAGAGCGAGCGTCGTCTGGATCAAGAGATTTGAGACCCAATTTTTCCAGAAGCGAAAAGTCGTTGTCGCGATCAGGATTCTCAGTGGTTAACAGCTTATCACCCAGGAAAATGCTATTCGCTCCTGCCAGATAGCAAAGCGCTTGAAGCTCGTCGTTCATCTCCGTTCTACCGGCAGACAGCCTAACCATCGCCTTCGGCATCGCTATCCGAGCAGTTGCTATGATGCGGATAAATTCGAAACTATCGACAAACTTTCGATCTTCAAGCGGCGTTCCTTTGCAAGCAATCAAAGCGTTGATCGGAACGGAATCCGGATAGGGATCGAGATTGGCCAGCTCGTGGATCATCTTCAACCGATCCTCTACCGATTCTCCCATTCCAATGATTCCCCCGCTGCATACCTCCATCCCTGCGGATCTCACTTTCGCTAGATTGTCCAGCCTTTCATCGAATGATCGCGTTGTTATGATCTGATCATAATATTCGCGAGATGTATCCAAATTATGGTTGTATACATCGCAGCCGGCTTTCTTAAGAGAGTCAGCCTGGTCCTGATCCAGGGATCCAAGCGTGCAACACACTTCAAGACCCAAGTCGCTGACAGCCGAAACCGTTTTGAGTAAAGAATCGAACTGCTCTCCATGCGGCACTCGGCGCCAAGCGGCCCCCATACAGAATCGTGTCGCCCCTCCAGCCTGAGCTTGAACCGCGTCTTTCAGTATCGTCTCCGTATCAAGAAGGGCCTCCTGCTCGAGCCCCGTATTGTGGTGAGCGGACTGCGGACAGTACTTGCAGTCCTCGGGGCAAGCCCCGGTCTTGATAGACTTGAGCGTGCAAAGCTGCACTCCAGACGGATCCTGAAATTTCTGATGGACCTGCTGAGCCTTGAAAATGAGAGTTGTTATCGGGAGATGATAGATTTCTCTTATGGCGTCTAACGTGTAAGTCATATTCAATTACAAAAAGATATTCGTTTAGATTAAGGTTTCGTCTATAGACTTTCTCAAGCCGGATATAAGAAATTCGATCTCCTCGTCGCTAATGACAAGAGGCGGAACTAAAAGGATTGAGTCGAGCAAAGGTCGCAAAAGTAGGCCATGATCTCTAGCTCGTAGGCAGACTTTCAAACCTTTTCTATCATTCACTTCCCAAGGAGAAGTTTCACCGGCACCAGGCTGCAAGTCGATGGCGGCTGCTAAACCGCGGTGCCGGATCTCCTTTACGTTAGGGTGTCCTGTAAAGTGGCTCCGCAGTGAATTTCCGAATACGCGAATAGCGTGATCCAAACTCCCTGAATGAGATAGGCTTTCGAGTTTCTCCAGGCTTTTCAGAGCGACTGTCGCAGCCAATGGATTACCCGTAAAGGTGTGCCCATGGAAAAATGCGTTTCCTGAATCAAACTCTCCAAGGAATGCTTCGAAAATCCGATCTCTTGTTAGAGTCGCCGCTAGAGGAAGGTAGCCAGCGGTCAATCCCTTCGCCAGACAGAGAAAGTCAGGACGAACGTTCTCGCTGCTACAAACGAGAATACTTCCCGTTCTACCAAAACCGACAAAAACTTCGTCGAGAATTAGATGCGTATCGAAGCGATCGCACAAATCTCTTACCTCTCGAAGAAATCCTGGCGGCTGCAATCGCATGCCGGCGGCTCCCTGTATTGAAGGTTCCAATATAACAGAAGCAATCTGATCGCTTTCAGCCTGCAAAATCGATTCAAGATTCGTCAGGCTAGCTGACATATCGGCCTCATGGACTTCACCATCGTACTCCTTGCAAATCGGAGCTTTAAAAACGCGATTTTCAAACGTCCAAGATCGGAAGCGCTCATGGAATCCCGGACTGTCCCCGGCCGACATCGCCCCAAAGGTATCTCCATGATAGGCGTTTTCCATGCTGACCACCAATCGCTTCTCCGGCTTGCCCACCAATTGCCAGTACTGGAAAGACTGCTTGAGAGCGATTTCTATCGCGCAAGAGCCGTTATCGCTAAAGGTAACGCGATCCAGCCCTGGTGGAGAAATTTCGACCAGTCTCCTCCCGAGCTCAGCACCCACCGGATGGCTAAGACCCAAATAAGTAGAATGCGCAATCCGGTCCAATTGATCTCTTAAAACCTGGTTTATCTCCGGATCGTTGTGGCCATGCACATTGGTCCAGACCGAGGCATTTCCATCCAGATATCGCTTTCCTTCTACATCATAAAGCCAACAACCCTGCCCCTTTTCAATATGCAGAAGAGGCAGAGATAAATACTCCGACATCTGAGTAAACGGATGCCAGGAATGCTTCTGGTCCCATGTGTCTAGTTGGGAGCCGTCAGTTTCAGGAGAAGCTTGATGCTGAGAAGAACCTATCAATAGCTCTTTGTTAAGGCATATTTTTCAATACTTAACAAGTATTGCTTCAATAAAAGTTTCCTAGGAGCGATAAGTCGAATTCACAGTATCGGAAATCAAAATTCTTCTATAAGAATTATCCTTAACCAACTACACTTAAACATTTTACGAATAATTTTCGTCAGATTCCAACTGAATCCATTTGCAAATGAGACCTCGCTTGATTTGTTAACTTGCGGCGATTCAAAACTAGACTAGGACAGCGAATAGCTCTCCCTTGAAAGTCTAGCTTTGCAAAATCCAGCAAGCCACAAGCAGGCCATTAATCCGAGATCCCTGATAGTCAGCCAAAGAAACGACGGCGTTTCTTGACCTGGTTTCGACCCAAAGCAACCGCAGTCGATCTGCAGTCCCTTGACCCATGCTTGAACAATCAGAATCAGGAAGACGAAAAGCATTGCCCATATCAGCAACTCGGCCCCCCTCCTCCAGAATCCGATGCCGAGGGCCAGACCCGCAAGAACCTCCAGGTAGGGCACAAACAAGGCGATAAGAACCGAGAGTGTGTAGCCAAAAACCTCATACGAAAGGACCGAGCCAAGAAAAGCGTCTGGCGCAATCACTTTAACCCAGCCGGCATAGATAAAGACAATGGCCACCACCCAGTAGCAAAGTCGGCTAATCCATTTCATGATCTACAGCTGATCGGGCACCAAACCGGCTTTCAAGAGCGTCTGCCAGCCACCTTTTAGGACAAAAACCTCTTCAATGCCCAGTTCCTCACGCAACCTTGAAGCAACTTCTTGAGATCTTAGACAAGCCGAGCTGGAACAATACACGACAATCGAAGTATCGGGATTCCACTGCTCGATAAAGGTCGCGAAATGAGTCTCCCAATCATCTTCATTAAGCAACAGGGATTCTTCCAGATGGCTGGATAGGAATTCGTCTTCGGTCCGAGCGTCAATCCAAGTAATCGTTCCCAGAGACTGAACCTGAGCTAAACTCAGCTCGTCATTCTCAAGTTTGAGTTTGGGAGCCGCAGGATGAAACACAAAGGCGGCAAAGGAGAAAACGCCGGATAAAGACAGCAAAAAGAACGCTTGAAGAATTCCTTTCATTAGCAGCCAAGCTAACTAGCTTGGCACTAAGATCCAAGGGGATAATCGATAAAGCCCAAGGAAGCGACCTAGAATCAGAAGCCGAAATACAAGGGCCTCGGCAAAGTGCTCCCTACTCAGTTTTTGATGGCGGGATATTTGGCCAACACTTGCTGTTGCGAAGCTCCGAAGGCTACTTCGGCCTGAGAAAGGCTATCGTGATAGGTGTCAGCAGTAATCGTATCGATGTTGTTTTCGATACCGCCTAGCAAAGAGGCCATTTGAGCAAAGCCGAAGTTACTAGCAGACCCCTTTAGCTTGTGGGACTCCTTGGCTATCAGCTCTTTTTCCTCCGGGAAAGAAGCGGCCTTGATGGAATCGAGTCGATTTTTCCCGTCTTCTATAAACTCCTCGTACAGCTCGGCCATGTCGTCATCGAATTCATCTTCGTCTCCAAAAATCATTTCGAGCTGTTCCCAATCGATTATTTCAGATTCACTCATAACTAAGTCTCTTTGCTAAAACTGGAAAATATAGAGAGCGGGATTCCGGATTACGACAAGCTGTCAGGGTGTTTAAGCTGCAACAGCTCGTCGAGCTTCGCAAGCGCCATTGCGCCAACTATTAGTAAAAAAATATTTAAATAGAAAACTGGATACAGGGCTCATGGGGAAGGCCATTAATGTGCAGGTCTATTTCCGCGTAATCTAGAATCGAATACGTCGCTGACCATAGCCGAGATTGGTAGCCATCACCTTCTTGCCCTTTTCAGGCGTCTGACTTTCGGCGGCGTTATTCGAAGGGGCTCCTTGAGGAGAATCGCCCACTAGGCCTTGGGCCTTTTCGAAACTGAGGCGAAGCTTCTCCACTACACGCTGATATTCATCCTTCGAAAGATGCAGCAGAGCGATGAGAAGGGGATCAGGACCAGGGAGAGAAACGTTCGAATTGCTATCGTTTATAATAGTGCCAATCATGCGTTTGGCGAAAGAAATCAAGCAGGTCATCCGCTCATGCTTACCGGCTTCGGAAGGTTCGAATTGGCAGAGAACAGGAACGACAATCTCGTCCGAAAATCCCCACTTGCGCATAACCGCTCCGCTAACATTGGCGTGATTGACGCCGAAGATCTCCATTTCCTCGAGGGCCACGGCGACATCCTCCGGGAGAGCGGATTTAAAGTTTATGTTCGGGTTTTTCTCAATTTCGCGTTCCAGAAAGATCATTCCGATTCCGTGCAGCAGCCCAATCGTATAAGCCACGCCAGGATCTTCACTATACTTACGAGCCAATCGCTCCATTGCCAAAGCGCAGGCAACCGATCGCCTCCAGAATTCGCCGGCGTTCAATCCGTAGGTTGGCAAGGCTTCGTGCATCAGATCGGAGAAGGCGAGCATGGTCACGATTTGGTACACGTCGCTGAATCCGAGCTGCATGATCGCGTCATCGATGCTATCGATGTGGTAGCCGGGATTGTAAAAAGCGCTGTTGGCGGTCTTGAGAATCATGGCGCTTAGCGCCGCATCCATTCGAATCAACTCTCTGATGTCGTCAGGGTTGGTGTTGCAGTCCGAAACCATCGCTTGAAGCTTCGGCAAGACCTGTGGAGCTACCGACAGTTCTTTGATATTAGACTCGATGTCTTCGACATTTATAGGATGTGAAATCATAACTCTGCTGGCTTTCTCAAATCGGTCTTTACTGTGGCCAATTGAGTGAAGTTCTACCTCGACACATATAAATATGGCTAAATATCGACCCGTGAACGAGGCGACTTAAGGCAATATCCGAAGATTGACTAAGCCATTGGACAGTTTCCGCAAATTTGACGCGGAAATTACCTAAAGAGAGTGAGTCGAGAGACGATGGGTTGAACTGTGAAAACGATGATCGAAATCCCGCTAAACGAAGAGGAATGGTCCATGATCAACGCTGCAGCAGACAGCATTGCCTCTAGCCCCGAAGAATTAGCCCGAATCTCGCTCGTCCAACGCTGTCTGGTGATGTCAGAGGACGATGAAATTTGCGAACGCACCCGCGATATGGTTGGCAGGCCGATAGGTCTGAACTAGTCAACCCTCGGCCGAGCAAGTGTCGCAAGCTTCCTAAGCAGGAAGCCGAGAGGCTATTCCACAACGGATAGCGACCCCTACTTTTCCTCCAGCAACTCGTTGTAAAGCGTCACAGGACCAAACTGGCTCATGGAGTCGGCGATCTCAGAAGCGTTGCCCACGATGGCGACCGCGCAATCCTTCGAATGGATAAGCTCGTTGGCCAGTTCCTTGGCAATGGCAGGCGTGACCGACATGATTTGGTCGACGTAGGTCTGATAGTAATCAGGAGCCAAACTGTAGATATCTATTTCCTGCACCTTTTGGGCAATGGAGAGGGGACTTTCCAGGCTCAGCATATAGTTGCCCGCTAGAAATTTTTGATGCAGGCTAAGTTCCTCCTGGGGAATCAACTCGTCCCGGATGCGGTTCAACTCGTTGAACATCTCTGAAACAGCCTCGAAGGTAACCTCATTGCGAACTTCGGAAGTGGTCACGATGGCGCCATGTTTCGCCGCGTTGGCGGCATAGGCGTAAGCTCCATACGTGTAGCCATTGGTTTCACGCAAATTATTATACATGCGCCCGTTGCTGCCTCCCAGAACCGACATGACGACGCGTAGTTGGGATGCTCTCGGATCAGAACGCCTGATAGAACCTTGGGCTACTCTAACCGCCGACTGAACGGATTCTGGACGATCAACCACATGTACCTGTATGCCATTGAAAGTCGGATACGTGTAGTCCGGCAATGTTGGAATTTCTTTGGCAGGCCAATCGCCAAACTGCTTGGCAATCTGGGCCTCAATCTCGCTGGCTTCGAAATCTCCCACGATGGCAAGCGTCGCGTTGTTGGGGGAAAAATGAAGCTGATGGAAGTCGATCAGATCCTGCCGAGAAATGGATTCGACACTTTCTTCGGTCTTGTACGCTCCATAGGAGCCATCGCCATAGACAAGCATACGACGTAGTTTTCCAGCCATTACCTCGGGCTCCTGTCTTTCCGAAACCAGATTTGAAACGACACGCTGCTTGAGTTTGGCCAGTTCTTCCTCTGGGAAAGTTGGCCTGAGAATGATGTCGCCTAGCGTTTCCAAGAGAGTTTCAGTGTATCGAGAAAGTCCAGACACTGAAATCGCAATGAAATCGGAGGAGGCTTCAGCTCCAATCGAACCGCCTATAAAATCCGTCTCGCTTGCCAGCTGAAAGGCGTCTTTCCCTTCCACGCCTTTGTCCAATAAGGCTGCCAGCAATTCAGTGAGCCCTGGCTGGTCTCCATCATACAAGCCGCCGGAGCGAAACATGAATCTAAAGGTGATCGTCGGCTGGCGATCGGACTCGATTACAAAGAGTGTCAGTCCGTTATCGAGGACCACCGTTTCGTAGTCGGGAAACGACACGGCTGGAGCGGGTCCTGGAGCCGGACGCTGGCTACGATCCAAGGCTGTACTTGTCTTTTCAGTTGAGGTTGTGGAAGCCTTTTCGCAGCCGGCGAGAACCAGGATTAGAAATGCTCCAAAGAAAAGATATATTCTAGAGAAATTCATAGAAGCCCTATTTTTAATTCTTCTCAGGAACGGGATAATGCAACGTATATCGACGACTTTGCTTCAAATACTTTCGAGCTACTTCCTGTATTTGTTCTTTGGTGACGTTTAGATAGAGATCAAGCTCGTCATTGATGCGATTGGTATCGCCGTACCACTGATGATAATAAGCCAGCGATTGGGCCCTATTTTGCATTGTTCCGAAAGACGAGGCAATTTCCGCTTCCTTTAGGTTCAGGGCTTTCTGCCACTCCTCGTCGCTGATCCCATTCTCCACCAAATTCTCTACCTCCGCCTTTATCAGCTCGTCCAGCTGCTCGATCTCGACTCCTCGATTGCCGATGGCGTATACCGCAACCATGCCTGCTTTCTCCTGCAGATAACTGAAGGCGGATGAGCTAACGGCGGCTCTTTCGATGTCCACAAGTTTTCGATACAAACGCGAACTGTTGCCTGTCGCCAGAATGTTGATCATCAAATCCAACGCATTTGCGTCTTCATGCGTCATGGGAGGAGCTCGCCAAATGTGAACGGTACCAGGAAGCGGCGTTATAGGCTCGACCACTTCGTTTTGGCTGGGAGTCACATCGAGGTCGAATGCGAAGCTTTTTCTGTCGATCTCCGGTCCGCGAGGAATGTCTCCAAAATATCGCTCCACCAAAGCCTTGGTCTTTTTCAGGTCAATATCTCCGGCGATGGACAGGATCGTATTGTTCGGCAGGTACCAAATCTTGTAGAATTCGCGAAACTCTTCGATGGTCGCTTGATCGATGTACTGAACGGATCCGATTGGCGTCCAAGCGTAAGGAGTATCGGCGAACACCATTTTCGCCATGTTTTCGAAAAAGGAACCATACGGCTGGTTGTCGTAACGAGAGCGGCGCTCCTCTTTTACAACCTCTCTCTGAGTCTCGACTCCCTCTTCGTTAATCACCGCATGGAGCATACGTTCCGACTCGATCCACAAGGCGAGCTCTAGTTCGTTTGAGGGAAGATTGATGTAGTAATCCGTTCGATCAAAAGAAGTCGAAGCGTTAAGATTACCGCCCGAGCCCTTGATCAGTTTATCCAACTCGCCACGAGCGATATGCTCCGTACCTTCAAACATTAGATGCTCGAAAAAATGAGCGAATCCCGTTCGATCCGGTCGCTCGTCCTTGCTGCCAACATGATACAAAACATAAGTCGAGACTACTGGAGCTTCATTATTCTGGTGAAGAATAACGTGAAGACCATTGGGCAAATCGTACTCGACGAAATCGATACGAGGCGAGCCAGTCATGCCGGCAGCTCCCAGGACACAGAGAAAAACGATCTCGAACCAGAGTATTAAACGTTTCATTCCCATTGGAAAATCATCATCCTTATCACTTTACGGCTGGCAACGGTAATCACAGCCAAACTGAGGACACGGTTTAGAAAAGACTGTGCCAAATAACCAAAGGCGCGCTTGAATAAGATTTATGGCGGACAAGATATCCCAACTGCACCGTTCGTGGGTAATGAGTCGAGTAAAGGGAAGGAACACCAAGCCGGAACTCATCGCCAGAAGCTTGCTGCATCAATTGGGATATCGGTTTACGGTGAACGGTCCGAAAAACAGGAAACTGCCAGGAAAACCAGACATTGTCCTACCGAAATATAAAACCGTCATTTTCGTGCACGGGTGCTTTTGGCATCGACACCCAGGTTGCAAGCATGCGACGACCCCGAAATCGAATACCGAGTATTGGGTTTCCAAGTTCAAGCGAAACATCGAACGAGACCGCGCGAATGTGGAGACCCTCAAAGAGCTTGGCTGGCAGGTGTTTATCATTTGGGAATGCGAACTGAAAAATCCTCGGCAGACGATTGCAAAACTGATAGCCGCCTTCCCCAGAACCGAATCCTATTGCTTGCCAGAAGAGCTGGACGACTTGGCTTTAGTAGCCGAAACTCGCACGAAATATGGAAAGGGGAAATCACGTGGAGCACCGCATTAGCGCTGGATCAATAGCTATAAAAGATGATTCCATCCTACTAGTGAGACACTATGAGGAGGGAGTATACAATTTTTGGGTACCACCCGGTGGAGGAGTCGAGAAAAACGAGACCCTGCTTCAATGCGCGAAAAGGGAAACGTTTGAGGAAACCGCTATAAATGTGGTTCCTAAACGAATCGTCTACCTGGAACAGTTCATCTTAGACGACTGCCATTTCGTGAAGTCCTGGATCGTTTCGGACATAGTTGGGGGATCGATTTCCAGCATGAATAAGGAAGATAATGAAACCTTCCTAGTAGACGCCAAATTCGTAAAACTGGATCAACTGGCACAGATGAACGTGTATCCAAAACTTCTTTCAACGCCAACTTTTCTCGAAGATGTCGAAAAAGGCTTTCCGGAATTTCGCTATCTTGGGCTTACCCCGAAATTAGTCTAGATTAGCGAAGATTCTTCAAAAGGCAGACGCGTCTCCGGTTCTCGGATACCATCGATTGCATTTTTGGCATCGACGTGGACAATCTTGGGTCGATGCGACTCGATTTCCTCATCATCGACTTCAACGTAGCTAGCGATAATCACGAGATCGCCCGTGGTAGCGAGGTGAGCCGCCGCGCCATTCAGGCACACTTCTCCTTCGCCACCAAAAATCACGTAGGTGTGGAAGCGATTTCCATTGGTGATGTTGTAAACATCGACCTTTTCAAACTCCACTAGATCCGCCGCGGCAACCAACTTCGGGTCCAGGCTTATCGAACCTTCGTAGTTCAAATCCGCATCGGTGACCGTCGCTCGGTGAATCTTTGACTTAAGCATTGTCCGTTTCATGATAAAATAGCTTGTTCCTGAGGGTTTAAGGCCAGGACGACATTTACGCCACGCAAGACCAAGTCAGGCACGATTTCAGTAAACAATCCAGAATTTCGATACAATTGGGAAAATCCTCCCGTTCCAATAACAAGGCAGTCGTCATCGGAAAAGGCCTCCTTCTTCAGGCGACTGATCAATTCCTTTATAAGACCATAATAGCCATGGTAAATACCTCCCTGAATACATTCGATAGTCGAGCGTCCGAGAGCCTTGTCGGTTCTCATTATCTCCACGTAAGGAAGCTTGGCGGTTTTCGAGCCAAGGGCCTCCATAGCGATTCCCAGCCCCGCGCATATGGAACCGCCTAAATACCCTCGCTGAGAGGTGACGGCATCCAAAGTAATAGCCGTACCAAAATCGACCACGATGACATTGCGATCCGGATACAATTCTCCAACTGCTATGGCGTTGGCAATACGATCCGCGCCTACCTCCAGTGGATTCCTCGTCTTGATCTTCAACTTGGTTTTGATGCCCGCTTCCAGAAATAGGGGTTCGATTCCGAAATAGATTCGACAGGCGTTTCTCAGAGAGTGCACTTCGTCGGGAACCACGCAACTGATCCCAATACGCTCGATAGCTTTCGGATCGACCCCCTTTTCCCGCAGGACGTTGACCAGAAAAAGCCCAACCTCGTCACGCGAAGAACGCTTTGAAGATTCCTTCCTTAACTGCATGACATGCTCGTCGCCATCATAGACGACGCCATGAAATTGAGAATTCCCTACATCGATGCACAGATTCATTTTAATTGGCCTTCGGCTTGTCGGCTTGTCCGAGACATGCCGCTACGTAGCTGAGCGTCTGCGACGTTCAGACTCACATTGTCAATCAGTCTCACGTTTTCCAATACAACAGCCCCGAAACGACGGCCGCCTCTTTCCTCGATATACTCGACTTCGAATCCAGCTTCCTTCAATTCCGCAACAGCCAATTCAACGTTCTCCGCATTCACAAGGATCTCCGGGAAGCGGGCAGCCTTGACCAATCCCCGGGAAGTCAGACGGCGATTGCGGGAGCTTAAGGCTAGTCCATTGGCATCCCGTATGGTTGGACAGGATACAACTTTCACAGGTAGGAAAAACGCCTCCGTCATTTTCTTTACTAGCTGAAGTTGCTGGTAGTCCTTTTCGCCAAAATAAGCTCGATTCGGCCGAAGAATATTCAGCAACTTCATCACAACTGTCAGCACGCCATCAAAATGTCCAGGCCGATGCGTACCCTCCATAGAACGCGACTCCTCGTCTTCAATAATTCGATAGCGATAAAAATCTGGATACAATTGATCGTGTGCAGGAGAAAAAATCGCATCGACGCCTAAGGCTTTCAACTTTGCAACGTCCTCCTCGAAGTTCGCAGGATAATTCTCGTAATCGGAAGCGTTGTTGAATTGAACGCGATTCAAGAAGATCGAGACCACCGTCGTCTCGTTTTCTTCGAGAGAACGCCTAACCAAGGACAAGTGTCCTTCATGCAGCCCTCCAAGCGTAGGAACGCATCCAAGACTTGTCGTATTCGGCATTTCGTTACGAAAACGATTCCAGTGTCCAACATCTTTAAATACCGTTGTCATCAATGTGTGGCGGGGCTGATTCGCGATAGGCTAAAGTCCGAAAAAAGATCCCGATCAGATAGCCGTTTGCTCTCTACGCAACCGGGTATACTCTCCTTTGGCAGGAAAGGATCCTGATCGAACATCGTCAGAATAAGCTTCCACCGAATCCGCAATGACAACGCTCAGATTGGCGTAGCGACGGGCGAACTTTGGATGGAAGTCCGAGTCCATTCCAAGAAGGTCGTTGATGACCAGGACCTGACCCGAAGTATCTGGACCACAGCCGATTCCAATCGTGGGAATAGCCAGAGCCTCGGTCGCCCTTTTGGCCACCTCGGCAGGTACGCATTCCAAAACAATGGAAAAACAGCCAGCCAGTTCCAATTCCTTGGCCTCGCGAACCAACGTTTCCGCAGCCTTGTCCGTCTTGGCTTGGACCTTGAAACCCCCAAATTCATTGACTGCCTGCGGCGTGAGCCCGAGATGGCCCATCACCGGCACACCGGCTTCGACAAGACTTTGGATCAATTCAAGATTGCCACGGCATCGCTCGATCTTAACCGCGTTCGCTCCTGCCCGCATGAGTCTAGCCGCTGACTCGGTCGACTCGATTAGGCCTTTTCGATAGGATAGAAAAGGCATATCGGCGACAATCACTTTATCGGGAGCGCCTCGCCGAACCGCCTCCGTATGCATGGCGAGCATATCGACGGTCGCATGGACCGTGCTGTCAAAACCGTGGACAACCATTGCGCAGGAGTCGCCCACCAGGATCGAGTCAACGCTCGTTCCGTTTAGTATTTTAGCGGTCGCCGCGTCGTAGCAAGTCACCATGGTGATCGCCTCGCCAGCGGCCTTCCGCTTTTGGAAGTCTGGTATTGTTTTCATTTTCGGGTGCCTGTCGCTGAGGATCAGGATCCAAATTTGAAGTTATTGATATAAGTTTAAGATGCAATGCGTTGAGCGTCACTGGATCAAGACTCAATGCGATCAACGGACGAATGCATGTATAGTACACGAGCGAAACGCAATCGTTAATGCGCTTATGACAAATCATTAGCACCCATTCGATCCTTGAGAAGGTCCTAAACAACAAAATGAAAAACTATCGGCGGAAGGCAGACATTGAGGTTGAAATGAATCATTTTGGCCGCGAATCTGGCTGCTTCTTTCACCTATCTGCATGGCGAATCTCATCGTACACGGCGGCAAGCCGCTTTCAGGGACTATCACTCCATCCGGCAATAAGAATGCGGTCTTACCGATTCTTTGCGCCAGCCTGCTAACTTCAGAGCCAGTAACCGTTCGTAATGTACCAGCGAGCACGGACATCGAAAAGCTAACCAACTTCTTTGAAGTAATCGGCTCTAAAATCGATTGGGATCGAGAGGCCAAGGTAATGCGACTCGATCACTCGAACGTTAGAGACTCGCTACCGGAAAACGCCTTGCCGAAGGGAATGCGCTCGGCGGTCCTTCTCTTTCCTTCCCTGCTGCATCGTTTCAAGTCGATGCGAGTCGATTCGAATCCCAAAGGATGCTCGTTGGGCATCAGAGAACTCGACCCCCACCTGGAAATCCTTTCGAACCTGGGAGCCAGGATAGACAATAATGGGACACTCGATCTGAGTATCGAGAACCGCTTCAAGGGAACCCGCTACTGGGCGGACTACATGTCGGTCACCACCACCGAGAACTTCGCCATGGCAGCGGCTTTGGCGGAAGGGGAATCGATGCTCACCAATGCCGCAAGCGAGCCGCATACTCAGGATCTTTGCAGATTTCTTCAGTCTATGGGAGCTCGTATTGAGGGAATCGGTACAAACGTGCTGCGGATAGAAGGCGTGGACCGACTCCACGGAGCCGAAGTCACCATTTCTTCCGATCACCATGAAATCGCCACGTTTCTGGCAATTGGAGCTATCACGAAAGGCGAAGTTCGTGTTGAGAAAGCCACGCCTGAGCATTTCGAGCTCATTAGCCGGGCATTCGAAAAGCTAGGAGTCACTATCGAACATGAAGGAGACACCGCCATTTGCAGAGCGAATCAGTCGCTCCGTATCCAATATCCTTATACGACAAACCTGTTGCCGAAAATCGAAGGCGCCCCATGGCCATACTTTCCTGTCGACTTGCTTCCACCCATGGTGGCCCTCGCCACCAGAGCGGAAGGATCCATGCATTTTTGGAACAAGGTCTACGAAGGCGGATTCGCCTGGCTCCCCGAGCTGACGAAATTCGGAGCCCACGCCGTCGTCAGCGATCCCCATCGCATCATCGTATTTGGCAACGCTCCGATGAGACCTGCCGTCGTTGATGCTCCCTACATCATAAGGGCGGCCGTCGCGCTTTACATGGTGGCAGCGAGTCTTGAGGGTCGAAGCGTCGTCATGAACGCGGATCCCATATCGAGGGGTCACCCGCATTTCGCGGAAAACTTGCGAAAGCTCGGAGCGGAAATCGAATGGGAAGACTAGAAAGCCGCTAAAAGCGATAGATCGCGAATTATACTTGAAGTTCGGATACGCGAGATATGACTCGCTTAGTGAAGTTGCGTAGAATTTGGGGAAGCTCCTTGCATTCGCAGGTCTCGATTTTTCTAAGGTGGGGCTGAGGAATCCGATTGAGATGTCCTGTTCTAGCCCATCCCCGCCAGAGATTACGCAAGTCCTGGCCGTTCATTTCAGGATGAAACTGGACGCCATAGAGAAGATTTCGCCAAGCGAAAGCCTGATTAGGAGTATGAGAAGAGGATGCTAGCAGTTCGCATCCAGATGGCAAATACATGACCGCATCTCGATGCGTCTCAATTGATTGAAAACTTCCGCCTGAAACTCCCTCGAAAAGAGGATGGTTTCGACCCGCTTTGGTAAGCTGAATACTAATGGCTCCCAACTCGATACCTGAAGGGTGTCGCTCCACTCTTCCTCCCAGAGCTCTGGCTAGCAGTTGGGCTCCAAAACAGATTCCCATGAAAGGTATCTCATTGTGCTTACATAAAGCGATGAGATCCAGAAGATGATCGTTGAAAGACGTGTCTTCCCAGGCCGTGTTTTCAGAGCCGCCTAAAACGACCCCACTCGATTTCAAAGCCAGATCGCAGAGGCACTGATCACGTCCATCAACGATTTCATAATCCAAGTCTTCAATATCCCGGATCGCTCTTTCAAACCATTCCCGCGTCGAGCCTAGTTCGGAATCCTTTTTAGTGGAGAATGAGAGCTGAAGTGGATCAACAATGAGAAGCCGCGTCATTTGAAGAGGAGTCGATTGATTTCTGTAGGACGATAACTCGCTTGGATAATGGATATCCTAACCTACAAGACCCTCTTTGCGCCACCCATGCGGCTCAATTTTACGAGGATTTTTCGGAATCCTGACTCCAGTGAAGAAATATACCGATTCCCTCTAAGGGATTTCGAATCGAAAACTAGTCCTCAGGCAGCCAACCCGACTCAACGAGGTCGCGACGCGGCTCCATCTTGATGTCCGGATCAGGACTGGGAATGGCCGAGAGAAGCATCTGCGTATAGGGGTGTTTCGGGTTTTCAAATAACGCTTCAGTGTCTTCCATCTCAACGATCTTGCCTTTGTACATAACCGCCACGCGATCGCAAATATGGCGAACGACGCTCAGATCGTGGGCGACGAAAATGTAGGTGAGCTTGAATTCGTCCTGCAGATCTTCGAGGAGATTGATCACCTGCGCCTGAACCGAAACATCGAGCGCGGATACAGCTTCGTCGGCCACGACAAGCGATGGTCTCATTATTAAGGCGCGAGCGATTCCAATGCGTTGACGCTGTCCTCCGGAAAAGGCATGCGGGTAGCGCATGCGATGCTCCGATTGCATCCCAACCTTTTCCAGAATCTCGACCACTCGATCTTCAAGCTCCTTTCCTTTGGCCAACTTGTGGATGACCAAGGGCTCTCCCACGATATCGCCAACCGTCATACGCGGGTTTAAGGAGGAAAAGGGGTCTTGGAAAATCATCTGCATTTCCTGGCGCAACGGCTTAAGTTCCCGTTCGTGAATGGTGGCCAAGTTGATTCGACCTTGGTTAGCCTCAAACCAAACCTCCCCGGAAGTTGGCTGCAAAGCTCGGAGGATCGTTCGAGCGCAAGTCGTTTTTCCAGATCCACTCTCCCCCACAATGCCAAGCGTTTCGCCTTGCATTACATCGAAGCTGACATCGTCGACCGCCTTCACCGTATCGATCTGGCGTTTGACAAATCCCTGGCTGAAAATCGGGAAATGCTTCTTGAGCTGCTTGACTTCTATGAGTGGCTTGCGGTCGCTCATTTTCTTTAAAGTGTGATTTGCAGTTTGCTGATTTCCTCTTGGGTTAGAGCGACTTGTCGACCATTTGGCAGATCGCTCAAAGCAAGACGCGTATCGATATTCAGATCACCGAGGACACTGTCGATGGTAGGCAGGCGACGCCCTTTGTTGGCCTGGCTAGGAATAGCCGCTAAAAGTCCCTTCGTGTAAGGATGCAATGGATCTTTCAATACTTGTCGTACATTCCCTTTCTCAACTACCCGGCCTTTGTACATCACTGCCACATCGTCAGCGACTTGAGCGACCACGCCTATGTCGTGCGTGATAAAGATTACCGCTGCTCCCATGTCATCCTGCAGTTCTTTGATGAGCTCGAGAATCTGAGCTTGAATCGTTACGTCGAGAGCAGTCGTCGGCTCATCGGCAATCAGTATCTCAGGCTTGCATACGAGAGCCATGGCGATGACCACCCTCTGCCTCATCCCTCCAGAGAACTCATGAGGATACTGTTTTAGTCGCTGCTCAGGCATTGGGATACCAACCTTGCCTAGCATCTCAACGGCTCTTCGTTCAGCTTCATGGTTCGTCACGTCCTCGTGGAGCAAAATCGCTTCGCAAATCTGATTCCCCACCGTGTGAACGGGACTCAAAGCCGTCATCGGCTCCTGGAAAATCATGCTAATATACCCGCCACGCAATTTGTAGAGCAGATCGTCCTTTTCATTCAATGCAGTGATATTGATCGGAGCTCCCGACGCAGGATAGAAGATAATCTCGCCCCCCGCGATTTTACCTGGCTTCTGAATAAGCCTAAGTATTGAAAAAGCGGTTACGCTTTTACCCGAACCGCTTTCGCCGACCACAGCCATGGTTTTTCCACGCCTAACTTGGTAGGAAACATCGTCCACGCCGACCACCAAACCTTCTTCGGTCGCGAAGGTTACGCGTAGATTATTGATACTCAGAGCGAAATCGTTGGCGGCGGGATTCGGATCCATATGGGGCGAAATAGACACCCATTAAAGGAGAGTCCGACAATCGTTGTAAAGACCGAGTTGGTAAAACTCGCCTCAGAGAGGCTTGGCCGGCTCCGAAACTAGAAACCGCCCTGAAGGTTTTGGCCCTTAATTAACCAAGGCGAAGAGCCGTCCCGTGTCTTGCCACATCTGAACGTTGTTCGCCTCCAGGCGTATCTCTTCATCGACAGGGTCGAACGAGGAGAGCGGTCCTTTGAGCGACGCAACATACAACGTGCAGAGAGTCCCTGTCTTACGATGTCTCACTTGCATGTGGGCTGCTTGCTGACCTTCGAGCTGGCAATATCGGGCGCCAATGACCTGATAGGCAGACAGCAGCTGGTTCTTAACGAGCGGCGTTACCGAAAACGCGAGATCCTTCAAACCATCTTGAACAGAGGAATAATCAGCCGCCTCTACATCCAGATTAGTGTAGGTGTTGTGCCGCAGGGCAATTTTACCGGCCACTTCCAGGTTTAATTCATCAGTCTCATAAGTCCGAGTCAGCTGGAAAGACAAAGCCATGACAATGGCAGCCGCAGCGGCGACAGGCACCCAATGCTTCCACCAGGAACGCGTCTTCTGAATTTGACCCTGTTCCAGGATCCTTCGCACCTTTTCGTCAGCCAGTCTTTGGCTGAGAAAGTGTTCTTTAATTTTCTGATCTAATTCTTGATCATTCATTGCAGCGATTTCCTTCCATCTAGTTTGTATCTCGAAATTCAGAGCCAAGCGCTTTAGCTAATTTCTGTCGCGCCCTGTGAATATGACTGAGGATGGTGCCTCGAGGAGATCCTGTTTGATTCGCAATTTCGCTGGCAGTGTAGCCTTCGACCACATTGAGGTAAAGCGCTTCGCGTTCCTCAGGCCGCAGCTTTTCCATCAACAGTTCCATATCCATAGAAACGCCTGTCGCCTCGGATTTACCGCGCTCGGGGGTGGAATCCAATGGTTCGAACTGAACGATCTTGCTGCGACGCTTTTGATCGTAGAACAGATTTCGAATCGTCCGGAACAAGACGGGAGTCCCGTCTACCCCGCCATAGGCTCGTTGCAATTTCATCCAAGCCTGTTGCACTAGATCCTCCGCGTCCTGATGGTGCCGCACAATAGATAGAGCATACCGGTAACCGGCTTGCACTAGCTCGGTATCGCTTAGCTGAGGCTTTTGCGTTTGGTCGCTCATGGTTTTGGATCTTGGCAGATCTTCGACCATCGAAATTGCAACGGCTTCCATTTTCAAATCCCTTTTTCGCTTAAAAACTTACAAATATTGATTCAGCGCGATTCAATCAGACGAGTCGGACACTGAAAGTGAGGTGTAGCACAAGGACTAACGGACCTTACTGCTAGCTGATTGCCGAGACCTGGAATAACTTTTTTAGCTCAGCTTAACGGGTCTTTTCAGCCTGCCAGATCTTAAGGATTGCGGCGAAATCCTCTTCCTTAGTCCCCGTTTCGATAACATGATCGAATTCGCCCTTGGCCTGAATTTCCTTTCGAGCGGATTCGATCCGCCGAGCGATTTCCTCCTCGTCGTCCTGACCTCGCTCCCGCAATCGTTTGATCAGCTCGTCGAAATTCTTCGGGTCGATGAAAACCGTCACTAGTTTTTCGGCGATAAGGGGCTCTTGGAGAGCCGCTTTTCGGAACTGAGCGACTCCTTGGACATCGATGTTCATGACGAGATCGACGTTCGCCTTAAGCTTTTCAATAACTTGCTGTTTGGGCGTACCGTAGCGATTGGCATGCACCTTCGCCCACTCAAGAAAACCGTCTTGCTCGATTCGCCTATCGAACTCCTCGTCGCTCAAAAAAAAATAGTCCACTCCATCGACTTCGTTTTCCCTAGGTCGGCGAGTCGTGCAGGTAACCACTCTTTCGATACTATTATTCTCCGCAATGAGACGCTCGCACAAAGTAGATTTTCCACTGCCCGCCGGACCGGCGATAATCATCAGAACGGAAGAGTCTTCAGTCGAATTCAACATTTAACTACCAGCAAATGGATTGGAAACGCCAAGCTCTTTGCCTAGTAGGCAAAGGCGATGCCGCCAAGCATGCCGCCGTAGAGCATCAAAATCAGTCCGAAAATACGAGCCCTGGGCGAAACAGCAAAGAGCCAGCTAAAGAAATCGCGCAACCGAAAGGGAGAATGAGCAAGGTAAAGCGACAGAGCGATTCCCAGGTAGAGCGGACCCACCATAAACAACCGCAAGGGTTCTTCGTAATGACCAAAGGCGGCGGTGAGAAGAACATTGGCTAGCAGCAAGTAAACAATGCAGGCCCCCCTTACGGACAGAAAATCGGGCGCGTATTTAAAGGCGAGCAGAGCCAGGAGACTGAAACCGATAAAGATATACTGCTTGTAGTTTCCATAGTCGGCTTCCCCCAATTGCAAAACCTTGGACAGGGTCCATATCCCGGCAATAGTCATGGTAACGTAAGCGGCTCGCCGAGACCTGGGAAATGCCTTCAAGATGGAAGCGCTAGGAGGGAGAAAGAAGGCAACGCCAAGAAGGAGAAATCCAAGGCCGGCTAACAGGGTCGCTTGAGAGAGGGAAAGATCCATAAGCCTAGTTCGTTGTATCCACGCCAGCCAGTACAAGATCTCCATAGAGAGAACTGGCGGTGACGCGTTTAATGTTAAGGTCCACCAAATGGCCGATCAATCGTTCGTCAGCCTCGAAGATCGCATTACGATGCCCGCGCGTTTTCCCCATGTAGGCGTCCCCCCTTTTGGCAGGCCCCTCCACTAGCACTTCCTGAGTCGTTCCTATCAGCGTCTCGTTGCGCTGAAGCGAGCTCTTCGAGAGAATATCCAGCAACACTTGGTTGCGACGCTCTTTTTCTTCCTGCGGAATCTGATCAGGCATCGCCTCGGCAGGGGTTCCCGTGCGAATGCTGTATTTGAAAATGTATGCCATGTCGAAGCCGATATCTTCGAAGAAAGCGGCGGATTCATTGAAATCCTCCTCCGTTTCTCCAGGAAAGCCGACAATGATATCAGTTGAAAAGTACATGTGGGGAACAACCGCTCTGAGCGAATCGACAATTTGACGGTATCGAGATTTCGTATACGGGCGATTCATCGCCCGAAGCGTCTTGTCGCAGCCGGCTTGGAGCGGTAGATGAATGTATTCGCAAAGCTTGGGAAGATCACGGTAGGCTTCCACCAGATCCTGCTTGAAACCTCGAGGGTGAGGCGAGGTAAAGCGTATCCTTTCGATACCTGGCACTTCATTGGTTCGTTCCAAGAGCTGCACAAAAGGCGATTTTCCATCGATCACCGGAAACTCCCTTCGACCATAACTGGTTACAATCTGGCCGAGAAAAGTGACTTCCTTGACCCCATTTACCGCCAGTTCCTGGACCTCTTCAACGATTTGCTCAATCGGACGAGACCGCTCCGAGCCCCTAGTTTTTGGCACAATGCAAAACGCGCAATTCATGTTGCAGCCCTGCATAATGGAAACGAAAGCGCTGACCTCGTTCGTCTTGGAAACGTGATCCTTAATCGTGTTCTGCGAACCTTCCTCCTCGCCAAGATCCATTAGCGTCGAAGGTCGTGGACCCTGGCCATTGGAGGTCTGGATGAGATGGTCGAGGTGGTCGGGTACACGATGAAACTTCTGCGTCCCTACGACGAGATCAAGGTCGGGAAGGCGGTCAAACAGCTCCTCGCCTCGATTCTGGGCCATGCAGCCCATAACCCCTAGAATGAAGTTCGGATTCTCGCGTTTCCGTTTCGAAAGGTAGCCGGCCTTGCCAATCGCCTTTTGCTCTGCCTGGTCGCGGACGCTGCAGGTATTTAATAGAACCACATCCGCATCAAACTCGTTGTCTACGACGCTGTAGCCACGATCGCGAAGCGAAGACGCGACTTGTTCGCTGTCGCGCTCGTTCATCTGGCATCCGTACGTTTTGATATAGACCCGGTTCATAAATCGAGAACCCAATGGGCATAGCTCGATCCGAGCCTAGGTCAAACTCGAAGCGCAACCCGTGAAAAAGGCGAACCGAGGCCCATCTTTTAGCATTTTCCCTTCTGAATACGGGTCGAGGAACATTTTTCATCGCTCCGTAAAGGCCATCCGCCAAGCTAGCTCTCTATGGGCGAATCCTCTAGAGACGTGCTGTTTGCTAAAGAAATCATAGAGACCGGCGAATTTGAATTCGACGATAAGGTGGCCGGCGTTTTCGAGGATATGATAAAACGTTCAGTGCCAGGCTATGGGATGACGCTTTCCTTGTTGCCGCTGATCGCGCAAAGATACGCTCAAGCAGATTCACGCGTATACGACCTGGGATGCTCCCTGGGTGCCGGAATGATGGCGATGAACGCAGGTCTGGATAGCAGTGTGAGTTTCGTCGGCGTAGACAACTCGAAACCTATGCTGGAACGGTGTCAGCGGAACCTCGCTCAATCGATGGAGAACAGCCAGTATACTTTGCTTCATCAGGATATTCTGGATACGTCGATTGAAAACGCGTCAATCGTCGTCCTAAACTTCACTCTACAATTTATTCCGAAAGAAAAGAGGCTGCCGCTCTTAAGCAGGATTCAAGAAGGCCTTTTGCCGGGAGGCATCCTGCTTCTGTCGGAAAAGATAGAATTTGAAGAGGCGAGTATCCAGGAACGGATGACAAAGCTTCATCATGATTTCAAGAGAAGCCAGGGATATAGCCAGTTGGAGATTAGTCAGAAGAGAAACGCATTGGAAAACGTCCTAATCCCCGAATCCATTTCAGCTCATAAACAGCGTCTTGATGAAGCTGGTTTCACAGTCAGCGAAACGTGGCTGCAGTGCTTCAATTTCGTTTCGATGGTCGCATTCAAGGACTGATCAACTTAGCGAAGCGGTGAAGGTGATTAAAGAATACTATCAATCGTTCTTCAGCTTTCTCGAGTCCACTCCACTGAAGCATTGGCTGGAAACGCTACCGGCATTGTGCGAACAGGAGTTTGATGAGACAAAGAATGGCCATCTTCCCAATTGGCAAAAGGCCTTGGAAAAACTTCCAGCAGCCACTCCATCGTCGGTAGACTATGGCAGTGCGACCGTTCGTTTCGGCGAAAAAGCGGATCTCGCTCCAGGAATGCAAACCTCGCTTCGGGAGACCCTCCAATCTTTCCATCCATGGCGGAAAGGTCCGTTCGATTTCTTCGACATCCATATCGATACCGAATGGCGATCGAATCTGAAATGGGATCGATTAAAGAACGCTATAGCGCCTCTAAAGGACCGACTCGTCTTGGATATTGGAAGCGGGAATGGCTACTATGGATGGCGAATGCTGGGCGAAGGAGCAAAGCTGGTGGTCGGGACTGATCCCTTCCTACTGTATGTATTTCAGAATTTCGTCGCTCGAACCTATGCCAGGAATTCAGATCGATGCTATATCCTACCTTTAGGAATCGATAGTCTGCCGAAGCCTTTACCGATGTTCGATACGGTCTTCTCAATGGGCGTGCTTTATCACCGGCGCTCGCCCATCGATCATCTCTTTGACGTGGCGTCATTTATACGCCCAGGAGGAGAACTGGTCTTGGAGACCTTAGTAACGGAAGGCTCCGAAGATCATGTTCTGACTCCCAAAGGCCGGTACGCGAAAATGCGAAACGTCTGGTTCATCCCCTCCCCCCTCGCAATGGAAAAATGGCTCAGGCGCGCAGGCTATCAAAACATAAGAATGGCAAGTATCTCGAAAACCCATACCGAAGAGCAGCGTAGCACCGAATGGATGCGATTCGAATCGCTATCAGATTTTCTCGATCCCGATGACTCCCTGAAAACGATCGAAGGCCATCCCGCTCCTCAAAGGGCCATTTTTATAGCTAGCCTTTAAGAACCTCAGTTGGTGGCACTCTTCTAAAAACAGGGAAGAAGTTAACCTCCCGCGTTTGCTAAATTCAAAAAGAAGCTTAGATCGTTTAGACCTAAGCAGCCATGAAATTGATTCTTGTATACAATGCGGATGACGGGATCTTCAACGCGGTCACCGACACGATTCACAAGGTGATATCGCCTCGAACCTATGAATGTCGTCTGTGCCAATTCACCTATGGCATGACGGGAATGCTTAACAAATGGAGGCGATTTATTCAGTCGCTTCCGGTAGAAAAGGAATTCCTGCACCGAAACGAATTCAGGAAAAGCTATCCGGAGGAGAGCACAGCTCTGCCGGCGGTTTTCAAGAACGAGGATGATCGCATATCCGCATTAATAACCGGCGAGGAGATAAACGTGTGCGCCAACTTGGACGAGCTTATCGAGCTCGTCGATTCGAGAGTCAAAGAGCAGAACGATTTGTAAATCCGCCTTCTCGCTCAGATTGCCCGGACTCGTCGGCTTTCACAAAGGAAAGGGAGTTGCCTTGCGAATCGAATGGGCGAGAACCCTCGCCAGGCTTCGAATTTCGAAAGCCGCAACAGGGAAAAAGGGATTGCGCAAGGCGTTTCGCTTTGATGACCTTACCAGTTCCATATGTAGCGGCAAGATGCTAAGCAGAGATCTGGCGCCCATATGCTACCACTAATAAGTTTCTCATGCGTTACTCCCTCACTTTAATACTAGCGTCGGCCGGCTTTCTAATTGCTAGCTGCTCATCTCCATCCGACCACGGAAGCGATGGCGCTTCCGGTCCGACGGCAAGAAAAGTTAAAATAGAACTAGCGTCTTATCTGCCTTCCAATACGCACATTGTAGGCGAGCACATCGTTCATCTTTCCGAGAAACTGGAAAAAGTCAGCGGAGGGAATATCGATCTAGAAGTTTTCGACGCCGGCGCGCTGGTTGGACCGCTGGAAATCCTAGACGCCGTATCGGACGGAAAAGTTGACGCAGGCTACGGCACATCCGGCTTCTGGATGGGCAAAATCCCCTCAGCTCCCATCTTTTCCGCAGTTCCTTTCGGACCGAGCCCCAACGAATTCGTGGCATGGCTCTATCATGGAAACGGCATGACATTGTATCAGGAAATGTATGACCAGGCTGGCTTCAATGTGAAAGTGCTGGTCTGCGGCATGATCCCTCCGGAAACGAGCGGTTGGTTCGCTAAGGAGATAAAAGGTCCGGACGATCTGAAGAACCTGAAGATGCGTTTCTTCGGACTGGGCGGTCTTGTAATGGGAAAACTGGGCGTATCCGTTTCCGTCCTACCTGGAGCGGAAATCTTTCCGGCCCTTGAAAAAGGCGTGATCGACGCAACGGAATACGCGCTCCCTTCAGTTGACGCTAATCAAGGATTTCATAAGGTGGTGAAATACAACTACTTTCCAGGCTGGCACCAGCAGGCGACCTTGTTCGAAATACTCATCAACAAAGAGGTCTGGAATGACCTTTCCGAAACACAGCAAGCCCAGATAGAGACGGTCAGTCGCGCAGGCATTATCGACCATCTTGCCTACAGCGACGCCATCCAAGCGAGGGCAATCAAGGAAAACGTGGAAAATCACGGAGTAATTGTCAAAGACTGGAGCCCGGAAATGCTAGAGCTTTTTAGGAAGACTTGGGAAGAAGTGGTTGCCGAACAAGCGGCTAAGGACGCGTTTTTCAAAAAAGTGTGGGACGACCTATCGTCCTTCCGCGCTGAATACGCGACTTGGGGAGAGATTGGCTATTTGAAATAGTTGCGCTCCGAAAATCGGCAAGCCACTTGCACTCGCTATGAGATCCATTGCTGAAAGTATCGAGCGAGTGATTACTATCATCGGAAGACTGTCTTCGTGGTCGATGGCAGTCTTGCTGATCGCGATTGTAACGCAGGTCACGCTTCGATACGCGTATGGCATTACCAATACGGCTTTGGAGGATTCGCTATGGTACTTGTTCGCCATGTCCATGGTGCTTGGCCTCTCCTACACAATGACAGTCGATGGACACGTGAGAGTCGATTTCGTGTATCAAAAGTATTCGGACAAAATGAAGCGAATGGTCGATCTTTTGGGCATCGTTTTCTTTCTGATCCCGCTTTACGCTTTTCTTCTTTGGCATGGATGGGATTTTACGGTCAAGGCCTTCTTGCGAGGAGAAAGCTCCCCAAACCCAGGCGGCATGCCTTGGCTTTGGCTCGTGAAAGGCCTTCTACCTTTGAGTTGCCTGCTCCTTCTGGTTGAAGCGGTAGCCAGAGCCATTCTGATTGCTACAAACAAACGTCGCAAAGACGGCTCTAAGCGCCATGGATCCTAGCACGGTATTGATATTCGTATTGATGGGATTGTTCATCGGCATGCTCTTTCTGGGCGTTCCGGTTGGATTCTCTTTGGGGGGATCCGCCATTGCGGTGACCGCCATCGCCGTGCTAATCGATGTATGGTTTGGAATGGATACAGGACTATCTTTCCGACGATTTTCAATCGTCGTGGATAGAGTCTTCGGAATAATGAAAAGCGATGTACTGGTCGCCTTGCCGATGTTTATTCTCATGGGCAACGTGCTCGATCACTCGGGAGTCGCGGAAAACATGATGCAGTCGCTACAACGAGTTCTTGGTCGAGTGCCAGGCGGGCTCGCGTTGGGTGTAACGATTATCGGGATCATGCTTGCAGCCTCGACTGGCATCATTGGGGCTTCCGTCGTACTGCTAGGCACGCTCACTCTGCCTGCAATGATGCGACTCAAGTACTCTCCCGCCCTAGCGACCGGAACGGTTTGCAGCGCCGGGACATTGGGCATTCTGATTCCGCCCAGTATCATGCTGATTTTGATGGCCGCCCAACTTGATGTATCCACTGGAGACCTATTCATGGGAGCCGTTTTTCCCGGACTGATCCTGGGCGGGATGTATATCATTTACATTACGGCTTATTCGTTTCTGAAACCGGAATGCGCTCCCAGACCAAGGAATGTCGAGAAGCTGACGGCATGGGATTGGCTCTACCTCTTCATCACTTTCGTACCTGCCGTCTTCCTCATCGGGCTGGTTCTGGGTTCGATTTTCTTTGGTATCGCCACACCCACCGAGTCTAGCGGCATGGGCGCTATGGGCGCCGTTCTACTGGCATTTTCGGTTCGCTTTCTGATCCGGAAATTCAAGGCCACTCACGTCAAATCTGACAAGGACCTCTTGAACCAAAGTGTCGCAACCAGACTGAAGGATTCCACGACTTTCACTTTTTTTGCATTCCGTAGGTCTCTTTTCGATACAATGCAGACCATGGGATTCCTGGCAGCCATCTTCATTGGAGCAACCTGCTTCTCGCTTGTGCTGCGTCGTCTAGGTGGCGACGAAATGATAGCCAACGCTATCGTCGATATCGGTTCGGGAAATTATGGAACGATTTTGGTCGTTTTAGCGATCATCTTCGCTCTGGGATTCTTTTTAGAATGGATCGAAATCACCATGATCATGCTGCCGATCGTGGGCCCGATGATTGGCGACATGGACTTCGCTTGGCTAGCTGAAAGCGGAATGGACGAGTCTTCGCGACCAGCGTTGATATGGTTTGCCATCCTATGCGCTGTAGCTCTACAGACATCGTTCCTGACACCACCCGTGGGATTCGCTTTATTCTACATCAAAGGAGTCACTCCCAAAGGGATAACACTCAAAGACATTTATAAAGGAGTTGTCCCCTTTATTGTGATACAGCTCATCGCGCTCGTCGCTGTATTAATGTTTCCCAAGCTCGTTACTTGGCTTCCAGGAATCAGCTACTGACGCTTAACGCCGCGCCCTTCCAATGAGCAAGGAACAGGATATCCTGGCGACGAAAGCCTTCTTTGAAGGTTGGAAATTCTATCAGACCATTATTCGTCTGAATTACATGTTCCACGCCGAGATCATCGAACATGAGACCGCTCTACTTTCTTCGCTTTCGAGGGAGCGTCTTTCGGTACTGGAATTAGGATGCGGCGATTCATTCGCCATAAGCCAAGTTGCAAAGTCGATTTCAATCGATAGGTATCGGGGAATAGACATTACGTCACTAGCTCTCAAGTATGCCCAAAAGAATCTCGAACGCGTCATCCCCAACGTAGAGCTCGTCGAGGGCGACATGTTTCAGGAGGGAACCTTCCATTCTGAGATCAGTGATGCAGGTGTTCTTGGATACACGGCTCACCATTTGGAAACGAAGGCTAAAATATCACTATTCTCGAGAGTTAGAAAGCAGTTGCGAGCCGATGGAATCCTGATTGTGTATGATCTGATCACGGATGAAGGCGAGTCGCCCGAGGATTTTCTGGAGCGATCCATTCAGCATTTCGAGACATCCTGGGACGCGTTTGACCGAGATCAGCTAGCTTCCATTCGAGATCACGTATCGACAAAAGACCATCCGGAGTCATGGGAGGGCTGGAAGTCGATTGCTGAAGAAAGTGGATACAGCAGATCCGCTTTAAGATTTCGCGATCCACAACATATCTTTGGTATAATGGCCTTTTGGAGCAGGCCATAGCCGAAAAACTCGAGATCCTATACGATCTTTCCCGGCCTCACTTTCCAGATCATAAAAACCAATCCGATGAGGAAGAGCGCCGGCACCGTCATCATGCCAACACGTTGGGAATCGAACAGGCCTGTCAGCTGGCCATACAGTACCGGTCCAAGGAAAGCAGTCGCCTTTCCTGAAAAGGCGAAGAAGCCGAAAAACTCGTTTGTCTTCTCAGGCGGGGTGAGCCGGCTTAGATAAGCTCGGCTCGCCGACTGGTTAGGACCAATAAACAATCCTATCACTACCGCGCACCCCCAAAACGCGGCTTTGCTTTCAATAAAAATCGCAGTGGCGCTTGCTCCGATAAGACAGTAAAGCGTAATGAGAATAGTGATACGACTGCCTATTCGATCTTCAATAAAACTAAAGGCCATTGCTCCGACGCCGGAACACACATTCAGGACGATTCCAAAAACCATCAGATCTTGAAAGGTGAAACCAAATTCCACCGTCGCGTAAATGCCCCCGAAAGAGAAGATAGCAACAAGGCCGTCATTGTAGAAAAGTCTCGCGACTAGGAGCCAGAAAAGTTGCCGATAGGTACGCAGATGATGGAAAGTATCGTTTAACCGCTTGAACGAACTGCGTATAACCGATGCCGGACTTTGACCCTGTTTTGGGGGCTTGGCTTCCTTTACAAGCCATAGAATCGGAATACTGAATACAGCAAACCAGATCGCTACCAGCACATTGGTCGCGCGCACATTCTGACTATTTTCACGAGACAGACCAAACCACGGATCTCCTTGGTCTGGAACAAAGCCGACCAAAGCGATCAGCAAACAGATTAGTCCGCCAACATAACCCAGGGCGAAAGCCTGGCCGGAAACTTTTCCATGAGCTTCTTTGGGAGCGATTTCCGGAAGGAAGGCGTTGTTGAAAACAATCGATAGCTCCGTGGCCACTAGGGCTAGGCCAAAGAGGAAAAGAGCCAACAACACGTCTCCCTTGACTGGAAAATACAGACTAGCCGTAGCCAGGCAAGCAACGGCGATCGAAGTCGCCATGAACCGCTTTTTCCAGCCAAACGCGTCCGCTGCCGCTCCCAGCATGGGCGAGAAGATGGCTATGACGATCGAAGCTATCGCCACCGTATTTCCCCACTGTAGCGTCCCAACGTTTTCGTCTCGAGCAACGACCTTTGTAAAATACGTGTTGTAGATAAACGTCAGCACCAGGGTGCCAAAAGCGGAGTTGGCAAAGTCGAAGCATGCCCATGAGAAAATTCGCTTGCTGGAAGAGACCGCCATATCTGGCGATAGAACTACAGAGTTAAGCCAGCTTAGCAAGCGATAAGCCGGTCAACTAAAAGCATGCTAGAATAGCTAGTAGCTACTCGGGACAAGAACAGACATGAGGCATATCACTATTATCTGGATACATAACTTCGCATTCGCAATACTGAGCCAGGCCCATAAGGCTCTCATAGCACTTGTCCTCAGTCATTCCAAGCAAGGCCGCGGCATAGACCAGACAATGTTCATCGCGTATCACCTCTCCGTAGTTAATCAGCGGGATCATATAGGCTATGGCAAGCAACGCGTATTCCGGACGCTCTCGAAGCGGTGGTCTCAGATAAATGACAAGGGCTTGCGAATCGTCGGAACGGAAATCAGGTTCAGGTTGAGCAAACTGATGGGGAGCCATTTCGGCCCCGAACTCGTAAACATAGCGAGTTGGATAGCGAAGACAATCGCGATCGGAAAGAAACGTATCGACTGTATCCATACCTAGATTAGGGTATCGGACATGGGCGACCGAGGCTCGCTCCAGAATGTGAGCCAGCAGACTGTCCTCGCCTTCCTTTATTTGAGCTTCAGGAGAAAGAGCTCTAAACTTAGCTACGGGATCGAAGATCATTGTATCGGATTGATGGATATTTGAAAATATTCTCTCCAATTTATTGGTACCTGCCTTGGAATTCCTGTCTAGCCGCATCGCGTCGGGCTTTTTCCTCTGCAGGCATCTTGTTCAAATACCAACGATGGTTGTCGTCATTCAACGTTTTCTCAAGCAAGGCTTGCAGCTTTTCAGCAGCCTCTTTTTTAGCCGCGTCATCGGAATGCAAGTTATGATGAGCCAATTCTCGCAATTCGGGAATGTATTCAGTGTACCAGTTCTTGGCGATGTCATAAGTCCCATGCCAGTGCGTGTAGTCTGGCCCCATCATTGAAGCCCCATGACGCGCTCGACGGCCTTCATGATGCCAGAGTTCGAACCAAACGAAATCGATTTTGTTGGAGAATTTGGGCTTATTCAAAAGCGGCTGAGCAGCCTCATAGAGAGCCAAACCAGGCTTGGCGAATTTCTCATGATAGAGATCGATGAGCCCGTCGTATTGGATGTAGAAAGAGTCGACGAAATTCTGATTGTGACAGCTAATACAGACATTCTCCATGTTAGCACGACGCTCTTGCCAAGGTATGTCTTTTCCCGGCAAACCAAGTTTAGCGTCCGATACTTCAGGCCGAACTGAAATAGGAGGACGATTATTCCAAGAAATGCGAAGACCGACATCGTGAGTCACGGCTTGATCTTTGGTGGCGCTCATGTGGCAGGTGGCGCAGGTGGGAGCAGCATCGTAATCTTCGCCAACAACCCATTTGGGACTGTCGAGATTCATCTTGTCGACATTCGCGTAGTAGGCAATACCATGCTTGGACTCATTGAAAATCTCAAGTTGCGGGTGGTCGGGCCCCATGTGGCATTTGCCGCAAGTCCCTGGCGTACGCGCTTGAGCGGACGAAAAGTCGTGGCGCGTATGGCAAGCGGTACAAGCTCCCTCCGAACCATCAGGATTGATGCGGCCAATACCCGTATTAGGCCAGGTAGCCGGATCCAGCGACCCATCAGTGAGAACTTTTACTTCGGAGCCATGACACTGCCAGCAACCATTGACCGCAGCCGCGCTCACTCCGTGAGGAAAGCCCGGAGTGACCAAGCCATTATTTCCCTCGACGACCTCGGCTAGAATATTGTCCAACGAACCTAAGATACGCCCGCCCTTGGCATGATGGGAGCTGTTGAACTCGCTCACTTCGTGCTCATGACAGCGAGCGCAGTCCTTAGGCGAAACGATGACCGATATAGTTTCGCCATAGTGCTCGAACGCGTCGGAATCGTCGCTTACAGCCGCATGACATTCGAAACAGCCCACGTTCGCTCTAAAATGGTGGCTATTACCCCACTGCTCGTAGACCCCAACGCTTTCATTCTTGTGACACTCTACGCACGCTTGGGACTGCGGCGACATCTGCTTCAATGTGAAACCCGCAAAAGCCGTCGCGGCGCTACACGTAAGGGCTATTGCAAGTGCTATGAGATTTTGGATACGTTTCATTTTATGCCTCCTGTGAAATATTTTCTAAGCCTCAGCTCCTCTCGCCCGGAGCTCTCCTTTTAAAATAGGAACCGCTACTCGTAGCATCCATGAATAGATCAGGGCTCCGAAGGCCCAGATCCCCATGCAAATCAGCGTTTCATTTACCGATGGAAGGTACTCGACTATTTGTCCCAAAGGATTGGGTACAAAGCCTGGGATAATCAGCCCCATCCCCTTCTCGATCCAGATGCCCACGAAGAGCAGCATACAAGCGGCGTTAAGCCACTCCAAGCGGCGCGAGAGAGGGGTGAGAAGCAGAATCATAGCAACGCAATTCATGCCTATCGCCGTCCAAATCCACGGAACGAGACTATTATGACCGTGGAGTCCAAGAAAAAGATAGGTGGCCGAAGCCACGTGATAGGTCCCGGAATAGAATTCGGTAAATACTTCGCAGCCAAGTAGGAATAGATTAATCAGCATAGCGATAGTAATGATACGACGTAACAGGAAAATGGATTCATCGCTAATGGTGTGATGGCAGAATTTGCGGATGAATTGAAAGGTGATGACCAGCAAGGCAGGACCGGCGGAAAACGCGGAAGCCAGAAATCGTGGGGCGACAATTGGATGATTCCAGAAGGGACGGCCCGCCAAGCCCACATAAAGGAAGGCAGTTACAGTATGAATGCTAATAGCCCAAACGATGGCGATAAAGACGAAGGGTATGTAGAATCTAGCAGTCGGAGCTTCGCCTCGATAACGCTTATAAAGAAGATAGCCGCAGATATGCAGGTTGAGCAGTAGGTAGCCGTTCAGCGCAATCACGTCCCAGGAAAGCATGGACATGGGGAAATTGAATTTTCCGAACGGCGGGATCATGTGCAGAAAACGTTCCGGACGTCCTAGATCCACCACTACGAAGAGAAGGCACATGATAATGACAGCGATCGCCATCATTTCGCCAAGTATTACCACCTGCTTCATCGACTTGATTTCGTAAACGTAAGCCGGTATGACCAGCATAACAGCAGCGGCCGCTACACCGACAAGAAATGTGAAATTCGCAATGTACGCTCCCCAGGAGACGTAATCTGTCATTCCTGTAACGCTGAGCCCCTCTACTAGCTGAATATTGTAGGCTCTCAGCCCGATGAACGATAAAACGGCCAGGAAAGTCATCCAAGCGAAATACTTCCAGCCTCCTTGAAAAGAGAGGCGAAAGACTCGCAAAATAAAAGTCAGATATTCGGTCATCTCTGTTTCATCAGGTATCGAAGAAGTAGTAGAATCTTGGATTCGTTCCTACTTCCTCCTTCAAGATGTAGACGCGTTTGTTGTGCAGAATGTAATTGATCTCGCTATTAGGATCGAGAATGTTGCCAAACACGCGCGCTCCTGTAGGGCAAACCTCCATACAAGCCGGATATTTGCCCGCTCGAGTCCGATGCAGACAAAACGTGCATTTTTCTACAACCCCCTTGGGGCGCAGGCGATTGCTCAAATAACCTTGATCCAGATTGATCTGCCTCTTTTCCAATTTAGGGTTCTCCCAGTTGAAGCGGCGCGCATCGTAGGGACAGGCAGCCATACAGTATCGGCAGCCAATACACCAATCATAGTCGACTGTCACCACGCCATCAGGCTCTTGCCACGTCGCATTGACGGGACACGCCTTGGTACAGGGAGATTCACGACACTGATGGCACTGAACAGGCATGTAGTACTTGTCTTTGCGTGGAACCGACTCCGAGTCGTAGTACTGATTAGAAGTTTCCAGGTTAATGGATCCTTTCTGCAGCTCTAGTACTCGTATGTAGGACATTGATATATCATCGTCGTACTCTCGAGACTGATTATTTTCCGCCAGGCAGGCATGAGCGCACTTCCTGCAACCCACGCAGCGCGTCAAGTTCAAGGCATAGGCAAAGCCAACGCCATCCTGCGGCTTTAAATCTTGGATACTTGCCGAAACTCCATACTCCCGCTCGCACTTTTCCTGAAGCCGCTTCATCACTTTGTCCAACTGGGCAGGCGTCATCTCCTTGTAATGGCGCTGCAAAAGCTGATCGAGCGTAATATCTTCCTTCTCAAGTTTCAGCAATGGCTGTAAAGCAGCCACTAGCCCCGACATCCCGACAATGGAAGCCGCCGAACCTTTCAGAAAGGTGCGTCGCGAAACAGGACGGATCCTTTCTTCGATAGTCTTAACCGGTTTGTCGTCAGGCGATGGCATGAAAGGGTATCAATGTTTTGGGGCTGGCGCTCTAGAGGGGTAGAGAGGCGGTGGCAAGGGCTTCATCGGCTTGAAGGCTGGCGAATGGGGGTCATGACACTGGATACAATGTAGCTTGTATTGGATTCCTTGTGACAGGTCCCAATAGCCGTTTTTCCTGCCATGAACCCCCGCCTTCCAATCGCGATACTTAGGTCCATGGCATTTCGCGCAGAGCAACGTAACGTTAGGCTCGGCAATTTCCGATCCATCGTAATCAACGAAGGCGTTCCGATTGTCGGGATGATGGCAATTCAAGCAGTAGCGATTGTTTCCATGCTCGAGATTGATATTCTCATGCTCGAACTTCTGCTCTCGATGGTAGCGAATGTCTTCTACGTGAGTGTGGCACTCCATGCAATTGTAGGTCCACCCCATTCGGTTAAGATCCAAACCCATGATGAGACGTGGAGGCGTTTTATCCAAATGAATGTCCTCGTCATGGCCGAAATAGGGCTGGAAATGATTTTCAATCCCTCCCGATCCAGCAATAGTTGGCTCTTCTTCCAATTGTGCTGAGTTCGCCGCTTCAGGTTTAGATTCGCGGGCAAATAGAAACCCGCCAAGCGCCAACAGAAATCCTAATAGAAAGAGAAATGGCACTGACCGAAAACAGACGCGAAAAGCAGGAGCCAGAGAGGGTTTTAGCAACATGTTTTAAGGCGTTGTAGAGCGAACATAACAATCATGAGCACTAATTCAAGAAATATTTGTCATTATTTCTTCTTTTAGAGTTTGTCCATTTTAAGTATAGAATTTCGAACCGAAGAAACCCAGGTCTTACTAGCGACTATCGACCTTCTAAAAGTGGGTTATCGAAAAGTTGACCCAAACCTCGTTACTCGCCCTAGTGACGGGTCGATTGCGCATCCCGCAATACCTTATAATCTGTTTCAGGTCTTTGGCGGCAGAAGGCCGCTTCAAATCAACCCATCATCGTCTTTTCGATACTTGATGGCGGTTCCGTAAGCGATCACCTCGACACTCCCCAAAGTCTTCCTTTCGCCATGCGATAGAGCGGCGGTCTGCATGCGAACATTTACAACGGCATCGGCATCCGAACACGACTGTTTCATGCGCAGTAGGGCTTCTCGCTTTCCCAGATCGATAAGAGACGCATAGGCTCTTAATTCCCCGCCAAAGAACATCCGAATGGCGGCAAGAAATCGCTTAAAATGGTCGACCGAAACGACAACCGATCCAACGGTCAGCTGCGAAGACTCTACACGTCTCCCTATTTCCATAAGATCCTTGGAAGTGAAAATCGGCATATGCTGAAAAGCTATTTCCAAACGAGCGATCCGGCTGTAGCGTCTAGCTTCGGCAACCCTGCCCGCAACGAACCCCAACAGCAAAAGCAGGAGAGGAATTCCAATCTCAAGAAGAAGAGCGTATTCTTCCATTAAGGACTACTCGACTTTGACAGCTGTCCCGTAGGCCAGGATCTCGGCTGCTCCCTGCGCGACCGACGAAGTTGAAAGCCGAATATTGATAATGGCATTGGCACCCAGTTCTTCAGCTTGAGCAACAAGTCTCTCAATAGACTGCCTACGGGATTCCGCCAGCAATTCAGTATATCCTTTCAATTCGCCACCCACTATATTTTTCAGGCCGGCCATGATATCTCGTCCGACATGCTTAGCGCGAATCGAACTTCCATGAACCAACCCGTAGTGCTCGACAATACGCTTGCCAGGCACCGATTCCACATTGGTAAGGATCATAGATCTAGAAAGAGCAACTTAGTCTCAAAAAGCAACCATCTAGAAACGAGATCAGGAAAGGCCAATTATCAAAAAAGAAGCGATCCCGATCACGGAATCGCTTCGAAAGTAGAAAATGGATACGGAGAGCAATTAGCTTGAGCGAATTTCCACACCACTCATCTGGCGAACCATACGCTTCACGGTATCGTTAGCCTTCTCCAGCTCTTCGCCACGATTGGATTCAGCAGCCAGCTTGCGAGCCTCCTCGGCATTGGCAGCCATTTCCTCGACAGATTTGGTCTTGAGGCGAGCGGCCCCTTCGGTTTCGAGCGTTTCGATCGGCCAACCTTCCTTTTCGCGGAAAGCCTTAATCTCGGCGATTCCATCGGCGTATTGAGGTAGCCACTGCTCCTGGGCAATCAGCATCTCGTCTGTCATCTGCCAGATCTCAGGTGGATTGCAGCAAGCGCCGGTCAGTGGATCGAGCATCATCGCTTGCTTGAGAAGCATAACGTCTCCATGGACGGCCGCTTCGACAGCCATCCGCTGAACGGTTATGCTATTGTTGCATACGCCTGCGCAACCGAGAGAAAGATCGCCGGCAACTGGCATATTGATTCCATTGGCATCGACATAGCCGGGAGCTTCGATAATCGCGTCGTCGGGAAGATTTGTGATCACCCCATTGTTGACGGTATTGAAGTGCCCCCGATAGAGACGGCCCGTTTCCAAGCCTTCCAGAATCCAGGACCCATGCTCGATGCTTCTCGCATCGGCGGAAAATTCAAATGGCGGCTCTTTTAGCCAGTTGGGGAAATCCGTTTCAAACCAGTTGCGAGATTCGGTGCAAACGCGCAGGTAGCCACCCGTTTCGCCAAGTATCCATCGCTCCAAACTAATCCAGTCTTTGATCTCCGAAGAGCGTTTGCGATACCACGGAATGTATTCGCTCAAATGGCCGTTAGACTCGGTACTGAAATAGCCGAAGCGCTTGAGCATATCGATACGGCATTTCTCCTCTTCAGCCAGTTTCTCGTCCGCTTCCAGGACTTCGAGCAATTTGCCGGTAAGGTCCTCGCCTTTGTGTTTTATGGAAGTGTACCAAGTCTGGTGGTTGATCCCGATACAAACGATGTCCAACTCGTCCTGCGGAATGTCGAAGGCGTTGGCGATCAACTTGTGCCCGTTCTGAACTCCATGACAGAGCCCGATCGTCTTGACGCCGCCGTACTTATTGCAGGCCCAAGTGTTCATGGCCATCGGGTTGGCGTAGTTCAACAGAAGGGCATCCGGATGACCCACTTCGCGGATGTCCTTGCAGAATTCCAACACCGTATGCATGGTTCGTTGACCGTACATGATGCCACCCGCGCAGAGAGTATCTCCAACACATTGGTCAATACCGTACTTGAGCGGAATATCGATATCGGTTTTGAAGGCTTCAAGACCTCCAACACGAACGGTACAAAAGATGTATTTAGCATCTTTGAGCGCTTCTCTTCGATCAGTGGTCGACTGGATCTTGATATCCAGTCCATTGGAGTCGATGTCGCGCTGAGCCAACTGCGTCACCATATCCAGATTTTGTTCGGATATATCGGTAAAGGCGACACGGATATTGCGAAATTCGGGAACCGTAAGCGTATCTCTTAGCAGTTTGCGAGTGAACCCCACGCTACCAGCACCGATAAAAGCGATTTTAAAGTCTTTTTGGGACATAGGATCGGACAATAACCTATCTAGATATTATTTGCATTGGCACATTTGTGCGGTTTGCCCAGTAGGGCGGCTTCCAATAATATTCGCTTAACACGAATACAAAGTCGGCCAGGTAAAACATTGCCTGAAAAGCCAATCCTATTTGCATTGGATAAAGCTCGCCTCCCAATCCTAATCGAAAATGAAAAAAGAAGACCTCCATGAATTCCTCAACGACGCTTTGGAGTGGCTGAAGGTGGTCTGGAATTTCGAGCTATACAATAGCGGCGACAGCGTCATTGCGTTTAACCAGGTCTTTATCGCAATCGTACTGATTATCCTCGGATTGCTGGTAGGCAAAAGCGTTTCCAATTCGATTGGCAAGCGCCTACGCAAACAAGCTCGCCTGAACGAGAACACGACGCACGCTTTGCAGCGAATCATCTCTCTGCTCTTCGTGATCGTCGTCACGCTGATCGCGCTGCCTATAGCTGGAATTCCCATTACGATTTTCACGGTTATGGGAGGGGCCGTCGCTATCGGGGTGGGCTTCGGAGCTCAAAACCTCTTCAATAATCTGATTTCCGGCCTGATCATCATGGCCGAACGACCCATCCGCATTGGCGACATTGTCGATCTAGGCGATTCGCAAGGAAAAGTGGCAGACATCGGAAACCGCTGCACCCGTATTCGAAGAGGCGACGGAGTTGATGTACTGGTGCCAAACAGCCACTTTCTGGAGCAGCAAGTAGTGAACTGGACGCTCAACGACGCCAGTTTGCGCGGCTCGCTTGTGGTGGGCGTGGCATACGGTTCGCCTACGCAAAAGGTTAAGGAGCTGCTTCTCCAGACCGCTGAGGAACATCCCAAAGTGTTGGATACGCCGGGATCCTTCGTTCTGTTCGAGGAGTTCGGAGACAATTCGCTCAACTTCAATCTTTTCTATTGGTCGCATGTGGCCCAACCCATGGATCTAGAGCGCATCACTTCGGATTTGAGATTCCGGGTTGACGAGCTATTCGCCAAAGCGGATATCACCATCGCCTTCCCACAACGTGACCTACATTTGGATACACTAAAACCTTTGGAAGTAAAGATGGTGGGTCCCGAGGAATAGAATTAAGTCATTTTGACCACATATCCGCCACTATATTGCGGAATAACCGTCGCATTCTGTTGAAAAGGTCTTTTGCTTGTTAAGATCTAGTCCTTAATTTGCATGACCTTTGATATCGCAATCGTTCTCGCAACGCTCCTTGTCGCTCTTATTCTCTTTGTTACCGAGAAGGTGCGCATGGATGTGACGGCCCTCCTGGTCCTGGCAACGCTAGCCCTCACAGGTGTCGTTGATCCAAGTGAGGCGATATCCGGTTTTAGCAATCCCGCTGTGATTACGGTTTGGGCGATGTTCATCCTGAGCGAAGGGCTTTCTAAAACGGGTGTAGCCAGTATCATAGGACATCACGTACTCCGCTTCACTGGCCAAACGGAGTCGCGCATGATCTTTGTAATTATGCTGACGACCGCATCACTGTCCGCGGTGATGAATAACATCGGCGTAGCCGCTCTAATGCTTCCAGTAGTTTTAAGCATAGCTCGCGAAACGGAAACCAGTCCATCCAAGCTTCTTATTCCCCTCGCCTATGGCTCGTTGCTCGGCGGCCTGACTACGCTCATCGGAACGCCGCCAAACCTACTCATTAGCGATGCGCTTAAACAGAACGGTTTCGAGGCATTTGGGCTGTTCGACTACACGCCTATCGGTATAACGGTTATGCTAGGCGGAATCGCCTTTGTCGCTTTAACCTCAAGGCTTATCCTGCCCGACAGAGGAAAACCTATCTCGGTTTCGGAAGGAACGAATATTCGGTCATTGTATAGTCAATACAAACTAGGGGAGCGTTCCTTTTTTCTTCGCATCAAACCAAAGTCTATCTTAGCCGGTCGTAGTCTGATCGAAAGCCGTCTTGGCAGAGCTTTAGGCTTGCGAGTCATCGCCCTAGAACGAAATGGGAACACGGAATTCGCGCCAAGTCCTGACACGCTGCTGCAAGAAGGCGATCGCTTGATGACTCAAGGCCAATCCGAACGCTTCAGGGAGCTGCAAGGCTGGCAGGAACTGGTGCCGCAAACTCCTTCTAGCAGCTCAGCGTCTCTACTCACGCCTGACATTTCGGTCGCTGAAGTTACCATTGCCGACCAATCTCCTCTGATTGGAAAATCGGTAGAGCAAGTCGACTTTCGGAAACAATTTAGAGTCACCATTCTTTTGATACGCAGGGCTAACGACATTCAAGAAAGAGATATCGCTTCACAGGTTCTGAAGTCAGGCGATCGGCTTCTTGTCCAAGGGAAGATCTCCACTATTACCGAATTGGAAAACGATTCGAGTTTTTCAAATATTACACTTGCAACGCCCGAGGACGTCGATCGCTTCGGGAGTATTAAAGACCGGCTTTTCGAAATTTCCATACCCAATGGCTCCTGGCTGGCGGGAAAGGCCATCAAGGAAAGCCACCTTCGTCAGGGCTTCGATCTACATGTCCTGAAAATTCAACGACAGGAAAATGAGATCGTTCTGCCAGAGCCTGACGAAATTCTCCAAGCGGGCGACGTACTCACTCTCCACGGTGAAAGAGAAGATCTGAAGTTCGTCCGCGGCTTGCAGGAGTTGGAGATCGAACTTCCAAAAGAAGAAGATCAAGCCTTTCTCGAATCCGATTACGTCAGCCTGGCTGAAGCCACACTTTCGCCGAAAGCCAAGATCGTAGGACAAACGCCTTCCACTATTCACCTCAGCGAGAGATACGGCTTGCAGCTGCTAGCAATCCAGCAAACGGGTTGCTACTATCGCTCAGATTTGGCAAACAGAAAGCTGGAGTTTGGAGACAGCTTTTTGCTAATGGGTCCACAAGAAAAAATCGACCTCCTAGAAGAAGATCCGGATTTCATCCTGCTCTCGAAGGTCGCATCCAAGACGTATCGCAAAAGTGGATCGCTACTCGCTAGCGGAATAATGCTCGCGGTTCTGATACCGGTTTTCTTCGGCTGGTATCCCATCTCAATCACGGCCATCTCCGGGGCAGCCTTGATGGTGCTTTCCGGCTGTCTTAAAATGGAAGATGCCTATCGAGCCATAGAGTGGAAATCCGTCTTCCTGATCGCAGGGATGCTGCCGATGGGTACCGCAATTGAAAAAAGTGGAGCGGCCGAACTTCTAGCTAACGGAATCATGTCGTTCGCTGGTGGATACGGTCCTTGGTTCGTTATAGGATGCCTATACATAATAACTGCCATTGCCACCACGATTATTCCTACTTCGGCCCTCGTTGTGCTTATGTCTCCCATTGTTTTCAAGTCCTGCAGTGAACTTGGAATTGCTCCGCAAACGGCCATGATGGCCGTAGCCCTAGCCGCATCCGCCAGCTTCACCAGCCCTATCTCCCATCCTGCCAACATTCTTGTCATGGGTCCCGGAAGCTATCGCTTCGCTGATTACATTAAAGTGGGAGCTCCGCTGGCCTTTATCGTTTTCGTCATCGCTATGTTGACCTTGCCCATTTTCTGGCCGCTGCAGGGCTGAGAGGCCTCAAAAAACATTGCTTTACAATTCGATTCATTTCGAGACTAGCACTCGTCTAGATTAGCCAGTCCATTGTAAACTTCCATCAGTTTCTATCAACCATGGCTTCAGTCAACTTTGCTTGGGGCAACTTTAAATGAAACCTTCATCACCCTTAGACAACCCAGAAGTCGCTAGCGACGCCTACGACAACCCTGCCATTTTTAAAGACCTTTTGCGGCTCCAGGCGGAACTCGTAAAGATGCAGCATTCGCTCCATGAATCTGGCGATCGTCTCGCGGTACTGTTCGAAGGTCGGGATTCAGCTGGCAAGAGCGGGTCAGTGGCTCGCTTCATTCGCCATCTGAATCCGAAACACTACCGAGTCGTAGCCATGCCCAAGCCAAGCGATGTGCAAATGGGCCAATGGTTTTTCCAACGCTACATCCAGGAGCTTCCCAATGCTGGCGAAATCGTTTTCTTCGACCGCAGCTGGTACAATAGGGCAATGGTGGAACCCGTATTAGGATTTTGCACACAAGAACAGTACCGCCTCTTTCTAAAGCAAGTTTCACAAGTAGAGAAAATGCTTATCGAAGATGGGATTCGGATCATAAAACTGTGGTTTTCCATAGATCGAGAAGTACAAGCCAAACGGCTAGAAGCTCGTACTAAAAGCATACTCACCAGCTGGAAGTTGAGCACGGTGGACAGGCAAGCTCAAATGAAATGGGACGAGTACACCCGATACAAAGAAGCCATGTTCAAAGCGACGCATTCCAAGGAATGCCCTTGGATCATTGTACAAGGAAATGATAAAGAGAAGGCCCGCATGGAGGCCATTCGATATGTTCTATCTAAAATTGATTACGAGGGTAAAGATAACCAGTTAGTGGAAAATCCAATACACGAAGGGGTTATCATACGACCGGATGACGATGAGCCGAACTAGGAGAAGGTTCAAGCTCACGACCCGACGTTGGCTTTCGCCCAGCTCCCACCGACCATTCTGGATCTGAAAAGGCAGCCGACCTCTGAATAAGTATGGGCTTGCTGTTATCTGGTGAGAGGAAATAAAAATCAGTTCTCGGATTTTCGGCGATTCTCGCCATCTAACTATGGCAACAGAGCAAAAAAAATCACCCTCTTCTCTCGGCTCGCAAATCGGGGTGGCTTTATCCTCGCTCACAAAACTGGTATCGAGTCCGTTTAACTCGCTTCTTCCTCAAGTCGAAAAGGTTTCGGCTCGGATTGCCAGTTCTCCGGGAATCGAACACGCCAAAGGAGTCGATCAGGCCCCAGAGGTCGGGTCCATACCCATCCAATGCATAGACTACGGCAAAGAGCATTTCGAGAAAGCGCAGTTTGCCACTGTAAAAGAACTACTCGCTCACCAAAGACCAGAGGACAGCAGTATTCGATGGATAAACGTCGAAGGACTGAATCCTTACATTATCAACGAGCTGAGAAAGGCATTCGACTTCCATACCCTCGCTGCGGAAGACGTCCTTAATGCGCCGCAACGCTCAAAATTCGAGCCGTACGAGAACCATTGCCTCATCATGGCCCATATGGCTCGCATTCAAAATGACTCTCTAATAAGCGAGCAAGTCAGTTTCATCCTTTTCCAAGATATCCTGATAACGTTTCAGGAAAAGCCGGGAGACGTCTGGGATCCCGTTCGCGTCCGTATTGAAAAACCGGATTCGCGATTTAGAAAGTACGGAGCCTCATATCTGGTTTACGCCTTAATCGACGCGATCGTCGATAACGTGTTTCCTATTCTCGAATTCTACGGTGACGCCTTGAATGCATTGGAGCAGCAAGCCATGAATAATCCCAATCCAAGCATCCAGCAAAGCATCTACGTAATAAAACGCGAGCTCTTCGGCCTAAGGCGCTCCATGTGGCCCATGCGGGAGCTATCGAGCAAACTTGCTTTCGACGATACCTCGCCAGTGGAAAAAAAAGTGAGAACCTATATGCGCGACGTAAATGATCACGCCATCCAAATCATCGATCTGATCGAAAGCTGCCGGGAAATGGCCAATGGGCTTCAGGATTTCTACATATCCATTGTCTCCAATCGCATGAACGAAGTGATGAAAGCCCTCACTGTCATGGCAAGCCTCTTCCTCCCGATAACCTTTCTGGCCGGAGTCTATGGGATGAACTTCGAGTTCATTCCAGAATTGGGATGGAAATTCGCGTATCCAACTTTCCTGATCACCTGCACAACTTGTACTGCAGCGCTTCTTTGGTTCTTCAAACGAAAGGGTTGGATAGGGAAATAGATTATGACATTCGAAGATAAACTAATCGGCTGCTGGTATGGCGGAGCGATTGGAGACGCCATGGGCGGTCCCATCGAAAGCCTGCATTACAAACGTATTCAAGAACTGCATCCGGATTTGGATGATTTCGTTCCCATTCGAGTTCCGCCTGGCGTCATCTATCCCGGCCAAGGCTACGTATTGGACGACGAGCCAGGCAATGTGACGGACGACACCTATATCCGAGCGGATCTGGCAAGATTCCTAATGGAAAGCGAACCTCCATACAACGCTGCCGCATTCGTGAAATGGATACCTGATAACGTCGATCTGATGCGATGGTGGCGAGTCGCTCTCTACGCAGTGAGGCGGATAAACAAAGGCGATGGCGATCCGGAAACCTATGGGCGAAGGCATCCCCAGGGTGGTGGCGGTGGCTGGTGGCAGCCAGTAGCAGCTCTTTACAAGGAGGACATTGATAAAGCTAGCGAAGCCACACGAAATCTATGCTGCATCTGGAAGGCCCCTCTCGAGCAGGATATTCTTTCATCAGTGGTAGCTGGTCACGCCGAGGCCTTTAGGGAAGGAGCTTCCATTGACTCGATTGTTAATACTGTCATTGAAAATTCAGGACCGCTTGCCAGGAAGCTTTTCGAACGAGCCGTTTCAATAGCCCAAGAAGCAACCTCGCGCATAGATCTTTATGAAAAGCTTTATGCCCATTGCTTTGTCGATGAGTGTTCGACGGAAATCGACGGGCCCATGCCTGACCACGTGGAACCACTGGACTACACGGATAAAACCTACACAAGTTGGCTCTTCGCGGAGCAACAGCCATTGGCCTTGGCCTTCCTTGTTTTCGGGAAAGGCGATGGTAAGGAAACCATTCTGACGGCCGCTAAATTTGGTCGAGACGCGGACAGTATCACAACTAATGCCGGGAGCTATTTAGGAGCTTTGGCAGGGGAAGCTTGCTGGCCCAAAAATTGGGTCGAAACGGTCCAGAATGCGAATATATCCAGAATTGACATACGGCAATCAGCTATAGATTTCGCAGCATTCTGTGAACGATCATGAGACCTTTGATCTCATGACTGAGTCGCACTCGAAGAAGCCTCAAACCATCCAAAGCCCCATTTTCATTGGTGGTGCAGGGCGATCCGGTACAACACTGCTGCGTGTTATCCTGGATTCCCATTCCAACATCGCCTGCGGGCCTGAAATGAAAGTTACGCCTGTGGTTGCTAAGTCATGGGAAGATTATCAGCGAACTTATCTCCCTTTCCTAAAGGCCTTTCACGTCGATAGCGCTCATATAGACAAGCTGTTCCGGGAATTTCTTTCCGGACTGCTGCTTCCTCTGCTGGAAAAATCGGGCAAGGGTCGCATCGCGGAGAAGTCGCCGAACAACGTTTTCTTCTTCCCTCACCTCAATCGCATTTTCCCGGACGCTCGTTTCATCAACATGATTAGAGATGGTCGTGACGTTGTCTCCTCGCTATTGCGGATGGATTGGAAATCGCCGAATGGAAAACCGATCCCCTATACGCAGGACGTTAAGCAGGCCGCTAGCTACTGGAAGCAGGCTGTACTATCCGGTCGGCAGTTCGGCAAGACTCAGCAGGCCTCAGGCAAGTATTTAGAGATTAAATACGAAGATATTGTAGGATCCGCAGAGTCGACCTTACGTAATCTGTTTTCCTTTTTAGGCGAGGAATGGGAATCACAAACGCTCTCGTTTCATGAAGCTAAACATGATCTAGGAGATGAATCGAGCTCCAGCCAGGTTATTAAGCCGCTCTATCAATCTTCAGTGGGGCGTTGGAAGAAGGACTTGAGTCAGGAAGATCAATCTGTATTGAAAAACGAGATAGGCGATCTCCTAGTCGAGTTGAATTATTTGGATAGCAACGACTAAAACAAAGAAATTATGGATACATCCTTTTTTCAGGAGCGCAAATTTCTAGTCATTGGTGGAGCTGGATTCATAGGATCGCATTTGGTCGATGGTTTGGTACAAAGAAATGCGAAGGTTACGGTTCTCGATAATCTGTGTAGCGGGAGGCTGGAAAACCTTGATTTAACCAATCCGTCGCTAAGTTTTCTGGAAATGGACATAGGCGCTCAGGAGCAGTCCATTAAGGATTCGGAACTGGATAAACTGATAGCGGAATCGGATTTCGTTTACCACATGGCTAGTCCAATAGGAGTCGGGCTGGCTCATAAAAATGGATTCGAAACGACGAAACAGATTTTAAAGGATGGATTGAATGTAGTGGATTCATGCCTACGTCATCGAAAACCAATCTTGTACACCTCCAGCTCGGAAATATATGGTCTTGGCGGGGAGAGGCCTTTAGATGAAAGCGATACTGCAGGATTCGGGCTTCAGCCAAGATGGGGCTACGGGGCGGCCAAGATGGCTCTTGAACATTTAGTCGCCGGACTGAAACGAGAGCATGGACTGCCAGCCTGGTCCGTCAGGTTCTTCAACGTGGTGGGGCCTCGCCAAAATCCAAAGAGCGGTCTGGTGGTCTCGGCATTTTGCTCGGCAGCTTTGGCAGGCGAAGACATTATTGTGCACGGAGACGGAAGCGATCGAAGAACGTTTCTTCATGTAGTCGACGGAGCTTCCGCCCTTATTGCCATTCCGCAGAGCGACGAACTCCAGGGCAAATCCATTAACGTTGGTGGCGTAGAAAACATCTCGATACGAGAATTGGCTGAGCTAGTCGTTGAAATCGGCGGAAAGGGCGAGATCGTATTCAAGCCACACGAAGAAGTCTATGGCGAAGATTTCGCTCCCGTAAATGATCGGCGTCCGAAGCTCGATCTGCTGATGGGCGCCACTGGATGGAAACCTCAATACACCCTGGAGCAGGCCATTGAAGGATGCTTTCGATCCATGAGGGAAGAAGCTCAATCGAAATAATTTAGCACGTATGGAACTATCTGAAGACAAGCTTCTAGCTCAAGCCGATTCCTTATTTAAGCGAAACGAGTATCCAAAAGCTTCGGACATTTGTCAGAGACTAATTGCCTCCAATGCAAAGTGTCATCGGGCAATGAACATTTTAGGCGTAATAGCCCTCCGATTGGACGACAACGGTCGAGCTGCCGAGCTATTTCGCGAAGCCATACTGTTAGATAGAAACAACGATCTGTATATCAACAACTTGGCGGTCGCCTGGCGTAAGCTTGGGAAAGTCGACGAAGCCATAACGGCGGCAAGCAGATCCATTCAAGTTAATCCAAATTCGCCGACCGGATACAATATTCTTGGGGATCTTTATAATTCTAAAAATCGGAAAAAGGAGGCTTTGAATTGTCTCCAAAAATCCTTTTCGATTCACGGCACCGCGAAAACAGCTATGTACATGGGTACGATTCTAGTGGAGACGGGTCATGTCATTGAGGGAGTAAACTGCTTTCACAAGGCCATAGAAATCGATCCAGACTATCTGATCGCCTATGTAGCGGCTGCTGGAGCCTTGTCCAGTTTTGGACGATACGAAGAGGCAATAAATGCCTGCAAGTTAGCAGAAGAGCGAGGTCTGAAATCCAAGGAACTCTTCTGCAACCATGCAGTCGCTCGCATGGGGATACAACATGTTCGTGAGGGCATCGAATATAATTTAAAAGCTCTTGCATTGGATCCTGAATACAAAATCTCGATCGTTAACATGGCTGATTACGCCGCTCATTCGTGTGATTGGGACCTAGTGGAGAAATACGAGAAACAAGCCTTGGATATTACAAAGGAATCTCTGGACGATCTTGAAAGTCCGCATTGTATCCAGCCATTTACGGCTTTAAGAATGGATATCTCGCCCGTTTTACAGCGACGTATCACTGAAAAATTCGTCAATCGAAAGCATAAGATCTATCCTTACAGAGGCCCAAAACCTGAATACGAATCCAAATCGAAAATCCGAGTAGGCTACCTTTCAAGCGACTTTCGAAACCATCCAGTTTTTCATCTGGCGAAGAATCTCTTCAAGCATCACGATAAAGAGCGCTTTGAAACAATCGCGTATTCGCTTGGTCCCGACGATGGCAGCGAATATCGAAGGCATGTCGAAGAAACCTGTGATAGGTTTCACGACTTTCGTGACACCAACAATCAAAACGCGATTCAGCAGATGAAAAACGACCAGCTGGATATCTTGGTCGATATGAATGGAGTCACGACAATGAATCGACTCGCCTTGGTTGCCGCAAGACCGGCTCCAGTGCAAATCCATTTCCTCGGCTACCCTGGTACAATAGGATCAGATTGTATCGATTACTTCATCACAGATCATTATTTGTCCCCAAAAGGCTCGGAAGAGCATTTTAGGGAAAAATTAATCTACATGCCCGATACGTACCAAATTTCTGATGACGAAGCAGTCCCCGAAGAATCTGAAGTATCTCGGTCAGACGAAAATCTGCCAGAGAATACCTTCGTGTTTTGCTCATTCAATTCGAACTACAAGATAGATCGACCCGTTTTCGAATGCTGGATGAACATCCTGCGTCGCGTTCCCGATAGCGTCTTATGGCTTCTCGAGCGCCCAGAGCTAGCTATCGAAAATCTTCTCAAGGCTGTGACCAAAACCGACATCGATGCCTCCCGCATCATCATCGCCAAGCGCAAAGATAAAGGTCAGCATTTAGCTCGTCATCGTCTGGCGAATCTTTTTTTGGATACGCATGTAGTTTGCGGCCACACCACCGCGAATGACGCTCTGCAGATGGGCCTGCCCGTCGTAGCCTATCCTAGGGAAACCTTTATTTCACGCGTTTCCAGCGATCTTCTGATGGCCCATGATTTGCCCGAGCTGGTTTGCCAAAGCTATCAGGAATACGAAGACCTAGCCGTGGACCTGGCTAACGACAGAGAGAGATTGGATAACATGTGCCAGAAGCTCATCCAGGAAGGCCCAAAAATGCCGGCTCGCAACACCAGGCGGTTTGTCGGGCACCTGGAGCTTGCTTACGAGAAAGCGCTTGAGCTCTGCGCAAATGGCGAGGATCCCCAACCCATCGATGTAGCCCAACTGGCTAGCCAAGCTACTCCCGCTTAAGGTCCCGGCTCATGAGATCGAGCAAGGCCGCCTTCGGAGACTTATCCTCGTAAAGGATTCGATATACTTGCTCCAAAATAGGAGCCTCAATTCCCTTGGCTTCGCACTGTAGATGGAAAGCCTTCGCAGTGCGATAGCCTTCAACAGCCGTGTTCTGTCTCTCTATAATTGCAGACGCTTTCTCGCCTTTCGCAATCAGCTCCCCGAAAGTACGATTCCGACTCCATTTACCATGGCAAGTGGCAACCAAATCGCCGAAGCCACTCAGTCCATAAAACGTTTCCGGTTTTGCTCCGAAGCTAGTGCCGACTCTCACCATTTCAGCCAAGGCGCGAGTGAGCAAAGCAGCTAAAGTATTATCGCCGAGTCCAAGGCCTTGGCACACCCCGGCAGCAACCGCGTAGACGTTTTTCATGCAGCCGCCAAGCTCCACTCCTCGCAAATCCTCGCTCAGATAAATCCGCATGTTAGGCCCACTCGCCCTGTCTTGAACGGCCTGGGCCAATGCGCCAACCGATTCAACGGCAAGCGTCATGGCCGCCGGCATGCTTGAAGCAACTTCGCCAGCGAAGGTTGGTCCGGAAAGCGATCCCGTGGCAGCTTCGGGCAAGCAGTCCTGGATGATTTCGCAAGGCGTTTTGCCCGTTTCGATTTCCAATCCCTTAGCCAGGCTTATGAAGAGCTGATTCGGCAGCGAATTTGCAACCGAATCTTTGATACGCCCACACCATTCTCGCAAAGCATAAGAGGGACTAGCCAGGAAGACAACATCGATGGAGGGCAGTATCGTTCGATAAAGCGTTTCCACTTTGATCCGGTTTTGAAAAGGAAACCCCGGAAGATAGTCACGGTTCTCGTCGTCGCTTCTCAGCCGCGTGGCATGTTCCGGGCGGCGCGGCATTAGAAATACGTCGTGACCCTGATTCGCCAAATGCAAAGCTACGGTCGTACCCCAGGCTCCCGCTCCGCAAACTGCTATCCTCATCGGATTCGACATGAAAGCCAGTTCAGGCAAACCAGCGCTATTTGGCAAGGGGGGAAGTATGAAGCGCTCACGGTATTCAAAATTCTAAGCGCTACTACTTAAAGATTGAACGATTTTTGTGTTACAAGAGTCTTGAGTTTTAGGGATTCCGTCCGATAAACTTTATGTAAATCCTATGCTTTGCCTCCTCAAGAATCTGCTCCGGCGTAAACCGGTGAAAAATGCTCCGCTGTTGGGCAAGGATTCGAGTCATTATAAGGTCACAAACGCCCAGTTTGTCAGCTTTCTTGAGCAAAGCGGCTTCCGCAAACGTCAGTTGGACCGCCACGAAAAAACCAAGCGGATTAAAAAGGTTTTCGGCCTAGCGTTCGTATGGGTGGTCGTCATGGGCTTTGCTTGGGTTGTAATCGAAAGCGCCCAGGCTCTGGAATTGTTTTAGACGACCCAAGCTTGCTGCCTCTCTACGTAATTTAGAGCTGGCAAAGCTGATCAACCGATTAGCCAACCGGCTACATCATCCCATAGTCGACGGGACTGCTTTAAAAACGCTCTTTACGCTGGCGGCAAGATAGTCGCGGTTCAGCTTTGAAATGAACTCCTCGCTTATTTCCTTTGGACAAGCAGCGGAGCATTCGTACTGGTTCGTACAATTGCCGAACCCAGCTTCATCCATAGTCGCTACCATGTTAAGCACACGGGCGTCTTTCTCTGGTTTGCCTTGAGGCAACAAATTGAGCTGTCCTGCTTTGGCTGATACGAAAAGCATCGCTGAGGAGTTTTTACAGGCCGCGACACAAGCTCCACACCCAATGCAAGCAGCCGCATCCATCGCCATATCGGCGACTTCCTTGCCAATGGGAATGGCATTGGCATCAGGAGCGCTGCCCGTGCGGATCGAAATAAACCCGCCACTGTGCATAATCGAGTCGAAAGCCGAGCGATCGCAGACAAGATCCTTAATGATCGGAAAGGCTTTCGCTCGAAAAGGTTCAACCACGATCACATCGCCATCCTGAAAGCTACGCATGTATGTCTGACAAGTCGCGACCCCCGATTCAGGACCATGTGGCTTGCCGTTGATCATGCAGGAGCAGGTGCCGCAAATGCCTTCACGGCAATCGTGAGCAAAGGCAATAGGATCCTTGCCCGCGTTAGTGAGGTCCTCGTTTACCACATCCAGCATTTCCAGAAAGGACATGTTAGGATTCAGATCCTTTGCCTCGTGGTCCTCGAATCGTCCTTCGGATTGATCGTTCTTCTGTCTCCAGACGCGTATGGTAACATTCATGATCTTAAGGAAATTGCCGGTGAACTATTTATAGCTGCGAGTAACCATCTTCACAGCCTCGTATTCCAAATTTTCGATATGCCTTTCGGGCGCGTTGCCGTCTCCCTTGAATTCCCAAGCGGCCACATGCGAGAAGTTCTCGTCGTCGCGCAGCGCTTCACCATCTTCATACTGGTGCTCCTCTCGAAAGTGCCCTCCGCAGGACTCTTCTCGAGCCAAGGCATCGCGGCACATGAGTTCGCCAAGCTCAAGAAAATCGCCTACGCGACCGGCAAGCTCGAGCGACTGGTTCAATTCGCTTCCCTCGCCAGGGACATTTACATCATCCCAAAACTCCTCCTTCAGCTTCGGAATTTCCTGAATAGCCGTTTCCAAGCCAGCCTTGTTGCGAGCCATTCCACAATAGTCCCACATCAAATTGCCAAGGCGTTTATGGAAGCTCTTCACGGTCTGCTTTCCTCCGTTGGTAAGCAGGCGTTGGGTGCGTGTAGTAACTTCTTCTTCGGTTTCGGAAAACGCTTCATGGCTTGTTGGCGGAGCAGGATCCCTAGGAATCTCGGCCAAGTAGTGAGGAATCGTATACGGCAAGACGAAATAGCCGTCCGCCAGTCCCTGCATCAGAGCGCTGGCCCCCAAGCGATTCGCTCCATGATCGGAGAAATTCGCTTCCCCGGTAACGAAAAGGCCAGGAATATTGCTCATCAAATTATAGTCTACCCATAAGCCCCCCATCGTATAATGAACGGCGGGATAGATCCGCATAGGCACCTCGTAGGCGTTTTCGTTGGTGATCTCCTTATAGATATCGAAGAGATTGCCATAGCGTTCCTTAATCACACTTTCACCCAAACGCTCAATGGCATCCTTAAAATCCAAATACACTCCGAGTCCTGTTTCCCCGACCCCACGCCCTTCGTCGCAGGCCTCTTTTGCCGCTCGCGAAGAAATGTCGCGAGGAGCAAGGTTTCCAAAGCTTGGATACTTGCGCTCAAGATAGTAGTCGCGCTCCTCTTCTGGAATCTCGTTGGGAGGACGACGGTCTCCCTCTTTCTTCGGAGCCCAAATGCGCCCGTCATTGCGCAAGGATTCCGACATTAGCGTCAACTTCGATTGGTAGTCGCCCGAGACGGGAATGCACGTTGGATGAATCTGAGTATAGCAAGGATTGGCAAAGGTAGCTCCTTTGCGATAGGCTCGCCAAGCGGCAGTGCAGTTCGAATTGCGAGCGTATGTCGAAAGATTGAATACATTGCCATAGCCGCCTGTAGCTAAAACAACAGCATGAGCTGAATGCCTTTCAATCGCTCCTGTATTCAGATTTCTGGTAACGATTCCTTTGGCGTGTCCATCTACTAGAACTAGCTCCAGCATCTCGCTGTTGGGAAACATCTTGACGGTTCCCAGGCCAATCTGGCGAGAAAGCGTCGAGTAGGCCCCTAGCAAAAGCTGCTGCCCCGTTTGCCCGCGAGCATAGAAGGTGCGGGAGACCTGGGCGCCGCCGAAGGAGCGATTAGCCAGCAGACCGCCATATTCGCGGGCGAAAGGCACACCCTGAGCCACGCACTGGTCGATGATGTTAACACTCACCTGAGCGAGACGATAAACATTGGCCTCACGCGAACGAAAGTCCCCACCCTTTATTGTGTCGTAGAAAAGTCGGTACACGCTATCACCGTCATTCTGATAGTTTTTAGCGGCATTGATTCCTCCTTGAGCGGCGATCGAGTGAGCTCTACGTGGACTGTCATGGAAGGTGAAGCATTTAACCGAGTAGCCCAACTCTCCTAGCGTAGCGGCGGCAGACGCTCCTGCCAAACCTGAGCCAACGATAATGACCTCGTACTTCCGCTTGTTGGCAGGGTTGACCAGCTTGCCATCGGCTATATGCTTTTCCCACTTCGTTTCGAGGGGACCTGAAGGGATCTTTGAATCGAGTATCATCAGCAGGAAATATCAGGTTTTCGCTTTCTTGGCTTCACAGACGGCGCACTTGGCAGGGCAAACGTAGCCGGCAACTTCGGGATTTTCGATCTTAACGACTCCAGCTAGAACCGCTCCCGGTATCGCCGCGTTTCCTAGAAAATAAAGTATGCTGAAAAGAACTGCCAGCTTGGAGAGGAAGTTGGACCAAGCCCGGCTTTGGAGTCCAATCGTTTGAAACATGCTCACCAGTCCGTGGCTAAGATGCCAGCTGAGAAGTCCTACCGATATGATATAGAACAAGGAAATCCAAACATTCTGGAAACCGAAAACCATCATGGAATGAACGTCTCGCACGGGAGTGCCATCAAGCAAAGTTGTATGCGGGTAAGTGCCGAAACCCTCGATACGAACCGTAAAGTGAAGAAGGTGGTAGATCAGAAAAGCCAATACAATGAAACCGCTTAATCGCATGGTTCGCGAAGCGTAGCTTGCTCGCAGCGTCTGTTGGGAAGTATAGTCCTTGGGACGCGCCGCTTTGTTTTCCAAAGTCAACTGAATCGCCATCCAAACATGGAGAGCAAGGGTAAGCAGGAGGAAAGCGCGGATGGCCCATAAGGCCGGTCCAAGCCCTTCCAAAAAATGAGCATAGGCATTTATCTTCTCGGGAGGAGCGAACAGCTGAAGATTGCCGATGAGGTGTCCTACAATAAAGCCGACCATAATAAGCCCCGTGACGGCCATTAAAACCTTCTTGCCGATCGACGTCTTAAAGAGAACTTGGAGAATATTCATGAATTCGCTGGTGTCGGAGAGGCATCATAGAACGAGACATTTGCAATTGCAAATCGTCCGCTCAGAACGAACCCTGAAATGTACGAAAGGCTTCGGAAGGTCAATTAGGAAACCCCATTCCGGCCTTCAGAATAAACAAGATAAGCTGCTGCGCTGCAGTCCATTAACTTAGATCATGCGCTTGGGCTCCGGCGCCGCGCTTTCAACTTTTCCCATTCAGGCTGATAAAGCATCAAGGCGTCCAATACGAGGGAGTGGAAGATCTCGCCTCGAAAGGCCATAGCGTAAACCTGATCGATGTCTACCAGCTTGATTTCAAGCTCCTCGTGATGATCCCAATCGATAGCTTCAGTCTTCTGCGCGTCCTTTGCCAGCGCCAGGTAGCAAGTGTTGCTTTGTATGGCTGGGTTGGGGCGGACTTTGCCAAGCAGCTCCACTTGATTGGAGGTGTATCCAGTTTCCTCTTTCAATTCGCGCAACGCGGCAGCGATGGGCTCCTCTCCTGCCTCCATAACGCCGCCCGGAATCTCCCATGAAGTATCGCCGATGCCGAAACGAAATTGGTTTACCAGTACAACTTGCTTTTCAGGAGTCAGAGCGAGAATGTTAACCCAATCACGACTTTCCAAGACATAGAAGTCTCCTTCGTGTCCAAGTTTTGGATGACGACATCGATGCGTAACTACATCGAAAATCGGACTACTAGCGAAATTCTTTTGGGAAAGCGTTTCCCAATGCTCCGGCTTCCTTCCCGGATCATGCTGGGACCAGTTCGGCATAGATGTCGGCTTATTGTTTGGAGGGAATTACAATCTCCTGCCCTATGCGAAGACGATTAGCATCCATTCCCGGATTAGCGTTGATGATATCATCAACCGATACACCGAACTTGGGGGCTATCTTGTAAAGCGCGTCTCCGCCAACGACCGTGTAGATCGTTTCGTCGCCTGTTGTCGCAACCGGCTTGCCACTAGCTGCGCTTTGAGAGCTTGAAGAGGTTTTAGGCTTGGGCTGAGCAGCGACTTGCACGCCTCTGCTCTCAAAGGCTTCCACCTTCTTCAACGCTGTCCCGGCCTGGATTGTCACCGAGCGCAGACTCTTCTTAATATCCTTAATATCCTTCGTAACGCCAGTGACAGCTTCCCGAACGTCGTTGCTGAACTTGGAAGTCGAGGCAGTGAGCTCGTCGATTTTCTCCTCGTTAGCCGAGCTACGAGCGTCGGCAGCGGCAATGGCGTCAGAAGACCCAGTGATTTCAGCCAACTGCTTTTCCAGTTCGCTAACCTTCGAAAAGGCAATAAAGCCGATCACCACCGCTACAAGAGCGACAATAACTCCCGAGATGCCGATGTAGAGTGGCGTTTTTGACGAGGCGTCTAAATCTGCAGAGGATAGATTTTCCATTAGCCCAAAAGTTTTTATCGCTTAAATTGTCGTCGGAAAAACCGATCGAAGCCGCGATTTACTAAGTTGTTCTGACAAAGGATGAGGATTTCAAGATATTCTTGACAGATATAGCAATTACTCGTCTTTTAGCCGCTCTTTTTTCGGGGCGTAGCTTAGCCTGGTAGAGCGCCTGGTTTGGGACCAGGAGGTCGTTGGTTCGAATCCAATCGCCCCGACCAGCCTACGCTTGGAGCGAAGGCGGAAAGTCGTAGGTTTCGGCCGTGAGCTCAGCCGAAAGATTGTCACGCCGGAGTCGGCAAGGTGGCGAAGGTTTACTTGCAAATCAAAACGAAGCTCCAAGACTCCGGCTTGGTTAGCCTGTTCAAGGAGTCTCCTTAGCGTCGATTCGAAATTTTGAAATCTGTTGCGAAAAGGCGTTTTACATTTAAACCATTGGCACCCAGAGTGCTAATCTCTTTGAGCAGACGCTATGACCATGTCTTCGGACCAAGTTGAAAAGATTTCAATTCCACTGTTGCTGGAAATCGCGGCCAGTTTGCCGGCTTCGCCGCGCATCTACGCGAGGCTGTCAAAACTCGTTGACGACGAGGATACCGCCCTCGATTACGTCGCGTCGCTCGTTAAAATGGATCCCGGATTAGCGGCTCAGATTCTTCGCGTCACCAACAGCGCCTACTACGGAGGATCGGTAAAAATCAACGACATAGAAACTGCCATTAGCCGCATTGGTTTTAAGGAAGTCCAAAAGGTCATGAGCATGGTCGTGAGCCACGAGTGCTTCTACCAAGCCCTACCCGTTTACGGGCTTGCTGCTACCGATTTCTCAAACGAAAGCATCAATGTCGCGGTAGCTTCGGAGATCCTAGCCAAGCGAGTGGCTTCAGATCCCAACGCTCCCTATTTGGCAGGCTTATTGCACTGCATCGGCAAGCTGGCCATAAACCTGTATTTGGAAAAGATGGACCAAGTGGTAGATATCTCGCAGATCGAGACCGATCTTCCAATGCAGGACCTGGAGAAGGAAGTCTTCGGCATCACCAGCTGGCGAGCTGGCTATGAATTGCTGCGACACTGGCAATTCGAGCCGGAAATATGGAATCCTATAAAAAACCAGAACGCCCCTCCCGCTTCGCCCTCGTTTGTGCGCTCCACCGCTCTGCTAACAACGGCTATCTGGATTTCGCAACAGCTTAATGGATACGATTCCGAAGCCGAGATGCCGAAATCCATTCGGTGGGCGCTAGGCAATTTGGAAATCGACGCATTGGACGTAGCCCCTTTGATTGACGATACGCGCTTCGAAGTAAATGATCGCCAAAATCTGTTTTCCATGCTGATATAGCTCCTCTTTGTTACCCCGAAAAGTAAAGGAATCCCTCTTGTCGAATCGATGGCGTCTCGACGGTCTGTATTTGTGGACGCTGTTGACTACGTGCGTCTGCCTGCTCACCACTTCGTTACAAGGTACTGGTAACATTATTTTCGATACAGCTTCTGGATTAGCTGAAAAGGGGATAGCTGCGTTCAAGCTGGGCCGATTCAACGAGTCTGCCCAGGCCTTCATCGCTCTGGAAGAATATTACAGCGAAGAACCGGTATGGGAAAATGCCCATCTAGCGGAAAAAATTCTACCCTTGGCGGGATTCGCCTCTCTGCAGGCGGGAATGTTCGAGGAATCGATCGATTTTTTCGAAGAATACCTGCAAAACTACGTAGATACTCGAGACAAGGAGATCTTTGCAATCTATTCTAAGGCGACTGCTCTCAAACGAAGCGGGAAGGCCACAGAAGCGATTGAGCATTTTCAAGCCTTGAGAGCTCGCTCGATTCCACCTTCCCTCGTAGGTATCGCTTCAATACATGAAGCTAGTATTCATAAAAAGAATAACGATGAAGACTTAGCCCTCGCTTTATTGAAAAACGTTCTCGATTCCGATTCGAGTGAAAGGATAAAAAACCAAGCGCGTCTTCTTTCGATTCGATATCTAATTGAATCTGAAAAGCAGGAGGATGCTCTTAACCTTCTCCTAGCCGATCCTTGGAGAATGGATGTCATGCCAGAACTAGCTCAACTCAGTGGAATGGCAATCCAGCTTGGAGATTGGTCAGTGTCATCGAAATTATATGACAAGGCCATCTCCGCCTACCGTCATGTCATACCTAGAAGCATTCTTATAGAAAAACAAAAAGCCGCGTTGTTTGAAATACAGTCCAGGATGAAGGAATTGGAAGGCGAGCTTTCCATCTCAGATGCTCTCTGGCTGGATTTCTATAAGGGAGTCGTATCGCGAGCTAGAGGTCAACTTGCCACTTTAGAAAAGACGGATGACTACGAGGAACCGCTGAATCTGCGCAAAGCCCAATCCTACTTTCAGGAAGAGCGATTACTAGAGGCTTGGCTACTTTTCGAAAGCCTGGCTGAAGCGGACGATCCTTCAACAAAGAGAAGCGCTCATCACCAATGGATTTTGACAGCTATGAAATGTGGAGCTTTAGATGAATCTATAGCGATTGCGGAAGAGTTTATTGATCGGTATCCTAATTCTCCTGACATCTGGCAAATCAAGTATCTGATTGCTCTTTCCTATCTGGATCATCAGGCATATCAAAAGGCGATTTACGTCTTGGAAAGTCTTGAGCAAGCATCCAATGATCCCGAAAAAGAAGCCCTGGCGAACTATCAAATCGGCTATTGCTACGCCCAATTGGAATCTTACAAGCTGGCTCGAGCAAGATTTTCAGAAGTAGAAGCAGTAGCGAGCGCCGCCACGCTATCAAAAAAGGCAAGACTGTGGACGGGTCTCTGTTGGTTTTTCGAAGGCGAACCTCGCAAAGCTCTGCAGATCTTTCAGTCGCTGGCGTTAAGTTCGTCAGGAACGCCGATTGAAATGGAAGCGGCATATCGATCGGCATCCTGCCTATACGCGCTTCAGGAATTCGGGGATGCTCTGGCAGCAACAAAAGCATTTCTGAATAGATTCCCGGCATCCGAAAGAACAGCCGAAGCATGGCTTTTGTTAGGAAGTATTCAACAAACCATTGGCGATTATGAAAAAGCCATTACTTCTTTTGGAAAAATCCTGAATCAAGTGGAATCGATTCGCCATGCCTCGACCATCCAATCCGCGGAATGCTATTTAGCTTTGGGAAAATCGGATGAGGCGAGCCGAATTTTGAATACGTCAATGATACAGTGGAAAGATCCGGATCGCGTTTTTGAAATCGCCTCCATGCTGGCTGGCATCGAGGTGAATAGAGGCCGATTTCTCGAGGCGAAGGATACGCTCTGGAACGCGATTGAAAAATATGGCAACGCCAGAAAGAGCCAGAAGGCGTTTGAAATCATACAACAAGCAGCAAGGCTAGAAGCCAACACGACCAAAGGAAGAATCGTTTTAGACAGGTGCGAAACGAAGGCCGCTCTCGAAAATAAAAGCACGCTAGCCTGTAGGCTCGCTCTAGCCAAGCACCTGATTGAAGGGGAATCGCAAAAGGCCAGATCGGCCATCATTGAAATGGCTAGCGAGTACGAAAAACAGGGTCTTCCAGCCGAAGGCTTGGCTTATATAGGAAGCGAGCTGCTTTCGTTCGGATCTGTAGAGGGAATGGAAATGCTAGAACAGCTAATCAGTTTGTACCCGAAAAATCGGTACGCCTCGCTCGCCTATTTGAATTTGGCAAAAAGAGCATTTAGCAACAGCAGGTACGGCGATTGCTTAGAATTGCTGCTATCGATCGACGATGCCCCTGCAAAAATGAATTTCCTTCAGGACGTCCAGCTTCTGATGGCTAGGACCTATGCGGCGTTGAATAAGAATGATTTAGCCCTGGAGACTTTCGAATCGATTCTAAAAGAGCGGGATTTTAATGGAGAGGCCAAGGCCAAAGCATTGGAAGCAATGGGAGACATAAATGCTCGCCTAGGAAAACCTAGGCAAGCTAACGCGTATTACCAAAGATCCTATGCCCTGTATCCAGCTTATACGAATATTGCTGCGTCCTGCTACTTTAAGAGCGCGAAACTTCTCGAGGACGAACTTAGCTCCTCCCTTGAAGCGCTAGCCACTTTAGAAGAGTTGCTAAGACAGGATCGTTATCGCGAAACGGAAACCTATTCCCAAGCCAAGACCTTTGCAGAAAGCGTCAGAAAGGGCATCGAAATGCAGCTAGTTAACAAGGAGGAAGCCTCGTGAGTCTAATGAAAAGTATGGCTAGCAAAATAGCGACAGGAGCTCTGCTAGCTTTCGTGTATCCATCCTATGCAGACTTAATTGTTTTGAAAACCGGAAGTGAAGTACGAGGAAAACTGACGGGATGGAATGCTGGATACATTTCCATTAGTATTGGAAGAACGGGAGAATCCGTTGAACGCCGTGTTAGACAGGAGGAAGTTGCCTCATTACAATTCCATGACGAACAGCAGCAAGAGGAAGCGATTGGCCTACTGCATTTAGAGGAACACGAGAAAGCGACTATCCCGCTACATGATCTGGCAATTCGAAGGGCCACTTACTTAGGTCTTTTAGACGCGGAACAAGAACGTTGGCTTATAACTTATATGCGGACTTGCCTGAAAGCGCGGAAGGAGGAGCAGATTCTTCACTACGCGAAACTGTGGCAACCAAAGATCCGCTCGGAATCGCATTTAAATAGTGTAAGTGAACTGAAGATACGCTCTGCGCTGAATCTTGGTCGTCTCGAAGAAGCGGCTCTCTATGCAGATTACTGGATTGAGAGCGGCCTGTCTTCAAAAAACACGGCTATCGCTTGGATCGCTTTGGCGAAGAAAGCCTTCCGAGAGGAAGAATTCCAAGATGCTCTTTGGCTTAGCCTACAGCCTATTGCCTTCTCCAATGCGCTCGCCCCGCATGATATGGGACAAAGCTACGCAATCGCCATAAAAAGCGCCAAGTCTTTAGATCAAATTTCGTATTCGAATATCTTGTACGAAGAAATGCTTGAAAGACATATTCAATGGCCGGAGAATGAACAACAGATCGATTTTACCGTTTCTAGCGAGAAGCGAAAAGCGACAAGGCCTTGGAGCGCTATGTTTTCCCAAACTGAATCCAGCGCAGTAAAATCCAAGTCATTTAATTCGGTAAAACGCCTTGTTGGGCATCCATAAACTTTTCAGATAACCCGAAACTTCAATCCTGCTCTTTAAATGAAATCCACTCTTTATCTGACTTTCGCTTTTGTATCCTTAAATCTACCACTTGCTTATAGCCAGACCCAAAGCGAAGAGCACGGCTTGTCGCTCGGCAACATGATCATGCAAGGAGGCTGGGCCATGATTCCATTACTGGTCTGTTCATTGACCTTACTCTATTTGTTGATACAGAGCTATCGTGATACGAAGGCTACCGATTTTGGAAGCGAAGCATTGGCCCACAAATTTGAAGATCTATGCAAAGAAGGAAACATTGTCGAAGCCATCGATCTGGCCAGCAAAGATCCAAGTGTACTGGGAAGAGCTCTGGCCAAAGCGTTGCCCAAGCTAGAATCGCGATCAGGGAGACAGAATGTCGATCGCTTTAATTCGATCATTGCTGAGATATTCGAGACAGAGGAGCAGGCCATTTCCCAACGCATCCATTACATCAACGTAGTCGCCGCAGTCGCGCCAATGATCGGACTATTAGGTACCGTAAGCGGGATGATCGGCGCTTTCCAGACCATGTCGGCAGGAGGGATGGGGCGGCCGGAATTACTCGCAGGCGATATTGGTGAAGCTCTCATCACGACAGCCACAGGTCTCTGTATTGGCATCCCCGCCATGGTCGCCTTTTCCTATTTTTCGAATCGCCTGGAGAATCAGCTTGTCGAGAATAGCCAGCGAGCTAATGAAATTGGCGAGGTAGCTCAGAAAGTACAATCGGACTAATCCTCTCCTGAGCTCAAACACGACTTAAGTTAGCGAAACGATGCCATCAGATCAAAAAAAGGCCCATTCGCCTCTTAAATTACTTGAAGAGATGTCCAACGCTCCTGACCTGTTTCATGTCTATCGTTATTGGGATTCTCACCCTGCCGTAACACGAGTACCGGGTGGATGGGAATACGAGGGGAAAACCTACCCAGATTATCTGACCGTGGGAGGAGCGTCGCATGCTATTTTTCGTGTCGCCCTAAAATACTGCCGTGGTGAAGGAGTGGACATCGGGGCCGGGCTCTGGCCGCTGCCAGGAGCCACGCCAATCGATAGCGAGCGTGGTGAAGGCAAAGAAAATTCGATCGAGTCCTATCCTGACAATTCCCTGGACTTCATTTTCAGCTCTCATTGTCTCGAGCACGTTGAAGATTGGCAAGGGGCTCTCGACTGCTGGCTTGGGAAACTGAAACCCTCGGGAAACATCTTCTTGTATTTGCCTCATGAAGACTGCGGCTTGTGGCTTCCTGGATCGCCATTTGTCGGCGATGGGCATAAATGGATACCCAAGCTTTCTATTTTGGAAAAGGAGCTTTTAGAAAGAGGCTATTCGATCCTAGATAGCGACGCAGGACCTGATGCGATGATGAGCTTTTTCATTTGCGCCTCAAAGCCTACAGAATAGGCACTACTTTTTCATGCGGATAACCGGAGGTAAAGCGAGAGGCGTCTCCTTGCGTGTACCAAAATCTTCGGTACATCGTCCGGCCATGGACAAGCTGCGCCAGGCTGTTTTCTCAAGCATCGGTTCTTCAATCGAGGAAACCAGAATCCTGGATCTCTTCGCGGGAACAGGTAGCTATGGACTGGAGGCAATCAGCCGGGGAGCTGCCTCAGCCATCTTCGTGGAAACTCATCGAAAGCTATGCGAGTCGATCAAGGAAAACGCTAAGATGGTAGCCAAAAGTCTGGGACAAAATCAGCTGGAGACCACTGTACTATGCAAAGACGCCTTAAAATTTGATAGCGGCAGCGAACTCTTCGACTTTATCTTCGTAGACCCTCCCTACGAAATCATAGAATCCGTTCACCGTCGGCTCTTTGCTCTTTTCGAAAAATGTCTAGCTAGCGACGGATCTGTCGTTTTTGAAATGCCTGGGCATTTGGACTTGGAACTAGAAGGATGGCGAATGGTGAAACGCTTAGGCAAGGGAGCAAGACAACCAACTTGCTGCCGCTTTCAGAAAGCGTCCTAGCTATTTCCATACACTTCTAGAAAGAATAATGGACACGCCACTAACAACGGCCGTTTCTGTACGCAGAGGACGCTGGCCGAGATGGGCCATGGCAAATCCACTATCTTTCAGAACCTTTCGCTCACCTCCTGTCCATCCGCGCTCGGAGCCGATGCAGAGAGTAAAAGACTGCGTATCCACCAAAGCGCTTTCCAAAGAAGAGGTAGCTTCGTAATTATCGAGAGCAATACGAAGAGAGGCCGTTTCCAATTTTTCAATAGTCTCTAGAAGGCTTTGCCCAATAGCAACCGCGGGCAGCCTGGTAGAGAAGGCTTGAGCCGCTCCCGAAATAAGATGTCGCCGCCATTCGCCAGTAGTCCACAGGCGAGAGCTCGCGTAGGAAGGTTCGCCACGCTCTGTAGTTATAAAATGGATGCTTCGAACCCCAAGCGATGTCGCTTCCTGCAAAATTTTCCGATTAGTCTGCGGTCGGGAGAGACCAACTACAAGATCGACCGGAAAAGGAGACGCCGTTTCTTCATTCAACTGAAAATCAATCACGAGTTCGTTCTCGCGGATCTCTTTCAACATTCCCTTTCCTTTCGCTCCATTTATAATACCCGCGTCAAAACTGTCTCCTACTCGCCTCTCCAAAACGTTGAGGATATGCCCCGCCCTCTCGTCTGCCAGCGGGAGGGGATAGTCGATTTCTTTGGGCTCAAAGAGAATGATATTCATATCGATGAGAATGGTTTTAGCGATCTCACAGTATTTAGGCCGAATGTAGAGCTTGTTTTGGTTGGAGGGTGATGATTTTATGCCCCCATGTCTCGCCCTTCGCTCAGGCTAGTTTTCATAGGGCTAAGCCTTTTTGTTGCCCTTTTGCTGTCGGGTTGCTCTAGCCAGCCAAACGATAAGACCGAGGATGGAAGAACGATCGTGACGTATTGGACTTCCTGGGCCGGATTCGAGAAAGAAGCGTTGGATGCAATGGCAGAGAAGTTCAACAGCTCGCAAGATAAGTTATTCGTCAAGACGCTGGGGATTTCCGATCCAAAGACGAAAATCATGCTCGCCACCGCAAGCGGCCAGCCTCCCGATATCACTCAGCTCCCTTACTATTATATTGCAGCCTATGCGGAAAACAACGCCCTCACTCCGATAGATGATCTGTGTGAAAAACAGGGTATTCAAGAAGAGGATTTTATACCCATCTTCTGGGAAAGCGGAGCCTATCGCGGCATTCAGTGGGCCATCCCTTTCACGGGTTCGGTCACCGCCCTGCACTACAACAAGAAACTTTTCCGAGAAGCCGGACTCGATCCAGACAAACCCCCAAGAACTTTGGAGGAATTGGAAGAGATGAACAACATCATCGCTCGGTATAGGCAAGATGGCTCTATCGAACGTATTGGGCATTTTCCTACACAGCCTGGTTCTTGGCGAACTTCCTGGAATCGATGGTTTGGAGGCTCGTCCTTCGAAGGTAGTGACAAAATGATGATCGATACGCCCGCCTGGAAAGCGACCGGGTCCTGGCTAGATAGCTACCCAGAGCGTTTTGGAGCCGACAATCTTGTGAAGTTAAAGTCCGGTTTCGGTAAATTCGCGTCACCTCAAAACCCATTCTTTACCGGAAAAGTCGCCATGGTGCATCAAGGTATTTGGATGGATAATTTCATTAGAAAATACGCGCCTCCGGATTTCGAATACGGACTCGCTCCATTTCCCGCTTCCAAGAAATCAGGCATTCCTTACATCACGATCGGAGAGTCGGACACGCTAACCATTCCCAATGGAGCGCGACATCCGGAAGAGGCGATGGTTTTCATAAAGTTCCTTTTGAGGCAGGATAATCTTGAAGAGCTGTCTCTGAAACACCGAAAAATGACAGCCCTTAAAAGGGTATCCTCATCATTTCTGGAACGCCATGAACACCCGTTCGTCGAGGCCTTTATCGACATGGCTAAGAGCCGCTATGCTTTCAATCGCATTGCCATTCCTCATTATCTTCAATATCAGACGGACATGACGGTGGCCATTGACGAAATTCTCTACCGCCGGTCTTCAATAGACGAGGCGCTTGCTTCGGCTCAAGAACGTCAACAAGACGTATTGGAAAAGCAGTTACGCAGATGGAAACGCGTCGAGGAAGCCAGGATGAGAGAATGGCAGAATTGAAATACTCCTATTTCGATAAATCGATGACTAGCGCTACAGCAAAGAAATGTCCTGAAACACGTCGTCGTCCACAAACTCCAGTAGATCGCTGGGCTGACAACGCAGTTCACGACATAGAGCTTCCAGGGTAGAGAAGCGGATGGCTTTGGCTTTGCCGGTTTTTAGTATCGAGAGATTGGCTAGCGTGATCCCCACACGTTCAGCCAATTCGGTTAGCTTTATCTGCCGCTCAAGCATTATTCGATCCAGGTTCACTTTAATGGGCATCGAATTTACGCAGCTTAGATGGTTAAATCCTGGTCCGCCTTGAGCCGGGCGCCCTCTCGGAAGACCTCCGATAGAGCTAATAAAAACAGCCCGAAAATGATGGTTGGATTCAACCCGATCTCTACTCCACTGATTTGAATGTTAGATCCGGTTTGAATCGAGAACATAGATTCGAACAAAATTTGGGCCATCAAAAAAGACCCTGCGAAGGCAAAGGATGCATAAGCCATATGGCGAATTCTTAAAGCGTTTAGCTCGTCGAAGTAGTTACCCATAGCTAGATTGTCGAAGAGCTTTCGGAGAAGGAAGATACTGTACAGGCCGATCCCAAAGATGGAGAGGGTCATGACGTAAAAGGGGACTGACAACTTCCTCATACCCAATTCTCCAACCTCAAAGCTCAATTCACCCTCTCCCTTGAGATCATAAACGGGGTATTGATTTCCAGCACGATCAGTTACGCTGATCAGAAAATCGTCATCAGGCTCTATTCCCTCAAATTCCCACCCAATTCCAAACTCGATCGATTTAGCGCCTTCAAATATGCCCAAATGGTACCCCGTGAAAATCACCCCTATGAACAAAACTCCAGCAAGGGTAAGATACCACCAGATATGAATGAGGACTCGGAGAAATCTAGTCACACGATTTGTTTTCATATTGTCTTTCAATAAAACATTATTTTTTATCGTCAAATATTTTATTGATAAACAATAAATTTTACAATTTAACTTTTCTGAATCATTAGAATATCTTCAAGTTTTAGGATGCGCATTGTTTGGACGACTCCAGAAACTATTTAGATTTGAGAAGTCTTGAGGTGCCGGGATGCTCAAGTCAGGCTTCAGCCGTTCGAATATGCCCTTTTGCCAACTTGAACGACGCAATCTTCGTAATGGCCTTCTCTTTATCAGCCCCTGGCTGCTTGGCTTTCTCGCTTTCTCTCTCTACCCGCTGATTTCGGCTTTCCTGTACTCGTTCACCGACTATTCGGTACTTGCAAGTCCGGTCTACGTTGGAGCCGATAACTACCAGACGCTAGTAAGGGACGATCTGTTTTGGAAATCCCTCTTCAACACGCTTAGCTTTGCCGCCATAAGCGTCCCTCTCAACTTGGCAATCGCCTGCTTTTTGGCGCTGCTCCTGAACTTCAACGTGGCGGGGAAGAGCATCTTTCGCACGGTTTTCTTTCTGCCTTCGCTGGTTCCAATGGTCTGCCTGGGGGTCATCTGGCGTTGGCTTTTGAACGGAGAAGTCGGTCTCGTTAACCAGTTTATCCAGCCATTTGTGGATACGGTTAATCTTCTGCTGGGCTCGGAAATCGTCACGCCAAGTTGGCTGGAAGATCCAAGTTTCACCAAACTAGGGCTCATCATCGCCAGCGTATGGTGCCTGGGCCACGCCATGATCATTTTTCTGGCAGGTATGCAAGAAACCCCTACCCAGCTCTACGAAGCCGCGGAGATCGATGGAGCTGGCTTCTGGGGGAAGCTTTGGCATGTGACGATTCCAGCCATCTCGCCCTACCTATTTTTCAATCTAGTTATGGGTCTGATCGGCTCGTTTCAGATTTTCGCCGTTCCCTACGTGCTGATGAACGGCGGGGTAGAACCCATGGATGGACCAGATCGTTCGCTCCTTTTCGTTGCCACTTACATTTTCCAAAACGCGTTCAACAACTGGGATATGGGCTACGCCTGCGCCATCTCTTTGATTTTCATTCTCGTGGTGGCCGGACTAACCCTGTCGGTAATGAAAATTGCGGAAAGCAAGGTCTACTACGCAGGAGGGCAGGATGAATAATCATAAACTAAGCTTGCTGGGAAAGACCATAGTCTACGCTCTGCTTTTCCTGGTGGGTCTAAGCTTTGTCGCTCCATTCGCCTGGATGCTTTCCACGGCAGTAAAGCCGCTAGACGAAACGATGAAGCTGCCACCCGTTTGGATTCCATCGGAGTTTCTGTGGAGCAACTTTCAAGAAGCGATCGATACGATGGGCATGTTCTGGCGCTACGCTTGGAACACGTTTTACATCAGTATTCTATCGGTCATCGGCGCCACTTTTTCCAGCGCCCTGGCCGCCTATGGGTTCTCGCGAATCGAATGGAAAGGCCGAAATCAGCTATTCTTTCTCTGCGTCGCCACAATGATGATACCATTCCCGGTGATCATGGTGCCGGTATACACGCTCTTTCGAGAATTGGGCTGGGTCGGCTCTTTCAAACCGCTATGGGTTCCTTTCTTTCTTGGAAACGCATTTAGCATCTTCCTGCTTCGTCAATTTTTTCTAAGTATCCCCAAAGACATTACAGAAGCGGCTCGCATAGATGGCTGCAGTGAATTTCGCATATTCTGGCAAGTCATTCTACCTATGTCGCGATCATCGCTACTCGTCGTCGCTTTGTTTACCTTCATGTACTCATGGAATGATTTCCTAGGGCCCCTGATCTATCTGACCGAACAGAAGAACTTCACATTGGCTCTAGGCTTGCAATCCTACCAAAGCCGACAAGGCGGGACCGAGTGGCACTATTTGATGGCCGCCTCCACACTGGTGATACTTCCTCTAGTGATTCTCTTCTTTTTCACGCAGAAGACGTTTATCCAAGGAATCACTACAACTGGGGGCAAGGAGTAACAGTAACCAGTCTGCAGTTGACAGCTAACGGCTGCTGACTGCCCACTGAGAAATGACCCGCTTCTATTTCGCTAGAAGCGATGGCAACCACGTGGTCAAAAATGGGATGTAGGTAATTAAAAGTACCCCAATTATGAATACGAAGAGCATGGGTAAGGCTGCCCTGATCACTTCGGACATGGGCTTCCCGAAGCGATAGGATGCCAGAAACAGATTCATTCCAATGGGAGGCGTGATGTATCCAAGTTGGAGATTCGCCAGGAAAACGATTCCCAAGTGAACGGGATGAATGCCAAAAGCCACTCCGAGGGGAACGATGAGCGGTACGACCACGATGATAGCCGAAAAAATATCCATCAAGCAGCCGACGATAATCAGGAAGAGATTGAGAGCTAAAAGAAAGGCTAGCGGCGATTCGATTCCCTTTTGAGCCCATTCCACGATACGATCCGGCACCATTTCGGTGACCAGGTAATTCGTAAATCCCATGGCAACCCCGAGAATCAGCAAGACTCCTCCAACAAGGAGACCGCACTCCGCCATCATTTGAGGAAATTCTTTGGCAATTTTTACTTTTCGTATCCAGATTCCGTCGACAAGATAGAGTAGAAAAGCGTATAAAGCGGAGACGGAAGCCGCTTCGACAGGAGTCGCATAACCGCTAAACAGAGCCACTAAGGCCACCACGGGAAGCAGCAACTCGCCCGAGGCGGACCATAAAGCTTTCAGGATCCCGACATCGTTTCCCAGCTGTTTCTGAATGTCTACTTTTGGTTGCTTCCAGATGCCCCAGCCAATGGTCATTATTACTAAGAGCAGCCCAGGCAAAGCGCCACCAAGAAAAATTTCGTCGAGAGAAATGCTGACTAGCTTCGTATTACTAGCCACCACTACATAGAGAATCAGCGGAAGACAGGGAGGGAAGAGCACGCCCAGAGCCCCTGATCCAGTAAGAAGTCCTATACTGGTTCGCTCGCTGTATCCTGAAGAACTCAATACAGGTAAAAGAAGTCCCCCCAGAGCTAATATGGTAACTCCTGAAGCTCCCGTAAAGGTAGTGAAAAACGCGCAAACCAGAACCGTAACGATTGCCGCGCTCCCACGCAGATTTCCGAAAATGGATTCGATCAATGTAATGAGTCGCTTAGACGAATTACCTTGGGCCAGAAAATAGCCAGCCAGGGTGAACAAAGGTAACGTCACCAACATAGGACTCTTCACCAGGTCGTATAGATTGAGAGCGAGTATCGGCCCCACTTCATCGGGATAGTAGCCACCCCAGCCCCAAAACAAAATCAAAGCGGCCCCACTCAGAGTAACGAAAATGGGGGCTCCCAGGGCAGTCGCTAAAAGGAGCAGGACTAAAAACGGCCATACAAAACCCTCGACACTCTCCCATTCGTACAAGCCAATTGAATACAAGACTATTGAAGCCGCAATAGGAATCAAGCGTAACGGCCAAGCATGCCCTGAATGCCAAATCAAACGCAGCGTTAGAAGACCGAATCCAAATGGCATTATCAACTTAGCCCAATAAAGAGGAAAACCAACGAATAGGAGCTGCTCGAAATCGGAGTTTTCATTAAAGGTGTACAGCCAGCTTCCAATACAAAGCGCTGAGGAAACGAATACGGAAATGGAACTGCTCACGCTCTTCGCAGCCGTCGCGTATCCTCCCTTCAAGAAAGTGACGATTGTCGAGAGCGACAGCAGTCGGTTTTCCCGAGCGGCGATAACGCCTCCAATCATTGCGGTGAACAGCACAAGGTGTTGCAGGATCGCAGCGGATCCAAAAATCCCGGTGTCAAACTGGCGGAGAAAGATCTCCAAAATAGGCAAGGTCATCATCGCCAGCAAGGCGGATGCAATGGACCAGTTTTCCAGACGAGCCCAATAGCCAAGCAGTCTGGCGATCAGAGGGCGATCGTTCTTTTCCGAGGAAACGCTTTGTTCGCTACCAGAAGCCACTACGCTGCATGCAAGCCCAGTGTGACTTGAGAATCAAGTGGAATCGAAGCCAGCCTAAATAGGTTCTAGTTAGCCGATCGATACTCCTCCGTATGCATGAGAACCCGATCGAAAATATCAGCCGGGACCGTGCTGTCGCGAATAAATGAATACGCATCTTGAACAACGGCATCCCAAGAATTTTGCAGATCGCTATCGAAGTCTCTGATTTTCAATCCCCATTGCTCGGACATGACGCGAATGGATTCCTCGTTTTCCTTCCTTCCAGATTCTGTCATTTCTCTTCCAATACGTTGGGCTATCTCTTTAACGATAACCTGGTGCTCTGGAGCTATTCGATCCCACACTTTCTTAGTAAGAACGATGGCTCCGACAACAGGGACGTAATTTAGATCCAGCATGTAGGGAGCCGACTTGTAAGATTGCGTGGCAAGGGCGAAAAATGGTGGCAAGGGGACCGCATCAATCAACCCGGTCTGCAAGCTGGGTAGAATATCGGTGCTTTCGATTGGGATAGGTCTGAATCCAAGCTTCTTGAGGAGCTCTGTTTGCTCGGGGTCGCCCGTCTGCGTAAAGAGCTTGAACTTGCGCATGTCGTCGGGCGTTTCCAGCAACTCCTTGCTGAACAGCCTAACCCACCCCGAATCCATCCAGGAAAGGATGATAAAACCCTTTTCCTCAACCCGCTTTTCCAAATCGGGAGCAAGCTTGCCCATCACGTAGTCAAGTTCGTCCAAAGAACGGAAAAGAAGCGGTATCTTCTGCAAGCCGGCAACCGCTGGATCCACTTCGGAAAGTCCGATGCCTGAGATTAAGGCAGCCTGGGTCTGATTCACTCGCATGCGATCGACCATAGCCGATTCTCCCCCTTGGCTGCCTCCGGCAAAGACAATCAGACTGACTTGACCGTTGGTCTCCTTCTTCCATTCCGCGCCCATCCTTTTGAGCAGCTTGTCGAAGGAGGAATCCTTGGGAGCCAAGGTAGTCAGACGCACCCTTTGTGGGCGAGAGGACGCCTCGGGCAGGACAATCCAAAACGAGAACGCGAAAAGGCAGAAAATGAGAAAACGATTAGCGTACTTCATAAAATTCGATTCGAGGTCCTACGGATGCGTAGCAGCTCTCACAAGTTAATAGACGTATTGAACAGCTCTTAGCTTCAATCGTTTCATAAAATATAAAGTAAATCTCCAACAGCTACCCGGGAGCTTTCGATTTACAGAGATAGGAAAGCTACAAGAACAGCCAGTCGAGCCGAGTTAGGAGCCACTTCGCGCGCCGCTGATAGATACGATTGGAAAGTCGCCAGTCCGGTCTGGAATCCAAATCGATGGCCAGCGCTCGATTGAGGAGAGCTGTAAACTGTTCTTTATCCTGCTTCTCTACCGCAACCGATTCCGCATAAGCCACCAAAACGGAAGCCATATTGCCACCGGACAACTCCATAGCTTTCTGGTAGTGCCGCGTCGCATTCTCTATCGGATCGCCTACTCCGGTCAGTCGGCTCATCTCATAGGTAACAAAAAACGAATGGATCGATCCATAGTCCCAATCAGGATCTAGGGCCAAGGCTCGCTCCATCATGGCCTCGGCAATAGCCAGATCGCTGACAAATTCCGGATTGTCCAAGGAAAGGGCAATCGCGGCAATCCAGGAAAGACCAGTCCAATAAAGATAAGGAACGTCGTCGGGATCCAGTTTCGCCAAAACCGATTCCGTATCCAGTTTTAGGTTTTCTGAAAAATTCGAGTGCCTCACATCCAATCCACGTAATCCGTAGCGTTTCGCGCGCAAGTAGAGATTGATCGACCGCTCACGCAACTCGAGAGCTCGATCGTAATCGTCGTCCTCGATCTCGTCCGCTTCCAGCTGAACGAAGCCGTAGCTGTACTGGGCAAAGCTGCTACAGAGAGAAAGCAGCAGACCTTCATGCCTCGGCGTTTCGGCCAACACGCTTTCCATCAGCTTCAAACTGAAGGGCAAGGCGTCTTTTATCAATTCCGGGTCGTCGTCCGAGGAAAAGACTGTACCTCCTCCAGCCAAAGCATCCCCAAGCTGATTCATGGCCATCTGCTTGACCGAACAACTCGATAGTAGAATCGTCATTAAAATTAGAATACAAGCATCCAACGCTCGGCGACAGAATCTTGAGCTGCATGAACGTCGAATCGAAGCGGATACCATCCCGACAGTTCGGCAAATTTTCCAATCCTTGGCAAGCAAGCTCCTACGGAAATGGAAAAGCCCGGCGCGCTAGGCATCCGGGCTTTTCATTACTAGAGGAATAAGAGGAACCGATAAGTTAAATTTCGTAGCCCTGCTCGTCGTGATCGCTCAGATCGAGACCGCGAAGCTCGTCATCTGTTTGGACACGCAAGCCCACGATCTTATCAACGATGAATAAGGTTACTACAGAGACAATGCCGCTCCATAAAATGGTGACAACCACACTCTTGATTTGAGCCCAAATCTGGGAACCCATGCTCGTAATATCATCCCCAAAGCCGCCGCCGCCCATGGCTTCTGAAGCGACGACACCGGTAAGAATCGCCCCAACGATACCGCCGATACCATGGACTCCGAAAACGTCCAAGCTGTCGTCGAATTTCAAAGCGTGCTTAATAACAACTGCTACAATGTAGCAGCAAATCGCAGAGGCTACTCCGATCAGAATAGCTCCCATAGGGCCTGAACTTCCTGAAGCAGGAGTGATGGCCACAAGACCAGCAACCGCCCCAGTCACAATACCAAGCACGCTCGGCTTTCCGTGGCGAATCCACTCGATAAACATCCAGGTCGCAGCCGATGCCGCGGTAGCGATTTGAGTTACAAGCATGGCCATGCCGGCAACGCCATCAGCTGCCACCGCGCTTCCTGCATTAAATCCGAACCAGCCTACCCAGAGCATAGAAGCTCCAATGACGGTCAGAGGCAAACTGTGTGGCTTAATCGGCTCCTGAAAAGCCCCTCGGCGTTTGCCAACCATGATACAGGCCACCAAACCAGCGATCCCAGCGTTGATGTGGACCACGGTTCCACCGGCGAAATCCAAAACGCTCCAGCCCCAGAACAAACCATTTTCATTCCAAGCCATGTGCCAAATAGGCAGGTAGCTGAAGGTGAACCACACGGCTGTAAACAGAAGCGCTGCACTGAATTTCATACGCTCAGCGAACGCGCCTACAATCAAGGCGGGGGTAATAATGGCGAAGGTCATTTGAAAAGTGACAAAGACGCTCTCTGGGATGGATCCGCTCATAGCATCAACCGTAACTCCCTTCAGGAACAGCTTTTCAAAACCGCCTATAAAACTGCCTCCATTTCCATCAGTGGCAGCGAGGCTGTATCCATAGATCACCCAAAGCACGCTCATGATACAGCAGATCGAGAAGCATTGCATGAGCACCGATAGAACATTCTTGGCTCGAACCAGCCCGCCATAGAACAGAGCCAGGCCAGGCAAAGTCATGAAGAGCACTAGGACCGTAGCGACAATCATCCAAGCCGTGTCGCCAGAACTTATAGTCGCATCTTCTTGGGCAAAAGCGGCGCTTGGAGCCGCGAGTAGGAGAATGGGGAAGAATGAACGGAGTCGTTTCATACGTTTTTGCAGTTTCAGAATAGAGGATATGAGGTGGCTCCGCTCAATGACCTCCCAGACGGCTGAATCTGCGTCAACGAACCTCAGAGATCCCATTCAGGAGCAAAGCCTTATGAATCAGGGGGCAAGAAGGTATGAAAAACTTGTAAACGGCCGCAACTTCAAAATTGCTAGCACGGTCTAACAAACAAGTCTCCAATAGACGCCACGCTGTAAAAGCTTTGGCCTAAGTAGGTCAAAGCATAGCTGGGAAAATTGGGCAATCGACGGCTAGATGCCGCCTAAAACCACTCTTCCCTTTGGCGAATCAGGACTTTTAGCGGCCTCTTCGGTAACGAAGAACGTGATATTCGAGTTGGTGAAATCGATTTCCTGGTTTTCCGAGAGATCGAAAAAGAAAAGCCCATCCGAAGCCGCCCCGATTGGAAGGGTGCCTGCCCTTACGGACTTATCGCTCCCCTCGGACTTGGCCCAGACGTGGTAGGTCATTCCGCCATGCTCTTCAGGAAGATTCTCAACTGCCATGAAGCCGATCTTGTAATTTCGGTCGAACAGGGAGAAGCCCTCGGTCGGCGCTTCCGTTTGCTGGGCTTGGGCGATATCCTGTTCCTCTATGCGCGAATACCAGTAGGCTTCCGCCAAACCAGCAAGCTCGAGCATCCGGTCCTCCATGGTAAGGGCTTCCTGATCCACGACGAAGTTGCGCGAATCGCTTGGCTTGCCGAGCTCGGTCAAGACAACATCGCCCGCAACGGATTCCCGGTTTTGGAAAGCCAGAAAACCGAAGACGACCGCGGCGCAGGCGGCAGCAGCCCAGCCTCCCCAACTCCAGAAGGGTACAATCTTTCCTTCGCTTGTAGTAGCGATTTCATGACGGCTATCATCCTCTTCTTCCTCTTCGATGCGTTGCATGATCTCAGAGTAGACCTGGAATGGAGGTTCCATCTGAGGACAGTCGGTAGCTGCCATCTCGTTAAATTTTTGCCACTCGTGAACGAGAGACTGAAGTTCTTTGTCGTCGCGCAGATGAGCTTCGAATTGCTCCATCTCTTCTTCGGCGAGTGTCCCTACCGCGTACTGTACGGCTTTTTCCTGGATGTTTTCCTTATTCATAGCTGTGAGCCATTAATTGTTTAAGTCTTTGCATTCCGCGTCGCATGGCTGTCTTCACAGTGCCTAACGGAATATTCAGCTCTACTGAAATTTCCTGCTGAGTCATGCCCTTGCTCATGGCAAGCGACAGACTATCCTTCTGAGCTTGAGGCAGCTTTTCCAGCATCGCTCGCAAACGTCCGATCTCGTCGTTCATTACGACGGTTTCCGATGGAGATCGTTCGCCGGAACCGGCGTCCTCGGGATGATGATAAATGCTAGGATCCTCGACAACAGTCTCGGGCTTCAACCGCCTGAGCCGGTCAATACAGAGTCGCTTGGTAACCAGAACAGCCCAGCTGAATGGACGAGACAGGGCTGGCTTGTAAGTGCCAGCCGTACGCCAGATCTTCACAAACACATCCTGGAGCACTTCCTCGGCCATCATTCGATCTTTCAGAAAATTATACGTGTACGAAAAAAGCGGGCGGGAGTAGCGGGAGTAAAGCTCATCAAAAGCGTCACGCTCCTTCAGCGCGATCCGTCTTATCAGTTCAGCTTCGATACTCGCTTGATCCATCGATTTTCCGATCACCTCCAGCGGGTCCTATTTCGAATCGATAATATCCAGCTCGGCCTCGAATTCGTTTTCGAATCGCTTGTTAAGCTCAGAAACCAGCTTCACCAAAGCTTTTCTCAGAACCTCATTGTACTTGTCGGTGCGACGACTCGAAGTCAGTAAGGTCGCTGCCCCATCCGCATATTTAAAATATCCTAGCTTGTTCTTGTCAGGCTGCTGACGAAGAACCGCGTTGAGCTGAACTTCAATCTCTCCCAGGCCATTTGGGCCCCACTTGTTGATAAACACATCGACTTGAGGCTGATTGTGGGGCTTTCGCGCTCCAAATCGCTCGATTTTGTAAGGCATCGGAAAATCGATTTCCTCGAGAATCTCCGTGAGAACCTGCTCAAAGTAGTGAAAACGATCATCCTCGTCTCCATACTCATAAACGGGTATGATGCTATCAATGATCCGGAAATGAAGCGTCTGGTCGTTGTTCAGAAAAATATACGGGATCTGCCTGTTCTTCTTTCCAAAGGAAAAAGAGGCCGTCAGAGCCAGAGCCAGTATCAGATATAACGCTTTCATCGTAGTTTTGATCAGCTGAGGTAGAGAGCGTAGACGCTTTTAACCTGCTAAGAAATGATTCGCTTGGCAAGTCGCCTTGGATTCAAAAAGAGACTTTCGAGGAGCTGAACGATAAAAGATAGCGAAAACCGACTTCGGCAAAGCCCAAATTGTTAAAAACGGGGAGACAGGAATGGATCACACTGGAAAACCATTTCAATGCTTGGGCTCTGCGAGACGGTCCAGTCGTAACCGCATGCGATTATCGAAGAGTATCGCCTCCAGCATTCTCAAGGCGAATGCCATCCCAAAGCCAGCTCCAGCGGCGATAAGAATCCAAATCATAATCTGATAGCGAACCGCTTCGAGAGGTGAGGCGCCGGCCAGGATTTGACCGGTCATCATTCCCGGCAAGGCGACAATGCCAGCGGTGGCCATGGAATTTATAATCGGCGTAATCCCTGTGCGGATACAGTCCTTCGAATAGCTTTTTATAGCTTCGCGAGCGGATTGACCGAGGGCTAGCCGCTGCTCGATTACATCCCGGTGATCGTAGACCGCCGAAGTCAAGCGATCCATGCTGAGAGTGAGAGCATTCATGGTATTACTCATGATCATCCCCAGCAAAGGGATAACGTATTGCGGAGTGTACCAAGGTTCAGGCCGAACCACGACCAGAATACTATAAAGGGCAATGGCGAAAGAGGAGAAGAAGAGCGAGCCCGCTCCAATACCAAAAGAACCCCAGCCTCGAAGACGCCGCTTCTGTCGAGCCATGATTTCCCTCGAAGCGACGCAAAGCATGACAAAAGCCATGATTCCGATGTAGGGTTCGTTTCCGGAAGCGAAGAGAAATCTCAACACATGGCCAATGAGCGACAACTGGACAACGAGCCGAACAGTGGCGACTAGTAGTGAACGGGTAACGCCAAGCCGATAAGCCCGCAGGAGAATGGCCAAAGCCAGCACCAAAACGAGAGCCAGGGAAAGATCCAGGTAGCTAAGCGATTCAGTGTTCATCCTAGAATTTCTGTAGCTGCTTGTTACGCATTCGGTATCGCTTAGAAGCGACGCGAGACGCTTGCTGATCGCTATGAGTCACCCATAGCGCCGATGCTTCGTTTCGAGTAATGTATTCAAGAATTAAGGACTCGACAGACTCCGTAGCGGACTCGTTGAGATTGGCGGTCGGTTCGTCCAGCAGAAGGACCTTGGGCCGCCGATCAAGCATCCGCAGCAGTCCAAGCCTCTGCCTTTCTCCCATGGAGAGTCGCTGAGGCTGCCAATCGAGGGATCCTTCTTCCAAAGATAATCGCTTCATCCAATCGGCCGGCGGCGACTTTTCGAAATGATCCACTACCCTATCCTCCCACCAAAAGATTTCAGCGGGAAGAAACCCGACTTTCTTCCTCCAGTCGATTGGCTCGAACTCTTCTCGGCTCTTGCCGAAATGCTCAACCGTCCCCTCCGAAAGAATCAAATCCGCAATCGCTCGAAGGAAAAGGGATTTTCCAGAGCCCGAGTCTCCCATAATCGCAACGATCTCCTCCGCTCCTAGATCCAACGATAGATCACGCCAATCGAGAAAAGAGAGGTTTCGTATGAGGAGGCTCACTACTACTGAATATGGAGAACCTGATTGGACGTTGACAATGCCAGATCCTGCACAAGGAAATTTTGCGAGCCTAGGCCAAAAGAGGTTTTGATGGACATACTGGACCAGCGTAAGCAATGTGACTATTGGAATCCATGAGGAGTGTGTGGAAAGAAAGTTTTGAAAGGGTTCGTTGGCTGGTCCTATTTTTGGTCTTTCAAGCTTATGGCCATTCTCAAACCTGGCGAATAGATCCAGACTTCAATCTTATGGTTTCTGCTTATAGCCTTACGAGTTCGACTACATCGCAACTATTAGGAGGAGATTCTGAAGGACTGGATAGCTTAGGAGGCACCTTTATTGGTGGAGATTCAACTTTCATTAACCATCAGCCGAATACAGGTATTATTCGTTTAGAGCCTAATGGTGAAGTCGACTCATCATTTTCGTTTCTCGGTAAACTCGATTTAATCGTGGAAGTCGAACCAGGCAAATTCTGGTCGATTGGCGGATATCTGAATGAGGAAGGTGGCATTGATCGCAATCTAACCTTTGATGCGGATGGCAATATTGATGCAACCGTTCTACCAAACTTGGATCGCACGCTTCATTTGATCCAAAGAGTCAAGACGCCAAGCGGCTACTGGTATGTAATCGAGAATCTGGACGATGAAAACAATCGCATGCTGAGACTAACTCCCGATGGAGCCCTCGATCAGATTATCGATATGGGAGATATTCTTGAGCCAGTTGAGGCGTACGCTGATACCGTAACCGATGGGGCATTCGTGGTGAAAAGTGGCCGTATTGATGGTCAAACAACTCGCCAACTATGGATAGTGAATAGCGATGGTACCGCTTCGCAATTGGAAGGAGACCTTGGCTATATTACAGGTGGATCTAGCGTCCACGTCTTCGAAAATGGAAATGTCTATTGGAATAGGCTTCAAGTCTCTCAATTCGCAGGTCCGGATAGTCGCACGGTTCAGCTCGTGATTCCACAAATCGATGAGACAACTTTGCGACAGACGCACAAGAGGTTCACCTGGGAAGGGGATCATTATGCGTTTGGACAGTTTGTCGGAGATAGTCCAAGCCGCTATGTAATTCGGGTAGTCGACAACAATGGCATCGTCGCAGAGCAGTACGAAATTATCGGCCTGGAGCTAAGGTGGAAAGGCATAGCCAGTATTGTCGCGAAGCGGGGAAATATGCTGTTTTTTAGCGACAAGGGTGGGTTGCATCGCTTGGAGCTGACGAATAACTCGCCGTCGATTATTGATAGAGAGCCAGATCTACAGGTGACCATACAAGGTTCGATTGCGTCCATGGATTTCGACAATAATGGCAATACAATCATTGCCGGGCATTTTAATTATATCAATGGGCATTCGACAGATCACCTCGCTAGGATAGACCCAAATGGAGAAGTGGATACATCATTTAAATCGCGATTATCTTTCCAAGACCCATACGTCAGGTCGGTAAAGCTATCGAACTCCGGAGAAATTTACTACTTGGGCTGCGAGTCGCTGAATCGACTCGATACAGAAGGTAATTCGGTTACTGTCTTTACAGAGAACGAGGAGGGTGACCCTGTAGTTGATTTCGATTTTCTGCCAGACGGTAGAATCGTTCTCTATTTGGCAAATCGAGGTAATGGAGGAAGTATCAGTCTGTTTAACACAAACACCCAGTTGTTAACCGAAATCGTTTCTTCTTTGGAGTTTGGCCAAATTTCCTTCACCTCCTTGTCTCAAGCATTCAAAGATAATGCCTACGCTGTGCAGGCATCAGAAGATGGGAGCATTCTCGTATTTGGGATATTCAGTTCAGCCGATGGTCACTTTGCTCCGCAAATTTTGCGAATAACAAGCAATGGCATTCTGGATACAGATTATTCGCCAGCATCCATTCTAGCAAGAGATGCTCATTACTGGAAATTTCTTTTCCCAAGCGGTAAAGCGCTTTCCACACATCCTTTTAACAACGAAACGTATAATCCTTTTGGTCCTTTTCCAGTAAAAGCAAACGAGCCCTTGTTTTACGATAGACGAGAGCATCTCCTTGAGTCCAATGGCAGTCTAAGACCTAAGTTTCATTTGCCTCGGGATTTTTCGTTTAGGATTTTAAGCGCTGCCGAACTTGGGGATGGAAGGATAGTTATACTCAGAGACCAAATAGATGCGCTATCGCTATACTATCCAGATGGATCAGAGGATCCGAACATGCGAAATCGACTCATTATAGGTGATAGCGAAATGCGACGGATCATTGGAGTCGATCCTCAAAATAGAATATACATTGCAAACAATAGCCTGAATGATCGAACGTGCATCACGGTTGACAACCCCCCTACTCCCGTTGGAGCATTTCTGCGTCTCGAGGAAATCCCTTCACAAGGATTTACGATACAGCCTCAAAATCGTAATCTCGTTGCAGGAGATTCGATATTCCTCGCAGCAGGTCTAGGAGCATACGATCCAAATGCTGAATACGAGTGGTATAAAGATGGTCTTCCTATCGAAGGAGCAAATAACTTTAACTTCATTCTCCCATTCGTCTCTTCTCAAGACTCGGGTCAATATCACCTGCAAGTTACATCCAATGAAGGCACGCTCGAAAGCGCCAAAGCTACGGTTGTAGTCACCCCATCGGGTTCGAAGCTAGTGAACTTTTCGGCCTTGGGCGAAGTGAGTGAAAGCGCGATACCTCCCATGGGTGGCTTTGTCATCAATCAAGGCGAGCTGGCAAATCTTCTCATCCGGGCGTCTGGTCCGAGTTTGCCCGATCGGGAAGTGGAAGATGTTCTCCTCGATCCAGCTATCAACATTTTTTCAAACGGCGAGTTTCTAAAGTCTCACGCAGCGGAAAATAACACGCCCGAATTGCTTGAAGTAGAAACCGAATTGGGAGCGTATCCATTCCTTTTGGACACTGAGGAAACTTCAGCCACCGCTAGCTTAGGACCAGGAGTCCACGCCTTTCAAGTTTTCAGTCCCAGTAGTCTAAGTGGTATAGCTTTGCTTGAAGCTTACGATCGCAATAATGATGGCAACCAAGCCATTTTTCGTAATCTCTCAGTCAGAGGTACCACTGACAGCGAGTTTCGTGGTCTTACCTTGGGTTTCGTCATCACTGGCCAACATCCGAAGACCCTGTTAATACGGGCAGTTGGACAAGAGCTGCAAACACAAGGATCTTCTAATCCCATTCAAAATCCTCAGCTAGCCGTGTATTCCAAGAACGATGAAGGAGTTTTCAAGTTCGTGGATCGCAACGACGACTGGGACGACGAAATAGGTGGCACCATAAAAGAACAATCAACTCGCATAGGAGCCTTTCCCCTCGAAGAGGATTCAGGATCGGCTGCCATAATCCTTCAACTTCCTCCGGGCACGCACGGCGTCCAAGCCGGCCAAAGCTTCGAACCACCCAGGGATATCCTAATCGAGCTCTACGATTTAGAGTAGAATCAATGCCAAGAGCATTGCCATTGGCAGCACCTCTACTTGAATCGGTGCTATGAGCGATAAGATTCGAATCGGAATATCAGGAGGGAGATTTGGGGAGCGACATGCAGAGGCTTTTGCGACAACTGAGGGGGTCGATCTGGTCGGGGTTGCAGATCTAGATGATGAGATTCGTAATAGACTGATCGATACGTACGGGTTTAAGAAGGGTTTCGAATCGCACTCGGAATTGGTTCACTCCGGAGACATTGACGCTATTGTTATCACGACGCCAACCAACTTGCACGAACGTCATGTGAGCGAGGCTTTCGATGCAGGGCTCCATGTGCTGAGCGAGAAACCCCCAGCGACCAATGCTCGAGAGATGTCTCAGATCGTAACAACAGCCGGTCTGGTCGGGAAAACCTACATGTGGGCAAGGCAGCAACGATTCTCTAACGAGCTCCTAAACGCTCGAAAAATGATCGAAGAGGGCAATCTAGGCGAAGTCTACCATGCAAGCGCGAAGTGGCAGTGGGGGTGGTGGCCATTCGAGCCGGACAGCTGGCGCGGCAGCGTCGAGCGTGGTGGTGGAGCCTTGCTTGATATTGGTATCCATATAATCGATTCGCTCTGGTTTGCCATTGGATGCCCTGATCCTGTGGAAGCTTTTGCTAGCGCCCACAATCTTCTCATGAAAAACGAGATGAGCGATCCCGACGATGCGGCGGAGGATTCCTCTTTCGGAATGGTCCGTTTCAAGAACGGAGCGACGCTGACCTACGAGACTTCGTTCCTGACGCACATCGAGGGTCCAAGAACACTTCGAGACTCGTCCAACGTCCATCAACTCCAAGTATTTGGTAGCAAAGCTTCAATAGACATGGTATCCGGCGAAAAGATACACGTAAGACCGAGAGAAGACATCGATATCGAATCTTACGCAGAGGCGGTCGAACAAGAAGAAACCTTCAAGAGGCAGGCTCGCGAGTTTATCGATGCCATCAAGGAGAAGAGGGAGCCGCAAAACACAGGCAAACAGGGTCTTACTTTGATGAAGATGCTCGACGCCCTCGCCTTGTCCGCCAAAGAAAAACGAGCTGTATCCATAAAAGCTGAACGAAGCTTGGAAGATCTTTTCGGGGGTGTCTGAGAAAGTTTTTAGTCGGCAGTAGACAGTCGTTAGTTCAATCTGCCAATTGACCACTGATGCCTGCCTACTTTGATCCTAATCGGCCTCGAACACCTCCACCAAGCAGATGCCGGTTTCCTCTCCCGCTCCCCTCGTCACAACCCCATAGCCTCCTGGAGGCAGAGTCGCCACAATAGCCGCGTCTTTCGCTCCGTCTGGAAGAACGCTGGCTCCTACTTGCTGGAATAACGTAGTGATCGTATCCGCATTGCCACTCTCATCCCAGTTGTCGTTGAAACTTAATTGCCGGAAAACAGGAAAGGTCTGAAACAGGGTCATACTGGGATCTTGCAGAATGGTTTCCGCCGCCGGACCTCCAGGCTGACCGATTAGGTTGGGCCCAACACCCCGAATAATAACAGTCTTCGCTACATCTCCTTGTATCACAAATCCTGGGATAACCACATTGTCGCCATCGCCAGCCACACAACGCGTAGACAGATTGATCAACTTGATCGGCAATCCGGTATCCGCATCAAACGCCTCAATCAAGGCGACTCCGGTCGCTTCATTGACCCCGCTTAAAATCGCCCCATAGGAACCAGCAGGGAAATCGGCTAGCACTGCGGCATCCTTGCTACCCTCGGCAAACGGGTCGACACCCACGGTCGAGAATGCGGAGGAAATTTCAGAGACGTTTTGAGCATCCTCCCAATTGTCGTTAGAAAGCGCTTCAAATCCGCCATTCCCTACAACCAACAAGGAAGGGTCTGCCAAAAATCCACTCACTGGAGGATCCGCGTTAAGTAAAGCAGGCCCCGAAGCTCGAAGAAGGATCCTCTTGGAACCGGTCCCGGCAATCGTAAATCCGGCGATCATGATATCGTCACCCGTCCCCACCAATCCTCGATTGGCGATGTTCACCATAGTTGAAGTTCCGTTCTCAACCACGCTAAGCGTTGCGACATCGGAAAGCACCGTACCGGATTCGTTGGACAGAGAAGCCACATAGGACCCTCCATTAGCGCTACCCACATTCTCCAGAATCAATGTTTCGCTCGTTTCCCCAGGGATAGGAATATTGTTTTTAAACCAGGTAATGCTAGAAGGCGCCTCATTTGGAGTAATAGAGAAAACGGCGATTCCGCCTGGGCGAACCGTTATCGATAGCGGATGAACCAAGACTTCCGGCAAAGGCGGAAGAGCTTCCGTAACCATGATGGCCAATGGATTTTTAACCCCATCGGTATCACCCGTAAGATTGGCCTCTTTAAATGCCTGGGCCGTAAAAGTATAAATGCCAGAGGATGTGGGAACGCCACTCACCACCACGACTCGCCCATTGATTCCATTGTTGATCAAGGAATCGCCTGAATTGCTGGTAACGCTCAAGCCTGGAGGAATTTCCCCTTCGATCAGCCAAGAGGCGGGGTTGGCAGGCGACCCTAGTACGGTGAAGGACATTGAGAAACTTTCTTCGGCTCTCGTCTCGAATGGCCCCGCAGGCTGGGTCGAGAAACGCGTGGCTCCCGAAACCGCATGAAATCCTCCAAGCGATGCAGCCGCAATCGATGTCGTTTGAACGATCCTGGCAATAGGTCGCTCAAGACTGGTTTTCAAATGAAGAATGTACTGGAAAATCGGAGAACGTTGCAGGAGCAGGGCAAGAAGCATGATAGCAGCCTGATAACGCAGCAACTGAGTCTTTATCCTCCAGTACTTCATTCCATTCAAGACGCTAGAAGCAAGCGACTCGTTACTAATCGGCCTCAAACACCTCGACCAAAGCTATGCCAATCAAACCTTCGACTCCAGAGGTCACAGCGCCATAGTTTCCAGGAGAAAGCGTAGCGAGAATCGTTGAATCCTTAGAGCCAATCTGCAATGCGGTCGCCCCAGCTTCGACAAAGCTACTCAGGATTAAATCGCTGTTTCCACTTTCGTCCCAGTTGTCGTTGGTCGCAACCACCGCAAACGATGGAAAAAGCCGGAAAAGAGTGAGCGTCGGATCCTGTAAAACGTCATCAGGGGAGATGGGGTCGCCTCGAGTAATAAGATCGGGCCCAAGAGCCCGAATGATAACCGTTTTGCCGACATCGCCCTGAATGATAAAACCAGGAATGATGACATTGTCGCCATCTCCAACAAATGAACGGGTAGAAAGATTGTTGAAGCTGATCGGCTCGCCCGTTTCAGCATCCACTACTTCAAGCAGGCCCACACCAGTCGTGCCCCCAACACCGCTAAGCAGAGCTCCGTAAGAACCTTCTGGCATTTCCGCCAGGATCGCGGAATCGAGACTTCCGTCGGCAAAGGCGTCCAATCCGAAGTTCGCAGTAGCAGCTACAATATCCGCGACATTGGGAGCGTCTTCCCAATTGTCGTTGGTCACGGACTGGAAGTTCTGCCCGGAAAGCGGCAAGACCGTGAGCGTAGGGTCAGACATCGCTCCTTCAACAGGAGTGTCAGCGTTTTGCAGAGCAGGACCAGAAGCCCTGACCAGAATGTTCTTAGCTCCTTCGCCTCGAAGATTAAAACCGACGATCATTATACTATCTCCCGTTCCAACCAGTCCTCGGTTGGCAAGATTGACGAGCTTGGAGCTTCCTAAGAAATCAACCGTCAGCAAAGCAGGCGTCGAATCTGCAGACCCAGCGTTATTGCTAAGCGTAACCGTGTAAGAGCCTGCATTTGAATTACTTACATTTTCGATGATCAGCGAGAGATTCGTTTCGCCTGCTAAAGCGACCCCATCCTTGAACCACTGGACAGCTGCCGTCGAGTTAGTCTCCGCAAAGAAAACCGCAGTAGAGCCTGGATTGACGGAGATCGATTCAGGCTGTGTCGTGAATTCGGGGACAGGCGGCGGATCGGCATTGGCAATGTTAATAGTGACCGGAAATGGACTCGTTGTATCGCCGGTGTTATTAAGACGGTCCCAAGGCTGCAAATTGACTTGAAAAGTACCAGCTTGGGTAGGGATGCCCGAAATTTGACCGATCGCGAGATTTAGAACCTGACCATTTAGGCTCGGTACAGAAAGGCCTGGAGGAATGTTTCCTGTAACGGTCCAGGAGCGAACAGGGTCAGGAGTTCCCGTGATAGTAAAGGCTAGGTCGAATTGTTCGCCTACTTTTCCAGACGCAGGGCTTACCGGATTAGTAGTAAAAGTGGTTGCCCCAGAATACGCATGAAAGATTCCCAGCGAAGAGGCCACTACTGTTGTGGAGCGAATGGCATTGGCCAATGGAGCGCTTAACGCCTTGTCGAATTTAAGCAGATGCTTTACCAGCGGCATGCGCTGCAAGAGCATCATCAGCATGAAGATCGCCATCTGGTAGCGGGCAATCTTGATTTTAATCAGCATGGTATCCATTTTTCGAGTCAGTTAGTAACGTTTTGATAAGTAGTGGAAAATTAATTACAACCGCAGCCGCCACCGCCAACCCCCTCGCCACCTGTAGTCGCTTCGCGAGAAAATTGTATGTGCGATGTCATCACGCTAGCTAGCTCATCGCGATCGGAACGCATTGTGTAGTCGGCGAGATTTCCTTTCTGCCACGGCTCGACCGTCGCGCATCCGGTTAGCAAAAAGCCAATGCAAAAAAACAGGAGGCAGAGCAGACGATTCTTCATGGAGCCTCCTCCGCTAGAAGTTCTTCTATCTCAGCCATTAGCTTAACGGCTGATTCCTTGCCTTGCCATCCCAGATGGGTAAATCGAATACGTCCTTTTCTATCTACGAGGAAGGAAGTCGGCATTACCTTTATACCCGCGCTGGAAACAAGCTTCTGCTTTGCATCATGGACAATAGAAAAGCTTGGCTTCATTCTCTTGACGAACGTTTCCATACTCTTGGCCTTGCTATCGACACTCACTGCTACGATACGGAAGCCTTCGTCCTTATATTTTTGATACGCCTCCTCCATTGATGGGAACGAGGCTTTGCAAGGGGCGCACCAGGAAGCCCAGAAATCGATCAGTACGACATTGCCCTCGATTTCGGGCAGTTCGCCAACCAGTTCGAATTCTCCGAGATCCGGCAATTCCGCATCGCTGGACCACTCGCTGGCAATCGCCTTGGGCACGAAACTGGCGATTAGAAAGAAGGCCAGGAGGCTAAGACGTGTTCCGACCTGGAATAAACTAATGGCAGGCTTCATTTTATTATCTCTTCTATTGTACGACATGCTGATAAAAATTCGATGTTTGCTGTATTCCATTATTAAATACGAAGCATCCTTCCGCTCCGAAAGTTCCTTCAATTAGCTTTATCCCTTCCTCCTCGCCTAAGACAAATGCGGCTGTGGACAAAACGCCTGCTTCAAGGCAGGAGTTAGCCAGGATGCTAACTGCGAGAATCGCGTTGGCTATCGGCCTACCGTTTCGCGGGTCGATAATATGCCCATAGCGCTGCCCATTCTTTTCAAAGAAACGACAATAATCGCCAGAGGTGGCAATACCAAGATTGCATGCAGCTACGCTAGTCCAGGGCGTATCCGGGTTTTCAGGATTTTCCAACGCGATATGCCAGGCAGGGGCTTTGGGCGGGGACTCTACTGCGTGAATGTCTCTACCGAAATCCACCAAACAGCAAGTCAATCCATAGCCCACTGCCATAGCCGCGATTTTATCAACCGCGTATTCCTTCCCAAAGCCTCCCAAATCAAGCGACATGCCTTCTCTTGGCAGAAAAATAGCTCCGGACTTTCTTTCCACTTTTTTCCAGCCAACCAGTCCGAGGGCCTCGTTCACCTCATCATCGGTCGGAATGCGTGAAGGGGTTTGATGATAGTCCCACAGTTTGATCAAAGGCAGCATAGTTGGATCTAAAACCCCTTGAGTCATGAAATGCAGATCGTCGCAAATCGCGAAAATCGACTCAACTTCGGGATCGATTTCCACCCAAGCCTTACCTGCATTGCGATTAATCTGGCTAATCAAACTACTGTCTCGAAATCGTGAATACTTGGTCTCAAAATTGGCTACCCATTGAACGGCTTCTCGAGCGAAATTCTCGGCTCGATTCCGATCCGCTTCGGCAAATTTAATGGAGCAATTCGTACCCATAGCACGGAAAGCCACCGCGTAGAGCTCCTGGGAGGCATCGAAGGAGAGTGACGCATCGATCTTCATGGGATCGCATTGTGTCGTTAAAACCAAAATACACCTCCTAAGGTAAGTATATCGGCATCGGGGAAGGCGGACTGGGGCGTTTTCCCATCGCGGCCCTCCATCTCATATCGTTCGAAGGCCGCATCCAGGCTGAAGGTCTCGTTTATCTTGAAAATCACTTTCAGTCCATAGGAACTCGTATCCATCTTAGCTAATCGGTAGTCGGCTGAATAGAAGGGAGCTAGCCCACTGGGCTCTTCGGTCGCCGCGAACGGTTCGCCTGTCAAATCCAATGTGTAGAAGTCGGCCGCGGATTGCTTATAATAACGATAGTTTGGCCGAACAATCCAGCGTTCCCCAAATTTCTGATACCATTCGAAATCGAAGGTATGACTGTCGATTCCCCATGTATCGCTGAAGTACCGATAGCCGAAATCGAGACTTCCATTGATTTCAGGGAAGAAACGCTTCACATTGGTGTACCAGATCCGGCGAATGCGATTGTCGGGGCGATTTTCCTGAAAGGTAAGGGGCAGAGAAAGGCCAGGAAGGATCTCGGTTTCCTGAAGAACGATCTTGTAAGGATCGCTAAGAAAGCCGTCAAAGACGCTGTAGGTGAAATTCAGAGCGACAACAGTGTTGGGATCAACTACTTGACTGACGCCCAAGAAATAGTCCCAGCTGTCTTTCTGTTTCGAGCGATCGAAAAAGCTGGGACTGATCAGATCATTAATAAAAGAAACGCCATAGTTGATGCCCGTGTTCCGCTTGTTTAATTCGGTTGTTGTTGAAAACGAATAGCCCCGGGAAAGGAAATCGCTTTCCTTGCTGTGGGCATATTGAAACGAAGTGGAATGGATATCCTTGGTCCATACCAGATCAACTACGCCTGAGGTTCGCTGGTCCGTCAGATTGCTGAGTGGAACCTCTACGCCATCCTCGGCAGGAACTCCGGTGGGCGTGGCTCCCGAGATCGCGTCATGAACTCCATGAGCTTTAAGCGTAAAGCTCGAATTGATCTCCTTTTCTACTCCAAGATATCGAGAAATAACACGTATACGGTCGTCATCTTCGCTGTAGTCCTGCCACTTTACGGAAATGTGATCCTCTGCAAACCCATCTCTCAACAACCAGGTATAGAAATAGAAGGTAAAGAGAAGGATTCGAGCTGAACGGGGTAAAACGGAAAACGGACGGGTTTGGAGGGAGCTCATGTTGGAATCGTAACAAGTATCGCCTAAGAATAACCTGCTATTACGGTCAAGAACGAGGCATCAGTTTCACTTATTGCAAGGAAGGAGGCTCATTTTTGACCAATTAGTTTGAAATGGCATGTTGGACCGTAGCTTGCTCTAAACGAGGATCAAATCAAAAGGGGGTAAACTAGGGTAGAACTACCTTAAGTTCACACCTGTTTCATAGAGCGGATTACAACCGAAAGGTACTTGTCCGGCAGATACAGCTCAAATCACAAAAATCTTTAAGGATCTTAGATAAATGGATACTCAATTCCTCTTCGCCTATGGAACGCTTATGAGCGGGCATCCAGAACATGATCGCTACTGCCCAAAACCTGTTTCGGTTCTTAAAGCGGAAATGCCCGGCAGGCTATTCGAAATAGAAGACGCTTATCCAATTCTTCATATACCCCAAGAGACCGTTTTGCTGAGAGCTACTAACGATCCTATCGCCGATTGGAAACAAGTGCATAACGAAGATGGAGGAAAGGCATGGGATAGGAATGCAAATTGGATTAAGGGCGAAATCCTGGAACTGCCTGTCGGAATTAAAACCTTCAGCAAAATGGATGCCTGGGAAGGATTCGAACCGGGAAGCAACAGCGTTTATGAGCGAGTGATCGCTCGAGCGAAAATTGTAGAAGCCAAGACTGTTTTTTGCTGGGTCTACGTTTGCCGGAAAATCCTGTCCTCGTTCAAGGAACTGAACGCTTCAGAATGGAAGCGACCCGATTAGGCAGATCCGTCTTCAGAAAGGCGAATCCTCGATATCGTCGAGATTGCCGGCAGGGGACACTGCTTCTCCAGAAACGTCACTCAACGAACCATCGACTTCCCCTCCAGAGGCTTCTATCCGCCATGCCTGCAAATTCACGTAATAGCGGCCCTTGTATTCGTTACCTCGGATATTGAAACTGACCTTGACGCGATCTCCCGAACGAACCTTGTCGAGCATCTCGATTTTCTCTTTGGTGCACTCGAATTTAACATCCTGCGGATATTTTTCATCGGAGGTGACCACAAACTCGCGCTTGCTGAAGCCGCTCGAAAAAGTCTGCGTATCCTCGATGAGCTTAACGGTGCCTTCTAATTCGTACATGCGAGAAACTATGAAGCTTAACAAACGACTGTTAAGCAAAAAGTCCGGCGAACGCCAAAATCGATAAAACTATTCCAACGGGGGCAGAGGGAGTTCTAGCAATTGGTGGGCAAAGCGCTCCACTTGTTCGAAAATGACAATATCAGGCCCCTCGCTTTCAATAAGCGCGGAATCCAATTTATCATCAAAAACATAGGTGGTCTCGCCAAAGTTCATGGAAAGGAAGGATCCCATCGAGAGCATGAAGGAATCATGAAAGATCATGGCGGTCGGGAGAGAGGGATCTCCCCATTTCAACGTTACCCTATCGCCATAGGAGAGTGGAACTTGCTCTTGTATGTTAGGCAAGGGCTTACCGTCTAAGAAAACGCTGACGAGGTGATCGCGATGCGTTCCTCCAATTCCCAGCATATCTACCAGATCACCTCCATATTTCGTACCTACATCGAAAGTGTATATTGGCCTCTCGTAATTGGCGAGGGATGGAAAATCATCCGCCAACGCTTCCAATGTATCCAAATGAGCATGATAACAACCGAGAAGTGTCCAGTGCGTGTCCCACTTAAAATAGAGCAAATCGCTCTCCTTAGATAGAGCCTGAAGAACATCGACCGGACTGAGCACTCGTACCCCTGCCTTTTGAAGATGGAAAAGGAGCTTTTCCGTACGCGTCCCATTGGGATTCTTATCTAGGTAGTCTGGCTTGTATTGAGAATAAACGGACACTTTGTTGGGAAGCGAAAGATAGTAGAAGCGGGCGCCGCGCTCCTCCAGCCAGTTCTGCCACACCAGAAGCGTCTCCGTCATCCTGCTGAGCTCGCTCTCCCCGAAATCCAACCCGCCACTGTAGATTTGCAGAGTGTCTTCGTAACCGCTCGAAGTATAGAATTGCCAGCCCTTCTTTCCTTGGACGACTTGGGTACGGCTAGAGCCCATCAGATTCAAATGAAACAAGGATTGTTTAAATAAACGCGACATCTCGATTCTCATACCGAACCGATCATTGAAGGCGTCCTCAAATCTGCGTGGAACACTTGGATACGAATCGGAGAATAAATCGGAAAACGTTGGCCAAGCGTTGGCGCTTCGCTTCTCGGCAGACTCGACCGTAAGCCAAGAGAATGGCATGGTTACCAATGGCAGTGAAATGATGCCCACAAAACAAACGATAAACGCCAAAGAAAGAATCGGGAAGGATTGTTTGGCAGTCATCAGAATCTGAAATAAAGAAAAGGGCTATAGGCGTTACTGGCCACAACCAAGACGGAAACGGCTAGGAGTAACAGGGCTCCGATTCTTTGAACCAAACTGGCCTGCCAAGAAGTTCGAATAACGCGTCCCTGAATCCCTCTAGCTAAATTCAAAGCAAAAGGAGAGGAAAGGATAACGCCGACAGAGAGGGCCAAGAGAGCATCGTTGCCAAGGTGCCTTGACAAGGAGGAAACCAAAGGATCGCCACCTTGCCAGGTAAACATGACGGCTAGGTAACTGAAGGCTCCGGAAACCGTTTCACTGCGAAAGAATACCCAACTTACCAGTACAACCATCAAAAGGTAGAAGTGTTGAGCAATCCTCGGTAGCGATTCGAGAAAGCTTCCAAACTTAGTGCGCTCCAACGACATAAAAACTCCGTGGAACAGCCCCCAGATGAGGAAGTTCCAGCTTGCTCCATGCCACAACCCGCAAAGGACGAAAACGGTGAGCAGGTTTAGACCCATCCTCCAGGAAGTCACTCGGCTGCCACCCATAGGGATGTACAGGTAGTCCCGAAACCAACGAGATAGAGTCATATGCCAGCGTCTCCAAAACTCCCTTACATTTCTAGAAATGTAAGGATAGTTAAAATTTTCGGGATAACGGAAGCCAAGCATCTTTCCAATGCCTATGGCCATATCCGAGTAGCCGGAAAAATCGAAATAGATCTGAACCGCAAAGCAAAGAACCCCAATCCAAGCAGCGGGTGTGGATAGAGCATCCGAAGAAATGGAAAAATAGACCTCCGCCACCCGAGCAACCGTATCGGCGACGAGAACCTTTTTCGCGAGACCGATCGTGAATCTTATCGCTCCTTGGCTAAATGAATCCAAATTCCAATGACGCTCATCAATCTGCTGGCGTATTTCGGAATAACGAACAATCGGACCGGCGATAAGCTGAGGAAACATGGCGATATACAAGCCAAGTTTCAGAGGATTGCGTTGAACGGGACACACGCCTCGCGTAACGTCAAACACGTACGAGAGAGCTTGAAATGTGAAAAAAGAGATGCCGATCGGCATAGCCGGCCAACTGTCCACCCAAGCAAAAGAAGACCGAGAGCCTAGCCCCCAACTCTCAAGCGCCAGCTGTAGATTTCCTACGACAAACGGCAAATACTTGAATAGAAAAAGCAGGCCGAGGTTGAGACTGATTACGACCCAAAAGGAGATTTTCCGGCCCTCGCCACTAGACCCTCGCAATCGTAGTGCCAGACCATAGTTGGCCAGTATGGAGAAAATAAGTAGCAGCACAAAGATCGGCTCGCCCCAGGCGTAGAAAAAGAGACTGGCTACTAGCAAAAACAGGTTGCGACCAGACTTGCCTGCAAAGAAGTAGCCAAGCAGGATTAAAGGCAGAAAGCCGAAAAGAAAAATCGGCGAGCTAAAGACCATCGACGGAGCAAAGCCAGACAGCCCAAACAGATCAAGGCTGCGTTTCGGACAGCGAGATGACGGGCTCTATGGGAAACTAGGAGTGAAGAACTTCTATTTTGATAAGGAAATTTTGGCTGGCTGCTTTGACCTCGCCTGGCAAAGTGCTCTTTAGCCGAACGGTGACTTATGAGAATTCTGATCATCAAGATGAGCGCGATAGGAGATGTGATTCTGGCCACTTCTCTCATTCCCGCTCTAAAGAAGCAGTATCCAGATTCTCAATTAGCCTGGTTAGCTGAACCCCGAGTCGTAGAGTTGCTCGAAAACAATCCACAGCTTGACGAGGTCATCATTTGGGATCGCAGTGAATGGAATCGTTTATTCAAAAGCTTTCGCTGGATAAGACTGATTCAAAGTATGCTCGCTTTCCGCAAAAGGCTGAGAAATCCAAAGTTCGATCTCGTTCTGGATGCCCAATGCTTGCTGAAAAGTTCCTTCTGGGCATGGGTCAGCGGAGCCAAGAGGCGCGTTGGCTTTAAATCCAAGGAGCGTAGCCAGATTTTCATGACGGAATCTTTCGAACGTGATTACGAATACGAAATGATCAGCGCGGAAAGCCGTCAGCTAGTCGCCCACATAGGAATTCCTTCCGAGCATATGCCGATGAGTATCTGTCCAACTGAGGAAACGCGAAAGCAAGCCAAAGCGAAACTCAGGGAAGAGGAAATCGACGGAAAATTCGCTGTCATCTCCCCTTTTACTACGCGACCTCAAAAGCATTGGTTTGAAGAACACTGGCAGGAGCTTCTTCCAAAACTGATTTCCAAGTATCAACTAAAGATTCTAATTCTTGGCGGTCCTGACAACGTAGAGCTAGCTAAGCGATTCGAAATGATCGACAAAACAAACGTCGTTTCGCTGGCAGGCCGAACATCCTTGATCGAAGGGGCTTGTATCATCGAGATGGCCGAATTTCTAGTCGGAGTCGACACCGGTATGACGCATCTCGGATCAGCCATGAATACGCCAACTGTGGCCATTTGGGGCTCAACGAGACCCTACCTGAAAGGGGAGACTGAAAAGACGTTAATTCTTTACGACAACCTGGAATGTTCACCTTGCCATCGCCGCCCCACTTGCAATGGAGCATTTACCTGCATGAAGCAAATCACGGCCAAAAGAGTATTAGACGCTGTCAGCAAAGTCCTTATTGCTTACTCTCCGCGCACGAATTGATCCAACCCAAATAATTAAGCCGCTGTTATTGGATACCTAGGGACTCTTTTAGGGCAAGAACGGCTATGGACGGCATGCCTGATTGACCGGAATCCAGGTAGTTTGCAACGATCTGAGCGTCCACGCGAGACCAGCTTTCCAGAGCGGCGTAAAGGGTCGACTCCCTCTCTGGAGTTAAAGAGGCGTAAGCAAGATCTACATACTGAATTGTAGACTCGAAACTGTCATGGCCAATCTCATACAAAGCGTCGTAAGTCGCTTCGCGCTTGATGAATGGCGACTGAATGGAATGCAACCAATCCACTGAAAAGGCGGGATCCCTTCGAGCAAGCAGTCTCGTGGCTTCCGCAGCCACAGAGTCCTTTTTAGGTATGCTTGTAAGATTTTGATGAAAACTGCTAAGCACCTCCATCGCTTCGCTCAAAAAAAGATTTTTAGCGATAATCCTCGCCCCTCTCGTCGATACTTGAGGCTCGTTTTCAAGGGTCCAATTCTTGGCTCCAAATGAATCACGCTGGGCCCATTCATCAACGATAGCATCCATAATGGCCGTATCCAAATAATCGTTGCTGGCAAAATCGATACGATCTAGCGCTGCGCTTGGATTGTCGCTGACTACGCGAAAGGCAATCAGATCCGCCAGGCTTTTTTTAAGATCGGGTTCAGTAACGGTTGAAGCGAGACTGGCAGCCAACTGGTAGTCCTGATTCTCCAACATCAGAGCGTCGAGCGCCTCGCGATGCAGACGATTTTGCAAATCGCGATCGATAAAGTTCCCCAACGGATCAATCCAGGCTGTGGAGATCCAATCCCAAGCGGATCTGCCATCATCTACAGCCCAGCCACTGGCGACCGCCCAAGCCAGCTTTTCTTTCTCGGCAGGCGATAAGGCGAAAAGTAGCTCAACACTGGCAGCCGCATTTTGCTGAGCGATTTTCTTTAACGCTATCCCCGCTATTTGGAAAACAAGCCGATCCTCAAGGTCGTATGAAAGCGCCTCGATAAAAAGCTCCTGCAAGGATTCAATTGAAGCACTTTCAATCCGTTGCCTCAACTGCCACAGACGACGTTCAGGGTCCGTTTCGGCAATGAAGTCTCCGATGAGGACCGCGCTCGGGTTGATCAAATCGAGATCATTTATATCCAAATTTTGGATAATCGGCTCGCTGGATGCTGAATTCTCACCATAGCTAGCGGGCAAGGCCAAAGAGGGTCGCCCTACGGCAATCCTGTCCCCTAACCTAACTACTAGCCAATCGAATCCCAGGGCTAAGCTCATCCCGACAGCGACTGCCAGACAAAGCCCGAAGATAACTTTAAGAGTAGGCAGCATCCCTCAACACGCGATCCAAACAGCTCATTGATTGGGATCTATCGATTTCAAGTACTTGAAGATGTCACTGTCAGTCGTAAGGACAACGGTTGTATCCCGACTCATCATTTGCTCGTAAGACTCAAGCGTCTTCAAGAATTCGTAGAACTCGACTGACTCTTGGCTTTGGTTGAAGGCTTTGGCATAGATCTCGGTCGCTTTAGCGTCAGCATTGCCTCGAATTTCCTGAACCCGCTTGTAGGCTTCGGACTCGATTTCCTGCAGGTCGCGCTCTTTTCTACCGATTATCTTAGCGGCCTCGCCAGCGCCTTCGGATCGAAAGCGCTCGGCTATCTGCCTGCGCTCGCTAATCATCCTCTCGAAAATGCCACGGCGAACCGTTTCATTGTAATTCACACGCTTGAAACGAATATCCAGAAGTTCGATACCTAGCTCGAGAAGCTTGGGGGCAGCCGCAGTGTGGATTTCTTCCTCTATGGTTCCCTTGCCTTTCTCAATCGGAGTTAAAACGCCAATGTTTTCGGAATCGCCTGTGATCGACACATCCGAATCGGGGACACGCCCCTTAGTGGTACGGATAACCTCGATGAGATCGTGTTTGGCGATCGCATTGCGCGTTTCGCTTCCCAAAATCTGATCCAGTCGCGAAAGGGCTCTACGTTCGTCACGGATACGCAGAAAATACTGATTAACGTCGCTGATACGCCAACGAGCGAATGTATCCACTACAATGTAGGTCTTATCCTTCGTGGTAATGGGTTCAGGAGCTCCGTCCCAAGAAAGGACCCGTTTTTCGAATTCGTTAACGTCCTGGATAAAAGGAGTTTTGAAATGCAGACCCGCCTCGGTAATCGCCTCTCCAACCGGTTTACCGAACTGAGTGATGATAACTTGCTTGGTCTCGGAAACGACAAAAGCGGACGAAAACAGCACCACGATTCCCGCGATGATTAACACCAGAAAAATAAAACCTCCAAATTTAGCCATGATTAATTACCTCCCTGGTTAGAATTGAGCTGGAGCAAAGGAAGAATGCTCTTGGCGTCATCATCGATGACGATCTTGCGATCGAGATTTTCTACCACGGACTGCATGGTTTCCAGATAGAGCCGTCGCTTTGTGACCTCCGAAGCTTTCAAATACTCCTCGAAAACCGCATTGAAACGGGCAACATCGCCCTCTGCTTCATTTACGCGTTTCAACGCGTAACCCTCGGCAGACTGAACTTTCTGCTCCGCCTCACCCTTTGCTCTGGGGATCACTTTGTTGTACTCACCATTGGCCTGATTGATGAGTTTTTCTCTTTCCTGCTGGGCCTGATTTACTTCGTTAAACGATGGCTGAACCGGTGGAGGCGGATTGACACCCCGGAGTTGTACTTGGTCGATGCTCAACCCGAGTTCGTATCGGTTAACAAATTCCTGCATCTGGACCTTGGCATCGCTCTCGATGCTTTGACGGCCAATGGTGATGACCTCATCAACGGTCCGGTCGCCAACCAGAGTACGCATTACCGACTCTGAAACGTCTCTCAGGGTTTCCTGAGGCTCGCGAACGTTAAATAGGTAGAGTTTTGGATCGCGGATGCGAAATTGGACAGCCCATTCCACACTGGCGGCGTTTTTGTCTCCGGTGACCATGCTCCGCTCCTGTTCTTGCTCGGCTCGAGAACTGGAGTACTGACTGGGATTAGTCGCGCCAGGAGTCCCGGAGCCGAATTCCTGGGTCAATTGACGCCGCACCTGGACAATCGCGACGCGATCGATACCGAAAGGAAATTTAAACCGCAACCCAGGGTCAACAGTCTTGATGTATTTTCCAAAACGCAAAACGACCCCCTGAGAGTCGGCTTGAACCGTATAGAAACTGGTGAACGCCGCGGCAATCAGAGCCAATACAAAAGCGCCCCAAAGAACGGACCGAAGAGTAGATTTTAGCTCACCAAGATTTTCAGGCAGGTTGAATTCAACTTTTTCAGCCATAGGAAATTCACTCTCTAGAAGATCTGGCTGGTTGCAAATTCAAATTCCAAATCCGCCTCGATTAAAGAAAGGTTTGTGAAACCGGGAAGGGCGACAAACGCATCTGGCTTTGTAATAAGCCAGCTGATACAAAATTCCTTTGGGACTGTTTGCCTACTCTACGTTGTAGTGAACGACGAGATCCTGTTTGTCAGCGTCTTCAGGCGGCGTAGACTTTCCGGGCAATTCCAAATCGTTTTTGGATATTTTGTTTTCGAGCAGCTTAACTCGCATGTGAGCCACTTTTAAGGCGTTGATTGCGTAGTAGTTCCGAGTCGTAAGCGAGTGCAAGGAAGACCTCAAAGCCAGGAGCTCTTCTGCGATTTTCGCAGGATCCGAATTACGCACACGCTGCTCACAGGTTTCGAAGCCTTCGAATTCGCCCTTCAACAACATCGACGGCTCTAAATTATCTCTCCTTACCCTAGCCATCATAAAAAATAATGACCTCTATTTCGACCCTGATTTTGAGAATGTGTTTCCTGAAAAGAAACCAAACCGAGGCGAGGGAAGGCTTTGCTATAAACTCGGTTTCGAGCTACCAAAGCCGGGCTCGAGAGATTCGAATCTCAATCTTGAATACAGAACTAAAGATTAGAACGGAGGGAACTCGTGAAAGTGGTTCGAAAATGATTCACTTGAAGGGCCGATCATTGAAAGCCCAAGTCGAGTACAAGGATAGTTACCAAATAAAATGGAAGAGCCGGCGATCTGCACCGCCGGCTCAGGAATCCAACTCTTGTATGTGAGCTAAAGTTTCCGATGGAAGTATAGCCTGCTGTTACCCTAGCCATCTCCGAGGAGATGTATTTCCAATCGGAATCCTAAACCCGCTAACATACTACTATAAAACCAGTTATTGTCAATTGGCACGATCTCGACAGCATGCTAGGAGATTATACTTATCCAATAACCTGGGACGCTATGAGGAAATGACCTAGTATGACGATCACTCCAGCGATAAAAGCGATAGAATATTCCAAGTCGATCCGCAAATTGGAGCCAATATTCCTCGCTTTGATTTATGAACGATTTCAAATGCAATTTACGCTTGTATTGGAATCTTCGATAACACCTGCGTATTTAATTTCTCGCTACAATTATCCGCGTACAAAGCTGTAGGATCCATTGAGGAGATGGCAACATGCGATTTAGCAGGCACGGCTAAGCCTAGATTTTATTACGTGAATTCGAACAAGCGTTTCGATGGCACTAGATCTTGCAAAAGGTAGGTCGGCTGAAGGAGACTTCTCGGATGAGCTCTTGAAAAGCCCTTCAGAATGGGCTTGACCCAATGGGAAAGCGGCCGATTTTAGGACCTCCCTACAAAAAAGCGGGTATAGTTTAGTGGTAGAACTCCAGCCTTCCAAGCTGGCCGCGTCGGTTCGATTCCGTCTACCCGCACCAGGTTTCAGTAAAGCTGGGCAATAGGCATCAAGAGAGGCTAAGGGATTCCGATTAAGGGAAAAGAATAGCCTGAAGCCGAAATTGGGGCGTTTCCGATCCGGAAACCCAAGAACTTATAGGCAATTGAGCCTAAAGGCAAATAAGCGCTATCACACATCAAAGTTTCCGCAGTTTTGGCCGTATATAGTTAGTGCTGATTATGCCATTACTAACGACACAGTCATCCACCAAGAGTTCAGGAACAGGATTAAGGCACCAGAAAAAGGCTAAATCCGTAAGTTTCTGGGAGTCTCAACGGCTTGCGAAAGAAAAGGCGTACGAGAAAAAGGCCAAGAAATACAAGCTCAAGCTGGATTCCCTTACCGTATTCACCCAACAGCTGGCGTCCATGCTGGAAGCCGGTCTACCCCTAGTCTCGGCCTTAGCAGCCTTGCAAGACCAGACCGAGGATCCGGTATTTAGAATTATCATACGAGAGGTTAAGGCCGACGTTTCTCAAGGCACTACTTTTTCGGCCTCTTGCGCTAAATTTCCTAAAGCGTTCAACAACCTTTTCGTGTCAATGGTCGAAGCTGGCGAGGCAAGCGGGGGGCTGGCCGAAATATTGCAAAAGGTTGCAGATTATTTCGAAGCTACAACTAAACTGGTCAAGAAGGTCAAATCGGCGATGACCTACCCGATCGCCGTTATCGCGTTAGCCATTATTTTGGTAAACATTCTTCTGATCTTCGTAATCCCGGTATTCGCCGAGATGTTTTCCGGCTTCGGAGCGGAATTGCCAAAGCCTACAACTATGCTGATCAATTTCAGCGATTGGATGCAGGCCAATATACTGTACGTAATAGCGGCAGGATTCATTCTTTTCCAAATTTGGTCGCGATTCACGAAAACACCCAAGGGCCGTCGCATAAAAGACAATATGCTGATTCGAATGCCTGTGTTTGGGAATCTGATTAAGAAGATCACCCTCTCACGCTTTTGCCGAACCTACGCGACACTCCTGCGAAGCGGGGTGCCGATTATGCAATGCCTTGAAATCGTAGCAGCAAGTAGCGGAAAGGTCCAAATCGAAGACGCCTGTAAAGCGATCTCCAAAAACATTTCCGAGGGCGGACAGGTATCAGGAACGGTTCAGAACCTGGATTTCTTTCCTCCAATGATGAAACACATGACGAAGGCTGGCGAGCAGACCGGCAATGTTGACGGCATGATGAATAAGATTGCGGACTTCTACGATACGGAAACCGACGCTATCATCGCATCATTGACCTCGCTCATCGAGCCAATGCTGATCGTGTTTCTCGGGGTTGTCGTTGGCGGTATCGTAATGGCGATGTTCCTACCCATCTTCTCGCTGGCAACCGTAGTAGGCGGATAGCGCATGGCTAGTTCCCACAACAGAAAACGATTAGCTAAAATCGATGCTCTGACCATTTTCAAAAAGAAGGCTTGTTACAGTAGAAAGCAATGAACTCTATTCTGATAGTAGACGATCTGGAATCCATACATGAAATGCTCGACGCCGTGGTTCAGCCCATCGGTCTGACTACGGCATTCGCGAAGGATGGCCAGAGCGCTTTGGAGCTTTTCAAAAAGGAGCAATTCCAGCTTGTCCTGACTGATATCAACATGGAGCCAATGGATGGTATCGAACTTCTTAAAGAGCTTAAAAGCATCGATCCCAACGTCTTGGTCATAATGATGTCTGGCTATGCGAATACGGATAATGCCATGCAGTCACTAAGACTAGGCGCTTTCGACTTCATCACTAAGCCGTTTAAGGTGGATCAGCTCATGCACGCCATTAACCGGGCCCAGGACATTTTCAAAAGCCGTATTCGAGATGGAGATACAGCAGATGGCGATCCCTCTTCGAACTTCGTAGGCGATTCGGAAAATATCCAGAAACTTAGAAAGAATATCGAAAAGCTATCCTCGACCACGAATACAATTCTGATAGAAGGAGAAATCGGGACCCAGAAATCCCTGGTCGCAGCTTTGCTCCACAAATCGAGCCTAGCGGAAGAAGAGTCCGAGGCGGAGAAGCCATTCGTCACCGTAAGCTGCAAAAAACTGACGGTGGACGAAATTCAGGAACAGCTCATAGGAAATGAAAAAAACGGAGGGCCCTTATTTGCGGAAGCGAAAGGAGGAACTCTATTTGTTCGCGACGTCGAGTTTCTAACGGACGAATTCCAGAGCGACCTTGGGAACATAATCAGCGAATTCAAGGAAGACGTAAGAGTCGTTTGTTCGACATGTCGAAACCTTGAAGCAATGACTGAAGCTGGAGAGTTCGACGAATCGCTTTATTTTCGCATTTCGACCAGCCCGGTAAAGGTGCCAAGCCTGCGAGATCGCGCCGACGATATCCCGCTAATTGCGAGAGCCATTCTGAACTGTACGGGCTTCGAAGATCTTGACGTAAGCGACAGAGCCAAGGCCCTTTTGGCGGCTTACCAATGGCCTGGGAATTACACTGAATTAAAGCACGCAATCGAAGAGGCCGCCAATCAATGCGATGGAGAAACGCTTCGAGCAAAAGACCTTCCCGAAAAAATTCACGACATGGCGAGCTGGCCTAGCTTGACTGATTTCATGGAAAACAAAAGCCGTGAGTATATGTCCAGAGTTCTGCAAGCCTGCAAAGGCGACGCCTCAAAAGCGGCAGAAATTCTTAAGTGCGAAGAGAATGAATTCGCGACTCTAGATAGCTAGAAATCGGGTCGCTAAAGGCAAAGACATCAGAGGGGCGAGAGCACACCTCGTCTCTTGAATATCTGAATGCGCTTGCCTTTGGCTTAGGGGTTCGTTTCACCCTTCCTGCAGCTCTCCCGACTGCGGCGAAACGGATCCTTACAACATGCCAAAACGCGCTGATATAGACTCCATCCTCATCATCGGAGCAGGCCCCATCATTATAGGACAAGCCTGCGAATTCGATTATTCCGGCACCCAAGCCTGCAAAGCGATAAAGGAGGAGGGCTACCGAGTCATCTTGGTGAACAGCAATCCAGCGACCATCATGACCGATCCTGAATTCGCGGATGCCACCTACATCGAGCCACTAACAGTGGACGCCGTTTCAAAAATCATAGCCAAGGAAAAACCGAACGCCGTTCTGCCTACTCTTGGTGGCCAAACAGCACTCAACCTTGCCCTCGATCTCGATGCCGTTGGAATTCTGAAAGAGCACGGCGTGGAAATGATAGGAGCCAAACCGGAAGCCATCAACAAGGGAGAAGACCGCGAACTTTTTAAGAAAGCTATGCAGAAAATCGGCATGGACATGCCGAAATCTCGCACTGTTCACACGCTCGAGGAGGCTAAAAAAGCGGCAGAGGCAATCGGCGAGTATCCGTTTATCATTAGGCCTAGTTTCACGCTAGGCGGCTCAGGCGGCGGCATTGCCTACAATCGAGAAGAGTTCGAGCAAATCGTTTCGCACGGGCTTGAAGTCTCGCCCGTTACCGAAGTTCTGGTAGAAGAATGCCTGCTTGGATGGAAGGAATATGAGATGGAAGTCATGCGCGACCGGAAGGACCAGTGCGTCGTGATTTGCTCTATCGAGAATTTTGATCCTATGGGCGTCCATACAGGCGATTCGATAACGATCGCTCCAGCCATGACTTTGACCGATCGCGAGTATCAGGCGATGCGCGACGCTTCGTTCGCCATCATCCGCGAGATCGGCGTCGAAACAGGCGGTTCCAATATCCAGTTCTCAATAAATCCCGAAACAGGACGCATGGTTGTCATTGAAATGAACCCACGCGTGTCGCGCAGTTCCGCTTTGGCATCAAAGGCCACGGGGTTCCCAATCGCGAAATTCGCGGCGAAGTTGGCCGTTGGATACAGTCTCGACGAAATCCAAAATGATATCACGAAAGCGACGCCCGCCTGCTTCGAGCCCTCCATCGATTACGTGGTGACTAAAATCCCGCGTTTCACTTTCGAGAAGTTCCAGGGCTCGGAGGATTCTCTTACCTCGTCCATGAAATCCGTAGGCGAGGCCATGGCCATCGGCCGCACCTTTAAGGAATCCTTCCAGAAAGCCCTTCGCTCGCTGGAGATTGGGGCATTCGGTTTTGGCGGAGGCAAGTTCGGCGGAGACCGAGTGCTCTCCGAAGAGGAAATCAATTCCCTAATCGCTCGTCCGAATTCCAAACGGGTATTTTATCTGCGAGCCGCTTTCAACGCTGGCTACTCTATCGAGAAAATTTTCGACCTTACCAAGATCGACCTCTGGTTCCTTCATCAGCTTAAGCAGATCTTCGATCTGGAAATCGCGATGGGTAAGGAATCTTTGGATACTATTTCAACAGAGCTTCTAAAGGAAGCCAAAGAAGCTGGATTCTCCGACCGCCAAATCGGCAATATCCTCGATATTGATTGGAGGCAGGTGAAAGCCAAACGCAAGGAACTGGGGATCGAAACCGTTTTCAGGCTCGTCGACACCTGTGCCGCAGAATTCGAAGCCACCACGCCATATTACTATTCTACATACGGCGACGAAAATGAGATTATACGCACCGATAACAGGAAAATCATGATTATCGGCGGCGGACCCAACCGTATCGGTCAAGGTATCGAATTCGACTACTGCTGCGTGCATGCTTCCTTTGCTCTACAAGAAGTCGGATACGAATCAGTAATGGTGAATTCCAACCCGGAAACCGTATCCACGGATTATGATACATCCGATAAGCTCTACTTCGAGCCGCTCACACTGGAGGACGTGCTAGAGGTCTACGAGCAAGAAGGCTGCGAAGGAGCAATCGTTCAGTACGGAGGGCAAACTCCATTGAATCTTGCAAGCCAACTGAAGGCCAATGGCGTCAATATCATCGGTACCGCGCCCGAGATGATCGATGCGGCCGAAGACAGAGAGCTTTTCAAGCAGATCCTAAACGAAACCGGGCTCAAGCAGCCTGAAAACCGAACCGTCCTTACCGAAGATGAGGCCTACAAAATGGCCGAGGAAGTCGGTTTCCCCATTCTGATTCGCCCCTCCTTCGTCCTAGGCGGCCGCGGCATGTTCATTGTCTACGACGTGAAGGAGATGCGGCATGTCATTAACGAGGCTTTCGAGGCCTCTCCCGACAAGCCAGTGCTTCTTGACAAGTATCTCGAGGACGCGATCGAACTGGATGTAGACTGTATCTCAGACGGCAATCGCACCATCGTGGGCGGCATGTTAGAACATATTGAATACGCTGGCGTGCACAGTGGAGACGCCGGAATGGCGCTTCCTCCACACACCCTTGGCGATGAAATGATCGAGACGGTTCGCCAGGCCAGCTATAAACTCGCTAAGGCCCTCAATGTGGTTGGGCTGATGAACATCCAATTCGCCATTAAAGACAACGAGCTCTACGTGCTCGAAGTAAATCCACGCGCTTCGCGTACTGTTCCATTCGTATCGAAAGCGATCGGCGTTCCACTGGCCAAGCTGGGGGCGAAGATAATGACTGGTATGACCTTGGAGGAACTAGGCTTTACCGAAGAAAAAACGCCTAAGCATTTTTGCATCAAGGAATCCGTCTTTCCATTCGTGCGTTTTCCAGGAGCTACCATTCGATTGGGGCCAGAGATGCGAAGCACCGGCGAAGTCATGGGTATGCACGACGATTTTGGCGTCGCTTTCGCCAAAGCTCAGGAAGCCGTCAAGCCTGGCCTTCCGCTAGAGGGTAATGTCTTCTTCAGTGTAAAGGATAGCGATAAACCTAAATCGCTCGATATCGCCAAAGATCTCCACGAGCTTGGCTTCACGATTTATTCTACGATGGGGACGGCCAGCTTCCTTGCGGAAAATGGCATACCCGCGAAAAAGCTGCTTCGCATTGCTGAAGGGCGACCAAACGTGATCGATATGATCAAGAATGGAGATATTCACATGATCATAAACACGCCGACAGGCATGATGCCGCGCAAAGACGAAAACCGGATCCGCGCCTACGCTTATTCGGATAGCATTTGTTTAATCACGACCATCACGGGAGCTCGAGCGGCGGTTGACGGAATTAAGGCCCTCAAAAGCCGCGACTTCGATATCAGATCTCTGCAAAGCTACGTGGCCGAAAACGTAGCCGCCGTTTAGAAGAACCTGCCATGCCAGCTAGCTCGGCCGATAGAATTATCGCATTGCTTTCAGGTCCCGACCAAAGGGGGTTGGTAGCGAAAGTTGCAACGTGGATCTACGAACAAGGCGGCAACATCATCCATGCCGACCAACATCGTGATCAGGAGGAAGGCGTATTTTTCCAGCGTGTGGAATGGGCCGTAGAGAATGGCGAGACTGAGCAGCAAGCCAAGGATTTCGAAAGGTTCGGAGATTCGATTGGAATGAAAACGAAAGTCGCGATTGCGGGAGAAAAACCTAGTGTCGCCATCTTCGCCTCTAAGTCCGATCATTGTTTCCATGATCTGATACTCAGATGGAAAGCAGGAGAGTATCCTTGCTCGATAAAACTGGTGATCTCGAATCACGAAAAACTTCGGACTGCTTCCGAGCAATACGGTATCCCCTTTCACCACATCCCGGTTAGCAAAGGAAACAAGCCCGACGCGGAAGCGCAGCAGCTAGCTCTTTTGAATCAGGAAGGCATCGACCTGGTGATCATGGCTCGCTACATGCAAATCCTATCCTCGATTTTTCTGGATACCTTCGGGAAGCCGGTAATTAACATTCACCATTCCTTCCTGCCTGCTTTTGCCGGAGCGCGTCCCTATCATCAAGCTCATCACAGAGGCGTTAAACTCATTGGAGCAACCGCCCACTATGCCACCGCGGATCTCGATCAAGGCCCGATTATCCACCAGGACGTAGCTCGCATTTCCCATCGTAACAACGTGAGCGAGCTGATCCACAAAGGTAGGGATCTGGAAAAAATGGTCCTCGCCAGGGCTGTCGCTTGGCATCTGGAAAATCGCATTCTGGTGTACGAAAACAAGACGGTCGTCTTCGATTGAAGGATCAAGGAACCGGGTATGAGCTAAATAGTTCTCGAAATTCCCGGTAAAACGCGCTCAATCACACCCCTTTACGCAACTGCCTGAAATTCATGGCCAAACGAAGCAAAAGCAACGAGACCCCCAAAAGCGATACGCGTAATGTAGTATCGGCAGAAGGTTCGGAAAGTGTCGATCTCGAGGACCAACTCGCGTCGATCTGGGACCAGAACAAGCAGCTCATCACCTATGGAATTATAGGTATTTTCGTGATTTTCGCAGGCTATTACGTTGTGAAATTTTTGGGCGAGCGAGCGGAACAGTCGATCCAAGCGGGTTATGTGGAAGCTGAAGGACCTGAAGAGAAAAGCGAATGGGCTCAAGGCGAATCAGGCCATCCGCTCAGCGGTTTCGCATACAAGCAACTAGCCGACGAAGCTTATAAGGAACAGGATTTCCAGAAAGCGGCCGACCTTTATGGAAAGGCGGTAAAATCGACTAAATCCGCTATTCAAGACGCGGCTCAACTGGGGCTTGCTATGTCTCATTTGCAAAACGGAGAAGAAACGGAAGCCAAGAATGCGTTTTCCAAAATTGCGAAGGACGAAAAAGCAACCAATCGGCTAGAAGCTTGGTACCAACTCGCAAGCTTGGCTAAGCAAGACGGAGACTTTTCGACAGCGAGAGAACATATCGAACAGGTTCAGTCTAACGCCTCGCAAGAGAATTTCTATTGGCTACAGAAGGCTATGATCCTGCAAAGCGAGCTTCCTCCAGAAGAGGAAACTTTAGAGGAAGACTCTGAGAGCTGATCGACTATTTTTCGATAAAATCCTGCTGAGCCCCAAAGCGGGCTCTTAAGCGGAGGCCCTGTAGACGTATAAAGCCGGTGGCATCATTTGGATCGTAGTCGCTTTCCACGCCTTCCATGGATGCCACCTCCTCATTGTATAAGGAATATGGAGACTTGCGTCCGACTGTCGTCACATTGCCTTTGTAGAGCTTCAGACGAACAGTGCCGGTAACCGTTTTCTGACTATCATCGATAAAAGCTTGCAGGGCCTCTCGCTCTGGAGCGTACCAGAATCCATTATAAACGAGCTCCGCGTATTTGGGGATCAGACTATCGCGCAGGTGCTCGAGGTCGCGATCCATCGTAATGGACTCGATTTGCTTATGGCCCATCATGAGTATGGTGCCGCCCGGAGTTTCGTAGACGCCGCGGCTTTTCATTCCAACAAAGCGATTTTCCACGATATCTACTCTTCCAATACCATGCTTGCCAGCCAAGGCATTCAGCTTTTTCAGAACTTGAGCGGGATTTAGCGATTCGCCATTAACCGCAACGCAATCGCCCTTTTCGAAGTCCAGCTCGATATACTCGGCTTCGTTGGGAGCGTCCTCGGGATCAACCGTGAGCTTGTACATATCCTTGTTATCTGGCGTGGTCGGATCAAACCAAGGATCCTCCAGAATGCCCGCCTCGTAGGAGATGTGCAAAAGATTCCGATCCATCGAATAGGGCTTCGAGGCGGATGCTTCGACATTGATATTGTTATCCTGACAATAGGCGATCATCTCGCTCCGACCGGGGAAGGCATCCCGAAAGACGTCCATTCTCCAGGGGGAAATCGTTTTTAGATCAGGAGACAGGGCCGCGTAAGTAAGCTCGAATCGAACTTGATCATTGCCTTTGCCTGTGGCACCATGAGCAAGAGCGTTGGCTCCAACTTTCCGAGCAAGATCGATCTGCGCCTTGGCGATCAGAGGCCTGGCGATGGACGTACCCAAATAATACTGACCTTCGTAGATGGCATTGGCTCGCATCATCGGATAGATGAAATCCTCCGCGAATTCTTCCACCAAATCGAGCGTATGGTGTTCGACGGCTCCCGTCGCTTCAGCCTTTTCCTCCAAGCCATCGAGTTCTTCCTCCTGGCCCACATCGGCCGCAAAGGTTACAATGTCCGCGTTGTAGTGATCCTTCAACCACCGTACCAATACGGATGTATCGAGGCCTCCTGAATATGCTAATACGATTTTCATTTAAGTAGCTTTCAAAATAGTGTCTTTAAATATCCTTGGCAATCGAGCGGGCACTTCGAGCAAGCTCGGCCATAATCGCCTTTTGCGTGTGCAAGCGGTTTTCCGCCTGGTCAAAAATGATCGATTGTTCGCCATAAAGAACGTCTTTCTGCACTTCCATGCCGGCATAGGCGGGGAGGTCATGCATGAAAAGAGCGTCTGGCTTAGCCTGTTTCATGATGTCACTTGTTACTGAATACGGCTTCATAACTTCGATACGTTCTTTAGACTCGTCCTCCTGGCCCATGCTTACCCAAGTGTCCGTGTAGATAACATCGGCATTTGCAGCCGCAGCCAAGGCGTCGCTGGTGAAAGAATAAGTCTTGTCATAGCCACTCGCTTGCAGAGCGGCATCGATTTCCGCTTGCGGCTGGTACCCCTCGGGGCCGCACAACACGAGTTCCATGCCGAACAAAGCCGCGCCAAGTATCCAGGAATTGGCTATGTTATTGGCAGTATCTCCATAGTAAACCATCTTGCGATCTTTCAGTGAGCCAAATAGATCGTCGTTGGATGCCCAACGCTCCGCCATGGAAAAAGCGTCCGTGTAGGTTTGGCATGGATGCAGAAAGTCCGTCAGGGCATTGATAACGGGAACACTACCCTCTTTAGAAAGCAGTTCCACTTCGCTATGATCGAATGTGCGCACAATCAAACCATGAACAAACCGCGAAAGAACCTTGGCGGTATCGTGGATCGTCTCCCCTCGACCGAGTTGTATGTCGTTCTTGTTCAAGAAAATTGGATGCCCTCCAAGCTCATGGATGCCAACATCGAATGACACGCGCGTACGAGTGCTGGACTTGGAAAAGATCATGGCCCAAGTTTGCCCGGACAAGACGGGTGGCGTGTGCTTTCCTCGGTTTCTCTTCAAGCTCTTGGCGAGAGACAGTACCTCGGCAGCCTGAGCAGGAGAGAAGTCGGTTTCTTTAAGAAAATGAGTCATTGTATTTAAAATTTGGAGTTAAATCGCAATTGTGAGGACTACCCCGCTTCGGCCAGCGATACTTGCAGGCAGTCTTTGAAGATGCCGATGGCTTCGTCGATTTCCTCTCTGCCAGCGATGAGGGGCGGCAGAAAGCGAACTACGTTCCCTTCGGCTGGCGGAACGATAAGTCCCTTGGACCGACATTCGTTCACGATTGCCATATTATCCCCGGCTACCTGTATACCTACAAGAAAGCCCATTCCTCTTACTTGGATAATGCCATCAGGTAACTCGCTGCGCAGGTCTTGCAGAGCATTGAGCATGTACGCGCCATTTTGCTTAACACTCTCGATCAGATTGTCCTGCTCGATTGTATCCAGAGTGGCGATCGCGGCCGAGCAAATCAGCGGCGTACCGCCAAAGGTGGTGGCATGCGTGCCCGGAGTAAAGAGATCAGCATACTGATCGTCGATCCAGACGGCCCCAATGGGCACGCCACTGCCAAGGCCTTTGGCCATGCCAATCGCGTCAGGCTTTACGCCATAATGCTCGAAAGCGAAAAAAGCCCCCGTTCTCGCGATGCCGCACTGAACCTCGTCGAGCATTAGCAAAACACCCCTGTCGTGACAAAGGCTCCTCAGTCCGTTTAGAAATTCCGCTTCGCAAGGATGGATGCCACCTTCGCCTTGTATGGTTTCAACGAATACGGCGGATGTATCGTCGTCGATCGCATTGGCGAAGCTCTCCAAGTTGTTCAGCTCGGCGAATTCGAATCCGGGAACCAGCGGATGAAATCCTCCTTGAACCTTTGGCTTGGGCGTCGCGCTCATCCCTCCAAAAGTTCGCCCATGAAAGGCTTTTTCGGCGCAAACTACCTTAATGCGCTTTCCTTCTTGGCCAGACTTTCGTTGACCGAAAAGCCGAGAGAGCTTTATCAAGGCCTCGTTGGCTTCAGCTCCGCTGTTGCAGAAGAACACTTTTCCATTGCCGCCCGCTTTTTCGTTAAGCTTTTGGGCCAGCAAAGCCTGCGGTTGATTTCTGTAAAGATTGCTAACGTGAAGAAGCGTTTCAGCCTGCTCGCCAATCGCCTTGGCTATAGCGGGATGGCTATGACCAAGCGTCGTTACGGCTAGTCCAGAACAGAAATCCAGGTATCGATTGCCTTCGTCATCCCAAAGGTAAGCGCCACGACCGCGAACGAACGTGATGGGCGGCAATCCATAATTGCCGAGCAGATTATCCTTATAAAGCTTCTCGGTATCGATGTTCGTTGTCATGGTTTTTGTTATTGGTTTCTGGTTACAAAATCAGTGCACGATCTGAGTCCCGATTCCTTCATCGGTGAATATTTCCAGCAAAAGACTATGGGGGAGCTTGCCGTCGATAAAGTGGACTCGATGCACGCCGGCATCCAAAGCTTTCATAGCGCTATCGATTTTCGGGAGCATGCCCTGGCTAATCACTCCGTTTTTCTTCAGCTTCTCAACTTGCCCGGCTTTCAATGTCGGGATAAGCGTATTCACATCATTGGGATCATTAAGCAGTCCCGGCACATCGCTCATGAATACTAGCCTTCTAGCTCTCAAGGCGCTGGCAACGCAAGCAGCAGCGACATCGGCATTCACATTGTAAGCGTTCCCATTTTCATCCTCGGCGATGGGCGAAACAACCGGCGTATAGCCATCCTTGATAGCCTTTTTGATGACCTTAGCTTTGACGGCCGTCACCTTTCCAACGTATCCAAGGTCCACGGGTTTGCCTTGAGCGTCCTCAGTCAGCTTCTCGCATTGTAACGCGCTATTCCCAGGCAGGCCAAGTGGACGATCATTGCGAATTTGCAGCATTTCACAGACTTCGCTATTCACTTGCTTATTGAGAACTTCCTGCACGACTTTAACGGTAGCCTCGTCGGTGTAGCGAAGCCCATTTATGAAACGCGCTTCCAAGCCCCTGGCTGACATTGCTCGACTAATAGCTTTCCCGCCGCCATGGACAACGACGGCATGAATACCAACCGCCGATAGGAATGCGATGTCTCCAGCAACCCTGGAGCGAATAACCGGATCCGGGTCATCCATAAAGCTGCCGCCGTATTTTATTACGAAAATGGAGTTTCGAAACTCCTGAACGTACGGTAGGGCTTCTATCAATACAGCAGCCTTAGATATGATTTCTTGCATGTTCATATCTATTCGCTCATATTGAAGTTCACGTAGCCTTCGGTGAGATCGGTAGCTCTTAACCGATAACTGCCCTGCCCGACATTCATATTAATGTTTATGGAGAATCTCGGCTCTGAAACGCATTTTCTCCATTGAGCCTTATTGGTAGGAATTGGAGCCCCTTTAACTAAAACAGGAACATCATCGTAGCTAAGATCGATCAACTCCTGTTCGATTCGAGCCTTGGCGTATCCAAGGGCATCTATCAAACGACCCCAATTCGGGTCGTTACCGTACCAGGAGGTCTTGACTAGCAAAGAGTTGCCAATCGCTCGGGCTATGTTTTCAGCATCCGTGTCAGAGTCCGCTCCCTTAACATTTATTTCGACAACCTTGGTGATGCACTCTCCATCCGAAACGATCTTATCAGCCAGAGAGTCGCAAACCTTAAAGAGAGCTTCCTTAAACAGAACCTCGCTGGAGGCGTTTAGCGAACAACCTGATTCTCCATTTGCCAAAATGAGAACCGTATCATTGGTACTCATATCGCCGTCAACGGTAATGGCATTAAAAGTCTCTTTCACGACCTCGTTCAAGAGATTCTGAATACTCGTCGAGTCCGCTTGAATGTCGGTTGTAATAAAGGCCAGCATAGTTGCCATATTAGGCTGAATCATCCCCGCTCCCTTTGCCACCCCTGAGATGGTAACCGTTTGTCCATCGATTCTAAAGGACGCCGTACAGGTTTTTGGCCTTGTATCCGAAGTAAGAATACTCTGAGCAAAGCCCGAGCCTACCGTGGCTCCGCTTCTAATCGCATCGCCTGCAGAGCTGATCGCCTTAGTTATCGCTTCTAGAGGCAATAGCTCTCCAATCCGACCCGTTGAGCAGACAAAAAAGCTGTTTGCCGGAGCGAGGCAGGCTTTCTCCGCTTCCACCTGCATAGCAGTGGCGTCTTTCATGCCTTGCTCTCCTGTACAGGCGTTGGCATTGCCGCTGTTAACAACTAGTCCATGGACCGATGTGTCCAGTTTAAGGATACGCTGACATTGTAAAACGGGTGCCGCCTTCACGGCATTCAAAGTGAATACGCCTGCTGCGGAACAAGGTGGCCGCGAAAAAAGAATCCCGGTATCCAGTCTATGGTCCTTCTTTTTGCGAACGTCGGCATGACTAGCTGCCGCATAGAACCCTTTGGGATCGGTGATGCTCGCCGCATCTTCCTGGAAATGTATTTCATTAGCCATGGTTAGAGTCCAGTTGCTTCATCCCATCCCTGCCAGAGATTCATAATTTGGATACCTTGACCAGCTGCCCCTTTCATAAGATTATCTTCGGCTGACATGATGACGAAATTTCCGGTCCGCTCGTCTTTTACCGCGGCGATGTCCAAACGATTCGTTCCGATCGTTGCGGAAGTCTGAGGCCGTTCGCTAGAGTCCAAGACATAGATAAAGGGACGATTCGAATAGGCAGACCGCCAGCAATCATACAATTCGTCTAGAGAGCTATTCCCGGCAGGCACTGTAATGGTAGTGGCAATACCTCTTTTCATCGGAACAAGATGTGGATTGAATTGTATAACCACGTCTCCTCTCCCGGCATGGCCTAACTGCTCTTCGATCTCAGAGAGATGGCGATGTTTGGGAATGGAGTAGGATTTTGCGTTTTCAGTGACTTCGCAATAAATGAAATCCTCATGGACTTTCCTGCCAGCGCCACTGGCCCCACTCACAGAGTTTACCACAATGTGCTCCTTTCCGATCACGCCTGCTTGTAAAAGTGGATACAGCGGCGGAATGATCGAAGTAGGATAACAGCCAGGCAACGCAAAGATGGACTTGGACTGCCAGCCTTCAGGCGTAATTTCAGGCAAAACGTACTGAGCCTCCTTTAGTAAATCAGGATCGGGATGTGGCCCATAGAACTCCTCGTATTTCTCTGCACTGGAGGTTCGATAATCAGCGCTTACATCAAAAACCTTTTTGCCAGCGTCGACAAGCGGCCTGGCGTATTCGGTGGCGGTTCCGTGTGGTACGGCCAGAAAAAAGCAGTCAATATCATCACGAGCAGCAAGGGTTTCAGGGTCTGATAAATCGAAGTTCAAATCATCCAAGACGCCTCGCAACGCGGGGATCACCTTGCTGACGGCTTGACCGCTCTTCGACCTAGAAGTGACGACCTTGAGATTCGCCTTGGGATGGCCGGCAAGCAGTTTCACAAGCGTGTCTCCAATATAACCAGTGGCTCCGACAACGGCAACATTCATGATTTCAAGTGATAAGGCGTTGAACTTTGCGTCATGGAAATGACGTTACAAATGAAAGTGGATGGTGGTTTTTCTAGTAATTCGTTATGTGAAAATAAAAAGCCCCCTATGGCGGTTAACCAAAGAGGGCTTTTGTGAAAAATTCTTTGATGATGCGTACTAACGCTTCGAGAACTGGAATTTCTTGCGCGCCCCTGGCTGACCTGCCTTCTTTCGCTCCTTCATTCGAGGGTCGCGAGTAAGGTGACCGGCTTGCTTCAAAACCGTTCGCAGTTCAGGATCGAATTTCAGCAACGCGCGTGCAATGCCGTGAGCCACAGCGCCCGCCTGGCCACTGTTGCCTCCACCGTCAACGCGAACATTGATATCAAACTTTCCAGCGACCTCCGCCGTTTGAAGCGGCAGAAGAGCGGATCTCGAGAAATTTTCGTGGGCGAAAAAGTCGTCCTGGTTGCGACCGTTAATCGCGATTTTTCCAGAGCCTTCTTGCAGACGCACACGAGCAACAGCCGTCTTACGACGTCCAGTTCCTAAAAATGTATCAGTTTGTGCAGCCATTGTTAACTAACTATACGGAGATGGCTTGAGGATTTTGAGCCTCATGAGGATGTTCTTCGCCCGCATAGACCTTCAGCTTGGTCAGCATTTTCTTAGCGAGACGATTTTTTGGAAGCATACCTTTAACAGCATGCTTGACGACGAAATCTGGTTGGCGTTCCTGCATTTGCTCAACGCTTCGATAGCTTTCGCCTCCAACGTAACCGCTGTAGAACATGTATTTCTTCTGGTCCTGCTTTTTACCGGTAAGGACGATTTTATCGGCATTGATTACGACGACAAAGGCCCCGGTGTCGACATGAGGCGTGTAGGTCGCTTTGTCACGACCTCTCAGAAGATTGGCTATTTTCACCGACAGACGGCCAAGAACCTGGTCCTTCGCATCGACCAGATACCATTTGCGTTCTACTGTTTCTTTCTTGGCAACGAAAGTTTTCATCGGAATTCGAGAAAAAGAGGAAAACACCTACCCTAGGCTTCTAGCATGTCAATGATTTAAAGCGGAATTATTCCGTTTTGAAAAGCGCCCTAGAGCAATCGATAAGAAAGCCCCACGCCTATCGACGTGGGGCAAGAAATCGGTGAGCCGAGATCCTAAGACTAGAAGCCGTAAGTGATCGAAGCAGCGCCATAGAAATGGCTGTCTTCGCCTAGGGCATCATCGTCGTGGTCCGAGTAATGAGCTCCGATGGAAAGAATAGCGTTCTCGGTCAGCTGAATGGGAACAACCAAATCCACACCGTAGTAGGTGTAATCAATGCCTCCGTTGTCGTCGGCTTGGACGGTCCCAAGATGAGCTCCGACATCCAGGCTAGCGATATCGCTTATGATAAAGCTGTAGCCCCCTGAAGCTTCCAGAGTGAAGGTGTCCAGGTCGAAGTCGCGGTATAAGGTGATCCCTGTCGAAACGCCGTTCTCGAGTTCGTGACTAGCTCCAAGATAGACTTCAGTCGTATTATCAGCGTTCGGATAAGTGTAGAACGTGACGCCAAAATCGAGGGCCGTCGAATCGTTAAGAGCCATGCTACGTCCGACGACAATATCTATTTCATCGTCATAGAAAGTGGGAGATCCTCGGTTTTCCTGAGGCAGGGCCGCCCAAATGTTAAGGTAGTAATCATCCTGTTCAACTTGTATTGAAGGATGAATGGTAAGATCTCCAAGTTGAACTCCACGGAATACGTACTTGGATGCCACAGTCGCGTCAAGAGTCACAGTGAGGTCCTGAGCAGAGGCAGTGTGGGTTGCAGTAAAACCGGCTACGATAGCCAGCAATGTGGTTAGTTTCGTCTTCATTTAACGTTTAGTTATCTATTTGTAGTTTGATAAGTTGAACGAGAAACAAGAATACAACCAGAGTATGTTGCTAGCTGCATTCAAACAAGAAAATATGGTTTCCTAGGTTTTTCAATCAACTCGTGCGAAAGGGACCAAGGATTTTCAATCTAGTTTCAAGAAGAAAGCGGATTCAAGATGTCATTACTTAGAATATCCAGTCTCCTGGCAGTCATAGGAATAAGTCTCGGAGCATTTGGGGCTCATGCCTTAAGTGAAAAGCTAACCGCCCTCGGATCGGTGGAAACTTGGGAAACGGCCGTCTTTTATCATATGATACATGCGGTAGCTCTCTTTTCATTGGCTTGTTGGGATAAGGTTCAGGGCAACACCTTTTCAAGATGGGCGGGACGTTGCTGGATTGGGGGCGTTTTTCTGTTTAGCGGATCCCTGTACCTACTCTCCTTATTCAAATGTTCGATACTAGGACCCATCACGCCTATCGGAGGTCTTCTTTTCATCATCGGATGGGGAATTCTCTTCTTTGAAGGCTCTTCGAAAAATACAACCTGAATGCCTACCTCCCTCGTCACCAGACCCATTGAGATCGATATTCCTCAAGGCTTGTCGAAGGCAATGTCCGCCTTGCAAAAGAGCGGCGGCCAATGTCGCGTCGTTGGCGGTTGCGTTCGCGATGCGCTGCTAGACATCCGACCTCACGATTTCGATATAGAGGTTTACGGACTCGATCTGTCGTCCATCCAATCGATCCTGAAACCGCTGGGAAAAACGAGCTTGGTGGGAAAATCCTTCTGTGTAGTTAAATTCTGGATAGACGGAAAGGAATACGACTTTAGTATTCCTCGAATGGAGACAAAAAGTGGTTCAGGCCACCGTGGCTTCACGGTCCATCCGGACACCGAAATGGATGAGTTAACCGCTTTGAAGCGACGCGATTTTACAATCAACGCGCTGATGTACGATCCTGTGAAAGGCATCGTTATCGATCATGTAGGAGGGTTGGAAGACCTGGAGAAGAAATCGCTAAAGCACGCCGGTCAGGCTTTTAACGAGGACCCTCTTCGAGTTTTGCGAGCCGTTCAATTTGCAGGACGCTATGGTTTGTCATTAGATCCGGATACAGCAAAAATCTGCTACGATATGAAGCGGGAATTTTGGACTTTGCCCAAGGAACGCATCTGGGGCGAATGGCAAAAATGGGCTACGAAATCGCAGAAGCCTTCCTGCGGTCTTGATGTATTGGAAAAGTCAGGATGGATAGCGTTTTTCCCGGAGTTAAACAGCCTGGTTCGTCTCCCGCAAGAACCGGAGTGGCACCCCGAGGGAGATGTTTGGACCCATATCAAACATTGCGTAGATGCCTTGGTGGAAAAAACCTCGTGGACAGAGAAAGACGAGAGCGCTCGTTGCATCTTATTGCTTGCGGTTCTGATGCACGATTTGGGCAAAGCACGCTGCACTCGATATGCGATGAAAAACGAGAAGCTTCGATGGATCAGTCCAGGACATGATCAAGCAGGAGTGGATTTAAGCGAACGACTACTAAGGAGAATGGGCGCACCCAATAGTGTGATACAATGCGTTGGAAAACTGATCGCCAACCATCACTTTCTCAACGCCTTTAAAACGGAAAGTCCCAGCAGCTCGAGCATGAGAAGGTTAGCTCGGCGACTGAGTCCTGCAACTATAGAAGATTTAGAGCTAGTCATGAGAGCGGATCACTTGGGTAGACCGCCTCTCGTTTCAGAAAAGCAAAAAGCGAGGCTAGCCTTTTTCGCCGAGAAAGCGGAAGAGCTAAGCATAGAAAACGCGGCTCCAGACACTATTCTAAAAGGCCGCCACCTCATAGAGACTGGTCTCGAACCCAATACCTCTTTCAAGGCGATTCTAAGCCAAGCTTACGAGGAACAGCTCGATGGAGCTTTTCACGACTTGGAAGGAGCTAAAATCTGGCTGAATACGTATTTAGGAAACAAGGACAACAATTCCTAGCCCAGCTTGCTCTGAATCATGGCCTCAAGCTTGAGGATATCAGCAGCAAAAGCTCGAATGCCTTCAGCCGTTTTTTCGGTGGCCATGGCATCTTCGTTGAAAAGCCAACGGAAGACGTTTTCGTCGTATTGGATTTTTTCTACATCCGAACTCTGAGATGATTCTACACTCAGTTTTCGATCAACAGGATCGCTGGAAGCTTGCAGCTCTCCCAAGAGGCCTGGAGAAATGGTCAGCAAGTCGCAACCAGCGAGTTCGATAATCTGGCCTTTATTGCGGAAGCTAGCTCCCATTACTTCTGTCTTGTATCCGAATTTCTTATAATAATCGTAGATGCCTTGTACGGATTGCACACCAGGATCGTCAGCTCCTTGGTATTCCTCGCCGGTACTCTTCTTAAACCAGTCGTATATTCTTCCCACAAATGGGGAAATGAGCGTAACTCGAGCTTCCGCGCAATGGACAGCTTGAATCAGAGAGAAAAGCAATGTAAGGTTACAATGAATACCATCTTCTTCCAGTTGCTTCGCTGCGTTAATGCCTTCCCAGGTTGAAGCGATCTTTATAAGAATACGTTCGCGAGCAATGCCTTTGCTTTCGTAAAGAGCGATGATTTCCTTTGCCTTGTCGATAGTTCCGGGAGTGTCGAATGAAAGGCGGGCATCGACTTCCGTCGAAACGCGTCCTGGAATAATATTAAGAATCTCAATACCGAATCGAACCAGAAGATCCGATATGATAGCGTCGATCAGTGCTTGACCGGCGTGGCTAGATCCTGCTTGAGAAGCGATCGACTCGTCGACCAAGGCCGCGTACTCGTCTTTCTGAGCGGCTTTTAAAATGAGAGAGGGATTGGTGGTGGCGTCTTGGGGCTCGAATTCCTTAAAGGACTGAAAATCGCCTGTATCGGCGACGACGGTCGTGAATTGCTTTAGCTGGTCGAGTTGAGTTTGCGTAGATATGTCGGTCATTTGTGTCGAAGTTGATTGGCAGGCTAAACGTATGTGTGAAATTATGTCGATTGCAAACTGCTCTCTGGATAGTGACACTTTGGCATCGAAAGGAGCAGGCTTGATTGACCTTTCGCCCTCTATGCACCAAGGGTTTGGAATAAAATGTTAAAAGAAAGCTATCTTAAAACCGCTCTTAGCTTGCTAGATCGCGCCTATCTCGAGAACCAGTCTACCATTGAACAACTCGGTCCTCTCATGGCTCAGTCCGTTGCGGAAGGTGGAGTTATCCATACCTTTGGAAGTGGACATTCTGAAATCATAGGCCGGGAAATGGTGGGGCGTGCAGGAGGCTTGGTTTGCGTTAGCGCGATTCTGGATACAACGGGCGGGTTCGTAGAGAATGTTCAGGGCTATGGGCGAAAGCTGGCCGAACGGTATGATCGAAATCACGGGTTCAAGGAAGGAGAGTTTGTCATCGTCATTTCCAATTCAGGCAAGAACTGTTCCCCTTTGGAGATCGCAGAGTATGCAAAAGAAAAGGGTCTTTTTGTGATTGGCATTACTTCGATGGATATGACAAAGAAGGTCAAAACAACTCACCCCAGTGGCAAGAAACTGTATGAGATTGCCGATTACACTTTGGACAACGGAGGCGTCATGGGCGATGCCATTGTCGAACTGCCTGATGGAAAACAGTCGGCTGGGCCTACCTCTACTATGGCAGGAGCTTTATTAATCAATCTCTTGCAAATGGAGATTCTGGAAAATCTTCATACAAAAGGAATCTCCGCTCCCCTACTCAAAAGCCAGAATACGGAAGGAGCTATGGAGTACAATATCAGTCTCGCCAGAAGCTATAAGGGACGACTTAGCAAGCCCTTGTAGGCTAAGCGCGAAAACTTGCGTACACGGTTGAGGCGCGATAGCTTAAAGGTTTCCGGACCGAAATCGCTATGTTTCAAGTCACCTTTAGCAAGCAGTCCATAAGCGAATTACAAAAGCTGGGCACTTTAGAGCAGATGGCTGTCATCGAGCCATTAACTTCATTAACCGAAGGCCAGATCAATTCGCCATCAGAGCCGCTGGGCGCCTTTACAAGAGAAGGGAAGACGATATATAGACTTAGATCTGGAGAACATCGGCTTTACTTTGAAAGAGACCAATCGACTTTGCACACCGTTTGCATCCTGCACCGGAATTCGCTGACCGACTTCATTTATCGTACCAAGCTACCCATTACAGAAGAACAGTTGATCGAGCAGCATTCGTCGTTCTGGAAGTATTTGGATACTTTGAAGCGACCAAATTGAATTGAATAAATCGCGCTCCTCAGGCAAGTCTTCGCGTATCGACACCTCTCAAGCCAGTCGCATCTACTTGCTACCGAATCTCTTTACGGCCGGAAATCTTTTCTGCGGGTTCCTTGCCATTCAGAAATGTATTCAAGCTCGCTACAATGTGATGCTGGACGAGCCTATCACCAATCCAAACGAGCTCTATACTCACGCTGTCCTGCTTATACTTGGGGCAATGCTGTGCGATTCACTGGATGGACGGGTTGCCAGGCTGGGAGGCAGAGAGTCTTTATTCGGGAAGGAATTCGATTCGATTGTGGATATGGTTTCTTTCGGCGTCGCTCCAGCGCTGATGGTGCTCTTTCTCATTCTAAATCCTGAGGAAAGTATCTTCTTCAAAAAAATTGGATGGTTCCTAAGCTTCATCTATCTGCTGTGCGCGGGCGTTCGACTGGCTAGATTCAATGTGATTACCCATCCCCTTGTCTACCCGGCGAAGATCGATCGTTCGCAAAAGGATTTTATCGGTCTACCCGTTCCTGCTGCTGCCGGGATGATCGCGACTCTGGTGCTCCTCATCACCAACCACGATTTACAGCGATGGGCCATTGTTCTCCCCTTTCTGATGGTTTTCATTTCCTACCTGATGGTAAGCCCCATTCGATATCCGAGCTTCAAGTCTATCGACTGGCAGACCAAGATTAGAATTCGCACTTTCGTTCTCCTGCTCGCCCTTGGCGGGTTCGTGTACCTGTACCGGCAATACGCTTTAGTCCTGCTGTTTCTAGGATATCTTTTCTATGGCGTCATCCGATTTTTTCTGGCTGCAAGACGCATCAGAAAACGGTCATCCGGTACGGTTCACTAGCTTATTCAGCGTGTAAATTGATTGCTAATATCTCGTGAAAAACCTCCCAAAAAGAGTGGTTTATTGAAAACTTTTTCACATATTCGTGATTGTTCTCCAAGTTTTCCCACAAAGATCGCCGAATTTGATCTGGAGCTATTCTTTGTTTTCCAACAGCTTAGGCAGGTTATAACACAACTTCACAAGCCATAATAATACGGATACTTTTTAATTACTTATTGATTCTTATCCATTGGAATTGTCAGTAACTCTAAATTCTCACTAACTACACCCCAATGAAATTCAAAATCAACCGCGATCACTTCAGCAACGGGCTCCAGCAAGTTCTCAATGTGGTGGGATCGAAAGCGTCCATGCCCATTCTGAGCAATGTGCTTATTGAAGCGGATGGTGAAACGATATCGCTGACGACCACCAATCTCGATCTTGGAATTGCCGCTCGGATCAAGGCTAATGTTGAAGAAGCAGGTTCTATCACGCTTCCTGTTAAACGTTTAGCGACGATCATAAAGGAGTTGCCGAACAGTGACGTGAAGGTTGATGCCTCTCCGAACAATCAGGTTAAAATCGCGTCTGGCGGTTCGTTGTTTCGAATCATGGGCATCGGGAAGGACGAATTTCCCGCGTTGCCTGAATTTAGCGATGACCGATCCTTCAACATCGAGCAGGCAACGCTAGCCAGCATGCTCAAAAGCGTTTCCTACGCTCAATCTGCCGACGAGACGCGCTACATGCTCAATGGGGTTTTCTTCAATTTCTCAGAGCCGGAAAGCGCTGACACCTCAGGCAAGCTCAGTTTGGTAGCTACCGATGGGAGACGTCTGGCCAAGATTGACCACGACATGGAAGTGGGCGAAGGCATGTCCGGGAGCCTAATCCTTCCTGCGAAGACTGTCTCTGAAATTTCTCGCCTGCTGGACAAGGGGGAAACGCTTAAGATCGCTTTCAATGATCGTCGCGTCGCCTTTCAAATACACACCAAAGACGAAGCTGATGGCTTTGTCGGAGATATCCATTTAGTCTCCAAGGTAGTTGAAGGAAATTATCCCAACTATGCCCAGGTCATACCGAAGGAGACGCATCAGCGTATCAAGGTGGAGCGTGAACTGTTCCTCCACTCCATCCATCGTGCGGCTCTGGTCACTACCGATAAATCGAATTCCGTTAAGATTCAGATTAGCAACAACTTGATGGAGCTTTCAGCTTCGAGCCCCGATTTCGGAGAGTCTCATGAATCCCTTGCTATCGACTATAGTGGTCCAGATCTGCAAGTTGCCTTCAATCCTCAATTTCTGATGGATCCGCTCAGGGCGCTGGCTAAAGATGAGATATTCTTTGAATTGAAGGACGAGGTGAGTCCTGGGGTTTTTAAGACATTGGAAAGTTTCCTCTGTGTCATTATGCCGGTTCGGATGACTTGAATTAGTCAATTCCATCGCAATCACCCAATTTTGGCCGCGTCTCATTGAGATGCGGCTTTTTTTAGTTGTTTTCGCAACCACAAATTGACAAATGCATGCTACAATAAAGACCAACCATTCGAATGAACGAAGCTCTGCCCCTCTCTATAAAACTACTTGTATTCGCTCTCGTTAGCGTTTCAGTGATGTTGGGCCTACTCCAAAGTAGAGGAGGAACTTCACCGAAAATTACCATCATGAATCGCTGGATGCGGTGGTTGAGTGTCTCGTTCGCCCTTGCTTTTGTCATTTATCCTGTCGAGTGGATTCAGAGACCTTTTTGGGCGCTTGTAGTTATTTTCTTCCTACTATGGCTTTTGGTCGAGACGCTTTATACTTGGTTTGCTATCAGCGCCTTGAGCCAGAGCGGTATAAGCTTGTTTCCGCGATTCAAGGAGAATTTCACAGGTGAAGAATGGCCGGCCAGCCGCAAGCTTATCGAGTTGAGGGATTGGTTAAGAGGAGAAGGCTTTTCCAAAACGCAGGCATTAGTTGCCGATGTTGGTGGCGGGGTTCGTATCCGCTCTTCGATTTATGAGAACGAAAACAGAGATATTCGGATACAAATCGTTTTCGTGCCTCAAGGAAATGGTTCTATAAACCATAGCGTTTCCTTTTCGTCCGAGACTTCCGATAAACGGTTGTTCGTAACGGATAACCTTTTCACTCCTTACGGTGGATTTTATCCCGAAGAGTGGGACGTCTGTCGCAAGCCCTGGACCCGCTCTGCAAGCAAGCTCCTCAAACGCCACCAAAAACGTATTCAAGATTTGGATCTAGTTCCTTATGAGACGGAACCTTTGGAGGACTTGAATTTCCAGCAACGCCAACTCGAGCGTACCAACATAGATGCTGGCTTCCTCTTCCCTCCCCATCTTCACGAAGAAATGGGTCGCATAACCTGGGAAGGACGCTATCGCGTCTGGAAAGAAGTGTGGCTGCTTAACTATTTCGGCATTTCCTTTAGGGGCTAGCCTAGTCAGCCACCTATATAGGACATTTCGATTTTCGATTCGGTCTTTGTCGTCTCTGCTCTCTCCTCTGAATACCGATCCGTTCGCCGTTTCCACACATTTGCAATCGCTTCAGTCAGTTTGCCTTCATCGCCCGAAGCTCTTAAAATTCTTTTGAGATCCACTCCTTTCGAGGCGAAAAGACAGGTGAAAATTTTTCCGTCCGCCGATATGCGGGCTCGGTTGCAATCACCGCAAAAAGGCTTGGAAATCGAACTGATGATTCCGATTTCCAGACCGGTATCCAAATAACGGTAACGCTTAGCCACCTCGCCTCTATAGTTTGGCTCGATAGGTTGGATAGAATATTTCGATTTAATGGTATCCAAAATTTCCTTAGTACTGAATACCTGGCTCAAATTCCATTGATTTGAGTTTCCCACATCCATGTATTCAATAAATCGAAGCGGTAGTTTTAGCATTCTAAACTTTTCAGCCATCGGAATGATATCGCATTCGTTTACGCCACGTTGGACGACCATGTTCGCTTTTGTCGGTATGCCTGCGGTAATGGCTGACTCGATTCCTGCCAACACCGCTTGGGGCTTTCCTCGCTCTCCGCTGATCTTCGAGAACCGCCGCTCGTCAAGACTATCAAGGCTAACATTGATTCTGGATACACCGTTTTCTTTCAATGCTTCGGCGTAGCGCGGTAGGAGTACGCCGTTTGTGGTAATTGAAATTTCCCTAATTTCCGTTTCGTTCGTTAATGAATGCAAAAGTGGAATCAGATCTTTCCTCAATAAAGGCTCACCCCCTGTAAGCCTGAGCTTTTGGACTCCCAGCTCCACGAAGCATTTCGTGATGCTAACAATTTCGGTATTGGATAGAATTTCCTTGCTGCTCAAATATTGATAGTCGGGGCCGAAGATTTCTTTCGGCATGCAATAGGCGCAACGGAAATTGCATTGGTCAGTCAGAGAGATTCTTAGGTCCCTCAAGCCTCGTCCCAGCCTGTCAGTTAGCTTTCCCATACCGAAAAGTTTGAATAGCGTTACGAGAGTGAACGGAGAATGTTGTCGGATTCTTTTCTCAATCCTCCATCCTTCGACTTGCCAGCTTGATAAGCCTCCTTTAGCAATTCTTGTCTCAGCCAGTCGAATACAACGTTGAATACTCTGCTACTGATCTCCTTGGGCGCATTTTTGAAGGAAATCTCTTTAGCCAAGACTCCGTTTGGAGAATGCAAGCCAGAGAAAAGCGTTACGCTTCCATCTACCCCTTTTGTAGCGCCAGTAATGCTTAGCGAATAGTCCGCTTCGAATTTCTCCGCTGCGCCCGCTGCCATAGCCATAGCGATTTCCGCACTAAATTGGGTATGCTGTTTTAACATTTCTTCGGGGACCGATAGCAGGTCGACTTTAGCGTCTACTCCGGGGGCGACAACGCTTCCCAGGAAAATTTCCGAAAAGCCCTCTACCTTGCTCAACTCGTTTGCCAAATACCCGCTAGTCTGATCTTCCGCTAGGGCAAGCGTTCGATTTCTAGCCTTCATTATATCACAAATGACCTTCGTCAGAGAATCGTGACCGAAGCATAGAAATCGATCTCCCAACCGCTCCCGGCACTCGTTGGCCAGTTCCAGCAATTCATCTTGACAGTCTTCTGCATTCGAAAAGCTGATACGACAATCCACTTGCCCTTGATGGGCGCAGTAGGCGACCTCTAGTTTGGCGTGTTTTTTAAATAAAGGCTGCAGTTTCGTCTCCAGGGCTGATTCGCCGATACCTATCGTTCTTAGCTGGATGAAGTTCTCCGAATCCTGGATCAGGTTTTTCTCCTGAAGCCTTGGAAGTACTTTGTCGATGAACATGGGTTGTAATTCCGAAGGAGGCCCTGGGAGCATGACCAAAGTCTTGCCTTCTTTTTCCATCCACAGCCCGGGGGCCGTTCCATTAGGATTTTCAAGGACCTCTGCCGATGCCGGTCGATAAGCCTGCTTGCGATTGTTGGCCGTCATCTTGCGACCCATTGAGTCGAATCGCAATTGAATCGTATCCAAAATCTTCTCATCCAGAATAAGTTCATCCTCAGTGACTTCAGCTATGCATTCTTTCGTTCGATCGTCTACAGTGGGACCAAGCCCTCCCGTTGTAATAACAACATCCGCCTTTTCCCAGCAATAGCGAAACTGTTCTTCTATATCCAAACTGTCGTCCGATATGGTGAAATTGCTATGCAAGGTAACGCCTCTTCGCCGTAGTTGCTCGCCAATGAAAGTCAAATGGCCATTGCGGGTGAGTCCAAGCAATAGCTCTTCGCCTAGAGTGATAAGAATGAATTTCGCTTTGGATTTCATAATAATTCCTCGAAAGAGAATGAGCCTTCGACTTGGAATGACCGAAACCTACGGTATGATGATTCGAAATGCCAGTGTCTGTTTCCAGTAAATTGAAGGAAAAGGTCCGCCATCTGCCAGGATCTCCTGGCGTCTATCTGATGAAAGATCGGCTGGGCTCCGTTATTTACGTGGGAAAGGCCAAAAACTTGAAAAAGCGAGTCTCTTCCTATTTTCAGCCTTCTCGCTCTTTCACAAGTCAGCCGAAAATCCGAGCTTTGGTGGAAATGATCCGGGATTTCGAATTTCTGGAGGTAAAGTCGGAGCCCGAAGCCCTGCTTCTCGAGGGCCAGCTCATAAAGAAATGGAAGCCTAGGTATAATACCGATTTTACGGATGATAAGCGCTTCCTGTTGGTTCGAGTGGATATGACTCGCGAATTGCCGCGCTTTGCTCTCGCTCGTTTCAAAAAGGAAGATGGAGCCCAGTATTTCGGCCCATTCGCTCATGCTCAACATATCCGAAAAACGCTTACTGAAATGCGTAGGAAATTCGGTATTCTACTTGGGGATACGCATCCCGAAAAGCTGGCAGATGGGCGCTACCAGCTTTACACCGATGTTCGTTCAGAGCTTTACGGTTTCGAAAATATTGTATCCAAAGAATCATATGCCGAACGTGTGGAGGAAGCCTGCTCTTTTCTCCAAGGAAGGTCTCGAGAATGGCTGGAAGAGCTTAAAGAGCGAATGCGCGAGCAAGCGGAGCACAAGAATTTCGAAAAAGCGGCCGAGTTGAGGGATATGGTTTTCGCCTTGGAAAACTCTCTCAGGAAAACCAGAAAATTCGAACGAGCTACTCGGTTTCGGAAGAACGCGGCGGATGGGCTCGCTCTGTTGCAGCAAGCTTTGGGACTGGATGCTCCACCTGTCATTATCGAATGTTTCGACATTTCCCATATATCGGGAACGTTTGTAGTGGCATCGATGGTACGTTTTGAAAACGGTCTGCCCAACAAGTCCCAATATCGTCGATACAAGATAAAGAGCTTTGAAGGAAACGACGATTTCCGCTCCATGGAGGAAGTCGTAGGGCGTCGCTACAGGCGGCTGGCCAAGGAAAACAAGTCTTTCCCGGATCTGGTTGTGATCGACGGCGGTCGTGGCCAGGTAGGTTCGGCTCTTAAATCCTTTTTCGTTCAGGATCTCGAACCCCCTCCCCTCATCGGGTTGGCCAAGAAGCATGAGACCATTATTTTTCCCGACGAACGACCACCTTTGAGACTCCCCTTGAGCCATGGCGGTTTGCAGCTACTGCAGCGATTGCGGGACGAAGCTCATCGCTTCGCCAACACCTACAATGCGGATCTCCAAAGCAAGCGGATACGCGAGAGCATTCTAGAAGACTTTCCAGGTTTGGGCCCCAAGCGTCGTCTGGTATTGCTGGAGAATTTTGGCAGCATTGAAAAAATTAAAGCCGCATCCATGACGGAACTACAGCAGGTAGAGGGAATCGGTCCTAAGCTTGCTCAGCAACTGAAATCCTTTTTGGATACGCACTTCGCTAAATAGCAGATATCCTCTCATCTTCTACATATGACAGACTCTTCCGACCTCCGAATCACTCGAATTAATTATTATCGTCCTGCTGATTACTACCGTCGCATGATCGCTCAGAGCTGGGGTATCATCGAAATAGAGACAAACCAAGGAATTACGGGCATTGGCGAAGGCGGTTCGCCAAACTTGGTCGAGAAGCTTGGCTCCTTTCTCATAGGCGAGGATCCTCTGAGAATCGAACATCTGTGGCAGATGATGTTTCGCGGCGATTTCTACCCTGCTGGAAGAGAACTGCTGCATGCTCTCGGTGGATTGGATATCGCGCTTTGGGACATCAAAGGAAAGGTTTTGGATACCCCGGTGTATCAACTGCTTGGTGGCAAGTATCGCGAATATATCGAATGCTACGCAACCGCTTATGATGCGGATAACAAGAATCTCGCCGATGCGGCTAGAAAATGTATCGACGCAGGATTTCTAGCTTATCGCACTGGAGGCTTTAAGGATTTCAAGACCGGAACCTTCGATCCTCACACTGCTGCTCGACGTCTTTATTCTCACTGTGAGGAAATCGCCACTGCGGTTGGTTCGGAGGGTCAATGGGCTATCGATTTCCATACACGTCTTGATCCTCCGCAAGCTGTCAGGCTCGCTAATCTCATTACCGATCTAGAGCCCTTGTTTTGCGAGGATCTTGTCCGTTCGGAAAACGTTGCCTATTATCGGCACTTGCGGAACCAGGTTTCAGTGTCGCTTGCCGCCGGAGAACAGTACGGAACTCGTTGGGACTGCCATGAACTTCTCGAAAACAACCTTATCGACTTCGCTCGCATGACGCAGCCCAATGTAGGCGGCATCACTGAGATGAAGAAAATCCAAGCGATTCTGGAAACTCACTACATCGGTTTGATCCCTCATTTTACAGGACCGATTTCGCTCGCGGCTCAAACCCATTGCTCGGCGACCTTTTCCGGAGTCGTAGTGCAAGAAATTGCCGGCAATGCCCCTAAGGAAATATCGTATTTGAATAGCGATTACGTGAACTTTCGCGATGGCAAGCTCTACATTCAAGATCGTCCTGGTATCGGTGTGGAGCTCAAAACAACTGGCCTAGAAAAGCTGGCCGAAGTAACGGAACGCGATCCGCATGCGGTGCCAGTTCTATTTCGTCCTGATGGTTCGTATACGAATTGGTGATTGAGGTAGCAAGGACCAAAAATTTGGATACGGTCCGGTACTCGCTTTAAGCGTGTACCGGAATCTTCAGTTCTTCCAGCTTTAAAACACCCTTAGGCAAATCTGGCGAAGAGGGATGAGGGACGACCTTCCAGAACTTGCTGACCGTTTCCTGCCAGTTTTCCAAAAGGCTCTTTGCGTGTGGACTTTCGGTTACGCTGGCATGGGTTTCAATAATTTTTCTCAACGCGTCCACTTCCCCGCTATCGTTCAAACGTTCGATGCCTACCATTTCCGGATTGTACATATTTTCGAATACATTGGCATCGTCGTATACGAATGCGAGGCCACCGCTCATACCGGCCCCGAAATTTGTACCCGTTTTTCCGAGACACACAATGGTTCCTCCAGTCATATATTCGCAACCATGATCCCCTACCCCTTCTACAACGGCAACGGATCCGCTGTTGCGAACTCCAAAACGTTCGCCAGCGCGACCGGCCGCGAAGAGGTGGCCACCCGTAGCTCCGTAGAGGCAGGTGTTGCCAATGATAATATTGTCTTTCCAAACAAAGGTCTCGGCCTCCTTCGGACGGATCACAATTTCTCCGCCCGACATGCCTTTGCCTACATAGTCGTTTGCTTCGCCTTGAAGCTTCATGCGGACTCCATGAGTGAGGAAGGTGCCGAAACTTTGTCCAGCCGTCCCTTCGAAATGAAGATTTATCGACGCCTCTGGAAGATGATTGCTTCCTCGCACGTATGCGATTTCTCCTGACAAATGCGTGCCTAAACAACGATCAGTATTCTTCACCTTGTAATTGCCTCGGAAACTGGCGACACGTCCAACGATCACGTCCTTCGATTCCTGAATGATGGTTTGGTCGAGACAGCCCTCGAAACCTAGACGCTCGTTGCGAGGCCGCGTGTGCGTGCGAGGAGCTTCGCCTGTGGGATCGGGACTGTGAAGCAAGCCGCTCAGGTTAACCATTTTCGTTTTAACGTTTTCCACGTCGTCGATTTGCTCAAGCAGCTCAGTGCGACCGATGATATCCTCCAGCTTACGGTAGCCAAGCTTCGCTAGATATCCGCGCACGTCTTCGGCTACCGCATTGAAGTAGTTGATAACGTTTTCCGGCGTACCTTTGTACTTCGCTCTTAGATCCTCTCGTTGCGTTGCGACGCCCACAGGACACGTATTCAAATGGCAAACACGGAACATTGCGCAGCTCGCCGCAATCATCGCTGCGGTTCCGAAATTGTACTCTTCCGCGCCGAGAATCGCGGCCAGAATGATATCGCGACCTGTTTTCATGCCTCCATCAGTACGGAGCGTCACTCGGTTGCGAAGGCCGTTCATCATCAGAACCTGATGGGTCTCGGCCAAGCCGATTTCCCAAGAGGAACCGGCGTGCTTGATCGACGAGAGAGGTGAAGCGCCCGTTCCTCCGTCGTGTCCTGAAATAAGAATGACATCCGCATAGGCCTTGGCGACACCCGCGGCGACGGTTCCTACTCCCGAGCTCGATACGAGCTTCACGCAAACCTTGGCTCTTGGATTCACTTCCTTCAAATCGAAGATCAATTGAGCGAGATCTTCGATCGAGTAAATATCGTGATGCGGTGGAGGCGAAATAAGCGTTACGCCCGGTACGCTGAAGCGCAAGCGCGCGATAAGCGGGGAAACCTTATGCCCCATCAACTGGCCACCTTCGCCCGGCTTGGCGCCTTGGGCCATTTTAATTTCGATCTCCTTGGCCGTCGACAGATATTCGGCGGTGACGCCGAAGCGCCCTGAAGCGACCTGTTTAATGGCTGATGAGGCGTTGTCTCCACTTTCCAACAACGTATAGCGGCGTGGATCTTCTCCGCCTTCGCCTGAGTTCGATTTTCCGCCGATCCGATTCATGGCGATGGCCAGTGTCTCGTGGCATTCAGGAGAAAGCGCCCCGAGGGACATAGCTGCGGTTGTGAAGCGACGCCGAACCTCTTCGATCGGTTCAACCTGACCCGGCTCGATTCCTTTCTCTGGAAATTTTATTCGTAGCAGATCTTTTATGCCATAAGGCTGATGCTGGTCCGCTTGATCTCTGTATTTGGCAAAGTCCTCTTCCTTCGAAGTTTTGAGGAATCGATGCATGCCTCCCACTACCTTCGGGTTCCAGGCATGGAATTCCCCGCCCTTGCGGACCACTTTATAGTAGCCGGCGCTGGTCAATGCGGGGTCCTCCTCCTCAAATGCCATCGTATGGCGGGCCAAAGTGTCGTCGCCTATCTGCTCATAGCTTATGCCGCCAATTGGGGTTGGCGTTCCGAAGAAGCATTCATCGATGAGGCGTTGGGACAGACCTATCGCTTCAAAAATCTGGGCTCGGCAATAGCTGAACAATGTGCTGATGCCCATTTTGGCCATTATTTTGAGAAGTCCTTTCTCGATGGCAGCCCGGTAGTTGTAGAGGGCTTTTTCTAAATCGACGTCTTCATTTAACTCGCCGTTCTCCGTCAAGTTGCGTATCACCGCCAGGCCAATGTACGGGTTGACTGCGTTTGCTCCAAAGCCGAGTAGGCAGGCCATCTGGTGTACATCCCGAGCTTCGCCCGTTTCGCACACGATATCGCACTTCATACGCAGGCCTTCTTTAACTAGCGTCTGGTGAACCCCTCCCACCGCCAGCAGCATGGGAATGCCCACGCGGTCTTTGTTAACTCCGCGATCAGAAAGGATAATAACCTTGGCCGTTTTCTCTTCTACGGCTTTAACGGCTCTCGCCGCTAGGCTATGCACCGCAGCCTCGAGACCCATCGCTCCCACTGCCGCGTCGAAAGTGGCGTCGATCCTGATAACGCGATCCTTAAGGAACTTTACATTGTAAAGGCTATCGAGCTCTTGATTGAACAATACTGGCGAATGGGTCTTAACGAAACCCGAACTTCTTGGACGATCCTCAAGCAACGCCAAACGGCCACCCAAAAACATGTTCGTCGACATAACTGGCCTTTCGCGAATCGAGTCGATAGGCGGATTGGTTACCTGAGCGAAGAGTTGCTTGAAGTATGTGTATAGAAGTCGCGGCTTGCGAGACATGAAGGCCAATGGCGTATCGTCCCCCATAGAGCCCAATGCTTCTTGGCCATTGTTAGCCATCGGCTTGAGAATGGTATCGAATTCGTCCTTCTCCCAGCCAAAGGCCAGTTGAAGTCGCTTATCCTCATCTTCCTTGTTGGCGGCTTCGACTTTGGATCCACTAGCGAACTGTTGGATATCGATGAGATGATCAGTGCACCATTCGCGAAACTTGGGATCCTTCCCGATCATGCCTTTGATCTCATCGTTCTCCAGGAACTTTTTCTCCTCCAAATCGATGGCGATCATTTTACCAGGGCCCAGCCTGCCTGCCTTAACGGTTTGCAAATCGGTCTCGTCAATCAGGCCCATTTCGGAAGCGAGTAGAACGGTTCCGTCATCGTAGATTTTATACCGAGCCGGTCTCAGACCGTTTCGGTCAAGCGATGCGGCAACGTAGCGTCCGTCAGTGAAAGCGATTGCCGCTGGACCGTCCCAGGGTTCGAGCATGCAAGCGTGGTATTCATAAAATCCGCGCAGGTTCTCATCCAACAGCTTATTGTTCTCCCAGGCTGGGGGCATCATCATCATGGCAGCATGCAGCGCATTGCGTCCTCCAAGAGTTACCAGTTGGAGGGCGTTGTCGAAACTAGCCGAGTCCGACATATCGGGCTGAATGATAGGCCGCAGATCGCTAAAGCGGTCGCCCCAAATGCCATGAATATTGGAACGTTCCCGGGCTCGCATGAGATTACGATTGCCACGGATGGTATTGATTTCCCCGTTGTGGGCTAGCATCCGGAATGGCTGGGCCAAGTGCCATTGAGGAAAGGTGTTGGTGGAATATCGTTGGTGGAAAATGGCGAAGGCCGTTTTATACAGCTTGTTTTTCAGGTCCGGGAAGAATTGGCGCACCTGAGGGGAATTGAGCATGCCCTTGTAGACAATGGTGCGGTTGGAGAAGCTGCAGATGTAGAAGTTCTCGATATTTGCCTCCGTCGCCTTCCGCTCGCATATCTTTTGGACGAGAAACAGCTTACGTTCGTAATCGTCCACCGGCATTTCGCCAGTTTTCGCGACCAATGCCTGGACGATTTTAGGCTGCGTTTCCTCAGCCTTGCGACCCAAACAGCTCGAATCTACCGGTACCTCGCGCCAGTCTAGAAAAACGAGGCCTTCTTTTTTCACCGTTTCCTCGACGATCTTCTTTCCGTGCGATTGGGCGTATTCGTCGTAGCGCGGCAGGAAAATGACTCCCACTCCTAGATCTTCGTTGTGGTAGAGATGCTTCCCCTTTTCCTCCAAGGAAGCTCTGAAAAGCTCGTGCGGAATTTGGGTTAGGATTCCAGAACCATCGCCCGTAATAGAGTCGGCGTCGATCGCTCCACGATGAGCGAGATTTTTGAGCGCCTGAATCGTTTTCTTTAAAAGCTCATGCGACGCTTCGCCATTGATGTTCGCTAGGAAACCGACGCCGCACGCGTCGTGTTCGTATTCTTTCTTATAAAGAGGTGATGGGTGAATCTGGTTCATTCAGTATTTGGGTGTCGTTGGATAGTGCTTTAACTGTACAGGTAGGCGAAAAAGGCCGGAATCGTTTTCCGGCCCCTTTTGGATTCTCTGGTCTTTTGTCTCTAGAAGAATCGAATGGGCTGGGATTGCATCTTTTTATGCTCCTCATCGGTGCATCCCCGATCGGTTGGAGCGTCTGCATCGCGGTCGGTAGTTTCGACCAGTCCATTCTTTAAGAGGTAATCCTCTACTTCCTCTCCGCTAACGTCCGCTAGCATGATGCCGTCGACTTCCACGCAGGGGGACAACGGCTGGCCGGACTTGGCGACCATTTCAGCATAGTTTTCCTGGCTGTTGATGATATCGATGTCTTCGTATTCCAGACCGTACTTCGACATGATGGCGCGAACGCCCATACTCCAGCCGCATTGCGGTTTCAGATATGCTTTAATCTTCATATGATCTATTGTTTTGCAGGTTCTATGCCTATTTCGGCTATGAAACAACATGTTCAACGAGGGCCATACTATTCTGCAAGTATTTTTCTGCCGCCCATAGCCAGTTCCAGGAAACAGCAAGGTGACAATAGTCTTTCTTCGGCAAAATTTCAACTCACCCGGGCATAGGACAATCGATGTCTTAGTTGAGCCATTAATATGCCAATGAATTTGTAGTGAAGCCTTGATTCGAAGAGAGCTCGAACGCAGTATTCGCAACTAACAAAATTACCTGAAAACCAACCCATTCCTAATATCTATGGCAAAAGGCAAAACCAACCCGCTACCCTCGGCAGACAATAAAGAAAAGAACGTGGAAATGGCTATTTCCGCGATCACCAAACAATTTGGCGAAGGCTCGATTATGAGGCTGGGAAGCGGTACCCACATGCAAGTGGAAACGATTTCCACGGGATCGTTGTCATTGGACTTGGCCCTTGGCGTTGGCGGTCTGCCACGAGGCCGCATTTGTGAAATCTACGGACCGGAATCCTCTGGCAAGACAACGCTTTGTCTAGGCTTGATCGCCGAAGCCCAGCGGAATGGCGGTTTGGCTGCCTTCATCGATGTCGAGCACGCCTTGGATCCAAAATACGCGCGTCGTCTGGGAGTGAATCTCGACGATCTTCTCGTTTCTCAGCCTGACAGCGGTGAAGATGCCTTGAATATTGCGGAAACGCTGATTCGGTCCAATTCCATCGATGTGATCATTATCGATTCGGTGGCTGCTCTGGTTTCTCAAGCAGAGCTTGATGGGCAAATGGGGGATGCGACAGTTGGTTCTCAAGCCCGACTGATGAGTCAAGCTATGCGCCGCTTGACCGGGATCGTGAATCGCACTAAATGTATCTGTTTGTTCACCAATCAGATACGTGAGAAAATTGGGGTCATGTTTGGCAGTCCGGAAACCACTCCTGGCGGTCGAGCCCTCAAATTCTTCTCTTCAGTGCGAATGGATATTCGTCGGATTGGGCAGATCAAGGATACTTCGGGTACGGTCATGGGTAACCGGACTCGCGTTAAGGTGGTAAAGAACAAGGTGGCTCCGCCTTTCACCGATTGCGAGTTTGACATCATGTACAACGAGGGGATTTCCAAGACAGGCTCCATCATCGATCTCGGTATCGAGCACAAGGTCCTCGACAAGAAAGGGGCATGGATTTCGTACGAAGGCGAGCTGGTTGGCCAAGGTCGAGAAGCTGCTAAGAATTTCCTCCTGGAGCATCCTGACATCGCTGAGAAAATCTCCGCTGCGGTTATTGAGATCGTAAATCCGGAGGCCTCCGATGCTGAGCAACTGGAAGAAGCTGTTGAGGCTTAGATACTTAAAATAAGTGTAGATTTAGTTTTCAGGCTTTTATCTTAGGGTCGCTACAAGCGGCCCTTTTTTGTCGTTGAGTCCCCTACTCGCCTGGACAACTTACCGGTTTCTATTTCGACACCATGGCAACTGGGCAAACAGATACCATAGCGGCTGCGGCCACCCCAAAAGGAGAGAGCGCGATTGCCATGATTCGCATTTCCGGCCCCGCCTGCCTCTCGCTTTGCAAAGCCATTTTCAACCGTCAGGCAAATCCGGAGCCGCGGCATTCCTACCACGCCAGCTATCAATCCCAAGCGGGTGATATTCTGGACGATGTCATCTACTGCTACTTTCAAGAGCCCAATTCCTTCTCCGGCGAGGACACCCTTGAAATTTCCTGCCATGGAAATCCGCTGATTGTGGCGAGGGTTTTAGAAGACCTGATTGCTCGAGGATGCAGGACTGCGGATCCGGGTGAATTCACTCGAAGAGCTTTTCTCAATGGACGGATTGATCTTACCCAGGCCGAGGCGGTGATGGAGCTTATTCAAGCTCGTAGCGACAAGGCGATCCAGGCTGCGAATAATCAATTGAAAGGAGCCTTTGGTCGTCAGTTGGGCGCTTTGAAAGACGATCTCATCAATAGCATTGCGTTTATTGAAGCCTACATCGACTTTCCTGAAGAGGACCTTCCTAAAGAGCAAAAAGCCCAGCATATTGTTCGCCTGCAAAGACTTATAGATTTTTGCTCTCGATTGATCGACAGCAGTAAATACGGCGCCTTTCTAAGAGATGGGGTCAAAACGCTTATTTTAGGGGAGCCTAATGCCGGTAAAAGTTCGCTGCTGAATTGCTTGCTTGGATTCGAAAGAGCGATTGTCAGCGAAGAGCCTGGCACCACTCGCGATTTTTTAAGGGAGCGGATCATAATCGGGCCGCATAGTATACAATTAATGGATACAGCTGGATTAAGAGAGGCTGAGACTGGGATTGAAATGGCAGGCATTCGTAAAACGATCGAGCTTACCGAAGAAGCAGACATTTTTCTTCTGGTGCTTGACGCTACGCTCCCCTGCCCCGCTCTTCCTGATGAAATCAGGCAGCGACTCAATCCCGGTAACTGCATTGTTCTGCAGAACAAAGCGGACCTCGGAAACATTGTGGCATTGGATGCAGAGTTTCAGGCATTTCCAAATATTCTGATCTCCGCACTCAATCGAACGGGTATTGATACTTTGAAAACGGAGGTAATGAAGCTAATCGATTCTTCCTTCTCCTCGCAAGAGGATGACTTGATCTTGGTAAACGCTCGTCATAGCGAAGCTCTTAAAAGTTTACTATCCTGTCTTGTAGCTGCTCGTGATAAGCTGGAATCCGAAGATCCAGCGGAACTGATCGCGAGTGACATGCGTGGCGCTTTGGACGCGATAGGCTCGATTCTTGGTCGTATCGATAATGAAGCGATGCTTGATCGGCTGTTCTCAACCTTTTGTATCGGCAAATAAGCTATCTGGCTTGCAACCGCTTCCGATTAAAGGACTTATGCCTAGTTTGCTGATGCCGAACGATTTCCTGGCGTATCGACTTGAGCTCCCCTACCCGCTGTCTATCTTGCTGCTCTCATGAATTTTGGCAAAGAGCCTTTTGACGTCATCGTCTGCGGCGCTGGTCATGCTGGTTGTGAAGCCGGTCTGGCATCTGCTCGTATGGGGGCTCGCACGCTCATTCTGAGTGGGAATATCGATACGATCGCTCAGATGAGTTGCAATCCTGCCATTGGTGGGATTGCCAAGGGGCATATTGTTCGCGAGATAGATGCGCTGGGTGGAGAGATGGCCATCAACACCGATGTTACGGCCATCCAGTTTCGACTTCTAAACGCTTCCAAAGGACTCGCTGTTCAGTCTCCTCGAGCTCAGTGCGACAAGAGAGCTTATGCCTTACGCATGAAGCACGTGCTCGAGCATCAGCCAAATCTGAGCGTTTTTCAGGCAACGGTGACGGGACTGATTTTCGAGGGTGATCGTGTCGTCGGCTGCCAGACCAATCTCGATGTAGACTTCTTTGGCAAGACCGTGATTATCACTACGGGCACGTTCCTTCGTGGCTTGATGCATATCGGCCGCAACAAAAACGAAGGCGGCCGCATGGGCGATTATTCGGCCAAAACGCTTTCACAAAGCTTCTTGGATGCGGGCATCGAGCTCGAACGTTTGAAGACGGGTACGCCTCCGAGGCTTCTAGGCCGCTCCATCGACTTTTCCAAGCTTGAGGAGCAAAAAGGCGATGCCGAGCCGACGCTCTTTGCGTTTCATGATACTCGGGATAGCGAGGATATGTTCCACGTGGAACATTTCGATGAATCCTTCGCCGGATGGGAGCCTGGCGAGAATCAAGTATCCTGCTGGATAACCTATACTTCGCAAGAAACCCAAGATTTGGTAAACGCGAATCTGCATTTATCGGCCATGTACGGAGGGGAAATTGAAGGGGCAGGGCCTCGATATTGCCCCAGTATTGAGGATAAATTTGTCCGGTTTGCCGATAAGCCACGCCACATGCTTTTTCTTGAGCCTGAAGGACGGCATACGAATGAGTACTACATAAATGGACTCTCAACGAGCCTTCCGTTCGAAACTCAAATTGAGATGATGGCCACCATTCCCGGCCTGGAAAAGGCTCATTTACTGAGGCCGGCCTATGCGGTGGAGTACGACTTCGCGCCGCCAACTCAGCTTTTCCCGCACCTCGAATCAAAGAAAGTAGAGAATCTCTTTTTCGCAGGTCAGATTAACGGAACGTCCGGCTACGAAGAAGCGGGCTGCCAAGGGCTCATTGCGGGAGTCAACGCGGCGTCGAAGGTTAGGGGAGAAGAGCCCATCATTTTAAAGAGGCATGATGGCTACATTGGGGTGCTCATCGATGATCTGGTAACTAAAGGCACTCAGGAGCCTTATCGTATGTTTACCAGTCGTGCTGAATATCGACTGCTGTTTAATCATAGCAGCGCTGAGCTTCGGCTGTTGGATTATGCCAAACGTTATGGACTTATTTCCGAGAGTAGGGTGTCTCGCATCGAGAAAAAGCGAGACGAGATAAACCGCGTTGTTTCTTGGATGGAGTCGAATCGAAGAGGGCAAGATTCTTGGGCGACCATTTTGCGGCGGGGCGATAACGAAACGGAGCTCCCAGCTGAAGTTTCCAACCAGGAGCCCGAAGTTAAAAGCGAAGTCGTTTATCGTATAAAATATGACGGATATTTGCAGCGTGAACTCAGGCAAATTGAGAAGCTGAAAAATGTGGAAAACATCCGATTGCCCTTCGATTTTAACTACCTTCAGATCACTGGGCTTCGCAAGGAAAGCGCTCTCAAGCTGGCTGAAATGAAGCCAGCCAACCTTGCTCAGGCCGGCCGGATCAGCGGTGTGAATCCTGCCGATATCAGCATTCTTATGGTGGCCTTGGAAAATCGATAAACTATTTTCAATCAAATAGTTAAGGATAGTGCTTTTAGGAATTCTCGGAGATTTTCTACCGATTGTGTCAGTCCAGATTCTCAGACATCTATAATCGCCGTGTAACTGAATTGTAACCCTAAGGCTGTTGCGCTAGGTTGACCGATTGTAACAATGTCGCTTTTAGAACAAGCCCATGATCGACAGCGAACAAGCCCACAAAATTCTTGTTGTTGATGACGAGATAGATGTAACGGAATTAATCGGCTACCACCTACGCCAACGCGGTTACGATGTACGATCAGTCAATGATCCCCGTCATGCTCTTGATACGACGCGAAGTTTCGCTCCCGATCTGATTATTCTCGATGTGATGATGCCGGAATTGAGCGGTCTTCAGGTCTGTCGTATGATTCGTTCGGATTCATCAATCAAAAGCATCCCAATTATTTTTCTCAGCGCTAAGACCGAAGAGGGTGATCGAATCGATGGTTTCGAAAGCGGAGCTGATGACTACGTTTGCAAGCCCTTTAGCCCTAAAGAATTGATGTTGAGGGTGTTAGCGATTCTCAAAAGGGCAGGGGAGGGTGATGAAGAGTACAACATTCTGGAAGTCGACGGCATACTTCTCGATGTGGAGCATCACAAAGTCGTCGTGAACCAGTCCTCTATCGAATTAACCGCTACTGAATTTCGGTTGTTGAAACTCTTGATGCAGGAGCAAGGCAAAGTGCAAACGCGTGAAATGCTCCTGCAGAAGGTTTGGAATTACCAAAGCGATATCGAAACGCGTACGGTGGATACTCACATGAGGCGCTTGCGTGAAAAACTTGGGGGTGAAGCCTCTTGGCTTGAGACAGTTAGAGGAGTAGGCTATCGGATGGTTGAAAGCCGATAGTCTCTTCCTTGATGCTGAATGTCTTGCTAATCCTAACGGCGGTTATCGCCGTCTTTTTCGCCGCTAAATACTTCCGTCAAAAGGTAGCGATCCGGCAACTTGCGGAGTCGTTGGCTAGCCGAACTTCGATTCTTACCCATTCAAAGGATTTCCGCGGTACCAATCGCAACTGGATCCAGTTGCTGGAGGAGCTCAATGTCCTCATCGAGAGGATAAACACGCTCGATAAGCTTAGCAGCGATCACGTCCAGCAAATCGACACGACATTGGGCAGTCTGCATGAAGGCGTCCTGATGATCGATCGTGATAATTATATCTTATTGGCAAACAGTATCTTGCAAAATTTCTTCCCCGATTTGGTAGATAGTGTCGGGAAGCGATTAGAGAGTGGTTTGCATAGTTCGGATTTTCTTGAATTCGTTCGTAAAGTCAAAAAAGGGGAAGGTTCTCCACGTTGTGAAATGGTCTTTAACGAGGGCCCTCAACAAATCTGGATGGAGGTTTCAGCGGCCACTCTACTTGAAGAAGGCGAGAGCAATTCTCCTTGGTATCTCTTTGTTCTCCATGATATTACGCAACTTAAACGGTTGGAGCTAGTTCGAAAGCAGTTTGTAGCCAATGCGTCGCACGAGCTCAAAACCCCCGTCTCGATCATCAAAGGCTATTCCGAAACGCTGGTTTCGGATCATGCTTCAATGCCGACCGAAGACCGGGATCGATTCATTGGCACCATCTATCGTAATGCCGAGCGACTAGCTCTCCTGATTGATGACCTTTTGAGTCTTTCCAGACTAGAGAGTGATTCGCTGTCTTTGGATTTCATACAGTCTGACGCGATGGCTTGGATGCTTGAATTTTATTCGGATTACAGGTCGAGCGTCGAGGCCGACGGTCGGGAACTGCGAATGGCTATCAATGCGGGGGAGACGCCTGCCACAGTCCAATTCGATACCCTAAAACTGAGGCAGGTATTTGAGAATCTGGTTGAAAACGCAAAGAAGTATACCCCCTCTTCGGGAGCCATCGAAATTGGAGCTCGAGTCGATAATGGTGATTTTGAAGCTTGGGTTTTGGATCAAGGCACTGGGGTGCCCGAGCGTGATCTTGCTCGTATTTTCGAGCGTTTCTATCGGGTTGATCAGGGCCGATCTCGCGAGACTGGGGGTACTGGTTTAGGCCTAAGCATCGTAAAACACATTATCGAACTTCACCGAGGGCGGGTCTGGGCTGAAAACGCTGACGACGCGGGTCTGAAAGTGATCTTCCGCCTGCCGCTCGCTCTTGAGGCTGCGCGTCACCATATCGTCTAGAACCATTATGGCTTCTTTGGTTTTGGGTTCGTTGCCTCACTAATCTCTCTATGTCTTACGAGACGCACCTTCAACGAGTTGATGAAAGGAAAAACGCCTTGCAGAAACTCCTTTCCGAGGTCCTCGAAGGTAGAACGCGTGTTGTTCTGGAAATTGGTTGCGGACATGGTCACTGGCTAGTCGACTACGCCTCCGCATTCCCAGATGCCTTTTGTCTAGGTATCGATATTATTGGCGATCGCATTGCTCGAGCTTGTAAGAAGCAGGCTTCCCGCAACCTTGAAAATGTCTGCTTCGTGGTCGGAGAAGCATGGGAAGTTATCGAAGGGCTTCCTCCCGAAATCCAATTGGAGAAAGTATTTATCCTTTTTCCCGATCCATGGCCTAAGAAGCGTCATTGGAAAAATCGGCTTTTCCAGAATCCGTTCCTCGATCGCCTTGCTCAATCGTGCGCATCAGAGGCAAAACTCTATTTCCGTACTGATCATTCTGGATACATGAAATGGAGCAAATCGATCGCTAATGAAAATCTGAACTGGGAAGTGTCTGCTAAAGCGGAATGGCCGTTTGAGAGGGAAAGCGTTTTCCAGTCGAAAGCCGAGGCCTTTGAATCGCTTGTCCTTGTCAGGCATTCGGCGGAATCCTAGGTGACCTCTCTTCTTCTCAGGTTTAGCAACCGTGCGGCGCTACACTATTATATAAATACGACGTAAAAGTGTCTCCTATTGAAATAGGATGATTGCTGCTAGCTGAAGAAATGTAGCAAATCCTAGAAGGATCATTCCGAAGGTGAAGAAAAGATCGAACGAACGGCTTCGATAGGGCAGTTTGAATAGCTTCTTTGCTGACGCTGGGTTTTGCCGCCGTTTCCGAGCTCGCTCTTTTTCTTTAAGTTCGAATATCGCTCCTGATAAATTTTTTTCCGCCATAAGTCTAGCTGCTGACTCTCTCCTGCCTATTGAAGATATCGTGAAGTAGATTATTAGTGTTTGTTCTAACCTCCAGCGTATTTGCTACAATCGTCATTCATATTTCTTTAAATCGATTTAGAGAGTTGACGCTCGCATTTTGATTCTACAACAAATCGGCGTCCTCGATCCATGCATCGTCTAAAGTCAGTATCAGCCACACTAATAGCAACCGGATTTTTCGCCACCGATTCTTTTGCTGCCGTCTCGCCTGCTCCAGAAGCGCTTTTCTCCGTTTTCGGCCTGCCCATAACCAACAGTATGGTGACTAGTTGGGTGGTAGTGATCCTTCTTATTATCGGCGTTCGGATGATGGTCGGCAAACCGCAATTAATTCCCGGGCGTGGGCAAGCGATCATTGAAAATCTGCTGGTTGGTCTGAGAGATATGGTAGAGCCGATCATCGGCAAGAAAGCCGTTGGAGCAGCTCTTCCTCTAGTAATCGGATTTTTTGTTTATATTCTCATTCAGAACTGGAGTGGTCTGTTTCCGGGTGTAGGTACGCTTGGCGGAGGATATACCGATGCCGAAGGATACTTTCATATCACGAAACCTTGGATACGCCCGGCCAATGCGGACTGGAATGGGACTATCGCTCTGGCCATTGTCGCTATGGCGGCTTGGTTGTTTATCGTGCTTAAGTATGCCGGTTTCAAGACTCTGATTGTCGATCTCTTCGGAAACAAGGCAGACAAGGAAGAAGTGGGTAAAGGCATGTGGCTTCTCCTGATTCCGGTATTTCTTTTTGTCGGTCTGATCGAAGTCGTTTCGATCGCCATACGCCCGCTGACACTATCCGTTAGACTTTTCGGAAACATTTTTGGTGGAGAAAACCTGCTGCACGGAATGGGCTTCTTCCCGATTTTCTACTTTCTCGAACTGCTTGTCGGTCTCGTGCAAGCTCTCGTATTCATTTTATTATTCAGCGTGTATATCGGATTGATCTGCAACCACGACGACGGGCATGAACACGCCGAGCACTGATGAAACTTTGTTGGTCGGGACCATGCCCAAGCGTGGGCGGCCGCATAAAACGTTAACAGCTAACAACACAATACAATGTTAAATCTACTAGCAGAAATCAGCGGCAATATCGCTTCAGGACTCGGCGTTCTTGGCTGTGGTCTTGGCGTAGGACTCGTTGGATCAAAAGCGGCGGAAGCCGTTGGTCGTAACCCTGGCGCATCAGGCAAGATCCTGGTTCAATCTATTATTGGTATGGCCCTCGCCGAAGGCTTGGGTGTTATGGCTCTCTTCCTAGCGAGCTGATTCGACATTCTGACGAGTCGCAAAAAGCGGCTCGTCTGAAATTCTACCCGCTTTTGCAATGATCGACGTTTTTCCCATTCTAGCAGCAACAGATCCGCAGGCCGCCGCCGAGTCGGTAGGCCTTGCCGAGAAGTTCGGTATTCATGTCGGGCACATCGTCATGCAACTGATCAGCTTCGCGATCCTTGCTTTCGTCCTTTATCGTTTCGCCTTTAAGCCAGTCTTCGCTACTCTCGACGAACGTAATGCGAAAATAGCCGACGGCCTCAAGTATGCTGAGGATATGAAGCAGCAGCTCGCGGATGCTCAGGAAGAGAAGAAACGCGTTCTCCAAGAGGCTTCGGTCGAGGCCAAGAAACTGATTGAAGAGGCTCGTCAAGCTGCTGAATCGCGTATCGAAAAGGCCTCCCAGGAAGCTATTCAGCAAGCGGAGGGTATTCTTACCAAAGCCGAGCAGCAAATCGAATTGGATCGCCAAAAGATGCTTAGCGATGCCCGCAGCGAAATCGCTCGTCTGGTTGTCGCCACTACAAGCAAAGTGCTTTCGCGTGACCTTTCGTCCGACGAGAGAAATCGCTTTTTGGAGTCCGCCAGTTCCGACCTAGCTAGCTCGCAAAACTAGGTATCCAGATTTTAATGAAGAAGGACAAGCAGATCAAAGAATTCGCTAAGAAGCTACTTAGGCTTAGTTTGGATGGCGAAGATTTGTCGCCAGAACGTGTTGATGGCGTCCTTCAAGCCTTGAGCAAAAATCCGCCTCGTCATCATCTCGCTGTCTTGAAGGAATACCTTAAGCTTGTTCAACGCGAGATAGCAAAGGCGACTGCGGTGGTAACGCATGCCGGAAGCCTGTCTCCTGCCGCTATTGACGCTATCAGGTCTCGAATGACCGCCAAATACGGACGATCCATTTCAGTTGTAGCGAGCGAAGATCCTTCTCTTATTGCCGGCCTGCGTGTCGTCGTCGATTGCGATGTCTACGAATCTTCAATCGCAAGCGCGTTGTCCTCACTACAAACTTCACTTTCCTAACGTATCCAAAATTTCCTAATACTAAACGACTATGAGTTCCGTCATCGAACAGATTGAACAGCAGATAGCTAGCCTCCAGACCAAAACGGTACAAAGCAATACTGGCAGCATCATCCAGATTGCCGATGGCGTAGCGAAGATCGAGGGCCTCTCCGAGGTCATGTATAATGAGATGATCGAGTTTCCTGGCGGAACTATCGGAATTGCCCTCAATCTTGAAGAAGACGAAGTAGGCTGTGTTATTCTCGGCGAAGCCTCCCACCTTAAACAGGGCGATGAAGTGAAATGCACGGGTAAGCTGCTTTCGGTTCCGGTCGGCAAAGGCCTGCTTGGAAGAGTGGTGGATGCCTTGGGAAATGCGGTAGATGGCAAGGGTGACGTTGACAGTAACGAGTCCTATCCTGTCGAGAAAATCGCTCCTGGCATTATCGAGCGCAAATCGGTTGATCAGCCCTTGATGACCGGAATCATGGCGATCGATTCAATGATTCCTATCGGTCGTGGCCAACGTGAGTTGATTATTGGCGACCGTGGCACGGGCAAGACCACCATCGCTATCGATACGATCATCAACCAAGCGAAGATCAACAAGGTTGGCGAAGCTTCTGGCGATCCCAATTTCCGCCCGGTGTATTCTATTTACGTAGCCGTTGGACAAAAGAATGCGAATGTCGCCCGTACTATTGGAGTGCTCGAAGAAACGGGAGCCCTCGACTACACTATTATAGTAACCGCTCCGGCCGCCGATAGCGCGGCGAATCAATACCTCGCCCCTTATACTGGTGCGGCTATGGGAGAATATTTTCTGCAGAATGGCATGGATGCCTTGATCGTTTATGACGACCTTTCCAAGCATGCCGCTGCCTACCGTCAAATGTCGCTCGTGCTGAAACGTCCTTCCGGTCGTGAAGCCTATCCAGGCGATGTATTCTATTTGCACTCACGTTTGCTTGAGCGTTCAGCTCGCGTCAACGAGGACAACGGGAATGGTTCGCTGACCGCCTTGCCGATCATCGAAACCCTTGCTGGCGACCTTTCGGCCTACATTCCGACCAACGTGATTTCCATCACCGACGGTCAGATCTTTTTGGAGACGGATTTGTTCAACCAAGGTATTCGTCCTGCCGTTTCGGTTGGTCTTTCCGTTTCTCGTGTAGGTTCTGCTGCACAACTCAAAGTCACGAAGCAAGTTGCTGGAAAAACCAAGCTCGAGCTGGCTCAATTCCGCGAATTGGCAGCCTTTGCCCAGTTTGGATCGGACCTCGATGCCAAGACCAAGGCTCAGCTCGATCGCGGTACTCGTATCGTCGAGCTCTTCAAACAGCCAGCGTTCAACCCGATTCCCATCGAGCAGCAGGCTGTTGTCATGTGGGCCATGCAGAATAACTTTTTCGACGACGTAGGGGTGCCAAAGATGGTTGAGGCTAGTGTTTCTCTACGCGAATTTTTTGTCGATCGCAAGGAGGCTCTCCTCACTTCGATTCGTGAAAAGGCCAAAATCGATGACGAACTTGCCGGTCAGCTAAAAGAGGCAGTAGGCGAATGGAAATCGACCTTCGATCTTTAAACGTATTTCAGATTCTAATACAAATCTAACCCATGCCTAGCACCAAGGAAATCCGCCGCCGCATCAAGTCGGTAAAAAACACTCGCCAAATTACGAAGGCGATGGAGTTGGTGGCCGCTTCGAAAATGAAGCGCGCGCAGCAATCGGCTTTGGCGGGTCGTCCCTATGCTTCTCTGCTGGCGGAAACGCTTTCCCAAATCGCTATCCGCAATGAGGATATCGAGCATCCTTTTTTCGAAAAGCGAGACGTTAAGACGCGTGGAATTATACTCGTAACTTCAGATCGCGGATTGTGCGGACCGCTCAATAGTAACCTTTTTCGAGAGCTCGTTAGGATCGAGGAAACGGTAAAATACGTCAGTATTGGTCGGAAGGGTACGCAATTCCTGAGCCGCACGAATCGGGATCTGATTGCCGAGTTTGAAATCAAAGACGATGTTCCCTACTTGAAGGTCAAGCAGATCGTCGAATTCATGGTGGAAAAATTTCTAGAGGGTGAAGTTGATACTGTTGAAGTCCTTTATCCCCGTTTCGTGAATACGCTTGTACAGGAACCGAGTTTTCAAGATCTCCTGCCTATACATGATTTCACGGAGGTGATTGAAAAGCTGCGCGGAAGTAGTTCGCAAGATCACAAGCCGATTGAGGATAATCGCAGCTTTAAGTTCGAGCCCGATATAAACACTGTACTAAAGGCTCTGCTACCTCTTTTCGTTAATCGCGAAGTCTATCAAGCCATTCTAAGCTCCAAAGCCTCCGAGCACAGCTCTCGTATGGTTGCTATGAAAACGGCTAAGGATAATGCCAGTAAGCTTCTCGATTCTCTAACACTCCAATACAACAAAGCCCGCCAAGCTGCGATTACTCAGGAAATTCTCGAGATCGCCGCCGCTACCGCAGCAAACGCCTAGTCAATTATCGATATAGCAACTCTCATCTAGTAACCAAATGAGCAATACAGGAAAAATTTTGCAAGTTATTGGACCCGTCGTGGACGTCCAATTTAGTGAAGAGTCTTTGCCTCCTATTTTCCAGGCATTGACCATCGATTTCAATGTAGCCGGCGAGGATGTGAAACTTACCCTTGAAGTACAGCAGCACCTTGGAGAAGGCGTCGTTCGCGCAGTTGCCATGTCGTCCAATGAAGGCCTGAAGCGTGGTATGGAAGTCGTTGATACAGGCGATCAGATTTCAGTTCCGGTTGGAGATGGCGTCTTGGGTCGGATCTTCAATGTGGTCGGCGAAACCGTGGATGGACGAGGAGCGGTTAAACACGAGAAGACCTATCCGATTCACCGCCCTGCTCCTCCTCTTA
>JANQRT010000038.1 GCA_028284385.1 Opitutaceae bacterium | reverse complement strand
CGAAAGCGTTGAGGATTTCGGCCATTGAAGCTAACGCTAAGCATCAGCTGCCGACGAAACGCGGAGCGTTTTGGCGGTCAGCTGCATGCATTTGTTAGGTGCCGACCTCATAGCCAGTGCTTTGGCACCTCGCCAACGGGGAACACTTGGCTGTAGTCGTCGTTCCCAACAAAGGTGTTCCGATAAGTACACTCGACGAACTGGGAGACACTCTCAAACCTCGACTCGTACTCGTCGTCTCCATCGCCGTAGCATATGCTCACCACTATTCCCTTCGGCTCAACTTTTCTCGAAAGCACTATGTAAAAAATCTGGCCGTTGACATCGAAAAAAGGGAAAAGCGCTCTCGGCATTTCTTCTCCGCCTCCGGAGTACATTTCCTCAAGCTCAATGCGCAATTCCAGTGAGCGTGTAATAGTTAGAAACTCGAAGGCACCGTCGATTACCCATCCGTCAAAAGCGCGATACATCGACAGAAGCTCAGTCGTCAACGCGAACGGTTCATAGTACTGCATTGCGGCGCTAATGGTCGATTCGCTGGCTGGGTCTCCTATGACACCTCGATCTGAAGTACAAACCTGGGAAAAATCCATAACGCACCTAACGACAAGCATCAACTGCCGCCAAAACGCGGAGCGTTTTGGCGGTCAGCTGCATGCATTTGTTAGGTGCCGTACGACTTTGATACGCGCTCAATGAGTTTTACCCCTGATAATGACGTGAACATGTAATTCCCAGACTCGACATTCTCTAGATGTTCACTCATTTCAACCACGACATCACCTTCCGACAACACCCTATCCTCTCTAACCCATCGCTCGAAAGACTCCTCGACACCGAAATGGGAGTAATCCTCGCCAATCATCACGACTCGGGCTCTTATGTGCTCGTCTGGGCCTACATCAAGTTCGACTAAGTCTCCGAGCAGTACTGGTTGGCCTGAGTCGTAAAGCATGAATTAGGTGCCTAACGCTAAGCATCAGCTGCCGACGAAACGCGGAGCGTTTTGGCGGTCAGCTGCATGCGCTTGTTATGTCGTGATTTTGGTCTTGGAATCTGGATCACCTCCGAATCGCATTGCTACCCACGCACATAGTGCAGCTACGGTTCCGATCGGCGCGTACCACTTGGCAAGCTCTCGATTCATGTTTTCAGGGTTTAGCGTAAGGTTTCCGAAGATGACATTCTGGAATAAGACCGCTCCGATAGTACCAACTAGCAAGTAGGTGGGTGCCCAAAGCCAGGACTTGGGGCGAAAGCTCCTCTGGATCGCATAGAGAGGTGCCCCAAAAACGAGTGCAGCAAACGCAACGAAACCCCAAGAGAAAAAACCGAAAATCGCAGCCAAGAAAATCGGGTAACCGAACCACATGCACTCCAACACAAGCGTTAGTGCTCCGCCAAAACCGGCAAGGACCGCAATCTCGACGTATCTGTTCAAAAACAATCGGCCAGGAGACATAACGCTAAGCATCAGCTGCCGGCGAAACGCGGAGCGTTTTGACGGTTAGCTGCATGCATTTGTTAGGCGCCTCAGACGAACTCACTAAGGCCAACAGCGAAGTTAAGGGATTTGAAACCTTCGTTCTCCAACTGCTCTTTGAGTGAGCCACTTACGAAAAGATGGCTATCGCCGACGATACAAAGATACGGGTGGCCTATTTCACGACTTGGGACCTCCGCCAATTCTAAGTGGTTGGAAGTAGCAAGCGCCTTATGTGTACGAAAGTCTTGATTACGACCACGATTAAAAATCACAGCATCATGAAAGGCCACATCACTTAGCTTTAGGGACTCGATGAATTTGGAGAGCTTCTCCTCTAGCAAGATATATCCAGGACCCTGCATTAGGTCGGTTATTGGCCCTCCACGTATAAGCTGGTATCGACGATCCAGCAGCTGATAGAGATCGTCGCTACTGTCCCGGGATGAAACTGAATAGAGCAACACAAATGTTGACGTCTAACGCTAAGCATCAGCTGCCGACGAAACGCGGAGCGTTTTGGCGGTCAGCTGCATGCATTTGTTAGGCATCCGCCCCTTCAGACGAGAGGATACGCA
>JANQRT010000031.1 GCA_028284385.1 Opitutaceae bacterium | reverse complement strand
CACGTACCACTTTCATTGGCGAACAGCCAAACCCTTGGGAGCTTCTTCACCCCCAGGATGTGATGAGCCGACATCGAGGTGCCAAACCGCATCGCCGCTGTGGACGCTCGGATGCGATAAGCCTGTTATCCCCGGAGTACCTTTTATCTGATGAGCGATGACCCTTCCATTCGGAATCACCGGATCACTAAGACCTACTTTCGTATCTGCTCGACTTATTTGTCTCGCAGTTAAGCCCACTTCTACCTTTACGCTCTACGCCTGATTGCCGACCAGGCTGAGTGGACCTTTGTACTCCTCCGTTACTCTTTAGGAGGAGACCGCCCCAGTCAAACTGCCCAACTGACACTGTTCCCTAACCGGTTTCACGGTATAGGGTTAGAATTAAAGCATGACCAGGCTGGTATTTCAACGATGGCTAATCCGACACTAGCGTGCCGGCCTCAAAGCCTCCCAGCTATTCTACACAAGACATACCTCAACCCAATATCAGCCTACAGTGAAGGTTCACGGGGTCTTTCCGTCTAACCGCGGGTACGTGGCATCTTCACCACGACTACAATTTCACCGGGTCGGTGATTGAGACAGTGCTCCAATCGTTACGCCTTTCATGCAGGTCGGAACTTACCCGACAAGGAACTTCGCTCACGAAGTACCTGACACTTTCATGCCAGCGTGGACTATATCTTTATCCAATCAGTTCGTTTCTGATTTCGACCAAACCAGGGCGGTCATTGGAATTCATCGAGCAAGCGAGCTCAATAATCTCCAGCAACCCATCTCGATCGAGATGTTGTTTGGCCTTCATCATCGAAACGATCTTGCGAAATTTTTTGAAGTCGATGTTCTTCTTTGTCTTCAGGGAGTGTGTGAGAAAAAAATCACACACCTGTTGCAAAGCATCGAGCTTGCGAATCCGCAAGCAATGCCGGTCGCCATGGTTCCGCCTGACAACTCCAGCGTCAAAGAAACGCTTCAGTGCATGCAGTACCTGGATATCGCGTTCGTGCTGAACAACGACGAATTCCGGCAGTACTTGATAACCGGCAGTCATTTCATCATGGCGGTTGAGGCTTACATGAAAGCAGCCTTCGCCGTCGACAAAACCGACTACCCAGTCAGCAGATAATTCCACAAAAACACTTTCTTGGATACTTGGCGTGTAGTCTCTGAGGATCCCCTTCGATGGATCGAAGGGTTTCCTGCGGATTGTCCAATCCCAGATCATTTTTACGCCGCGGCAGTCGCCACGGAAACGTAGACTGGGCTCTCAGGAGTTTCCCGCATATAGCCAAGAGTTTACTTGCAAATTGCTTTGCAAGGAGGCAGCAATTCTACCTTAGGACCCTCATAGTTAGGGCCGCCGTTTACTGGGGCTTCGGTCGCCAGCTTCGCTCCGAAGAGCTAACCGCCTTCCTTAACCTACCAGCACCGGGCAGGCGTCAGACGCTATACATCCACTTGCGTGTTAGCAGCGTCCTGTGTTTTTGATAAACAGTCGTTAGAGCCGATTTTCTGTGGCCTCTTGCGAGGCGCCCCTTATCGCGAACTTACGGGGCCATTTTGCAGAGTTCCTTAATCACCGTTATCCCGAGCGCCTGAGACTTCTCGTCTCGCCTACCTGTGTCAGTTTTAGTACGGTCACGTGTGCTTCAAAGCTTAGAAGCTTTTCTTGGACATCCTGCCAACATCATCCAGATCTTAGGTGCTGTTAGCCCGGCTTCTTGAGCGTATCTGTGGCGGATTTACCTACCACTACTCTTGAAGCCAGGCAAAGGACATTTCTAGCCGTCCTCATGCTTTTCGGATGCCGTCCCTCCATCGCTCCACACACATGGCGAAGGAATATTAACCTTCTATCCATCGACTACGCCTTTCGGCCTCGCCTTAGGAACCGGCTAACCCTGGGCGGATTTACCTTCCCCAGGAAACCTTAGGCTTTCGGCGAACAGGATTCTCACCTGTTTTATCGTTACTCATTCCGGCATAATCACCTGTAGAAC
>JANQRT010000018.1 GCA_028284385.1 Opitutaceae bacterium | reverse complement strand
GTCACGTGATCCGAGCTGTCGACCAATCAGAACGCTCCTTTTTGCTCTCGACCAATCAGAAGCCAGAAAAAAAACTAGGGTGAAGTAGCACATACCAATAGAGGTGATCTCGCTCAATTGCCCCAGGATGTCATTCAAACGGACACTGTTTTGTTTGTTGGCCAACGTCGAATCGTCCGAGGCGGACGTCTTGAAAAAGATCTTCAATTGACCCAGGACGGGATTGCTCGGAAACTCTCGTTGGAACGCCTCCTTGAAATGCGAACGACCCTACGGGAGGTGCACTTGGGCCACGGCCACTTCCCATCGTTCGCCGACCGTCAGCGTTTGGCTGAACGTGGTCGTAAAATCGTGACTGTCCGCGGTGCCACTGTGCAACATGAGATCCGTATCGGTCTGCATCGTCTTTTCAATGACCTTCCCTGTTCCCCTCATCTCTTATTTAGCCATGTTAAACCCGGTCGGGTGGGGTTACGAATGGGATGGGTGACCCCAAAAAGTGAACCTCGGTGGAGCGATGGGTGACCGAACACGAAGTCAAACTCGGCCGTTCGTCGTTGTCATGATGCCCGCTTGTTCCCTTGGATGATGTCATTGGTCACGTGACCGCAAGCCCGCGAACGTGATCTCAAAAGCCTGCGTACGTGCTCTCCTCTTTCTTTCTCGCCTCGATTGCGCCAAGCGCGAAGCCTTCAGGCGAGGATGTTCTTGTTGTCATGGTTGCCCCCGAGGTGCACTGGGTCGAGTGACCTTGGATGACCATGATGTCATTTGGCGCCAACTTTCGCGTCACTTCCTTTCATTTCGCTTTCGGAGGGGACGCTTCGCTCTACGAAGGGATGCTTCGCTTTATTTCATCGGATCAAGGAACGCTTCATCGCTCTTCATTTGGAAGGAACTCTTTGTTTCGCTTTTTATTTCTACTAAGGGATGCTTCGCTTTTTCTTTTATCATCGCAGGAAGGAACGCCTCACTTTTCTTTCATCGAAGGAACACTCATTTCATCGAAGGGACGCTTCGCTTTTTTATTTCTATCGCTTTGTTCATCGAAGAACACTTCGCTTTTTTCATGGAAGGAACACTTCATCGAAGGGATGCTTTTATTTCTTTCTACGAAGGAACACTTTGATCGAGGTTTGATTGTTTTATTTCGCTTTTATTTCATCAATGAATTATGAATGTACTTCGCTTCGTTTTTATCAATGA
>JANQRT010000013.1 GCA_028284385.1 Opitutaceae bacterium | reverse complement strand
CCAAACCAAAGCCGATGGGATCGAGCACCTTGTGACACGTCGCGCAAATCATGTCGCTCTGATGCAGCTGCGTGAGCTCCCGCAAGGAGAGCCCTTCCGTGGTCGCGGTGCGCGCCTCTTCCAGTTCGGGCACATCGGGCGGAGGCGGCGGCACGTGCTCGCCCAGCACTTTCTCGAGAACCCAAACGCCTCGATTGACCGGACTGGTTCGATTCGGGAACGAGGTCGCCGCCAAGGTCGCGGGCATCCCCAAAATGCCGCCGCGATTGGGATTCGTCAGCGCAACCTTGCGCATCGTTCGCCCTTTGACCGATTTCTCGAGGCCATAGAGCTTGGCAAGGCCGCCGTTGAGAAAGGTGTAGTCGCTATCGATGAACCGAACGACGCTCTGGTTTTCATTTACAATGCTCTGGAAAAACAAACGGGCTTCCTCGACCATGTCCGCCCGCATCTGTGGCGTCATCAGAGGAAATCGATTCGGATCGAACGTTTGGCTATCCAATTTGTCGATACCGAGCCACTGGATCCCGAAACCATCGAACAAAGCAATCGATCGCGAATCCGCCAATAAGCGAGCGACTTGACCCCGAAGCGTATCCGGATCTTGGAGTCGGCCCTCGTCGGCCAAGGCGGCTAGCTCTGCATCGGGTGGAGCCATCCAAAGGAGATAGGACAGCCGTGATGCCAACTGAAAGTCGTCCAAAGGAACGATGGCCTCTTCCGAATCGACGGGACCTGCCGGCGTAATGAACAAAAATTGCGGCGAAACGAGAATCGCCTTCAGCATGAATCCAAGCGACCCCCGATAATCCATTCCGTTGTCCCGCCCCAGATCGAAGATCCGGACCAGGAGGTCCAATTCCGCTTCGGTCGCGGGGCGCCGATAAGCGTCGCGCGCAAGCGAGCGAGCCACGCGGCGGGCGGCCTCGCGAAGATCCGTTCCTTCCGCTGGCGACTCGCCGAAAAGGCGCTTCCGCAGTTCGGTCGCCGCCCTGCCTCGTTTCTTCGAGACGCGCTCCACAACCTCGTTGGCGATTCCCAGAAACAACTCCGACTGCATGGGAGAAACGGAATTGAGGTACCCGGCGCCAAACACTTCCGGAGGTAAATCGTCCGCGATGGAAGCGTCTACACCATAAAGGGTCTGCAGCGTATTCCCGTACTCCACCTTGGAGAGACGGCGAATCACGAACGGGCCCGGATCCTTCGGACTCACGTACTTGAGCTTGCCCATCCATTCGAGGAATTGGGCCCGCTCCGCATCCGTCGGGATCTTGTCACCGTCGATCGGCGGCATGTCGTGGGCCTTCACCCGAGCCACCGCCAGCTTGAGCTGCTGGGTCGAAGACGTTTCGCCCAAAGCCTTAAGAGCCGCGTCTATATTGAATCCCGCTTCGGGCCTCGGACCATGGCATTCCGAGCAGTACTTCTTGGCAAACGGCCTGACCTCTTCCTCGAACACCCGCTTAGCATCGGCCTGGAGAGCCGCGTACTCAGCGTCGCTCCCATGGACATCCGCGAAACCCGGCAAAACCGCCAAACCGCCCAGAGTCACGCCAAGAGCCACACGCAGCCGAACGCTGCCACTATAGGGGTAGGAATTCATCAAAACACTCGCTTATCTGAATTACACCCTCCCTCCAAAAAATCGACACCGAATTAAGCCGGGACCTCTCCCAACCGAACGAACGCGCCGGGACGGCCCGTTCCACCCTATTCGCAAGAAGAGAAGGTGGAACCCGCCGTCCCGGCGGGTTCAAACGGACGCCAAGGCACTCCCTTCCCGAGCAACACCCCCATAAGTCGCTAAAGGTAGGGCTCTATCGCCGAGAGAGCCGCATCGGTCGAGCAATGGGTTGGTTCCTTAATCTACAAATCAGAGGCTCGAGACAACTGAACCTGTCGATTGATGGTTGCCCCACTCGGCGCCAACACGCCAATCCACTGAATTTCCAACTTGATAGCGCAAAACCAACCTTTAACCTCGCCTCCGGATCAAGCCAGAACAATTGAATTTCCCCTAAACCGATCCTTGTGTAATATGAATGCCGTGAGCTTGATTGCAGGTACCCAGATTGGGCGACTAATTGTACGCAGTACGATTCTATCTCTTTTTCTGTTAATTGGAGCCACCAACACATGGTCGCAATCCGAGGTTCGGTCGAAATTCCAAGATGAGTTTTACCGACTCGAAAAAATGGTCAGCCAGGCAAAGTTTGTCAGGTATGATAAAGGCCTCAGAAAGACCTATGGATTTTCAACTTTATTCCCAAGTAGTTCTTTTGGTGAAGGCTGGATTGATGCGAGTGACATAGTAAGCGAGAAACGTCAGTACAAAAAGAAGGGAACACAGGCGAAGCAGATCGACAACGAATACTTCCACTACGAAGCGATTTTGCGCTCAGACGTAGATTTAACTAATTGCTTTTGCGTTCTAACGTTCGCGGGGGATGGCGGGCGAAGCGTATTTCTACAGGATATTGGGAAGCTCGTTAAAGGGAAAGACAAGAAAATCGAACTCGAGATCATTGCCAACGTATCAAAGATTGGGCGACTACACGTATTCTCAAGTGGTTTCGAAATCAAAAGCACATTAGTCCCCAAAGAGTATGACCTTTTGAAAGACGAATATGCAGCCCTTGAAGAATCCCAAGGTGTCCCTGCTACGCGATTGTGGAGTGAAGAGAATGAGCAATATTATACGCTGTCTCCATCGGGTCGATACTTGGCCCTAATTCGTGATGATGGCGGGACGAACCAAATAAAAATTCTCGATTCTCAAACAGATCTGAAATTGATTAGAACGATCCAAGTCGGAGACCACGATGATTTTGCAAGCGGTCTACATTGGATTGACGATGAAGAGTTCATCTTTGTCTCGGACGATTCAATGATGCGCGCTTCTATCAATGGCGATAAAATTGAAGTCTTGGAAAAAGACGTACGCTATACTCTTTTCCAGAATTCGGGGAATCGGAGAAAAGTTCTTGTAAGATCGAAAAGCAAGAAATCCTACTACCTATACGACATTGATAAAGGGACCAAAGATATCGTTGGCTATGCCGGTAGCGAACGATGGAGGAGGTTTGATGCGAACGGCGAACTTCGACTTAAGAGGGAAGATGACAATGGTTCGATCGCCTACTTCTATCGTCCCCGCCCAAGAGGACCCTGGGTATCCTTGGACGAGACGGTAACCCAGGACGGGTTGAAATTCAACTACAAGGAATCTGACTCGCTGGAGCAAACTATTCTGGTCAACGGACTCGGGCGCAATGATGATGAGCTATTTGTCTACTACTGCGACGATGGAAACACCTACAAACTGGCGACGTACAGCCTCAGCGAAGGGCGCATCAGTGGTATACTAATCGGGTCGAAAACTTACGATGTAGGTGGGCACGATCCGTCCAAGGGATTTGCTGCAATCTTGAGAAACTCAAGCTGGGATACGATTGGAGTTAAGTTCTCGGCCTCTAAGCAAAGGGTCACATGGTTTCATCCAGACTTCGCGTTCGTGCAAGAGACTATCGACAAGAACTTTCCGGATGATGTCAACCAGTTGATCGATTGGACTGATGACGCAACGGCAGTCGTATTCAAACGTTTTAGCGACAAGCATCCGGGGCAATACTATCTATTTAAGCCACTGGAGTCACGATTGGTATTGTTGCATGACTCATATCCTTCAATCAAAGACAGTGAATTAGGCACTATGAAACCAGTGACCTATGCAACCAGAGATGGATACGATATACGTGGCTATTTGACGACACCACCGGGTTACAATGGCCAGTCGCGACTCCCAATTGTAGTAATGCCTCACAAAGACCCATGGGTGAGGGATTATTGGGAATTCAGCGCGCCCGTCCAATATTTTGCCACAAGGGGCTATGCAGTTTTGCAGCCAAACTATCGTGGCTCCAGTGGCTATGGATTAAAGCATATCCAAAGTGGTGTTGAAAATCTCGATACAGTTATTATTGACGATGTGGTAGACGGAGTCCGGCATTTCATCGATCAAGGTGTTGTGGATCCGGACAACGTTTTCATTATGGGGGAACGATTTGGTGGTTATTTGACCTACATGGGATTGATCAAGTATCCCGATCTATTTCGAGCAGGAGTGGCCATTGGCGCCTTGTCCCACTTAGGCAAGGAGATCAATCGCGATATGGCTTCACCGACAAACTTCACTTTCGAGAGTTGGAAGAAAGCAGCGGGCAACTTCAATGACATGAATTTTGTTAGGCAAGTATCACCGTATTTTCATGCCGACAAAATCAAGGGCGCACTTCTCTTATTTCACGACGAATTGGACTTGTTCGTATCGGATGAGCAATCTCAATTGATGGCGGAGGCGCTCTCGAAGGCGGATGTTGATCACGAAGTCACTTATTTCCCTAGCGAACGTCGCTCGTTCGGATCCGCGGACGCTTGGCTTACGAGCAACAGAGCGATCACGATGCGGTTTTACTCGGAAGCAGAACAGTTGTTTCGCGAAAAGATTTCAATTTCCCATCAACCCACCGAGGAGCCAGAATAAGGGTCAAACAACTCAAGAAGGCCCCTTTAGCCTTACCTCCCTCGCGCTCGCTCGAATCTCAAGGCCACGCTCTCGTCAAATTACACGTTGAATGTCGCGTTGCTTTTCCGAACCCTGCTGGATCGGCGGCACAGTCCCCCAAACTCCCTATCCCTCATTTCCCTAATCCCCAAAAAACCATCCTGCTCCCGTCTTCGACGGGATCCTGCAAGCGACAAGGGAGCGCATCCTGTTAAACCCCTTCCACGCATCCTGTTAATCCACTTCTCACTGGCTCGAACGGAAAAGACCGTGCGATTTTGCGGGTGACGGCAATTAATAGGTCAAAAGATGAAGGAAGACAGCCAATTACTGAAAGAGTACTTGGAAGAAGACTCGGGCGATGCGTTCGCTGCAATCGTTGAGCGGCACCTAGATTTGGTCTATTCAGTCGCTTACCGACAGGTGGGAGGCAACGAGGCCTTTGCTCGAGACGTTTGCCAGGAAGCGTTCATTGCGCTCGCTCGTGAAGCGCGAACTCTCTCCAAGGACGTTGTGCTATCGGGATGGCTTTACCGAAGCGCTCGATTCATCGCTTTGGACGCCATGCGCTCGGAGTCCCGACGTCGCAAACGGGAACAGGAGGCGTATCTAATGAATGAGGACAGCGGAGAATATTCGGAAGTAAATTGGGACGATGCGCGACCGATTCTGGACGAAGCGATTAGCGGGCTTCGCGAATCGGATCGAGCTGCCGTTTGCCTACGCTTCTATGAGAAGCGTAGTTTTTCCGAAATCGGTAGTCGCTTGGGCATAAGCGAGAACACTGCCCGAATGCGCGTCAACCGAGCGCTCGAAAAACTAAGCCGCTTCCTGACGAGTCGGGGCATTCGTTCGACATCAATGGCCGTCACAGCCGCGATAGCAGGTCAATCCGCAATAGCTGCGCCGATAGGCCTTGCGGCATCGATCGCGAACGCAGCGCCAGCGGGAGTCGCCATGGCATCGGGGGGTTCCGCTTGGGGAGTGATGATCGCTTTTATGAATACGACAAAATTCGCTCTGGGAGGCAGCGCTCTCCTCACCTTGTTTGCGGTGGGAACGGCTCTCTATCAACTACAAGAACTCGATGCGGCTAATCTTGAATTAAGCGGGCTTCGAACCCAGGCTTCGGACGGCGCCGCGTTGGATAGCCGACTCTCCGAATTGGCAGCGAGAATCGCAGAGCGGGAAGCCGAGCTAGGCAGCTTAAACGCCCAAAGGGAAACCACAAACGAAACAGGGCCTCACGGTTTTACCGCGCTAGAGATGGAAGACGCTATGGAGCGGTGGGTATCCCGAGCAGCCAAGGTAGTCGAATTCGCGTCGTCGAATGAAATATACCGAATCCCCGAATTAGAACTCCTCGAAACCAGCGATTGGCTCAAGGTCGTAGGAGGCCAATACGGAAACCAACTCAGATTAGAGACCGAAGCAGACTATCGCCTCATGATGGCGAGGGCACGAGCCATCGCTAAGGGGAAAACCATCCAGCCTTTGAGGAAAGCGTTCAACGCCTACTTGCAGCAATCCGAAGGAAGTCTCCCACAATATGCGCATGAGATTTATGAATACGCTGAGGAGACATTCGATCCTGCCATATTAGACCGATATGAGCTGGGAAAACTGGGAGACTTCGAACAACACACTCGATTCTCCGATCGGTTGGTTCTCTACGAGACCAATCCCGTTGATCCCATCTGGGGTGGACAATCCTACGTCGGCCCAAGAACATTCGGCGGTTCATCTTGGGTTCCCGGCGGTCCACCCTTGCTTCTCAACAACCACGCTTGGCGACCCGTAACAAATGCGATTGGGGCATTCGAAGAGGAGAATGGGCGCCAACCCGATGACAGTTCTGAATTACGGCCTTACCTAAAGGAAGCAATGAATGAAGCTCTTTATGAAGAGATCTTTGAAGCGATGTCTACTCGAGTCAGACTCCCCTCGAGCGACACCTCAATCGGCGATGAGATATAGATATCTATTTCTAACAGCCATCGGGATCTTGGCTGTATCCACAATATTCCTCTACCAACTGAGGATTCGTTTAGCTCACATCAAGACCGAGATCGTTTCCCAAACAGAATCAAACGAAGTCAATGCGGGGAAACGTTCAATGATAGAAAGTCTGGTTGATCAGCTCTCGAAATTGGACACAGAACTTGCATCCGCTAAGGAGACTATCGAACACGATCAGACCACTGAATCGCGCGAGCGTTCATCCCGTAGCTCAGTACAAGCGACCCCTGCCGATTACATTGAAGAATGGATTGATCGCTCCGAACGATTGGGGCGATTTCTCGAGCTGAATAGTCGATTCCGTATTCCAGCAATGTCTCGGTTGACCGTCCATGATTGGTTGGTCGTTTCCGAAGAAAGCCCTCTGGAAAGCGAGGCAGACTACCGAATCCGCCTTTCGAAGCTACGCCAGCTAGCAAACGAACGGCTAATAAACGAAATTATGGACGCTTGGAGGGAGTATGACAACCAATCGAACGGCCGTCCCCTTTCTGATCTCCAAGACCTAGCGAATTATTCAGATGGCGAGGTCAATGCAGAAGCATTAAAACTATATCGACTCGCAACTGCTGAGGAAAAAAGCGCGATAAAGGGCAAATCTAAAATGGGTCAGATCGCTATCTGGGCCGACAAGCCCATCGATGAAATCTGGGACAGACCGATAATTATCTCGAAGATAGGGGGGAACATAAGGCCCTCTGTTGGAGATCGCCTAACAGGGATCGTCGAGACCGCGCTAACGAAATTCGAATCCGAGCACGGCCGCGCCGCCACCAGCAGTGACGAACTCACTTCATTTGCACCGATAGAAGCGGATCAAACTGACCTATCCGCACTGCTCAAAGCGCTGACGACCATTCCCGATTTGAACTAACAGCCGCTCAAGGTAGGGCTCAATAGGTAGGGCCCGATCGCCGAGCGGGCCGCATTGGTTAGGCAACAATCCTGCAAAACGCGGACCGCCTGGCAGTCGGTCCCTACCTCATCACTCAATCCCTTGTCTCGACATAGCCCCAGGGACGAAGACAGATCACCCAACCGAAAAACCATCATGTTCCCGCTTCGCGGGATCCTGCAAGCGACGCAGGAGCGCATCCTGTTAAATCCCATCCCTCAATCCCTCAATCTTCACCGAGCATTCGGCGCCCAGCGGAGCCTTTGCGTCACGTCGATGACGACGTTCGTATCGTTCGAACCGTTCGCGCCGTCGCGACTCGAACCTCGATCGACGACCGCTCTCAAACGAGCATCCAAGCGCTCGGCGATCTCCCGATTGGCATCAATCAGATTGTTCGCTTCGCCGATATCCGTCTCCAAGTTGTAAAGCTCCAGGATGCGCGACTTGCCTCTCGATTCATTCCGGTTCGCAGTTTCATTCCGGTACACAATTTTCCAAGACCCTTCCATATAGGCGAATTCGCCCCCGACTGAATGGCTCACCACGTGGTCCCGATGAGGAAGATCACTCGCACCCAAGACCGTAGGGAGAAAACTGAAACTATCTTCCGCAGCGCCATTCGGCAATTCCGTATCCAACAACTCAGCGCAAGTCGCAAAGACATCATTCAAGCTAAGAATATGGTCACTCTCCGACCCCGCCTCGATTCGACCCGGCCAGCGAACCAAAAAGGGAACTCGGTGCCCCCCTTCCCAAATGTCGGCCTTGCGTCCGCGGTAGGGACCGCTCGGAAAGTGTCCCGCCTCGATCAACACATTCCAATCCGTGGGCAAATGGCCATTGTCCGAAGTGAAGATCACCAGCGTCTCATCCGCCACTCCCGCATCTTCCAGCGATTGAATGACCTGTCCGGCGGACCAGTCGGTCTGCATGATAAAGTCCGCCACCGGCGAGATGCCGCTCTTCCCTCTAAAATCGTCCGTCGGCACGATCGGCGTGTGCGGCGTGGTCATTGGGAAGTACAAAAAGAAGGGGTCCTCCGACTTCGCTTGCTCGTGAACATACGAAACCGCTCGCCGCGTCAACTCGGGCAGGATCTCGCTAAAGTCCCACCCTGGGACCATTGGATTGCCGTCGAAGATCCGCGGCAGAGAGCGTCCATCGTTTGGCACGTATTCGAGTTTCGCTGACGGCTGATAAACGATACGGTCGTTCTCGATAAACGTAAAGGGCGGGAAATTCGGCACATGGGTTCCAAAGTAATAGTCGAAGCCACGCGTCGTTGGGCCATCCGCGATTGGCTTCGTGTAATCCCATTCCAAGGTCCGCAGAAAATTCTGCGTTTCGTGCATGACGCTCTCTTGCGGCCCCGGCCAATTCCAGCCGAGATGCCACTTGCCGATGCAAGCCGTGTTGTAGCCTGCCTCTTTGAGGAAAGCCGGCAGAGTCAATCGATCCTCGGCAATCAGTGGCGGCTCGTAGCACGCCAATACCCATTCCTGGAGACGCGTCCGCCAAGCGTAGCGTCCCGTTAGCAGTCCGTAACGCGTCGGCGTACACACGGCAGAGCCACTGTGGGCGTTCGTGAAACGCATCGATTCGGACGAAAATCGATCGAGATAGGGGGTCGGAATCTTATTATCCGGAAAGTGCGCCTGGATGTCTCCCATCCCAAAATCGTCAGCGAGAATGATGACAATATTGGGACGCTCCGCCTGAGCCAAAGAAAACGAAGAAAGAACCAGAAGAAGGAGTAAACAACGATTCATGCGAACTACCTACCCAACAAAGCCCCGCAGTTGCAAACGATAACCCACCGAGTTCCTCAACCCCTCAAGGCAAAAGGTAGGGCTCTATCGCCGAGAGAGCCGTCAATTTAACAAGCCTCTGAATCGAACGAACGCGCCGGGACGGCCCGTTCCACCCCTTGCGCGAGAAGAGAGGGTGGAAGAGCCGCATCAATCCAACGAGCCCCATTCACCATTCACTCTTCACCATTCACCCTTTCGCCACAACTGAGCTCAGCAATCTTGCTGGGCTCAGTTGTGGCGAGCAACCGCCTCGCCCCCACTTCCGAGATATCCCCATCCAGCACACAGGTCACCAGCTCCCGATAGCAAAGCGCTTCCTGTTTCCACAGATCCCTGAGTTCCTCCGAAACCTTGAGTTTTCTTTCAAGTTCCAAAATTAGGATCTTAAATTGAATTTCAGATGAATTTGTCGGCACAAGCTGGATTCGAAGTTTAGTTTCGCACGTCAGCGATTCCTAGCTTTACGTTATACCTTCTATAGACGGTGTAAAGCTCAATCAATAGTAGTTACTATCTCGTACATCGTGGAAGATCTTAACGAACTCTTGATCAATAATTTAAAAACGCTGAGAGCCGCTCGCGGCATCACCCAAGAACAAGCCGCTGAGCTAGCCGACATTTCGCCAAAACACTACCAAAGCCTAGAGGCCGGTAGAAAACGAAATGTTCGTTTGGATACACTCAGTAAGTTAGCGAACGCATTTGATCTAAAACCTTGGGAACTGCTGAGACATATCGATTAAGCAACATAATATCAAAGCGATATCGGCTCAAATCTCAGATACCACACTTGACAATTGAATATTGACCCCTTTGAGGTCACCCGGGGAGGATTGAAAAACACAGGTTGCTTGAGTAGCAATAACATAGTCAACAAATCGTGCATTACAGCAACTGTTGCAATGCACAGAACTTACTTGAGATTGCGATATCAACATACGAAAATCACTTTTCAATGGCGATATGGAATAAGAAAAGAAAGAAAGCAAAATCTGTGAAGTCTAGTGACACTAAGACAGTCAAAGAGGTTGAGCCTCTTGTTGAAGAAAAAAGAGAGCATCCTCGAATATGCCTGATCGATGTGAATCCAGAAATCAATGATTCCTTAGAAGCACGTGGACACAATTGTTTTCAAGGTACATTAGGACCTGTGCTTGAAGTTCCAAATACAACTAGAGATTCGTACCATCAATGCTTACTAAACTACCAGTTTCCTGAAAATTTCCATGAATACGATATCGTAATCATAGATCTACAAAATCCTATCAAACATCCGTATTCGGATATCGATCAATCAAAGGAATTTGTCAAGGGTTCAAAAACAACCTATCTAAGTTGTTCTTTTCCTAAAACTGTATTTGATCCAAGAGCGCTTTCTGCTGATATTCTATCCGAAAAGTTAACACCGCTCCTTCAACGCGACAGTATTCTAATAGTCTTGGCGGCACCACAAGAGGAAATAGAGTACCAATTTTTGGTATACGGTAGTTCGGGAGCTAGTTTAGGTAGCTCCTTTAGTCGTAAACTTTACGACTTTTACGAGCATCTTCCAGAAACTGTAAATATATTAGGAAAAGATTCTAATGTAGTATCTAACAACAATTCACTTTCTTCACTCTTATTAAAACACAATAGTGAAATACAGTATAATATTTCGTTTGAGCATCCATCCATTTGGGATGGGAAAGAATATATAGAGAGAGATAATTTTATACCATTGTTGGTTTCTGGAGAAGGTAAGACGATTTCGTTTGTGGATTTTAAAAAGCAGGGGCCTGTATTTTTCTTTCCAATTATCAATAATAAAGAGGAGTTCCTAACTGAGCTACTAGAAGAGGTCCTTCCTGAATACGTGCCATCAATCTTTCCCTCTAGCACTAAATTTTCATGGTTAAAAGACCCTCACTACATTCTCCCCAATGAACAATCGTTACTCGATGAAAAGGCGCTCATTGTAGAAAAGTACAAGTCAGACCTATCTGACGCCAACAAGAAGCTTGATGAAAATTACAAAAGATTCTCCTATCTGCATGACTTGCTCAAAGAAAGCGGTGCGACTCTTGTAAAAGCAGTAGAGCAGTACCTCAATTGGTTGGGGTTTGAAGATGTTGTGAACGTCGATGAAACAGACCCGAGCTTGAAGGAGGAGGATATACGAATTGAGTCAGAGAAAGGACTTCTTGTAATTGAGATTAAAGGTATTGGTGGACGTTCCACTGACTCCGATTGTTCGCAGATTAGCAAAGTTCGATACAGGCGATCAAAAGAGCGAAAACGCTTTGATGTATTTGGTCTATATTGCGTTAATCACCAAAGGCACTTACCGCCCAAAAACAGAGACAATCCGCCATTCAACTCAACGCAAATGGCAGACGCGGAAAGTGACGAGCGCGGCCTAGTCACAACATTTGACCTCTTTAAACTGTATTTCAACATCACCAAAGGATACGTTACAAAAGAGGATGCCCGAGATTCACTACATCAAGTTGGCTTTGTGTCCTTCCCGCCTTCAGGTTATACAGAGATCGCTGAAACTCCCGAGATTCACCACGGCGGTAGTGTCATAATTGTCAAACTAGAAGGGCTTAGTTTACACGTGGGACAAGATGTAATTCTTGATCATAGTGGAATCTACAGTTCCGCCACCATCAAAGAACTGCGATTAGATGATGAGCCTATTCAAGAAGTGAATTCTGGAGAAGTAGGGGTTAGGCTAACTGCGAAAGTAACCAAAGAAACGAGAGTGTGGATTTCTAACAGGCAGTAGTTCAACAAACGAAACCGACTCAAGGTGATGCAAAGTTCGAGACAAGGTTCGAAACTTGGCAGGCAGCAACATCTTATCAGAAGAATGGTTACTATCTTCAATGCAAAAACTATCCAGCACTTAGGCTTTGAATAGATTTCGTGTATTCGCAAGATAAAAAAGGGATTTTAGAGGTAATCGTCGCGAACGGTGTTCCATTTTAACGAACGGAATTAGGTGATCTATTGCGTATCTAGCAGCCTCTTGACTTCTACCTCAATAAACTGATTCGGCTTCCAGCCTTTAATCAGCTTATCAATATAGAACGTATCCAAGGCACCTACTCCTAGACCGATTGCTGTCCCTAATCCACCAGTTGCCACAGCATCAGCAATCAATCCTGCTCCAGTAAAAATACCCCACCGAACACTCTTACCTGGAATTTTGTCTACTATGCTATCCTTAGTTACTTCAGCATAATAGTTTTTTAATAAATCTTTGTCGGGATCTATACCAGATATCCACTTCTTGAATTTCTGAGATCTTTTTAGTACCTCTATCAATTCATCGAGGTCGATCTTCTTATCATTCACCGCCTCTCTAAGAGATTTGGCATCTTCAAAAACAAAGTTCTGAAAATCGGTTATTTTCTTGGCACTTTCCAAACTTTTTCCGAGAAGATAATTTATTTTGTGCGACATGAGCTTGGCACTCATTTCACTCGTCGCTAACTCAGAAAGACTGTTGGATGCAAAGTAGAGTTCGCTTTCCACATCCAAAATATGACTTAAGATAAGAGCAGGTGTTATTGTGCTCTGAGATGGCGGCACATATTTATGAAATACCTTGTTGAGAGCTGAAAAATTGATATTCGTAGCCACAACAATACCTTTCTCGGTTTCCTCGGTGCGAAACTGTACAGAATCCGTACCAATTGCTTCGGGAACAAGTGTCTGTAGAACACTATTAGCTGAAAGATTCACATAATCTTGATCCAAAATGGATTTCTTTCCTCCTTCCAAAATTATGTTTTCATGGTTCTTTACCGTTATTAAATCTTGAATTCTACGAGCCGTTCTTCTTCCTTTTCCGGATTTTCCAACAATATCAACGCATATTTTTCTTATCTCATTTTGATAGGAACGGTTACGTATTGAAAACCAGCGTGCATTGTGATATCCAACACCGTTTATCGTATTTGTAAAGATTCCTGTTGCAGTTTCGGTATAAGTAATGCTCAACAAATCCTCTTCAAGGATTTCGATCACTCGGTCTATACCAAAGTGGATAAGAAGTTGCTTTAGTGTGCTGTGGTTTACCACCACATTTGTCTTTCCATAAAACAGCATGCACTCTACCATTGCACCAATGTCAAAAGGACTGGGAGTGTTGCGATTTTTTTGATGAAAAAAAGTAATTGACTCGAACATTCTAATTGTCGCTCACATTCAACACAAGAATCACTATGCTATTAAGGAGTCCGTTTTCGGATCACCTTGAGGGTTCATTCACAGGGGAGCCTCAAAGGAGGCAATAGTCAATTTTTAACTATACTCGACCTTCGGCTACCAATTCATTTTCAACAAATTGACAGATAACATCCGACCTTCTCAAGATCCCCTCCTCCCAGCCTTCTCAAACCTCAATACCGCCTTCTCAACTGATCCCACGTCAAACGTCGCATTGCCCCTTCGAAGGGCCTGGCGCCGGAGGTTCCGGCAAACGCGATCGATATCGCCGCCGGACAGTTTGCAGCGTTTTGCGATCGTTGGCAGTTCACTAGCATCGCGAAGCTTGATCCCTCTCCGGCTTAAGATTTGTTTCCAGATTTCCAATCGTTCCTGAGCGGTCGGTAGTTTAAATTCAACGACAGTGGTAATTCGTCTTGTGAATGCGGGTTCTATATTGGAGGGCAGTTTCGTGGCCAGGATCGCCAGGCCTTCGAAGGACTCCAGTCGTTGCAGCAAGTGGCTCACCTCCAAATTCGCGTACTTATCGTGAGAATCTTTCACAACCGTTCGTTTTCCAAAAAGCGCATCCGCCTCGTCAAAGAAGAGTATCCCATCCCGCCGCTCAGCCCGATCAAACAGGGCTGCCAGATTCTTCTCGGTCTCGCCGATGTACTTGGAAATCAGCCGCGAACAATCCACCCGATAAACGTGCCGTCCCAAACGCTCGCCGATCAGCTTAACCGCCAACGTCTTCCCCGTCCCCGAAGGCCCTGAGAACAAAGCGCTCACACCTCGCCCACGCCGTTTTACTCCCCAGTCGGAGAGATTCATCGCCTCGCATTGGGAGACGATTTCTTTCAACTGCTTCGTAGTCTGGGCGTTCAATACGAGCTTTTCGTTCACAGCTCCCGACACTACTGAGGCTCACGCAAAACTCAATGTGCAACCGGGATTGGAATTTAACAGGATGCGCTCTCCCGCGGAGCGGGATCGCTCGCAGGATCCCGTCAAAGACGGGAGCATGATGAGGTATTCTCGAAAAGGTAGGGCGCGACCGCCGGGCGAGCCGCGTCGGTTGAATGGAATAATTGGCACTGCGGATGAGGTAGCGGCCGATCTCCGAGCGGCCACAGATACACAAGGGATGGCCGCTCGGAGAT
>JANQRT010000005.1 GCA_028284385.1 Opitutaceae bacterium | reverse complement strand
CTGCTGGCACAGAGTTAGCCACCTCTTCCTCTCCAAGTTACATCAGGCAGCCGGGTATTAACCGACTACGGTTTATCCTTGGTGACAGGGGTTTACAATCCGAAGACCTTCATCCCCCACGCGGCGTTGCTCCATCAGGCTTTCGCCCATTGTGAAAGATTCGAAACTGCTGCCACCCGTAGGTGTCTGGACCGTGTCTAAGTTCCAGTGTGGCTGATCATCCTCTCAGACCAGCTACCCGTCTTAGCCTTGGTGAGCCGTTACCTCACCAACAAGCTGATAGGCCGCAAAGCCCTCCTCATGCGCCAGGCCCGAAGGTCCCCAGCTTTGGTTGCTCTTTCATGCGAAAGAGGACCACATGCGGTATTAATTCGAGTTTCCTCGAGCTATCCCCCACATGAGGGTAGGTTCTTTACGTGTTACGCACCCGTTCGCCACTCTCATGTTTCTCTAGCAAGCTAGTGAAACAATCCCGTTCGACTTGCATGTCTGAACCACGCCGCCAACGTTCATTCTGAGCCAGGATCAAACTCTCCGAAAAAAGAGAGCTCATGAATCCATGATTCTTGAACTACGCTGACAAACTTTTGTTCATCAGATACTTAAATAATTGATTGGGGCTACAATCAATCGCGCAAAATAAATTTCAAAGAACGGGAAATTCAATAGGAGAAAGACTCCATTCATTCCAAAATCAGATCCTAGCGTCAAGCGATTAGTAGTAAAAAAATCGCGAAGCAACGAGAGAGAAAACTCCGTCTTTCGCGGACCGTGAAAAGAACGAGGAGACGAAAACTGCCAAACGGCTTTTTGAAAGCAAGATATATTTTCGAAAAATTTTTCGTCGCCGAAATTTCAGTACGTTTCGTCGTGGAAACGAACCCGATGGAAAGAACAGAAGGCTCCGGAAGCTGCCAGAAGCGTTTTCGAAAGCAAGCGTTTATTTTAAAAAAAATTCAGAGCTGAAAACTGCCGTGTGCCGAGGCCATAAGCAGAGCTTAAATCTTCCAGGTTACCCGCTTGAGAAGAGAACTATTCGGCATATCGAGCGAAAGCTAAAATCGAAACAGTAACTGGTTCCATCAAGGGCTTTCGAATCTGTTCGTAAAGAGCCTGATCCTAAAAACCGCAACGGTCATTCAGCGCTCGCCAAAGCCTTTTTTTTTCGCAAACTTTCACGAATTGTCACAAAGCAAGTAACAATTAGAACGTTGCATCCTGCCAAAAAGCGGTTAACAGACCCTTCCTCTAATAACCAAGGGCGTATCAAAAAAGCAACTAACTCAGCAACCCTCAATCCTTCCTAGCGTTTTGGACATCAAAGGCATCAAGCAGATCATCGATCTCATGAAGAAATCGGACCTGACGGAATTCGCCGTCGAAGAAGAGAACTTCAAATTGAAGATCAAAAGAGAATCCGGCAAAGAGAACCAACCGCAAATCGTAAGCTACGCTCCTGCCCCGCACCCAGCCCAAATTCCTGCAAGCCCGTCGGAGGGTGTCTCGCCAAAACCGGTTGGAGCCGGCGAGCAGGAAGACAACGGCAACTATATTACCTCGCCAATGGTAGGGACGTTCTACGCAGCTCCTTCCCCCGACAGCCCAGCTTTTGCGAGCGTTGGAGACGCCATTCAAACGGACAGCGTGGTTTGCATCATCGAGGCCATGAAGATAATGAACGAAATCCAAGCCGAACAAGAGGGTTCGATAGCCGAAGTTCTCGTGGAAAACGGTCAACCCGTCGAATTCGGCCAAAGGCTTTTTCGTCTCGCCTAAAAAATGAAGCCACGAGACTGGCTGGCTCTCCAGGCACTCTCGTCGCACTCGAATTTTCGTAGCCTTCTATGCAGAAAGTATTAATTGCCAATCGGGGCGAGATTGCTCTTCGCATCGTGCGAGCTTGCCGCGAGCTCGGTATCAAAAGCCTCGCCGTGTATTCAGAAGCTGATGTCGAATCATTGCATGTGCAGCTTGCCGATGAAGCGATTTGCATAGGCGGACCAACCAGCGCGGATAGTTACCTGAAAGCTGATCGAATCATCAGCGCAGCCGAAATCGCCGATGTGGACGCCATTCATCCTGGATACGGATTTCTAGCGGAAAACGGCGACTTCGCCGAGCAATGCGAATCCTGTAAGATAAAGTTTATCGGCCCTTCATCCTCAGCGATTCGCAAAATGGGAGACAAGGCTGTTGCGAAGGAAACGGTACGCAACGCAGGCGTTCCCATCGTTGACGGAAGCGATGGCCCCATTTCTTCAGAGGAGGAAGCGAGCGAAACGGCGAATCGCATTGGCTACCCGGTTATCATTAAAGCGGTAGCAGGCGGTGGTGGACGCGGCATGCGAGTGGCCCACAACGACGTGTCGTTGCGAAAGGAATTCCACGTTGCCCGCAGCGAAGCGGAAAAGGCGTTTGGCAATGGCGATGTGTACATCGAAAAGTATATCCAGAATCCGCGTCATATCGAGTTTCAGATTCTAGCCGACTCGAAAGGCAAGACCTTGCATCTAGGCGAACGCGATTGCTCAGTCCAGCGCAGGCACCAGAAATTGATCGAAGAAGCGCCCTCGCCTTTCGTGTCGCCCGAATTGAGGGAAAAGATGGGAGCAGCGGCCATCGCGGCAACGCAAGCAGCCGACTACGAAGGCGCAGGCACCATAGAGTTTCTAGTAGATGAAAATGGTGACTTCTACTTTCTAGAAATGAATACGCGGATCCAAGTCGAGCATCCGGTGACCGAAGAAGTAACGGGAATAGACTTGATCAAGCAGCAAATCATGGTCGCCAGTGGCGAGCCAATTGGTTTCGACCAGGACCAGATCAGCTACAACTACCATGCTATCGAGTGCCGGATCAATGCCGAGGATCCTTCCAAGAACTTTATACCAAGCCCAGGATGCATCGATCTTTACTATGCGCCGGGCGGTCACGGAGTACGGGTCGATTCCCATGCCTATGGCGGGTATATCATTCCGCCTTATTACGACAGCATGATAGGGAAACTGATAGCGTACGGGAAGGATCGCGAAACCGCTATTCAACGCATGTATCGAGCCCTACAGGAATATCTGATAAGGGGCGTGAAGACAACGATCCCGCTTCACACAGCTATTCTGCGCGATCCCGATTTCAGGGCTGGCAAGGCTACGACCTCGTTCATGAACGACTTTATGGAGCGAAATCCGAAATTCGATTAAAGGCAAAAGGAAGATCGCAAAACGAAAAAGTAAATATAGGCTATATAACTGCCGTTTTGAAACATAGAGTCCATCAAGCGACTCTTATACTTCTTAAATCTAAATTTTTACTTTAGCCAAATGGACCAGCAAGAAACAACGATTGAGTCGGGCGACGATCAAGGGTCCTCTCTGGGTCAGATCAAAGTCAACCATACCGTCGTGGCTACCATCGTTAAGATGGCAGCTATGAGCGTGGAAGGAGTACTGGGAGTCGGAGGAGGTATTTTCGATGACGTGAAGGCTCTCTTTTCCGCAAAGGAATCCGACAAGGGCGTCCGCGTCTCGGAAGACGAGGCCGCCAATTACGAAATCGAGATAAGAGTCGTCATGGAATATGGATGCGAACTGGGCAAGACTGCCGAGACCTTGCAAATGATCGTGGCGAAGCAAGTCTCTAACATGACAGGCAAATCCGTTGCCACCGTGGATGTCATCATCGAAGGCGTGAAAATGGACGACGATGAGGACGAATCCGAAGAATCGGAAGATTGATACTTAATTCTAATGCCGGAGTTGGATACAACGCAGTCCTTTCTCGAGCTGATCAGAGAACTACCCGTCGCCTACTGGATTGCGGGAGGGGTTGTGTTGATTCTCCTTGTTGTCGGATTACGATTGGCTTTGAAAAAGCCACCTGCCCACTTGACAGCCTTTTCCGGATCGGCTGGCACAGTCCTTGTATCTAGAAAAGCGCTACAAGAACTCATTCGCCAGGCATGTCTTACCGACGAATGGGTGGAAGCGGCCAAGCCAACCGTCAAAATCGACGGGGCCATCGTCCATACCAAAGTGCTTCTCAGACTCGCGTCCCCCGAAAACCTTAAGGAAACCTCAGAGCGTATCCAAAATCGAATTTCACAACTTCTGCAAAAGTCGCTCAATTTCGACCAGATAGGCGAAATCCAGATTATCGTGTCGAGTTTCGGAAACAATGCAGCCGAAGAGGCGATCGACCTGCCGGAAACCGAAAAGGTAGAAGAGGCTTCCGTCCTACAGCCCATTAGAGAGACGGTCGAGAAAAGCGAGGATTCCGAAGTCGGGAAACAAGAGGACTCGGAAGAGAAAAAGCGAGAGTCGTAAAAAGATATAGGCGCAAGACGTGATTCCGGATTGTCCGTACTATGCTATTCTGGATACAGGATATGTAGGTAGAAATCGCTGGATCGAAAAATTCGACGCTCTAGTTCTTGGGGGAGCTAGGATGCTTCAAGTAAGAGCGAAGCGTGAGACGGTTGAAGAACGCCATGAGCTGCTGCGAGAGGCTGTCACAGCTAATCAGAAATTTCCTGCCGACGTTCGAGCAAGCATTATCATTAACGATGATATCGATTTGTGCTTGGAATTCGAAGACATCGGACTCCATGTTGGTCAGGACGACACGGCTCCAGAAGAGGCGAGATCACGGTTAGGTCCAAATAGAGTATTGGGATTATCAACACACTCAAAAGAACAAGCGGGAGCGGCCATGGATCTAGGACCAGATGTTCTGAGTTACTTCGCGGTGGGCCCTGTATTCCCAACACAAACGAAACCCGACTATGAAGCAGTAGGGCTTGATTTAGTGAGATCGGTCGCCAAGCAAGAACCGACTCTGCCCTTTTATTGCATAGGCGGTATCAACCGGAAAAACGTCGCTCAAGTCATAACCGCCGGAGCTCGACGAGTCGTCTCGGTATCCGACGTTCTTCAAGATCCCAATACAGAGGAAGCGGTACGCCAAACGATAAAGGCCATTGGCAATACACCGATTAAGAACGTTGATCTCTAACCACGGACTAGGCGAATACACGCCCACTCGTCTAAGAAGGTCTTTTCAGCGCCCGTCCAGCTCGCCAGAGGCATGAATGCATTTAGAACTTCATCGACCTCGGTTCCCAAAATCCCACTCAAGATAAGCCAACCGTTTGGAGCAACCGCATCGACGAGGTTGCGAGAATACTGGACGAGAACATTTGCCAGAATATTGGCCATGAGGCAATCGACTTGCCGTCCTTGAAATCCGGTTACAAGATCGCCTTCGGTAAAATACGATTCTGGGACGCTGTTCAAAACCGCATTTTCTTTCGCGATTCTTACCGCCTCCGCATCGTTGTCGAAGGCATGGATATCATTTGCCCTTAGCTTAGCAGCCGAAATAGCTAGAATTCCAGAACCACATCCAGCATCGATTATTTTGGCTTTTTCGATATTCTTGCGCTGCTCCTTGAAGGCAACCAACTGTTCAACGCAAAGCCGCGTCGTTGCATGGTTTCCCGTCCCAAAGGCCATTCCGGGATCAAGGAAGACCGCCTGATCGCCAACAGGAACCTCGTATTCCTCTTTCAACCACAGGGGAACCCAATGAAGATTGTCTATCGACCATGGCTTGAAGTGCTCTTTGTAGCTTTCCTTCCAATCCTTATCTTCAAGTTCTCGCAGCTGCGGCTCTCCGGAAAAATCGCATTCGTGGCAGATATTTTCCCAAGATTCTCCAGCAGCGTCTTCAGATTCGAAAATACCCTTTAGCCAGTAGCCCTTGTCCTCGAAATTTTCATACAAATTCCAGCCTGAAAGCAGTTCGGATTCGAAAAGGAGGTTTTCAAGAGTCTGAAATTCTTCGTAAGTTACTTCTACCGATAGCTCGTACATGGACAGCGGGAGACTCAAGCCATGTATCACCTCATGTCGAGCTTCTATCTGGTAAGTCAAAGAGAGGCCGGCTCCTCGACCGACCTCCCATTATTTGCGTGAAATCGACACGCAATGGCGTGTGTGTGGAATTCTTTCGACTATTCGATCAAGTGAGCATCGAACAGTCCAACACCCGTGCTCCCATTCTTGCCACTCACAATAGTGCCATAAGCTCCGGGCTCGAGTTCGACAAGGATTGCCGCTTCCCGATCGTCTCCGGGAGTGAAAGGCGTCGCCTCGATCGCTTCGCGATTGTCGGAAATCCAATCGTCATTTTCGAGGATTTTGGTTCCACTGTCATAAACTTCAATGACGGGATCCAGAAGCGGATTCGCAAGTCCAGGCAATGAGGGACCCATAGCTCGAATGAGAACTTTAACAGGGCCATCGCCGGTAACTATAAATCCACCGATCAACACATCGTCGCCAGTTCCAACCGCACCACGTGAAGAGATGTTGAAAAGGCGTGGCGACGTTTGGACTACTAGGCTTGCATTGTGCTTGCTGTTCCGACCATTATGAGGCGTGGCAGCATAAGGGAAGACTTGATTGTAAACAGAGTCGTTCGTACTCACATTGTCAATACCATCGGCCGAGCGAATCGTAAGCGGATCAGTGCGAAGGTCACTGATTACAGCTGTGACCGCGATGTCGATTACGTCGTCTCCAAAGCGTCGACCATTAGGCCAGCCGCCTGATACTAGCCCATCACCAAAACCGGCGGAAACTTGGCTAAGCAAAGTATCTCCTCCGAAAATGCCCAACCGCGAAAACCCGTCTTGATCAGGTAAACTTGAATTAGATCCTCCACCAGCCAGTCGAGCAGGTTCTGTCGACAGGTCTACTTTAATCGTATCAGGAATAAAAATACCTACAAGATCGGCTCTTTCATTAGCAGGAGCAACGGCGTCGCCGCCAAATACAAGGGCGTTTATCAAGCCTGCTAGTTCCGGAGTTTCGGCGTATTTCGCGAAAATCGTAGCGTCGGAGGTAGGCTTTGTCCGATTGTAGAGATTCTTGTCCTCAATAGCCACAAGAGCCTCGCAGAAAAGAGGATTTCCCAGACGACCCACTTGTATCCAATCACCATCGTTACTGGGATCGGCTGATCCTTCGCCATCGTTGAGAACGCGCATCGCTTTCCGGCTAGTCGTAGCATGCACGCCGACGACTTGCATATCGCCACCCAATTCGCTCACCGGAATTTCGAGCATGATAACATGAGTGTTGTATCCAGACTGGCTATCAAACGACTCAGAACCTGAGCGAAGACTGAGCAGATCGAAAATGGCTTGAATATCGGCATAGAATCCATCTTCACGTTGCCCAGCAAAGACGCGGTATCCATCTTCTAATGATGTAATGGCTTGTTGCGTATAGCTATCCAGGGCTAACTCGCTGCTGACCCCAGGTCGAGCTGGCTGGGAGCCATCGTTTCCGATGTTGTAAAGTGGCGTAGCGATACCCTGGTTGTTTGGCGGCACGAAACCCGATCCCAATGCAACCGTCGTGTTCGCATCATGATCGACTTTCGTAATCGTGTAGGCCTGCAGTAGATTCTGACTGGCGTCGCCAATCGTATCAATCACTCCGAGGTAGGACTGGAGGATCGTCTGCTCTGTGGCGTAGCTGGTATCGAACTGGAATTGATAGGAAATCGAATCGCCACCACTGGCCACGTTATCGCCCAAAGACAGATGAATCTGATACAGGACGTCGGGATCGAAATTATATTTGTTGGGCCCTATGCCAGGCTCTTCAAAAGGATAGGTTGATAGACCAACAACCAGTCGTTTCTCGCCATCCCGCTCAGTCAGGAAGGCGTAGACATCGGCCAAGTTGGCTGGATCGTCGTAAGTAATCAACGGAGCATCCATATGGCTGGACGCCTGCATCATCTGCCAGCTACCGAACACCAAAGCGACTGCAGTAGCGTATCCAAAAAACTGGCAACTGTATTTCGTCATTCTTGATTTCATCATCTTAATAGGCCTTATGCGAAAGTGTTGAACGGTTAGCTGAAAGTGAAGCCTTCGCCTCGGCCATTAGTTCATTCAGAACTTCAATTTCAGATGGTGTCATTTGAAATTTCATACAATTAGAGTCTTCAAAAAACTGGAGAGCTTCGGCGTGGTTTCCTTTAGCAAATTCAAGAGTTCCGACATGCAGCAAAAGTCGCCCATCCTGAATTCCCGTATCCAAAGCTCGGATAAAGCTTTCTTGAGCTACCTCCATATGGCCTGATTCCATTTGAACCAGACCTAGAACGTCGAGCGTCGCGCTATCGGACCGCATTTCGATTTCCTCCTCAGCCAGCTTCATCGCTCGATCCATGTCTACACCGCGAGAAGCCAAATAAAGAGCCAATCCCCTAGCATCGTGATTCGATCCATCTAGCATTAACGAATCGCTGATCGCCTCTGCTTCGACTCTTCGCCCCTGCCGCTGCAAAACGTCTTCCAACCACCATTGACGCTCAGGCAAAGGATCGATTTCGATGGCTTTTCGTATCCAAATTTCACTATCATTTTCTTGGCCAGAAAACCAACGCGCTTTGCCTTTTAGAAAGGTCGCATGTCCGTAATCATTGACTCGCCTTAAAGCTGCATCGGCCCATGATTCAGCCAGCGCAAGATCCCCTGTTGCTAGATAGGTTTCCCCCAGTTGGGAAGCGCACCAAGCAAAGGCTTCCTCATCTCCTTTGAACCCCACTCGCAGGGCCTTATGCCAGGCATCGATCGACCCCTCGGCATCTCCCGTCAACCATCGCAAACGAGCAACCCTAGCTAAAGCCGATAGATCAGGCCTCTGATTAACAGCTGCCTGATAGGCGGATGCCGCTTCGAGAAGCCGTCCTTGCTCCATGAGGGCATCGCCAAGAAGAATTAAGTCGCTAGGAAGACCGCGTTTCTTGGCGAGTTTATGAGCCAATGATTCCACCTCCTTGAATCGATGCTGCTGAAGAAGCGTATGCCCTCTTAGAAGCAAAACGTCATCGGACTCTCCATACAATCGCTTGCTAATTTCTGTAGTGGATTGGACTAAGCCATAGTAGCTTTCGTTTTGAGTCCTGCGGGCGAGTTCCACGAAAGCCCATCCGAGCTCATTTAGCCTGCGTTCTTCAAAACCGCTTTTTCTTAAAGCCTCTTGCAAAACTGTAATCCGAGAAGAGCGATCTTTAGTGGGAAGAGACTTAAGAATAGAATTCTTCAAGCTCTCTAGAACGCGACCTTCCAGATCCATCTTCTCATCCTCATGCGAATGCTCCGGATGGGCTTCGCATAAATGGACTTGAAGCGAGCACCCCAGGGCGAATGCAATCATGAACAGACATCGCGAGAGTAGGAAGCTAGGCTTATAAGGCATTTTTTTAGTGGTTATCTATATCCGTTCGACAACTACAGCTGTGCTTGGCATTCAGTTGTCGAAATCGGCGTTAACCAACTACACGTCCTATTCTAGAGTTTGGATCTATTCGGAGTTAAAATAATCTTAACTCGCTCGTATTTCGAATCCATAGGCGGTCTCGATACGTGGTGACAATATGGTTAGCTGCTGGAACAGCCCATTGCTAATGGCCTCGACAGGACCTTCCCGATTACCATTTGAGGACAGGTTTCAGTCATTGACGCTTGGAAACACCTCCGAGATAGTAGACTTCCTTAAGTCTTATTCGATGAGTGACCCGAATGAACTGCCTGACAGCACCTTGATCGACCGGATTGGAGACGGCGACAAGCAAGCTTTGCAGGAAGTCTATCGCCGCTACGGAAAATTCGTGTACTCCGTGGCAATGAAGCTCCTTCAGAATGTGGAAGAAGCGGAGGAAGCGACGCAGGACGCCTTTTTGATCCTGTGGGAGAAGGTCGAGACTTTAGGCCAGAACTCTGCCAAATTGCTCCCATGGCTTCTGCGAATCGTTCGAAATCGATCAATAGATAGACTTCGGAAAACCAATCGTCGTCTGCCATCGGCTAATGCGATTCTGGACGACGCAGTTGAGAAACCTTCATTAGAGCCAGCCGAAAAGGAAACCGCTCTGGACGAACTGGTCACGAAGGAAAGGGCTGAAGCCGTAAAGCAGGCCATAGAGAGTCTGCCCGAAGATCAGAAAATCGCTATTCAGCTCGCCTACTTCAAAGGCTTTACACAAAGCCAGATTGCGCAAGACCTAGGCGAGTCTCTTGGCACCATTAAATCGCGTATCCGCTACGCCATCACACGTCTTAGAAAGGAATTGGAGAAAAGCCATGTCGCATAGCGAAACCGAACAAGAAGCGATCGCCTACTTGCTGGGCGAATTGGACGAGCGCCAGACAGCCGCATTCGAGAAGCGGATGGCGAACGATAAGGCGTTGTCTAGCTTAGTGGGCGAACTGGAGGAATCCCTAGGCGATCTGGCTCTGTCTCAAAGCGAGATCAAGGAGCCAAACAATGAACTGGCAGACCGAATAGTAAGGTCGTTGCCTGACAAACCAGCAAAGAAACAACAAGCCGCCCCAGCCAAAGAAAAGAACTCCGAAAAAATCGCTTCTTTCCCTATGATATCGGTTCTGGGATGGGCGGCAGCGGCCTGCTTTCTAATTCTGTTTATAGTCCAGTGGAGAGAAAACCAGACCCTCGACCGTCAGCTCGAGGAAGTCAATCTGGCCAGTCTGGAACTAAGCGGGGAGATCGAAACGCTATCCAAGCAACTAGCCGACCTGGGCTTGGAGAGGAGTCAACTTCAAGAACTTGTATCCAATCTTCGGAGTCAACGAACGCTGGATCAGATCCAGATAGCCGCTCTGAATTCGGAACTGGATCAACTTTATCACGGATTTGCCATCTGGGATGCCTCGAAAGACGAGGGTGTGGTGCGTGTCTATAATTTGCCAGAGATCGACTCGATGACACAGAACTACCAGATGTGGGTAATATCCGACCAATCGCCAAACCCGATCAATGGCGGCGTTTTCTCCGTTAATGAGACTGGCAGCGCCGAATACCGATTCGCTCCGGGACAGCCCATCGACAACGTAGTCGCTTTCGCTATCAGCTTGGAAAAGAAAGGTGGCGTTCCCGCTCCTGAGGGCGATATTTACCTGTCGGGAGGTCTATAAGCGGCCTGATCGATTCCGGTTAATCGAAAAATCGTTTAGCCTTCTCAAAGAAGCCTTTGCCGACTGGCTCGTCCGCATCACCGCAAGCTAGAGCGAATTCCTCCAGCTTCTGCCTTTGCTCGGCATTGAGCGAGCGGGGAACTTCGACGTGCACGCGCACCATTTGATCTCCAAAATAGCCGCCTCTAAGACTCGGCAAACCTTTTCCCTTCAATCGGAAGGTGGTTCCCGTTTGAGTGGCTGGCGGGATCTTCAAGCTCGCTTTCCCTGAGAGCGTAGGCACCTCAATCGTACCTCCAAGGGTAGCCAAGGTAAACTTGATGGGAATATCGCAGTAGAGGTTCTCCTCCTGACGTTCGAAAATATCATGATCCTTGACGTGGATGACGATGTAGAGATCGCCAGCAGGGCCTCCATGCGTCCCGGCTTCTCCGTTGTTCGCGGAACGCAGCTTGGAGCCCGTATCCACTCCGGGAGGAATCTTTACCTTTATCTTGGTAGTCTCGTTAACGCGTCCTTCGCCGCCGCACTTAGTACAGACCTTCTCGATCTTCTGGCCAGAGCCATGGCAGGTCGGACAAGTTTGACGGATGGAAAAGAAACCTTTTGAAGCAGTTACCTGCCCTTTACCGCCACAAGTCGAGCAAGTGACCACACTACTGCCAGGCTCCGCTCCAGAACCGCTACAACGATCGCAAAGGACCGGTTTGCGGAAGGAAATCTCCTTTTCCAGCCCACGAGCGGCCTCTTCTAGCTCGATCTCTAAATCGTATCGCAAATCGGATCCGCGCTGAGCGCCACCTCCGCCCTGACGCGATCCGCTGCCGCCTCCGAAGAACTCCTCGAAGATACTTCCTCCACCACTTCCACCAAAAACTTCGCTGAAAATATCGAAAGGATCGTGGAACGGTCCACCAGCCCCTCCTCCACTTCCTGCTCCTCCAGAGCCAAAGGCGGCATGTCCATAGCGATCATAGGCAGCTCGCTTCTGATCATCTTTCAAAACCTCGTAGGCTTCGGACACTTTCTTGAAATTCTCCTCGGCTTCCTTGTTGCCGGGATTTTTGTCGGGGTGGTACTTCACCGCCATTTTGCGATAGGCTTTCTTGATTTCATCAGCCGTCGCCTGGCGATTTACTCCGAGCAATTCGTAATAGTCCTCTTTCACTTCAAATATGAGATGAGTCGTCGCTTAAAAAATCAGGCTTCCGTATCCAGTCGCTTCTCGCTTTTTTCAGCCACGGGTTCTTCGGTGCCTGAAACGATAACCGAAGCGGCTCTGACCAGCTTGCCATTCAAAGCAAAGCCTTTGCGGATGACCTGCAAAACCTTGCCTTCCTCGACCTCGTCGCTCGGCTGGGTCTGCATCGCCTCGTGCTTATTATGATCAAAGTCGTCGCCTCTTTCAGGAGCGATTTCCTCGATGCCGTTTTCCTGGAGCATCGTCTTGAATTGAGAAAGCACCATTTCGAGGCCTTGGACAACGACACCGAGATTGGGGGCCTGCTCAGCCGAAGCTAAGCCAAAACCAAGGTTGTCATATACCGGAAGTATCGACTCGAGAATTCCGGAAATCGCATGATGCCTTAAGTCCTCCTTTTCCCGATTCACCCTGCGCCGGTAGGTATCCAAATCCGCTACTGCCCTCAGGTAGTTGCTATAATTCTCCTGAGCTTCGGCCTTGGCCCGTTCGAGCTGTTCTTCGACAGACAGTGGCTCTTCCGATTCCGAGTCCTCTGCTACTTCTTCTGACTCAACGGACTCCTGGGCTTGCCCTTCGCTTTCCTCGTCGACTGCATCCTCATCGCTTTCTTCAACGTCAGCAACGGGGTCGATTTCCTCAATCAGTTCTTCCTTGGAAGCATCTGGTTCTTTTGGATCATTCATGGCCAAGCTAACACTAGATAGATCAAATATTTTTCGAATCAAAGAGAATTTAGGGAGGCTGAGCCTCAATTTCATTCACTCGCTATGAGTGCCAGAAATGTCGATAGGTCCAGCCCGTTTTCGTAGATCGCTTAGAAATCGGCGAAAAAGTGAAGCTTTTTACCAGCCAGAGTAAGAGTAGCGCTATTACAGCGGAGGATAAGTAGCCTCCTTCATACCTTAGACTAGGGAACTATACGATCGATCGCCGTTTAAGGAAGCGAGTAGCCGCGAAGTCTGGCTTCATAGAAAATCTCGGGCAAAGCGTGCGAAAAAGAAGGAAGATACTCAAACTGGAATCGTTTGCCAAGTTTCACCCGTTCCGTGATTGGATACGGCTTCGAGTAATCGATGACTTCAAGAACGCCAACCTCGATGGACAGGCGATCGAATCTCGGCGATTTCGCATCTGATTGCTCGATTGGGAAGAGTCCTTTTTCGAAGAGCCCCACGTTTGAGCTGCCATTTTCATTAACGATTATGGTGAGACTTTTCGCTTCAATATCGGCATCGATAATTTTCCAGCCGGAATCGGTGCTGCCTGGATAATCCAATATCAGGCTTGTGGATACGATTTCCAAGAATCGACCGGTCTCGAATTGAACGGGATTCAACAGAGAAACGCCTCGAGCCTGAACTTTCATCGTAAACGGATTCGCAGCCAGCGAATCGATTTGGACCGAGAATCCAGTACGCGATTCGATATCAAGCTTCACATAAGAGGGCAGCAAAAGCATCCAGAACAGCGTGAGCGCCGAACAGATAAAGGCTCCTAAAAACAGAACCGTTTTCAGAATGCGACCAGAACGTCGACTTGCCTTGGAAACGAAGGTCATAATCGTTAAACAAACCGATCCGTGATCAGAACGGCAGCGTTTCCATGGCAGGAAAGCGAAAAGGTCCCGCTTGCCGGCAGCAAGACATTGGCCCCGTAACTCAGAGAATGACTGTCTTCGCCATCCAGAATCACTTCGCCTTCAACAACGCTGAGGATTCTCGGCTCGCCCGAATCTAGTTCGATGGAAGGAGAGCCTCCTTCGAGACGATGCTTGATCAGGCGAAATTCCTTGCAATCCGCAAGCGTGACACGATTCCCATTCGTATCCATAGATTGGGGTTCGAAATCCTGCCAGTCAATACACTGCAAGGACTCCTCGATATGTAGCTGACGAGGATCCCCGTCAAGCCCCACACGTCCCCAATCATAGACGCGATAGGTTGTATCCGAATTTTGCTGAATCTCCAAAATAAGATTGCCTGCATCAATCGCATGCAAGCGACCGCTCTCGACAAGAATCGAATCTCCCGGACTAACATCGAAACGATGGATACAAGACTCTAGCGTCCCCTCCTCCAGCCGACTTTCGAATTCCTGCCGCGTCACACCCTTCTTTAGACCGACAATTAAATTCGCCCCAGTCTGCGTGTCGGCGATATACCAATTCTCAGTTTTTGGCTCGCCATTCAAAACGCTCGCCACCGATTCAGGAGGATGCACTTGCAAGCTCAGGCGATCTTGGCAATCCAGCCATTTTACAAGGATAGGAAAAGGTCGATTAGGATCGTAACCTTCGCCCATGATCGCTGTCGTATGTTTCTCAATCAATCCCCGAAGTGTCGCTCCATCATGCTCTCCTCCATGTATAACCGACTGGGCTTCAGGTCTATCCACGATCTCCCAGCTCTCCCCGATTACCTTCCCTTCTGGAAGCTGACGAGCCAAGGCATCCGCTAGGTTGCGTCCTCCCCAGACCCGTTCCTGATATAATGGTGTAAAAGAAATTGGAAAATTCATATCGCTTGGAGGTTGTCGCATTCCGTTGCTGATCCGGCTTGCCATGACAGATAGCGTCTAACAACTCTCACCAACACAAATGGCTAGAAAAAAGAGATCCAGCTCAAAAGCGGATTCCGACATTAAGAAGCCCAGCCTGAGGAGTCGCTGGCTTTGGGGTCCGGTCTACTTGCTGCTGGCTATCTGGATTCTAGTCGCCTTGATCAGCTATCATCCAGACCAGCATCCGGCCAACACGACCGATCCAATCGAAACAAACCGAGCAGGGAAGTTGGGAGTCCATGCAGCCTTCTACTTGAAAGTCGCAGCAGGAGGGATGGCGTGGCTGGTTCCCGTTTTTCTCGGATGGTTCGCTTGGATCCACTTCAGCAAGAATTTGAGGTCCAAATGGTTTTTATTTGCCGAAATGGTCGTGGCTCTTGTTGCAGGAGCTGGTTTGCTAGCCACTCAGGAATTCATTTTTGCTGATCCTTTTTCCTACCATGGGGGACCAGGAGGAGGAATTGGCAACATTATAGAGGGTCTAACCGACGAATACCTAGGCCTTACAGGGTCGCTGTTGATTTTCGGTTTCGCGACAATCATCTCCTGCTTTCTCATTTTTTCTCCAGCAACGCCGGAAGGCTACAATACCTGGCTGGCTCGATTCCACGATTGGCGTGAACAGCGAGCAGCTTTAGCCGCCGAAAGGAAAGAAGCCAAGCGCTTGGCTAAACTAGAAGCCGAGGAGGAGAAAGCGCGCCTTAAAGCGGAAAAAGCCCAGACCAAGCAACTAGCTAAGGAGGCGAAGGCCGCCAAGCGTTCGAAGAAAAAGCTAGAGCCGGAAGTAGATCCAGAACCCGAGGAAATCGAGGCTTATGAGGAGGAAGAGCTGGTTGAAGAGGAACCGAAGCCAACCCTCAAAGAAGCCCTTACCTTTATTGCTCCCGAAAAAACGAAAAAGGCTCGAGCCAAACTCCCGGTGTCTCAGGGAGACTACACCTTCCCCAACCTCGATTTGCTGTCCGTTCCGGCCACTCCTCATCAGACCAATTCAGAGGAAGAACACGCCAAAAACGCCGAGCGCCTCCAGATGACCTTAAAGGAGTTCGGAGTGGAAGTAACCATGGGCGAAATTCACATCGGACCAGTGATAACGCGCTACGAGGTGTATCCGGCTCCGGGGGTACGCGTTGAGAAGATTTCCAATCTCGATAAGAATATCGCTTTGGGCATGCGAGCTCACTCCGTGCGTATTCTGGCTCCGGTGCCCGGAAAAGGCTGCGTCGGTATCGAAGTGCCGAACCAGAACGCCACTCCGGTCGGCATACGCGAAATTCTTGAGTCGGAAGACTGGGCCAACGCCAATGCCGAAATCCCCATCGCCTTGGGTCGCGACGTTGGTGGGAAGCCGATCATCGATGACCTGACCAAAATGCCCCACCTGCTCATAGCGGGAGCCACCGGATCTGGAAAAACGGTCTGTATCAACAGCATCATTACATCACTTTTGTATCACGCGAGTCCCGAAAAGCTGCGTTTTATCATGGTGGATCCAAAGATCGTCGAAATGAAGATTTTCAACGATCTGCCACACATGCTGATCCCAGTGGTTACCGATCCCAAAAAAGTGCCTGGCGCCCTCAAGTGGCTGCTCAACGAAATGGAGCACCGCTACGAGCTGTTTTCAAAAGTGGGAGTTCGCAATATCGCCGGTTTTAACGGTAGAAAGAAAAAGGAGAAGGAAAAGACGGAAGCCGAGAAACAGGAAGATCAGTCGGAATTGGAAATCAGTGTACCTCGCGACGAAGGGGTGCTCGACGAGATTCCGGAAAAGATTCCCTACATCGTTTGCATCATCGACGAGCTGGCCGATTTGATGATGGTCAACCCTGCGGAAGTGGAAACCGGCGTCGCTCGCCTGGCTCAGCTCGCAAGAGCATCCGGTATCCATCTTGTCATTGCAACGCAACGTCCATCGGTCAACGTTATCACTGGCATCATCAAAGCCAATCTGCCAAGTCGAATCGCCTTCCAGGTCGCCTCGAAAATCGACAGCCGCACCATTCTTGACGGAATGGGAGCCGAACAGCTCATCGGTAGAGGCGATATGCTATTCTCGTCTTCCGGTTCCTCCAAACCCATTCGAACTCAAGGCGCTTTCGTATCCGACGAAGAAATACGCGAAATCGTGGAATTTCTCAAGGCCAATGGCCCACCTGATTTCGCAGAAGACGTGCAACGGCAAATCGACGCGCCGGACGAACTTACTTTGGACAGCGGAGACGAAGATGGAGACGAAATGCTGCCTCAGGCCATCCAAGTTCTGAAATCCACTAAAAGAGCTTCCACTTCGATGCTGCAAAGGCGCTTAAGAATTGGATACAATCGAGCTGCTCGAATCATGGAGATCCTAGAAGACCGCGGCATCGTCGGACCGGAAAACGGCTCCAGCCCAAGAGAGATCCTGGTAGATCTGGATGGCGTGTGATCCGGCAAAACGGAACTTGATTTTATCCTCACAAATAGAATTTCCTTTTTACTTCTGAAATTTACCTTCTTATTTTCCTAACATGCAGAGTATTGGAGATCGTTTAGAAGAGGCCCGCAAGCGGAGGGGTATCACCATTCGCGAAGCGGCTGAGGCTACGAAGATTCGCAGCGATTATCTGAACAATTTCGAAAAGAACCATTTCACCTTCGACATTCCTGAGATCTACATTCGCGGGTTTCTTCGCTCATATGCGGGCTACTTGAAGCTCAATACCGAGAAAATCGTTACGGACTACAGCGCTCTGCTAATCGGCGAGGGAAAATCCTCCAAGCGAGAGAATCGCGAGTTTTTCGGCCGACTCGAACTCCAGCAGCCCATTATCGAAGACGCTTCTTCAGATGCAGGGGACCCGGAAACCGCTCACAGCGAAAATCAGCCGCCCAATTATTTCCAATCGGCGATAACCTATCTGCAAGGCATCGAAAAGGAACTGTGGATAAAAATAGGCATTGCCGCTACCCTCTCCCTAATACTCATCATCTCTCTGATTTGGGGCATCTCGGCTATCGTCAACTCCAGTGGCGAATCTGATTTGATACCAGAACCCCAGATCAACCGGGCGGAAATCGTTCCCTTCACTTTAATCGCGAATGAAGACCTGCGGGTGGACGTTAGACAGCTTGATCCTGAACTGACCCTTTTCGCTGGTTCGATTCCCAAGAACGAGGAACAGCAGCTCCAAGCCATGGGAGTGATAAGCATTAATTGCAGCGATAACGAAAATCTTCGGATTCGCATCGGCGATCAGTCATTTAGGGCTCCGACAGGAAAGGCCTCCTTCAAGATCAACCCTCTGAGGGAGCTCACGCGACAGCGAGCTGCAGACGCAGGCAACTAGAACCTATCCCTAAACCTAACATGGCACCGCTGAGATCTCCTTTGACTCAGAGCAAGGCGTCACTGAAAAGCGAATACCATGAGGTATTTGTTTTCAGTGAGAATGCAACTCTGGATCAAAAAAGACTCAGCCCAATGGGTTATCCGAGAAATCGTCTGCAGTGGCGTTAGGTTTGGGATAGTTTCTAATTTTCGCTACTTGTACTTTCCTGGTTAATGGGAATTTGGATACGCCGAGCAACAGGTCGCCCGTCTTGGATTGCCGGAATGAAAACCCATTCGGAGGCTGTGTCTAAAATCATGTCGGCCACTCTCTGATCGTTTGCTTCACGAATCCTAGCTTGCTGGATACGCCCAAGCGGATCGATCACCCCATGTAGAACGACACTGCTTTCGGCAAAATCGATTCCCGAAGCTTTGAGCGTCTCAATGGGGGAATGCAATAGTCGCGGCTGAGAGTCAGGGAGATTCGGATACGGAATCATTTCCAAAGCTTCGGCAAAACTTACAAACTCGTTGAAGGTGAAAACCTGCGTTACCGTAGTAAACAACGACTCGTTATTGTAGGTAGCCGGTTCGTAAGAGCTGGCCAATATCGACTCGCGCGCCTCAATAAGAAATGCCGAATGATCCGCCGCCATGCCAAGGATTTCCACGACCTTTCCCGACGAATCTATGGCGAACGTCACCTGAGCCAGCCCCGATATGTTTTTGCCTTCCAAGTTTAATGGAAAATCAGGCATGACCGTCTTCGTCGCTCTTGCCGGAAAGGCCAATTGAGGAGGTTCTCTGGGTCGCTCTTGCTTCTGAGGCGCGCCTCTGTTCGAAGTTTCTAGTCCTTGCTGACGGATAACCGCCTTGGCCAGCGGATCATCCACCTTGATTTCCTCGCCTTGAGAGTAGAGGTGATATCCATAACCGCCTCCACCAAAACCAGGATTCACAGGAACAATGATATCGACAACGTCTGTAGCCCCAGCCTCGATATCCTCGACCTCCCTCATCAAAATAGTCTCCGATCCTTCTTCTGGAGCGATGGCAATCAGAATAAAGCAGTCCTCGAAATCTCGATCCGCTTGAATCTCAACCCGAAACCTGAAGAAGAAGTTGCCTTGGTTCGAACCGTAATCCTGGCCCATAACCGCATCTTTTTGCAGCACCCGAATACCGCCATCAGTGAAGCGATTTGCTCGTTGCATTGACATTTTGGTGCTGAAGATCCGCTCCCGCCCGCCTTCGCCATCGATGATTGGGTACTCGCCATCCATCGCTACCACAAGATAAGGCCTGTCTTGATGAGACACGAAGACTTGGGTCTGGCCGATGCTTCTGGCCATTAGGGACGAGGTGAGGCAAGCCACGACCAACAAGCGATCGATCTTGGCGAACGAGAACACCATTTTCAGTGCTGCTGACTTCCTCATTCCTGCAATAAAAATACAAAGGGCAGTTCAATGAACCTGCTGCATTTCCAATAAATAAATCGAGCGATTCGAGGCAAGCCCTTCATGGCAACAAGGCGCGAGCCAAGTCACATTTACATTGAATCAAAACAAATGGGTCCCTAGACCCAATTTATGAGTAAACCCAGCATCGCGATTGGTTCCGATCACGCCGGTTATCGTTACAAGCAAGCGATTATCGCCCACCTGAACAGCCAGGGATACAGCGTTGAGGATTTTGGGACGCACTCTACCGAGTCCTGCGATTATCCAGACTTCATCCGTCCCGTAGCGGAAGCGGTAGCTGCTGGAAGCTTCGATCGTGGCATCGTGCTGGGGGGATCGGGTAATGGAGAAGCCATTACCGCGAATAGAGTGCCAGGCATTCGGTGCGGTCTTTGCTGGAACGAACAAGTCGCCGCTTGGAATCGTTCTCACAACGACGGGAATATGCTATCGATTGGCGAGAGGACGATTTCCGAAGAAGAAGCGCTCCATGTGGTAGATGTGTGGCTGACTACGGCATTCGAAGGCGATCGACACATAAGGCGTATTGAAAAAATCGATGCAAAACGATATCCATAGCTAAATTAGAAAATGCTATACAGACGCTTAGGCAAATCCGGTCTCCAAGTGAGCGCATTGTCATTCGGCTCGTGGGTGACCTTTGGCGATCAGATAGGCAATTCGGTAGCGGAAGCTTGCATGCAAAAGGCCTACGATGCCGGTATCAATTTTTTCGATAACGCGGAGTCCTATGCGGGCGGCAGGTCGGAAGAAGTAATGGGCTCGATCCTAGACAAGTTCGCCTGGCCTCGAGACACGTTCGTTCTATCGAGTAAAGTTTTCTGGGGAGGCGACAAGCCAAACCAGGAAGGGCTCAGTCGAAAGCACGTCGTCGAAGCCTGTCATGCAGCCCTAAGACGATTGCGGGTGGACTATCTTGATCTTTATTTCTGTCATCGACCCGATCCCAACACGCCAATCGAGGAGACGGTTCGAGCAATGGATACGCTTGTGCAGCAAGGAAAGATTCTCTACTGGGGAACGTCCGAGTGGAGCGCAGCGGAAATCATGGAAGCGTATAGCATCGCCCGGGAACGTCACCTCACTCCGCCTACTATGGAGCAACCGCAATACAACATGCTGAAGCGCCATAAAGTCGAGGAGGAGTTTAAAAGACTGTATGAAACGATCGGCTTGGGAACAACCGTTTGGTCTCCGCTGGCTTCAGGGATACTGACTGGAAAATACAACGAGAGCATACCGGAAGGAAGTCGATTGAGCATGCCAGCCTACGATTTCATAAAACGACGTTTCGAAAGAATGCGAGAGCATGGCGTTATCGAAGTATTGGATACACTGAAAAGCATCGCTCACAAGCTGGGAATCGAGGTGCCTCAGCTCGCCATCGCCTGGTGCTTGAAAAACGAGAATGTTAGCACCGTCATTCTCGGAGCTTCGCGATTAGACCAACTGGACGAGAATTTGAAGGCCTTGGACGTACTGGAAAGCTTGGACGAGGAAATCATGGGAGAAATCGATATCGCGCTGAGTCGCTTTGTGGAACTCAACGACTAGAAAAGCGATCCCAGCAAAACGCATGAGTCGTTCTCTTTTATACAATTTGCCGATTCTGGTCCTCCTAACAGTCTCCTGTCGCTCGCAATCAGCGAGTGAGGAAATGGAAGAGCATTCCATCGAAATCACCACCCCATCGGCGGGATGGGGGTTGAGAGCTATTCAAGCCTACGAATCTAAAGAGGCGATCATTTGTCTATTTCAACTTGATCCTCCCAAAGGAATGTCAGCCCAGGTCATTTCAAAGGTCCAAGTTGGTATAAAACTTCCCGCAGTCGGTAAACCAATGAAGCCATTCGTCCTAGGCAAGACCTGGTCTTGGGACTCGAATCCCGAGATAACGTTTATCGATTTCCCAGAAGATATCGCGCCTCTTCTCGCCAATGCGAATCCGATTGAAATCCAGCCAAAGCCTTGAATTCTCTGCTAACTTCACATGCCGACCCAAGCTTCCAGCCAAATCGCTTATCCTGAGACCCCAGGTATCCTCCTGGATCGGGATTTAAGGCTCGAAGGAGGAAAGCCCTCGGATCAAGACTTGCTCAAAGTCTATCGATGGATGGCTTACAGCCGTTTCACCGACGAGCGAATCTTCGAGCTCTACCGACAAGGAAAGATGTTGGGAACCGTAACTTGCTCGGATGGAAATGAAGGCATCGTGGCTCCCCTGGCTTTGATGCTGGATAAAGCAATCGATTGCGTATCTTGGACTCATCGGGGACTGCCTGGCCATCTGGTTTGGAGCGGGCACGTTGGAGACCATCTCTGCCAGTACTTGGGAAACGCGGGCAGCCCAACCGGGGGACGCGAAGGGAACGCCCATCATGGCGACCCACTTAATCGCAGCTTTCCCATGATCAGCCACCTGGGCAAAATGTCTTCCAATGTGATGGGCGGGACGGATTCTCAGCGTCGAAAAGGACTGAAGGCGGTTGGTCTGACTTTCTATGGCGATGGAGCCTCAAGCACCGGAGAGATTCATGAAACCTTGAACTTCGCCAGCGTCTTAAACCTGCCCATCGTTTTCGTCATCGAAAACAACAAGTACGCCTATTCAACGCCGCTGGAGGAGCAATACGCAGGCAAGCTAGTGGATAGAGCGGCCGGCTACGGTATGAAAGGACTGGAACTGGATGTCGCTCATTTGGAAAAAAATCTCGAAGGATTCTGGCAGGCGATCGAAGAGACGCGCGAGACATGTCGGCCTATACTGATTGAAACTCATTCCCTTCGCTTGAGAGGCCATGCCGGCTATGATACCTGCGATTACATCGATCCCGAGTTGTCGGAAAAATGGAAAAGCGAAGACTGCCTTCCGAACTTCCGACAAAGATTGGTTGAGAAAGGCTTTGAGGATATCCTAGACAAGGAAGACGCGATTCTTAAGGAATTTGTGGATACGACGCTGGTGCAGTGTGTAAAGCATCCGGGACCTCAACCAGCCGGCATGCGGAAGGACGTGTTCTCCCCCTCGACAGCGGATATCGAATGGAAAAAGGAAGAGGACCAAGAAGCCCCTAACTTGACTTTTTCAAAGGCCATTAATGAAGCTCAACGCAAGATTTTGACCGATTCTCCTGAGTCGCTCGTCATGGGGCAGGACATCGCCGAATACGGAGGAGCCTTCAAACTTACGGAAAACCTTTTTAAAGAATTCGGACGTAGTAGAGTCATCAATACGCCAATTTGCGAGTCTTCAATGGTCGGATACGCCACAGGCCTCGCTATAACCGGACATCGTCCAATCGTGGAATTCCAGTTCGCCGATTTCGCCACCGACGCCACCACTCAGATCACCCTAAACACGGCGACTTACCATTTCCGCTCGGGAGCCAAAGTCCCATTAGTCTTGAGGCTACCATGCGGGGGAGGCATCAATTTCGGTCCCTTCCATTCGGAAGACTTAGAAGCCTTTTATCTACATCAGCCAGGACTGAAACTTCTCTACCCCAGCACCCCTCAGGATGCTTATAATGCTTTGATCGCGGCCCACGAAGACGACAACCCGGTTCTCGTCTTCGAGCACAAGAAACTGTTTCATTCGCTGAAGGCTCCCGTCAAATTCGATCCGAGCTATCAAGAGATTTGGAAGCCCGCATTGAGAAGATTCGGAAACTACGCCACGGTCGTGACCTATGGAGAAATGACCCTCCAAGCCAACGACGCTCTTGAGTACTTGGAGTTTGAATACGATTGTTCCTGCGACTTATTCGACCTGCGAGCCTTGGCTCCACTACAACTAGAAACCGTCAAGCAATCCCTTTCTCGTACCGGACGACTGATCGTCATCACCGAAAGCCGCCGCAATTCGGGCTTTGGAGCCGAACTGGTCTCGCAAATAGTCGAAGAACGTTTTTTCGACCTGGAAGCTCCGCCACTGCGTATCGCCTCGTTAGATACGCCGGTCCCGTTTGCTCCGGAACTTGAGAACGCCTATCGACCAAGCAAGGACAGTATCCTGGAGGCGATAATAGAGTGGATGGAGAATTGACTACGAAAATGGCTCAGCTCTCAGACCAGGTAGACTGGAGCAAAATCCAGCTCTTCGCGATGGACGTAGACGGGATACTGACGGATGGCAGCATCATTATTTCCTCCGACGGATCGGAAGCGAAACGCTTCTCCATCATAGACGGGCTGGGAATTGTCCGCCTGATCGAGGCAGGGCTGGAAGTGGCGTGGATTTCGGGAAGAGGCTCGGGAGCCACCGACATCCGAGCGAAGGAACTTAAAATTCCACACGTCATTCAAGGTCGTAAAGACAAAGCGGCCGCATTGCAGGAGCTTCTCGATAAACTTGATCTAACCATGGAACAGGCGGCTTATATGGGCGACGACGACATCGATGCCGACGCCATTCGACTAGCGGGAATAGGGATCGCTGTTCCCGAGGCCCAAGAGCCTGCCTTGCAGAACGCTGACTACATAACCTCTAAATCAGGAGGAAATGGAGCCGTACGCGAAGTGTGTAATAGAATTTTAACTACTCGTTCCCAGGAAAATCAATCGTCGAATGAATAGCGAACTTCGAAGATGCGAACAACTGAAAAACTCGACCGCTAGGCGATCGTTCGTGTTGGCCTTGGCGATCGTCCTGGCCAGTCTTGCGCTGGGCCAGGCTCTCAATGCTCCGGTGGAGAATTTCAAGCTGCCCCTTTTCAACGAGCAGGGATTCAGGGCTTGGTATTTGCGAGGCAAGCAGGGAATTTACACCGCCGAAAAGGAGGTGAAAATCGTGGGAATGGATCTTCAGCAGTACTCCGGAAACGAGGCAGACCAGGTGATCGCTCTTATGAAGAGCCCGGAGGCCAACATGCGTCTCAATCCACTGGTCGCCTCAGGTCCTGGAGAAATTCAAATCGAGTCCGACTTGTTTAAGGCCGTCGGAGAGGATTGGATTTGGCAAGGATCCGAAAAACGTCTAATCATCAACAATAATATTAAAGTCGTCATAAACGCGGAAATCGGCGACATCATCCGATGAAAATTCTATCTTACCCGGCTCTCGTTCTGGCAGCCATCCTTTCTGGGATTTCGACGTATTCGCAAACCAACGACAAGCCCCTGAGGCAGACCGAAATCAAATGCAACGGTCCTGTATTAGTAGAAAATGACGGGACTAACGCTTCCTTCATTTTCAACAACAACGTACAGCTCTCGGCAACCAATCTCGACATGCGTTGCGACAGGCTAGAGGCCTATACCTTGAGGCGAGGTCCTGAAGACGCCCCTATCGGCGACTTCAGTCCCATTCAGAGAATTGTAGCGATAGGCGACGTGAGCATTACCCAAGCAGAACGCACTGCAACCGCAGGACGCTTGGAAATGAAGCCCAACGAAGACAGTATCCATCTTTATGATAACCCGGTCGTGGTTCAAGCAGGAGTGACGTTTTCGGGTCCGGAATTGATTATCGAAAGAGGCAAAGGACGCATCTTCATTCCTGGGAACGGCAACGAATTGATTCGATTTGTTGGTCCTCCGATAAGAGATTTCGGTTTCGACGAAGACGATCCCGAACAAATGGAGGAAGCGGTAAAACCCCCAGTTCAAACTGGTGAAGATAGTGATCTCGGAGAGCCGATTAACGAAAACACGCCTGGCGGAGTGGAAGCTCCTGACGCATAATGTCGGAAGTCTCGGAAAGCACGGCTGAAGAGGAAGTCCCCGAAGCGCCCGACCAGGAGCCGAAAATGATCGAGGCCAGGGGCCTCGTGAAGCAATATGGCTCTAAAGCCGTCGTCAACGGAGCGAGCCTAGATATCGGTATGGGAGAAGTGGTGGGGCTACTTGGTCCTAATGGCGCTGGGAAAACAACTACGTTTTACATGATCGCCGGACTCATCGAGGCAACACGAGGATTCGTTCTGCTCGATCGCAAACCCATTACTCATTTGAAGGTTCACAGAAGAGCGCGTCTCGGAATCGGCTACCTTGCTCAGGAGCCGAGCGTTTTTCGGAAGCTGACTGTATGGCAGAACATTCAAGCCATTGCCGAAACCCTTCCGTTAAATCGACGCCAACGAAAACTCGTGATCGAGAAGCAGCTGGCGGACCTGGGACTTACTTCGCTTGCCAGCCAGAAAGCTTACACGCTGAGCGGGGGCGAAAGAAGACGCCTCGAAATCGCGCGCTGCCTCATAACCCAACCGGACTTTCTCCTCATGGACGAGCCATTTGCCGGAGTCGATCCAATCAATGTGGCTGAAGTTCAGAAAATCGTCCTCGCCCTGAAAAATCGAGGTATTGGAATTCTTATTACAGACCATAATGTTCGCGACACCCTTGCCATTACTGACAGGGCCTATTTGATTCATGAGGGCAAGGTGCTGGCAAGCGGAGACAGAGATTTCCTGATAAACGATCCTCAAAGCCGTCAAATCTATCTAGGAGAGAACTTCAACATGTAAAGAGGCTTGGCTTCCCGTTCGCCAACGGCAGGTTTTGGGTTTCCACTCTCGCCAACTTCCTGCATGCTTGACGCTCATTGTTCATTCCCTTCCCCATGCAATACTCCAAGTCGATCAAGAAAATAGACGGTCTATCCGTGAAGGATTTCTATGAGACCCATGCGGATCATCTGAAAATGGAGCTTGCCTGCGGAGAACGCGGCCTGCGGCGGGTAATTAAAGAAGGGAGTGTCAATCGACCTTCCCTAGCTCTAACGGGGTTTTTCAAATACTTCGCCAACAAGCGTCTCCAAGTTTTGGGCGCGGCGGAAATGAACTATCTGCGAAGCCTTTCAACGGAAGTTCAAAGGGAAAGGCTCAGCGCTCTGGTAGACCGTTCCGTACCCTGCTTTGTAGTTGCTCGCCATTATAATCCCTTGCCTACGATGAAAAGCATCGCCGAAACGCGTAGCATACCGATCTTTCGCACGTCGATGATCACCATGGACTATATCAACGCGGCAACACTGGCGCTGGATAGCGAGTTCGCTCCCTCAAGTACAGAACATGGAACGATGATGGACATAAAGGGGATAGGCGTGTTGATCAGAGGAGATAGCGGCATAGGCAAAAGCGAATGCGCATTAGCTCTGATCGAGCGAGGTCACAGTATCGTGGCCGATGACTTGACGTGCGTTAAGCTCATCAACGAACGCGAATTGCTAGCTTCCAGCATGGAGTTGAATTTCGGGCACATGGAATGTCGAGGAATCGGCATCATAAATGTCGGCGAAATGTTTGGCGTTCGCAGCGTCCGACCCGACAAGCGTATTGATCTTGTCATTTCACTAAAAAACGTCACGCCGGATGCCGACGAGGACCGCACCGGACTCGAACAGAACTACTACACCATTCTAGGCATGGACGTGCCCCACGTGGAACTGTTCGTTCGACCAGGCCGAGATATGGCTCGTCTAGTAGAAGTCGCCTCAATGGTGCAGGCATTGAAACGCATAGGCCACGATCCAGCGAAGGAGTTCAATGATCGGCTTATCGCCCTGATGGCCGAAGAGACGAAACAGTAGCTGAAATTGGAAAGGCCGTTTGCGATAAAAAAGTTTCGCGCCAACTGCGCTAGAATTTTAACTACACGACTTTAAGGAGCGAGACTGGGCAGAAAGCTTGAGAGACAAGACCGCCGTAAAAACCTTATTTCAAGCGGTTTCCAATGGTGGTTTGAAGAGCTTCAAAAGCAGCGAGGCGGCAAAAAAAGTTATGATCAGATTGATGTTAACAACTTGTCGAAAACTATAGCTTGAGAAAAGCGAATCACTTTACGTTACTGTTACACGATTTCGACCTATCATCATTCTTCCTAAAATCGAAGACTTTCCCATTGCCGGGAAAATTGCCAAGCTCCTCAACAAAGAATTTATCCTGTTCATAATCAACCGTTTCCAATTTCGGCTCAGCAAAGTTGTTTTAAATGCAGAATTTCGCTTTCAACCCTTGGCATCTTCCCGCAAAGTCCCTTCTTAGAATCGATGGTAGGCCCGTCTCAGCAATCGCTATGTGAATAACAGCCAACTATCCGACCACTCCACATGCCACAGGTCACCGAGCCCGCCCAAATCTGGGAAAAAGTCCAAACCGAACTCTCCGAACTCCTGCCGAAAGATATTTTCGATAGCTGGTTCTCTACTGTTTCATGCCTGAAAGCCGAAGGTAATACCGTTGTCCTTGGCGTGCAGAACGACTTTTCCGCTATCTGGATTAATGATAACTATCTCGATCTGCTCTCCAAAGCCTTTCAACGTTTTCTAGGATTTCCTGTATCCGTTTCATTACAGAACCAGAGCGCCGAAGGCGACCTTGCCGTCGAGCAAAACGAGTCTCGAAGCGGAGAAGCCGAAAACAGGAAAGAGCGAATGCCTGCTCGAATGCGGATCGGGCAAAAGCCGCACGAAGCGAATCTCAATCGTCGCAACACTTTCGAGAATTTCGTCATCGGCTCCAACAGCCAACTGGCTCATGCCGCTGCCATCGCGGTCGCTCATTCGCCAGCCGAGGCCTACAATCCGCTCTTCCTCTACGGTGATACTGGATTAGGAAAGACGCACTTGATGCACGCCGTCGGTCACCATATTCTGGAGACGAAGGAAGACGCTCGGGTCGTTTATCTATCCTCCGAGAAGTTTACCAACGAGTTCATCAGCGCCATTCAGGAAAACACCCTCACTCGTTTCCGGCAGCGTTACCGCAGCGTGGACGTACTCCTGCTTGACGACGTTCAGTTTCTCAGCGGGAAAGAACGAATACAGGAGGAATTCTTTCATACCTTCAACGACCTCTTCGAACAGCAGAAGCAGATCTTTCTCTCCAGCGATAGGCCAGCCAACGAAATCGCTAAGCTCGAAAGTCGCCTAGTATCCCGCTTTCAGTGGGGGCTAGTCACGGATATTCAGGCACCCGATCTCGAAACGCGTGTCGCAATCCTTCGTAAGAAAGCCGAACAACACAATTTCAACGTAAGCGACGAAGTCATCAACTTCATCGCCCAACACATCGTTAAGAACATCCGACGCCTTGAAGGCGCCCTTATCAAAGTATGCAGCTATTCCTCGCTAACAGGAAAGCCGCTCGAAATTTCCACCTGCGAAATGCTCCTCAGCGACGTGCTTATGGAGGCTGCTAAACAGCAGCTGACTATCGAGGCCATCCAGAAAAAGGTAGCCGAATATTTTGAACTCCGTCACTCCGACATGCTAAGTCGCCGACGTCCCAATCACATTGCAGTGCCTCGGCAGATTGCCATGCATCTGAGCCGGGAACTCACCAAACATTCTCTGCAGGAAATTGGCGAAGCGTTCGGCGGCCGTGATCACGGTACCGTCATCCACGCCTGTCGTCAGGTCGAAAACCTCATCGACCAAGACGAAACCGTGCGTCATAGTCTCGAGTATTTGAAAAACCAGCTTTCGAAATAGATCCCTTTCAAAACCCTGTAATCATCTGTTTCTTGCAAAGCCCTCCGCCAATGGTCGGAGGGTTTTCCATTTCCCAAAACCGCTTGAAGAAAGTTTCCGGTTTGCCAGACAAAGACAGTTGCGCCTTGACCAAAATTGCATTCTAAAAACTCCCAATATGAATCTTAGCGACGAGCAGAAGCAAACCGTAGCCCGACGTCTCGAAGAAGGCGACTCCATAGCCGACATCCAGAAACTGATAAATGAGGACTTCGGTATCGCCATGACTTACATGGAAGCCCGCTTTCTGCTCGACGACTTGAATCTCGATCTGAAGCCCGAGGAAAAGCCCGCCGAAAGCGAGGACTCAAACATGGCAGCAAACGCCACCACCGATCTGGTAGACGACAGTCCAGAATTAGTAGGAGACGGCGCCGTATCCGTTGAAGTCGACCGCATCAAACGCCCAGGAGCCGCTCTGAGCGGAAGCGTCACCTTTAGCGATGGCGTAACAGCCACCTGGACGGTGGATCCCTATGGCCGACTTGCCCTTGATCCGAGCAAGGAGGGCTATCAGCCATCGGAAGACGACTTGCAGACTTTTCAAGTTGAATTGCAAAAACAACTACAAGGACCTGGCATGTGATCATGCAGAGTTTGCCTAGGATAACATTTCTAGCAAATCTTCCTCGCTAATCACTTCGACTCCCAATTTCTCCGCCTTCGCTAGCTTAGAGCCGGCAGACTCCCCCGCCAAAAGATAATCCGTCTTCTTGCTCACGCTGCCAGAGACCTTTCCGCCCTTCGATTCGATGAGGGCCTTCGCCTGGTCTCGCTTCATGCTTGGAAGGGTACCCGTAATAACAAATGTCTTGCCAACGAGAATCGCGTCTTCCGCTGCAGGTTTTTCAGGAGCCAATGGATTCATGCCCAAAGCGAATAGCTGGTCGATGACGGAAGCATTGGACGTGTCCTCGAAATAGGCTATGATTCCTAAAGCTGTCTTCTCGCCCACGCCATCAATCGCAACCAGCGTATCCAAGTCAGCCTCACGCAGAGCGGAAACAGAGCGAAACGCTTTGGCTAGATCTTTCGCTGCCGCAGCTCCGACTTGAGGAATGCCCAAGCCATGCAGAAGCCTCCAGAGCTCGTTGCTCTTACTACGCTCTATGGCTTGCAGCAAATTTCGAGCAGACTTCTCGGCGAATTTCTCCAATTCAACTAGGTCCTCGAAATTCAGCTTATAGATGTCGGCAATTGTGGATACCAGGCCACGCTCGACAAGCTGCTGGACCACAGCAATGCCTAGACCTTCGATATCCATGCATTGACGCGAGGCGAAGTGCTCCAGCCGACCGCGCACTTGAGCGGGACAATTCGGGTTCAGGCAACGCAGAGCCACCTCCCCTTCCACTTTCTTAACGGTAGTGCTGCATTCAGGACACTTTTGAGGAAATTCATAGGGTCCACTGTCAGAGGGTCGCTTTTCCAACACTACTCGAACAACGGCTGGAATGATCTCTCCCGCCTTTTCCACGATAACCGAATCGCCAACCCGCACGTCCTTGCGAGCCATTTCTTCTTGGTTATGAAGCGTAGCTCGCGAAACGGTAGTGCCAGCGAGGAGAACCGGCTTCAACTCGGCCACAGGGGTTAACGCACCCGTACGCCCAACCTGTACCGTGATACCTTCGAGGGTCGTTTCGGCCTGCTCAGCCGCAAACTTATAGGCGATCGCCCAGCGAGGAGCTTTCGAAGTCGCTCCCAGCTCGGCTTGGTGATCCAGCAAATCCGTTTTGATGACGGCTCCATCGGTTGGATACGCGAATTGTTCGCGCAACGCATCCAGTTCTTCAATAGCCGCCCAAGCCTCATTCGCCCCTCTCGCCTTCCAGAATTTTTCCACCAACGGCACTCCCCATTTCCCAAGCAGCTCTTGAAACTCTCCCTGAGAATCGACTAAGCGAGGCTGGCAAAAACCAAGTCCGTAAAGCACCACATTAAGCTTCCTTTTGGCAGCTTCAGAGCGATCGAGCATCTTAACGGTTCCCGCAGCTAAACTCCTTGGATTCATAAAGGCTTCTAGACCTGCCTGCTTTCTAGCAGCGTTGATGCGATCAAATTCCTCGTTGAGCATGTAGATTTCGCCACGTATCTCAATCGTGTCGGGCATGTGATTGCCTTGCAGCTCTCGAGGAAGTTCCTCGATGAAGAGCGCATTCGCCATAATGTCATCTCCCTCAACCCCATTGCCACGCGTAATCGCTCGCTCAAGCTTGCCATTGGTATAGGTTACACTGACCGCAACTCCATCGATCTTCGGCTCGATTAGGAAGGCCGCCTTTTCGACCTCGAGCCCTTTTTCAACGCGCTCGACAAACGCGAAGAATTCATCTTTTGAATACGTATTGTCCAGACTCTGCATTGGCAGTCGATGGGTGTACGAAGCAAACCCGGAAGCGCGATCATCTCCGACGCTCATGGAGGGAGACGCTTCACTCCCCAAGCCGGGATTAGCCACCTCTAAATCCGCCAATTCACGCTTAAGACGATCGTATTCGAAGTCGGATATCTCAGGAGTCGCCTGGCGATGATAAAGCTCGTCGTGACGTTTTATTTCACTCCGCAGATCATCGATTCGCTCCTTGGCGTCGTTCGTATTCATCGACGCGGATTAAGAGCGATCCTGACCGGCAAATCAATCTCCTAACGAAAAGCGACTGGCCACACGACCAGTCGCTACTTTTCTGAGGATAACGGTCTCCCGACATCCTTGCTTTTTAGTCCCAGAAACTCGTTACGGCTGGAAATCCATCCTCTGCCTAACGCGAACGGAAACGGCCTTGCCTGCTTTCGTTCCAGGATGCCACTTCGACTCGAGAATGGACTGGATTGCCGGTTGCTCGAAATCCCTCAGCGATGACTCCAAAACTTTGGGACGGACGACGTTTCCTTGGGAGTCGATGACCCACTCGAGCTTCACCCAACCCGCAATTCCCTGCTTCTTGAGTTCATAAGGATACTTCGGCTGTACCTGGTGCAGCGGTTTAGGATGGGTATCGAGATCCTTAAGTTCGTAGGTCGTTTCCTGTCCGGCATCGCCAATGGCATGGAGATGGGTCGAGGCGCCGAGAAACAGCCCCGCGACGCAGAATGCAACAAGATGCATTGTTATCAGTTTCATAATGGATTCTTTTCCTTTTTCGAAGTTAACGATTTTGCGGATACGCATCTTAAGCGATTTTGCGGTAAAGGCCGTCACCCAGCTATTCTTGTAGTGGTGATGGTAGGAAGCTGCTTTCAACAAACATTCGGCATAGTCGCGTGGAGATTCGCCCGTCAGCAGGGCAGCTTCATCACAAGCCAACTCGCTTTCCAACCGAAGTTGATAGCGAAGTATCCACGCTACCGGATGAAACCAGAAAAGGGTCACAATCGAAGCATGAACGATATGCCAAAGATTATCGCGTCGATCCACATGAGCCAACTCATGCTTAAACGCGGCTAGCAACTCCTCGTCCGACAAAGCGTCAAGAAACGTCGCGTTGATAATAATTCTGGGTCTAAAAAATCCTGCTATTCCTATAGAAGCGAATCGATTGTTGATAAAAAAAGGCAACTTGCCGGCACTGGCGAAACCCGTTCTTGCCAGAATTTTATGGATACGCTTCATCGCCGAGTCGTCCGGAACGCTCGAATCGGAAACCAGCTTGCGAACTCGAGAAAGGCCAATGCCATGGGCAATGGTCATGCACAGCACGCCTCCAATCCATGTTCCCAATAGAAATACAATCCATCCCCCTGAAGCTTGATTCGCTACGTAGTCAGAAGATTTGGATACCGTAGTGACAACCAGCTCGTTTAGCGTTTCAGAGGAAGCTCCAAACGACCTGAATGCCAATGCCGCGATAACGCCAATCGGCAGAAGGAATTTCAGAAGAGCCAATTGATAAAACAGATAGCGGTTCTTCGCTTTCTTCAGGCGTAGAGCGCTGGCGAAGGTAACGGCTATAAGAGCAAAGACCGTCGACTCGCCGAGATGCAGAAGGAAAAGCTCAAAAGACTTAATGCCGATATCATTCATTTCTTCTTCTCCGATTTCGCGATGATCTCTTGGATTTCTTTCACATCCTCCTCGGAGAGCTTCCCACTCTCCGCCAGGTGAGAAACAATCGGACTAGCCGCGCCCTCTAAAAGACCTAAAAGATCATCGACGATTTTTCCCACGATCGATTTTCTGGATACTAGCGGTTCGTAAATCCAGGCGTTGCCCACTTTTTTCAAGCGATGCACCGCCCCCTTGGCCTCCAATCGACTGATAATCGTTTGAACAGTCGTGTATTCCGGCTTTCCTGCCCCATCCGGAATCGCCTCGTGAGCCTCCCTCACCGTCGCTTTACCCAATTTCCAAAAGGAACCCATCACATCCATTTCCAGCTTGGAAAGCTTTATCGTGTCACCTGCCATAGTTTTACAACAATTGTGGTTAAAATTACCACAATTGTGGTTTTTAACAAGGAAAAGTTTCCAATTTCTCCAAAAAGCTATTCCGAAACGATCTTCAAGGACGCCAATTTGCTAATCGGCGTCTCTAGAACTCGCCGATAGAGCGACCAGTCGCGATAAACGAAAATGCCCACTAACGCCCCGCCAGCGTCGGCAACCCAGTCATAGGGGTCAAATGATCGATTCGGATTAAAGTACTGCAAAATCTCATCCACGATGCCGAATGCGATCACCAGCAAAAAGGCGACCACCCATCGCCTTGTATTCAAGAATGGGATGCGCAGACATCGAAACCAAAGCGTGCCTAGGAGTCCGAAAACGAAAAAGTGGGCAATCTTGTCGAACTGAAACAGATCCGGCCCCGCTGGCTTAGCTTTGGCAAGCGACGAAGCGTATACCAGAGTAGCCATGACAGCCAAAACAGGAATAAGACCACGAACGAGACTCAACGCTTGTATTTTTTCCGTCTTGGCTGACATCGACAGTCGATAAGCATTCAGAAATGAAGAAGTGAATACAACAGCGAATTAGTTGAGTGGCGTATTCGCAGCTGCAAGAAGCCGATTTGAGTAGCTTAATCCAGAGTAGAGCATCAGCTGGCCTGCCAGCCGTAGCCTTCAATGAACGCTTCTTGCCCGCCTTCATTAACATTGCTGCGAAGGCTGGCGCTAGCCTCGCGTAGCCGACATTGAAGCGTTATTGCCCATGCATCGCCTTGAGGCTACGCAGAGCACGCTTCGCCAAACTTCGTAAAGGCGAAGCGTGGTCGGGCCACCGAGATTCGAACTCGGGACCTCTTGTCCCCCAGACAAGCGCGCTAACCAGGCTGCGCCATGGCCCGATACCAAAAATGAGGCGCTACGTTGGCGAGGGGTCCCAAAGATTTCAAATGAAAAGTGTCGCGAGGATTGTTCGCCTCAGAGAGTTGATGTAATCTCATGAAAAGCTGGCCTGCCAGCCGTAGCCTTGGCGAAGGCTGGCTCTAGCCGCGCGTAGCCGACACTGAAACGTTGCTGTCCAGGCATCGCTTTGAGGCTACGCAGGGTACACCTCGCCAAACTTCGTAAAAGCGAAGCGTGGTGCCCAGGGAGGGACTCGAACCCTCACTTCCGGTGGAAACCTGATTTTGAGTCAGGCGCGTCTACCAATTCCGCCACCTGGGCTTGTTTCGAAATTTGGAGAGAGGTGTATGCGCCAAGGCGGTGATAACTGGCAAGCCAATTTCAAGTCGCTGAAGACTCTTGTTTGGAAACAACGAAACACGCGAGATTCATGAATAGAAATCTCTCAGACTGGTATTTTTTTCTTTCATGTCTTTGGCGCGTTTCGTTGTTCTAGGAAAAGGCGCCTCAGCTAGTGCAGAGAGGACGTAATCACGCCTGCCCATTTCTAATCTATTCGTGATCAACGAATTAGGTAGTCAGAGAAATTTTCTGTCTGAAAAGAAAGAATTCTTTGAACGTGGTAAGACCTTCTACGTCTATCACAGTACAGGAATTTAATAGGGTTTTGTTCATTTTTCGTATCTAGTTTGTAGTTTGATAAGTCGAAAAAGCGCCGCTTAGCGGCGCTTTTTTCGTTTTGCTGAACAACCTATTTCGGAGGGATTTGAGAGATTGAAATGAATGGCTCATCTTTTTTTTGAACGTTTTTGGCAGGAGAGCGCCTATCAACAATGAAAAGGGAGTTAGAGTTTTTCTTAATTCTGGTTTGTAGTTTGATAAGTAAGAAAGGGCGCCGCTTAGCGGCGCCTTTTCATTTGCTCAATTCGAAGAACTCCCCATAGGAACAGGCATGTCGGATTTTCGATGCTACTGCGACGCCACCGTTCTAAGAACTGACCGCATCGAGCTGTCCAACGAAGAGTCGCACCACCTGATAAACACCAATCGAGCTCGAGAGGGAGACGAAGTAATCGCGTTCAATGGTGATGGGGTGGAATGGCAGTGTGAAATCCAAGTGGCTGACGGAAAACAAGCAGTCCTTACGCCAAAAACCTACAAGGTTCATGAAAAGCCGGATCGCTACATCACCTTGATTCTGGCCGCTCCCAAAGGGAAAGGCTTGGAAAGCATCGTACGAAGAGCGACGGAGCTCGGTGTATGGCAGATTCTTCCGATAATCACCTCGCGAACCGAGTTGAAGATCATTACGGATCGGCAAGCCAATAAAATGGCTAAGCTCAAGGCAGCGGCAATCGAGGGAGCCAAGCAAAGCGGTAATCCTTTCCTCCCCAAGATCGGAGCCCTTCAACCGTTGCTGTACACTTTGGGAGACTTCTTCGATCTTAACATCGTAGCGAGTCTACAGCCCGAAACGCGCATGGTTAAGGACGTTTTCTCGGAATTCAGAGGCAAACATCAATTCCAGCCAAAGAACGTGGCCTGTCTAATAGGACCAGAAGGAGACTTCAGCGAAGAAGAGTACAAAGCCATCGCCAAACACGATTTTAAACCCGTAACCATTGGACCGTTCGTACAGCGATGCGAGACAGCTGCGGTATCGATTTTATCGATCGTGCGACAGGAAATATCAAACGGCTAGACGACTACCAGGTGAGCAATCCACCCGCGTAGGTGAAGCCAGCTCCTACGGAACAAAAGATAATCTTGTCGCCTTCTTCGAAGATGCCTTCTTCGGCGGCCCATCCCAAAGCCATGGATACGGAAGCGGCCGAAGTGTTGCCATATTTGCCAATCGTAACCACAAACTTTTCGTAAGGAATGCCGACTCGCTTGCTAACCGCTTTGAGAATTCGAGCATTGGCCTGGTGAGGCACAATCCAGGAGACATCGTCGGCGCTAAGGCTGTGATGCTTCATCTGGTGTTCAATGATTTCCGCGAATGCGATCACGCCTCGCTTGAAGACAACCGACCCATCGAGTTTCAAATAGAAAGGATCCAGATCCTGTCCCGGCTTAGGGATGGGATTCATGGCACCACCGCCCGCTCGTGAAATCGCATCGCTATACTGAGCATCTCCACTCAAGTGATGACGATAAAGCCGGTGGCCACCGTCTTGAGGGGTCAAAATCGCCGCGCCCGCTCCATCGCCAAAAAGAAAAGCCGTCGAGTGATCTTTCGGATTGGTGATGCTGGAAAGGATTTCAGCCGTCACCACCAAAACGTTCTTAGCGGTCCCACCGCAAATGAAGGAACGTCCCACTTCCAGAGCATAGAGCCAGCCTGAGCAAGCGGCATTCAAATCGAAAGCCAAGGCTTTCTCGACCCCCAAAACCTTTGCCAAAGCGCTGGCAGCTCCCGGCACCGGCTGGTCGGGAAGTAGTGTCGCCACAATGACAGCGTCGATATCGGTGGCTTGCAGACCCGCCATGTTGAGCGCCCCTCGTGTCGCATCGGTGGCAAGGCTAGTGGCCGATTCGCCTTCGCTAATCACATACCGTTGCTCGATACCCGTCACTTTGAGAATCTCTTCTTCCGTCTTCCCGGGAAACTCTTTAAGAATCTCGTTATTCGATCGAACGCTTTTAGGAACCGCGTAGCCGACACCAGCCAAACAAACGGTTTGAGCTTCCAGAGGATCTTCGACAACAGAAGCCTGCCCAACCTGCCCTTCGTTCTGGTGAGTTGGAACCGTAGCAACGTAAGTATCGAGATCGTCGCCCGTAACTCTGCCACCAGGGCCCGTCCCTACGATATCCGTAATCGTTTCCGGATCGATGCCTTTTTCAAGAGCGAGTTTTCTGGCCCTTGGGGTCCATCTAGGAGCGGCCGCCTTAGGTTTTGAAGGAGTCGAGGTCAATCCGAGTGGCTCCCTGCTCACGGTTGTGATTTCCGGAAGAGGAGCGGCGGTTTTGGAGGAAGGAGTAGCCGCTTCGGCAGAGAGATCAGTGGGCTGATCATCTCCATCGGAAATCTCGAGATGGCTCATGGCAGGATCCTCAGTCTCGATTCTCAAAAAAGGAGAACCTACCTGAAGGATGTCGCCTGCCCTGCAAAAAATGCGCTGAATGATGCCATCACAGGGAGCTTCGAAATCGAAGATGGATTTGTCGCTTTCCATCTCGGCCAGCTTCTCGCCCTTAGTGATGCGCTTGCCTGCCTCGCAGAGCAAATCGATCAAAGTCATTTCGTTAACCGTCGCCCCCATGGAGGGGATAGGCACCTCTATCAAAAGCTTGGCCATCGCTCGGAGAATTTGGGATTAAATTGGAGAAAAGGTGATACGATAATCTAGAGAGATTTCTTTCGTTTCAAGCAGGCTTCGATGAAGGCTTGAAACAAAGGATGAGCCTGATTCGGCTTGGAGAGGAACTCCGGATGTGACTGGACCGCAAGAAACCAGGGATGGTTCTTCAATTCTATCATTTCCACCAAATTACGTTTTGGATTAACGCCGGAAATGACAAGTCCTGCCTCCTCTAGCTGTTGCAAGTAGTCATTGTTCACCTCGTATCGATGACGATGCCTCTCGCGGACCGAATCTTCGCCATAGGCGGTCTGGGCCTTGGTCTGCGACGTTAGCTTACACTCGTACGAACCCAAACGCATCGTAGCCCCCTTATCGACGATCTTCTTCTGCTCCTCCATAAGCGTGATGACGGGATGAGGAGCATCTTCGTCGAATTCCAAACTATTCGCTCCTTCTAAACCGGCAGCATTTCTAGCAAAACCGATCACTGCTACGTGGAGACCGAGGCAAAGTCCGAAATAAGGCACCTCATTTTCGCGAGCGAATTCGGCCGAGGCGATTTTCCCCTCGATACCGCGATCGCCAAAGCCCCCAGGCACCAGAATCCCATGCAAGCCATTTAAAGCCGCCATGCCGTCCGCCTGTTCCAACGTTTCGGCATCGAGACGAACGATGTTTACCGCGCAATCGTTCGCAATTCCCGCATGAGTGAGCGCCTCGTAAACGGATTTGTAGGCGTCCTGCAGTTCGATGTATTTTCCAACTACGCCCACGTCCACTCGGTCGGATGGAGACTTGAGCCGCCGCACGATATCCACCCAAACGCTATGCTCCGTCCTCGGAGCGTCGAGCTGCAGCAGGTCAACGACCAAATCGTCCATTTCCTCCCGTTGCAACATAAGCGGAAGCTCGTAGATGGAAGACTCGACGTCGATTTCCTCGATCACCGCTTTTACAGGGACATTGCAGAAAAGGCTGAGCTTTTCACGGATCTCCTGGTCGATGGGATGCTCTGTTCGACAGACGAGAATATCTGGCTGGATACCGATTTCACGCAGCTTGGCCACGCTTTGCTGGGTCGGTTTGGTCTTCAGTTCGCCAGCTGCATTCAGGTAAGGCACCAACGTAACGTGAATGAAAACCACGTTTCCATGGCCAGCTTCTAAAGCGAACTGCCTCATCGCCTCGAGGAATGGCAACCCTTCGATATCGCCGGTGGTGCCGCCAATTTCGGTTATCAGAACGTCCACATCCTCGCTGGCCGCTCGTATCCGGTTTTTTATTTCATTTGTGACGTGAGGAATGACTTGCACCGTAGCTCCCAGATATTCGCCACGACGCTCCTTCTGAATGACCGATTCGTAAATCTGGCCGGAAGTTAAATTGTTAAAACGGCTTAGCTTTCCGGAAGTGAACCGTTCATAGTGTCCGAGATCGAGGTCGGTTTCCGCCCCATCATCGAGCACGTAGACTTCGCCGTGCTGAAAGGGGTTCATGGTTCCCGGATCAACATTCAGGTAGGGATCGAATTTCTGGATGCGGACCGAAGCTCCACGCTCTTCTAGCAAAGCTCCCAAAGACGCAGCTGTAAGCCCTTTTCCTAGTGAGGAGACGACGCCGCCTGTTACGAAAATATACTTCTTGGGCTTATCTTTATCCACGTTGTCCGCCATGAGAATGTAAATCGATTGAGGACGTCAACCTATCAAGCGGTCAAAATTGAAATAATCATCCAAGCTTCAACCAGCGAAGATAAACCAGCCCGCTGCTCCAACCAAAGCGATGAGCAGCAAGGTGATAACCAAGATCATGCCGAATTTCACCAGTCTCCAAATCAAGTAGATCAAACCGGCGCCGACGATAACAAGACAGGTCGTAACAAGCCAGGGCGGGTAAAGTTCGAAAAGCTGTTTAATCTCGTCGACAATTTCCGTCATGAAGAGGGATCCTAAAGAGTCTCCGCTTTGATCATCAACGATCAATTTATGTTGCGAGACGGCGTCATGAAACTTTGCTATTCCCGAACTCCGAAAATCGAAATCCCTTTCTATGAAGAAATATCAAGTTTACGGCATGGGCAACGCCCTCGTTGATATCGTAACCGAGGTGGATGACGCCTTCTTTCAGAAGCACGAAATCGAGAAGGGACTGATGACGTTGGTCGACGAGGAACGACAAGCAACGCTGGTGGATGCCATTGATTTATCGACTAGCACAATGAAATGCGGCGGCTCTGCAGCCAACACGGTTATTGGAGCCAGCCAATTTGGGGCATCGTGCTTTTATTCGTGCAAAGTGGCCAACGACGACATGGGGAAGTTCTATCTTAGCGACCTTACGGCCAATGGTATCGAGACTGTCCTTACAAATGGAAATCTTGCGGAGGGCATCACTGGAAAGTGCCTGGTCATGACCACTTCGGACGCGGAACGGACGATGAACACCTTTTTGGGGATAACGGCGGATTATTCAACAAGCGAGATCGACCAAGCCGCATTGGCTGACTCAGAGTACCTTTACATCGAAGGCTATCTGGTAACGAGCGACTCGGCTCGCCGGGCCATGATTGAAGCCAAGCGTTTGGCAGAGGCCAACGATGTACAAACGGCCCTCACCTTTTCCGATCCTAGCATGGTGAAGTATTTCAAGGACCAGATGTCGGAAGTCGTGGGCTCTGGAGTCGACCTTCTTTTCTGCAACGAAGAGGAAGCTATGCTTTTTACGGGCGCGAACTCGTTGGAGACGGCAAAAGATGAACTCAAATCGTCAGCCAAGCGCTTCGCCATCACCCTCGCCGAGAAGGGAGCCGTCGTTTTCGACGGAGCGCAGTTCATCAACATCGAACCGTATCCAGCAAAAGCGGTCGATACGAATGGAGCTGGAGACCTTTTCGCTGGAGCCTTTTTGTATGGGATAACTCATGACATGTCTTACGCCGATGCGGGAAAGCTGGCTAGCAAGTCCTCTTCAAAAGTGGTTTCGCAATTCGGACCGAGATTGGAAATCGACCAAGCTCAAGCCATTCACAAAGAGTTGTTCGGATAATCAGGATCTTATTTCGAGTCCTTCAATGAATGAGTGAAAGACGCATCGGCATTGTTGGAGCCGGGGCGGCAGGATACTTCGCCGCCATCAATTGCGCGGAAATGGATCCGGAAGCGGAAGTCTTTCTCTTCGAGCAATCGCGAAAGCCGCTGAGCAAAGTCGCCATTTCAGGAGGAGGCAGGTGCAACGTGACACACGCCTGCTTCGATCCCAAGGAACTGGTAAATCATTATCCAAGGGGATCCAAAGAGCTGCTAGGCCCTTTCCACGTTTGGCAGCCAGCGGACACGATGGAGTGGTTCGAGGAGAGAGGAGTGCCCTTGAAAATCGAGGAGGACGGGCGTGTCTTCCCCTGTTCCGACAAGTCTTCTTCCATTATCGATTGCCTAAATCGATCCGCCAGCGAAGCAGGCGTGCAGGTTAAGCTACAAGAAGGCGTTGCATCTGCTAGCAGAGGGCCGTCGGGAAAATTTGAGATAGGAACATCCACGAATTCCTGTTACGAAATGGATTTTCTGATTCTAGCAACAGGAGGGGGGAGGCAGTCGGGAGGCTATAAAATCGCTTCTGACCTAGGCCACGCCATAACCGCTATTCAACCGTCGCTATTCTCTTTTCACATCGACGATCCACTTGTATCCGGCTTACAAGGACTTTCCGTTTCAACCGTAACAGCTGCTCATCGTCCGTCCAAGCAAGAGCAATCGGGGCCCATCCTCATTACGCATAACGGTTTAAGCGGCCCCGCTATCCTAAAGCTTTCCGCCTGGGGAGCGAAGACATTCTACGAATGCGACTACCGATTTTCTATCGAGATTAACTGGCTGGGAAGGACAACCTCAGACCAATCGCTCGAACAGCTGAGCAATATGAAAAGCCTTTCCTCTAAACGCCTGTTATCCAGCGAGAATCCGTTTGGCCTGCCCAAGCGACTATGGGAGAGGGCTATCGATTTAGTTGGCATAGGACTTCGAACGCAATGGGCCCATGTCACAAACGCGCAACTACAGGATTTGAGTGAAATGCTCACAAGGAAGACACTTCAAGTTTCAGGAAAGAGCATGAATAAGGAGGAATTCGTCACATGCGGAGGAGTTGCTCTCGAGGAAGTGAATTTCAAGACTATGGAGAGCAAGCTTACACCTGGATTGTATTTCGCCGGCGAGATCCTGGACATCGACGGGGTCACCGGAGGATTCAATTTCCAGTCCGCATGGACTACCGCGATGATTTGTAGCAAATCTGTAACGATTAAATGAATACCATAAAGCAATCACCTATTTTCTGAAATAGAATTGGGTATTGCAAAGCTCTGCACACAACTCAATATGCTCCAGGTTGATACGTCCTTTATCTCTCTTGAATCATCACACTGTTAGCCAAGGCTGAGAATGCTTCCATTGGAGAACTTTTGAATCGAACCCGAGATCGAGGCTGCCCCATTCACCATAAACGGAACACATCTATGAAATCATTACTCGCTCAAATTCTATGTTTAACCTTGGCTATGCTGATCGCGGTCGGCTGCTCTTCAAGTAACGAGCCTACAGCCGAAGAAACCGCTAAGGAAACCCAAGACGCCCTGAACAAGGGTCTGGCTGACGTTAATAAGTCGGTTGACGAAGGCATGTCCAAAGTGAAGGAGGAACTCAGCGCTCAGCTCCAAGAGCAAACCAAAGCCCTGGTCGCCCAATTCACTTCAAGCAATGAAGACCTTAAGACTCAATTCGCATCAGTGGAGTCCAAAGTGAGCGAACTCAAAGACAAGCTGCCGGGCGATATCGCCAAGGTCATCGAAGAGAAGCTGCCCAAGCTTGAGGAAAGCATCAAGCACCTGGAAAAGCTAGTCGCCCAGTTCAGCCCCCAAACGCTTGAGCAAGTCGAATCCTTTAAAACGCAATACGGCAAAGAGCTGCAAATGGCCCAAAACCTGGTTAAAGAGATAATGGGTCTAGTGCAAAAAGCGGACATCAAGTTGCCCAGCTTCTAAAGCCCAAATCCGCCGACATTCCTTTTCCAACGAGCCAGAATGCCGAAGCGGTGTTCTGGCCGTTGCTTTTTTAGAATCATCAAACTAGCAAGTTTTCATGCCAAATAAATCTTACTCTGTTCTCGACGAGAAATTGAAGCATATACAAACGGTTTGCTCAATCGCCGACATCCTTGGCTGGGACGAACAAGTGAACTTGCCGGAGAAAAGCGTAGACCAGCGCCAGGAGCAAAAGGTCGTAATGACAAGGCTGATGCAGGAGGCTATTACTGAGCCGGAGTTGAATGACCTTCTAGTAGATCTGGAAAACGATAGCTCGCTAGACGAGGCCCAGCAAGTCGTGGTCAAGGATTTCAGAATCACTTACGATCGAAGGACGAAATTGCCTTTGGAGTTCCTCGAGGAGAAAACAATAGCTCAGACCGAAGCCTATCACGCTTGGGTAGCAGCTCGGAAAGCGAGCGACTTCCAGGCTTTTGCTCCCCACATTTCGAAACAAGTGGAACTCTCGAAACGAATGGCCGAGTATTTCGGCTGGGGAGACCGACCCTACGACTTGATGATCGACCTTCACGATCCGGGAATGGATGCCGAAACGATCGACTGCCTGTTTACGGAACTGAAAAAGGAACTAGCGCCTCTTGTATCCAGAATCCTAGATTCGGATGTCAAAGCGAACGCGGACATTCTGAAGGGCTTTCCCATTCCCCAACAAAAGGAGTTTCTCGAGCAAGTAACGAGAGCTCTCGGATTCGACTATTCCCGTGGAAGAATTGATATTTCACCTCATCCGTTTTGCAGCGGCAACGGCGCCGATATCCGAATGACAACGCGATTCAAAGAAGACATACCGCTGGAATCTCTTTTCGGAGCGATACATGAATCTGGACACGGGATGTACGAACAGGGCCTCCCCAAAGACCAACTTCATACCGCGCTTGGCTCCGCAGCCGGCATGGGCGTTCACGAGTCGCAAAGTCGACTTTGGGAAAATCAAGTTTCACGCAGCCAGTCTTTCTGGAACTTCTTCGAGCCGAAATTCCGAGAAACCTTTCATGACCAGTTAAAGGAGGTCTCATCGGACGATCTCTACCTTGCCATAAACTCAGTCGACCGTACCCCCATACGCGTCGATTCGGACGAGGTAACCTACAATTTACACATTATCATCCGATTCGAAATCGAGCAGAAGCTTTTCTCTGGCGAACTATCGGTATCGGAACTTTCAGAGTATTGGAATACTCAATACAATGAACTTCTGGGTGTCGAACCGAAAGACGCCGCAGAGGGGGTGCTGCAAGACGTTCACTGGTCGTATGGAGCTTTTGGTTATTTCCCAAGCTACTGCTTGGGGAACATGCTTGCCGCGCAGCTCTGGTATGCGGCTCTTGATGCGCTTCCAGGCTTGGAACTCGACTTCGAAAAAGGAGATTTCTCTCGTCTACTCAACTGGCTGCGAGAAAATGTTCACCAGCATGGGAAAACCTATTATCTAAAGGAACTTTCAGAGAAAGCCACTGGGCAGCCGCTTTCGTCAAAAGCATTGATCAAGTATCTAAAAGATAGATACTTGCCGCTATATACCTGAACGAGTAAACTCAGAGGCTTCAAGTTGCCATGATCCGAAAAAGGGGCTTGGTTTAGCCAGGTCTTGACGTATAGCGTACACTTCTAACTCAACCAAAACCTCGAATGACAGCAACCATCGATATCGACACGCTCATAGAAGACATGGCTCGTGACGCCCGACAAGCGTCCCTCACGCTGGCCAATGTCCCGATCGAGCAGAAGAATAAAGCGATTCTTCGTCTGGCCGAGCTGATCGAGGAAAATGTCGAATCCTTACGCGAGGAAAATGCCAAAGATCTGGAGGCGGGAAGAGAAAGCGGTCTTAGTTTCGCCCTACTTAAGCGTCTCGAGTTGAGCGATCGCAGGATTTCCGACATGGTCGAGGGAGCAAAACAAGTCGCGGAACTTCCTGATCCCGTCGGCGAAAAGCTCGAAAGTTACGATCACCCGCAAGGATTTCTCATTGAAAAGGTTCGGGTACCTATCGGCGTAATTGGCATCATTTACGAATCGCGCCCCAACGTGACGGTAGACTGCGCCATCCTTTGCCTGAAGTCTGGCAACGCCAGCATCCTGCGAGGCGGGAAAGAAGCCTTTCACACGAACACGGCTTTGGCTAAGCTGGTCACCCAGGCCTTGGAAGATGCAGGACTCCCCGCCAAAACTGCCCAATTCATTCCGACCAAAGATCGCAGCGCGCTCAACGCGCTCCTCAAACTGGATCAATACGTCCAGTGCATCATTCCTCGCGGAGGAGAAGGACTGATCCGCTTCGTGGCCGAAAACAGCACGATCCCTGTCATCAAGCACTTCGATGGGATCTGCTCGGTTTACGTGGATCAGTTTGCGGATGCCCAGATGGCAGAGACCATCGTAGTCAATGCCAAGTGCCAGTATCCCGCTGTCTGCAATGCGGCGGAGAATTTTCTCATTCATCAATCGGTAGCCGAAACGCAACTACCGGCCATCGCCAAGGCTCTCGTCGAAGAAGGTGTTGAATTGAGAGCAGACGCGAAGGGCAAGGCCATCCTGGAAACGAATGGAATATCCTGCACGGAAGCGACTGAAGCGGACTGGGGCACAGAGTACCTTGACCTCATTATTTCAATACGAGTAGTTGAATCTCTCGAGGAAGCGGTGGCTTTCATCAATACTTATGGCAGCTCCCATAGCGACGCCATCGTCACCGCGGACAAAGAGCAGGCGGAACAGTTTCTCAACGGCGTTGACGCCGCTACCGTTTACTGGAATGTAAGCACGCGGTTTACCGATGGGTTTGAATTCGGCCTTGGAGCGGAAATCGGCATATCCACAGATAAACTACATGCTCGTGGACCTATGGGTCTGCGAGAGCTCTGTTCTTATAAGTTTCAGATAACAGGCGATGGACAGATAAAGGAGTAGTGAAAAGTGAATTAAACTATCGTAGTCCATATTTCACTATCACTCCTCACCCTCCACTGATAGAGCTTCTATCTCGCTTCGTCGCCACGCGTCTCTTGCAGAAACTGCTGACGAGTGATATCATGTAGCGTCACCACTCCTAGGATACGGTCACTATCGAGTCGACTAATCACAGGAAGCGTCATCCAATCGGTTTTAACGAACTGTCCGGCAACATCCTTGATTTTCATATCGGGAAACACTTTTGGAAATTTGGTCGTGACGAAAATTTCGCTCACCAGACGATCGGGCTCTTTCCGACTCACAACGGTGACCCCCTTTCGGTGAACGAGCCCTGCATACTTTTCATTGGCATCAACTACCGGATAGATGGTATGGGAGTCGTTTTTGATTTGATCATAGGCTTGCCAGAGCGGCTGATTGGTGCGCAGCACACGAACATCGCTGGTCATGATGGAGCTGATAGGGAGATTCTGCCAACCCATACTGGGACGCAGAATCGGAAATTTGCGAAGATTCACTCCATCCTGCAGTAAAAGAGCTTCGTAGATGGGCACTTGCCGTAGTTTTCCGGCAATGACATAGGCAGTGAGGTTGGCTAGCATGATAGGAAGGATCAGGCTGTAGCTACGCGTAAGCTCGAAAATGATGAGTATCGAAGTGACGGGGGCTCGAATAACTCCAGCAAACATGGCCCCCATTCCAACTAGAGCTAGCACACTGGCCATTTGCCCTTCGCTGCCGCTAACCATTTCCGCCAAAGAGCCCAAAACACCACCGAGCATGGCGCCCATAAATAAAGTCGGTGCGAATATCCCTCCGCAACCTCCCGTCGAATAGGACAAGGTCGTAGCCAAAAATTTGCCTACGAAAAGTAACAGAAGAATGGATACCCCTAGGTTGCCAAAGAGAGCGTCTGAAAGATCTGCATAACCAATGCCAAAGATTCCAATTTTTCCCACGCTCAGATAGACGAACGCTCCGATGCAGCCAGTCCCTAATCCTCCCAACCCAGGAAGCATCCAGGTATAGCTGCCACGGATCGATTTCATCCTCTCCCGCAAAACCAAAAGAGACTCCACGAAAAAGTGGGATAGAAACCCAGTCACGATTCCGAGCCCTCCAGCCCAGAGCAGCGTCCACAAGGATAGGACCTCCGGATGCTGCGGAACCGTGAACATGGCGCTAGAACCAAGGAGAGATTGCTCGATAACCGCCGCGATCACGGCAACGACCACAATACCGGCAAAGGCGCTGCGCTTGAGGTCGCCCATTATCTCCTCGATGGCGAACACGATAGCGGCCAGAGGCGTGTTAAAGGCGGCCGCGATCCCACCAGCGCAGCCAAGAGGAATCAGACTCATAATCTGCCTCGAGGTTAAGCCAAACCAGCGGCCGACCCAAGAAGCGATGGCAGCCGAGATCTGAACCGTAGGACCTTCTCGACCTAAACTCGCTCCGCTTCCGATGGAAATGGTCCCAAGGATAAACTTGCTGAGGGCTGTCCGAAAACGGATGCGACCGAACTTCAAAAAATAGGCTGCTTTGGTTTGCGGAATACCACTACCAGCCGCTTCCGGAGCCCAATGCTTGAGAAGAAAGCCGACCACCAGTCCCCCTATGGCGGGAAGAAGAATCAATCCGGCAACACCGATCCAACCCGGAAGCTGAGCCACTCTATGAATGCCGTTATGCTCCGCCCAGTGGATCGATTGATGAAACGCGACCGCGCTTAGTCCACTCAACAACCCAATCAGAACGGCCAAAACATGAAAACGTCTTTGACGGCTAAGAGCGATTTTCTCCATGACCGACGCCATCCCGCGACGCAGGTTTTTATAGCGAGTCATTTTGGAGATGGGCATGCGAAGCATGGTGGCTTGCAAACCAAAGTCAGAGCAACGTTCTTTTTTACTCCGCCACAAGAGCTTAGCCACAAACAGCTTTCATCGGAGAAACGCGCTCTTCTGTTGCAAATTCAATATTCCCTCGCCAATAATTCCGCTTTTCCGTTTGAAAGTAATTAGGGAACTTCACCTCAGCTCATTTATCCATAGCACTATGACTCGCGCCATTCGGTTTTCCATTTTCGCCTTCGCCTTGCTTTTCACCTTTGCCCTCGAAGCAAAACCAAAGCGCGAAAAGCTGGCTCTCCGCATCGTCCATGGAGAGTACGCTCTCGAAGAAATCATGGCCAGGTCTGACACCGCGATTCCCGCCACAGTCCTGCAAGACGCGAAAGGAATCATCCTAACCGTGAGTTATCGAGGAAGCTTTCTAGTAGGGGGACACGGTGGCAATGGAGTGCTGATCGCGAAAAATCCTATCACAGGGCAATGGACCGTTCCCGCCTTCATGAAAACCGGAGGAGCTAATTTCGGATTGCAGGCAGGTGTTAAGGAATTGGATACGATTTACGTCATCATGGACGACAGTACGCTACGCAAAGCTTACACCGGTCGCTTCGATCTGGGAGCTGACGCCTCGGCAGTAGCCGGTCCTGCCGGGGTAGTTTCGGAAGCGAGCGGAAGCGATTACAACAAAGCAAACATACTGGTCTACACTACAGCCAAAGGATTATACGCCGGCGTCGCTGTGAAAGCTGGCTGGATATCGCCCGACAACAAATCGACTAAGTTTTTCTACCAGACGGATTATAGTACACCTGAAATCATCCTAAGCGACTGGTTCGAGATGCCGCGTGAAGCCAACCCGCTAGTAGCTAGGTTGAACTATTATATGAATGGCGGCCGCTAGGCTCGTGATCTTGATGTTCTGGGAATGACTAGCGGCCTTTCCCGCCGCGAAGAATATCGATAGCTACCCACACCCCAAGCGCCATCGATAGCACGAAACCGATCAGGCCGAAAATAGGGTAGCCAAACAGCAAGGGAGGGATCTTCGTGGTTATAATCAGCGAGGAACCCATAATCAGGCAGCCAAGGATGATGCCTAAGGTGATCTTGTTGCTCGCCTCGCTTATGGTATGATCCAAGTCCTCCAATCCTCGATGCTGGAGATTCAGCTTTAGACTGTCTTTCTCGATTTTCTTAAGGATGCGGTGCAGCTCGTCGGGCAGATTTTGAACGTAATCCAGGCCCTGCATGAGACGTTCGCGAGCATCTCGCACCATCCGCCAGGGACTACGCCGCTCGCGTATCAAATCCAAGAGGACAGGCTCGAATTCGCTTTTCAAATTGTATTCAGGATCCAATGCCTTGCTCGTTTCCTCCACGCAAAGAATCGATTTCGCTACGAGAGAATAGTCGCGAGCCAAATCAATGCCGTTGCGCCCGAAAATGTAGAGCAGCTGGAGAACCGCCTTTCCAACATCCCCCTGTCCTGTGGCTGGATCGTAGTGCTCTCGAATGGAAAACATGATTTGTCGCTCCAGCGTTCGGTGGTCCACCGCATTCCCGGAATCCGCAAGCCCAATCGCCGTGCGAGCAACTTGCTCGGCGTCTCCACGAATGAATGACAAGAACAAGTCAACCATGCCGAACCGCATGCGGCGTGTAAGCTGTCCCGTAAGTCCCCAATCGAGCAGACAGAGCTTTTTGCCTTCGAGCAACCGCAGATTTCCTGCATGAGGATCAGCGTGAAAGAACCCATTGATGAGAATCTGGTGAAAAAGCGAACGAGAACCGACGCGAGCGATTCGCTTGGCCAATTCAGAGCCGGGATCGATTTCGGTCAACCGATGTCCATCAATACGTTCCATCACCAGAACGCGACGCGAAGAAAGGTCTTCATAGACTTTCGGGGCACAGATGTCCTCCGGGAAGGAATTCTGCAGAGAAAAGAACTGGATGCTTCTCGCCTCGCGACGGAAGTCCAACTCTCTTTCAAGCCCTTCGCGCAATGTCTGAACCACTCCCGGCAAATCATAGGGTCTTAAATTCTCCAAACGCTCATGGGCCTGACGAGCGAACCATATAAGAATATCGAAGTCGGCATCGATAGTCTTTTCCAGACCCGGCCGTTGAACCTTTACGGCAACCCGCTCGCCCGTTCCGACCAAAGAAGCGAAATGCACTTGGGCCATGGAAGCTCCAGCTGCAGCTTCTTCTTCGAATGACGCAAACACTTCGGAAACAGGCCGCTCGAGCCCTTCTTCGATAATCGACTGCACCTCGGAGAAAGGAACTGGAGGAACCGTTTCCTGCAATTTCCGCAGCTCGTCAATGAGCGCTTCGGGAACAACGTCAGGTCGAGTGCTGAGCAATTGGCCAATCTTGATAAAGGTGGGTCCCAACTCTTCGAGCACAAGCCTCACCCTCTCCCACTGGCTTCGCTTGACCATGGCGCTCGTTCCAAATGCGCTCAGAATCCGGGGAGGTAGATCGAGTTTCTGCAGCAGGTCTGCGAAGCCGTTGCGGGCTAGCACCGCTACGATTTCCTTCGCCCTGACCGCGTTGGATATGAACTCGATCGGTTTAATGGCCATAGTTAAAATAGATTAGGAAAACGGATACGGACAACGATTTCGGAATCACGGAAGTATCCGATTCTTCAATGCGATCTAGCGACTCGCTAGAACAGCATTTATTCAGTTGAGCTGGGTTGGGCCGAGGCTTCTTCGATCTTTTCAAGTCGAGCCTGAAGTTCCGAGACTTGTGTCTCCAACGCGTCGATACGTTCTTTCTGTCCTTTCCCGATTTTCGCTAGAACTTCGTCGAATTTGGCCTGCAGCGAAGAGGAAGCGGCTTCGAACTCCTCTTTTCCTTCGTCGGCGATTTTCCTGGCAGCTTCCTTCGCTTCGCCAGCCGATAGTTTTCCCTTCTCGACCAGCTCGCTAAGCACCTTTTCAGCCTTTTCGGTAGTCACTGCAGCGGCTCCAACGCCAGCTAGTATAGCTTTCTTTATTGTGTCTATCATTATAATGAAACGCTAGCGGGAGTTTCGCCAAACGGCAATGGTTAAAAACCGACAGCTTGCGCTTTCTTGTTGCCAAGCCCTTAGCTGCAAGCGCTTTAGTCTAAGGCAATGCAAGCATGCCACGTGAAAGGCCAATGACTGAATCGATTTTATTCGTCTGTATGGGGAACATCTGCCGCTCGCCAGCGGCTGAAAACGTCATGCGGGAAATGCTGAAGGAGGCCGGGCTCGACCATCAGATCCGATGCGACTCGGCAGGGACCCTCGGATTGCATCATGGTCAATCGCCTGATCCACGCATGACTCAGGCAGGTCGCCGTAGGGGACTTCCCATGACAGGAAGCGCTCGAAAGGTCCTTCCCAGCGATTTTGAGCAATTCGATCTCATCCTGGCCATGGACAAGGATAACATGCAAGAGCTGAAATGGATGAATCCCGACGGCAATTGCGAACTGTTTTGCGACTATTGTTCGAAACACGACGTCGAAGAAGTGCCAGACCCCTACTATGGCGGAGCCCAGGGATTTGAATACGTTCTAGACCTGCTGGAGGATGGCTGCGCTCGGATTCTAGAAAAGCTAAAAGAGGAGAGAAACGGATAACCAATGCTCTCTTCCGGCTCGGATATAGCTGCAAGAATCTCGGAAGCGACTGGCGAGTCATTTGAAATCAAGCAGTCGACAGCCTTGCAGGGCGGCTGCATCAGCAACGCTTCATACATTTCCAATGGGGTTCGTAGTTATTTTCTAAAGACAAATACCGTTTCTTTTCTAGATCAGTTTAAACAGGAAAAACAAGCCCTGGAGGAAATCGTGGAGACGAATACTTTACGAGCTCCACGACCTATATGCTTTGGGAGGGCAAAGAGAGAAGCCTTCCTAGTCCTCGAGTACATTGAAACAGGAAGACCTCGAGAAGGGAGCTGGGAATCGATGGGCAGGCTTCTGGCAACACTCCACAAGGAGAGAAAGCCCTATTTTGGCTGGGAAATAGACAACACCATTGGATCGACCTATCAGCCAAACCAACGAAGGGAAAACTGGCCGATTTTCTTTCGTGAACAAAGGCTGGAGTACCAGTTGAAGCTTTGCAGAAGCAAAGGACTGGCAATCCCAGGAAGCGACGAGCTGCTCGATTCGATCGAGACTTTCTTAGAGGGATACTCGCCAAGTCCCTCTCTCCTGCATGGAGACTTATGGTCAGGCAATGCGGCCTTTGATAAATCTGGAGAACCCTTTGTATTCGATCCTTGCAGCTATTATGGAGACCGTGAAACGGATTTGGCTTTCACTGAATTCTTCGGCGGCTTCGATTCTCGGTTCTATCAGGCTTATAACGAAACGATGCCCATAAATTCTGGATACGGATTACGAAAAGATCTCTACAATCTGTATCATTGCCTCAATCACTTCTATATTTTTGGCGGAGGCTACGGAAGACAGGCCCAATCGATGGTAAACCAACTCCTTTCGGAAATTCGCTAGCTCCACTTCATTCTCGCCATCTTATGTCGAAACCATCTAATCCAGGCCCAACTTAGGTCCATCCCGCATGTCCGTCCTCGAAGCGATCATCTTAGGCATTATTCAGGGCCTAACCGAATTTCTCCCTGTGAGCAGCAGTGGGCATCTCGAGTTGGGGAAAGTGCTACTGGGCATCGAGGCTACGGAAGACGTAACGTTTACCGTGGTAGCGCATGGCGCGACCGTCCTCAGCACGATTGTCGTTTTCTACAGCGAAATTCTTAAGCTGATTAAAGGAGCCTTTCAATTTCGCTGGAACGCCTCGACGGACTACATCGCCAAGTTAATGGTATCGGCATTGCCTGTGGTATTCGTGGGACTGTTTTTCAAGGAGCAGGTCGAAAGTCTTTTCAATAGCAACGTCCTTCTCGTAGGCGGCATGCTGCTAGTGACAGGGACTCTTCTTTGCTTCACCTACTACAGTCCGAAAAAAACTGGAGAAATCACCTACGCTAAAGCCCTTCTGGTTGGCGTCTCTCAGGCAATCGCGGTGCTGCCGGGAATCTCGCGATCAGGAGCTACTATCGCAACAAGTTTACTGGCAGGAATCGATAAGCAGAGCGCTGCTCGATTCTCGTTTCTCATGGTCCTTATTCCCATTCTGGGAGCGAATGCGAAAGACATACTCGATGGAGGGATGGCGGAAAGTTCGGTGGGCGTTCTTCCACTCGTCATTGGTTTCCTGGCTGCCTTCATTTCAGGCGTTGTGGCCTGCAAGTGGATGATAAGCATCGTAGTTCGCGGCAAGCTGATCTACTTCGCCTACTACTGCTTCGCCGCCGGTACAGTAGCGATCATTTGGAGGCTCGTCATTTCCTGAATAACGGCCTGGCTGCGATTTCCTCCGGCAGACAACGCGCTTGCGCAGCTCTTCAGTTTCCCCTAGAGGCTGGTTGAATGAAGGTTGTAATTGTCGGCGCTGGCGAAGTGGGCGCTCACTTGAGCGAGACGCTAAGCCTGGAAGGTCATGACGTGACGATTATTGATCGAGACGATCAGACCGCCCAATCCTTGAAGGAGCGAATCGACGCCCGCGTTATTAAAGACAACGGTAGCTCGGCTTCGGTTTTGGAGAGGGCCGGTACCGGAAAATGCGACTTTTTCCTAGCGGTTACCAGCAGCGATGAAACCAATCTCGTCTCCGCATCGCTAGCAAAAGCTATTGGGGCCAACATCACGTTCGCGCGTGTGCATGACTCTACCTACCGTGACAGTTCCATCATTAATCACCAAAGCCTTTTCGGGATCGATCACCTGGTAAATCCTGAAGCGCTGGCAGCCGTAGAACTAGCAGCAAGAATCCGCAACCCGGGACGAGTGGCCGTCGAGGACTTCGGTCGCGGTAAAATCGAAGTGCTTTCCCTGGAAGTTCAGCCAAAAGCGAAAGTCATAGGCCAGCCCTTGAGCAGCTTGAAGCTTTCAAGCAAAGTGCGGGTGGGAATGATCAACCGGGGCGAAGAAACTTTTGTGGCCAACGCCAGCTCCGTTCTCGAGCCGGGAGACAATGTAACCCTTTTTGGAGATCCGCAGACGCTTTTCGAATCGTTTTCCATGTTCGATCCCAACTCCAAGGGTGGCGCTCGAATCTGCGTCACGCTTCTAAGCGGCAGTGAAATCGCGATTGCCCTCTCGCGATTGTTGAGTCACCCGCACTTTCGGCTACGCATCATCGAAAAGGACTTGGAACGCTGTCGCACGCTTGCCGAACGCTTTCCCAATGTGAACATCATTCACGGAGACGGCACATCCCTCAGAGTCCTGGAGGAGGAGGAAGTAGGAAGATCAGACTTTTTCGTAGCCTGCACCAAGGACGACGAAGACAACATCATGACTTGCCTCCAAGCCCACAAGCTGGGGGCGAAAAAGACAATGCTGGCCATCAACCGAGCCGACTACATCGAGGTGCTCGAAAAAGTGCAGGATTCGCTGGGCGTTCATTTCGCCGTCTCTCCAAGGGTAACCGCAGCCAAGGAGGTTCTCCGGTACCTGGGCGACAAGCCGTTCGTGGAGATCGAAAGCGGAAACAGCTCGAACTGTATCATAGAGCTGACTGTAAAAGAAGGCTCATCAGTAACAGGAAAGCGGATACGAGACATTCCGTTGCCGGACGAATGCGTTCTGGTTGGACATGAGAGAAACTACGAACCGCAGATGCCGACCGGCGAAGATGTTCTGCAAGCTGGCGATCTTGTGATCGCGATTATCAGCAAATCGAAAATTAAAGAGCTGCTTAAATTAACCAAGTAGCCTTCGATGAAGTGAATTTCGCCCTTGTATCCAGATTGTTGAGCACGGTGATGCTTATTCTTGGCCTCGCCTTCGTTTTGTGTCTGGGCGTCTCCAGGCTGATAGACGATCCTTCTGAAGCCATGCTGTCACGCGACGCCTTCCTCGTGGCGATCGGTGTCTCGCTGGCTGCGGCTTGGGCTTTCTTCCACATCGGACGGAAAGCTCCCAGGAAATTCTTTCGCAAAGAGGCCCTTAGCGTAATCGGGATCGGCTGGATCCTTTCAAGCGTTATCGGCAGTATCCCCTATCTGATGATTACCCCGGAAATCGGGGTTGCCAACGCGATCTTCGAGAGCACCTCGGGACTAACCACCACGGGAGCAACCGTGCTGAGCAATCTGGATCAGCTCCCTCCCAGCCTGCTTTTCTGGCGAGCTCTTAGCCAATGGATCGGCGGAATGGGTGTTGTCGTATTCTTCGTGGCAATACTTGGATTTCTGGGAGCCGGAGCTAAAATGCTCTATGCCAATGAAGCTTCGGGATCGGTCGCCGACTTTGAAGAAAGCCGCGTGCAATCAACGGTCCTACGCCTGGTTTACATCTACCTTGGCCTTTCTACGGCCTGCTGCCTATCCTACCGATTGGCTGGAATGACCTGGTTCGATTCGATATGCCATACCTTCACAACCATATCGACGGCGGGATTCAGCACGCATGACAACAGCATCGCCCACTTCAACAGTCCGACGATCGAATGGATCGCCATCATATTCATGATTCTCGGAGGGATAAGCTTTCTACTTATTCTAAGACTGATTAGCCGCCGCTTCAACCACCTCAAGACAAATACGGAATTCATTTCCTATGTAATACTTCTCTACGTCTCGACGATCGTCATTGCGATCATGATACATAGCGAAGGAATGAAGGATTCGTTTTTCGAATCGATTCGACCCAGCGCTTTTCAAGTCGCGGCGATCATGACCACAACTGGGTACTCGACGGAAAATTACGTGCAATGGGGTACGCTACCCCAGGTGGTGTTGCTTTCATTGATGATCGTCGGAGGCTGCACAGGTTCTACGGCGGGAGGGGCCAAAGTAGCCAGACTGGTCGTGGCTTTCCGCATGTGTATTCTAAGTGTGGAACAGTCCTTTCGTTCGAGAATAATAAGGCAGATCAAGATGAACAATCGAACCTTGGACGAGCAGTCTACGCAGGACATTATGTCTTATCTGCTGCTGGTCATGATGGTTTTTCTAGTAAGCTTGCCCGTAACGGCCATATTTGAGCCAAGCGTGGAAATCGATACCAACATCAGCGCCGTGATTGCCTGCCTTTTCAATATCGGACCAGGTTTGGCGGAGGTGGGACCTTCAAGCAACTACGCCTTTTTTCACCCATATACAAAATTCTTCCTATCACTGCTAATGATTATGGGTCGTTTGGAATTCTACGCGATTCTAGCTTTGTTCTCCCCATCGCTTTGGAAGCGATTCAACTAAGGTGGAATCTGGAAACGAAAAAACGCGACCCGAATAGGTCGCGTCATTAAATTCAAAACTGGCTAGAGCTGTCTAGTCGTCACCGTCGTCACCGATAGCTTCTACCGGGCAGCCTTCCAAGGCCTCCATGCAAAGATCGATGTCTTCTTGAGATTCCGGTTGATTGTAAACGAAAGAAAAAGCTTCGTCGTCATTGCGTTTGAAAAAGTCGGGCGCGGTTTCACGGCAGAGATCGCAATCGATGCACTGCTCATCAACATAAAACTTTCCAGCTACATTATCTGGCCACTTATCGTCTTTCTCTGCCATAATGGGCGTATATCGGATCAAGATTAACAACTGTCAAGCGGTACCGGTTAAATAAGACAGAAAATCCTTTCTAAATTCGAGGCAAATAGGGCTCGATTCGTTCGAGAGTAGCCTCAACCGCTCCTCGGCTCGCTTTGTGCCAGCGAAGGCCGGCTTTGCTCATTTCCTCTCGGACCTCAGGATTTCGACTCAGTCTTAGGATTTCCGTGATTGCCTCTTCTTCATCAGAAACTTGTATCGCCGCGCGATAACGAAGCAACTGATCTATTATGCCCGGGAAATTCTTCATTCCTGGTCCAAAGAGAGTGGGTATTCCAAGCACGCAGGCTTCAATAGGGGTCTGACCTTCGTCTTCGGGCGGCAGGCTTTTTCCGATGAAAGCGACATCCGCCAATTGAGCCAGAATTCTCAATTCTCCATTGGTATCGGCGACCAGGATATCGACGGGTTTGGGAGGTTCTCCCTTCTTTTTAAAGTGTATCGATAAGCCTTCAGCATCGGTCGACAGAAACCTGGCAATCTCATCACGTCGCTCGACGTGACGAGGCACTATCAAGAGTCGACTATCCGGAAAATCCGATCTCAATCGCTTAAAGGCCTTCAGCAACATGCGCTCTTCAGCCAGCCAAGTGCCGGAACCGAGAAGGATAAATCCATTTTCAAGACCTAGTTCCTTCTTGAGAGCGGTCTTTGCGTGGCTATCTAGAATCGGTTGGATATCGATATCCACTTTCAAATTACCGGTTACTAGGATCCGATTTTCTTTCACACCCAGGGCTTGGAAACGGTCTTTGTCACGTCGCGAACCCGCCAGAACTTCCGTTATGCAGGCCAGTTCTTTTTGAGTGAATCGGGCAAACTTGGCAGCATAGCGGAAGGAGCGATCGGAAAGACGGGCATTGACTAGGATCAACGGCACTCCTCTACGGTCTGCTTGCCTTAGATGTTCAGGCCAAATCTCGGTCTCTGCGCAAATCGCCAAATCGGGCATTACTTTTTTCCAGACAATCCGGCTAAACGGCCAGAAATCCAAAGGGAAATAGGCAAGCCCAATGAGCGTCTCGCTATACCTTTTCTTGGCTTCGGCAAAGCCCGTACTCGTCGTAGTCGTAAGGAAAATTTCATTACGCGGATCTCGGGCTAAAGCCATGAGCATAGGCTCAATGGCCAGCATTTCGCCTAGACTAACGGCATGTATCCAAATTCTAAGGACATTTTTTCGTTTGCTCGGCAAGTCTAAACCTATGCCGAAGCGTGTCAGAAAACCTTCCTCGTAACCGCCTCGCCGCCGCATCTTGAGGATGTAGAATGGAGACGCTAGCAGAGCTATGGGAGCGAAGACTACCCTGTAAATCCAGATAAACACCGAAAAGCTTAGAAGCTGGTTTGGCAGGAGAAGGCAAGGCCTGTCTTTGTTCAAGATACTGCTCGTCGCGAAGGGAAGGACAGGAGTTTTGACACCGCTTGCCGCGTCTCTATGGTGACGATCATTTGCCGCGATAATGGATCATCTACACGCCTATTGGAGAATGGAATATGTCACCCAGGAGAAGCCTCCTGAGGCAAGGCATCCATTCGTCGATTTGCCAAAGGTCGGAGACGATAAGGCAACCCTGATCGTCAGTCGGGAAAGGCATAGCTTTATCCTGATGAATCGCTATCCCTACAATCCGGGGCATCTTCTCATTCTTCCCTACCGAGAAGTTCCTGACTTAGAAGATCTTACAGAGGAGGAAAGGTCCTGTTTCTTAAGCGCTACGATAAAGGCAAAGCGTTTGCTACAAGAAGCGCTCAAGCCAGCCGGATTCAATATTGGTCTGAATCTTGGTAGCGCGGCGGGAGCTGGAGTGCCCAAGCACTTGCACATGCATGTAGTCCCCCGCTGGACTGGGGATACGAATTTCATGCCTGTTCTAGGGTCGACGCGAGTGCTGTCGCAATCACTCGAAGCCATGTGGGAACATCTCAATTCTCAATGCGAAAAGCTGGACTAATCGCGAATGGCCCTCATTTATAGGCCGCTTTTTTCATATGGCATCGCGAAAGCTCTATTTCGATAACCCTAGGCAGCTATCACTTCTCTACTGTGGCAAGGAGGAGAACTTGCAGGCCATCGAATCTAATTTTGATGTAAAATTGGTCACCCGAGAAGGCTGGGTTCAGATTGAAGGCGGAGAAGAACGACTGGATAAAGTGGCTTTGGTCTTTGAGCTACTGAAAGAAGCCCGAGATCAAGGCCTTGCCATCAAAGACTCTGATTTCAAGGGGGTGGTAGACGGCGTAAATAATGGAAAGGAAGATGAGCTTCGCTCCCTTTACGACGAGGCTACCGTCATCAAAACTCGCCGTAAGAGCATCGTACCCAAGACTATAGGCCAGAAGCAATATCTTCAATCGATCCGCTCAAACGATGTGGTATTTGGCATCGGTCCTGCAGGTACAGGCAAGACCTATCTGGCAGTAGCCGCGGCCGTGTCTCAACTCATCGATGGCAGTATAAAAAGATTGATATTAAGCCGCCCGGCTGTCGAAGCGGGCGAGACCCTTGGATTTCTGCCGGGCGATCTTCAAGAAAAGATTCTTCCTTATCTAAGGCCTTTGTACGACGCGCTTTACGATATGCTAGATAGGGAAGACGTGGCGAAACTGATCGATAAAGGGGTCATTGAAATCGCTCCATTAGCCTACATGCGCGGGCGAACTTTGAGTGAATCTTTCGTCATTTTGGACGAAGCTCAAAATACAACGTCGGAACAAATGATGATGTTTTTGACAAGACTGGGCAACGACAGCAAAATGGTCATCACCGGGGATCTAACGCAGATCGACATACCCAGGTCGAGGCAATCGGGACTTCTAGAAGTCAAAGATATTCTTAAGTCATTGAAAGGCATCAATTTCCACTATTTCAAATCTACGGATGTAGTTAGGCATCACCTCGTACAAAAGATTATCGAGGCTTATGACGCCTATCGCTCTACTGAGAAATAGAGCTCGCTGATTGACCTTGAGCGAGACCTATAATTGAATCTTTTCACCTAAACAACGTCCAACCCGCATGCCTCTTTCAGAGCAGTTCAAGGCGTTATTCGCCCGCTTTTTTCCGAAAAAGCGGATGCGCAAGACTGAGACTTCTTCCTCCTTTCTGACCTTCCTAGAAGAAAGCAAGTTGGTTTCGGTTCTGATATTCGTAATGACCGTGGCTCTGATTGTAGTGATTAGCTTCGTTGGAGTAAGGTCATCCAACTATCAGCTTCTGGAGAACCAATACTCGACCATACGAATCGTCGCTGCCGAAACCTTCTCCTACCAAAGCGACATTCTAACCGAACGAGAACGGACGCGATTGCTAAACGAAGTGCCACAGGTCTTCGATATCGACATGGCCCCTTACGAGGCTTTCGAGGACCATATCGGGCAATTGCTGGTGGACATGGAAAAATTTACGGCCGTCGAGGAAGATCTTTCGGCCGCGGCAGCTGAAGACCTGGTTCGCAAGATAGCCGAAGATTTCAATGCGAAAGGTGACTACCGCCTTTCCGAAGCGGACCTCACGAACATCCTCGAATTCGCGGATCTCGAGACGCGTAACGAACTTATTGATACAGGTCTGATCAGCCTGCGCGAAAGCTATAAGCTCGGGATTTACGATCGCAATGACAACAGCTTCGCCTTTGGCCCCGAAGCGGTGGCTTTGATTCATCGAGAAGGTGGCATTGGCCAAAAGCGAATGGAATCGACCGAAGACGCTCTTACTTCGCTTCGCATCGCCTTGAATGCGGCAAACGTTCCACCAAATGTAGCAGCCTCTTACAATCGACTTTTCCGAGACGGCGTTCGACCGAATCTTGCCCGCGACGAGACGGAAATGGAACAGATTCGTCGGCAAATGCAGGATTCGCTCAAGCCGGTAATCGTGCGAGTCGAAAAAGGCGCCAGTATCATTGAACCCAATACAGAAGTAAGCGCGGAGCAGTTCGAGCAGCTCACTGCGTATCGCCAACATACGGCAAGTCAGAATTCCGCTCAATTCGACCTTCAGCTCGTTGGGCGCATGCTGCTAGTGCTCGCCATGCTTACGGCGGCAACCTTCTACATTCGCCTGGAAGACAAGGAGACCTTGAAGAGCAATGGACGTCTTGGCCTTCTGGCATCGGTCGTCATTATCAACCTATTTCTCATCCGCATCTGCTTTCAATTGAGCAGCTTCGAACTCTTTCTCTACGACAGCAGCCTGTCCGCAATTCTTCCCTACATCACGCCAACCGCCTTGGCTCCCATCATTGTAGCCATTCTAATGGGAACCCGTCCGGGACTGCTGACGGCTCTGATGATCAGCCTCTTTACGGCGGTTATGTTCGGCGAACGCCACGACTTGCTGGTCATGTCGTTCCTCGCCTCGACCGTGGCGATTTTCGTCTGTCGAAACGTACGGAAGCGTGGACGCGTTGTGATGGGCGGCTTTGCTGCCGGTCTCTGTATCGCTGTATTCACTTTGCTGTACAATTGGGTCGATCAGCTCCCATTCGAAACCATTTTCAAGCAACTTTCGGGAGGCTTGCTAACGGGCATTGTCGAAGGCGTTGTCATTGTAGGTATTCTTCCAATACTGGAAGGCGTTTTTAAGAGGACGACGGATATTACTCTGCTCGAATTAAGCGACTACAATCATCCGATCCTGCGCCGCATGCAGCTGGAAGCTCCCGGCACCTGGCATCACAGCCTCATGGTAGCCAATCTAGCGGAAAACGCCTGCAATGTCGTTGGCGGCAACGCTTTGCTAGCTCGCGTTAGTTGCATGTTCCACGACATTGGCAAATTGGTGAAGCCGGAATACTTTACCGAAAACCAGTTAGACGGGAATAATCCACACGATGAGAAAACGCCGTCGTTCAGCGCTCTGATCATCAAGAGCCACGTAAAGGAGGGCGTCGATCTTGGTCTGACCTACAAACTCCCGCGTCCGATAATCGACATCATACGCCAACACCATGGCACCAACCTCATCCGCTTTTTCTATCACAAAGCCATGAAGCAGGCCGAGGGAGGAGAGCAGGATGGAGCGAACGTCCAGGAATCAACTTATCGCTACGATGGACCAAAACCGCAATTCAAGGAAAGCGCCATTGTTCTACTGGCCGACTCGCTCGAAGCAGCCAGTCGCTCCTTGTCTAAAGTGACCTCTCAAAACGTAGAGGAACTCGTGGAGCGTATTTTTAAAGTGAATATCGAAGACGGCCAGCTGGACGACAGCCCCATGACTATGGCAGAGCTGGCAAAGATTAAGGAGAGCTTCATATTCACCTTGCTCAATTCGCTGCATTCGCGCATCGCATACCCAGCGCCACAACAGGATCTAGCGCCAAGTAAGAAGTCGAATGAGCGAAAGTCAGAAAGAATCGAAGCGAGCGCTCGTCAGTAGCCACTGCTCGCGACTCGACTACGACGAAAAGGAAATATTCCGCCTCATTGATCTGCTAGACAAAAGGGGGTCGTTCGACGCTCCTGCGGGTGAACTGTCTATCGCCTTCGTGGACCGAGAAAAGATCTGTCAGCTCCACGAACAGTTCATGGAGGATTCGAGCCCTACCGATGTAATCACTTTCCCTGGGGACATAGACGCAGGCTTGGCAGGAGAAATCTGCACGTGTCCCGAAGTTGCCCAGGAGTATTCGTCTGCCAATGGCAAAGATTTTGCGAAGGAATTAGCACTGTATCTTGTTCATGGATACCTTCACTTGTGCGGTTTTGATGATCGAAATGAAGATGATAAAATGGAAATGCGAAACGCCGAAAATCAAGCCTTGGAACTAATCGAAAAAGAGGGAGCCTTTCCTACCTTCTCTCTGCGAGAGGCCTGAGAAGAGCTCGATGAACGTCGATCTGATTAAAGACTTGGCATCAAAGCATGCCCACAAGCTTTATTTTCTGATCTACATGATCATAGGGTTGTATGTTGTCGTTTCCATGATCGGGCAGTATGATTCGCGTTTCGGCCTCACTCAGTTGGCGCATTTCGGCGATTCCGAAAAAAGCGCCCAAAGCGACGCTTTGCTGAAAGCCAAACGCTTTATTCACTCCCATAGCGACGGATATTCAGGCCAGCATTACGCGAAAAACGCTTTGGATCCGATTGGCAATGCCGAATCCGTATCCACATTCCAAGCTCATCGCATCTTTTTCTCATGGACGGCATATATCCTTGGATTCGGCAAACCAAATTGGATTTTGCAAGCCTACTGTATTCAAAATTTCATTTTCTGGCTAGGATCCGCCTGGCTTCTGCTTCGCTGGTTTCCTCCAAACGATTGGCAAAACGTCATTCGCTATGCTGGCATTCTGTTTTCGGTGGGACTCTTATCGAGCTTGCAGTACGCGTTTCTCGAAGGCCCCAGCCTCTTTTTCATTTTATTGGCTATGCGATTGCTAGAAGGCTCTCATTTATGGCCAGCTGCCATCGTTTTGGGATTCGCCGGCTTGGGTAAAGAGACGAATTTGCTAGCAGGCGGTTCTTTCTTTGAGGAGGAGAAACAAGCCAGAGGGGTTTCGTTAATGGCTCTGACCTTAGTCCCGCTCATTGGATGGACAGCGTGGCTTATTTTATCCTACGGCAACGCGCTAGCCTTCTGGTCGCAATCCACGTTCCTCGACTTCCCGCTGCTCGGGTTGGCCAAAGCTCTGCTCGAAAATCTCAAAGATGCTGGTGAAACGGGATTTCGAATGTCTTTTTTCGTAACACTGCTTCTGATCGGATCAGTCGTTTTCCAGGGCGTTTACGTGATCTTCTTCGCGCCCAGGAATTCCGCGTGGAGACGTGTAGGCATTGGTTTTTGCATTTTGCTGGGACTAGCCAGCAAGGAAGTCTGGCTGGACGATCAGTGGGCGATTTACCGACTAGCGTTGCCGCTCCTAGTCAGCTTCAACATCCTTTTTTCCCGAGAAGCCCGATTGGCTCCAGCCCTAGTTCTGATTAATCTTTCCGCAGTATTCGGAGTCAGCCAGTTTGATTTTACTCGAATTCAGGAAACCACTCGTTTGGAGGGAGCGTCGGGCGTCGTATATGACTTTGAACGAAAGACCTATCGGGACCTTATTTTCGGTCAAGGTTGGTATCAGGAGGAAGGGGATAGAGAACGCTATTGGCGATGGTCGAGTGGGAGCGCTTGGATAGAGATTACCAATCCCAACAGCCAGCCAATAGACGCGGAGTTTCGTTTTACTGCCAAAACTTTGGATCCGCGAGAAATCGGGCTTTCATTAAATGAGGCCCAAATCTGGAAATACACCAGCAGCAGTGGTTACTCCAGCCAACTAAACGTACCTATGACGCTCGCTCCTGGAATGAATCGTTTGAAAATCGAGTCTCCTCAAATGGCCACTCGTATTAATCCAGATCCAAGGGCATTGAGCTTCGCTATATACGATTTCAGACTTATCGTCTCCTATGATTGAAGGCGCCAAGAGGCTACATGAGTGTTCTGACAACACTATCAAAGTCGTCTGTCATCAAGATATTGGGATCTATTCCTTTCAAACGGAGCTCGCGAAGACTAAGAGCCTTGTTTCGCTTGGCTAACCGACGCCCTGACTCGTCGCAGACCAGTGGACAATGATAAAACTCGGGAGAAACGAGACCGAGGGCTTCATAAAGCAAAAGCTGCCTCGCCGTCGATAATAGCAAATCCTCGCCTCGAACCACCTCAGTGATGGTCATAGCAGCATCGTCTACCACAACGGCCAATTCGTAGGAGGGAATGCCATCGCGTCGCCAGACAAGAAAATCGCCAAAATCCCTACCCGCGCAAAAGCTTTGCGAACCGAGATTATTGTCCTTGAAGGTAACTTGCCTTTCGTAGGGGACTTTGAATCGCCAATTCGTTTCTAAAACCTGATCATCATCGATTGAGGCGCCGGTTTTCCCGCGACAAGTGCCTGGATAGATAACTTCTCCTTCCTCGTCATGTGGAGCCAAGGCAGCCAATTGAACATCCTTGCGTGAGCAGGAACAGGGGAAAATATATCCTCCGTTCCTCAACTGGGAAAGAGCCTGAATGTAGTGATCACGACGCTGACTTTGGGCATATGGACCGCAGGTTCCGCCTGAATCAGGACCCTCTGTCCAACGAAGTCCTGCCCAATGGAGGTCGGCTTCAAGCGAATCTACGAATTCAGACTTGCAGCGAGCTTGATCCAGGTCCTCGACGCGCAAAACGAGTTGTCCCTTCGCATCGAGAGACCGTTTTTGGGCAGCGAGGAAGGTTCGAGCGTGACCCAAGTGCAAATAGCCCGTGGGCGTGGGGGCAAGTCGCCCCCGATAGGATTCGTTTAGCTGCCCAGAAGACATCAGATGACTTTGATAGGAGGATTAGCAGAAGAGTAAAGGCGAGCCCACATCCTATTTTAGACCAATCTTTCTGAAAGTTTTGCTTGCGTGAGGCTGAATTCTGGTCATTACCTTAAATATAGCATCTGGACTGAACAGCATCTAAAACATGAATACATCGCTCTCCCATATTAACATGACACGCCTCTATGTGGCGAATGTAGGGCGCGCTTATAGATACTGAATAAAAACTCAGATAGCCAGCGCCCGCGTCACAAAAGAAGCAACAGCGGGTCGCTTTAGACTTTCCCTCCCATCCCTATGTGGCCCGCTTTCTCGAAAAGCGGGCCGTTTTTTTGCCCGAAAACCCATAGGAAACTCTTCTCTAACTAGCCAATCCAGCAATCTTCTCCGAGGGAATGAACCATCAGCTACCAAATAGCCAGGGCGGAGCTACATCCGCTCACAAACTGATTTGGAATCTTATCGATAACCACCGCCTCCCCTACGGCATTGCAGCCTTAGCGCTTTTTCTTTCAACCGCCTTTCAGTTTTTCGTTCCGCTTATCGGGAGCGCTACGATCGATTTCGTGCTAGTGGAGGGAACTAGCGAAGCAAATCCGCTCCTCGAAAGAGTGATCTGGATGATTGGCGGCTCTGAAATGGTGAAGGAACACCTCTGGCTTCCAGCCATCGCCATGCTTGGATTCGCCATCGTCGGTAGTCTATTCAGCTTTATTCAGAAAAGAAAGGCGTCAATCGCTTCCGATGGAATATGCAAAGGTCTGAAGGACAAGCTTTACAACCATATCCAGCGCATGGCCAACCGCTACCTGGATCAATCGCAGACCGGCGATCTTCTACAGCGATGTACATCCGATATTGAAACCATTCGCCTTTTTCTCGCCGCCCACGTCGTGGAAATCGGCAGGGCTCTTATATTGCTGGTCACCGTTTTGCCCATCATGCTCCTCATGAACGTCTGGCTCACTCTGGTATCGACAATTATGATACCAATTATTGTTGGATTTGGCTATATCTACTTCAAACGGGTAAAGCGGATCTTCAAGGATGTAGACGAGTCCGAAGGCCGGCTAACAGCAGTGGTTCAGGAGAATATTACCGGCATTCGAGTAGTTAGAGCCTTCGGCAAGCACGATTTTGAAATCGATAAATTCTCCAAACCCAACCAGGAATATCGAGACACAAGCCTGCGTCTGACGCGATTGATGTCCCTATTCTGGGCCCCTTCAGATATGCTGAATCTGACTCAGATCTGCCTGGCTCTCGTAGCCGGAACTTACATGGCAGTAAAGGGCATGACAACCATCGGCACCCTCTTCGGATTCCTAGCCTTGCTGAATATGGTACTTTGGCCGGTCCGCATGATGGGTCGAATATTGACGGATCTTGGAAAGACGATCGTCGCTATCAATCGTATCAATGAAATCCTGATAGAACCGGTTGAGACGGAGACCGACGTCGTGAAGATTCGGCCGAAACTTCCTACTTCGGGCAGCATTGTCATGAGAGGGGTCACCTTTTCCCACTCTGATAGCGATCCGACCGTCGAGAATATTAGCTTCGAAGTGGAGCCCGGCGAAACGTTGGCCATTCTTGGTCCATCAGGAGCAGGCAAATCAACGCTGATGCATCTAATGCTTCGATTCTACGACTGCGAAAAAGGGGAAATCCTTTTGGACGGCTTCAATATTCAGGAACTTGATCGCCAATACGTGCGCGAGCAGTTTGGAGTGGTCCTGCAAGAACCCTTTCTCTATTCGCGATCGATAAAGGAAAACATTCGCTTTGGCAATCAAGCCGCTGAAGAAAAGGCGATTCATGAAGTCGCCCGACTGGCAAGTATCCATGAGACCATCACGCAATTTTCGGAAGGATATGATACCGAGATCGGAGAAAGAGGCATCACTTTGTCAGGCGGCCAACGCCAACGCGTCGCCATTTCGAGAGCGCTGCTAGCCGAAACGCCCATTCTACTTCTAGACGATGCCTTAAGCGCCGTAGACAACGAAACCGAATCGGCCATTATCGACGCCTTGAAGAATCGGCATGGAAAACACACAACCATAGTCATCGCCCACCGCCTTTCTACCTTGGCCCACGCCGATAAGATAATCGTCATGGAAAAAGGCCGTATCATTCAAACGGGTACGCACGACATTTTAACGAAAGAGGAAGGGCTGTATAAACGCCTTTGGGACATTCAAACCCGATTAGAAGAATCATTCGAAAAAGAGGCCATGACCGCCTCTTGATAGGAAAGCCAATTTCAGCCACGGAGACGCGGAAGGATGCAGGAGGGGAAAAGCATAGCAAACGGGAACGCTCAGGAAACGAATCAAGAGCGGGCCATCTCCGCGCTCTCCGTGGCCACTTTTTAGAAGCCATGAGCCAACCATATATAGAAGAAGAATTTCGCAACAAGCTAGACCTCGACCTGTGGAAACGTATTTCCAAGTTCGCCCTTGGTCATAAACGATTGTTGATTCCGCTGACCTCGTCAGCGCTTCTGCTAAGCGTCGTGGAAGCCCTTTTTCCTTTCGCGACAAAGGTCGCCATAGAAATCGTCGAGCAGGGTCGACCCGTCATTGAAGTATGGAAACCAGGAGCGATCTACTTTTCGCTAGCTGTCACACTCAGCATTCTTGTTCTTGTATTCATAAGATGCGCAGGAGGAATTTCCCATCACATAAGTCATGATATCAAGCGAGATTGCTTCCAACGTCTACAAGAGCTGGAATTCGCTTTCTACGACGCGCAGCCCACGGGTTGGCTTATATCTCGACTAACCGCGGATTGCGATCGGCTCTCCCGAATTCTGGCTTGGGGATTCCTCGACCTGGTCTGGGGCGTATTCTATGTGCTCGCCATGTCGGCGGTCATGCTAGCCATTAATTGGAAGCTAGCCCTGGTGGTGCTTTCAACGATTCCACCGCTCATCGTAATCAGTAGATTCTTTCAAAAACGCATGTTGCTGGCCTCGCGCCAGATCAGGAAACACAATGCGAGAATCACCGCGTCATATAATGAAGGCATAGCAGGTGTAAAGACCACCAAAACCCTGGGGAGGGAGAAGCAAGCCTTGAGTGAATTCGAAGGCATGTCGACAGACATGTATGGCGCATCGGTCCGCAGAGCTATGCTCGGAGCTGTTTATCTCCCATTGGTTATGACCATTGGGAGTATCGGCTCCGGGCTGGCTCTGTGGTACGGCGGCCACAGCGTCCTTAGTGGATACATAAGCTTGGGAACGCTCGTAATGTTCATCAGCTTTGCTGGTAGCTTCTTTTTCCCAATCAACCAAATCGCCATGGTCCTCGCGGAAATGCAAGGCGCCCAAGCTGCTGGCGAACGCGTCATGGGGCTTCTGGCGACGTATCCGAAAATCAAGGACTCGGAAGAAGTGAAAAATCGAATCGCCACCTATGCGGAGTCGTCCTCAATGGATCCGAACATAGCATGCGATGGCTATCCCCATATCATTAACCAGATTGAATTCAAGAATCTGAGCTTTTCATACAATGATAAGGAGGCGGTGTTGAAGAATTTCAATTTGACCGTCACACGTGGGCAAACGATCGCTTTGGTAGGACCAAGTGGAGGCGGCAAGTCGACCATCGTAAGCCTGGTCTCTCGTTTCTACGAGCCCACCGAAGGTCAACTGCTTTTCAACGATGTCGATTATCGTAAGCGAAGTCTGGATTGGCTACAAGGCCAGCTCGGCATCGTGCTGCAAACACCGCATCTCTTTAATGGTTCCATCTGTGAAAATATTCGCTACGGACGCCTAGATGCTACGGATGAAGAAATCATCGAGGCTGCCAAAATCGTAAACGCCCACGAATTCGTCATGAAGTTGGACGATGGATATGAAACCAAAATTGGAGAAGGAGGAGCACTGTTGTCCACTGGAGAGAAGCAGTTGGTTTCATTCGCCCGAGCCTTAATCGCCAATCCGCAGATCTTTATTATGGACGAAGCTACTTCATCCATTGATACGGAAACTGAAAAACTCATTCAGGAGGGAATGAGCAAGGTATTTGAAGGCCGTATTAGCTTTGTCATTGCGCACCGACTATCGACAATCCGATCAGCCGACCAAATTCTCGTAATTCAAAAGGGCGAAATTGAAGAGCAAGGAACTCACGAAGAGCTTCTGGCGAATCGTGGCCATTACTACGAATTGTACGTAAATCAGTTTCGTCGCGAACGCGTTCGCCAGGAGCTGGAAGCGAGCTAGGAAATCGTGTTAATTTCTAGAATATGAAAACAGCTGCTATTGACGATCTCATAGAAGCCACCTTCGATCCGAATAGCAATAAGCGCAAAGCTGCCACCCGAGAGCTTTGTCCTTGCGAGATCAAAGCCTATGTACCGGAAATGTGGGACCGTCTACTGGCTTTGGCAGAGGATTCGGATGACGATGTCCGCAGAATTACGCTACACACTTTCATTGATGGCTCTCCCAAACAACGTGAAGACGATGTTGCGGAGGCCATCCGCAAGATGCAGTGGGACCGGAATCCGAAAATCTCACGCCAAGCGAAAGCGGTTTACGCCAGGTACCTAAGAACGGGACGAATCAATCACGATGCCACCTGAAGAACCAGATTTTTCATGAGAAGCTTACACGTAGACGAGTACAATCACGATGACTGCGCGAACGAATACGACGAGGACGTCAAGAACGAGCTAAGCGATCCTATTCGAGCGGGTTACGAGGCTACACTTCAATGGGTCGTAGACTATGCAAACGTTAACGAAAAGTCGCGGGTTCTTGAATTGGGATCCGGCACAGGAAATTTGACAAGAAAGATAAAGACATGTCGAGAGATCGTCTGCGTGGATATTTCTACAAAGATGGAAAAGTTAGGCGCAACCAAGTTAAGCCATCTCGCTAACCGTTCATTTATCGAGGATGATATCCTAGAAATTCTGATTAAGGATATCGGCTTTTTCGATACGATCGTCAGTACTTACACAGCTCATCATTTAATCGATGAGGAAAAGAAGGTTTTCTTTAAGAGAATTTGGAATCGATTATCGCCAGGTGGCATAGCTGTATTTGGCGACCTAATGCTAGAGACAGAAGCTTCGAGGAAATTGCAGATAGATTCCTATCGAAAAAGAGGGGAAGAGACGACAGCCGTCGCGATCGAGGAAGAATTCTTCTGGGTAGTGGACGATTCGGTATTGGAACTGGAAAAAACGGGCTTCGACCCAGTTGATGTAAAGCGCTTTTCAGACCTGTCTTACGGGATTGGGGCAAAGAAACCAGCCTCTCGTTGAGCCAGCATTATTCGATACGCGCCTGCCGAATCAGCCAGAGTATTCCGCTAAGGACTACACCAGGCCAGATAACCAACGCAGGTTGGGTCATGACATGCTTCTGATGAGCGCTGAGCAGGGAACCGAGTTCGGCCCAGTTAGGATCTCCCGCTAGACCAAGGAAAGTCAAAGCGCTCATTTCAAGTATTGAAATAGCGAGTACAATTTTCCAGAGCTCGAAGAATTGAGGTTTTAGATTCGGCCAGATCGAGAAAAAGAAGAGATGCTGGAAGTTTCCGCCAATCGCCCGGCTCGCTTCGACGTGTGTCGTTCCGCGCTGTTCGAGCCACAAGACGCGTAACTGCCGAAAGGCGAAGGGCGATCCGGCGATGCTGATGGCAAGGACAAGCGTATAGGGGGACCTTTCGAGGAAAATCAGAAAGAGCAGCCCCAAGAACATCACGGGTAAAGCGATCCCGAGAGCGACAACGGACCGAATAAGGCGACTACCCGCAGAACCTGACACCTGTTCTAAAATGAGGATCAGAACGGAAAGGAGCATAACACCAGAGCTTGATAGTATACCGAATCCTATAGAATTCGCGGCGCCTCTCCACACGCGACTAAAAGCGTCTTGTCCTAATTGATCGACGCCAAGCAAGTGAGGCCAGGCAATAGTCTTTCCCCAGAATTCAAGATAGCCCTGATAGTAAGGATCGAAGGGAGTATAGACAAAGCCTATCAACAGCGCGAAGAGAATGAGAAATATGATGCGATTACCGAATCTAAACATCAGACTTCATCCTCCTTATTCGTATCTGTCGGGTCCATCCATTGGGCTAGAACATCGGAAAGAAAAGCGACTGAAAAAACAAGAAGTATCAGCATCATTAATACGTTTCTTGCTACAAACACATCTCTTTCGATGATCGCCGAAACGAGATAGCGACCAATGCCAGGCCAGGAAAATACGGTTTCCGTTAAAAAGGCTCCCCCGAGTAGAGCACCAAACGTAGTGCCGATCACAGTGACGACAGGAGCCCCTGCAATCCGCAACAGATGAGAAAAAACGATGCGGAGTCCACCATAGCCTCGGGCTCTCAAAGAAACGCACAGCGCCTCGACCGATGGCTCTCCGAGGCGAGCGTAAAGGATTGTGGATACACTAGCAGCAGGGAAAACGGCGAGACAGCAGGCAGGCAAAACAAGATGTTTCAGAGCGGCTGAAAAACTGGCGAAATCGAAAGCAAGAAGGCTATCAACTAGAAGCAGTCCCGTCACTTGTCTGGGAGCGACTAGCAATAAATCGAAACGTCCTCCTGCAGGAAACCAGCCTAGCCACAAGGAGCCAATTACCAGAAAAAGCAGTCCGATCCAGAAAATGGGGACCGTAAGCCCTAGACTTCCGAATGATAGAGCAAGTAGACGGCTTACATTGGTTTCACTGATGCGAGCGTAGAGCGATACGCTCGCTCCAGCAAAGCTGCCAAGCAATAAGGCTATCAGGCTAAGCTCGATCGTCGCAGGAAAAAATCGTCTCACGTCCTTGATCGAATCTCGACCCGTCAATAAACTTTCTCCCCAATCTCCAGAAAGGAACTGCCGGTTGAATGAAAGATACTGGGCTCCCCATGATCGATCAAGACCTAGCCTGGCTCTTTCCAGCGCAATCAGCTCAGGATCAGGGTGTTTGCCAAACTTCAAGGCGATAGGATCTTCCGGCATTGCCTTGATGGCGGAAAAAAGAGCCAAACTGGCTATCCCGTAAATAGCGCAAAGAAGAAGAAGCTTTTTGAAGATATAAATAGCCAAATCGAAAAGTCCGGCTGCATTAGAAAAACCCGCGCCCTACCAAGCAAGCTTCGAGCAAATATCAGTAAAGCGCGAAACTCCTGAGCTCACTCATCGTTTTTCGGTCGAATTCCAGCAAGCCGCAGTTCTCCGATTTTCTGGATCTCAAATCCTTCGTAGCCCGAATTCATAGCGAAAAGATCATCGCTATGCACGAGAGGAAGAAGAGGGAGATCTTGTCTCCATTTTTTCAGGACTTGGCTATACGCCGCAGCGCGCTGCAATGGATCGGTAGCAATTCGGCCGGCTAGAAGATGTCGATCCATTTCCTCGTTCCGATAAAAGCTATAATTAGTGGCAGAACCCTTTTCCGCAGCCCAACTGGCGAAAAAGACGCTGAGAAAATTGTCGGGGTCGCCATTGTCGCCCACCCAGCCTATGAGACCCGCCTCGAATTCGCCGTTTCGCAAGGCGTGAAGCTGGGCCTTAAAGTCGCTCGAAACGATTCTGACTGGCAAGCCGATTTCCCTTAGCTGGCCCTGGATAAAAGTCGCGATCGTGACCGGTTCCGGGAAATAGATTCGCGGGGCGTTCATCACCAGAATTTCCATCGGCGTATCGAATAAATGGAGATGCGGCTGTAAGAGCTGGCGAGCCTTGGCGAGATCTAGCGGTATCGGTTCTTCCTTTTCGGGATAACCCAGAAATCCCTTTGGATAGGGATAGTGAGCCGCTCTTCCAGCTCCACTCAAGGCAACTGCCGCTAGCTTGCCTCTATCAATGGCCAAGGCAATCGCTTCTCGAACATCGCGAATAGCCATGCGAGGATTCTCAAGGTTGAACGTCAGATAGCCGACATTCAATCCCGTTTCTCGATACACATCGATAGAATCGTTTGCCTCCAAAGCTGGGAGCTCGGCGGGAGGGACGCCGTCCATGGCATGAATATCGCCTGACTTTAGCTGAAGGAGGCGGACCGTATTGTCAGGCACTACCTTGATTATCAGCCGTTTCATGGCTGGCTTTTCACCCCAGTAGGATTCGTTTCGCTCGAGAATGATTGCCTCATTCGGTCGCCACTCGACGAATTGATAGGGCCCGGTCCCAACAGGATGTCGCTGCAAATCGTCCCCGTAGGTATCCAAAGCTTTGGGACTGACCAGGAAAGCCGGAAACACGGCCAAGGAGCTCAAGAGAGAGGCATTTGGCTTAGCCAAGGTGAATTCCAGCTCCATGGGTCCAATCGCTTTAGCGGATACAATATCCTGGTATAGGTATTTCCAATACGAGAAAGAGGCTACTTTCAAATGGCCTGGATGATCCTCGTCCATCTGGCGATGAAACGAGAAGAGGGCGTTTTCGGCATTCAATTCCGTCCCATCATGAAAGAAAACTCCCTCTCGTAACTTAAAACGATAAGTCATGCCATCGTCGGATATGGAATAGCTCTCCGCCAAAGCCGGCTCGATTTCCAGAGTTCCGCTTTTGAAGCGCACGAGGCCTTCGAAAATCTGAACGACAGCGTTGACCGACTCCCCATCGTCAACATCGGCAGGATCGAGTTTTTGCGAATCGCTTCCTCGAGCGAATATGAAAACGTCCTTTGACGCGGAAGGTCCTGATGAAGGACCGCAGCCCATTAGAACAAACCCAATCAGGATAGTCGAGATGATGGTAAAGATTCTTCTCCAGGCCATGACCAATGAGGATGCCAGACAACTTATCCAGCGCAATACCCGATCCATATGAAGCGTTAGCCCACCAGATGAAAACGATATCAATATCACTTAGAATAGCTGCCTTGACTGCAGCGCTCTTCAGCTTCAGCCAAGCCTATGCAGGGAAAGCGGCAAAAGCGGATGTAATCGGAATGCTTTTTCATGCCGACTGGTGCGGATCCTGTAAAATCCTCGATCCAAAAATAGAATCGGCCGAAAAGGAATTCGCAGGGAAACCCATTCTCTTCTCGAAATTCGATCTAACGGACTCGGAAACTAGAGCTACATCAGCCAAACTTTCAAAAGAGATAGGGATGGGCCCCATCTTCGAAAAACACGGCAACAGAACAGGATTCTTTCTTCTCGTAGACGCTAAAAGCAAGGAAGTGCTCAGCACCATTACCAGCATCCACACCGAGGACGATATAAAGTCAAAGATCAATCAAGCCTTGGCGAAAGAGGCATAGCCCAACTCAGTCCGCCTTAACATTCATCTTGCGAGTCGAACCCTTAACGGGTTCGACTTCTTAGTTGCAGGAAAGCCGGATTATCGACCAACCGCCGACAACTCCGGCTCTTCTACGCTCTTAAACAGACTGGGGTCCACGCCAAGGCTGCCGTCCATTCTTTGGCGAAAGGCGGCGGACTTCACGAATGCCAGTTTCGAGTCCAGCTCTTCATGAAGGGCCTCGACATTCAATCGGTCCTTCAAGTCGCTATTGCGCGGATTGGCCATGTACTCTTCGAGATAAGCCTTATGTTTATCCCAAAGAGCGATGTCGTTGGCCACCTTCTGCTCGAGGCGCTCACGGTACCAATCGCTTTCCTCGAGATACTCGCGAGTAAATAAGGCTCGGATTTCCGGATCTTTGTAGTCCTTTCCTTCATACTCGCCATGAGCCATGATATGCAGTAGAGCCTTAAGCGGAGGGCAGGCCGCTTCAATGGAGCCATCTTCGAAATAGTTCAAAGCCACCCGCTGCTGCGTTTCCACGATATTCGAAATGCCGTCCACGAATACGTCCAAATCCTGCAGTTCAGGACGCAGCATTTGGTCCGGGAATACGCTTTGAGGATTGCCGAAGATGCGCCCTCCGAAAGCCTGAATGAAATCCCTCGTAATACGGTAGCCTAAGCGACTCGCTTGCACAAGTTTTCCATCGTGATTGAAATCCAAGCACGGTTCCAGAAATCCGTTCTGGATAAGATGGTCGGCTCTCCTCTCCTCGGGCTTCATGCGGCACCAGATTTCGGGGACGAGAAGACTGATATCGTGATCCACCCTACACTTGGGCCCAACATAACCGGCAGACGAAGAAAAACTCTCGTATCCTGTTACCAAGTACGAAACGAGAGCGTTGTTCAGATCTATGATCGGCGAGAGCATGTTGAAAGGCCCCTTGGTCAGCGCGCCTTCCGAACCTGCTCCGGTTGTCGATGGCGACTTGCCGGTAAGACTGGCAATAAAGTCCATGAACAACTCAGGCAGCTCCTGATAATGGATGGGATTAAAAACCGAAAGCGATCGGATCTTTCCTTGTGGAGGATTGTTCCGACGGCCTGGCAAAACGAGGTTTACCGGGAAAGGGGGCTGGGAACTGTCGGGCAATCTTCGATACAGCTTGGCCCCAACTACTCCCAAATAGGATTGACGTTCGTCTTCCAAGTCCAATCTATTCTGCAGGTAGCGAGGGTTCACCGAAGGCTTGCCATCGACCAGACGAGGATTCGATGAAGAAACAACGTAATCCGGACTAGACGCGCGATTAAAGTCTACAATCGCATCTCGCATCAGGGGGGTAAAGTTGTTGAAGCGAATAGCGTCGCGCTCCATTTCCTGCGTTTCCTCGCGAATAAGCGGCTGGTAGTTTGAAAAGAAAAGTCCCGACCTCGAGAAATCCCTTTCAGTTGTTTTATCGTAGCCTCGATGAATCGCCTCGTCAGGACGCTGGAAAAGGCGATATTCGCAATTGGTGATGAACTTCAAAGACGGATGGAAAGCGACACTTTTATCCAAGCCCTTTACCAAGGAAGCGGCTACAATCACGGACGAGGAAACATCGTCTTCAGTCTGAATCTTAACCGCTGGATAAAAATCCTTCCTTAAGCTAAAGACCCGCCAGGATCCGTCCTCGGCAAAGCCTACCCTCAAGTAAGTGCTGGTAAGGATTTGATCGCGATACTTCAGCTGGTTGCCGGGCTTGCCGTTCACAATGTCCACACTAAAGCGCTCTCTCCAATTGTCTCCCCAGTCAGCCTTATAGAAACGTTTAACCACCAGAGCCAGATCCACGACGTAACCGGGAATGGATTCCAGCCAGTGATTATAGTCATCACTGTATTCAGGGGACGGTGACAATAGCTTTATTACCGAACCCAGGGAACGATCTTCGTCAAGCAATGGTCTTCCGACATCCTTTTGTGAACTCTGGTCCTTGAAGCGTTCGCCATAGTTTCGATTGACGATTTCCTCCACCAGATCGAAATCCTTTTTGAAGTCGGCCGTAAAGATAGGGCCAGCGACAATCGCGTCAGCCAGCGGCTTGGAGATTTCAGATTTTCCACCTCCTGAAACGGTACAAGGCTTGTGACAGTAAGTGCCGTTGGCAGCCGTTCCCACCAGGCGCCAACGACGGCCTTGCATCGGCCGAACCATCTCGACCTTATAGCCGGATGGCAGGATATACGTTACATGGGGTCGAAGCTGCAGCTTTTGGGCCACGCCGTCCTTCTCCCAGGTAATCGACGTCTCGTGCAGCGAAATATGGGAATCTTCAGGGATGTAGTAGATATCAGGATACTTTTTATCAATCGCGTAGCCGTCGCTATTAAGTTCGATACTCTCGCCGTGTAGCTCCAGCATCCCTTCGAAGGTGTGATCGACTTCCTTAATGTACTCGCTTAAGCGGAAGTCCTCGCCCAGATCATAGCTCGGGAAGGTAAGCGCTCCGCCAGCATGCTCTTCCTCAACGTTCCCAAGAAGATTGGCGGCAAAGGAAATCTGCGTTTTCACCTCCTTCTTGCAGTAGCCGTAATAGTTGTCGGCAATGAGGGTGACGACGATTCCCTGCTGGTCGCGGGTCGTTACTTTGAACGCGCCTCCGTCATTGTAGAGCTCGTCTTCATTTTCCCAACACATGCCATCTCTTTTTTGCCGATCAGTCGCTTCGCTGATGTGAGGTAGGCCGACATCCTTCTTCTTCAAATTGATCAAATGAGGAGCGAGAATCACACAACCACTGTGGCCGGACCAGTATCGAATATCCAAGCGCGCATCGTTTTCCACGAGGAAAGGATCGCCCGCGTTGCCGAAAATGGATTCCACGAAATCGAGATTGCTGACCAGATTCCCAGGAGCGAAAAAGCGGACTTCCGTTCGCTTTTCCTTGGTAACGCCCGGAACCTTAGGACAGACGATCGGCCGCAAGAGGAGAGACACAAAGAGCCGCGCTTTATCCTCCTGGCAAGAAGTGAAAGGCAGCTCGAGTAGATCGCTAGGCGGATTGAGGGCCGCCTCTAATAGCTTGGCGAAGGTAGGAACAGGGACCCGTTTCTTGTCCGCTGGAACGGGTAGTCCATCTTCAACTACATGAAAAACGCCTTTGGTGGTGCGACGATCTTTTGCGGGATTGTTGATAATGCCCTGCTTGACTCGAAATGAACTGATAATGTCGGACTCGAACTTATCGGAATTCGGCGGCAAGGAAAGGGCTCTGGCCATTCCGTATCGCTCAAGCACCAGCGTTTCGGTCGGAACCCAGATTCTTTGCGGCAAATCGTAAGGCTCGAAAAGTTTCTCGAGGTAAGACTGGAACGACTGGTCGACAGGACAGAGGTGGTCTTTAAGAAGACGGTTTTTCTCCCGAACGCTTTGCAGTAGGGAGTCGCTCATTTCAAGGAGCGGAAAGTCCTCTGCCTTGCCGTAAATAGGAGCTCCACGTGAACGTAGCTTAATGTTAATGTACTCGATGAGGCGCTCCTCATCAAAGACGTTTTGGCCGGTTTCCGGATCGAAACCGATCCTCGCCTTCAAATCATTCCAGTCAATATGCATTATAAAACTTAATTAGGCTGAATCGAAAATCGCTTAAAAGGCGAGCAACAATCAAGCCAATAGACATTTGGCAGAAATTCGTTACTCAAACTGCTTATTCGGCACCACCAACGCTCACGATAGTAGGCATCCGAGGCACGGCATCGAGCAGCTTGCGCGTATAAGGATGCTGTGGACTATGGTAGATACTTTCTGAATCCGCCTGCTCTACGATGACACCGTCCTCCATGACCAGCACGTCGTGACAAATGTGCTCCACGACGGCCAGGTCGTGCGCAATGAACAGATAGGTGATCCCGAATTCCTCCTGCAAATCCTGTAGCAGATTGACGATCTGAGCCTGAACGCTCACATCCAACGCGCTGACGCACTCGTCACAGATAATGAAGTCCGGCTGCGAGCTCAATGCCCGAGCGATGCAGATTCGCTGTCGCTGACCGCCGCTAAATTGGTGTGGATAGCGATTGATGGCGTCCCTTGGCAATCCCACCTTATCAAGCAGATCCGCCACGCGTTCAAGTCGGTCTGCCTTGCTCATTTCCTTCGCATGAACGATGAGGGGCTCGGAAACGATAGAGCCGATGGGAAGACGGGGATTCATGGAGGCGTAAGGATCCTGAAAAATAGTCTGGATCTTCTTTCGATAGGGCATGAACGCTTTCTCATCCAGGCGAGAGATCGTTTCTTCTTCGTAGGTGATCGTCCCACCAGCCAAGGGAGCGAGCCTGAGAATGGCTTTACCAATCGTGCTTTTGCCACTGCCGCTCTCGCCAACTAGACCAAGCGTCTTGCCTCGCCAGGCTTTGAAACTCACCCCACGGACCGCATGGATCAGCTCTGTGTACTTTATAAATCCACCTCTCCTAGCCTTATAGGTGACTGAAAGATTTTCGACTTGAAGCAGAGGTGTCTCAGATTTTTCCATACAAACTAACTGGCAAATGAACTATAGTCGACGACTGGAAGTCGTTCTCGTTTCTCGCCAAGCTTCGGAATGCAGCGAATAAGGGCCTGAGTGTAGGGATGCTGCGGCTTAGCTAAGATGGATTCCGCGGGACCATTCTCCACAATCTCGCCTCTAAACATGACCGCGATCTCGTCGGCGAAGCCATCGACAATCCCGAAGTTATGGGTAATGAGAATAATCGACATGTCGTGAGCAGATCGAAGCTCGCGGAGCAGATCGATAATCTGGGCCTCAATCGTCACATCCAAAGCCGTCGTCGGCTCGTCGGCAATCAGGATGCGTGGCTGACAAGCCAAGGCCATGGCGATCATCACGCGCTGTTTCATACCGCCGCTCATCTGGTGTGGATAATCACGACAACGTTTCCCGGCATCCCTAATACCCACTTGATCTAATAGCGAAACAACCTCTCCCCAAACATCGTCGACGTCCTTTCGATGGTATCGAATCGCTTCAGCAATCTGACTGCCAACCGTGTAGTAGGGATTCAATGACGTGGACGGCTCCTGAAAAATATAGGCGATCTGCTTGCCTCTTATTGCGCGTAGCTGCTTTGAGCTCAACGAAAGCGTATCCGTCCCATCCAATAAAGCCTGACCCTCGATAAGACAATTCGGAGGCGGAGGGAGCAAACGAGTCAAACCCATGCAGGTGACGCTTTTGCCACTGCCGCTCTCGCCCACAATAGCCAATGTCTTCCCCTTCTCCAAAGAAAACGAAATGCCTTTAACCGCATGATTCACGCCTTCGCGCGAATGAAAGGAAACCTTCAAATCGTTTACATCGAGTAGCATAAATTCATTTCAAATCCAGCATAGGCAGCGATTAAGGCCAAGCGGAATTTTTCTTGCCCAGAATTCCCAATTCACTTTCCTGACACATCCCATCCAAAGGACATGCTCAGGTGGTGGAATTGGTAGACACGCATGATTCAGGTTCATGTGCCGCGAGGCGTGGAGGTTCGAGTCCTCTTCTGAGCACCACGCTACGTCGAAATGCAGGGCGAGCGTAGCGTGCCCTGTGTAGCTAAGGAGCGAAGCGTGGCTAGCATTACCCTAATTGAATAAAAGACGTATCGACCAACGACGTCGATCCATCCACCTTTTGCCGAATAACGGGACGAAACTGGACTTAACAACAAGATACCCCTGCTACAATTAAAAGCGTGTCAGTAAAACCAAAGAAGGTCGTCATCATCGGCGGCGGCATCATCGGGCTTAGTTCCGCCTACTATGCCGCCAAGAAAGGATTCGAGGTAATAGTTCTCGAACGATCCTCCGAAGATGAAGAAGGATGCTCATTTGGGAATGCCGGTCTCGTTGTACCCAGCCATATTGTACCTCTTGCCGCTCCAGGAATGATTTCCAAAGGTCTACGCTGGCTACTGAATCCAGAAAGCCCTTTCTACATCAAACCGACTTTGAGTTGGGAACTCCTCCGTTGGGGCATGCTCTTTTGGAAACACGCCAAACAGTCGCACACCGACGCCAACAAGGACCTCCTTGCCACCTTGAATCTAGAAAGTCGCGAACTATTCACTGACCTGGCTAAAGACGAAAACTTCGGTCTCGAAACAAAGGGGCTTCTCATGCTTTGCCAAACACAGGAGGCGCTGCGCGAGGAAGCTGCCGTCGCCAGGATGGCCCAAGAACTGGGCATGGACATCGAAATCTGCTCTGTAGAAAGGCTGAAGGAATTAGACCCAGATATCGATATGAACGTGTGTGGTGGTGTCCACTTTCAGCAGGACTGCCACCTCGATCCGAAACGGCTCATAAAGGCCTTGCGAGCCCGCACTCTCGCATTGGGAGGAAAAATTCAATACAAAGCAGCCGTCCAGGATTTCGAGTTCCGAGACGGATCAATCCAATCAGCTACGCTAGAAAACAACACTAGGATCGAAGGCGACGAGTTCGTTCTCGCCTCCGGCTCCTGGTCCCCAAGCCTGGGAAAAACAGCCCGGTTGAACTTCCCGCTCCAGGCCGGCAAAGGATATTCATTAACTTTAGAAAACCCGCCGCAACTGCCTCGCTTGAGTTCTATTCTGGTTGAAGCAAAGGTCGCCGTCACGCCAATCGGCAAATCGCTTCGCGTATCTGGAACCATGGAAGTTGGGACCAGAGAAACGAATATAAACCCGAGCCGAGTCCGTGGCATCGTCAAGTCTTTCGCCAGCTACTTCCCGAAGTATAAAGCGGAAGACTTCGAAAACGTAGAACCTTGGGCCGGCCTACGCCCCTGTTCGCCAGATGGACTCCCCTACATCGGGAAATCTCCGTTCCACGACAATCTGACAGTGGCGACCGGACATGCCATGATGGGCCTCAGCCTGGGACCGGTCACGGGGACTCTCGTAGCAAACCTGCTGGCAAAAGATGGCGAGCCCGACCCAAGATTGAGCCCAGCAAGATTCATGAAATAGGGAAGTTTCCCAAAAGAAGCGACCACATAGGATAGCCATTTGGCCGAAGCTGCAAAGCTCGCTCGATAGCGAATCAACGGAACGGAAATCCAGCTAGGAAGACCGTCGAAATGCGCTTGGAGTCATACCCGTCACCTGCTTGAACTGTCGTGTAAAAGCAGACTGGTCAGAGTATCCACATTCCAATGCTATATCTACAATACTGTCTTTGCTTCGTTTCAGTAAATGGCAGGCGCGATCAATCCTCGATTGCGTAATAAACTGGCCTGCCGAAATATTATATAAGTCCCTGACGCGTTGATCCAACTGATAGACGGACAAACCCGCCATCTCAGCCAACTCAGGCAGCCGAAGCGGCTGGGCGAGATTCTCATGAATGTAATTAGTGACCTTTGAAACCGGAGTCATGTCTTCGCGACGATCATTGGGAGATTGAATATCACGCGATATTCCCGCCACTCCCACAATCTTTCCTTCGTCTCGATAAATCGGCTCCTTATAGGTTAAGCACCAGCCGTTTTTCCGGTCGGGATAAAGATGCATCTCAAGCTGACCATGAATGCCTACCCCCGTCCTGATGATCCGATTGTCCTGGGCGCTGAACGCTTCCCCGAGAGAATTGGGAAAAACCTCGCTGGCTCTCTTTCCCAGCAAATCTCGTTTTTCTTTCATTCCCAGGCGTAAAACCAAAGTCTGGTTCACCGCCATATAGCGCCCTTCCATATCCTTCACGAAATACACGATATCGGGCACATGGTCGAAAAGGCTCTCGCCAACAACTGGCCTACTCATTCGCTGGAAAAAGGACTCAGTATCCATCTCAACTTAAATATGCGGATTGTATGGCCTGCGCTGGCAATTTTCACAAGATCCGATTTGATAGCATAAATCCCTATTTACCCGCGCATGTTCCAGCAGCTTAAAGTCATTGATTCGCATACCGGCGGCGAACCAACTCGAGTCATCATCGAAGGATGTCCCAACCTAGGGAATGGCAGCATGTCAGAACGACGCCAGACGCTGCGCGAAAAGCACGATTGGGTAAGAAAGACCACCGTTCTCGAACCAAGAGCTTTCGAAGCCATGGTCGGAGCCGCCCTTCAGGAACCGAGTAATCCCGATTGCGCTGCAGGCGTCATATTCTTCAACAACGTCGGATATCTGAACATGTGCGTTCACGGCATGATCGGTCTTGCCATCACTTTAAAGCGTATTGGAAAAATTGATATAGGTTCACACAAGATCGAAACTCCCGTGGGTGTCGTCACGATCCAGCTCGGAGAGGAAAGCGAGGTATCCATCGAAAACGTTCCAAGCTATCGCTTGCGAACCAACGTTGAGGTCGAAACTCCCGACTACGGCAAAATCGTAGGCGATATCGCCTGGGGCGGCAACTGGTTCTTCCTTATCGACGAGCAAGGTCCGAAAGTCGAATACGCTAAAATCGAAGAGCTTGTCGCGTTCACCAAATCAGTTCGTCGAGCTCTCGACAATGCAGGCATTAAAGGAGACGACGATCAGCAAATCGATCACATCGAGGTCTTCGGCCCACCCTCCTCTACTGACGCGGACAGTACGAATTTCGTTTTGTGCCCAGGAAATGAATATGATCGATCCCCATGCGGCACTGGACTCTCTGCCCGCCTCGCCTGTCTTGCCGACTCGGCCTTGCTTCTTCCAAATCAAACTTATCGCCAGGCGAGCATTCTCAACACGCAGATGAAAGGCTCATACCAGCCAGCCGAAGGAAACGCCATTATCCCAACCATCACTTCCTCAGCCTGGATCACCGGCGAGTCGACTTTGCTGATAGATCATGCAGATCCGTTCAAACACGGCATCGACAAGCAGTCGGTTGCAAATCTGTCAAAGCCATCTCCCAACCAGGAATTCAAAAAAGCCCTTTAGTAAAAATGACCATCGAATGGAAGGGCGTCATGCCCGCGACTCTCACCCAGTTTAACGAAGACCTCAGCATCGACTTGGGCCTAATGGCTCGACATGCCCAGTGGCTCGTCGAAAACGGATGCTCGGCCCTCGTGCCTCACGGTTCGCTCGGAGAAGGAGCGACGCTTTCCTTCAGCGAAAAAGTGTCATTGCAAAAAACCTACGTCGAAGCAGTACCTGGCTCTCCTATCATACCCGGCATCGCTGCCCTCACCACCAAGGAATGCGTCGATCTCGCCAAAGCGGCCAAGGACAATGGCTGTTCTGGCCTCATGGTGCTTCCACCGTACCAGTATCCTGGAGACTGGCGTGAAATGAAGACGCACATGTCTACAGTCATTTCAGCCACCGATCTTCCCTGCATTCTCTACAATAACCCCATCGCCTACAAAACCGACTTCCTTCCCGAACAAATCGCCGAACTCGCTGCCGAGCACGAGAATTTGGAATCCGTTAAGGAGTCCTCCACCGATCCTCGTCGCATTGCCGCCATTCGAGAACTGACCGGCGATCGTCTTGTTCTCGGCGTCGGAGTGGACGATTGCGCCCTCGAAGGAGCCTCCATGGGAGCCAAGTTCTGGATCACCGGCGTCGGTGGCCAGCTCCCTCGACACAATGTTCGTCTTTGGGAACTGGGTACAAGTGGTCGAGCTGAAGAAGCCATGGAACTCTACCTTTGGATGCTACCCCTGCTACGTATGGATACCGTGGTCAAATTCGTTCAGCTTCTAAAGCGATTGCAGACCCTCGCCTGCCCAGAAATGGGATACGACCGCGTCCGTCCACCTCGCCTTCCTCTCGAGGGCGCGGAACTCGCCGAAACCGACGCGATCATCCAAAAGGCTCTGGCTAGCGACCCGCTCGCCACGGTCAGCGCCTAAGCAAACTATTGATGTCCGGATTGAGCAAAGCGTTCTCTTTCAGGAACGGTGTCGCTATGCTCACCCTCATCTCGCCAATGCTTTCGTCCGCCACCGAACGTGACTCCATCGCCTCGCTGATCGAGAAGGCGGAAGCCTATGGAGAAAGTCTAAACGGCAAAGTCTTCCGCGACTCGGTCGATCCAAACTGGTCGGAAAACGGCTCCCGCTTCTGGTATCGCATCGAAACGTCGTCCGACAAATTCGAATACGTTCTCATCGACCCTGAGACGGAAACCAGAGAGGTGCTTTTCGACCCTGAACAATTAGCCAATTTCCTCGAAGAGCAGTCGAAGGAAAAAATCGACACCCGTCCTCTCCCTTTCGCGGAACTAAAGTACCAGGATTCCGATGACACTGTGAGTTTCGTTTGGAAAGGCAAGCAATGGAACTACCACCGGGCAGACAACCGCTTGGAAGCTTCAGAGATAAAGCCCGCCTCTTTAAAAGCATTCCGCAATCGCTCCGGACCCAAGAAAAGCCCCAGCAGTTCGACACGAACCGAGATCGTTTTCGAAAACCGAACTGATCTCACCCTCGATCTCTATTGGGTCAATCAATCCGGCAAGCAGGTTTCCTACGGAACGCTCGCTCCTGGCGAAACACGCTCGCAATCGACCTACACAGGACACGTCTGGCAAGTGGCCAACGAAAGCCGCTGGCCGCTAGCAACCTTTCGAGCTCGCGAAGGTTTGGGATACGCCGCCATCACCCTCGAGGACGAATCCCAAGAGGACGCATCCCTTTCGAAGCCGCGCAATCAGGGCTTGTCGCCAAACGGCGAATGGATCGCCACGATCAAAGATGGCAACGTCACCTTGAAAAAGGTATCCATCGATTCGACACAAGTCCTCACGACCGATGGCGATTCCACCGATGGCTACGCTTTCAAAGCGAGTTGGGCTCCCGATTCTTCGAGCTTCGTCGTCACTCGGGTTCGCTCCGAACCGAAACGGCAAATCGAGATCGTCGAAACCGCCCCCGACGACCAATTGCAACCGAAGACTCACACCATCGACTACATCAAGCCAGGCGATCCCCTGCCCGTTAGCGCGCCGGTTCTCTTTTCGATCGACGACCCTCGACCGAAACCCGTCGATCTCTCAGCCTACGGGAGCGCTTTCAATACTAGCGGTCTCATCGAGTACACCTGGGCGCCCGACTCTTCGGAGATCTATCTCAATTTCAATCAACGCGGCCACCAGAATTACTACATTCTAGCCATCAATGCGGAAACCGCCGAGATCCGCGAAATCGTCGCCGAAAGCAGTAACACCTTTATCGACTGGACCGAGAAAACCTGGCGTAAGTGGCTACCGGATACAGGGGAGCTAATCTGGACATCCGAACGCGACGGCTGGAATCATCTTTACCTCTACGACACCACGACTGGCAGCGTGAAGAATCGCATCACCGCTGGCGAGTGGGTGGTCAGGGCAGTCAAGCATGTCGATGTCGAGCAACGCCGCATCTGGTTCATGGCCAACGGGCTTCGCGAAAAAGAGGACCCCTACTTTCAACACCTCTGCAGTATCAACTTCGATGATTCAGATTTCCGCATCTTGACTGAAGGCTCGGGAACGCACTCCGTCGAATTTTCGCCGGATAAGACCCACTTCCTTGACACCTGGTCTCGCATCGATCAACCACCGGTCACTGAACTGCGTCGATCGGATGACGGAAGCTTGATAAAGACGCTGGAAACCGCCGAATGGAGCGAATTGCTGGAAACCGGCTGGACCATCCCCGAGCCCTTTGTTGCCAAAGGTCGCGACGGAAAGACCGACATCTACGGCATCATCGTGAAGCCCTCCCACTTCGATCCAGGCAAGCGCTACCCCGTCGTGGAAGAAATCTATGCCGGCCCCCACAGCGCCTTCGTCCCGAAGGCTTTCAACCCCCTTAAGCGACTTCACTCCATCGCCGAGCTGGGCTTCATCGTAGTTCGTATTGATGGCATGGGTACAGACCATCGCGGCAAGGAATTTCACAAAAT